>JAWKWC010000001.1:0-460653 GCA_041397705.1 Hyphomicrobiaceae bacterium
AGACGCTGAAGAAGAGGTTTCCGAAACTCATCTACTGCAAGATTTCGGGCTTCGGCAATGACGGCCCGCTCGGCGGGTTTCCAGGCTATGACGGCATCGTCGGCGCGATGACCGGTCACTACAGCGTCAACGGCTCGCAGGAGAGCGGACCGATGCGCCTCGGTCTGCCCGTGGTCGACATCTCGATGGGCCTTTACTGCGTGATCGGCATCCTGCTCGCTATCCACGACCGTCACCGGTCGGGCGAGGGGCAGGCCATCGAGGTGACGCTCTACGATTCGGCGCTGTCACTCATGCATCCGCATTTCCCGAACTATTTCCTGTCCGGCAAGGTGCCGCAATTGACCGGCAACCAACATGCCAATCTCGTGCCCTACGGCATGTATCCGACGCGGACCGTGCCGGTGATGATCGGGGCCGGCAACAATCGCGCGTTCCGCAAGGTCGCCGAGGTGCTCGGCCGGCCGGAGATCGCCGACGATCCACGCTTCAAGACCAACGGCGACCGGCAGAACAATCGCGACGCCCTCAATGCCATCATCGGCGAGAAGCTTGCCGAAGTCGACGGCGTCGCCTTCGCGCTCGAATTGCTCAAGGCCGGTTTGCCGTGCGGCCCCGTTCTCAACACGGGTCAAGTGGCAGAGAGCGAGCACACCAAGGCGCGCGGCATGATCTACGAGAAGGATTGGTACAAGGGCATGGGCACGCCTGTGCGGCTGTCGCGGACGCCCGGCGGCCTCAAGTCGGCGCCGCCCAAGTTCTCCGCGCATGCGCGCGAGGTTCTAGCCGAGAACGGGTTTACAGCTGAGCAGATCGAGAAGCTCGCTGCCGCCGGCATCCTGGTCGAAAAGCGACGGACGAGCTAACCGGACGGCCCACTTCAGAATCGTATGCGTGAGGAACCTATGGACAGCGAAGAACAGAGGAAAAAAGGCCGGGAGATCCTGGGCGAGGTCATTGGCCAAGCGTACCTCGAACGGCGCGATGCCTCGACCAACGATTTCAACCGGCCGCTGCGGCGCTTTTCCGAGACCTATGCGTTTGGTGACATCTGGGCCCGTCCCGGGCTCGAGCGCAAAGTGCGAAGCATGCTGTGCATGGCGATGCTGACGGCGCTCGGCAAGCCGGAGGAGTTGAAGCTGCACGTCAATTCGGCGATCAACAACGGCTGCACGGTGGAGGAGATCCAGGAAGTCCTCTACCAGACGGTGGCCTACTGCGGCATCCCGGCAACCATCGAGGCCTTCAAGGTGGCCGAAGCTATCCTGAAAGAGCGGGGCCTGCTCAGCTAGGGGTGTTGGAGTCGGGTCCCTCCCGCCGTTTCAACGGGCGAGATGGCGGTCTCCTCATTACCGGTTGGCTGGCCGGCCTGCCTCGGCCAGTGTGGCCGCGGCGCCATGGCCTCGGTGCATGCCCGCTGGGCGGGCGTGTGCGGACACGTGGGCGGTGGTTCCCGGCTTGCATTGGCCGCATCTCCCACTTATAGGGTTGGTCGTGTGGAGGCGTGGCCGAGTGGCTTAAGGCGGCGGTTTGCTAAATCGTTGAGCTGGGAAACTGGCTCCGGAGGTTCGAATCCTCTCGCCTCCGCCAATCCCACATGGTCCGTTCCGGACACATTGGTTACGGTTTATTCCCGAGACATGGGTAACACATTGCGGACCTCGAAGGGGTTTGCAACGGGCTCGAGGCGGCAGGTTTCGTCGTCGAAGAAGCCGAGGTCGTAGTGCATGAAGCTGACCAGCCAGATGCGGTCGGCGACCTCTTTGATACCAACGCTTTGGCCAGCGAAGACCTGACTGACGTTGACCTTGAGCTTTCCGATACAGATTCGGCCGCACGTGGTGATGGTCACGGTGCGGTCGTGCAGGGGGTAGTCGAGATCCGGCAGGCCGCGATAGGCGCGCTCGGAGGGCCGATAGAGATCGGCTGGGATCTTCATATCGAGCCCCTGATGCGGCCGCTCGCGATTGAAGCGGTCGACGAAGGCGTCGAACTTGTCCTGCTGCTGCAGGAAGTTATCGCCTGCGGGCCGGGTCGCTTCCTGCTTCAAGGTCAAGTGCATCCTCTCGTGGCGGCCGTTCTGCTGCGGGCATCCCGGCTCGATCCGCTCGATGTTGATGCCGAGCCTCAGCCACCAGACCGAGAGCTTGGATAGATTGAACAGGCTGTTGGGGCTTGCGAAGGGTACGCCGTTGTCGGTGCGGATCGTGTCGGGCAAGCCGAAGTCCTTGAAGGCGCGCTCGAACACGGTGAAGGCGTAACGCTCCTTGGTGGTGGGCAAGGCATCGCAGGCGATCAGATAGCGGCTGGCATAGTCGGTGATCGTGAGCGGGTAGCAGTAGCGCCTGTCGGCCAGCATGAACTCGCCCTTGTAGTCGGCGCACCAGAGCTGGTTGGGCTCTTCGACATGGTGCCGCTCGGTGCCGGTGGCCTTGTTGCGGCGCCGCTTCGGCCGACGCGGCACCAGGCCGTTCCGATCGAGCACGGCATGCACGGTCGAGATGGCGGGCGTATGGACGTCGGGGTAGAGGCGGCGCAAGCGCTCGCGGATCTTCGGCGCGCCCCATCCCGGATAGTCCTGCTTGATCGTGACGATCAGGCTTTCGATCTGAAAGGGCAGTTGATTGGCTTGGCGATAGGGGCGCCGCGACCGGTCTGTGAGGCCCTCGAGCCCGGTCTCCTTGTAGCGGTTGAAGATCTTGTGGCCGGTCTTTCGCGAGATGCCGAACTCCCGGCAGAGGGCCGCCATCTTCTCGCCGTCGAGGCGGCGCGCTACGAAACGAAGACGCTCGTCTTCCACGTTACACTCCTTCCACGGCACCCCTGCATCCTCCGCAAAGGGCCGAAAGTGTAACCTATGTGTCCGGAACGAAGTGCAACCCCTGTCTCGGGAAGGTCAATCTCACGCAATTGTCGGATACGCTCGCCGAAGCTGATCGGGCAGCGACCGCAATGCGCTGCGCTCCGATCGCCTTGGGGCGGGACGTGGGCGAACACGCTCACGTCTTCAGCAACGTGACCCTGCACGTGCGATCTCGCTGCTAGCCGGCATCGCCCACCAGGCCCGCCCCACGGTAACCGCCGTCCACCGCCAGAATTTCCCCGGTCACGAAGCTCGATTGACTTTCATCCAGCAAAAAGAGGGCACCCGCCGCAATCTCGCGCGGCTCGGCATAGCGCCGCATGGGTGTGAAGCGTCCGTAGAGGAGACGATCCTCGGCCGTATGATGAGCGCGCACCATGGCCGTCTCGACAGGCCCCGGCGCCACGGCGTTCACCCGAATGCCAAACTCGGCCAGCTCCGTCGCCATCACCTTCGTCATCGTGATGACCGCGCCCTTGGAAGCGCCGTAGGCCACCCGCGCCTTGGAGCCGCGAATACCAGAGATCGAGGCAATGTTGACAATTGCCCCGCCCCCGGTCGCCTGCATACGCCGCGCAGCCTCCCGTCCCACCACGAACGAGCCGACCACGTTGACATCCAGAATACGGCGAAACATCTCCGCAGACGTGTCGAATACCGGTTTATTGGCAGCGATACCGGCGGAATTTACGACGCCTTTGATTGGCCCCAGCGCGCATTCGGCTTCCCCGACGGCCTTGGCGACCCCAGCCTCGTCAACCACGTCGACAGCGATGAAGCGCGCGCCGGGCTTGCCGCCATGATCTGCCAGAACGGATGCGAGTGTCGTCGTGTCGAGATCAAGGAATGCGACATGCCACCCCTTGTCCAGCAGCAACTCTGCCGTCGCCCGCCCGATCCCGGACCCAGCCCCCGTGACGATGGCGACCGGCGGCTTGCTTGCGTGTGACATGGGCTTTGATCCTCCAATTGAGTGGCGTGCCCGTCAACCGACTATGCCAGCCGATCTCAAGGTCGCAATATCGTCTACGCTGAACCCGGTTTCAGCAAGAATGTCAGCCCCGTCCGCACCAAGCTCTGGTGCCGGATGGCGGATGACACAGGGCGTATCTGAGAGCTTGACCGGAAAGCCCGTCATGCGCACCACCCCTTTGCCGGGATGCTCGACGTCGATCGCCATGTCCTGAGCGGCGATCTGCGGATCGGCGAACACCTCGGCGATGGTAAGGACTTTGCCGGCCGGCACGCCGGCCTTGTTGAGCCGTGTGATCCAATAGTCCTGCGTTTCCACGCCCAGCGCCGCATTGACCAGGCCGTTGAGCTCAGCCCGCGCGGCGCGCCGCTGCGCCTCCGTCTGCAGCTCGGGCCGCGCCAGATGGCTCTCCAGCCCCAATTCGCGCATGAACTTCGCCAGGATCTCCGCCGTCGCGGGCGCAATGGCAATGGCCCCGTCGCGCGCGTGGAACAAGCCATAAGGCGAAGCGATCGGGTGATCGTTGCCGGTGCGTTCAGGCTCTTTCCCGGTCGCGAAATACTCTGTCGAGAGATAGGCGAGCAGGCTCACCATCCCATTCACCATCGCCGCTTCGACCCGTTGCCCCCGTCCCGTCTGGTCCCGTGCCCTGAGCGCGTTGACCACACCATAGGCACAGTATAGCCCGGCAATGAGATCAGAGATCGGCGGTGCTGCCCGCATCGGCTCACCGTCGGGCGCGCCTGTTGTCGCCATGAAGCCCGACATCGCCTGCGCGATGAAATCGAACGCGGGACGATCGACATAGGGCCCAACCGAGCCGTAGCCGTTGATCGAAGCCACCACCAGCCGTGGATTTATGGCCTGCAGCCGCTCAGGCGAAAACCCCATTTCGCCAAGCACACCCGGCCGGAAGTTTTCGACCAGGACATCCGCCTCAGCCAACAGGCGCGCAAGCACGCCCTTGCCATCGTCCTTGCGCAAATCCAGCACGATCGAGCGCTTGTTGCGGTTGAAGGACGCGAAATACCAGCTCATACCACGCGACGTGTCACCTTGCCGGCGCACGGGGTCGCCGCCTCCCGTCTCGACCTTGATCACGTCGGCACCCATGTCGGCCAACAGCATGGTCGCGAACGGGCCAGACAGAACCCGGGTAAGGTCGATGACGCGGATGCCGGACAGCGGCTGGACGGGCATGGAAGGTTTCCGATCTGGGATTGGGCGGGCAGAACGGCGCGAAGTACCGTCCATCGCAACAGGAGATGACGTCACCGAAATAGCAGTGCCTTCAACCCATTGCCAGCCCACCACACACTCGCGCCCGCGAGACCGATCGCTGTGGCCGCCGGAGAGCCGGCCAGCCCCCCGCTCCATCAAGGCTCGAGAACCTGGCGATCTCTTCGGCCTATTCGGGCTGGTTGACCTCTTTCAAATCCCGCAGCCGATCTTGATAGAGCGCGGCCAGACAGGCGACATCACCGCCGCATTGATCGCGCCGCACCAGCCAGGCCTTCTGCCCATTGCGAAAGATTTCGACGTCACGGGCCGTCCCGCCAACCGCCGGTAACGTGATATTGGCAAGCGCCAGATTGAAGTCCCTGGAAAGTTGCAGGTCGAAGCGCGCCAGCGTGGCGTTGCTGCAGATCGCGCGCTCCGCCGCAGACTGCGCCGCTGTGCAATCGAAAGACGGTCCGCTACCTCCATGCGGCGGCAGATTGAAGCCCTGCTGACCGCCGGATGATCGACCCGGCACTGCAGCCCCCGGCCTATGCCTGACACCACCACCACGGAACCATTTTCACCTTGGCCGCGATGCGTGGTGATCGCCAGCCTGTCGCCGACGCGAACGGCCTTGTGCGGCTCGAACGGGCCGATACTGAGATCGATCACGCTGCGGATCGACAGATCGCGCGACGACATGCGCCAGATGCGACCCTTGCGGCCAATCGCCAGAACCTCCCCGCCATCGGCCAGCAGCGTACCGACAAATTGGTCGGGTAGGACCACGCGCGCCTGTTCCCGGCCGCTCGCAGCATCCAGCTTTATCACCATGCCCGAACGGTCCCACTCGCCGCCGCCCACATAAACCGACCGCTCATTCGCGGCGATCGTGGTCATGAACCGGTCGAGCGGCAACTGTTGATCGATGGAGAGGCTGTCGGCATCGAGAACCGTAACCAGACCCGAACCCCGCTCGCCATGAACGACCCACACTTTGCCTTGCGCAGTGGCGATGGCAGAGCCGTTCTTGCTGAAGATTTGTGAGTTGGTCACGCGACCATTGCTCTGCACCACACGCGAAACGCGCGTCTGAGCCGATGATCCGCCCGGATGCGTGAGAATCCACAGCGTGTCATTATCGCCCGCCATGCCCTCGGGATAATCGGGCAGTCGCGCAAGTCTTCTTCCCGGCGCCGCGCCGCGGCTGCTCCCACACGAGCCGATCCGTATAGACGAGGGCAAAGATGCGCCCGCGCGATGCGCCGAGCATGTCGACCGGCAAGCGCCCGACCGCGATCCGCTTCGTCACCGCGCCATTGCGTTCATCCAGCCGCGCAATCCGCCGTTGCCCGCTCTCCGCTATCCAGAACGCATCTCCATCGTAAACGATGCCTTCCGGCCACTTGCCAACCGGCCACATCTCGGCATTTCGCGTCTCGACGACGGGCGGAGCACTTGCCGCGGGAGAGCCACTTTGCGGGCTGGCGCAGGGGCTGAGCCTGCCCACTCGCTGAGAAGTCACCGCACGCATTGCGGCAGGTCGCATAAGTGTTCCAACAGACTTCGTCGGACCGCCCCGCGGCGGCATTGTCCTGCGCACACTCCTCGCGCCGGATGCGACAGCGGAAGAGGCAGCTGCCTTTGTCACTGATCCGCACCAAATCTTGCTGACCAGCGGAGCGCACCCCAAAGGGCGCGCCCAGCGCACCTGGCCCCGCATATCCGGCTTGACCGTTCAAGGACACCAGCAACAAAGCCAACACCGCTGCCTGCCAGAACTTCAAAACCGTCATTCCGTTTCCTAACCCCAGGTGCTTCAGCCGTTCATCTGCCGGACCATCGTCGTCGAACAAGCTCGCACATGCCTTGCCGGGGGTCTACACCGCCGCCCCGCCACGACGGCAGAGGCCGCCCAAGTTGCGATTCCACCGGTTTCCGGGCATTGGAAGGAGCCAGCAATCCAAGACAGCCAATCAATCGAACCGGAGTTCCGATCATGAGCGACCAATCCGACTACACGCCGCCTAAGGTGTGGACCTGGGAAAAGCAGAGCGGCGGCCGCTTCGCCAACATCAATCGCCCGATTTCCGGTGCCACCCAGGAGAAGGAGCTGCCCGTCGGCAAGCACCCCCTGCAGCTCTATTCGCTGGGCACCCCCAACGGCGTCAAAGTCACCGTCATGCTGGAAGAGCTGCTGGCGCTCGGTCACAAGGGCGCGGAATACGACGCCTGGCTCATCCGCATCGGCGAAGGCGACCAGTTCGGCTCGGGCTTCGTGGCGATCAACCCCAATTCAAAAATTCCCGCGCTGCTCGACCGCACCAACCCGGCCAAGCCCCAGCGCGTCTTCGAATCCGGCGCCATCCTGCTCTATCTCGCTGAGAAATTCGGCGCCTTCCTGCCCAAGGACCACGCCGCGCGCACCGAAACACTGAACTGGCTGTTCTGGCAGATGGGCTCCGCCCCCTACCTCGGTGGCGGCTTCGGCCACTTCTACGCCTATGCGCCCGCCAAGTGGGAATACCCGATCAACCGCTTCGCCATGGAAACCAAGCGCCAGCTCGACGTACTCGACCGCAACCTTGCCGATCGCAAGTTCATGGCGGGAGATGAATACACCATCGCCGACATCGCGATCTGGCCCTGGTACGGCGCACTCGCCAAGGGCCTGCTCTATGGCGCTGGCGAGTTCCTCGATGTGGGCACGTACAAGAACGTGCAGCGCTGGACGGACGCCATTGCAGCCCGCCCCGCCGTCAAGCGCGGCCGCATGGTGAACCGCATCCAAGGCGAACCCTCGAGCCAGCTCCACGAGCGCCACGACGCCAGCGACTTCGACACCAAGACGCAGGACAAGCTCGGCGGTTGACGATTGACGCGACGTGAGGCCGCCGCGCAAGCGGCCTCACCGATCCCTCTCACCGACCCCATCGCACCCTCGACATACCGTCGCCGACGCCGACTTGGCTATTGCAGCGCGCAATTTCAGCGCCCAGCCAATGGCGCCTGCAGCCCGCCTTACGGGCTTTACAGGCGGGCCGAAGACATGGAATATTTTCCACTATTCCGTGACCTGTAAATTGAACGATTTTCCAACTGAGGCTTATTGCGATGTCGAGCTTAGGATTTGCGATCGCGCTGTCGCTATGCGCGCCAGAAGCGGACATATGTGAGATCACCACACTGCGAGCCACCCGCTACGAAACCCGCGCCAGCTGCGAAGCCGCTCTGGCAGCCCTCCCCCGAAGCCTGACCACCCAGCCATGGCAAAATGGATGGCAAGCAAGCTGCCAGGACCTCGGCGCAATCCGTAGCCAGCCAGTTGGCCTGAGGTCCCCCAAACCGCGTTTCCGGTCAACGACGCAGCCGGTCGGACCGCATTTGATCCAGTCGCAGTGGGCTCCAGGCTCGAGGTCCAAGTTTGAAGGCCTCCTCAAGCTGCTGTGCCAGCCCCCGGCAACGGACACTTGCGACGGTGAGTTGTAGTCACGACTTTGATCGACCAACCGTCATGAGGGACGCCCGGCCCTGCCCTGGCATGGGGTAACTGACCGGGCCGGCCGCAAACCACTTGGCACTCTGCCGCCAATCCGCCAGATTAGCGGCAGATCCCACCTTTCGCGCTACGCGCGCAGTCTTTCCAGGAGCGAACTGTCTATGGCCACCACCAACGAATGTGATGTCGTCGTCGTCGGCGCAGGCAATGCCGCCTGTTCAGCCGCCATGGCCGCCCGCGAGAATGGCGCCCAGGTCATCATGCTCGAGGCGGCACCGAAAGAGGAACGCGGCGGCAATTCCACCTATACGGCCGGCGCCCTGCGCCTCGTCTTCAACGGCCCCGATGACGTTGTGTCCCTCGTCGACCTCTCCGAGGCCGAACTCGCCAACATGGACTTCGGCACCTACACCGAGGAGCAGTATTACGACGACATGTACCGGATGACGCGCTACCGCACCGACCAGGAGCTGTGCGACATCCTCGTGCAGAACTCCACCGACACCTGGCGCTGGTGGAAGAAGCACGGCGTCAAGTTCCAAACGAGCCAGGGCCGGCAAGCCTTCAAGGTGGACGGCAAGTTCAAGTTCTGGGGCGGGCTTTGCGTCGAGACCTGGGGCGGCGGGCATGGCCTGATCGATTCCGAGCACGCCATCTGCGAGAAGAACGGTGTCGACATCCGATACGAGACGGCCGGCCACGCACTGATCACCGACAACGACGGCCGCGTCATCGGCGTCACCGCACGCCACCAGGGCAAGAAGTTCGACATCAAGGCCGGCGCTGTGGTGCTCGCCTGCGGCGGCTTTGAATCCAACGCCGAAATGCGCTGCCGTTACATGGGGCCGGGCTGGGAGCTCGCCATGGTGCGTGGCACCAAGTTCAACACTGGCGGCGGCATCCAGATGGCCCTCGACATCGGCGCCATGCCGCATGGCCATTGGTCTTCGGGCCACGCCGTCGGCTGGGACTTCAACGCGCCCCCCTTCGGTGATCTGACCGTCGGCGACAACTTCCAGAAGCACTCCTACCCGCTCGGCATCATGGTCAATGCCACCGGCAAGCGCTTCGTCGACGAGGGCTACGATTTCCGCAATTACACCTACGCCAAATACGGCCACGTCATCAAAGACCAGCCGGACATGATGGCCTGGCAGATCTTCGACAATAAGGTGCTGCAGCTGCTGCGCGATGAATATCGCATCAAGCGCGTCACCAAGGTGTCGGCAAACACCCTCGAGGAGCTGGTGACGAAGCTCGAGGGCGTCGACGCCAAGGCCTGCCTCGAGGAACTCAAGGCCTACAACGCCGCGGTCATGACCGACGTACCCTTCAACCCGGCAGTCAAGGACGGGCGCGGCACGCGTGGCCTTGCGGTCAACAAGACCAACTGGGCCAACGTGCTCGACGAGCCGCCGTTCGAGGCCTACCAGGTCGGCTGCGGCCTTACCTTCACCTTCGGAGGTCTCAAGATCACCACCAAGTGCGAGGTCGAGCACACCGACGGCTTCCCGATCCCCGGCCTTTATGCCGCTGGCGAGTTGGTGGGCGGGCTCTTCTACCACAACTATCCCGGTGGCACGGGGCTTACCTCGGGCGCCGTGTTCGGCAAGATCGCTGGCGAAGGCGCCGGTGCCCACGCGCTCGGTAAAGGGCAACGGGGGGCTTGAAGAGCCAATCCCGTAGGTTGGGTTAGCGTCGGCCGCGAGGTGGCGAGGTGTCTCCCAACGCCTTTCCCGCGCGTAACCCAACACCGTCCCTCGCAAACATTTGGGTTACGCATGGATCAGGCGCACGTGCAAAACCGAACCGGCCGGGCCATGCTAACCCAACCTACAAATTGACGGGATTCTGGACGGAGGTATTGCAGGGCTTGAAGCTATTGCTGCTGCGTTGATGGCTGAGGGCCACTGTCAAATGGTGATCGCCGATCGGCAGTTCGAGAAACTGGTAGCCGGCGTAGGCGATCCCCAGTTCCTGCAAAGCAAACCCGTCTCCGATGAACTTGAGAAGCTTGCAGCCAAGTTCGAAGTAATTGGGAAAGCTGCATTCTGCGAGTCGATATGGAGCCTCTACGGACCGAACGGCTCCAAGCTGCAAGGCCTCATCTCGCGTTGAAGCGGACGCGACAAGAGTTTGTGTTGAGTTGGCTTGGCCACGGCGCACTCGCTATTTCGCATGACTGATGTTTGACGCCCAACCTATCGCCCAGGGTCCACCCCCTCGCCCAAGGAGCCATTCCATGATCGTCGACGTTCGCACCTACACGCTCGTTCCCCGCAAGACGCCAGCGTATCTCGAAAAATTCGAAGCGCTGGCACTGCCGGTGTGCAAGCGCCATGGCTTCAACCTGATGGGCTACTACGTGAGCCAGATCGGTGCGCTCAATCAGGTCGTGCACCTGTGGCGATATGAGAACCTTGCCGACCTCGAGCAGAAGCGCCAGGCGCGCGACGCTGACCCCGACTGGGCCAAATTCCTCGGCGCCACGGAGGGCATGGTCATGATGCAGGAAGACAAAATCATGAAGCCCGCATCGTTCTCACCGGACACCTGATACCCCCGGTCAAAAAGAAAGGCCGGTCCAATGTGCTTGGCCCGACCTTCCCGCAGTCAACGTCACGTCACACCAATCAGTGCCCAAGTCCCGCCGGCACCACGCCGCCGTTCTCGGCAAGCTTGGTCATCACCTGCTTGTGCAGCCACACGTTCATGGTGGCGGTGTCCTTGGTATCGCCGGTGTAGTGCAGCTCTGCGGCCAGTTCACGACGCGCGCTGAGGCTGCTGTCCAGCTTCAAGAGCTTCATCAGATCGACGATCGACCGCTTCCAATCGAGATCCTCGTCGGCCTCATCGGCAAGCTTATCCATGACGGCGGCAACGTCGACCTTTGTCATCGGCGCGGCCGTCGGCTGAGTGCCGGCGGATGGGACCGCTGCGCCTGCAGTTGCAGCCGGAGCAGATGGCGTCGCTGCTGATGCAACGGCTCCCGGCGTGCCCGGCGCAGCCGGCGCCGTCTCGGCATGCGCAGACGTTCCGAAAATCGAGGACATGATCGAACCAAAAATACTCATCGCTCGTGGTCTCCTGTTGGCTTCCGACGGATCGAAAGACCGAGCCATCTAACTGCAGTATATAGTATTTTTCTCAGCAATTTCCGGCCGGCAAGAAAAACTCTTTATTCCCCCAAAAAGAGCCCGGCACGCCCTCTCGGGAAACGGGTTCGCGTGGGGCTCGCCCATGGTGCTGCTTCGCGCTAGGCTCAGCGCAAGCCGACAGCATGCAACCGGGAGAGACGCGCAATGGCCTCCGACACCAACCTCAAGCCCAACGAAGCGCAGGTCTGCGACTGGCTCGCCGCCCAGCAGCCGGCCATGCTCGAGCTGCTCGAAGACGTCGTCAACATCGACAGCGGCAGCTACGACAAGGCCGGCGTCGATGCCGTTGGCGAGCGGTTCCAGCGCTTTTGCGAAGCCCAGGACCTGCTGGTGAAGGTTGAACCACTCGAAACGGTTGGCAACGCCATTCACGTCCGCCTCGACGACCAGCCGACGAATGAAAAACCGGTCCTGCTCATGGGGCACCGCGACACCGTCTTCCCGAAAGGCGAGGCCGGCCGGCGCCCATTCCGCATTGACAACGGTCTGGCCTACGGCCCCGGCGTTGCCGACATGAAGGGCGGCCTGGTGCTCAACCTATTCGTCCTGGCAGCCTTCAAGCGCTTCGGCGGCAACCCCGCCCCACTGGCAGCCCTGATCACCTCCGACGAGGAAATTGCCTCACCCGGCTGCCGCCCCGTCATCGAGCGCACCGCGCGCGAATCGCGCTGCGTTTTCAATTCCGAGCCCGGCCGCCCCACGGGCAATGTCGTGACGGGGCGCAAGGGCGGCGTCTTCATGAAGATGGAGGTGTTCGGCAAGGCCGCACACTCCGGCGGCAACTTCGAAAAAGGCATCTCGGCCATCGGCGAGATCGCACACAAGATCGTGGCCCTTCACGCGCTGACCGACTTGAAGCGCGGCATCACGGTCAACGTCGGCCTCGTCAATGGCGGCCAGTCCGTCAACACCACCGCACCTCTGGCCGAAGGCCGAATCGACCTGCGCTACGTCAAGCCGGAGGACCGAGCCTATGCCCTCGAAGCCATCAACAAGATCATCGACACGCCAACCGTTCCCGGCACGACGGCAAAGCTCGAAATCCTCGGCGAATTCCTGCCGCTGACGAAGCCGCAAGGCAGCGAGGAGTTGTTTGCAGGCTATGTCGCCGCCGCAGCCGACGCGGGTCTGAAGATCGCAGGCGAATTCACGGGGGGATGCGCCGATTCTGGCTTCACGACTTCTGTTGGTTGCCCAACCATCTGCGCCACAGGCCCCGTCGGCGCCAATGCCCATACCCCCGAGGAATATCTCGTCGTCGACAGCCTTGTGCCACGCGCCCAGGCCATGGCGCTCGCGATCATGCGCCTGCCCCCACCGGGTGAAACGGCGAGGGTTATCCACACTGTGCCGATCAACCCTGGATCTGCGGTGAGCCACGCCACCGCAGGTCAATGTTGCCGGAGCCGATCCAGATGACCAGCGCCACCACTTCCACCACCGCACAGCCGGCCAACGCCAGCCTCGCAGACGCCATCACCGCCGCCCGCGCCAACTACACCGCAGCAAATCCGAAAAGTTTGGCCCTGCAACAGGCAGCCGAACGCCATCTTCCCGGCGGCAATACGCGCACGGTCCTCTATTTCGGCCCCTTCCCGCTGCGTTTCGTTGGCGGCGAAGGCTGTCACCTCACCGATGCCGACGGCCACACCTATGTGGATTTCCTCGCGGAATATACCGCTGGCATGTTCGGCCATTCGCATCCCGTCATCCGTCAAGCCATCGAGGGCGCACTGGATTTCGGCGTCAACATCGGCGGTCACACCGCGCTCGAAGTCGAACTCGCCGAGGCCGTCACCAGCCGCTTTCCCGCAATGCAGCACGTGCGCTTTACCAATTCAGGCACCGAAGCCAACCTGCTGGCAATTTCCCTGGCGCGCGCCTTCACCCGGCGGAGCAAGGTGATGGTCTTCACCGGAGGCTACCACGGTGGCGTCCTCTACTTCCGCAAGGGCGGTTCCCCGGTCAACGCCCCGTTCCCTTTCCTCCTGGCCAACTACAATGATATCGACAGCGTACGCGCATTGGCCACCACCCATGCTGCTGACCTCGCCTGCATCATCGTCGAGCCGATGTTCGGATCAACGAGCTGCATTCCGGCAGACCCGGCCTTCCTCGCAGGCCTGCGCACGGTCGCCAACGAAACGGGCGCACTGCTGATTTTCGACGAGGTCATGACCTCTCGCCCGCCCCCGGCGGACTGCAAGGCGAGTTTGGCTTGAGGCCGACCTCACCACTCTTGGAAAATACGTCGGCGGCGGCATGTCCTTTGGCGCCTTCGGCGGCCGCGCCGATGTCATGGCCCTGTTCGATCCGGGAAGGCCTGATGCACTCCCCCATGCCGGCACCTTCAACAACAACACACTGACCATGAGCGCCGGTATCGCCGCGCTCAAGCGCATCTCACACCCGATGTCGTCACCGCACTCAACGCCCGTGGTGATCGACTCCCGCGAACGGCTCAATGCCATCGCCAAGTCCGGTGGGGCTGGCATGCAGTTCACGGGCCGCGGCTCGATGATCGCCGTTCATTTCACCCGTAACCCTATCCGCAACGAAGCCGACGCCGACAGTGCCAACCAAGACCTGAAAGAGCTGTTTTTCTTCGACCTGCTGGACCGTGGCATCTACATGGCCAGGCGCGGCATGATCGTTCTATCGATCGCCCAGGACGATGCTGCCTTCCAGCGCCTGGAGGCCGCCGTGGAGGATTTCACCCGCCTGCGCAGCCGCTTCCTGGCCTGATTTGCGCTGCAGCCACGCGGTGCGGCCCCAAAGGTGCCAGAAGCAAAACGGCACCTGCGTTTGTGCGTCGCACAAATTTAATGTTGCAACGCAGCGGACGACACCCTATCTTCATGCTCAGGATAAACCATTGACATGGTGAGTTGCGAACATGAGTAACAAAGCTTCCAAGCACAAGACGCTGCTCGAGCTCGAGGCCAATGAGTGCCGGTGGCTGGTTGGCGATCCCCGCAAGGCCGATTTCCATTTTGCGGCGCACAACAAGTCCTTTGGCCGACCCTACTGCATCCAGCACTGGCCCCTGTCTTTCGTCCCCGGCAAGAGCCGCCACTCGGCAAGCGTCCAGCAGGCCGCCGCAGCGGCGCGCCAGTTGGCCAACAAGAAGGCAGCCTGAGCCAAGAACGCTTGGCCAAGCTGCGACGTGACATCAGCGCTGCTGTTCAGGCTCCTACACGAGCCCTGGACGGCAGCGCTGTTATTTTGGGAACGTGATACCCCCTCGACTTCCCTTTTTCCGTTGAGCTTCCATCCCTTCACGCCCTGAACGCATTCCGGCGCGCTGCCACAGTCTCGCTGGCCGGCGCGTCCGGCATGATCCATTTGCTTGAAAATGCTTGCCGCTGGCGCCGACGCCAGACGCAACCCCACCACATGACGGCCACACCGATGCCCGCCTTCCCGCGCATATTCGGAGCCATTGCCCTGGCACCTTGCTTCGGCATAGGTTGCGGCTCATCGGACAGTTGCCAATAGAACCGGGGGAGTAATCCCATTAACGCCATGGACGATGTGCCTCGTGGTCGGGGCCAGCGCGCGCAATCCGCTGCGCGCCCCACAGCCACCCCACAGGCGAGTTTGAGCGCAGACGCCTCCCTCGCCGCCTCCGAAATCCTGTTGATCGCGGTTCCGGTGCTGGCCTTGCTCGGCGGTCTGATCTGGCTGCTCTTGCAGTTTGTCCAGCCGGCACCGCCGAACCGCATCACCATCGCAACAGGCGGCAAGTCTGGCGCCTACTACGGCTTCGCCAAGCGCTACGCCGAGGTCCTGAAACGATCCGGCATCCATCTCGAGGTCCGCGCCACGGCAGGATCGATCGAAAACGTCCGGCTGCTGGCTTCCCCAAACAGCGGCGTCGACGTCGCGCTCCTGCAGGGCGGCATCACCAACAGCCAGGCAACGCCCGACATCGTCTCCTTGGGCCGCATGTTCCCCGAGCCGCTATGGGTCTTCTACCGCAGCGCCAAGGCGCTCGATGCACTTCACCAGTTGCGGGGGATGCGCCTTGCTGTGGGCCCCGACGGCAGCGGCACCCGTCACCTGGCGCTCGCCCTGCTCGATTCGAACGGCATCGACGCCAACAGCGCCACTCTGGCACCGATCAGCGGCGGTCAAGCCGCAGAAGCCCTGCTCAAGGGTGAGGTGGACGCCGTCTTTCTCGCCATGGCCCCCCAGTCCGGCATCATCCAGAAGCTCATGCGCGAGGCATCCGTGCGCCTGATGGGGTTTGCACAGGCCGACGCCTACACCCGCCTCCACCCCTACCTCAAACGCATAACTTTGCCCCGCGGCGCCTTCGATCTGATCAACGACATTCCGGCCAACGACGTGACCCTTGTCGCCCCGGTCGCTGCATTGGCCGTACGCAAAAGCCTGCATCCCGCCCTCGAGGGGCTACTGATCGATGCCGCCCGCGAGGTCCACAGCCGCGGCGGTCTGTTCAACGTCATCAACGAGTACCCCAAGCCGATCGATCCCGAGCTTGAGATGGCCGAGGACGCCGAGCGCTACTACAAGGCCGGCCCTTCCTTCTTGAAACGCTACCTGCCGTTCTGGCTCGCCACCTTCATCGAACGCATGATCGTGATCGCCGTGCCAGTTGCCGGCCTTCTGATTCCCATCTTCAAGGGCATTCCGTTGCTCTACCGCTGGCGCATCAAGCGTCGGATCAACTTCTGGTACGGGCGCCTCAAAGCCCTGGAAGCCCGCCTGGCCGTCTCGACCACCGACATCCAGATCGCACGCCTGCGCAATGACCTGGACCTGATCGAGCATGCAGTGGCCGGCATCCGTGTCCCGCTGACCTTCTCCCAGGACTATTACGACCTGCGCTCCGCAGTGGACCTCGTACGCCAGCGCCTGATCACCCGGGCCTCGCTAACCATACCCAACATGACCTGAGCCGGCGGCACGCGCCGACGGTGCACTTTAGTCCGCCGGTACTGGCAAGCCTGGGCTGGGACTGCTAGGACTGGCCCTCCCATTTGCGTGCTTGCCACGGCGGGCTGCAGCCCTTGAGACCGAACAGGGCGCCGCCCTCGCGCCGCTTCGCGCTTCCAGCGCAAAGCGACCACAGCGACGAGCCAGCCCTGGCACGAGCACCATCGCCCTGGAGACAGTGAGGACCGATGTTCAAGAAGATCCTAATCGCCAACCGTGGCGAAATTGCCTGCCGCGTGATCAAGACGGCCCGCAAAATGGGGATCAAGACCGTCGCCGTCTACTCCGACGCCGACCGCGATGCGTTGCATGTCGAAATGGCCGACGAAGCCGTCCACATCGGCCCCCCCGCCGCCGCCGACTCCTACCTTGTCATCGACAAGATCGTTGCCGCCTGCAAAGAGACCGGCGCCGAGGCTGTGCATCCCGGCTACGGCTTCCTCTCCGAACGCGAAGCCTTCCCGACCGCGCTTGCAAAAGCCGGCATCGTCTTCATCGGACCCAACCCCAAGGCCATTGCCGCCATGGGCGACAAGATCGAATCGAAAAAGGCAGCCGCAAAAGCAAAAGTCTCAACCGTCCCAGGCTACCTCGGCGAGATCGCAGACCCCGACCAGGCCGTGCATATCGCGGCTGAAATCGGCTATCCCGTCATGATCAAGGCGTCGGCGGGCGGCGGCGGCAAAGGCATGCGCATTGCCTACTCGGACAAAGAGTGCCGCGAGGGCTTCGAGCTCGCGCGGTCGGAAGCCCGCTCGTCCTTCGGCGACGACCGCGTCTTCATCGAGAAGTTCATCGAGAATCCGCGCCACATCGAGATCCAGGTGATCGGCGACAAGCACGGCAACATCGTCTACCTGGGCGAGCGCGAGTGCTCCATTCAACGACGCAACCAGAAAGTCATCGAGGAGGCTCCCTCCCCGCTTCTGGACGCCAAGACTCGCAAGGCCATGGGCGAGCAGGCGGTCGCCCTTGCCAAGGCCGTCGGCTACGATTCAGCCGGCACCGTCGAATTCGTCGCTGGCCAGGATCGCTCGTTCTTCTTCCTCGAAATGAACACGCGCCTGCAGGTCGAGCACCCCGTCACCGAGCTTGTCACCGGCCTCGACCTCGTCGAACTCATGATCCGCGTCGCCGCTGGCGAAAAGCTGCCGATCAAACAGGCGGACGTGAAGCTCAACGGCTGGGCCGTGGAAAGCCGCATCTATGCAGAGGACCCCTACCGCAACTTCCTCCCCTCAATCGGCCGCCTCGTGCGCTATAGGCCGCCCGCCGAATCGAGCCGCGATGGCATCACCGTACGCAACGATACCGGCGTCACGGAAGGCGGCGAGATCTCCATGTTCTACGACCCGATGATCGCCAAGCTCGTGACCCACGCCAGCACCCGCATCGCCGCCATAGACGCGCAGGCCGAGGCACGGGATGCGTTTCATATCGACGGCATCCAGCACAACCTCCCGTTCCTGACAGCGCTCATGCAGCACCCGCGCTGGCGCGAGGGCAACCTGTCGACCGGCTTCATCGCCGAGGAGTTTCCGTCGGGCTTCGTCCCTCGCACGCCAGACGATCACGAGCGCGAGATCATGGCCATCATCGCCGGCGTTATCGATCATCAGTCGAACGCCCGCCGCCGCCAGATCAGCAATCAGATGATGGGCAATGGCGTACACTTCGCCCGCCGCCGCGTTGTCATCACCGACAAGATCGAGACCAGGCTGGAAGTCTCCGGCGGTGGCAGCGAACCCTATTCCGTGGCCATCACCGGCGGCGATGCATCCCCCAGGCGGCCCCACGAGGTGGTCTCCAACTGGCAGCCCGGCGCGCCCGTTTGGACCGGCACCATCGACGGCAAATCCTACGCCGCCGAGATCCGGCCGATCCTCAACGGCCACCGCATCGCCTGGCGCGGACTGTCCGTTTCAGCCCACGTCTACACCGAGACCGAAGCCCGCCTCGCGGCCCTGATGCCGGAGAAGGTGGCGGCCGACACCTCCAAATTCCTGCTCTGCCCGATGCCGGGTCTCGTCAAGACCATCAATGTCGAGGTCGGCCAGCAAGTTCAGGCCGGCGAACCGTTGTGCACGGTCGAAGCCATGAAGATGGAGAACGTGCTGCGCGCCGAGCGCGACGGCGTCGTCAAAACCATCAACGCCAAATCCGGGGACAGCCTCGCCGTCGACGCGGTCATTTTGGAATTCGCCTGATCCAGCGAAAATCGCTTACAGCAATGCGCGCGGGCAAAACCGCCTCATAAAATTTTCGTAAAACCGCCTCCGGGCGGTTTTTTCAATACGGTTTTTACGCTCTTAGTTACACCATATTTATGGAAACCCGGAGCCGCTCCGGAACCAACAAGATACCGAGAAAATTCATCAAACTATTGATACAGAGTAGAATTATAAAAGAATTGGGCATCCCACGTCGGCGCCAGCCATGCGCAAGCCGCATGAACCAATGAATATCAATGCGTTTTCGTGAAACCGCCTTGTTTCACCCATTCCGCAACGATCCAAGATGTTACATAATATAAAATGGCGGGTGTTTCGAACCACAACGGAAATTTGTGGCCCTGCGAAGATCCCTGCCAACCTGCGCGAAGGGCTATCGCGTGTTCAGTGCCACTCGCCGAACGTCTGAGGATGAACGCCTCCGGTGTCGCAGAGATGGCCTTCGGGACGAACGTCCATGTCAAACTCCATGGCTCTTGTGGCCGCTTTCGCCGGCATGACCATCACGGCCCTCTTCAACACATTCGTCTTCAACATGTCGCGCTCGTCACCCAATAACATCCTCGTGCGCAGCGACATGCTTGCCAGCCTTACCGCTCTGGCGATGACGAGCTTGATTGTCTTCAGCCTCGCCTTTCTGGCTTCGGCCTTGCATGGCGCCCTCGGCAGCATACCGCTTTCACTTGGTGGCGCACTGGCAAGCTTCGTTGGCCTGAGCTTCATCTGCTGGATGATTTTCGGGACCAGCAAGGTTGCCCAGGCGGGAGCCCCGCGCGCAGAGGCATAAGTGGCCTCAGACCGCCAGGCTTGCCCGGCAGCAAAGCCGTAACATAAGAGCAAAACGAGGCGTCCGGCCTAGGCAAGGCCGGGCGCCTCGTGCACATTGGCGCCTCACCAGCCCCCATTTTGCCGAGGCGTCATGATTGCTCTCTTCTTCGAGGTGACCCCAAAGACCGGTCAGGAGGGACATTACCTCGACATCGCCACGGCCCTGAAACCAGAGCTCGAGCGCAATGGCGGCCTGATCTTTCTTGACCGCTACAAGAGCCTGATCCGGCCGAAAACGCTGCTCTCCCATCAGATCTGGGCGGATGAAGCATCCCTCACCCGCTGGCGCACCAACGCACGACATCACGGCGCCCAGGCATCCGGCCGCAAATCCGTCTTTGAAGACTACCGGTTGCGCGTTGGCCCTGTCATCGCAGAAGGCGGCGAGGGCGGCGGTGTGGCCCCCCAGATCGAAGGCTTGCCCTACAACGACCCCTTGCTGACGCCGGAGCGGTTTGCGATCGTCATTCGCAGTTACTCCAGACTTGTCGCTGGCGGCGATATTGGCGAAGGCTTCGAAAGTGTTTACCGTCCTGGCGAATTCGCTTGGGTCGGTGACGCACCGGACCGCCAGACGGGCTATGAGACGTTGCGGACCGCCGCATCCGATCCGTGCGTCAGCGCAGCGCAGCTCGTTCTCGTCAGCCGCGACTATGGTCTCCACGACCGCCGTCAAGCGCCACAGTATTTCCCGCCACGCCCCGACTGAGACGTCCGCGCCCACTCGAACCCACCGAAAGCCAAACGCTGCCCGGCCACCAAGGAGCACGCCAACACATGCGAAACTTCCACTATCCCGGCAGATCCCCCGTCATCACGCGCAATGCCATGTGCGCCACGTCTCACCCGCTTGCCAGCCTCGCAGCCATTGAAATGCTGCGCTCTGGCGGCAACGCGCTCGATGCCGCCATCACCGCCACGGCCGTGCTGTGTGTCGTCGAACCGGCCATGACCGGCATCGGCGGCGATTGCTTCGCCTTGATTGCAAAGCCCGGCATGAAAAAGCCGATCGCCATGAACGCCTCCGGCCACGCCCCAAAGGCCGCAACCGCCGACTGGTACGCCAAGGCCGGCATCACGACATTGCCGATGCAAAGTCCGCACGCCGTCACCGTGCCGGGCGCCATCGACGGCTGGGCGCGATTGCTCAAGGACCACGGCACCCGCTCCTTTGCCGACGTCCTGGCGCCAGCCATCGAAACAGCCGAGCGCGGTTTTGTTGTAGCCCCGCGCATCGCCTTCGACTGGGCAAGCCTGACCGACAAACTGAAAGCCAATCCAGCCGCAACCCATCACCTGTTGCCGGGCGGACGCGCACCGAAGGCCGGTGAAGTGATCGCGCTCCCCGCGCTCGCAGCCACCCTGAAACGCATCGCCGACAAGGGGCGCGACGGCTTCTATACCGGCGAAGTCGCAGAGGACATGGTCACCGAGCTCAAGGCGCTGGGTGGCCTCCACACCCTCGAGGATTTCGCCGTCCAGGCCTGCAGCTACGTCGATCCCATATCCGTTGCCTACAAGGGCGTCGATGTCTGGGAGATGCCCCCCAACAATCAGGGCGTGGTCGCACTGGTCATGCTGAAGATGCTGAACCGCTTCGGCCGCCTTGGCGACGGTCCCCAGTCGGTCGAGCGCTATCACGTCATGATGGAGGCGGTTCGCCTCGCCTACGCCATGCGCGACAAGTTCGTTGCCGACCCGGAAATGGCCGACGTTCCCGTCGACCACATGCTGTCGGATGCCTTTGCAGACGAGCTTGTCTCGCGCATCGACCGCAAGGTCCGCAAACCCGACCTCGGCCCCATCCCCGTGCCAGGGGGCACCGACACCACCTACCTGACCGTGGTCGACAAGGACGGCATGGCCGTCTCCTTCATCAACTCGATATTTTCGGGCTTCGGCTCCGGCATCATGGCCCGCAAGTCCGGCGTCCTCTTCCAGAACCGCGGCCAGGGCTTTTCACTGGATCCCAAGCATCCCAACTGCATCGCGCCCGGCAAGCGCCCCATGCACACGCTGGTGCCCGCCATGGCCATGCGCGACGGCAAGCCCTGGGCATCGTTCGGTGTCATGGGCGGCAACCTGCAACCGGCAGGCCACGCCTATGTGCTCTCCAACATGCTGGAATATGGCCTCGACCCCCAGGAGGCGCTCGATTGCTCGCGCGTCTTCTTCGAGCATGGCACCTGCTGGGCCGAGCATTCGGTGCCGGAGCCGGTTTACCGGGGGCTCGCCGAACTCGGCCATCCCATGGAGAGGAAGGTCGACCCCTGGGGTGGCGGTCAGATCGTCATGATGAACCACGACACCGGCACGCTGACCGGCGCCTCCGATCCCCGCAAGGACGGCTGCGCCCTCGGCTACTGATGAGCAAACGCGAATGTCTCCGCCCGTATCACCCGCCCACCTCTGCGTCCGTTTGCGTATCGAAGGGCGTGTGCAGGGCGTCGGCTTCCGCGCTTTCGTCATTCAGGAGGCCGCTGCGCGCGGATTGCACGGCTGGGTCCGCAATCGCCGCGACGGCGGTGTCGAAGCGGTCGTTGCAGGCCCCGCAGCCGACGTCGAGGACCTGTGTCAACGCGCCCGTGTCGGCCCCCGTGGCGCGCGCGTCGACATGCTGAAGGTCCTCGAAGAAACCGGCCCCACGCCGCAAGGCTTCGACGTCCGCCCGACCGTGTGAAGCGGACGTGCGCGCCGCCGCGCTGCGCATGCCTGCGACAGGCCTGCGCTTCCGTCTCCTATTGCGCGGCGGCCGAAAATCGACAACATCGCCGGGCTCGCCGAGCTTTTTTCGGCCCAGATGATGGCGTCAGGCCGGCAATGGGCTGCCCACACGGCATCACCATGGCCCGGCGAGCCGGCAAAAACTTCGGAGTCGACCCCAATGACGTCCCGGACCCTGATGCAGGCCTCCACTGCGACCTGCCTGTTGCTGCTCGCGCTGTCGGCGACGGCAGCAACCGCAAGCGTTACCGTGACCAATCGCGACACCAAAGACCATCAACTGACCATCATCGAGGACAACGGCACCAAGACCAGTGAGCAGACGCTCAAGCCTGAGCAGACGCTGGACAGCATCTGTCCCAAGGGCTGCGTGATCCGGCTCAATGGCAAGGCAGAGGACGAATACGAACTGGAGCCCAACGATCGCGTCTCGATCGAGGAAGGCTACCTCTATTATGACGACCCCGCGCCCAATGAACCCGCTTCGGGCGGCACCACCCCGCCACCGGCCGAACCGAAGAAGCCCTGAGCGCCCCATCGCACTGGCATCAGCCATAATCGGGGAACAAACCCCGCACGCCGGATTGTAGCCGCATCCGGCGTGCTATAAGGCCCCATGAGCCCTGCGAATCGAAAATCCGCCAATCAGCCGATCGATGACGGCTTCGACGGCGAAGATGTGCCCTTCGACCTGCCGCCTGCGCCGGGTCGTCAGGCCAACCCATTAGCCGGCGAGCCAGCTCCGCCGCCGCCAATCACGCGCGGCTCGATCTCCGAGCGCGCCCTGGCCAAGGCCGAGCCCCCCGTCCCCTACCTCGAAGGCCTCAACGCCGAACAGCGTGAAGCCGTCGAATCGCTCGATGGCCCCGTGCTCGTCCTCGCCGGCGCCGGCACCGGCAAGACCCGCGTGCTGACCACGCGCATCGGCCACATCCTGGCAACCCGGCGCGCTTTTCCCTCCCAGGTTCTTGCCGTAACCTTCACCAACAAGGCCGCGCGTGAGATGAAGGAGCGCATCGGCCACCTTGTCGGCGGGGCCATCGAAGGCATGCCGTGGCTTGGCACATTCCACGCCATCGGCGTCAAGATCCTGCGTCGCCATCACGAGCTGGTGGGCCTCAAGACGGGCTTCACCATCCTCGACATGGACGACCAGAACCGCCTGTTGAAGCAGGTCATCGAAGCCGCCGGCCTCGACAAGGACCGCTGGCCCTCACGCCAACTCGCGGCACTGATCGATAGTTGGAAAAATCGCGGCCTCGTGCCCGAGCAGGTGCCGAAGGGCGAATCCCACGCTTTCGCCAATGGCCAGGGCGCCAAACTTTATGCAGACTACCAAGTCCGCCTGAAGGAGCTCAACGCCGCCGACTTCGGCGATCTGCTGCTCGAATGCATACGCCTGTTCCGCGAGAACCCCGACATCCTCGCCGACTACCACAAGCGCTTCCGTTACATCCTCGTCGACGAATACCAGGACACCAACGTCGCTCAGTATCTCTGGCTGCGTCTCCTGGCGCAGGGCACACCTAACGTCTGTTGCGTTGGCGACGAGGACCAGTCGATCTATGGCTGGCGCGGCGCCGAAGTCGACAACATCTTGCGCTTCGAGAAGGATTTCGCAGGCGCCAAGGTCATTCGCCTCGAGCGCAATTATCGCTCCACCGGACATATCCTGGGTGCCGCTTCCGGCCTCATCGCCCACAACAAGGGCCGCCTTGGCAAAACGCTCTTTACCGAAAGCGGGGATGGCGAGCACCCAACTGTGGCTGGCGTGTGGGATGACGAGGAAGAGGCCCGGACCATCGGCGACGCCATCGAGGGCTTGCAAAAGCAGCGCCACCCCCTCAACCAGATCGCAATTCTCGTGCGCGCCTCTTTCCAGATGCGCGTGCTCGAAGACCGCTTCGTAACGTTGGGCCTGCCCTACCGCGTCATCGGCGGCCCCCGGTTCTATGAGCGACAGGAAATCCGCGACGCCATCGCCTACCTGGAGATCACCGCCAACCCATCGAACGACCTCAAGTTCGAGCGCATCGTCAACGTGCCGAAACGCGGCCTGGGCGATACCAGCGTGAAACGCATCCACGATCTGGCCCGCGCCCGCGCTATTCCCATGTATCTAGCCGCCCGTGAGATGGCCGAAACCGAGGAGCTGACGCCCAAGGCCCGCCGCGCGCTGTCCGGCGTCATCGCGCATTTCGAACGCTGGCGCGGCCTCATCGAGACCATGAAGCACACCGAGCTGGCCGAACTGATCCTCGATGAATCCGGCTACACCGCCATGTGGCAGTCGGATAAGAGCCCACAGGCCCAGTCCCGGCTCGAAAACCTGAAAGAGCTGGTCCGCTTCATGCACGCCTTCGAATCCCTCGCAGGCTTCCTCGAGCACGTCTCGCTCGTCATGGATACCGAGCAGGGCGACGACGGCGACCGCGTCTCCATCATGACGCTCCACGCCGCCAAAGGCCTGGAATTCGACACCGTCTTTCTGCCAGGATGGGAAGAAGGCCTTTTCCCCCACCAACGCTCGCTCGACGAGCAGGGCCTCGCCGGTCTCGAGGAGGAGCGCCGATTGGCCTACGTCGGCCTCACCCGCGCCCGCAAGCAAGCGCACGTGTCCTTCGCCCAGAACCGGCGCACGCGCGGCCTCTACCAATCCGCCTCCCCGTCGCGCTTCATCGACGAACTGCCCGAGAGCCACGTCGAGGTGCTGGAAGCAAAGTCGCCATTCGGCGCCGCTTACGCTGGACTGGGCCGCGCAAATCCCTATGGTGCCAGCCGCTTTGACGAAGGCCCGGGCGCCTTCCGCTCCACCTATCAAACGCCGGGCTGGCAGCGCGCCCAGGCCCAATCCGGTGGCAACTTTGGTGGTACCAAAAACGCCGGCCGCAGCAATTTTGGCAACGCAGGCGCCAGCGCACGCGGCGGCAATTTTGCGGGCAAACGGCGCCCAGCCGGCCCGCTCACCATCGAAGGCAAGATCATCGCCTCTTCCACGGCCGACAATCACGGCATCGCAAAGGGCGATCGCGTCATGCATCAGAAATTTGGCGAGGGCACCGTCGCCCACGTCGAAGGCGAGAAACTCACCATCGACTTTGACATTGGCGACACCAAGCGCGTCGTCGCTAGCTTCGTCGAGAAAGTCTGAGAAATGGCTCCGGACGCACGAGTCTCATGCGTCCGCTCAGCCAAGTCAAAGCCGCCAACGTGCGCCGTCAGGGACTGACCGGATTTTCTTGTCGGTTCCGATGACCACAATGCCTACGCCGACAGCGACTGCCCCGGCTCCGACGGCGGCCGCCTTGAGCAGGTAATGATCGGCTGGCTCGGACAATACGCATTCCCGGCGCACCGGCTCATCCTTAAGTGATCCCACGGAGCGCAACCCATCGCGGGCCCCCACGGAAACAATTCGCCCTGGCTCCACCGTCTGACGGCAACCGTCCTCGTAGACGATTACGGCCGAGCTGTTCTGCTTGGCAACCACGGTATCCCCGCGCTCAACGATGGTCGGCCCCGAAATAGCGCGATAACCGCCACCACGGTTGATCTGGACCGTACCGACGATGTCTTGAACGGTCGCGGCTGCCGCTGTGTGCGAGCCCACGGCACCGCACCCGAGCACAAGCGCAATCAACGCAAAGAACGCTGTACTTTTCACAAACGCACGCCTGCCAAGGCAGGCAAAGACGCGATACGCATGCACCGGGATAGCTCCTCGACACCAACGCTACGAACACACCAAGAACTGAGACACGCCCCCTTCGGCACCCAAGCGAGACGCCCGATGGGAAGGTGCCAACAGGAGCAGAAGTTAACAAGTTATTCACAACTGCCAAGCCGAATCAGTCGAAAACATCGATCAAAAATTTTTTGCGCTGGCGACGCTGCAAATCCGCAACGAATCAGTCAACGCGCGTGTGGCAAGCGGCAGCCCACTCGTCAGCTTTTCGATTGGCCAAGCGCTCGCGCGGAGACTTGAACGAGCTTCTGCGGTCCGTCGCTTAAGCGCGACCGCTTCAACAAAAACATCTTGAGCCGCTGGCGTGCGCCGCCACAAGACACGCCCGACAGAATGGGCAGCGCTGGCAAGAGAAGGTCCGGCGCATCGCCGCCCTCACCAGCCTCCGCCGGGCCGCGCCAAGCCGTAGTGCTCGCGCAAAGTCGTGCCCTCGTAGTCCGTGCGGAACAAGCCACGCTTCTGCAGGATCGGGATCACTTCGGCGGCGAACACGTCGAGCATCCACGGCAGCACCGGCGGCATGACATTGAAGCCGTCGGCTGCCCCGTCGCCAAACCAGTCTTCGATGAGGTCCGCCACCTGCTCCGGCGTGCCCGCAAACGTATAGTGCCCCCGCGCCCCGGCGAGATAGGAGAGCAACTGGCGCAACGTCGGCTTGTCGCGCCGCACCAGCCCGACGATCACCTCGGTCCTGCTGCGGGCTGCCTCCACCGTCTCAGGGTCCGGAAAGTCCTCAGGCGACAGTGGTTTATCCAGCGCCAGGTGCGAGAAGTCATGACCACCGAACCGTCCCGATAGCCGCTTGCGCCCCACCTCGGGATCGGCCAGATCGCCCAAGTCCGCCGCCAGCCTTTTCGCTTCCGCCTCCGTCGAGCCGATCATCGCCGACAAGCCCGGCAGAATCAGAATCTGGTCGCGTCGCCGCCCCGCCGCCTCCGCCCGCGCCTTGAGGTCCGCGTAGAACGCCTTCGCCGTTGCCTTCTCCATGTGCGCGGTGAAAACCGCTTCCGCGTGACGCGCAGCAAATCCGCGCCCCGTGTCCGAGGATCCCGCCTGCACCAGCACCGGCCGGCCCTGCGGCCCGCGCGGCAGGTTCATCGGGCCGGCAACCGCATAGTGCTTGCCTTTGTAATTGATGGCGCGAATGCGGTCGGCACGGGCGTAGCGCCCGCTGGCACGGTCGTCGAGCACTGCATCGTCGGCCCAGCTATCCCAGAGCGCCTTCGCAACCGTGACGAATTCCTCGGCCACCTCGTAGCGCTCGGCATGCGTAAGCTGCTTCTCGTCGCCGAAATTGGCGGCTGCAGCCGGCGCCCACGACGTCACGATATTCCAGGCAACCCGCCCCTTGCTCATGTGGTCCAGCGTTGCGTATTGACGCGCCAGATTGAATGGCTCCGAGTAGGTCGTCGAGGCCGTTGCAATCAGCCCGATCCGCTCCGTGGCAATGGACAGCGCGCCGAGCACCATCACCGGCTCCAGCCAGTTGCGGCCGGCCTGCGCCACGTCGTTCGCCAAAGCCAATTGATCGGCAAAGAAAATGGAATCGAACCGCGCCGCCTCCGCCCTCCGCGCCATGTCGATGTAGTAGCTGATGTCGGTCAGCGGCTCTGGTGCGGCCTTCGGATGACGCCACGCGGCTTCATGATGTCCACGGCTCTGGATGAAAAGATTGAGGCGAAGTTGGCGGCGCATGGCGGGGCTCCTGATGGCGGCATGGCAGCGGATTGAAGCACGCGGCCGCAAAGCTTAGCGCGTTTCGTGATGCAGACCAGTGCGCGATGCTGTCTCAAGCACGCGCAGCACATGTCCGAAGCAGCTTACCCCGCTGCGCGGTAAGCCCTTGCGCGCCCAGGGACCTACTCTCCCAGCAGCCGTGCCTTGCCCTCGCGCCCGTCCTCATGCACCCAGTGGATCGTCCGGCCGACGATCCGCACGCGAAAACAGTGCTCCCCGCCGTCGAGCCAACGCTTCCATTTCTGGCAGACCTTATCGGCCACCACCCACCACCGCCCGTGATCCACTTTGGGGCCCGTGCTGATGGCCTGCAAAGCGGTTGCCCGCCCGGAAAGAGATCCGTCTGAATGATAGCGGATAGGAATTTCACCAACCGCCGTGCTGACCATCACGGTCTGCCCGGCAAGTTTTTGGCGTAGCGGCTCTGGCGAGCCCGCACTCGCCGCTCCCGGTAGGGTGGACAGGGCAGCCAAAGCCAGAACTGAAGAACAAAAAACACGCGACAAATCCAATGACCCCGCTGAAGTGGTTCCAAGGCGGGTGACTAGAACCACAGAAAGCCAGGGCGAGCTACAAACTCCCAAGACAGCATGAATGTGTCGTTAACCTTCGCCTACAGGCGCGCTGCGTCGAACGACAAAAGGGCGCCATTGGCGCCCTTGGGTCAAGTCAGCAAACGAACGCCCCGATCTGCCGCGCCGCCGCTTGCGATACGGCAATCTCGGTTGCTCAGAACCGGTGCTTGAACGATCCCCGGATCTGCACGTCATCATCGCCATTGGTCGGCAGCCGGTCCGGCGTATCCCGGCCTTTGGCTTCGTTGAGGCCGTAGAGCAGTTCCAGCCCAAAATCGAATTTCGGCAATACACCAAGCTTACCCAGGCCCGGAATGCGCACCTCGACCCCTGTCGACGGCGCCACCGATACCCCGGTATCCTTCAGCTCAAGATTCGGCGACTCGACCGCACCAGGCGCAATCTGCGCCCCGCCCTGTTGCCCCTCGGCAACGCCGCCTTTCGTCTCTTGGAACGCTGGAGCAGACGTGCTCAGCACGACAACTGCTGCGCAGGCCAACATCCATTTCAAGCGCTGCATAATCCCTAAATCCTACGGCCGTACGCCCTCACGCCGATGTCACCACTACATGACTCCACACAGTGGCAAACTCAAGTCTCGTTCCACAGCAGTTAAGGGCGGCCTAACGTTTGTCTCATAACTGTGATGTTTAGGCCATGTTGCAGCCGAGACACAACCTGCAGTGCACATCGGGTCTCACTTGTCGGTCCTGGTTCTGACTCTCTCGATCGCCTAGAAGGCCCCCTGCCGGCAGCCAAGGGAGCACAGCCATGCAACATCCGATTCTGCTGGCGACAGCCGGCGCCCTCTGCCTTATCGGGATCTTGTTGATCCGCTGGGCCGGTCGCTACGATCCAGCGGGCATCGCCACCGATGCCGCCTGGCGGCTGGTCAAAAGGCGATCCGTCACCGGAGCACGCGACGAGCTAGGCCGGATTGTCAACGAGCAGTTGCAGGACTTCCACGCCGATGCCAGCCGCATCGGCAACACACGGACCGCCTTCAAGCACGGCGCCCGCTTCTTCGTCGCCCGATTCGTCAATATTGCCGGATATGTGCTGCTCCTGTGTGGCCTGCTGGCAGGTGCAGCCGCCGTCCTGTGGCACTGAGCTCAGTGCGTCCGTCCTCAACGGTCACACGGTCTCGCGCGCCGTTGCCCCAAACCGCTTGGCGATGTAGTCCTCGACAATCGCCTTGAAATCGCTGGCGATGGTCGGCCCACGCAGCGTCATGGCCTTCTTGCCGTCGATGAAGA
This sequence comes from Hyphomicrobiaceae bacterium, assembly GCA_041397705.1. Classification (GTDB taxonomy): domain Bacteria; phylum Pseudomonadota; class Alphaproteobacteria; order Rhizobiales; family Hyphomicrobiaceae. The sequence goes on from JAWKWC010000001.1 coordinate 29,773, forward strand.
CAGGTGCTGCTGGCTGCTCGCCGGTCCCTGGCAGCGAAATGCCGATGTCGGCATGCTTCGATTCACCCGGTCCATTGACGATACAGCCCATCACCGCGAAGTTGAGCGCCTCGACCCCGGGATAAGCTTCGCGCCACTCGGGCATGCGGTCGCGGATCATGGCCTGAATATCCCGCGCCAACTCCTGGAACACCGCCGACGTCGTCCGCCCGCATCCTGGACAGGCGGTCACCACGGGCATGAACGACCTGAGCCCCATGGTCTGCAGCAGTTCCTGCGCCGCCCGCACCTCCAACGACCGGTCGCCGCCGGGCTCAGGTGTCAGCGAAAAGCGGATCGTATCTCCGATGCCGGCCTGCAGCACGATACCCATGGCAGCCGACGAGGCGACAATGCCTTTCGAGCCCATGCCGGCCTCGGTGAGCCCCAGATGCAAGGCATAATGGCAGCGCGCCGCAAGCATTGTATAGACCGCGATGAGGTCCTGTACGGCTGAGACCTTGGCGGAAATGACGATTCTGTCGGGGCCAAGCCCCATTTCCACTGCCCGCTCCGCAGATAGGATGGCCGACTGCACGATCGCCTCGTGCATGACCGCCCGCGCCGGCTTGGGCGTCGCGCTTTTGGCGTTCTCGTCCATCAAGCTGGTCAGCAGCTCCTGGTCCAGCGAGCCCCAGTTGACCCCGATCCGCACCGGCTTGCCATAACGCAACGCCGTCTCGACGATGGCGCCGAATTGCCGGTCCTTCTTGGCCTTGAAGCCGACATTGCCAGGATTGATCCGCAGTTTGTCCAGGGCTTCCCCCGCGGCGGGATGGTCGGCCAGAAGCTGATGGCCATTGTAGTGAAAATCACCCACGATCGGCACCGTGATGCCCTGCTTGGCCAGCCGATCGCGAATATGCGGCACGGCGGCCGCTGCCGCGTCACGATCAACCGTAATGCGCACGATTTCCGACCCCGCCCGCGCCAGACTGGCGATCTGGCCGGCCGTGGCCACCACATCGGCGGTGTCTGTGTTGGTCATCGACTGCACCACGATCGGTGCACCGCCGCCGATCACCACGCCCCCCACATTCACGGGCACGGATTGATGGCGCGGCGCGATCAGGCTGGTGGCATCCGGGCGCGACATGGGCAACTCTCTCCGTCGGGTTATCAGGCCGCCCCAGTCTTTAGCCAAATCCCCTGTCACAAGCCAGAGGCACGCCGCGACCGAGCGCTGAACAGGCCGCGAAAACGGCAACGCGCGCGCAGCCCGACGCCATCGGGCACAGCGCCCTGCATAGCTTGGTCACGGCCAGTGGTATTAGTGTGTCCCCTGGCAGCTACAGATGTCGTGGCAGATCTTCTTGCCGTAATCGTCGACATAGCAATGATAGCATTTTGAGTATGCCACCGCCGTGGCCGCACCAGCGACCACAACCACACCGGCAACCAACACCGCGGCCCAATATTTTGTCATGACAACATATCCTTGTCCAAAGGTTGCAAGAGACAATCGCCACCCGACAGGCTCGAATATATCAGTCGGCGCACCGAGGCAGCGACCCTTCGCCAGCCCCGCACGCATGCCCCGATGGCCTGTACCGAGCCCAGCTGCCCGCAGCTTTGCACCAGTCCGGCCATAAGTCGACCCGGCGCTCTCAAACAATGTTACGGAACGCCGGCATCGAACGGAAAGAACGACACAAAACTATCCCGATGGATCAGATTTCCAGCCGGTAAGCCTCCGCCGCACACTTCCGGTAGAGCCAAGCTTTTTCGTCAGCCGAAGCACTGGCCGTCAGGCGCTTGAAGGCGTTCCATAACACGCCATAGCTGCACGACGCCTTGTCGACCGGAAAGTTGCTCTCCAGCATGGCACGCTTCGCCCCGAACAACGCAATGCACGTCTCGACATGCGGCCGCCATGCAGCCGCCACCTGCTCCGAGGTGGGCGGCATCTCGCCCTCGTGAATATCGAACCCGAAGAGCCGCATACCAAGCCCGCCGACCTTGATACGGATGTTCGGGCACGCCGCCACGTCCTTCATGAGCGCCCGCCATTCGGCCATCGTCTCCTGTCGCTTGGACGCATAAGGGCCGATGCCAATCGTGCCGCCGCAGTGGTTCAGAATGATGCTTGCCTCCGGGCACGCGCGCGCCACCGCCACGATCTCCGGCAATTGCGTGTGGTACATGAAGCTGTCGAAGGAGAGCCCCATGCGGGTGAGAACCTTCAAGCCCTCGATGAACTTCGGGTTTCGCAACAGATCGGGCGGTGGATTGGCCGACGAGCCCCGCGCCTCCGGATCCTTATGCCAGGCTGAAATGTTGCGCACGCCCTTGAAGCGCTTGCCGCCCGCCCGCACCATCGCCTCCAGAATCGGCTCGACATCGCCGCCGAGACCAAGTGGCGCGTAGCCAACAATGCCATCCGCAATCCGAGTCTGGCCGTAGTGCCCACTGGCGCTCTGCGCAGCCTGCCCGTTCGCAAACTCGACCTCGCCCACCGGTTTCATATCCTCCGGTCCACGCGCCCGGTACATGGCATGACACTCGATGAAGACGGTTGAGACGATGTTGTGGCCCTGCGCCAGGTCCTGATTGAACTCTTCCAGAAAATAATGCTGCGGCCGCACCGGCGGCGCCCACAGATGATGATGCGGATCCACGATCGCAAGCTCCGGCTCCAGCGCCGGCTCGCTATGGCGCGCCAGCCATTCAGGCCGAACGTTGATATGACGGTTGGTCTGCTCGACAGGAATGGTCATGGGCGAAGGGCTCCGCAGTGCGAATGGCTCTGTCACCATGCTGCCCGACGCGCGCCAAAGAAACAACGTCCCCCCGCGCCGACCGCAAGCCCACCAAGTGCGCGGACCATGGCGGGCACCGCCACCGGCACGTCGTAAACCGCCTCCATGCAATCGCAACGGATGCGCTCACCCCAACGGTTGCTCCCACAATCGCAACGCTTCGCTGACCAGATCGCTGGCCCGGACTTGCACATCTGTCGCAGAGCACTTAAGTATGCGACGGACGTTCGCTGCTGTCGGCGAGGTCAATTCACGGAGAAGGCTCGATGACGTTTCTGTCTCGCCGCCCCGTCAGGGTGCATTGCCCAAGGTTCGCTTGCGTTAGCAGCGTGACTCGCGGCCGAACGTGCGCGTGACAGCGTTTGCTGTTGCGCCCGCGCTGACGAACCTCATCTCCGGATACGTTCCAAATGGGCAATTCCCCAATCGTGGTCGGCCGCGCGCCGATACACGTCTTCGCCTCGTCCAGATCATGGATCGAGGGCAATGCCACATTGCAACTCGAACAGGTCGCAAGCCTGTCCGGGGTCCGCAAGGTGGCCGCCATGCCGGATCTCCATCCCGGCAAATACGGCCCCGTCGGCTGCGCCATCTTGGCGGACCACATTCACCCGCAGCTGGTCGGCTCCGACATCGGCTGCGGCATGGGTCTGTTCCAGCTCGATGTCGCGGCCCGCAAACTGCGTCTCGATCAGCTGGCCGAGCGGTTGCACACGCTCGACCAGCGCTGGAGCGGCGACACCCGAAGCGTTCTTGCCCCCGCCGGACTGGAACCGACCGCCTTCGACGCATCCCTGGGCACCATCGGCGGAGGCAATCACTTCTGCGAATTCCAGGCCATCGAGGAAATCTTGATGCCAGACGTCGCAGCAGCGGCGGGCATCGACGCCGCAAGTGCCTTTGTGCTCGTGCATTCCGGTTCGCGGGGCCTCGGCTTCTCGATCCTGGAACGCGTCCTGGCGGCCGGCGAGGCGTCGCTTGATCCCTCCAGTGCCGAGGGGCAGGCCTACATGGACTCGCACGACAAGGCCGTGCGATGGGCAAAGCTCAACCGGCAGCTCATTGCCGATCGGGCCGCTGCAGCCGCGCGGGCTCAGGTGCGGGCGGTCAACGACCTCCCGCACAACATGGTGGAGATGCACCCACGGTCCGAGACGGCTGCTGCCTTCACCTCCGGCAGGGCACTGCATCGCAAAGGAGCGGCCGCGTCCGATCGGGGATTGGTGCCGGTTCCCGGATCACGCGGAACGCTGTCGTATCTGGTGCAGCCGTTGGCGGCGGCTGAGCCGGAAACGCTGGCGTCGTTGGCGCACGGGGCTGGCCGCAAGTACGATCGCGCCTCTATGCACGGCCGCATTCGGACCAAGAAATCCGATGTGGCGCGCCTGCAGCGCAATCCGTACGGCGGCCTCGTCGTCTGCGGTGACCGCGACCTGCTCGTGGAGGAAGCGCCAGAGGCCTACAAGAACATCGATCGCGTCATCGCTGATCTCGTAAGCTTCGGCCTGGCGCGCGTGGTGGCAACGTTCCGGCCACTCGTAACCTTCAAAAAGGCCCAGGCCAGACCAGCCTCTGGCGAGGAAAAGCGCACCAAGTCGTGGAAGGAGAACCGGCGATGATCCGCCTTCTTCTCACCAGCGGCCGTGGTCCGGCGGAATGCCGGATCGCGGTCGCCAAGACCATCGATGCCATCACGGCCCAAGCCACCGCCAACGGCCTCGACGTCGACTGTGTCGAAGGCCCGAACGTGAAAGGACAAGGCCCTGCCTCCGCAATTCTCGTGATCCACGGTGACGGCGCCGAGGCTTTTGCGCGGCCCTGGATCGGCTCGATTCAGTGGGTCGCGCAAAGCCCGCTCCGTCCCCATCACAAGCGGAAGAACTGGTTCATCGGCATCGTCCAGCTGACAGAGCCACCGCCTGTCGCAACAGCGCTTGCCGCCAATGACGTGCGCTTCGAAGCATTCCGCGCGGGCGGCCCCGGCGGCCAGCATCAGAACAAGACGGAAAGCGCCGTCCGCGCCGTGCATGTTGCCAGCGGCCTTGCCGTCGTCGCGCGTGACCAGCGCTCGCAGCATCGCAACAAGGCACTGGCGCTCGAACGCCTCGACGCGCTGCTCAAGTTGCAAGGCGAATTGTCGGCCATAACAGCGCGCCAGGACGCGCACGCAGCCCATGACCGCCTGGAGCGCGGTCGGCCGGTGAAACGCTTTACCGGACCAAATTTCCGTCCGGCGCAGATGGCATGAGGTGCAGGCGGCTATGATGTGGAACTGGCAGCACCCGATAAGACATCAGAACTGCAAACCTGACACGTAGTGCACGCACAGCCACCCGATCAGCACCAATGACAGGGCCGCATGGATCAACGCCAGCGCGCGCCACCCCTGGCCGGCTTTGCCATCGGGCGGGCTCGTCTCTCGAAGCGTCATTTTGTGTCCCGCAAAGCTGCGAATCCACTCCGCCTGCTCAGCCGGCATGACGATTTTGACTTCTGGTGTTTGGCGAAACGCCAGCTCGGTCGAGCGCGCATCAAGATACCAAGACGTTGCCCAGCCCTGGATGTCGACGTAGGGAATAAAGAGCGGCGCGTGGAACAACGAAAACGGCGCCATGATGCGTAGAGAGACGCCCGCCTCGTAAACACCAATCTTGACAATGCCCTTCAGAGAATTGACCCCGTCGAGGCCAAGCAGAACGGCGCTTTGCAGATTGCGCTCTTCAAGTGCTGCAGGCGCAGGCGGCGCCCCGGCATAGCTCTCAGCGAGTTTTCGCCAACGGCGCGCGTTGGCCCACAATATGCCGCCGAAAATTCCAAAAAACATGGTGAAACCGAAAATGGACATCATAACCGCGCAAAGTCCCCACATGCCGCGCCCGGACGTCCCGTCTCGACGACAGCCGCGAGGCAATCGACAACACGCGCCCAGATCCGCAGCAAGCCGCCTAACGCCACCCCACCGCAAAGCCATACTTGATCCATGTAAAAACATCGTAATCACCACGCCGGGCCGACCGGTGCCTGAGAACCCAGAGCACTCGATTGAGCCTACCGTCAATGGTGATCCTGCCCATGCGCGGCAGCCGAAAGCGGCAGATTATGACCCGGGTCCGGCCAAGCGAAGCACGCTCGCGTGGCCCGCCGTCGAACGAACAACGAGTCAAGCTGACATCGATCAATGCGCTACACAAGTTTACAAAACGCCATTTGTTCGCTCATAGAGAGAATTCAATCGCGCAAGAATTACGGCTTTGAGCAAAGCCTGAAGTCGAAGAGAGGCTCCCCGAGATCGGCCCGGCCCGCGTGCGCTAGGCGGTTTCGTATCTGAGATATCTCACGAAGCTCAAGCTTGATCTCTTTTGCGCGTTGAATGTCATTGGCTGCCAACAGGTTGGTGATACCCTCCTCAAGGCTAGAAGCGATTGAGTAACGCTTTAGGTTGCTAAGACGCAACTTCAATCGACCTAACCTGGTTTTCTCCCGCTCGGTATTCGCAGCCGCAGCCCGTTGTTCGAGATCGCCTTCCATGTCTTCAATGTCTTTTAGCGTCCTCTTGTCGACCTTCTCCGGGCCGAAGAGCTGCTCCAACGCAGTGCAGTGAACGAGGAAGGCCGCACGAGACGATGGTTCAAAGCCGGAAATGTTGAACAATTCGAGGCGGTGCTCAAATCGTCCGGAATATCCACGCGCTCTCGGACAAGATCTGCTCCCTGAGCGATCCACTGCATCGCTTGCTCCGGTTTAGGCATCCCCGTGATCATCACGTTGACTTCGCCACCTGACAACAAGAGGATTTTCTTCCCCGAAGGATAAATGGCAGGCGTTTCGTCTTGCATTATACCATCGACTTCCGCCCCGCAGTCTGTACCGCCAGAACGCTTGAATGCATTAATTACCACACCGAGTGGGCCTTTTGTGAAGGCTACGTCCTGAGGCGTCAGGTTCATCCGCACGGCAATCGGAATTTGGACGCTCATAGAGAAGGCCGAAACATAGCCGCGGACAAGCTTGTCGAGCTTCTTGTTCGCTAGGAAATCCAGTGACTATCAGTCGTAAGGATGTGCCGTTCGAAATCAGGGTCGCGGACAGGCCCAAAACAATCCCTGGCGTTCGAACTTCGCCTTCCGATGCCAGCCTATGAGGCGGTGTACGAAGTGGGATATCGACAGTCCAATCGGTCATGACACGCCTTGTTTTTCCATATAGGACTTCAACAGTTGCAGGAAGGCTGCGACTCGTGCCGCGAGCCACGATCGAACCCTGATGCAAGATGTCGCGATCAACCACTTCGGTTGATAATCCTATCGGGCGCCATGTCATCCCCAGCACACTTTTTTGCTGCTGGACACAGCATTGTAAGCGAGCGTCTATGCAATGGCTGCTGTTAGGTTGCGCCAAATTTCTTTGCGCTCTCTAAATCAGCATTTCGCTCAAATCTTGCGCCGCCCCCCGTCCGCTTGCGGGGCGTATCTGGCGTTGTCCGGAACGCAAGATTGAGCCCGGTGCCACCGCTGGGCCGAATGCCCGTCGATTGGAACACTGGTGAGCTGATCCGGCCCTGTCTCGGCCACGCAAGTTCGGGCACTCGAACGCCGCCCAATCACCCCTTGTGTCGCGCAATGACCTCGGCGCCGAAGCGCTCGATGCGGCCAACGGTTTCCGCGATGCTATTTCCCCCAAGGCGCAGGGCTGCGTGACTGACGCCAACCGCCGAAAGCGCGGCCGCATCCGCCAGCATGTCGTCCGAAGTGCCCGTGAACATGCGCCGCGCCGAGCCATCGCCGATTTTGCGATCCGCCCATTCGAAATGGTCCTGCACCAGCAGCGTGAACCCGAGTGTTTCAGGATCGCGCCCCGCCGCCGCGCACTGCTCTTTGACGCTTGCAATGCCGGCCGCCAATCGTTCGGGCGTGTCCAGCGGCCGGGTCTGACTGTTGTTGCCGGGATACCAGGTCGTGCCAAACCTGATGGCCCGGCGAATGGCACCAGGGCTCTCGCCGCCGATCCACAATGGCGGATGCGGTCGCTGCATCGGCTTCGGCTCGAAGATCACGTCCTTGAAGTCGACGTGCTTGCCGTGGAAGGCGGGTTCGTCCTTGGTCCAAAGCTCGATGAAAGCCGCCAGATACTCGTCTGTCAGCTTGCCCCGCTCGGGAAAATTGGCGGCGAGCAGAGCGAACTCTTCCTTCATCCATCCCGCACCCGCGCCAATAATCAGCCTCCCCTTCGAGAGCACGTCGATGGTCGCCAGCATCTTGGCAGTGAGCATCGCCGGCCGGTGCGGCACGACCAGCACCGAAGCCAACAGCCTGAGCCGGCTGGTCGCGGCCGCCAGAAACGCAAGCGTCGACAGTTGATCGAAGCAATGGCCATGGTTGGCGGCCTGGAACGCTCCGCCCGCCACATAGGGATAGTGGCTCTCGCGATTGGCCGGGATCACCAGGTGATCGCTGACCGACAGGAAATCGAAACCCGCCTTTTCGGCTGCCGTCGCAACGGCGACGTAGGCGTCGGCAGAAGAGAAAATGCCATGCGTAACGGTGCTGAGCCCGAACTTCATGCGTGCGCTCCCGAACTTCATTCGGCACCGATCATGACCGCCCGTGAGGGAACCGGCAACGGCGGACTTGGATTCCACCGAGCACGGCAGCTAGACTTGTGGGCAGGGCGGTGAGAACCTGATGCCCTTGCCGCCAGCGAGCCCGGACGCAAAGCCATGTGCGATGCGCCCGACGGCGGTCCCCCGAAAAGAAGCGATGGCACCATAAAATGGCAGACGAAAAACCCCTCACCTTCCCCGTCGAAGCAACACACGTGATGATGTTCCGCCGCTCCATCGGCGATTATTCCGTGCCAGACACAGGCATGGAGAAAGCGGCAGCCCCCCCAACCTTTCCGCAGGCCGTGGCCCAGTTCAATCCGGACTACTTCCTGCGCATGAAGCCGGGCGTACCCTGGTTCGGTTCCGGCAAGAACCCATCCGGCGTCGAAGGCAAGGCCTCCTCATCCGGCGGCCTCCACGCCGAGCAGCACTTCGAGTTCGTCCGCCCGATCGTTCCCGGCGACGTGCTCACCGTCACCCAGAAGGCAGGCAAGACCTGGGAAAAGGAAAGCAAGCGGGCCGGCAAGCTCATCTTCTCCGAGCGCATCACGGAGTATCGCGACCAGAACGGCAATCTCGTGTGCACCGCGCGCGGCGTAGGCGTCAAAACCGAACGCCCCGTGGACCAGAAGTGAGGAGCAGCCCAATGCCGATCAAAGCCAGCCAGATCAAAGTCGGTGACACCTTCGAGGACGTCCTGGTCCAGGACCTCAAGCGCACCCAGCTCGTCATGTATTCCGGCACATCCGGCGACTACAATCCACTCCACACCGATGACGTCTATTGCCGCGAAGCCGCTGGCTACCCCGGTGTCTTCGCCCACGGCATGCTGACCATGGGCATGACCGGCCGTCTCGTCACCGACCGCTTCGGCGCCGAAAACGTCAAGAAGTATGGCGTCCGCTTCACCAATCAGGTGTGGCCCGGCGACGACCTGACCGGCAAGGCGGTCGTGGAAGCCATCCGCGAAGAGGGCGGCGAAACGCTCGTCGACATGGCGATTACCACCACCAACCAAAAGGGCACAGTCGTCCTCTCCGGCTACGCCACCGCCCGCGTCGCGAAGTAGCCACCGACCCGGCTCGGATGACCAACTCCACCGAGCCGGGCCCGCAACAAAAGGCTGGCTGCACCAGGATCCTGGACGCAACATGCTGGCGTCTCCAAGGCGAGACGAGCAGGGCCGCCTGCTGGCACCCCCGTTTGCATTCCCCATGGCATCCCTACGTCCACGAGATCGAGTGCGATGCGTGCGCTAGCCATTATCATGATCGCCATCGTCGTACTGGCCGCCGTCTTCGAACTCGACCACTACGAATGGTTTCAACGGCCCCGCGATGAATCGAACATCAGGCAGCAATTCCACCTTCCTGCCGATGATGCTGCCTTCCTGCACTTCGAAAGCTACCCAAAATCATTAATTCCCGAAGGCCTGCGCATCAATGCCGTGGTGCAACTGAGCGAGGCTGCCTTCGAGACCTACCTGGCAAAGCTCGTCGACGCGCAAACGTGGAAGCCAGTAGCCCTCGTAGGCTATTCACCCGATATCGGCGCTTCATACTCGCCACAGGCCTTGAAGTGGAACGACCTGCCGCTTCCCGTTCAACTCGCCGCCACGCTGAAACGAATGGGCGGATCGGCCCCACAAGCCTCGACGATCAAGACAGGCAAATATTTCTGCTCGATCCTGCAAATGGTCAAGTCGGGCGCTTCGAGCAACAATCCCAACGCCTACATACGAAACGATTGGACGCTCCTGCGCCGAACTGGGGCCAGACGCCTGGCCCGTTGTACTGGTCCTCGGCATCCTGGACCTAGAATCGCGGCGCCTGCATGCCACCATCAAGTTCAGCGGCTAGAGCCTGATCCGCTGAGGGAGAAGCGCAGGAGTGCCCGATCCCAGGTCGTATTTCTGCAGCAAGCTTCGAACGAGCGCGCCGTGAGAGCCGGCAGGAACCAGCCCACTCCCAAATTGCCGCACGAATATTTGATCGATTGCAGGTGAGTTTTCGGCCGAAACACGACACAAAAAAGGGGCCGCCGAAGGCCCCTTTTTCCAGTCATGGAGCGATGGCGGAAAGAACGCCATCTGCCCTCACGCATCAAGACGCAGCGGCCTCGCCCTCTGCTGCCGGCGGTGCCTCGGCTGCGGCCTTGGCGGCCTCCGCAGCTGCAGCCTCACGCTCCAGGCGCTTCTTGCCGGGCAGACCCTTCTTCGGGTTATTCTTCGCCGTCCGCTTCAACAAACCGGCATTGTCCAGGAAGCGCGCGACGCGATCCGTCGGTTGCGCGCCGCAAGAGAGCCAATGCTTGGCCCGCTCCAGGTCAATCTTCAGCCGGTCGGCATGATCCTTCGGCAGCATCGGGTTGTGCGTACCGATCTGCTCGATGTAGCGCCCATCGCGCGGCGCCGTCGCTTCTGCCACCACGATGTAGTAGTAAGGCCGCTTCTTGGTGCCGCCGCGCGACAGCCTGATCTTCACGCTCATTCTCGTCTTCCTTCTTGGGTTTGCTTGCAAACCGGCTGACGCCGGCATTTCTCTTTCCCGCCCTGTCCGCCCTTGATCCAAGGCACGACCGACCGGCAAATCTTGGAACTCCTATTTCTTCTTCACCGGCAGCCCCGGCAACCGGCCACCGCCGAGCCCGGGCAACGCACCCGGCATACGTGGCAGACTGCCGCCGCCGAGCCCCGGCAAAACAAAGGGCTTTTTCGGTTGAGCCGCACCGCCAGCCGACTTGCCGCCACCACCACCCGGCACCATTTCCCTAAGCTCCGGCGGCAGTTGCTCGAGCGCCTTGGGATCGAGCCGCGCCAGTTCCGCCTGCATCCGCTCCACTTCGGCCGCGCTCGGCGCCCCGCCGGCGGGGCCAAGGCCGAACGCGCCGGCCATACGCTGCATCATGCCCCGGTTGTTGCCCATCTTCTTCATCATGTCCGCCATCTGGCGGTGCATCTTGATGAGGCGGTTGATGTCCTCCGGCCGTGTCCCAGAGCCGGCCGCAATGCGCCGCTTGCGCTTGCCATCCAGCACTTTCGGATGGCGGCGCTCGTACGGCGTCATCGACGAGATGATCGCCGCCTGCCGCTTCAGGATCTTGTCGTCGAGATTGGCCGACTTCAGCTGATCCTTGATCTTGCCCATGCCCGGCAGCATGCCCATCACGCCACCCATGCCGCCAAGCCGCTGCATCTGCTTCAGCTGCTCTGCCAGGTCTTCGAGGTCGAACGACCCCTTGCGCATTTTTCGCGCAATTTCCTGGGCCTTTTCCGCATCGATGTTTTCAGCGGCTTTCTCGACCAGACTGACAACGTCGCCCATGCCGAGAATGCGGCCGGCGACCCGGCTCGGATGGAAATCCTCGAGCGCATCCCACTTCTCGCCGATACCCATCAGCTTGATGGGTTTGCCGGTCACCGCCCGCATGGAGAGCGCAGCACCGCCACGCCCGTCGCCGTCGACCCGCGTCAACACGATACCGGTGATCCCGACCCGCGCCTCGAAGGCCTTGGCCGTGTTGACCGCGTCCTGTCCGGTCAAGGCATCGGCCACCAGCAGCACCTCGTGCGGGTTCATCTCAGATTTGACTTGCGCCACCTCGCCCATCAACTCTTCGTCGACGGTCGTGCGCCCCGCGGTGTCGAAGATGATCACGTCATAACCGCCAAGACGGGCCGCATCGCGGGCCCGCCGTGCGATCTCGAGCGGAGTCTGGCCGGCAACGATCGGCAGCGTGTCGACATCGGTCTGCTCGCCCAGCACCCGCAGCTGCTCTTGCGCAGCCGGCCGCCGCGTGTCGAGAGACGCCATCAGCACCTTCTTGTGCTCGCGATTGGTCAGCCGGTAGCCGATCTTGGCCGTTGTCGTGGTCTTGCCCGAGCCCTGCAGCCCCACCATCAGGATGCCGACCGGAGGAGCAGCCACCAGATCGATCGGCTCGGCGTCCGAGCCCAGCATGGCGACCAGCTCGTCATGGACGATCTTGACGACCATCTGTCCGGGCTTGATCGAGCGCAGCACTTCCGCGCCCACTGACTTCGCCTTCACCTTGTCGGTGAACGAACGCACCACATCGAGTGCGACGTCGGCTTCCAGCAAGGCCCGGCGAACTTCGCGCATGGCCTCCGAAACATCGCTTTCAGATAGCGCCCCGCGCCCTGTCAGGCGATCGAACACGCCGGACAGCCGGCTGGAGAGCGACTGGAACAGCTCGGACATGATTAGAGCCCTCCTGATCCGGACCACGCCACGTTGGCGGCATGCCCCGGTCTGGTCGAAACGGCGCTCATGCGCCCTCGACCTTCATGCTTTCGAATTCGACCATGACGTGCGCCTGATAAGCGGGCCGACGCACCAGCCGCTCGTACCACGCCTCGACATGGCCGAGCGCAGGCCTGCGGATCGGCAGATTGAAATAGCGATACATCAATGTGCCGACAGCCACGTCCGCGATTGTCGGCTGCTCACCGACAATGAATGAGCGGCCAGCTAGCTGCCGATTGAGAAGTTCAAGTTTCTCGCCGGCCCGGATTGCAGCCGCTTCGAGCGCCGCCTGATCGCGCTCGCGCGCGGGCGTACGAACCAGCTGCAGAAAGCAAGTAGAGATGATGTCACTGTAAAGCGTCGTCAGCGACCAATCCATCCAGCTATCGGCCTTGGCAAAGGTCATCTCGTCGGCCGGCGACAGCGTCCCGCGGCCGTATCGCTGCCCGAGGTGACGCACGATGGCGTTGGACTCCCACAGCACGAAGCCGCCGTCGTCGATGGTCGGCACCAGCCGGTTCGGATTGAGCATACCGTATTCGGGCGTATCGAGCTTGCCGTAGGGCCCACCGACGTCGAACCGCTCATGCTCGAGTCCAAGCTCACCGACGGCGAACATCACCTTCTGAACATTGATCGATGTCTTGCGACCCCAAACCTTCAGCATCCGCCGTCCTCACACCTGAGCCCCACAATGGAGCCATGACACATCCTGCAACTCTGCCACCCGAACTTGGCAATGCGAGGACACGTCGGCGGATTGTGCCACACGCGAGCACTCCGCCCCATCAACCAACAGCCCAGTCAAACGCCAGCCCTGTCAACCGACCACCCATACGCAAAAAGCGCCCGCTGGCGAGCCTTCGCCGGCGGACGTTGCCACTGTCAGTGCGAGGAACGAGGAAATCGCCGTCGAGTGGCGGCTCTGAACGACAGGGCCCGTTGATGGCCGGAAAATGGCCCGGAGCACTGCAAAAGTCAACTTGCATAGACCGGAACCCCGGAAACGCCCGTCTGGCCGTCCCGCAGCGGGTCCGCCAATCCGCAAGACAGCGTCCCCCGGTGTTGTGATTGCCCCCGCCCCTGCTTAGACTGCCCGCCAAGTCTTCACCTGGAACCAAGGCGGCACATGCAAAACGACACCGAGAAGAACGGGCCTCTGGCCGGCCTGAAAGTCATCGATTGCTCGACGGTGCTCGCGGGGCCCATTTCCGCCATGGTCCTTGCAGATTTCGGCGCCGACGTCATCAAGGTCGAGCACCCCAGGGCGATGCGCTGCGCAAGATGGGCCACGCCAAGGACGGCCACGGCGTCTGGTGGAAGGTGACCAACCGCAACAAGCGCACGATCACGCTGGACCTGCACGATGAGGACGGCAAGGCCGCATTTTTGGCCATGGTCGCCGACGCCGACGTGCTGGTCGAGAACTTCCGCACCGGCACGCTGGAGAAATGGGGTCTTGGCTGGGACGTCGTCTCCAAGCTCAATCCCCGCCTCGTGATGCTGCGCGTCACCGGCTTCGGCCAGACCGGCCCCTACCGATTTCGTCCTGGATACGGCACTGTTGCAGAAGCATTTTCGGGCTTCGCCCACATCACCGGACAGCCCGACGGGCCGCCGACACTGCCCCCTTCGGCCTCGCCGACGGCGTCGCCGCCTATCACGGCGTCTTCGCCATCATGTTTGCCATCTATGAGCGCGACGTACAGGGCTCCGGCAAAGGCCAGTACATCGATCTTGCCCTCTACGAGCCGCTCTATTCCTGCCTCGGCGCCCAGACGTCGGCCTACGACCAACTCGGCATCATCCAGGACCGCCGCGGCAACCGCTCCGACAACAACGTGCCGCGCAACGCCTACAAGACCAAGGACAACCGCTGGGTTGCGCTCTCGACCGCCTCGCCTTCGATCGCCAAGCGCGTCATGAACCTTGTCGGAGGCGAGGGCACAGGGGACGACCCACGCTACGCCACCAACGTCGAGCGGGTGAAACGCGCCGACGAGGTCGATGGCATGGTTGCCGACTGGATCGCCGCCCGAACCCTCACCGAGGTGCTCGACGCCTTCGAGAAGGTGGAAGCCGCCATTGGCCCCGCCTATGACGCGGCCCAGATCCTCGAGGACCCGCAGTATCAGGCCCGCGAAAGCTTCACCACCGTGGCCGACCCCGACCTCGGTCCCCTGAAAATGCAGAACGTCTTCCCCCGCATGTCCCGCACCCCCGGCCGCATCAAACACGCCGGGGCCCGCCAGGGCGAATATCAAGGCGAAGTGCTGGCCGAGCTGGAGGCTGCAGGCAAGCTCGCCCCCGAGGTCGTCCAGCGCCTGCGCAAACTTGGCGAGGCAAACCCCAAGAAATCATCTTGAGGGCCTCGAAAGGGGTGTCATTGCCGCCATTTCGGCCAGCAAATCGGCGCCTTGCCCCTTGCCGGACCGAGCCAATCCGCTTATCTCACGCGCTCGTGGGATTTTGAGCGTGAAGGCTCGGGCCGAGCGAATGATCGCTTGGCCACCCCACGGCCAGACCTGAGAGGCAAATGAGATGGGCTACAAGGTCGCTGTTGTCGGCGCCACGGGAAATGTGGGCCGGGAGATGCTGAACGTCCTCGCAGACCGGAAATTCCCGGCCGACGAGGTTCATGCCATCGCTTCGCGCCGTTCCGTCGGCGTAGAGGTCTCCTACGGCGAGGCCACGCTCAAATGCCAGGACCTTGAGCGGTTCGACTTCTCGAAAATGGATTTCTGCCTGATGTCGGCAGGCTCCAAAGTCTCGAAGGAGTGGAGCCCCAAGATCGGCGCCCAGGGCTGCCTCGTCATCGATAACTCGTCAGCCTGGCGCTACGACATGGACGTGCCCCTGGTCGTGCCAGAGGTCAACGGCCATGTGCTCGATCCCTACATGGCCCGCAACAGCCGCAAGAATATCATCGCCAACCCCAATTGCTCCACCGCGCAGATGGTGGTGGCACTGAAGCCGCTCCACGACGAAGCCCGCATCAAGCGCGTGGTGGTAGCGACCTATCAGTCGGTCTCGGGCGCCGGCAAGGAAGGCATGGACGAGCTTTGGACGCAGACCAAAGGCAAGTACGTGCCGGGCCAGGAATACGAGCCCAAGAAGTTCACCAAGCAGATCGCCTTCAACTGCATTCCTCACATCGATGACTTCATGGAGGACGGCTACACGAAGGAAGAGTGGAAAATGCTGGCCGAGACCAAGAAGATTCTCGACCCGAAGATCCGCTTGACCGCGACCTGCGTCCGCGTGCCCGTGTTCGTCGGCCACTCCGAGGCCGTCGCCATCGAGTTCGAAAGCCCCATGTCGCCCGAGCATGCCCGCTCGATCCTGCGTGAAGCGCCGGGCATCATGGTCGTCGACAAGCGCGAGCCCGGCGGCTACGTCACACCGGTCGAAGCAGCCGGCGAATACGCCACCTATGTCAGCCGCATCCGTGTGGACTCGACGGTGGAATACGGCCTGCAGATGTGGGTGGTCTCGGACAATCTCTTGAAGGGCGCAGCCCTCAACACCATCCAGATTGCCGAGACGCTGATCGAGCGCAAGCTGATGGCAAAAGCGGCTTGAGCCGAGGGGCACCACCTCGAGCATCTTGAAATGCCAACGGGGTCCCGAGAGGGGCCCCGTTCGTTTTCTGCTCCAGCACGCCTGCTCGCGCCAACCTCACCCCGACAGCAGGCAGGCATCGGCGTGATCCCCGCCATGCGCAACCAACGGCGGATCGATCTCGCTACACCGCGCCTGCGCCTTTGGGCAGCGCGTGCGGAACCGGCAGCCACTCGGCAGGTTCTTGGGATCCGGTGGCTCCCCTTCCAGCCAGAAGTCGTCCGTAACTTTGCGCCCGCCGATCTCCGGGATCGCCGCCAGCAGCGACTGGGTATAGGGATGTCGCGGGTTGGTGAAGATATCCTCGATCCTGCCGATCTCCACGATGCGGCCGAGATACATGACAGCCACCCGGTCGCACAGCATGCGAACAACCGCCAGGTCATGACTGATGAACACGTAGGTGAGGCCGAACTCGCGCTTGAGGTCGAGAAACAGCTGTAGCACCGTGGCCTGCACCGAGACGTCGAGACCCGACGTCGGCTCGTCCAGGATCACGAGCGTGGGATGCAACGTCAAAATGCGCGCCAGCCCGACCCGGCGCTGCTGACCGCCGGAAATCTCGTGCGGATAAAGGTCCAGGTGTGTCTCCGGCAGGCCCACCGCCGCCATGATCTCCCGCACCCGCCTCTCGCGCTGCGCCTGATCGAGATCGGTATGGATGATCAATGGCTCGTGCAGCGAGGCACGGATTTTCCAGCGCGGGTCCAGCGATGCGCCAGGGTCCTGGTAGGCGTATTGCAGCCGGCTCCGCAACCCCCGCGCCTTTTCAGCACCCATGCCGGCAATGTCGCGCCCCTCGAATTGGATACGTCCTCCCGTCGGTGGGTGAATACCCATGATGGTCTTGCCGAGCGTGGACTTACCGCAGCCGGATTCGCCGACAATGCCGAGGATTTCCCCGTCCCGCACATCGAATGAGACATCGTCCAAAGCCTTGAGCCAGCCGACCCGCCGCTTCCAGGCGTTACGGACGGGGAAGTAGGTCCGCAAGTCCCGCACGCTCAGCAGCGCCGTCCCATCGGCCGCCTGCTCCGCCTCGCCTCCGCCTGCGCCATCGCGCGTGATGTCGGTGCCGCCACTCATGACTCCACCCCGCTGCCAGCCATGAGGGGATGAAAGCAACGCACGCTGTGCCCACTCTCGACCTCACGTGCCAATGGCCGCGCCCCCCGGCACTCGTCGCTCGCCCGCGCGCAGCGCGGATGGAACCGGCACCCCGGCGGCGGCTCGACCAGCACGGGGATCTCGCCGGGAATACCGCGGATGCCATGCTCACGGCTCGGCAGGCTCGCCAGCAGGCTGTTCGTATAGGGATGCGCCGGCGCCTTGAAGAACGCCGCACTGGGTGCCGACTCCACGTCCTGCCCCGCATACATCACCACCACCCGGTCGCAAATCTCGTGCGCCGCACCGAGATCATGCGTTGCAAACAGAACCGAGACACCGCGCTCCGTCGCAAGCCGTCGCAACAACTTCAGGATCTGCGCCTGGATGGTCACGTCCAGCGCTGTCGTCGGCTCGTCGGCAATGATCAACCGGGCATCCGTCGACAGCGCCATCGCGATCATCAGGCGCTGGCGTTGCCCTCCGGAAACTTCATGCGGATATTTCGCCAGAACCGCTTCGGGATCGGGCAGCTGCACCGATTGCAGCAAAGCGATCAGACGCTCGCGGTCTTGCTGGCGACGCTTGCGGGTATGGGTGCGCCAGAAGCCGTCCTGACCTGGCTCTGCCAGCGGCGACTTCCACTTCATGATCTCCATCATCTGGCTGCCGATGGTGAAGACTGGATTGAAGGAGGTGAACGGATCCTGCGGCACAAAGGTGATCAGCCGCCCCCGCACATCGCGCGCCAGTTCGTCAGGATCACGCTCGAGCAGGTTCTGGCCCTCGAAATGGATCGATCCGCTTTCAATCACCGCAGCATTGGCCGGAAGAATGCCGAGGATGGCACGCGCAAGCGTTGTTTTGCCCGAACCCGATTCACCCACCAGCCCGACGATCTCGCCAGCTGCCATCTCGAAATTAACGTGATCCAGCACCCGCGCCCGGCCTGCATCGGTCAGGAAGTCGACCCTCAAGTCGTCGACGCGCAGCAGGGCCCCGCTCATTGCCGGCTCCTGCGGATCTTGGGGTCGAGGATGTCGCGCAGCCCGTCGCCCAGCAAATTGAAACCCATCACGACAAGAAAGATCGCCAGCCCAGGTGCCGTCGCATACCACCACGCTTCCGGCAGGAACTCGCGGCTTTCCGCAATCGTACGCCCCCATTCCGGCGTCGGCGGCGGTGGCCCAAGCCCCAGAAAACCGAGCACGGCAGCCGTGAGAATGGTGCCGCCCATGCCAATCGTCGTGCGCACGATGATCGACGACGAAATATTGGGCAGGATGTGCAGCACCATCACCCGCCAGGGCGATGCCCCCAACGCAATCGCGGCCTCGACATAGGTCTCGTTGAGCGACGCTCGCGTTTCGGCATAGACGAGCCGCGCCCAGAACGGCCAGTACGTGAGCGACAACGCCAGGATCACGTTTTCGATCGACGGCCCGAGTGTCTGTGCGATCGCGATCGCCAACACGATCTGCGGCACCGCCAGAAACACATCCGAGACCCGCATCAGCAGGTCACTCAGCCAATTGCGATAGTAGCCGGCAATGAGCCCGATCGGCACGCCGATCAACACCGCCACGACAATCGCCACCACGGCAATTGTGATGGTGATGCGGGCCCCGTAAAGCATCCGCGAATAGATATCGCTGCCCATCCGGTCCGTGCCGAAGAAGTGTTGGGCACTGGGTGCCTGCAGGCGCTCGGCCGGATGGAATTCGGCGATATCCGCTGGGTGCGTCGAGAGGACAGGCGCGAGCAGCGCCGCTGCCACCAGCGCCACGATGATCACCGCACCCAGCATCGCGACACGATCCGAGGCAAGCCGGCGGAGGATGAAGATGAACCCGTCCATCAACCGGTCCCTCTTGGGTCGATGGCGCCGTGCACAATGTCCACCAGCAGATTGATGATGATGAATAGGAACCCTGTCACCAGCGTGAAGCCCATGATCGCATTGTAGTCGGATTGCAGGATGGAACTCACCGCATAGAGGCCGAGCCCCGGCCAATCGAATACGGCTTCCACCACAACGGCATTCGAGATCAGGATGCCGAAGATGAGGCCGATCTGCGTCACCGTGCCAACCAGGGCGTTGCGCAGCACGTACTTCCAGACAATGACACGGCGCGGCAATCCCATCGCCTGCTCATAAAGCACATAGTTCGAATTGACCGCATCCAGTACACCGGCCCGCGTGAACCGCACGATCGTTGCCATCGCCGGAAACGACAGCGTCGCCACCGGAAGCATCATGTGCCGCACCGCGCTCCAGAACATCTCGAAATCGCCCGCAATCAGCGAATCGATCAGGAAGAAGCCCGTCACGACTTCCGGCCCCCAGCCTTCGATGCGCCCCTGCAGCGGCGTCCAGCCAAGGCGCATGGCGAACAGCAGCTGCAAAAGGATCGCCAGCCAGAAGCCGGCAATCGCGAGCCCCGACACGGTGAAGATCCGTAGCACGTGGTCCAGCCAGGAGTTGCGCCCGATGGCACTGATGACACCAAGTGGAATGCCAACCATCGCGGAGACGATTACCGTTACGAACGTCAACTCGAGCGTCGCCGGCAACCGCGACAGCAGATCTTCGGAGATGGGCCGCTGGGTGTAGAGCGATATGCCCATGTCGCCCTGCACCACCGACAACAGGTAGCGGTAGAATTGCACGTAAACCGGTTGATCCAACCCGAACTTCTGCTTGATCGCGGCAATCTGCTCGTTGGTGGCGTTCTCACCCGCGAGATAGGCGATCGGGTCGGCAGGAATGACGTGGCTTATGATGAAGGTGATCACCATCAACCCCAGGAGGGTGGGAATGAGCCAAGCCAACCGGTTGACGATGAGAACGAGGGTGCGCATGCCCGCCTTGGGTCTCGGAACTTCTCGATGACCCCGAGCAGCGCCAGCTCAACACTGGCACCGCCCGACGTCCTGATCGCACGCGTTATCGCGCCACGGCCTACTCGTAATAGGCCCAGCGCATCTCCTGGCCGTTTCCAATCGGGCAGAACCGCACGCCCTTCACCTTGCTGTTGAAAGGCCCGTACCATTTGGTGTTGTACACGAAGATGCCGGCGGCATCGTTCATGACCATTTCCGCGGCCTTGGCATAGTTCTTGGCCCGCACCTCCTGGCTGGTCGTCACCTGCGCTTCGTCCAGCAGCTTGCTGACCTCCTTGTTGCAGTACCAGGAGTTGTTGCGCTGGCCGATCTGATCGCAGTCGTACATCTCGCCGACCCAGTTGTTGGGATCGGCGTAATAGGTCGACTTCCAAAGAAACAGCATGTCGTACATCTGCTTCTCGTCGCGCATCTTGGCCGACACCACAGGCCATGGCTCAGACAGAACCTTGGCTTTGACGCCGATCTTGCCAAGCGCCACCTGCAGCATGGAGGCGGCCTGCTCGGTCTGCCCATAGCCCGTCAAAGCGCCGATCGTGATCTCGCGCATCGGCTCCTTCACTTTGGCAAGGTACGACTTGGCCTTGTCGAGATCGTAGCTGTAGCCCTTCACGCCCTTGGGCGCGCCCCAGATGTTGTTCGGCAGCGGCACCGGATTGCGCGCCACCGATCCCGACAGAATGTTGTTGATGAAGCCGTCATAGTCGAACGCATACGACAGCGCCTTGCGGAAGTTGATGTCGCTCATCGGAGAGCGGCCATTGTGGATGGCGGCGTAGAAGATCCGCATCGACTCCTGTTCCTGGACGGTAATGTCCTTCGCCGCCTTCAAGCGCTTCACCTGATCCTGGGGCAAGTAGCCGTCGGTGCCCTGGAAATCGCCCTTCATCAGTCCCAGCACGCGGCTGTTGATCTCCACGACCGTCCGGAAATCGATGACGTCGAAATACTTCTTTCCCCATGGCATGAAATGGCCGGCGAACCGCTCCGCCTGAAAGCCCTTGGCGGGGTCGTAGCGTGTGAGCTTGTAGGAGCCGGAGCCGGCATCGTTCTTGGAAAGCCACGCCTGGCCCCAGTCGTCGCCCTTGGTGTTTTTCTTGACGAGATCGGCATTGACGATGTGGATCTCAGGTACGCTCGCCAGGAAGATGGCCGACGGCTTGGTCAAATGGAACTCGACTGTCAACTTGTCGACCGCCTTCGTCGAGCCTTTCTCGACCGATCCCTTGAAGAGACCGGCAGCACCCTTGCCGAGCGCCAGGATGCGCTCCATCGAATAGACCACGTCGGCGGCTTCGATCTCGCTGCCATCGTGGAATTTGGCGCCCTTGCGCAGCTTGAAGGTATAGGTCTTGCCGTCTTTGGAAATCTGGTAGCTCTCGGCCAGCCAGTTTTCCAGCTTGGCTGGATTGTCCAGCCACCTGAGCAGACCATCGTAAAGATTGAGCCGCGAGGCGACGCGGCCGACATCGAATACCGTATGTGGATCGAGGGAGTCGTAGGCGCTCGAATTGGCAAACACGAAGGTCGTCTTGGCCCCCGCAACCGACGCGCTCAGGACCATAGCAGTCGCAACGCCGACTCCGAGCGCCACCCGTTGCAGAAATTTACCTAGACTTGCCATCACTTCTCCCTTTCTCGTCACTCGCAAGCGTTTTGCCCAGTTTGACCGCTCATGCAGACCAGCCGCAAGCTGAATGAACGGGCAAAACGCTCAGATATTGAATTGCATGCCGTCGATGATGAAATCCTGCCCTGTGATGAAGCACGGCTCCGTCGTGGCGAGGAAAGCAACGAGATTGCCGACGTCAACCGGCGTCCCCGTTCGCTTCAGTGCCACGCCTTTGATCAACTCCGGCTCCCGCTCGCGAATGATGACGTTGCCGACGACTTCGGTCTTGATCAGGCCCGGACACACGCAATTGACGCAAATGTTCGGCCCAAGCTCCTTGGAAAGTGCCCGCGTCATACCGATGATGCCGGCCTTAGCCGAGGCGTAGGCGAACTTGCTCACCGCCGCCGTCACCCCGCCCGAGTGCGCATTGACCGACGACATCGAGACGATCCGGCCATATTGGCGCTCCAGCATGGCGGGCGCCACCGCCTGCACATAATTGAAGCAGCTCTTGAGGTTGACAGCGATGGTCCGGTCCCACTCATCCTCCGTGACATCGAGAATGCCCTTCGGCTGCGCCTTGCCGGCATTGTTGACGAGGATGTCGATCCGCCCGAAGCGGGCGAGAACCGCCGCCGCAATCTCCTTGGCGCGGGCGTGATCGGCCACATCGGCAACGAACGTCTCGCAGGCAACGCCCATCGCCTCGATTTCGCGCCGGGTCTCCGGCAGTTTGTCTTCGAGCAGATCGACCAGAACGATGTCGACGCCCTGCCCGGCAATCGCATGCGCGCACCCACGCCCAATCCCGCGCGCCCCACCTGTGACGATGGCAACCCTGCGTTCCGATTCCGGCATCGAAAAACCCCTTGCCTCAGTATGCTTGTCCGCCGTTACCTTGATCTTCAACGCCGAGCGGGTCCGCGGTCAATCCATAAACCGTGCAATTGTTGGCGCGTAGGCTGGTGGACGATCACGCGAGCGAGCGGCAAGATGAGGCTTGCACGAAGGGCGACGACACCGCGGCGGGCCTCGCGCAAATCGCTGCCAGGGAGACGCATGGCATGCATATCGAGTTCAAAGGCAAGCGAGTCCTGGTCACCGGCGCCGTCCGCGGCATCGGTCGCACAATTGCAAGCGGATTTGCAGAGCGCGGCGCCGAGTTGCATCTGGCCGACATCCTGGCTGACGACCTCACATCCGTCGCCGCAGCCTTGCAGCCCCACGATGGCGCAACGATCACCCCACACGCGGTCGATCTCGCCGACAGCCGTGCAGTCGCCGGCCTCGCCACCGCGATCGGCAGACCACTCGATATCCTGGTTCATGCCGCCGGAGGCGTCCGCAGCCGCCCCCGCAAGCCCATCGACGAGGTGGCCGACGACGACTGGCACGCCATCATGGACGCCAATATCACGGCCGCCTTCAAGCTGGTCCGCGCCTTTGCACCGGGCATGAAGGCGAAAGGCTCCGGTCGCATCGTCATCATCTCGTCTGCCGCTGGCCTCGGCGTCAGCCTCACCGGTATTCAGGCCTATGCCACCGCCAAGGCCGCCGAAATCGGTTTCACGCGCCAGATGGCGAGCGAGCTTGGCGCCTTCGCCATCACGGTCAACTCGGTCGCCCCGGGCTTCATGCCGACCAGTCCCGACTATGTCCGCCAGTGGGAGGGCTACACGCGGGAACGACAACAGCAGATCATCGACGCCATTGCTCTCAAACGGATCGGCGCGCCCGAAGATATCGCCAACGCCGTGATGTTCCTCGCCTCCGCATATGCAGGCTACATTTCCGGCCAGACCATTTCCGTGAGGGGGGGACCGTGAACGACGACGTCCAGCCGCAAGGCGCTTATGCCCTCGCCCTCGATGTCGGCGGCACCTTCACCGATGTGATCCTCGCAGCCCGCGACGGCTCGGGCTACTGGGTGACCAAATCCAGCTCCGTGCCCCAGGACCCCTCCCTCGGCTTCTTCGGCGGCGTCGACAAGGTGATGGCGCTGTCGCGCCTCACACCCGATGCCGTCGGCGTCGTCATGCACGGATCAACCGTTGCGACCAACGCCATTCTCGAAGGCAAGGGCGCGCGCACCGGGGTCCTTACCACCAAGGGCTTTCGCTACGTGCTGGAGATCGGCCGTGCCGACATTCCCCGCGCAGCCAACCTCTACGGCTGGGTCAAACCCAAACGCTCCGTTCGCCCCCGCCACATCTACGAGATCGCCGAGCGGGTGCGCGTCGACGGCCGCGTTACAACCGAACTCGATGAAAACGGGCTCGCCGCCGTAGCCGAATACGTGCGCCGCGATCAGCTCGAAGCGCTCGCCATCGTCTTCCTCAACAGTTTTGCCAACCCCGAGCACGAGCGCCGCGCCGCCGAACTCTTGAGCCGCCATCTGCCAGGCGTCGAGATTTCCGTGTCGTCGGAGGTGTTGCCCCTCTTTCGCGAATACGAGCGGGCACTGGCAACCGTCATGAACGCCTCCGTCCAGCCAATTGCCGGCCGCTACATCGGACGCCTCGCCAACGGCCTCGTCGAGCGCAAGATCGCCGCACCGTTTTTCATCATGAAGTCGAACGGCGGCGTCTTCCCCCCCGGCGAAGCAACCCGCCAGCCCGTGCACTTGGCCTTGTCCGGCCCGGCCGCAGGCGCACGAGGCGCTGCCCACGTCGGCCGCCGGGCGGGCCTCGACAATCTCATCACCATCGATATGGGCGGCACCAGCGCCGATGTCGCGTTGATCCGCGACGGCGAGCCGGCGGTCGCATCGACCGGCAGAGTCGGCGAGTTCCCCTTGGCGCTCGCCATGATCGATATCCACACCATCGGCGCCGGCGGCGGCTCCATTGCAACCGTCAATGAGCTTGGCGTGCTCCGCGTCGGACCCGAAAGTGCCGGTGCCGCGCCCGGTCCCGCAGCTTATGGCAAGGGCGGCAGGCGCGCGACGGTCACCGACGCCAACCTGGTTCTCGGGCGCCTTCCCGGCCATCTGCTCGACGGCGAGGTGGCCCTCGACCAGAATGCAGCCGCCCGCGCCGTCGAGGAGCACGTTGCCCGCCCCTTGGGGCTCAGCCTCGAAGCTGCTGCACGCGGCATTATCGACATCGTCGACAACAACATGGTCGGTGCCCTCAAAGTGATGAGTGTCGAGCGCGGCCTCGACCCCTCGGACTTCACGCTCGCAGCTTTCGGTGGCGCCGGCCCTGTGCACGGCGCCCGCCTGATGCGCCTTCTGGGCACCCCCCGCCTGCTGGTGCCGCGCTATCCAGGCATTCTTTGCGCCATGGGCCTGCTCGCCACCGATCTTCGCTACGACTTCGCCGTAACGCGCCTGCAGCGCGCCCCGGGTTACGACATTCCCGAGATCAAGCGCGCCTATGCCGAATTGCAGGCCGAGGCAGACGCACGCCTGCAAAGTGACGCCATACCCCAAGCACGCCGCCGCTTCAGGCGCTCGGCCGATCTGCGCTACCATCAACAGGGCGTCGAAATCGCGGTCCCCTTCGAGGCCGATGATGTGACGGCTCAAACCCTTGCCCAGTTGGTGGAAGCCTTCCATGTCCGCCACTACGAACTCTATACGTTCGCCGATCCAAACCAGCCCGTTGAGATCGTCAACCTGCGCATCGAGGCGACAGGCCTGATGGATCACGTCGCGTTGCCGGAAATCGAAAAGGCGCCGGCCATGAGCACGCCCCGCCCTGCGGGCACGCGACGCGCCACTCTTGCCGGTGCCGAGCCTGAGTCGACCCCTACCTATCGGCGCGAAGATCTGCTCGCCGGCCACACCATCACAGGCCCGGCAATCGTCGATCAACTCGACACCACGACAGGCATCCTTCCCGGCCAGATGGCCCGGGTGGACGCCTACGGCAACCTGATCATCGAAGAGGTGCGGCCATGATGCAGGAGCGCACGCAAAGGTCCCGCCAGAGCACTGGCGACGTCATCACGCGCGAGTTGATCAAGGGCGCATTGTCGGCTGCCCGCAGCGAGATGGAAGCGCTCGTCGCACGGACGGCCATGTCGCCCTTCATTCGCGAAAAAAAGGACTACTTCACAGCCTTCCTCGACGCCAAGGGCCATCTCGTCGTCTCCACCAGCCTGACGCTCGCCGGCAATCTGGTCGACTGCATTCTCGAGGCCTACCCAGCCGACACCATGCGCGACGGAGATCTCTACTGGTATAATGACGTTTATGCCTCGGGCGGCGGCGTCTCGCAGACCAACGACACCGTCATGGTGATGCCCGTCATGGCCGACGGTCGCCTCATCGCCTTCGTCGAAGCCTGGGGGCATCTGTGGGACGTCGGCGGTCTCAATCCCGGTTCCGTCAGCCCGGCAACGCGTAGCATCTTCCACGAGGGCATCATGATACCGCCTGTGCGGGTCATGCGCGATGGCATCCTCAACGAAGAGGTCGTGCGCATCTATGCTCGCAACTCGCGCTTTCCCGAGACCATGAAAGGCGACCTTGCAGCCCTCATGGCAGCCTGCCGGCTGGGAAAACGCCGCCTCGAGGAGGCCGTCCAGCGTTATGGCGCCGACGCCGTGGAGGATGCGTTCACGGCCATGCTCGACCAATCCGCAGCCGCCCTTCAGGCCCGCATCGACGCCGAAATCCCCACCGGCCGTTGGACCTTTCGCGATTGGATCGATTCAGATGCGGCAAGCGACACCTCCTACTTCGTCGAAGCTTGCCTGCAATCCGATAGCGGCAAGCTGACCATTGATCTCTCGGGCTCGTCCAAGCAGGCGGCTGGCCCCATCAACTTCGTCATGGACGCCAGCGTCGTGGCCCACATCCTGGGCCTCTACATGACCCGCGACGACCCCGCGATTTCCATGAACGCCGGCTTCGCCACGCCCATCGCCGCCGTACACACCCGCCCCGGCACCATCGTCGACCCGCGCTTTCCAGCCCCCGTCGGCCTGCGCTCCCACACCATGATCCGCGTCACGACCGCTCTGCAAGGCGCTCTTGCCGAGGCAACCGGCGGCAAAGCTGCAGCGGCCTCATGCGTTTATGTCCTCTATTATCTGCGCAGCGAAGACGCGGAGACAGGCGCACCCAAGCTGTGCATCGAGGGCCTATCCGTCGGCTTCGGCGCCAGGCCCAGCGCCGACGGCATCGACGCCGTCTATTACGTCGCGCAAGAAAATTATCCCGTCGAGTTCGCCGAGATGGAATTCGGCGTCGAGATCGAGGCCTTCTCGATCCATCGCGATTCCGGCGGCCCCGGCCGTTGGCGAGGCGGCGCCGGCATCGTGCGTGACGTCCGCATTCTCGCCGACGCAGCCATCCTTGGCCTGCGCATGGACAACTGCAAGTACCCGGCTTTTGGCGTTCATGGCGGCCACGCTGGCAAGCCCGGCCGTATCGTGGTCAATCCCGGGACGCCGAACGAACGCGATTTGCCTACCATGGGCGACGGTTTCGAGGTCAAACGCGGCGACCTCCTGCGCGTCATCACGCCGGGTGGCGGCGGCTGGGGCTCACCACTCGACCGGCCGGCGGAGGACGTGTTGGGCGACGTCCTCGACGGGTTTGTTTCCCCCGAGAGCGCCCACGACGATTATGGCGTTGTGCTCACCGGCGACGGGCTCAACGTCGATACGGCGGCAACACAAGCACGGCGCCAAAGCCTGCCGCGCGATACCCGTATGTTCCACCGCGGCCGCTATTACTCAGCGCACGAAAAGCTCTAAGCCCGCGACGCTCAGGCTGGCGACACCCCGAGTGTCATGCCGCCACGCGGCCGCAACGTGACGCGCGACACCGGCTCGGGCGAGAGCTGGTCGACCCAGTCGAACCGGCACCCCCTGACGAAGGCTGCCAGCAGCACCGTAGCCTCCATCATGGCAAAACTCATGCCGATGCAGGTGCGCGGCCCGAAACCGAACGGCATGAACTGCGCCCGGCGCATGGTCGCCTCCCGCTCCGGTGCAAACCGGTCCGGATCGAACCGGTCCGGATCCTCCCACAACGCACGGTGGCGGTGGATCGCCCACACCGGCAGGATCATCATGGCGCCCGGTTGGAACTGTTGGCCGCCGAGAGTAACAACTTCAGTGGCTTTGCGACCGAGGACCGGCGCCGGCGGATAGAGCCTCATACCCTCCTTCAACACCCGCCGGGTCAGCTCGAGCTGCTCGATATGCTGCGCCCCGATCGGCCCGTCGCCCGCAGCAGCCCTCACCTCCTCGCGCAGTCTATGTTGCCAATCCGGTGCCCGCGCCAGCAGGTACAGCGTCCACGTCAACGCCTTGGCCGTCGTCTCATGGCCTGCAGCCGCAAATGTCAGAAGATTGTTGCACATGAGTTCATCACTCATGCCTTCACCCGTCTCCGGATCCTTGGCAGCACCGAGCTTGGCCATCAAACCGCCGCCCGGAAAGCCAGCGCGCCGCTCACGATCGAGAATGCGCGCCATTGTCGCCTTCAGCCGTCGCGCGTGCCGGCGCATGGCCGGCTTGGCTGGATGCCACACCCAGGCCGGCAACTGCAGCAATTCGAACGCCACATCCCAACTGGTATGCCCGAGGTAGGCGCCAATGTGGTGCTTCAGAGCCTGCCCTTCCTCCGCCCGCGCGCCCGCAAAGATAGTGCCCGCCAGAACGTCGAATGTGACGTCGGCCATGTCGAGATCGATGCGGCGCTTGCCGCCAGCAGCCTGCCCCCGCCAGCTTTGGACGAGCCGGTCAGCGACCTCGGACATGGTCGGAATGAACCCCAAGATCTCCTGATGCCGAAACAAGGGCGCAACGATGCGACGTTGCCAACGCCAGCTTGCACCTTCCGAGGTCAAAATGCCCTCGCCCAGAATGGACGTGAATATGCGGTTCTCAATCGGCGATTTCGGAAAGTGCTCATGCTCGCCAAGCAGGATGCGCTCGACCAGATCGGGATCGGTGACCCAGGCCATCCGGCCGCCGAGCCAGGGCGGCGAATACAGCGGCTCTTCGTAGACCTGCCGCGGCAGCGTTCGCAGTGGATTGGCCAGAAACTTCGGCAGAAACCGCCAGATCGGCAAGGGCCCGTTTGGAGTCGTGACGGAGGGCGGGTAGAGGCCCCCACCCGTTTCCACCTCGCCAATCGTGCTCATGCGGCTCCTCCAGTCGGTGCGCGCCTCTGCTCAGATGGGGCCCCTGACGCCCCCGGTCAACCGCGCAGACCGCACGCCGACACCGATCCGGCAGCGGCGACCATTCCCGGCTCAGTTCAAGGCCCATGTCAGCCCATAGCCCGGCGCCAGGAACACACCTGCCCATGCCAGCGAGGAGACGATGCTCGACACCAGGAATAGCGCGAACGGCATGGTCACAATCCCTGCAACCACCGGAATGAAGGGCCGCACGAAACCAGTAAACTTTCCACCCAGCACGGCAAACGCCCCCCAGCGCTCGAACAGATCGTGGCCGCGTGACAGGGCATCGGGATGCACGGCGAAGTATTTGAGCCGCGCCACGTCGTCCCGCAGCCATCGGCCGAGAGTATAAGCGATGCAATCGCCTATGACGGCACCGCAAGACGCAGCAAGCCACAGCGTCACGAACTCGCCACCGGCCGCACCATGCGCCCCGCCGATGGCAACGAACAACGCCGTTGAGGGGATGAGCAGAGACAGGCCAGGAATGCCTTCCCCCAGGCCAAGCGCGAACACCAGCGGCCCCGCAAACTGGATGTGATCCTTGATCAGACGCAGCGCTTCACTGAACAGGCCGTCTATCGTCATGAGAGCAGGCCCTGGTCAATTCCCTGCGGCCGGCAACCGGCCCCGACAGCACACGTCAGCCTGAGAAGGCCCACGACCACACCTTCCCGATGGCATCGCCAAACACCATCAGCGATATCGCCCACAAGAACGCCGAGCTCCAATTGGCAATCTGGAAAAGCCCCGATGGCATCTGCACAACGCCGGCAACGATCGGGACCGACGCCCGCAGAGGCCCCGAAAAGCGCCCCAGCACGATGGCCCACGGTCCCCACTTTTCGAAGAAGGCATGCCCCTTAGGCAGCAGATCGGGATAGTTCTTCAGCGGCCACATCCGGCTGATCTGCTCGTGATAGTGGTAGCCCAGCCAATAGGAGAGCCAATCTCCGAGGGCAGCGCCAATGGCCGCGGCAGCGACGATCACCCAGAAATCCGTCGAACCCGTCGCGTTGAACAGCGCGCCGATCGTGATCAGCACGGTCCAGAAGGGCAAAACCAGTGAAATGAACGCCATCGACTCGCAAAATGCGAGAAGCATGACAAGAGGCGGCGCCCACGAGCGGTGCTCTTTGACGAACTCGATGATTGCCTGTGAGAAGTGGTGCAGATCCATTCAACGTCCCCGGCCCGGCCCCGCGCCACAAGCTACGAGGACGTGCAAATTGTCAATGCACGAGCGATCCGCAAGCAAGGTGACATCGTGATGAAAGCGTCTCGGGCCACCCGTCATCTGCGTCAGGCCCGGCAGCGCCGGCGCAATTCCTTGGCCAGCTCCCGCGACACCTCTCCGGCGAACATCACTCCACGCGAGACCTGCGCCGGCGTCAAATGCCGCCCGCCCGGACCGCGCAACGTGCCCGCCCCAGCCTCTGCCTCGTGTCGACCCTTCTTCAGATCCGTGCAGCTCAGCTCGCGTTTCCGGGTCTTGAAGGCAAACAGTCGGACACCTGTTGCATACGCATCGGCGTCGGCATGGTCGTGCACCCATCTGTGCTTGGGGTCTGCCAGCATCGCCTTCAACGCCGCCTGACGCTGCGACACGCAGCCGGGGCTGTCATCGACGCACCGGACATGCGGACGGACCTCGCTTTGAAACTCGGTCCCAGCACTGCAGCCGGCAAGCGCCATGGCAGCGCCCGTTAGCAGCCCCAGAACACCGAGAGCCACCCCATTGGGCTCCGTTCGCTTCATGCCAATCCCCTTGTGCACCGCCGGACGAGGCCATAGAACCTCGACGTGGCGGACCTGTGGCAGACTTGGCCGGCCTGTGTGGCCGGCTGAACGCAAGGACGACAGGAAGTGCAATTCCACGGCGCTGAGGCCAGCCGATAGGCGGCGTTCAGTTGTCGTGCCCCCAATGCGACCAACGGAGTGCAGCAGATGGCTTATGCGATTCGCGTTCACAAAACAGGTGGTCCCGAGGCCCTCCAGTATGAGGAGGTCGAGGTCGGCGCTCCCGGAGCCGGCGAGGTCCGCCTGAAACAGCATGCCATTGGCCTCAACTACATCGACGTCTACCTGCGCACCGGCCTCTACCCGCAGCCCTCGTCCCCGTTTGTTCCGGGCATGGAAGGCGCCGGTGAGATCACAGCCGTCGGCTCAGGCGTCACAGATCTCAAGGTCGGCGATCGCGTCGCATACGCGGGCCCGGCAGGCGGTTATGCCAGCGAGCGCCTGATCGCCGCCGATCGCGTCGTGAAAATGCCCGACGGCATCGATTACAAGACGGCCGCTGCCATGATGCTGCAGGGCATGACCGTCCAGTACCTCATTCGCCGGACCTACAAGGTCGTGCCCGGCACCGTATGCCTCTGGCATGCCGCAGCCGGCGGCGTTGGCCTGATTGCCAGCCAGTGGGTCAAGCACCTGGGCGCCACCCTGATCGGCACCGCCGGCGGCCCTGAAAAGTGCAAGCTTGCTTTGGAGCACGGCGCCGCCCACTGCATCGACTACAAGAACGAGGACTTCGTCGCGCGGGTCAAAGAAATCACCGGCGGCAAGCTGTGCGACGTCGTCTATGACTCGATCGGCAAGGACACCTTCCCGGCATCCCTCGATTGCCTGAAGCCGTTGGGCCTGTTCGTCACATTCGGCAATGCGTCCGGCCCCATCGAAGCTTTCAACCCCGGCATCCTCGCCGCCAAAGGTTCGCTCTACCTGACGCGTCCTTCACTGGCCGCCTACACGGCCTCACGTGCCGATCTGGTCGCCACCGCCAACGACCTCTTCGACGTCGTCACCAAGGGCGCCGTCAAGATCAAGGTCAATCATACCTACGCCTTGAAGGACGCGGCCCAGGCGCATCGCGACCTCGAGGGGCGCAAGACGACCGGCTCGATCGTCCTGCTGCCATGACGCAACGCGGCTGCGGCACGTCATGTGCTGCAGCGTCGCGTTCGAAACCCGCCGGCTCCCCGTGCAATGCGTCTGGTGGGCCGGCGAGACCATCAAAATAGCGAACGGTGAAGAGCACATGACGGCCGCCACCGGCTCCAAGCCTCGCGTCGCGCTGTTTGCGACATGCCTCGTCGATCTGATGCGCCCAAGCGTCGGCTTTGCCGCAGCCCGCCTGATCGAGCAGGCCGGATGCCAAGTCGAAGTGCCGGGCGGCCAGACCTGCTGCGGCCAGCCAGCGTACAACACAGGCGACAAGGCAACGGCCGCCACCCTCGCCCGCCAGACCATCGCAGCCCTCGAGGGCTTCGACTACGTCGTCGCGCCTTCCGGCTCGTGTGCGGGCATGATCAAGTCGCATTACCCCAAGCTGCTCGCGGAAGAACCCTCCTGGAGTGAGCGCGCAACAGCGGTGGCGGCGAAAACCCACGAGCTGATGTCGTTTCTGGTGGACGTTCGCGGTCTCGCCGACGTCGGCCAATCGCTCGAGGCACGCGTCACCTACCACGACAGTTGCTCAGGCCTGCGCGAACTTGGCGTCAAAGACCAGCCCCGCAAGCTTTTGGCCTCGGTGAAGGGCCTCGAACTCGTTGAAATGGCCGACTGCGAGGTGTGCTGCGGCTTTGGCGGCACATTTTCCGTCAAGTACGACGAAATCTCCAACGCCATGGTGGAGAAGAAGACAGCCAACATTGCAGAGGCAAAACCCGACATGGTGCTCGCTGGCGATCTGGGTTGCCTGATGAACATGGCCGGCAAGCTGCGACGCCAAGGCCGCAGAGTGGAAGCCCGCCACGTCGCGGAAGTCCTGGCAGGTGAAATGTCGGCGCCACCCATCGCCGGCACCAAGGACCCGAAATGACAAAAGCCGCCCCACTGGGGCGGCTTTCGTGATTCTGACTCTGGTCAGCCCCTGCAAAAGCAGGAACGACGCGCTGGAAGCCGGCGGTCAACTTCCCATCTTCCAAGGCCCTCAGATCAGTGCCCCAAGCTCTATCATGAGCGACTGAGGCCAAAATTACCTCGCAGGACAGGAGGCTGCCAACCTCTACCCTGAAGGCTCAACGACGGAACCGTTGCGGAGAAGCCTCGCCGTAAAGGCGAACCAGCGCCCGCCCTCCGAACCCAGACCGCTTGCGATACACCAATTCGACTTCCTTGATGTAGCTACGGCTTCCCTGAGATCGATGCCGATGTCACCGCCCACACGCACCAAGCGATCGACGGCGTAATCCTCCGCGAAGCCGTTGAGATACACGACGCGGATACTGATAATGTGCACATCGCTGTTTTCCGCAACGAAATGCAACTTGTCGAAGGCACGATTACGGTACCAGCCTTCGTTCTTGCCGATCCGAATCACATCCCGGTCGACCCGGAAGCCGACAGACGCCTCCCCAAGGGGCACCCAATTGGGACGCTGGTTCTGACTGACCGCGTCCAGCGGCCGCTCGGACCCAAGCACCGACATGGCCACAGGCCCGGGGCGCCGTTTTGGATCAAATTTGACGATGATGTTCTTGATCAGGCGAGTATCACCCTCGAGGTTGATGGGCTGAGTCGTTTCACCGTCCTTCAGTTCCGCCTGGTAGCGCATGTTCTGAACCTCGCCATTACCGAAGGTCACATGCACTTCCCTCACCGATACCGGTTCGCCTTCATGATGCAGGCGAATTTGGCCGATGCGACCGGCCCGCCGCCCGACCTCGATCTCGATCCGATCATCACGCCGATTGTACCGTTGCGCGCCAATAATCGACCAGCCACGAGGTACATCGAATGACCGGCGCGGCTCTGGCCTGGGTTCGGGACGTCCGCCACCACGAACATTCTCGCCCAGCACCTGGATGCTGGCCTGTTTGATCTGGATGCCGCCGCCACCGATGGCGATGCCGAATTTCGATTTGTAGAACATCTCGATCTGGCGCAGATAGCTCCGCTCGCCCTTGAGATCGATATCAATGTCCTGGCCGGGCCGCAGTGTCTGATTGAACGACAGGTCTTCCACATGCCCGTTGAGATAAACGAGGCGGATCGAGCGCATCTTCACCTCGCCGCCACGAGCAATGAAGCGCAAGCGACGGTAGGATTTGTTGCGGTAGAAATTCTCGTCGTGATTGAGCTTGATCACGTCACGATCAGCACCGAACCCGACTTTCTCCTCTCCCAGCAGCTCCCAATTCGACGCCGCCGGTCCACCACGCCGTTGCGCATCAGCCGGAACGCTCCACGCCAGCGCCAACATGAGGCCAAGTGCCAAGGCCCTCAGATGCATGATATACTCCCTTCGCGATTGAACATTTTCGCCTTCTCGTGCCACCCAACACCACCATGGAAGCAGAAGGCACCCCTGACATGAGTTATG
Source organism: Hyphomicrobiaceae bacterium (assembly GCA_041397705.1). GTDB lineage: Bacteria > Pseudomonadota > Alphaproteobacteria > Rhizobiales > Hyphomicrobiaceae. The sequence goes on from JAWKWC010000001.1 coordinate 64,159, forward strand.
TGACAGCGAATGAACCCTCTGTGAACATCTTTTCGGCCGCGCTGTGTACAGTGTCGCCCAGTGTGGCATCCGTTGCCGGTTGCAAACCGCACCGCGATCCGGCAATCAAAACAAAGGATGTGGTCGAATCGGAGGCAGACGCAGCATGACCGGCGAGCGTCTTGTCACAGGAGAGCGGAACGAGGCCGACGCATTTGAGGCCACCATCCGCCCGCAGACGCTCGACGATTTCGTCGGCCAGGAGCAGGCGCGCGCCAATTTGAAGGTTTTCATCCAGGCCGCGCGCTCACGAGGCGACGCACTGGACCACGTTTTGTTTGCCGGGCCTCCAGGGCTCGGCAAGACGACACTGGCACAAATCATGGCCAAGGAGATGGGCGTCGGCTTCCGGTCGACCTCCGGCCCCGTCATTGCCAAAGCCGGCGATCTGGCAGCACTTCTCACCAACCTCGAAGAGCGCGACGTGCTCTTCATCGACGAAATTCATCGCCTCAATCCCGCTGTCGAAAGATTACTCTACCCGGCGATGGAGGACTTCCAGCTCGATCTCATCATCGGCGAGGGCCGGCGGCCCGTTCCGTCAGATCGATCTCGCCAAGTTCACGCTCGTCGGCGCCACCACGCGCGCCGGTTTGCTGACCAATCCCTTGCGCGATCGCTTCGGCATACCCGTGCGCCTCAATTTCTACACCCACGACGAACTCGAGCACATTGTCTCCCGCGGCGCACGCGTACTGGGCGCCCCCATGGCCAAGGACGGCGCCATGGAGATCGCGCGGCGCTCCCGCGGCACCCCCCGCATCGCCGGCCGCCTGCTGAGAGCCTGTTCGCCTGTTCTGCGCCATTAACGGTGCCGACATCATCAACGCAGCGGTGGCCGACAAGGCGCTGCGCATGCTGGAAGTCGACAGTGAAGGCCTCGATGCCCTCGACCATCGCTACCTCGCATGCATCTGTGCGCAATTACGAAGGCAGTCCCGGTCATTGAGACGATCGCCGCCGCCCTCTCGGAACCGCGCGACGCGCTGGAAGAGATCGTCGAGCCGTATCTGCTGCAGCAAGGCTTCATCGGCAGAACGCCCCGCGGTCGTGTCGTCACGCTCAAAGCCTATCGCCACCTCGGCGTGAGCGCACCGAGCCGCGCATCGTCGCCCGAACTGCCGCTGTTCGATCCCGACAGCGACGATGTCGAAAGCAGCAAACGTCGGCGCTGATCAAGAAGCCCCCGAAAGTGTCACGTTGGCGGCGAAGCCGGCAGTTGCAGGGTCAGCGTTGCATGATCACCATCCGCACTGTGTCGGAGCTCTCCGCCAGCAGCACGCGCAAGGCAACGCGCAAGCCCCAAGCCCGGAACAAAGCAAGCGGTCGTCGGCAGATCTGGGTGGTCAGTCAACTCGATGAACAGCTCGTCAAGCCGCACCGACACTCCGGCGACATCGCCAACCACTGCGGTCAACTCCATAACGTCTCGCGATGGGGACGCGGCAAGCGACCACGACTGAGGATTTTGCAGACTGCCTACGCCTGAAAGCAGTCCCGTCAGGATCATCGCCGCGATATCCGGAGGCAACCGGACGACTTCACGAATGGGGCATGCCTGCACCAGAACCGCCTCCGTTCCTGGACGCTGAGATCGCAGTCCCTCCAGTGCGCAAGCAAAGGCATGGTCCAGGACAATCGGTTGCGTCGCCTCGACAGGCGCCCCGAGAGCGAACCGTTCGAGCCGCTCCAACGCATCGAGCATAACGTTGAAATTCGACAGGCTCCCGGCTAGCAATCCCGGCGCGTTGAGACGCTGGGCCTGTTCAGGCGAGCGACGGATCAGATCGATCAGCAGTTGCGCCGCCTGAAGCGGCTGACGCAGGTCATGAGCGGCCCTCAGCCAGGGAGACGCGCCGGATGGCAATGCCGCTCCGCGTTCTGCCCCTGCGAGCGAAGCCTTCTTCATGGCACTCTGCGCATACCCTGCGCAGCCCCCTCCTGCTCGACCCCGTCGGGAAAATGCGCACCGCGCCTCAGGCGCTACCGCAATGACACCCGCTGTCGCACCCATGCAAGCGCAACCGCCACTGTGGCACCGAAGCCGCCGACTTGAAAGCCTCCACCATCTGGCACACACTCCTGGGCGACATGTCATCGTTACCTATTGCCAAGCGAGGTGATACTAGGCGATCCCTCACGACTGAATTGAACCGTGATTTCAGGACTGGGTCATGTTCCCATCTGGAGCGAGCCATCACGACAGCAACACCCTCCCGGCACGCAGCAGGGAGGTGCTGCTGGTTGAGGATTCCTGGCATGTCGCGATCGCCATCAAGGCTGTTTTGACGGAGATGGGCCTCTCGATCCTCGGCCCTGCCGCAACGCTGGCGCGCGCCGAAGCCTTGCTCTCCCAGTCGCTGCCTGACGTTGCCATCGTCGATCTCAACATCAAAGGCCGCATGTCCTACGCTCTGGTCGAGCGCCTGCTCGACGCCCGCGTGCCCGTCCTCATCGTATCCGGATACGCCGACCTCGGCCCCCTCACCGGCAGGGTCTCAGCCATGCTCGGCAAACCGATCGACGCGACTGGCTTGCGCGACACACTTGAACAGCTACTGGCTCCAAAGCGCAGCGGTTGAAGACACGTGGGCGGGATGATCACCATCTGCCACCACCGCGATTAACGGCATATCGATTTGGCAAACCACACCCTCGGTCGCAAAAACGAGTGCGACCTTGGCATCCAGTTCATGTTCGGGAAGATCCTGAATAACGGTCGATCCGTAACCGATCGTCCTGGGCACCGTCACCGGAGGCCCGCCGCTCTCACGCCAGATGAGACTGACGAGCGCCTTTTCGCGAATATGACAATCGACCGTCCAGCTGATATCGACCCGGCCCGATGCCGCCGACAGCGCTCCGTATTTGGCTGCATTGGTCGCAAGCTCATTGATGACGATGCTCAAAGCCTGCGCGGCATCTGGGTTCAAGAGAAGTTCCGGCCCCGAAATTGTGACGTTGGTCCCGGTTGCAAATGCGGCAACCTGCGCCTCGATCACCTGATTCATCCCTGCACCAACCCAGTGCGACCGGCTCAAAAGATCATGTGCCCGAGTCATCGAAGCGATACGCCGCTTGAGTGCGTTGGCAAACTCCGGCGCCGATGTCTGCCCATCCGCCGTGCGTTCGATCACGACATCGACCCGCGCAAGAATGTTCTTCACCCGGTGATCGAGTTCGCGAACCAGCAGCGCAATCCGCTCTTCATGCTGTTTCAAGTCGGTGATGTCGAGCGTCGAACCGATGTGGCCGAGAAAATCGCCACTCACCGAAAAGCGCGGCAATCCGATGGACTTCATCCAGCGATACACCCCGTCGGCTCGCTTGAACCGAGCCTGGGCTTCGAATTGCGTGTGATTCTCAGCCGAGATCAGGGACGCCGCAAGGTAGGCAGCGCGGTCATCGGGATGCAGATACGCGGTCCAGCTCTTGCCGTGCAGGACAGCTTCGTCGCTGACACCGACGAACTCCAGATAAGGGCGATTGAAGTGGATCGCACCGTCCGGACCAGTGACCCAAATGAGAGCCGGAGACGCATCGGCCAGCAACTGGAATCGCGCCTCACTGTCACGCAACCGCTGCTCTGCATCTTTGGCGGCAGTGATATTCTGCCCCGTGCCGCGATACCCCTTGAAGCGGCCACGGGCATCGAAAACCGGCTCACCGTTCACCGATATCCAAGCCGTACGGCCGGAATCGTCGATGCGGCGATACTCGAAATTCCGAAATGGCAAATGCTGTTCCAGGCATTGGCGGTGCTGGCGCCACTGCTCCTCGGTCACGCCCAAGGTTGGAATGTCCCAGCGGCACTTGCCGAGCAGCGCCCTTGGGTCCGAGCCTGCGCGATATCCAATCGGATTAGAAATCGCAGTGAAGCGGTAATTCTCGTCCTGCTCCCAATACCAATCCGACGACAATTCGACGAGCGCACGAAATCGCTCCTCGCTTTCACGCAGTCGCTCCTCAGCAATCTTGCGCTCCGTGATATCGGCACATGCGCCAAGCAGCGCGACAGGTATCCGCTTTCCATCGTCTTCGAGAAACTCCGCCCGACCAAGCCAGCTCATCCAGTGCACATCGCCGCCTGGCCGGACAAAACGGAACTCCATGCGCAATTGCCCCGATCCCGCAGGATCGATGGCGCTGGCGTACAGCGCTTCGACATGGGCAACATCATCGCGATGAACCCGCCGCATAGCGGCCGTCACACTCGCCTTGAGCAGCCCCGGAACACCAAGCATCTCGGCAAGCTCGGGCGAATAGTAGACATAGCCTTCCACCAGATTGATCCGAAACGTGCCGAGACCGGCTGCCTCCAGAGCCAACCGCAAGCGATCATCGCTCGGCCCCAGAATGACCTGGCCGTCATCGCCATTGGCTTGTGTCACCATCACCGGTGGCCGTATGACCTTGTCCCCATCCATCGCCACTGCACTCCAACGTTGGCGCGGCCAAGCATTGGCGCTGGCCGTGGACTCGTCATCGACAATTTGTCACATCCACGGCCGCCCGCCCACATATTGATGCAATCGAAGCGCCCAGTTCCGGCGGGAACGTGGCCTTCGTAAAGGCGAAGCAAACAATCCATATAGTTTTCAGACTTCCCTTGTAGCGTTCGCGCCAAGGCCCCAGATTCCCACACGCAATAGCCGCCATCGCATTAACCAAATCCCGGGACGACACCTGTGATCACCCGACGCTCTCTGCTCAAGGGCCTGATGACGCTAGGACTGAGCGGCGTCAGCATCGGCGCCTATGCCTTTGGCATCGAGCCACGATTTCGGCTGGATGTGACCCGTTACAAGTTGACCGCACCGGGCAATTGGCCCCGCGATCTCAATTTGAAATTGGCGGTCATAGCCGACATCCATGCCGGCGAGCCCTACATGCCGCCGGGCCGCATTCAGGAGATCGTCGACACCACGAACACGCTCGGTGCAGACGCAATCCTATTGTTGGGCGACTATGCAGCCGGTCACCGCTGGCAAACCCGCCGCGTTCCCCCCAACGAGTGGGCAGCGATCCTGGCCGGCCTCAAAGCGCCTCTCGGTGTGCACGCCGTGCTCGGCAATCATGACTGGTGGGACGACTCTCTCGCCAAGAAGCGCCGCCATGGCCCGGTTGCTGGCCGCATAGAGCTCGAAAAGGTCGCCATTCCCGTCTACGAGAACGACGCCATTCGCCTGATCAAGGATGGCAGGCCCTTCTGGCTCGCGGGACTTGGCGATCAGCTGTCTTTTGTCGTCGGCTGGAATGGAAACTACGCCAATTTCCAGGGCACCGACGACCTCCCCGGACTCATGGGCCGCATCACCGACGACGCCCCGGTGATCCTGATGGCACACGAGCCCGACATCTTCGTCGATGTCCCAGATCGCGTGGCGCTGACGATTTCAGGCCACACCCATGGCGGCCAGATCCGCATAGCCGGCTTTTCCCCGGTCGTCCCGTCGAGCTTTGGCAATCGTTTCGCTTACGGCCATATCGTCGAGGATGGGCGTAACCTGATCGTGTCAGGCGGTCTTGGCTGCTCCAAAATTCCGGTTCGCTTTGGCGTGCCGCCGGAGATTGTTTTGATCGAACTCGGCGAAGCCTCGAACATCGCCACCATCAAGTCCTGACGACACGAACCGAGTTGCGAGCCGGCCCGCCAACCACCTTGTGCGAGCGCAAGTGGCCCGCAACCACATCCCAGATCGCCGGCCCTTCGATGCCCTCGTTCACCGACCCCCAACCCGCCACCGTATAGGTGTGCGATGAATCGATCGGTTGTCCCGTGCGCAGCAGAGTCAGGTCCGAAATGCGCTTGCCCATCGGCGCATCCGGCCGGATCGTGAAACTCATGCCGCCGACGCGCACCATGTCGCCGCCCTGTTGATAGTAAGGATCGGGATTGAAAAGATTGTCCGCCACGTCTTCCAGCACGGTCTTCAGGAAGGCCCCCCGAATGGGGATACGGTAGACGTTGGGGTAGGTGATCGCAGTCGCGTTGTAGACGTCTTCCCACGTCACCGGATCGCCCGCCACCAGGGCACCCCCCCACCGGAAACCCGGCGAAAACGCAATCTCGGCATCTTGCTCGGCCATTAGCGCATCACAGATGAGATCGTCCAGCGTGCCGCCGAAATTGCCCCGCCGATAGAGAGCAGTCTGCGTGCGCGCCAACTCGGTTCCGAGCATTGCAGCATGCGGCGCGCGGATCTTCTCGACCACCTTGCCCATCACGGGATCGGCCGGAATGGCCTGCGTCAAGACGGGAATGAGCGAGAAACTCCACTCCCGGATCTCGCCACCCCGCAACGCGACGTCGAGGCGTGACAGGAACTTGCCATGCGACCCCGAAGCGATGATGAGCGTGCGGCCGACCTGAACCGGCCGCGGGATGGCATCATGCGTATGCCCTGACAGGATCACGTCGATGCCGGTCACACGTTCCGCAATCTTGCGATCGACGTCGAAACCGTTGTGAGACAGCAGCACGACAAGCTCTGCGCCTGATTTGCGCACATGCTCGACGGTCCTGGCCAACGCCCGTTCGCGGATACCGAACCACCATTTGGGCACCATCCACCTGGGATTGGCGATGGCCGTGTGGGGAAACGCCTGCCCGATGACGCCGATCAGATGCCCGCCGCGCTCGAACATCTTCCAGCCTTTGAAAACGGTCTCCTCGAAGTCCGTGTCGCGCACGTTGCTGGCCAGAAACTGGGTCTTGGTAAAGCCGGTGCGCCTCTTGTCGCCATAAAGTTCAACGACACGGTCGGCCCCAAGCGTGAACTCCCAATGGCCCGTCGTGGCATCAAGGCCCAGCGCCTCACCGACGCGGATCATGTCCTCCCCACGCGTTTTGAGCGCGGTGTAGGACCCTTGCAGCAGGTCCCCGCCATCGAGAAAGAGAACATTGCTCGGCCCACGCTCGGCCCGGATCGCCGCGACCAGTGTCGCCATGCGATCCATGCCCCCGACACGACCATACTCCTGCGCCAGCGCCTCAAAGTCCGTTGCAGCCAGAGCATAGGCGCCAAACGTACCAGGCTTCACGCCATAAGCCTTGAGCAGATCGGTTCCAGTCAGATGCGGCGGCCGCCCGGCCATATCGCCAACACCCAGATTGATCTCCGGCTCGCGGTAGTAGAGCGGATTCAACTGGGCATGGCAGTCCGTCATATGCAGCAGGGAGATCTGTCCCTTGGCGTCGAAACGCAGCAGGTCGTCAAGACCGATCTTCTGGCCCGAAGCGGCACGCGCAACCTGCCCTCCCGCACCCATCAGCGAGGTGGTCGCGGCCGCCACAGACAGAAATTCGCGTCGCGATAGGTTCAAGGCAGTGTCAGCCATACTGGGCCCGGGAGGGCAGACATTCTTTTCCCCAAGGGCGTGCTCACTTGTTGACCGGACTTTCAGGGTCCAGCAGATAGGCCACCAGATCACGAATGTCGTCGATCGATAGAATGCCGTTGGTGCCAAATCGTGGCATCAGCGAACACGCCACGGCGGATTGGCTATTGTAGATCTTCTCGTAAACGATCTGCGCCGTAGTGTCTGTCTTGTGAAGCTTGCCGTAGCCTTTGAGACTGACACCGATCGTGCCGAAACTCACCTCCTGTGGGCTGAGTTGATGACACGCATAGCAGTTGCCCCCATTTGGACGCTTGGCCGAATCGTCTGTGAAGCGCAGTCCATAGCCCGACTGCGCGAGTTTTTCACCCCGTTTCCAGCTACCGATGAAGTTTCGGTCGGCGGGATAGCGGATCGACTTGTACTCCCGCGCCTTGATCTCGTCGGCGACGTTGCCGGGCGGCTTGTTGTGCCATGTGGAGCACTGGGCCATGGTCGCGTCCGGCTGCAGCCGCTGAAGCCAGGGTGGTGAAGCCCCGGCAAATGATTGGCGCATCACGCGTTGTATCTGGCGCTCGCTGATGGCGCGGCCATTTTCGCCCAACGCTCCGCCTGCGACCGAGGCACTGAGGCCGCAGGCGACTGCCAGGACGCGTAGCATGTCTCTCCGCCCCCTCATCGCTTTAATCCCGGCGCGCTGATGGGACCACCGTTGGCCTTGCTCACAAGATAAGCCGTCAAGGCGATGCTGGCAGGCGAACCCAGCCGAAGTGGCGGCAATCGCATCTGCCAGAAGCAGTCGTAGAGCCGGTGTTGCAGCGTCATGACGTGGGTGGCCGAAACCCGGTAGGCCGGCCACTCTCCAACAACCGTACGCGCCTCCTCCGGCAAGGACAGAAACGCCAGCCCCTGCCGTCTGATCCGCTTGCCCTGCGAGCCGTGACACGACGCACAGGAAAAGTCGAACGGCCCCGAGCGCCGGTTGAAAATCGCTTCCCCCATCGCGACCGCCAACTTTTCTCTGGGGTGCTCGAGAGTTGCGGCAAACGTTAATCCGCTCGACCGCGAGGCCACATAGGTGGCGATGGCGCCGAGATCACCGACAGGCTGGCCGCCCGAAGGATGCGGCTTCTTCAGGAACGCCGTCATGTCGAGACCCTGCACTGTCTCCATGCACCACAGAACGCGGCTCTCGAGATCCATGACCTGGCCGGCATCGGCAAAATAGCGCGGCAACTCCGCAAATGCACCGTCCACCACCCCCGGACCCTTGCCCAGATCGCAGCCCTCGAGCGATACCTTGCGCTTGCCCCGCTTGGCCTTCCAAAGCTCCGCCCCCCGGTCCACATCCAGATTGCCCGGATTGGCCCAGGGGTCGGATTTCATCATGTTGCGAAAGGTCTCGAGACCACGATCCGTCTCATCCACGCCCCGCGGCGCCAACTGTGCCACCGAAGGCTGCCCCAGCAACAGCCAGGCGACGGCCACGGCAAGCCACAAGGCCCCCGTTTTCCCAGTGCCGGCCAGCCGGTAACATTCCATCAGTTGCGTCCTTGCTCCAACGCGCAACGCATTGCACAATAAGACCTTCGACGTCGTGGTGACAGCACGCCTTGATCCATGCCCGCCGCCTGTCGATGCTCCAAGCGTCGGCAACACCACTGTCCCCGAAGTTTTCGGAAATGATGCCAACAAGGTCAACTGTCCACATGCCTTGAACGGCACAATCTGGCCATAACCATCTATTCAGGACCAATCGTGCAGCAAAAGCGAGACGAGCCCGGCGCTGCGAGCGCCCTTCAAGAGCCGCACATCGACCTCTCGCGCGCCTCCGCCGACGAGGTCAAGACCACCACATGCTACATGTGCGCCTGCCGTTGTGGCATCAAAGTGCATCTCAAGGATGGCCGCGTCCGCTATATCGAAGGCAACAGGGATCACCCCGTCAATCAGGGCGTCATCTGCGGCAAAGGTGCCGCAGGCATCATGCAGCACTACGCACCGTCGCGCTTGCGCACGCCGTTGCTGCGGGTTGGTCCGCGCGGCTCGGGCGAATACAAGGAGATCGGTTGGGAGGAGGCCCTCGGCATCGCAACGGGCTGGCTATCGCGCATCCGCGCCACCGACCCGAAACGGCTCGCATTTTTCACTGGGCGCGACCAGTCCCAGTCGTTGACGGGGTGGTGGGCCATGCAGTTTGGCACGCCCAATTTCGCAGCCCACGGCGGCTTTTGCTCGGTCAATATGGCAGCCGCCGGCCTCTACACCTTCGGTGGCTCGTTCTGGGAGTTCGGCGAGCCCGATTGGGAACACGCCAAATACCTGATGATGTTCGGCGTTGCCGAGGATCACGCCTCCAACCCCATCAAGATCGGTCTGGGCAAGTTGAAAGCCCGCGGCGCCAAGGTGGTGGTGGTCAATCCGGTGCGCACAGGTTACGGCGCGATCGCTGACGAGTGGGTCGGCATCAAACCCGGAACCGATGGCCTGTTCGTTGGCGCCCTGATCCACGAGTTGCTGCGAACCCAGCGCATCGACCTTGACTATCTCGTTCGCTACACCAACGCCCCCGCCCTCGTGATCGAAAACCCGGGCGCTGCCAACGACGGCCTCCTTGCGCGTAACGACCAAGGCGCCATCCTGGTCAAGGATCGCAATACCGGCGATCTGATCGACATCGACACGCCGGATCTCGCACCAGTCCTGCAAGGCGAGGTGGCGCTGCCCGACGGCACCAGGGCCCGCCCGGCGTTCGAGCTGATGGTGCGCCGCTTCCTTGGCCCCGAATACGCCCCCGAAGCCGTCGCCGCACGCACGGCAATGTCAGCCGACCAGATCCGCCGCCTCGCAACCGAGCTGGCCGAAGCCGCGTTCGATCAGGCGATCACCGTCGACCAGCCATGGACCGACTGGCACGGCCGGCGTCACGAAAAAATGGTGGGCCGACCCGTCGCCTTTCATGCCATGCGCGGGATCTCCGCCCATGCCAACGGCTTCCAGACTTGCCGGATGTTGCACATCCTGCAGATCCTTCTCGGAGCCATCGAGACGCCGGGCTCGTTCCGCATCAAGCCGCCCTATCCAAAGTCGATCCCCCCCCGCATCAAGCCACGCGGCAAACCGGGCGACGTCAAACCGGCCACACCGCTCGGCGGCCCCCAGCTCGGCTTCCCGACCGGCCCCGATGACCTGCTGATCGACGACAATGGCAGCCCGCAGCGTATCGACACGGCCTACTCCTGGGATGCGCCGATTGCTGCCCACGGCCTGATGCATCTGGTCATCGCCAACGCCGCCAACGCCGACCCTTACCCGATCGACACCCTGTTCATGTATATGGCCAACATGAGCTGGAACTCGTCGATGAACGTCCCGGCCGTGATCGACCACTTGACCGCGAAGGACGAAAAAACCGGCGAGTACAAGATTCCGCGCATCATCTACTCCGACGCCTATTTCTCGGAAATGGTGCCCTACGCCGACCTCATCCTGCCCGACACCACCTACCTCGAGCGTTACGACTGCATTTCGCTGCTCGACCGCCCGATCTCGGATGCCGATGGCCCCGCCGATGCCATCCGCCATCCCGTGGTGAAGCCGGATCGCGACGTCCGCCCGTTCCAGGACGTGTTGCTGGACCTGGGCTGGCGCTTGGCGCTGCCGGCACTCACCAACGCCGACGGCTCGCGCAAATTTCCGGGCGGCTACCCGGACTACATCGTCAATCACGAGCGAGGCCCCGGTGTAGGCCCACTCGCCGGCTGGCGCGGCAAGGACGGCGAAAGCTTCGGCAAGGGTGAGCCCAATCCCAACCAGCTCGACCGCTACATCGCCAACGGCGGCTTCCACCACCACCCGCTGCCCGACGACCAGCGCTACATGAAGTTCGCCAATCGCGGCTACATGGAATGGGCCCATTCCAAGGGCTTCCTTGAAAGCATGGATCGCCTGGTGATGCAGCTTTACTGCGAGCCGCTGCAGCGCTTCCGCCTGGCAGCCAACGGCCATGCCGCAGCCAAGGTGCCCGAAAGCCACCGCGAGCGCCTCTCCACCTACTTCGATCCCATACCGTTCTGGTATGAGCCGTTCGAGGGCCAGTCGGTCGACACCACAAAATTCCCCCTGCACGCCATCACCCAACGCCCCATGCACATGTATCATTCGTGGGGTTCACAGAACGCGTGGCTGCGCCAGATCACGGCAGCAAACCGCCTCTACGTGGCCCGCCAGCTCGCCGAGAAAAAAGGCCTCGCCGACGATGACTGGGTCTGGCTTTCGAGCCATCTGGGTCGCGTCAGATGCCAGATCAAGGTGATGGAGGGGGTCAATGCGGATACGGTGTGGACCTGGAACGCCATCGGCAAACGAGCTGGCGCATGGAACCTCGATCCTGCGGCACCCGAAGCAACGCGCGGCTTCCTGCTCAATCACTTGATCAGTGAATTGCTGCCCGAACGCGAAGGCGGCTTTCGCTTCGCCAATGCCGATCCGGTGACCGGGCAGGCAGCCTGGTACGACTTGCGCGTCTCGATCGAAAAGGCCGTCAACGAGCCCCACGTAACGTCGCCGCGATTCGAGCCGCTGACGCCCCCTTCGATGAGCCGCGGAGGCCGATGATGACTGCATTACCCGCAACGACCAAAAAGAAGCTTGGCCTCGTCATCGACCTCGATACGTGCGTGGGCTGCCATGCCTGCGCGACGAGCTGCAAGGAGTGGAACACGGGGGGCTATTCAGCCCCTCTCACCGACGAACAGCCTTACGGCGCCGACCCGCATGGCACCTGGCTCAATCGCGTGCACAGCTACGAGGTCGGCACTGGCGCGCAAAGCCGCACGGTGAATTTTCCCCGCTCTTGCCTGCACTGCGAAACGCCCGCCTGCGTCACCGTGTGCCCGACGGGTGCCTCCTACAAGCGGGCCGAGGACGGCATCGTCCTGGTCAACCCCGACACCTGCATCGGCTGCAAACTGTGTTCGTGGGCCTGCCCCTACGGCGCGCGCGAGTACGACTACAAGCATGGCGTCATGAAGAAATGCACGCTGTGCATCGATCGAATATACAATGAGACCTTGCCCGAGGAAGACCGCCAGCCGGCCTGCGTGCGCGCCTGTCCGACCGGTGCCCGCCACTTCGGCGATCTGGGCGACGCTTCGAGCCCCGTCTCGAAACTGGTCGCCGAGCGCGGCGGTTATGATCTCCTCCCCGAAATGAACTTCAAGCCGACCAACAAATACCTGCCGCCGCGCCCCAAGCGCGATGAGACGACAGCCAAACCGCTGAGCACACCGCGCGAAACCATCCCTCAGCACGACGGCTCGCCGACCGAGCGCCTGTTCGCCTGGGTCGACAAGGTGCTCTCAGCATGAACGCAACCGACTTTCGCCCTAACGCGCGCACTATCTTGGACCCGGCCTCATGAACCCAGCCTACTCGGTCATCCTTTTCACCACCGCGTCCGGTGCCGGCTACGGCTTGCTGGTCTATCTCGCCGTCTTCGTCATTCTCGGCGCAATTCTGCCAACCGACCTGTTCGGGCTTTATGGTCTGATCCTCGCCCTCGCCTTGGTCACGACAGGCTTGCTCTCCTCGACACTGCATTTGGGACACCCCGAACGGTCCTGGCGCGCGCTGTCCCAGTGGCAGACATCGTGGCTGTCGCGCGAAGGCGTTCTGGCGGTTGCAACCTACGTCCCAGCCGGCTTGTGGCTGCTGCTGGCCTTGTTGGCCCCGGGAACCTGGTGGATCGTCTCGGCATTCCTCGCCCTTTTGACGGCCATCGGCGCACTGGCAACGGTGTGGTCGACCGGCAAGATCTACCAATCCCTGCCGACGATCCGTGCCTGGTCGCAATCCGTTGTGCCGCCGGTCTATGTTCTGTTGGCGTTGGCAACAGGCGGCGTGCTCATGACCCTGTTGATCAAGCTCAATGGCGGCAGCGGCGCGCGCACGAGTATCATTGCGGCCATCCTGCTGTTGGCCAGCGCTGCAGCCAAATGGCTCTACTGGCGCAAGATCGACAACATGCCGCGAACCTGGACTGCGGGAGCTGCCACTGGCCTGGGTTCGCTTGGGGCCGTCAGACCCCTCGATCCACCGCACACCGAACCCAACTTCATCATGCGTGAAATGGGCTACAAGATCGCTCGACGTCATGCAGAGAAACTGCGCTTCCTGACGCTTGGCGCGGGCTTGCTGGCGCCAGCAGCCCTCTTGGCGCTGGCCGGCAGTGTTCCCGGCGCTCCCGGCCTGCTGGCAACCGTCATCGCGGCTTTTGGTGTCGCCGTCGGCGTCCTGACCGAGCGCTGGCTGTTTTTCGCAGAGGCCCAGCACGTCGTGTCTCTGTACTATGGCGCTCAGCAAGCCTGACGCGCGAACCGGCAATCAGACGAGGAATGAAGCGCGAAGAGGGCATTGCAACCCCGCATGCAAGCCGCACGGTGAAACCGTAACGGCCAGCCCCCTTCGCGTTTGACCCAAACTAGAGGTGGCACCCATTCGCGCCACCGAATTCATCAGTCATAATACATTCTTGTCAGGCAGTGTTGTCTGCGCGCGACGCTTTTCCACCAAAGACATACCAGATTACCTTCATGCAACTTGCGGACAAACCGCAGTGCGATTTGCGCGTGCAATGCGTGCAGCAATCCGCGCGTGCGCGACCCAAGCAATGTGGCCGCCCCATGTCGCAAAGCGGGCAACCGCACCACGCATCGTCATCGGCTAGCCCCACTGGCGTCACCGTCAACCTCTATCGAATCCGGGAGCGGTTGCCCGCGCTCACTGAGGGCGAGCAGCTTTTCATATGGCGGATGACGGCAGGCCGCTCATAACCCCGCATCGAAGCACGAAGCGAGGTCGATAGAGACGCCACTGCACACATCCGGGCACGCGGGGCTGGTGGATATGGCGTACATGCGGCGGACAGGCACGACGGACACCTCAGCAGCACTCTCCGGCATCACCGACTGGACAGACGGCGCAAAACCGGTGCGCAAGCGCGACTGGAAACGGAGCTTCCTCGTTGTCGGACTTGGTCTGCTCTCGTGGGTAGCAACCTACGTCGGCCTGCTCGAGCTGATCGAAGCCAACATGGGCGACCTCCCCCTTCTCCACAAAGTCATCATCGGCTTTTCCGTCGCCATGTTGATGGTCATGGTGGTTTGGCTGCTCGACCAGATCTTCTCGGATATCGGCTGGACCACGCGCATGATCTACGTGGGAGGCTATGTGTTCCTGACGCTGATCTCCGTCGGCTTCGGTTTCGGTTTCTATTGGAAGGTGCTCGAAAGCCGTGGCGAGTCGTCCCGCTCTGCCGAATCTGCCGTCGGCCAGGTGCAGAACTCGCTCCACGCCGCCGTGACTCGGCTCGAACAGCTGCAAGCAACACTCGATGCGCTTACGACCGTCTCCGTCGAAAAGGCTCAACTCGAACGCACCCGCGGAACGTCTTGCCCCAATTCGCGCCCGGGTGACGGCCCGCGCCGCCAGTTGCGCGACGATGACGCCTCCCGCTTCAAGTTTGCCTCCGACTTTGTCAAAGGCCGAGTCGGTGTCATCAAGACCGAGCTTGGCCGCCTCAATGGCGACATCCGCAAAGTGGTCAGTGCCGACCAGTCCACGTTCAACGCCGCCAGCGGCACGCGCAACGAATTCATGCGCGGATTGAACCAGCGCCTGGACATGACGGTAACCGGCTTCAACGCCTTCCGCTCCGACCCCCAGCTCAAGCAGGTGCGTGCCGACCTGGCGGACCGCTCAACCCGCACGACGTTTCCCGACACCAAGGGCGGCACATTCGCCTGCCCCGACCAGCAGCTGACAACGGCTCTCAGAGGCGTCGTCCGTGCCATCGACGAACTACCGGTGATCGACAAGCCGAAGATCGCGGCCGTCGAAGGGTCGGAAGCCGTGATCGAGGCCTTCCGGCGCCTTGGGGCAAGTGCCTACGGTGCCTTGTCCTTGAAATTGCCACCGACGCCGGAAGAACTCCGCGATCTCCAGAAGAAGGCCGTGCAGTCGGTCGAAAGCAGCGCAGCAAGCCAGATCCGCGCCGCGGTGAACCTGCAGGGCTCGGGCCTGTCCCGGCGCGACTACATCCCGCTCGCCATCGCGGTTTTCGTCGACCTTTGCCTGCTGCTCGTCTCGATCAAGCGGCCGGCCTCCCCCTTGGATCGCCTTGTCCCCAAGATGCGGGATGCCGAGCAAGGCCCGGTCATACAGATCCTGTCGCGCTTCAACGAGATCCACAAGGATCATGAGATCCGGGAGAATTTCGAGGTCTTCCGCCACGTCGTGTTCGACTATCACGGCGACTACTATGCAGCCGTTCCCCTCAATACACCTTACCGGCCCAACCCGCGCAACGACCGCCAGCGACAGGGCTATGGCGTCTCCGATGCCGAGCAACTAATGCAGGAAGCACATCTGCTCTCCAACCTGTTCGCGAGTTTCGAAAAGGAACGCATCTTCTCGCGCGTGATGAACCCGCTGCTGTCCACATCCATCATCCAAAAGCGCCTCCGCCGCCAGGGCAGCAAATTTGCCAACGCCGGCGCCTTCCGCGTCTATCGCTTCCGCGATGGCGCTTGGTCGGAAATCATTCTGGGTGCCGTCATGGGGGCCGCCAAACGCGTCGAGGCTGAAAAGCGGCGCCGCCAGCTCGACGAGCCCCGCCATGACGAGGCCTTCGCCGTAACCGGCCACACGTCACAGCACAAGGAGCCACCCGACCTCGGCGCGGTCCGCCCGGACATCGCCACCCGGACGCCGAACGCCCATCAAGCAGACCACTCATCTGAGCCGGCACGCCAGTTCCGCGCCCGCTACCAGCCGGCGGCGCCGCGTGGCCAGCCAAGGGGCGGTTTCACACCCCACGTGGTCGCCGACAACGCGCCCGTCGAACCGACCTTGCGCACCCCCGATGCCCCCAGTGCCAAGGCCGCGACCGAGATCGCCAGCAATGAACGAGACCCCGCCAGAGACCGGAGCCAACATGCAGCCGAGCCACCGGCCAGGCCCGAAAACGTCGTCGTCTTGCCGGCATCTCCCCGCGCCTCGACGCCGCCAATGGCCCCGCGCGATATGGATCCGATCGGTGAAGATGAGGCCGAGCCCGAAAGGGGCCAGGACGAGCACACGGAAACGTTGCTGCCACAAAACGGGCGACCGGGCCGCAAGTCCGGCCCTGAATCTGTCGTGACGGTTGCCGCAACCCGCGAGCACATCACTTATTCCGTTCCCAGTGGTGATCCCCGTCTGCCGCATGCCAAATGGACCCTGAGCCGGGACGACCTTCACGAGCCTGTGGCAGCCATCGCCGAAAAAGAAAACGGCGCCCCCGAACGCGATCCCGCGCTGCCTCCGCCCCTGCCCACAGCGGAATTTACGCTTGCACCCGAAGCAGACGACAGCATCGAACCGCCCGCCGCCCTGGCGGCAAGCAGTCAGGATCAGGCCGACGACGTCTTCGACCTTGCCCGCCGATTTGGCCCGGCAACGCGCGAAGGCTAGGCCGTCTCAATACGACCCAGTCACGATGATGCCTCGGGTCTGTCTTAGAACGGCCCGGGGCATAATCTTTATTTAAGACCTTCGACGGCAAATTCGACTGCCAACAACAAGTGCCCAGGCAAAGCCTGAGCTGTGAGGGAACCCACATGAGCCTCAATACGCCTCGATCGACGGGAACCACCACGAAAGAGGAGCAGGAAAAGAAGCTCAAAACCTTCATGCTGGAACAGGCCGGGACATCACCGGCAGAGACCACCGACGCCCTCGCGGTGCTCGCCCAGTCGCCATCGAGCCCGGTTGTACGGGCCCTGCTGGCCCTGTCCGATGACCTCGCCAAGCGCGGCCTTGGCGCCAAGATCATTCTGACGGGCGGCGCCCTCGCCGCCAGGGATGAGACCTGGAACCTGGTCTTCAGCTCCCGCTTCGTGCACGAGATCCGCCTCACCACCAACCCCCGCATCCTCGACGGCCACGAGCAACTCGTGATCGCCGATCGCGCCCTGTGGTTTGGCGATTGCATGCGACGCGATCCCGCCAAAATCGATGGCTTCGAGAAATTCTCGGCCAATTCGCCGGTCGAGGCGCGGTCAGCCAGGACCACCTTCACCCGCCTGTGGCAGTCCGCCCAGCCCGTGTACACCAGCGCCGCCATCGCTTCGATTTCAGTGGACAGACTGACGGCCGCGCGCCGAAACGCCGACTATGACGCAGCCGAGCGCGCTCGCAGCCTGCTGACGGCCGCGTCCAACGCATCGGGTCAGCACACCATGGGCAACACCCAGGACCTGCTCGAGACGCTGCGCGTTTGGCGCCCCTCGACCCGCCACTAAGTCATCTTGATCGCACCGGGCGCTATCCCGCGGAGACCTGCACCCCAAGACAGCCGGCTGGCGAACCAGCCGGCTGTATGTGTTTCGGCATCAGGCGGCAAAGGCCGCCATCACCTCTTCGATCGCCTTCATCTGATTGCCCGCCGCCGATGACGGCACAATGATTGGTGTCCGCACGCCCGCAGCCCGCCACGCTTCAACACCCTCGAGAACTTTTTTGCGCGGGCCGAACAACGTGCAGTCGGCAAGCCATCGATCAGAGAAATATTTCGGCACGTCGTCCTTGCGGCCTTCTGCAACGGCTTTTTCGATGGCATCCATCTCCTCGACGTAGCCGGCTTCCTTCCAGTAGTTGCGATAGTTTGGCAGCATCCCGTACGACGTCAGCGTTCGCCGATTGACCGCCTTGGCCGCCTCGACATCCTCCGAGATGCAGGTCGGGATCATATTCGCGATGGCAAAAGCGCTATCGGCACGTTTGGGGCCCGGCAGATTCTGCAAACTGGCCGCCATGTGCGAGCGTGCCGCATTCGCAAACACGATGCCGTCGCCAATTTCACCGGCAAGCTTCACCATATTCGTGCGCAACGCTGCCAGCACGACCGGCGGCAGCCCACCAAGTCCTTCGCTGGCCCGGAATTTCTCGACGAACTCGCGCATATCCGACAGCGGCTTGCCCGGCGTGACCCCCATGCGGACATGCGAGGGCGCGTGGCTCACCCCGACCCCCAGACGAAAGCGTCCGCCGGAAAGCTCGTGAATGAATGCTGCGCTCTGGGCGAAGTCCGTCAGTGTCCGCGAATAGATCGGCGCAATCGAGGTCGCGAAGGGAATTCGGCTGGTCACGTGGCACAGCGCTTCGGCGAGCGACATGTTCGAAAACATACTCGGCGACCAGATGCCCGCAAACCCGCGTTTGTCGAGCTCGGTGGCAACCTCCAGCGTGGCGCGGCGACGGCCCGGCACGGCCACCAGGCTGATGGCAGGCATTTCGATCGGCATGACGATCCTCCGGTTTTGAAGCTCTACGGGCGATTGCCCATGAGCCTGCCACGCCCGCGCCCATCTCGTCCATGCTGGCAACGAGCCACAGGTCTGACGCCCGACAAATCAAACTGCAACGCCGCTCGCGTCACGTCCCGCCATGGCCCTCGCTGCGCGGATCGAGATCGAACATCGCAGGTGTGGTCCGCGCCAGCGCGACAAAGCCGTCTTTGTCCTCGATCGGCAGTGTCGGGCGCTGGCCAATCCGCACCACCAGCAGCGGCACCAGAAGCACATGCGTGACCCCCAGATAGAGAAACAACGCCCAGTCACCGAGCACCGTCATCGAAACGGAGGCGATCAACGGGCCGATGACGGCTGCGAACGAAAACACCATCAACAATCCGCCCGATGTCTCGACCGCCCGCTCGCGGGGTACCAGGTCGTTGGCATGGGCAACGCTCAAGGGATACATCGAAAACGCCACCGCCCCGAGCAGACATCCATTGGCCAGAAGCAACGACCGGTCGTGACCAGCGGCATGAACGATGCCCGCGCAAGCCGCTGCTGCAACGAGCGTCAAACCGATCAGCACTGGCCGGCGGCCTACCCGGTCCGAAAGCCACCCGACCGGCCACTGCCCGGCAGCACCGGACAGCACGATCACGGCGAGCAACACCGCCGCCTCACGTGGTGGCAGCCCCAGATCCCTGCCAAACACCGGTGTCATCGTCCAGATTGCACTGTTCGAGAGTCCCGCAAACAGCGAACCCGCCAGCGCCGTTGGCGAAATGGCGAACAGCTGGCGCACGTGCAGCCCGGCCGTGCGCGGCGGCGTCGGCGCCACGGTACGCGTGAGCGCAACCGGAACGGCAGCCGCGGAGAAGAGAATTGCAACGACCGCGAACAGTTCGAAACTCGCCACCTTGCCAAGGCCGATCAACTGCATGCCAATCGTGGCGACCGAAAGATGCACGACCGTGTAGAGCGCCAGAACACGTCCGCGGTTCTCAGAGGTCGCTGCATCCGAAAGCCAGCTCTCGATGACCGTGAACAGCCCCGCAAAGCAAATGCCTTGGAAGATGCGCAGCACCGTCCACGCCAGCGGATCGACGATCAACATGTGCAGCAGCGGCGCAATCGTGGCGAGCGCGGTTGAAGCGGCGAAACAGCGGATGTGACCGACTCGCCCGATCAAGGCCGGCGCCAGGAAGCAGCCAAGCATCAGCCCACCATAGTACGCGCCGCCGAGCGTGCCGATTTCGATGGCGCTGAAGCCCTCGAGATCCGCCCGCAACGGCAGCAGTAATCCGATCAATCCTCCCCCGAGAAGGAGAATAGCGGTCGACAGCATCAGCGCCGCGACCGGCCGAAGCACAGAAGTCATAGAGTGATCGCTCGCGCAGATAAGCGTCCGAAATGAGCCCCGATGAGAGGCTGGCCCCGCGAGGCACCGGCCGAAGCGCGGCGCCAAGCCATCAGCGCCCCATCAGCCACGATCCGCCCCGAGCCGCAATCAGCGACCACCGCCTGCTGCCATACGTCGCGACATCGACGCCGACGCCAAAGCAGGCCCAATCACCGTCCGGCAATTGCCGGCAGGCGCCCGGCCAGCGCGGCTGCATCCTGCACCATGCCTTCGATCAATTGTGCCACCGTCGGCACGTCCTGGATGAGGCCCGCAACCTGTCCCGCTGCCGACTGCCGGCGCAAGCTCTTGTCCTCCTCATTGCGCGATCCCCTGACCGCGCGCTTGAGCTCGGTGACCTCCGCATCGGGCGCATTCCGCGCGAGAGCCGCCTCATAGGCCTCGATCTCTGGTGTCCGAATGCAGCGTACCGTCGCCCCTGTCATGGCGCGCGTCACAATGGTGTCGGTCTCCCGCATCTCGAGCAGCCGCCCACGCCCCCATGCATTCAAATCCGATTCCGCAGTTGCCATGAAGCGCGTGCCCATCTGAATGCCGACCGCGCCCAGCGCAAACGCTGCAAGCATGCCGCGCCCATCCGCGATGCCACCGGCCGCCAGCACGGGGATTTTCACAGCATCCACCACCATCGGCACCAGCGGCAGCGTCGCGATCGTTCCAACATGACCGCCCGCTTCCGTGCCCGAGGCGACCACGGCGTCCACCCCTTCCCCTTCCATGCGTTTGGCGTGCTCGACCGTGGGAATGACCGACACCACTTTGATGCCGGCATCCCTGAGCTTGCGGACGGCATCCTCGCCGGGATCGGCACGCCCGGTGGTGACCACGGGAATCTCGAGCTCGACGCAGGTTGCAACGCAACGTTCCGTGATACCGCGCCCCATCGGCATGATGTTCACGCCGAACGGTTTCGCCGTCAGGGCCCGCACGGCTGCGATATCCTCGCGCAGCTTCTTGTCCGTACCGCCGAACGTCGGCAGCACGCCGAGCCCGCCGGCCTCGGAAACAGCAGCCACCAGCTCGACCCCACCGCCGCCTTGCATGGCGCCCTGTAGGATCGGATAGCGGATCGACAGAAGCTCGCAGACCACCGTGTGAAACATCGTCTTCCCCAACGTCATGCCTTGGTACCTACGATACGGCTGAGCGAGCCGGGAATGAACTCTTCCACACGGACGTCGCCGAAGCCCGCCGCCCGAAAATAGCCCGTCGTATCGCTTTCGGAGTGCGCGACCCCTTCCGAGTCAGCAATCGCCTGTCCGAGCCCCCAATAGGCCGGCCCCCAAGGCCCGGTCCGCTCGTCATTGGTGGTCTCGCCGATCAAATGCATTTGCCCACCTGGCAACAGCGCATCGTGAGCCTTCTTGATCACGGCCGCGATCACCTCCCTGGTGTACATCGGCAGGTTCGAGGCCATGATCGCGACATCGCAGTCGTCTGGAAGCGGATCCGTCACGAAGTTGCACGCGCGCGCCTCGACACGGTCGCCCACCCCGTTCTCGGCCAGGAACTCACGCGCCACGACACACACAGGCTCGAGATCCAGCACCACCGCGGTTAAGTGCGGATGCTGTTTGACAGCCTGGATGCAATAGGCACCCGAGCCGCCGCCGATGTCCATGATCCGTTTGCGCTTCGACAAATCCACATGCCGCACGAACCGCCGCCCCGCCCCCATGCCGATGGAATAGGTCGACTTGTGATAGCGGCGCGCGTCCTCGACGGTGATGTCGCCGATGGTGCCCATCCGCTTCAGCGACTTGACCCGCAGATGGTCGCTGAGCCGGCCCCACTCGTTCCATTGCGGTTTGGTGAAGGTGATCCACGGCCCCATGTAGCCCGCCTCGCCTTCGACCAGGAAACGCGCAACGTCCGGCGCATTGACGAGACGGCCATCCCGACGCTCCACCAGCCCTGCCGCGCACAGCAGCACGACCAGCCGCTCCGCATTGGTCGGCAGGATACCAACGGCCTTCGCCACCTCGTCGAAACTGCCAGCCCCCTTGGCAATCGCGGTGAACACCCCGAGCTCCACCGCGGCCATGAGCGCCGCCGACTGCCCATAGGATTGCGCAATGTTCTGCAACCGAACGGTGGTCGGCCTTTGGCTGTCGTCAGATGTGGTCATTTTGGCTGTCTCCTTGAGCATCACCTGATTGTTCCCGAGGCGCACGGCGTAGGCAAGCGCCGGCAATCGCGCAACACAAGCGGCTTGCCCCTGTGCCCGATCCGCCGGATGATCGCCTGCAGGGGTCGTCAACCAGAGCAAACACGGAAGACCCCAGGCTCGGAGGACTAGCCCATGCGCTTCAAGGACAAGGTTGCGCTGATCACAGCGGCAGCCAGCGGCATTGGCCGCGCCACCTGCGACATCATTGCAGCTGAGGGAGGCACCGTCGCCGCCGTCGACAACAACAAGGACCGTCTCGACACTGTTGTGGCGGAGATCACGGCAGCCGGCGGCAAGGCCTATCCTTATGCCGCCAATGCCCTCGATGCAGGCCACGTCGATGGGGTCGTCGCCGATGTTGCCAAGCGCTTCGGCCGCATCGACATCCTCATGAACGGTGTCGGCGGCTCGACCATCATCGCCAAACCCAACGCAGAAACCGAGGAACTGACGCTGGCCGAATGGCAGGCGATCGTTGATTTCAACCTCAACGGCACGTTTCTGTTCACCCACGCCGTGATCCCGATCATGAAACGCCAGGGCAGCGGCAAGATCGTCAACATCGCGTCCATCGCCGGCAGGGGCAAAAGCGTCGCCAGCTCCTCGGCCTACGCAGCAGCCAAGGGCGGCATCATCGCCTTCACCACCAAGCTCTCGCACGAGTTGGGCCCCCACGGCATCAACGTCAACGCCATCGCCCCCTCGATGACCCTCACCGAGCGAATCAAACCACGCTGGGAGCAGCGCCCGCCCGATATGCGCGCAGCCGACATCGAACGCACCCCGATGCGGCGGATGGCCGAAGCCGTCGACCAGGCCAACGTCATCACCTTCCTCGCCTCCGCCCATGCCGACTTCGTCACCGGCCTCACCATCGACGTCACCGGCGGACTCTAGAGCACCCAGCCCGACAGGTCCGAACGCGCGCCGGCAAGCCGGCCACTCTTGTCCCTGCTGCCCATTGCCCAATCATGTTCACCACGCTTTCCAAGAAGGAAACGATCCGATGACCACATTCGTACTCATTCACGGCGCCTACCAGGGCGGCTGGATCTGGCAACGCATCTCGCAGCGCCTGCGCAGCGCCGGTCATGCGGTCTACGCACCGAGTCTCGACGGCTGCGGCGAACGCAAAGGATCCATGCGCGCCGGCATCACCACCGAAACGCACGGCGAGGAAATCGCCGAGCTGCTGCACTACGAGGACATCAAGGACGCCGTCCTGGTCGGCACGTCGAGTGGCGGCATGGTCATGGCGGCAGCGGCTGAGCGCGCCCCGGAACGCGTTGGCCGCGTAGTGTTTGCCGACGCCCTTGCGCTTTTCAACGGCGAGAAGATCCGCGACATCGTCACAAGACCGGCAGCGATCAACACCGATCTGGCGCTCGGCCCCTCCAAAGAGGACGCAACGGGACGTCTCTTTGCGGGTCTCGACGAGGACACCAAGCGATGGGCCGCCGACCGCATCACCTTGCACCCGACGGCCGTGTTTCATCAGCCCGTGAAGCTGGAGAAGTTCTGGGACATGCCATGGAAAGCCTCGGTGCTCTATTGCAGCCAGGCGCCCAACCCCGGTGAAGCCCACATCCGCCGCAGTTGTGACAAGCTCAAAGGCCGCTGGCACGTCATCGACACCGGCCACTATCCGATGCTGTCGACACCCGATGAATTGACCCGGTTCATCCTCGAAACCTGATGCAGGCCTGGGTGGCGGGTGCGGCCTGCATGGCCCCGTCCGCCGCCGCGGCGGCCTAGACCGGCGCATCAGTCCTTGAGCTGTCGCGCCTCCGATGGCACGAGGTGCGGCACGCCACGGCGAATGGGAAACGCCAAACGGGCTTTGCGGCTGATCAGCTCCTGGCGCGCCTCATCATAGAGGAGCGTCGTCTTGGTCAACGGGCACACCAGAAATTCGAGCAGCCTCGGGTCGACACGCTCCGCCGGGCCACCCGCCTCGGATGGCGCCGATGCCTCGCCGTCGCCTGGTTGTTTGTGTTCGCTCATCGGCCAACCTGTCCCGACTGTGTGTACGGCCCCGTTCGCACGCCCTATCGCCCGCCACAACAGGCGGATCCGTGATAAAGCCACGCCCTATTGGACGCGGCCTCCGCCATCACTTCCCCCTGTCGCCAACGCGATCTCGGCCAGCGTCACCAGAGCTTCCGCCCGCTCACGCAACGTCGGTGCCTCGAGCAAGGCCTGCTTCTCCGCCCCCCCAAAAGGGCTCGCAACCGACAACCAGTTGATCAGCCGCTCCGATCCGGTCCGCGAAATCGCGCTCCAGTCCGCCTTCAGGTTGCGTTGCGCAAGGTACCGGTTGAGCGTTTCGAGTAGCCGCTCACGGTCGACGTCATCCTCGCCAATCCCCGCTTCGAGATCGTCGCCAAAGGTCGTGAAATCGACATCGAGCGCCCGATAGGGCTGTCCCGATTCCGTCTCCCCGGTGACGCGAAAGCGCGCGATCCCCGTCAACACGATCGTCAGCCGCCCGTCGTCATGCTCCTGGTAGGTCGTCACGCGACCGACGCACCCAACCTCGAGCAGGCGCGCACCACGCTCCTGCGGCGAGCCTGTCGGACCGCCTTCGCCAGCCGGCTGGATGATGCCCACCAGCCGATTACCGCCCATGACATCGTCGAAAAGCTTCAGGTAGCGCGGCTCGAATATATTGAGGGGAAGTGTTGCCCGGGGCAGCAGAATAGCCCCCGCTAAAGGAAAAACAGGGATGTTGGTCGGCAGTTCGGCAGTCGTGTTGTAGCGTCGAGGCATGTCACCTCCTGCTCGCCGTCGCACCGTGAACGCGGCTGCTTGCATGGCACCTTGGCAGCCACCGATTGCAGTGGCATTGACGCGCATCATACCAGAAAACGGCTCTTGCGGCCGCAATCCGGTGTGCGCGCGCCATCATCTGCAAAACGTCTGGCGGGCGCACCGCCAAAGCACCGTGATGATCGATCCGGTTGACCGTCCCCGTCCCATCACGAGAACAGGATCGACGACAACCGTCGCCGGCCATCCATCGTTGCCGGATCCTTCGGACCCCAGGCCTCGAACAACTGCAACAGTTGCTTGCGTGCCGCCTGATCGTTCCACTCACGATCCCGGCGAAAAGCTTCGAGCAATTCCGTTACCGCACCCTCCCTGTCGCCGCCCGCAGCCAGCGCCACGGCGAGATCGATCCGCGACTGGTGATCGGCCGGATTGGCCTCCACCTTGGCGCGCAGTTCGCCCGTGTTGTTCGGGTTCGCCCCCCGCCGCGCCAGATCGATGGCTGCTTTCACGCCCGCCAACGGCTGCGACGATTGCTTGTCCGGCGGCGCCAAACCGATGGTCTGCTCGGCACGATCGAGGTCGCCAGTCTCCAGGTAGCACTTGGCAAGGCCTGCAAGCGCCGCCAGGTTCTCCCGATCCTCTTTCAGCACCGCCGCGAAGATCTCAGCGGCATTCTGCACATCACCCGCGCCCAGCAGCTTTTCAGCCTCTTCCACCGCCTGCGCCAGATCCGCGCCCATCTCGGCGCCAACCAGGCGCTCGATGAATTGACGCACCTGCCCCTCCGGCAGCGCCCCCTGGAACCCGTCGACCGGTCGCCCGTCGCGGAAGGCATAGACCGTCGGGATCGATTGCACGCGCAGCTGGCCGGCAATGGCGGGATGCTCGTCGATATTGATTTTGACGAGACGCACCTTGCCGCCGTAGGAGCGCACAACTTTCTCGAGAACCGGCGTCAATTGTTTGCAGGGCCCGCACCACGGCGCCCAGAAATCGACAATGACAGGAAGCTCTTGCGAGGCTTCCAGCACGTCGGCCCGGAAGCCTGCGGTGCTGCTGTCCATGACCGCCGCGCCGCCGCCCCCGACAACATCACCAGCCCCACCGGGACCACGCTGACCAAACTCCATCGTTCTCTCCATCGCACTGGCCCTGCAGCCAGTCGCTCGCCAAGCTTGTTTCCCGCCAGCGGCCCAGCATACGAGGCCGGCGGCGCTCAGTTTCCAGCCGCCTCACCCGTCAATGGCAGCACGCGTGGCTTGGCCCCGCACGCTTCCATGAACCGCAGCAGGTCATCGCGCCCGATCGACGTCGTCGCCGTGTTCTCGAGCGGATGACAGTTGATCAAATCATAGCCCATCAATCGCGCGTCGACCACCACACTGACGCGATGAGTTGTATCGTTCACGATTGCCAGCGCCGTGACTGACCCCGGCGTCACCCCCAGCACCTCCATCAGCAGCTCCGCCTTGCCGAAGGACAGACGCGCCGAACCGATGACTTTCGGCAGCGTCTTGAGGTCGATTTCGGTATGCGCCTCTGCCACCACCAGCCAGAGACGACCTTTGGCGTCCTTCAGGAACAGGTTCTTGGTATGTCCACCGTCGATTTCGCGGTGCAGCGCGTCGCTTTCCGAAACCGTGAAAACAGGTTCGTGCTCGACCGTTGTCGTTTTGATGCCAAGCTCATCGAGGCGGGAAAAAAGCTGTGCGCGCGTGAGGGGCATGGGGATGAACCGGACGTTGCTAGAGCCGCATTCTGAAGGTCCCTCAGCGTGGCCGCGGACCTGAACAGCCGAGAGATAACCGCGCTGCCCCCATCGTGCAATGGACCCGCCCGCCGCAAACCTGGCGTTTCCATACGCCGCTTGCACCCTGTCCGGACTTATCGGAAACTAGTGCATCGCCTGCGCGGAGCATGATCCGTCGCAGCCCCAGATCTTTGCCGACAGCGGAGGCCTTCCATGAAGCTCATGTGGTTCCACCTGATGCCCTATACGGAGCTGCCGGACGATTTCCGGGAAAACCACCCCTCGGTATGGGTCGACATTCATTCGACGTTGTTCGATCCCAAGCGCGCCCACCTGATGTACAACGACTTCATGGACGAGCTCGAATTCGCCGCCGACTGCGGCTTCGACGCTGTTTGCGTGAACGAGCATCACTCCAATGGCTACGGCCTGATGCCGTCGCCGAACCTGATCGCCTCGGCTTTGGCGCGCCGCACGACCGACACCGCCATCTGCGTGATGGGCAATTCCCTAGCGCTCTACAATCCACCAACCCGCGTGGCGGAAGAATTCGCCATGATCGACTGCATTTCGGGTGGCAGGCTCATTGCGGGCTTCCCGGTCGGCACGCCGATGGACACCTGCTACGCCTACGGCACCAACCCGTCGATGCTGCGCGAACGCTACATGGAGGCCCACGACCTCGTCATGAAGGCGTGGACAGAGAAGGAAACGTTCGCCTTCAACGGCCGCTTCAACCAGCAGCGCTACGTCAACATCTGGCCGCGCCCCGTGCAGCAGCCCCACCCACCCGTTTGGATCCCCGGCGGCGGCTCGGTCGAGACCTGGGCCTGGTGCGCCAAGATGGACTACGTCTACGCCTACCTGTCCTACTACGGCTACAAGGCTGGCCTGAAGACCATGCAGGGCTTCTGGGGCGAAATGGAGAAACTCGGCAAGGACCGCAATCCCTACCGCGCCGGCTTCCTGCAGTTCATCGGCGTCGCCGAAACCCGCTCGGAAGCCATGGAGCGCTATGCCGAGGCCGCCGAATACTTCTATGGCCGCTGCCTGCACGTGGACCTGAAGTATGCGAGCCCGCCCGGCTACAACACCGAGGCCACCCAGCGCGTCGGCCTGGAAAGCCAAGTCCGCGCCGCCGCCGAAGCCGCAGCAGATCCCGCCAAGGGCAAGGACGCGCTCGCAGCCCAAGGCACCACCGGCTCGACCACGGGCACCCGCTTCAACATGGTCGCCAAGACCATGGATGACATCGTTGACCGCGGCTACGTCATCGTCGGCTCGCCGAAGGATGTCGAAGAGCAATTGCGCGAAGTCGCCGTCAACATGAACGTCGGCCATCTCATGCTGCTTCTGCAGTATGGCAACATGAGCAAGGACCTGGCCAAGTACAACACCAAGCTCTTTGCGGACAAAGTGGCACCGAAGCTGCGCCCGCTGTTTGCCGAGTGGGAGGACAAGTGGTGGCCGAAGCCGATGGAGAAGGCCACACGCGCCGAGCTGCCGGCCTTCATTCCGGGCGTTGAGGCAGCGGAATAAATTAGCGGCGGCCCGTTTAAACCGGGCCGCCGCACCAGAGCACCCCATCCGAGATCATTAGCCCCCCAGGGAGCCCCAACCCGTGTCCGAGCCAAAGACCACCACCGTCGACATCAATGGCCATCCCTGTCGCATCTGGACCAAAGGCTCAGGCCCGAAAATCGGCTGGCTTGCAGGTTTCGGCGGTCTGCCGCGGTGGACGCCATTTCTCGACGAGTTGGCCAAGACGCGCACGGTCATCGCGCCGTCACTTCCAGGAACGCCCGGCGCAACTGGCCACAACCTGCTCGACACTCACCTCGATTGGATCGTAGCCGTCCGCCAATTGATCGTCATGGCCGGCCTGGAAGGCGAGGACATCGCCGGCTCCTCGGTGGGTGGCTCGTTCGTCGCAGAGTTCGCGGCCCTGTGGCCCCACAAGGTGAAACGCGCCGCGCTGATCGCCCCCTTCGGCCTCTTCGACATCAATGATCCGCCAGCCGATCCCTGGGCCCAGCGACCCGACGACCAGCCCGGCATCCTGTGTGCCGACCCGCAGATCTGGAAGGACTACAAGGCCGTGCCCCCCGGCGCCAACTCCGTCGAGTGGCCCATCGAGCAGATCCGCGCCACCGAAGCCGCAGCCCGTGTCTTCTGGCCGCTTGGCAACACCAAGCTCGAGAAGCGCTTGCCCCTGATCCTGGCGCCGACGCTGTTGCTGTGGGGCGAGCAGGACCGCTTGATGCCAGCGAGTTACGCCAAGAAATTCGCTGACGCCATCACCGGCGAGACGACCATCAAAACCATCGCTGGCGCGGGCCATCTGGCCGAACTGGATAAACCCCAGGCAACCGCCAAGGCGATCCTCGACTTCATGACGTGAGCCTTCCAGCATTCGCAATACGCCGTCACCCGCAAAAAGGATCTAAGCATGCGCCACATGCGCCTCCGCGTCGCCGCGGCCTTCATCGCCGCAGCGACCGCCTTCCCGGCGACGGCCCAAAAAGCGCCCGACGACGCCAAGCGCATGACGATCGCCCGGGAGCTGCTCGCCATCACCGGCGCTGCCAAGCAGTTCGACGTCGTCATGCCGCGCATGATGCAGCAGATGGCGAAAATTTTTATTCAGCAAAAGCCAACTCATGAAAAAGAGATCCGCGACGTCTTCGGCAAGATGTTGCAGCGTTTTGTCGACCGCAAGCAGGAGTTGATCGAACAGATCGCCGACATCTACGCCAAGCGCCTGAGCGCCGAGGACATGGCGGCAACGGTTGAATTCTATAAGTCGCCCGCCGGCACTCGCTTCGTCCAAGCTCTGCCGGAGATCACCAAGGAATCTTTCGGCGCTGGCCAGAAATGGGGCCAGCAGATCGGCAGTGAAATCGAGCGCGAGGCACGCGAAGAGTTGAAACGCCGCGGCATCGATCTCTAAACTCCACGAGCCAAACACCACTCGCCTGAGCAGGCGATCCCGCAACGCGCAATCTCGGAGCTTCGTCCATGGCACTCGACAAAGACGCACAGGATTTTCTCGATCTCCTGCAGAAGCTGGGCCGGCCCAGGATCGAGACCCTGCCGCCCGCAGAGGCGAAGGAGATGTTTCGCCGCGGCCGCCTCGTCACACAGCCAGACCTGCCACAAGTCGATCGTGTGAAGGAGTATGAGGCATCAGGGAGTCCTCACGGCCCTGTGCCGGTACGCTTCTACCGCGGCGCCGGCACCGCCGATTCAGGCCCCCTGCCCGTGCACGTCTATTATCACGGCGGCGGTTGGGTTCTGGGCGACCTCGACAGCCACGACTGGGTCTGCCGCCGCATCGCCAACGAAGTCCAATGTGCCGTCGTCTCGGTCGACTACCGCATGGCGCCTGAGCATATTTTCCCAGCCGCCTATGACGACTCCTCGCAGCCCTGAAATGGACGGTCGCCAACGCCGACCAGCTGAAGATCGACCCCACCGGGTATCGGTAGGTGGCGATAGCGCCGGCGGCAACTTGGCCGCCGCCATGGCAATTGCCGCTCGCGACGGCATGGCACCGAAACTCAAGGCGCAAATCCTCGTCTATCCAGCCGTGGACCTGTCCATGAGCGGCGACTACTACGGCCGCTTCACCAAGGACCTGCTGCTCACCGACGACACCATGCGCTGGTTCATCGATCTCTATATTCCCAAGGCCGAGCAGCGCAAGGACTGGCGCGCTTCACCAATGCTGGCCACCAACCACAAGGATCTGGCACCCGCACTCGTCGTGCTCGCCGGCTACGATCCCTTGTGCGCCGAGGGCGAAGCATACGCCGAAATGCTCAAGACCGCCGGCGTGCCCGTCACCATCACCCGCTACCCGGGCCAGCTGCACGGCTTCTTGTCGAACGGCAAGATCATGCCCAAGGCCAATGACGCCATCGCCGATATCACCAAGGCACTGGTGCCGGCATTCGCAGCCTGAGCAGAGACGCGGAAAAGTCAACCGAGCGCGGCGTCGCCAAGAAATGTTGGCAATTGCCCACAAACGAAAAGAGCCGGCGCTAAGCCGCTCTTCTGACATCCAGGACGCGCGCCCCTCGGATTGGGGCAAGCGAGCGCGTGTGGCGGTTTGGCAGTCCGCTTCATTCTTTCAGCAGTCTCTGCAAGCGGGCTTCCAGTCATAACGCCACCTGAAGCCAATGATATTGCGAGTGTCTCTTTGATCGCAAAGTTCGTTCGGAGGCTGCTACAGAATGAAACGAACTTTGCGATCGGGACACTAGACCCACTTCATGACCTGCAGAACGGCCGGTCCAAGGATCACCACGAACAGCACCGGCAGGAAGAAGATGATCATCGGCACCGTCAACTTCGGCGGCAGAGCGGCGGCCTTCTTTTCGGCTTCCGACATACGCGCATCGCGGTTTTCCTTGGCCATGACGCGCAACGCCTGGCTCACAGGCGTACCATAGCGTTCAGCCTGGATCAGCGCCGTCGACACCGACTTGATGCCCGGCAGGCCCGTACGTTTGCCAAGGTTCTCGAAAGCCATGCGGCGATCCTGAAGATAGGAAAGCTCGGCCGTCGTGAGGCTGAATTCCTCGGCAAGTTCCAGAGACTGGCTGGCGACCTCTTTCGAAACCTTGCCGAACGCCGCTTCGATGGACATACCGGCCTGGACGCAGATCAGCAGCATGTCCAGCGCATCCGGAAAGGCCTGGGTGATCGACTGCTGACGCTTCTGGATCAGGTTTTCGATGATCATGTTCGGCAGATAGAAGCCGAGATAGCCGGCGCCAATGGCCATACCGAACTTGACGATCGGCGGGTATTGGAAGTTCGACAGCAGGAAGAGATAGAAGAGCGCAAAGATCGCAACGACGATCGGAGCGATCAAGCGGAAGAACATGTAGGCGACGAGCGGAGCCTGACCACGCAGACCGGCCATCTTCAGCTTGTTCTTGACCTCGTCCGACTCGAAGGATTGCCGCAGATTGAACTGATCGACGATCTGCTGCATGAAGCCCTTCGGCGCCTGACGCAACCGCCCGCCCTGCCCGTCCTTGGCAAGCTCGGCAATGCGCGCCGCACGCATCTTGTCGCGCTCGGTCGCCATGACCTTCATGCGCTGCCCCATGCGATCGCGCTGCAGCACGGGCATGGCAACCGTCAGCACCGTCACGAACGTGGCGATCGACGCAAGCATCATCACCATGAACTGCGGCTTCATGATCGATTCGACTAGCTCGAACATGGTGTGGCTCTCACTCTCCTTAAGGCGAAAGCGGCTGAGGCCGCTTCCGCAGTCCAAATCAATATTTGAAGTTGATCATCTTGCGCATCAGAAGGATGCCGCACGTCATCCACGTCGCCGCCGCCATCAGCATGAACTGTCCCATCTTGGTGGTGAACAGCAGCATGATGTACTTGGGCGTGGTGATGTAGACCATCGACATGACGATGAAGGGCAATGAGCCGAGCACCGCAGCCGACGCCTTGGCTTCCGCCGACAGCGCCTTCACCTTCATCGCAAGCCGCTTGCGGTCACGCAGCACGCCCGAAAGGTTGCCAAGCGCTTCCGAAAGGTTGCCGCCAGCCTGCTGCTGAATGCCGATGACGATGGCGAAGAACTTCACCTCAGGCAGCGGCATCCGCTGCATCATGCGGTCGAAGCAGTCGGTGAGCGGCACGCCGACGCGCGTCTGCTCGGTCAACTCGGCAAACTCCTCGCGAATAGGCGACGGACTCTCACGCGCGATGATGCCGAGACACTCGTTCAATGGCAGACCGGATTTGACACCGCGCACGATCACGTCGATGGCGTTCGCGAACTCGTTGGTGAATTTCGCCTGGCGCCGCTTGGTCATCATCGACACCACCCAGCCCGGCAGGCCGAAGGCACCGACGAAAGCAGCCGCAAGCGAAACCAGCGGCGACATCCCCGGCGTCGACAGATATGTGGTAATGCCGACTGCAGCGCCCGCAATCATGCTGGCGATCCAAAACACGTTGGTCGTGATGTCGAGACCAGCCCTCTGCAGCCGCATGCGCAGATTGACTTTTTCCTTCGACTTCTGCCTGTCCTCGATTTCTCTCAGCGTGTCGGCAACCGCCTTGCGCCGATTGTTGGCTTCCTCGTCGCGCTGGCGCGCCGCCCCCCGCTTGGACCGGTTTTCCGTGACGCCCTGGATGCGCTTGTCGCGCGCCACCTCGCCGGACAGATACGGATTAGCGATCATGTAGATCACCACGCCGGCACTGATGGCAATCACCAGCCCGAGCGCGATCTGCAGCATTTCAGGCGAAAGATCAGCCATGAGATTCACCCATCGTGTTGCCGAACGAGTCTTGCACCTCCGCCGAGGCGAGAGCCTGTGTCAGCCTCTCGGTCTCGCCGTAGTATTCAGCCCGCTCCCAGAAGCGCGGCCGCGCAATACCTGTCGAGCGATGACGGCCGATGATCTTGCCATTGGCATCTTCACCCGTGATCTCGAAGACCATCAGGTTTTGCAGAGTTACGACCTCGCCTTCCATGCCCACCACCTCGGTGATGTGCGTGATTTTGCGCGAACCGTCGCGCAAACGAGAGGCTTGGACGATGATGTCGACCGAACCGGTGATCATTTCGCGAATGGTCTTGGTCGGCAGCGTGAAGCCGCCCATCATGATCATCGATTCCATACGGCTGATGGCTTCGCGGGGGCTGTTGGCGTGCAGCGTACCCATCGAGCCGTCGTGGCCCGTGTTCATGGCCTGCAGCAGGTCGAAGGCTTCAGGTCCGCGAACCTCGCCGACGATGATCCGCTCAGGACGCATACGCAGGCAGTTCTTGACGAGATCACGCATCGTGATCTGGCCTTCGCCTTCAAGGTTGGGTGGGCGCGTTTCCAATCGCACGACATGCGGCTGCTGCAGCTGCAGCTCAGCAGAGTCCTCGCACGTGATCACGCGCTCGTCATGATCGACCGTCGCCGAGATACAATTGAGCAGCGTCGTCTTGCCCGAACCCGTACCGCCGGAGACGATGATGTTGCAGCGAACGCGGCCAATGATCTCGAGCAGGGTCTTGCCAGCAGGCGAGATGGACCCGAACTTGGTCAACTGCTCGAGCTTGAGCCGATCCTTTTTGAACTTACGAATGGTCAGTGCAGGTCCGTCGATCGCAAGGGGCGGCGCGATCACGTTGACACGACTGCCATCTGGAAGACGCGCGTCGCAGATCGGGCTCGATTCGTCGACACGGCGGCCGACCTGACTGACGATGCGCTGGCAGATGTTCATCAGCTGCGCGTTGTCGGCAAACCGAACGCCGGTCTTCTGCACCTTGCCGCCAACCTCGATGAAGGTCGTAGCGGCGCCGTTGACCATGATATCGGCGATGTCGTCACGTGCCAGCAGCGGCTCCAGCGGGCCGTAGCCAAGCACGTCGTTGCAGATGTCTTCGAGCAGCTCTTCCTGCTCGGCAATCGACATCACGACGTTCTTCAGCTGAATAATTTCGCTGACGATGTCGCGAATTTCTTCACGCGCAGCCGCCGCCTCGAGTTTGGCGAGCTGCGTGAGGTCGATGGTATCGATCAGCGCATTGAAGACCGTCGTCTTGACGTCATAGTACTCTTCCGAGTGCTTGCGCTGTTGTTCGACAGGCTCAGGTTTCGGCGCGCTGCTGGGAGGCGGCGGCGCCTGCTGCGTCTGCGTCGGCCGTTGCTCCGGCCCCTTGGGTTGAGCCGGCTGGGCTCCCTGGTGGGTGATGGCGCGCCGCTGTGGCTGACCACCACCCTCATTCGAGCGTCTTCCGAACATCTAGTCAGCTCCTACCGCTTGATCTTGAAACGCTCGAGAAGTGGCGCCAAACCGGACTTCTTCTCGGCCTTGGCCTGCTGACGGCCAGTCACCGTCATGGCCACATCCCGGAACTGATTGACCGACTTCGCTTTCGGCGCCAGTTCCTCGATCATCTGACCGTTATTTGCGGCTTGACCGAACGTTTCTGCATCGAACTCGATGACCGCACTGGCTTTCAGATCCAGCGCAGCCTCGAAGTCTTTCACCGGAATCTCCGGACGCTTGGGCAGCCCCTGCATGTTCACGACCAGATGCGGAGGCCGATCGTTGGCCCGGATCTGCTTCAGCAGGTCAACCAGGTTCTTGGTATTCCGGAGGCTGGCCAGGTCAGGCGTCGCCGTGACGACGATCTCATCGGCCTGCGTCAGGATACGCTTCGACCAAGACGTCCACACGTGAGGCAGATCCACCGTCACGTAGGGCACGTTCTGGCGCACGACATCGAGAACGATGTCGCAGCTGTCGGCCGTCAGGTCGTAGTCGCGATCAAGCGTACCCGGCGCTGCAAAGATCGACAGATGCTCCGAGCACTTGGTCAGCAGACGATCGAGCAGAACCTCATCCAGACGCTCTGGGCTGTTCAGTGCTTCGGCAATGCCCTGCACCGGATCCTGGTTGAAGTCCAGGCCGGCCGTGCCGAACGCAAGGTCCAGGTCCGCGATCACGACACTCGACTGCAGCATCTCCGACATGCACCATGACACGTTGTGACACACCGTCGACGAGCCGATGCCGCCTTTGGCTCCGATGAACGCAAAGATGTGCCCTACGGGATCGGCGCTCGGATCGTTGTAGAGATTCGAGATGCTCTCCATGATCTGCATCGCATTGACCGGTGCGATCAGATACTCCGAAACGCCACGCTTCAGCAGCTCCCGATAGAGAATGACGTCATTGGCCCTGCCGATGACGATGACTTTCGTGCCCGCATCACAGCTCTCCGCCAGATGATCGAGCTGACCGATCAAAGCCTGCCGGGAAAGCGTCGACTCGATAATGATGAGGTTCGGCGTCGGACTTTCCTGATAGTGCGCCACGGCAGCTTCGATGCCGCCCATGTGCACGCTCACGTGGGCCTTCGACAACCGGCGGTCATCGGCGGCCACCTGCACCGCTTCAGCGCTGTCGTTGAGCTCGCAGAATGCCTGGATCGAAATACGCGGAATTGGCCGCGCCCGATCCGAGTGCACGTCACTGGCGTGGTACTCGCCACCGTCGGTCTCGAGCACGTGGCCGGAATCGTCATCAGCCATGGTTTGCGACTGTCTGATCATCATGCTCTCCCGTTTACTTCTCGCTCTTGGTGGAGGCGCGCTCGTCGCCGTCCTTCTTGGACACCACCGATTCACCCGTATTGAACTTCTCCCACTTCACGTCGCGGCGTTCGGCCGTCGCGGGCGTCATTGTCCGTGGCCCAAGCAGATCGGCGGGATTGGCGACCTGCATCGCCAGGTTCCGCTGCGTGGCGCAACCGAGGTTCGGATGCGGCAGGTTTTGCGTGTCGTCGCCAACATTCGTCGGCCAATTGCCGCATTCCGGAGCCTCCGCCACGAAGCGCGTGTAGGAGATGCGGATCGGCGGCTGGTGATCGTTATCGGCGTAGTACGCGGCGACCGCGACGCGGGTGTCGTCGATGCCGAAATCGCGAACGATGCTGCGCGCGTCTTCAACGGCCCTGAGCGAAGAAATCTCGTTCGGAGACCCGGACGGGACGTTCATCGTCAGGCGGCCGTTACCCGTATCGCTGCCCCGGTAGCGAGCCAGGAAATCAGAGAGCCTGGCCCTCTGGTGCGGCGTCAAACCATGCGCCCCACGCGGCACGCGGATCGACAGGTTGGCCGGCTGCTCGGACACGATGATGGGATGACGCTGCGATGCGTCGATCATGGTCCAGCCAGCCACGTGGCCGGTCGACTCGAGAGTCTTGGAACAGGCCGCCAGCGACAGTGCAGCAACCGAGACGATGGCAATACGGGAGATCATGGCGATATACCGACTTGCTGGATTTTGGCGGGACATTGGAATTTGCATTTTCTTTCTCCGACGCTCGCGCCTTAATCCACGATGAAGCCCATGGAACCGTCCTTCAGACCTCCCTCGGCCCGGGCCGGCACGTTCTTGCCGTAGATCCGGTTGATGTGACCGAGAAGATTGGTCTTGAGGTCGCTTGCAGGTGCCAGGCCGTCCGTCGGACGTGCCAGATTCTGGCGGGCCTGCGGGCGGACGACATAGGGCGTCACCATCACCACGAGTTCCGTCTCGCGCTTGATGAAGTCCTGGCTTCGGAAGAGCGTGCCGAGGATCGGCAGGTCCTTGAGACCCGGCAGACCATCGATATTCTTGCGCGTGTCGTCCGAGATCAGGCCGGCCATGGCCAGCGTTCCGCCGGAGGGCAGCTCAACAGTCGACTTCGCTTCACGCTTCTTCAGGGCCGGCAATCCGAAACCGTTGATCTGGATGGAGCCGGCGTCCGTCAGCTCCGACACGATGGTCTCGATCTTCAGGTTGATGCGACCTTCCGAAAGCACCACTGGGGTGAAGGCGACGGAGACACCGAACTCCTTGAAGGTGATGCCGATGTTGTTGCCGTTGACCGACACGGGCACTGGGAACTCGCCACCGGCCAGGAACTTGGCAGCTTCACCAGAGATGGCCGTTAGATTGGGCTCCGCGAGGGTCTTGATCAGGCCGTTGCGCTCCAGAGCCTTGATGCCCTGTGACAGACAGCTGTTGCCCGTGCGCCAGTGATTGATCAAGCCGGAAGTGCCGAGAATCGGAGGATCTTCCGTGAGAGTCTCGCCGACAATGCTGCAGCCCTGTCCGTATGCCCGATCTATCCGCGTACCGGCCTTGATCGCAGAACCGAGACCGGCAACTGTCGTCAGCGGGAAAGCATTCGCCGTCAGGATGCCGGTGGCGAAATTCCCCATATTGAGCTGGCTGCTCAGATTGATGCCGAACTGCTTCAGGACTGAGCGCTCGACCTCGGCCACCGTCACCTTGAGCATCACCTGCTCTTCGGCTTCGACCTGCAGAAGGTTGATCACCTTCTTCATCTGCCGGCTATCTGCTTCAGGCGTCGGGCCGACGATGAAGCGGCTTGCGATATCCGCAGCCCGGCTGCTGTCGGACGGATTGCGCACCGATCCTGTCAGGATGACGGTCTCGTTCAGGATCTCGGTTTTGATGTTCGAGCCTGGGATCAACCGCTTGTAAAGGGTGTCCAACATGGCCGTGTCGTGCTCGACCGCGATCTCGAACGTGACGATCTGCTCGCCGTTCGAATCGAAGAAGAAGGCGTTGGCCTGGCCGACCTTCTTGCCGATCAGATAGACGCGGTTGGACGATTGCACCACCGCATCGACAATGTCCGGATTGGACACGATGACATCGCGCAGCTCGCGGGACAATTCGACCAGTGTCGACTTGTTCCGCCCGAGCTTGATGCCCCGGTGCACCGGATAGTGGTCTTGCTCGGAAATGCGCACAATCGAATTGTGGGCAGATGCGAAGTCTGGCTGGCTGCTGACGGCCTTTACGCCGTTCCTCGAATAATCTGCAGCAGTGGCGGAATGTGTCATTGCTGCCAAGTGAAGGCCGAGAAGGCCAGCTAGAGCGACAATGCTTGTCTTCATCGAGTAGTTGCGCATTTCATCAGGCCTTCTGACGAGCTACCGGGACAACGGATGCACGCAGGGAACGCAACACAACTCAGTCCGCATACGAGTTAGACAACCGTCGGAATTTAATTGACGCCGTAGGTTTTGGAGCCGACGCCGTAGCGCAGCACCTTCACCGTGCTTGAAGCTTTGGCGTCCTTCTTCGCGGTCTTGCCTTCATCCTTCTTGTTGAAGTCGGCAATTGACCGCAGCGAGAGCGTGATTTCGCCTTTGGCACGCGCAAGCACCAGCTCCTCGGCTTCTTCAGCCCCAAGCTCCAGTGTTGCGGTATTGCCGTCGGCGTTCTTCTGACCTTCCTTCACCTCGATGCGCTGGCCGATGGCGAGCACGCGGACATCGCGGAAGATGGTCTCGCTCGAGACTTCCTCTTGCCCACCGCGCGAACGCTGGCGGCGAATGAGGATGACGTCGACGCGATCATTCGGAAGGATCATCTTGCCGGCTGCCAGTTGCTCCTCGCGGATGGCAACCGACACGGCCCGGCGGCCCTGCGGCAGAATGGCGGCAAGAACGCCGCCGTCCTTGGCGCTGACCAGCTTGGCCTTCGTCACCGGCTCACCGGCCAGGATCGGCGAGCGCGCGATGCTGCCGACGAAGTTGCGAACGTTGCCACCGGCACCGTTCTGACGGCTGACGACACCCGGAGGGACGGCATCGGCCGGCCACGCTTGCCAGCGGAAGCTCGAATCGGTGGTGATCTGCCCGAGACCGATGTTGGCTCGTGCGACCAATACCTCGGTGGAATGAGTCTGCCTTTCGACTCTGATTTCCCGAGGTTTGGAGACGATGTTCTTGGCGAGCATGAAGGCGCCCAGCCCGCAAACTCCTGCGATCGCAATTCCGATCAGCTGTCCCCGCTTCATGGCGCAAGTCTTCCTTTCTTCCCCGGAAGGGCACGGCGTTACGTCCCTGCAATGTGCGGGATAAACGTCAATGCGCGGTTAACCGCTGCACCGTGGTAGAAAGGAAAGCGCAAATAAGCTGGGTTTTATTCGCTTCTCGTCAACGCCTCACATCGCCAGGCTGGTGAACCACGACGACGACGGATAGAGCCACAGCCCTGCAGCGGCGAGAGCGATCCCGTAGGGAATGCCGCCGGCCTTGGCGTGCAGGCGCACGGCCCAATGCTGCCGGTGCATCCACAGCGGCAAAGCCATGCTCCGGTAGGTCAAGATGACCAGCACGAGCGCACCGCCGGAGATCGAAACCATGAGCAGGTATTGGAGAAGATTCTCGAAGCCGAACCACAAGGCGGCTGCAGCCAGCAGCTTGGCATCTCCGCCCCCGAACCAACCCCGGGAAAACATGAAGATGCCGATCACGAGCATCAACGCGCCGGCGCCGATATGGCTGACGAGCTGATCCCACCCGAGGGGGGCAACGACGGCTGCAACCAGGAAGGCCACGACGAGACCCACCGTCAGCCGGTTCGGGATCGTCATTGTGAACAGGTCCATCGCCCCGGCAAAGGCCATGGCGGCTGGAAACATCAGGAACAGGATGGACTCTATCACGATTACGCACCGACTGAGCTGTCGCCGAACAACGCGGCGGGACCGTTTGAGCATCGCGCACTTTGGTTAAAGTGGCGTAAACATCGACCCACCGCCGTCGAGAATCGACCCCGCGAACGATCGGATCACGCGTGTGCCAAGTGCGAGGCTGCAACAGGTGATCGAAGACCACCGCCCCGCCCACATCACACGCGATGCCAATACCGTCACTAGGCCGCAGGACGCTTTTTGAGGCCAGCCTCGACGTCGACAAAGATGCTGCTCAACTCGATGCCGACCGCCTGCAACACCGTGATGATTGCAATGGCGATAAAGGCAGCAATCAAACTGTATTCGATCGCCGTGGCGCCATTCTCGTCATTGATCAGTCGTTTTGCCAGCCTACGCACGAACTCTCTCCTGCCAATCGCCGCCGCCACCAACCTTCATCGGTGACCCACACCCGTTTCAGAGGTGACAATAAGCCGAGAGTGTTAACAAGCGCGTTTTACGCGAATATCAAAGACCGAGAAAAACAATGACATTCAATCTGCGTAACTGTTCGATTAATACACCAGGTTGTCGCGAATTAAAGCACTCGGCATAATTCCGTAAAGTTTTGCATCCCTGAAGTCCGACCACAAATCGCCAACCCATCCCCCCTGCAAAGAGAACCGGTCAGACAGCAAGAAGACGACAGCCAGAAACGCAAACCGCCCGGACCTTTCGGTTCCGGGCGGCAAACTTGCGGCTTTGCGGACGCCGTTCATAACGGCTCCCGCTGTCAGCCTTAGGCGGCCGGGCGCTTCTTGAGGCCGGCTTCGACGTCAGAGAACGTGCCCTGGATTTCGCCGCCGACGTTGTTCACGACGGTGATGATGGCAACGCCGATGAGGGCTGCGATCAGGCCGTACTCGATGGCCGTTGCGCCCGACTCGCACTTCACGAACTTCGACAGGGTCTTCATGACTCGTACTCTCCCAACTCTCACTCTGAAATCCGGAATTCCGTTTCCGGGATGACCGCGGCAATTCTCCGTCGGTCTTGACAGTTGAGAAGATAATCTCGGCCAATAAAAAACACGTTAATTCCACAGCCCTTCGATCGATGAAGAACTCTCGAAAAAGAATATGGTTATTTTTTTATAATCGACATTCTGCGCCGCAGGCAACGGCAGACAAGAGTGTAACACCCCCCCAGGAAAGACGGCATTCCAGCCTGCACGACATTCGCCTGGACTACGACTTGCCACCGCTCTTGAACGGCGCCATCCCCTCCCGGGCCAACTCGTCCGCCCGCTCGTTCTCGGCATGGCCCGCATGCCCCTTCACCCAATGCCACGCAATATCGTGCCGCTTGACCGCTTCATCGAGCCGTTGCCACAGCTCGGCGTTCTTCACGGGCTTCTTGTCGGCCGTTCGCCAGCCGTTTCGCTTCCACCCGTGAATCCATTTCGTGATGCCGTCCTTGACGTAGTTGCTGTCCGTCCAAAGCGCCACCTTCGAAGGCCGCTTCAACGCCTCGAGCGCCGTAATCGCAGCCAGAAGCTCCATGCGATTGTTGGTCGTCGCCCCCTCACCGCCGTTGAGCTCCTTGCGATGAGCCCCGGAAATCAGAATAGCCCCCCATCCCCCCGGCCCCGGCTTGCCCGAACCGGCCCCGGCGGTGAAGATCGTCACATCCGGTCGCTTGGCTGCCGTCCCGCTCATGAGGCAGCACCCGCCTTGGTCTCGCCCGCCCCGTACTCGGCCGCATCCGTTACCGACTGGTGAAACCGCAACCGGCGCAGATACTCATTGGGATCCTTGCGCCGGACCAGCGCGCCGGCAGGCGTGTTGATCCAGTCGTAAGCCCGTGTCAGTAGAAACCTGAGCGCCGCCCCCCGCGCCAGCAGCGGCAGCGCGCTGCGCTCCGCCTCGCTGATGGCCCGCACGCTGGCGTAGCCCTTGAGCAAAGCTTGGCTCTTGGTGAGGTTGAATTGCCCATCCGCCTCGAAACACCAGGCATTGATGCAAACCGCGAGATCGTAGGCCAACTGATCGGTGCACGCGAAATAGAAGTCGATCACCCCCGAAAGCTTGTCGCCCAGGAAGAAAACGTTGTCGGGAAAAAGATCGGCATGGATCACGCCCGACGGCAAAGTCTTCGGCCAATGCGCCTCCAGCGTCACAAGCTCGGTCTCGATCAGTGCCCCCAGTCCCGGCTTGATCTCGTCGGCCCGGTCGGAAAACCAATCATAAAGAACCCGCCAATCGCCAAGACCGAGACCATTGCGGCGGCTCATGGCGAAATCGCCGGCCGCCAGATGCAACCGCGCCAGCTCGGCCCCGACCGCACGGCAATGCTCGACCCCCGGCCGCTTCACCCAGAGCCCCTCGAGAAACGTGACCAAGGCCGCCGGCCGCCCGGCAAGCTCACGCAGATTGCGCCCCTCGAGATCCCGCACAGGGGTTGGGCAATTCAGGCCTTTGCCGGCCAGGTGCTCCATCAAACCCAGAAAGAACGGCAGCTCCTCCGCCTTAACCCGGCGCTCATAGAGCGTCAGGATGTATCGCCCGCGCTCGGTCGAAATCATATAATTGGTGTTTTCGACACCCTCGGCGATGCCTTTGCACGACAGCACCTTGCCGAGGCCATAGCTGGCGATGAACCCCGCCAACGCCTCGTCTGACACCTCAGTATAGACCGCCATGGTCCAATCCCGCTGTTGTGGGCAATAGCGATCGCCCCGGCCTCATCACGTCCCGCGACACCACCCAGAACCTGGCAGCGCCCTCAATCGGGCCGCCCCCCGTCACGCAACTCACGCGGGACATTGAACGCAATCCGCTCTTCGGCCGTCCGGACCGTCTCGACGGTGACCGCGAAGCGCTCGCTCAATGCGGCGATCAACTCGTCGACCAACACCTCCGGCGCCGACGCCCCCGCCGCAATACCAAGTGTCGCGATGTCGCTGAGCTTGTCCCAATCCAGCTCCGCCGCCCGTTGAACGAGAAGGGCGCGTGGACAGCCGGCCCGTTCGGCAACTTCCACTAGACGCAACGAATTGGAGCTGTTCGGCGCCCCGACCACCAGCAGGCAGTCTGACCGGGGTGCTATGGCCTTGACGGCAGCTTGCCGATTGGTGGTCGCATAGCAGATGTCTTCCTTGTGCGGACCGACAATCTGCGGGAACCGTGCCTTCAGCGTTTGCACGATCTCGGCCGTGTCATCGACCGACAGCGTCGTCTGCGTGATGTAGGCCAACGCCTCCGGGTCACGCGGCACCAGCCGCCTCGCATCGTCCACCGTCTCGACCAGGCGCACCACACCCTCCGGCAGCTGCCCCATGGTCCCCACCACTTCAGGGTGCCCCCGATGCCCGATCAGTACGATTTCTAACCCGCTCGCGTGGTGACGCTCCGCTTCGACATGAACCTTGGAGACCAGCGGACAGGTGGCATCCAGGAAGAACATTGAGCGATCGCGGGCCGCAGCCGGCACCGACTTGGGTACGCCATGTGCCGAAAATATCACAGGCGCGTCCGTATCTGGGATCTCGTCCAACTCCTCCACAAATATGGCGCCCTTCTGCCGCAAAGAATC
The DNA here is from genome assembly GCA_041397705.1 of Hyphomicrobiaceae bacterium. Taxonomy (GTDB): domain Bacteria; phylum Pseudomonadota; class Alphaproteobacteria; order Rhizobiales; family Hyphomicrobiaceae. The sequence goes on from JAWKWC010000001.1 coordinate 107,572, forward strand.
GACCACAAATCGGTTGTGTACGATCTCGTGGCGCACATAGACCGGCGGGCCGTACTTCTTGAGGGCAAGCTCGACGATCTGAATGGCGCGATCGACACCGGCACAAAAACCACGCGGCGCTGCCAGCAGGACGGTGAGCGGCTGGCGAGCTGAGGATCGGCTGAGTGACGAACTTTGTGACATTTGGTCCAAGCGTTCCGTTGTCTGGGGGCTCACGCCCGGGCCGGGCGCCAACGAGGCCCGTGATAACCGAGGTGCTACACTTGACATCCCTTGGGAACAAGAGCCATGGTCTTCGACCGAAGCGCGGGGGCGCCGAGTCAGTGGCACGTCAGATGCCGCGGCACAAACGGGACGGGGATAGCGTGGCTCGATCAGGATCAGGCCTTCGGCGAAACGCCGTCGGGCTCTTGGTGGCGGCATTGACAGCGCTACCTTTGGCTGGCTGTGGGATGTCATCCATCACCTCAGGCATCGGCGGCGGCATGTTCGGCGGCGGCAGCGCCTCGAAAACCGCCGACAAAGGCATCACCCACGAACACATGCTCACCGCAGCCAAGGCAAACTCGCCGATGTCCGTCGGAGCCGAGTTTGCGGGCGGATGTCCACGCTTCGGCATTTGGCCGCGCGACCATCACGTGACAATCTACGAAGCCGGCAAGATCGGTGATGGCCTCGCAGTCATGCACCGCGGCGAAATCACCCAGACCGCACGCGAATGCCAGATCCAAGGCACACACGTCACTGTCAAATACGGCTTCTCCGGCCGCATTCTCATGGGCCCGAAGGGCCAGACCGGCAATGTGTCCCTGCCCGTCAACGTATTCGTCACCGATGCCAAGCGCGCACGCATTCTCTCGGACAAGGCTTCCGTGGATGTTGCCGTCAGCTTGGATAAGCCGATCGGCTACTTCTCGGTGGTCAAAACCATATCGTTTGACGTGCCCGTCGGGGCTCGGGCCGGCGAATTCGAAGTCTTCGTCGGCTTCGACCAGACAGCACCCGGCGCAGGCTAAGCCGGCCTGTTCCAACACGCGCCTCAGCGTCTTGCCTTGGCCTCACAACACCCTCACTGCGACCTGAGGCACGGCGTCAGTGCCGGACAATGCGAAGTGCGCTTGCCGTGCACCCCAGCCGAGCCGCCAGCCACAAAGCGCGTCCGAGCCGAGCCACCCCAACCCGGTGAGGGTGGCCCGCTGGCGCCTCAAGGTCGTTATGTCTTGAGCTTCGGATCCAGCCAGTCGCGCAGACTGTCCCCGAGCAGATTGAAGGCGAACACGGCAAGTGTGATCGCCAAGCCCGGAAACAGGATCATCCACGGTGCCGCCTGGTAGAAATCGGCAGACGAGCCGGAGAGCATCAGCCCCCACGCTGGCGTCGGTTCGGTAACGCCAAGCCCGAGGAACGACAGCGACGCTTCGAGCAGGATGGCTTGAGCCACTGACGCCGTCAGCATGATCAGATAAGGCGCCACGATGTTCGGCAGGATGTGGCGCAGCACAATCCGGGTGTGGCCATACCCCGCCGCCCGCGCGGCATCGATGAATGGCATCTGCGCCAGCGACAGCGTCGACGAGCGCGCCACCCGCGCCATACGTGGAACCATCGGAAGGGCAATGGCGGCGATCAGGTTCAAGTCGATGCCGAACACTTGGTTGCGGCCAAGCACGGCCACCACCACCATCGCCAGGATGATGATCGGAAACGACAGCATGATATCGACAATGCGCTGCAACAGGTTGTCGATACGGCCGCCGAAATAGCCCGACGCCGCCCCGATCACGGCACCGATGGAGGTGCCGAAAACGGCGGCCAGGATGCCGACGCCGAGCGCCGTTCTCGAGCCGTAGACCAGCCGCGAGAACACATCGCGCCCGTACTGGTCAGTGCCGAAAATATGGTCCCCGCTGGGACGCGCCAGCATCGCACCAAAGTCGACGGCTTCCGGATCGTATGGCGCGATCCAGACCGCGCCAAAAGCGAATACGAAGTAGAGCAGAATGATGAGCAATCCCACAAAGCCCAAAGGCTGGGCTCGCATGAACTGCACCATCGGGTTGACGCGCTTCGGCAGTCTGGCGCTGGCGGCGGCGTTGGCTGTGATCTCGGCCACGGTGATGTCTCCTCGGCTCAAGACAGCCGGATGCGGGGATCGAGATAGGCGTAGAACAAGTCGATGACCAGGTTCACCAGCACGAAGATGGTGGCGATCATGATCACCAGCCCCTGGATCAGTGTGAAATCACCGCGCGCCGTCGCATCGACAAACAACTTGCCGATGCCGTTGAGATTGAAAACCTGTTCGGTGACGACAAGGCCGCCGATCAGGAATGCGAACTCCAGACCGATCACCGTCACCACGGGCAGCAGGGCATTGCGCAAGGCGTGGCGGCGCGTGACCAGTCGCTCGTAGACCCCCTTGGCGCGCGCCGTGCGGATGTAGTCCTCACGCAGTACTTCGAGCAGAGCTGAGCGCATCATGCGCGTCGCCACCGCCGCATACCGATAGCCGACAGAGATCGCGGGCCAGATCAGCGCCGTCAGATTGGCGACGGGATCCTCGAAGATCGAAACGTAGCCGATCTTGGGCAACCAATGAAACACATTGAGGAGACCGAGAATAATGAGCATGCCGAGCCAGAAGCCCGGAATGGCAAGCCCCGAGACCGCGAGAATACGGATGATATTGTCGAGCAGACTATCCTTGTAGACAGCCGAAAGTATGCCGAGTGGAATCGAGATCACAAGGGCGATCAACGTCGACAGGATCGCCACCTCCAGCGAGACGGGAAACCGCAACGCAATCTCGCCGGCCACCGACTGACCGGTCCACAGCGACTTGCCAAGATCGAGCTTCACCAGGCCGATCATGTAGTCCTTGAACTGCACGATCAGCGGTTTATCCAGCCCGAGGCGCTTGCGCTCGGCTTGGATGGTTTCTTCGGTGACAGCGGCCCCGTCGGCCCGGAGCTTCACGACAACGGGATCACCCGGCATCACCCGGATCAGAAAGAAGACGGCAACGGCAACCCCGATCAGGGTTGGAATGACCATCATGAGGCGCTTGAACACGTAAACGAGCATAGATGCTCTTCCCAACGCTACGGCAGGCAAGGGGCGGCGATCGCCCCTGCCCGAGCATGTTACTGATCTAACCAGACGTTGACGAGATCTGTTGCAGTAAAGTGGTTGTTGTGGTGCTCCCAGTCCCGGATCTTCTTGTGGCGCACGATGATCCGCTGCCACCACAGCAAGGGGGCCGAATAGACTTCATTCAGCGCCCGCTCCTCGAAAGCACGAACATACTTACGCCTGTCCTCAGCCTTGACGGCCGACGCCTGCAGGTCGAACAGCCGGTTCATCTCCTGGTCCTGATGGCCCGAAGCGGCACGCGAGGACTTGTCCTTGGTCAGGAACTTGTCAAACTGGGACGAAGGATCGTCGGCAAAGTCCGAGATAAACTCCATGATCACATCGAAATTGCCGGCACGCATGGCATCGAAATAGAGCTTGGTCTCAAGTTGTGTGTGCTGTGTCTCCACACCGATCCGCCGCCATTGGTCGATCAGGAAGATGCCGCCCGGCGTATAGGGCTCCGCCACGTTGCGGTTGACGAGCTTGATCTTGAGCTTCGATTGACCGGCTTCCGCCAGCAGTCGCCGCGCTTCCGCCCGGGACTTCTCGATGTCTTTGCTGAAACCCGGGAACTGCGCGAGCTCGGCTTCGCTGCGGGCCAGTTCGGAGCCGGGACGCAGCAGCCCGCCGACGAACTTGAGCATCGAGATTTTCGAGAGGGCTTGCGAGCCGCCATGCCGGTCGACCGCCATGGTCAGCGCGCGGCGCACCCGCACGTCATCGAACGGCTTCTTGGCGACGTTGAAGGTGAACAGCAAGTTCGTCACCCACGGTCCCTCGGTAACCAGCGCGTTCTCCTTCATGCCGGCAACAAGCTGATCCCGCTCCTTCGGCGTCCGCCCCTGAACTCGCCGTCGAACTGGCCGCCGATCATACCCGGCACAACACCGGCCGACTTGACGAAATAGGCCTTGTAGCCGTCGAGATAGGGCCGGTCCTTGAGGAAGTAGCCGTCGAAACGCTTGCCTGTCCAATGCGAGCCTTTGACGTACTCGACAAAGGTAAAGGCGCCCGTCCCCAGCACGGTTTTCTCGGGAAACTTCGGGTCTTCCTTGAGCTTGGCGGCACGGTAGATGCAGTTCCAGGGCGAGGCGAAATTGGTCAGTAGCGAGGCGTCCGGCGACTTCAGCTTGAACACCACCGTATTGGCATCCGGCGTCTCGATCTGCTTGATCGACTGGAAGAGCGCGCGGCGGACAGAAAGCACACCCGGCGGTGGATTGACGATGCGCTCGTAGCTCACCTTGACGTCTTCCGACGTCATGGGCGCGCCATCGTGAAATTTGACATTGGGGTGCAGCTTGAAGGTGTACGTGAGCCCGTCGCCCGATACCTCCCAGGCCGTCGCGAGGTCGCCGACGATTTTCTGGGTCTTGACGTCGCCTTGCCACTTGAGAAGCGTCGAATAATGCGGACGCGCGGGGTGGGCAAAAGCAAACGTTGTCACCGCGTGACAGTCGAGCGTCGGGGGCTCGGCAACCACCGCGAAGCTGAGCGTCCCCCCCTTCTTCGGTCCATTGGCGAGAGCGGTGTTGGGCAGCATTGAAACGAGCGCAAGCGCGCCCGTTCCAACAGCCGCAAAAGCAAGTCGGGCAAGCATCAGATATAGCCTTTGTGCAACTTTCGTGTTGTTAGTGAGCCGCCCTGCCGAAGCAAGGCGGCTGAAGTGCATGATGTTATTGATCGAGCCAGACGTCGGTCAACGTCTGTCCGCCAAAGTGAGAGGGCGGCAATTCCCAGCCCTTGACCTTCTTGTGATTGACCACGATGCGCTGGTACCAGAGCAGCGGCACGTTATAGGCAGTCTCGAGCGTATAGCGCTCGAGATCGTGGACGATCTGCAAGCGTTTGACCGGATCGATCGTGCGCGACTGCAGATCGAACATGTCGTCGATCTTGCGGTCGGTGTGACGCGAATAGGCGATCGACGACACATTCTTCGACAGCAGCGTATTGAACTGCGCATTTGGATCATCGGCGAAGTCGGAGATGTTCTGCACCGCTGCATCGAAGCTTCCATTTGCCATGCCATCGAACCAGAGCTTGGTTTCGACCTGCACATGCTCTGTTTCGACGCCGATCCGCCGCCACTGATCGATCACATAGATGCCGGCCGGCGTAAACGGTTGCGCAACCGTCCGGTTCAGCAGTTTGATCTTGAGCTTGCTGACACCAGCCTCGGCGAGCAGGCGCTTGGCTTCCGCACGGCTCTTGTTGATGTCGCGCCAGAAACCCGGCAACTTTTCCAGCTCGCTGTTGGGCAAGGCCCACGGTGCGCCCGGACGAAAGACACCGCCAACGCCTTTGATCAGTGTGACCTTCCCGAGGTTCTCACCGCCCCCCCACCGGTCGATCGCCAGCGTCAGCGCGCGACGCACCCGCACATCGTCGAGCGGCTTGTTGGCGGTGTTGAAGGTGAGCAGGATGTTGGTGATCCAAGGCCCCTCCATGACGGTGACGTTGTCCTTCATGGTCGAGACGAGCTGATCGCGCTCGGCTGGCGTGCGCCCCCGGAACTCGGCGTCGAACTGCCCCCCGCGCATGCCCGGCACCACACCTGCCGACTTGACGAAGAACGCTTTGTAGCCGTCGAGATACGGGCGGTCCTTCTGCCAGTAGCCCTCGAACCGCTTTGCGGTCCAATGCGAGCCTTTGACATACTCGACGAACTGGAACGCGCCTGTGCCCATGACTTCCTTCTCGGGATAATGGGGGTCTTTCGCAAGCTTGGCAGCGCTGTAGACGCAGTTGAACGGCGACGCGAAGTGCAGCTCCATCGACGCGTTCGGTTTCTTCATCTGGAAGATGACGGTGTGGGCATCAGGCGTGAGGATCTCGCCGATATCCTGATGCACGGCCTTGCGGAACGACACCACGCCGGCGGTCGGACGGGCAATCCGCTCGTAGGTCGCCTTGATATCGGCGGACGTGAAGTCCGATCCGTCGTGAAACTTCACACCTTTGCGAAGCTTGAACGAGTAGCTGAGACCGTCCTTGGCTTGCTCCCAGCTTTCGGCAAGGTCGCCGACGATCTTGAGCTTGTCGTGGGGACCAACAAATTTGAGCAAAGTCGAGTATTGCGGTGCCACAGGATGCACCATGGCGAAGGTGCCGGTACCGTGGCAGTCGGTCGTCGGCGGCTCTGCGACGACGGCGAATTGCAGAATGCCACCTTTTTTGGGCGTTTGTGCAGCGACCATGCCGGTTGAAACCACAAGGCTCAGGACCGACACAGCCGCTTTTCCAAGCGGCTTGAGCATGCTTCCTCCTTCCACGAAAAAACGCCCCAGGGGTCCGGGGCGCTTCTACTTCGGGCAACAGTAATTCTGTCAGACGTGTATGCAGGCCGCCATATGCCCTGGAGCCACCTCGAGTTGCGCAGGAATGTCTTTTTTGCATTCCTCCGTGGCCAGCGGACAGCGCGGATGGAACACACATCCCGACGGCGGGTTCAGCGGACTTGGCAGCTCGCCCTTGATGATGGTGCGCGGCCGGCTGCGCTCGATCACCGGGTCGGGAATCGGAGCAGCCGCCAGCAACGCCTGGGTGTAGGGATGTTTGGGATTGGCGAACAACTCTTCAGAATCTGCCAGCTCGACGATCCGCCCCAGATACATCACCGCCACGCGGGTCGAGATGTGCCTGACGACAGCCAGATCATGGGCGATGAAGAGATAAGTCAGACCCAGCTTCTGTTGCAGATCCTCGAGCAGGTTGATCACCTGTCCCTGGATCGAAACGTCGAGCGCCGACACCGCCTCGTCGCACACGATCACTTCCGGATTGACCGACAACGCCCGCGCAATACCCACGCGCTGACGCTGACCGCCGGAGAGCTCGTGCGGATAACGCAAGGCCATGTAGGGAAACAGGCCGACCGTTTCCAGCAACTCCACCACCCGGTCGTCGATTTTGTCCTTGGGCAGGATGTTGTGCACCCGCATGGGCTCGCCAATGATCTGCCCGACGGTCATGCGTGGATTGAGCGAAGAATAGGGATCCTGGAAGATCACCTGCATCCGCTTGCGGATGGCGATCATATCCCGCCGGCCCATTTTCGCGAGGTCCACATCCTCGAACATGATCTCGCCGCCGGTGGGATCCTCGAGCCTCAGCACGAGACGGCCGAGTGTGGACTTGCCGCAGCCCGATTCGCCGACCAGGCCCAGCGTCTCGCCTCGGCGCACGGAGAGGGAAACACCGTTGACGGCCTTCACCAGTTTGGCCGGACCGCCCAGAAATCCGCCGCCGACGGGGAAGAACTTGGTGGCCTTGCGGATATCCAGAACCAGCGGCGCAGCAGCATCGGAATGCTCGGCGTTCACCGTCTGATGAGCCTGCGGGTCGATGGGATCGAGCCGCTCGATCTCGGGCGTACGATGACAGGCGGCAAAGTGCCCGTCGTCGATTTCCCTGTAGGCTGGTACCTCCATGCAGGCGTCGATCGCATAGCGGCAGCGCGGGCGGAACCGGCAGCCTTCCGGCGGGTTCAGCAGGTTCGGCGGCGCGCCTTCGATGGTCGCAAGCTTCACTGACCGGCCGCGGTCAAGCCGGGGCACCGCCGACAGCAGACCGCGCGCATAGGGATGCAACGGCCGACCAAACACCTTCTCTGCCGTGCCGCTTTCGACAATGCGCGCTGCATACATGACGTTCACGCGATCCGCGTAGCGCGCCACGATGCCGAGGTTGTGCGTGATGACGATGATGGCAATGCCGAGCCGCTTCGACAAATCCTTCATCAACTCGAGGATCTGCGCCTGGATCGTAACGTCCAGCGCCGTCGTCGGCTCGTCCGCGATCAGCAGCTTGGGATTGCACGCCAGACCGATGGCGATCATCACGCGCTGGCGCATGCCGCCCGACAGCTGATGGGGATACTGATTGAGGCGGCTCTCGGGATCGGTGATCCCGACCAGCGTCAGCAGCTCGACCGCGCGCGCATCCGCCTCCTCCTCGCTCATGTTGAGGTGGATGAGCAGCGGTTCCTTGATCTGCAGTCCGATGCTGAGCACCGGATTGAGCGAAGTCATCGGCTCCTGAAAGATCATCGAGATATCGCGGCCGCGAATCTGGCGCATCTGCTCATTGTCGAGCTCCAGCAGCGACCGGCCCTCGAATTTGATCGTGCCCTTCGGGATGCGCGAGGAATGCGGCGGCAGCAGACGCATGACGGCAAGCGCTGAAACCGACTTGCCCGAACCGGACTCGCCGACAATCGCCACCATCTCGCCGGGGTTGACCGAATAGGTCACTCCTTCGACGGCTCGAACGACCCCGTGCGAGGTGACAAACTGCACGTGCAGATCTTCGATCTCGAGAACCGGTTGAGCGGTGACCGCGGCGCCCGCGCGGGCTGCGTTTCGCTCGGTCGTTCCCGCTGCGCTGGCGGAACCCTGCTGCAAAATGCGTACTCCTCCCTGCGACGTCCGGCTTTTTGTGGGGGCCATCGCCCCGCCGGCTCGTCCAAGCCTCGTTGCGGCTTTGCTAGCCAAAGTTATAAGCAGGAGCAAGCGCCGCGGCAATGCTCACGGCTGGTTGAAACAAGCTTTCTCGACCCGGGTCGCCAAATTTACGCCCGAGATACCCCGCGTCTCGCCCCGACATGCAATATTGGCCTATGCTGGGAGGCCAATTGGAAAAAATCAGGCGACCGAGCCGGCCGGCCGATGCCGGATCATCCGACTTGCATAGCCACACCGAAGATCGGGACAAGAGACCGTATGCACAATCTCAAGCACACCGCCAGCGGACTGGCCTACGACGTCGTGGACGCCGTGCCACCGTGGCAAGGCCAGCGCGCGCCGGTCGTTTTCCACCATGGCATTGGCACCAACCACCACGTTTGGGCTGATTGGCTGCCGGCGGTCGCAACCGCACACACCTGCATCCGTTTCGACACACGCGGCTACGGCCAATCGCCCGTTCCCACCCCCCAGCACACGTTTACCCTCGACAACTGTCTGGCCGATCTCATGGAGGTCGTCGACGCAGCCGGCAGCGACCGGGTGCATCTGGTGGGCGAGTCGTTCGGCGGCACCGTGGCTCTGCTGGCCGCCATCCGCCACCCCGCCCGCGTTGCCACCGTGACCATTTCCAATGCCGCCTATAAGGGCCTGGGCATCCAGTACGTTGCCGGCTGGCGAGAAGGGTTTGCCAGCAAGGGCGTCCCGCGTGGAGCGCCGACATGATGGAGAAGCGCTTTGCACCCGGCGCCATCAGCGAGGCCAAGCACGCCTGGTTTCGTGCCGTCCAGGATGCCTCGCCGGCCCATGTGACGGCGGGTCTGGGCGAGTTGCTGGCAGGATCGGACCTCACCGAAGAGGTCAAGGGCTTGCAGCCGCCCCTGCTGATCCTTATGCCCGACCGCAGCCCGTTCGTCACCGCGCGCATGGCCGTCGATCTGGCCGGACTGGTGCCAACTGCCGAGCTCGCCATGTTCCCGGGCGCCCGTCACGGCCTACCATTCTCGCATGGTGCCGAATGCGGCGCGCGGCTGCGCCGCCACCTCGACAAGTGGGAGAGCGCCCAGAGCTGAACAACGGCTACGGCCCTTTCGCCAGGTTACCATTGCACGGCGAAGAGGCCATGGTAGCGTTCGGCATTAGCCCCGCACCCAAGACGCCCATAGATCGGAGCCTTGCAAAATGCCATTGCACCACCTCCAGCACTTCCTCATCCAGACTTCCGACCTCGAGGGCACCGTTAAATGGTACGAGGAGGTCCTGGGACTGCGCTCGGGGCCACATCCCGACTTCGGCTTTCCCGTGGCCTGGCTCTATCTGGGTGACAATGATGTGCTGCATCTGACTCAGGGCGGCGCCAATGTCAGTGACAATCGCATGCGCTATCTGGGCCAGCAATCGACGGCAACGCAGGGCAGCGGCGTCGTCGACCACGTTGCCTTTCGAGCGACGGGCCTCAAGGACATGATGCAGCACCTGACCGGCAAGGGCATCTCCTATACCCGCCGCCAAGTCGATGCCCAGGGCCTGTTCCAGCTTTTCATGATCGATCCCAACGGCGTCAAGATCGAACTCAACTTCGACAATTCCGAAGCCGAAGGCGTGTCTCCCGAACTCATGGCATCAGCCCTGCCAACGACGTAAGGCGGATCGCACGCTTCGACCAACCCTCCCTCACCGTTCCACCAAGGAGCATGCCCCGTGACGGTTCAGTATTTGAAGAAGGCAAGCGTCGCACAGGCCAAGCGGCGCGCCGAAGTGGAAGAAACGGTGCGCCGCATGCTCGCCGACATCGCCGAGAACCGGGACGCAGCCATCCGGCGCTACGCCCTGGACCTCGACAAGTGGCAGGGCGACCTTCGGGTGACCGACGACGAAATCCGCACCAAGTCGGCCATGCTCTCGAAGGTCTTCAAGGAAGACTTCGAGATCTGCCTCAAGAACGTGCAGGATTTTGCCAAGCGCCAGCAGGAGAGCATCCAGGCCTTCGAAGTCGAACTCTATCCCGGTGCTGTTCTGGGCCAGAAACTGATCCCGATCGAGAATGTCGGCTGTTACATTCCAGGCGGCAAATACCCGCTCATTTCAGCAGCCATCATGAGTGTCGGCACGGCCAAGGTGGCAGGCGTTGGCCATATCACCGGCTGCGCTCCACCGCGCGGCGCCGACGGCATCTATCCCCCGACCCTGTATGCCCTGCACCAATCCGGCGCCAACGAGATCTACTGCCTTGGCGGCGCCCAGGCCTTGGCGGCCATGGCCATGGGGCTCGTCGGCATGCGCAAGGCTGACCTCATCACCGGCCCCGGCAACCCCTATGTGGCCGAAGCCAAGCGCCAGTTGTTCGGCACCGCCGGCATCGACCTGCTGGCCGGTCCGACGGAAATCCTGGTCATCGCCGACGATACCGCCGATCCCGCCATTGTCGCGACCGATCTCCTGGGGCAGGCCGAGCACGGCCCCGATAGCCCCGCGTGGCTGGTGACAACATCACGCAAGCTCGGTGAGGCCGTGATCAAGGAGGTCGAACGCCAGCTCATCGATCTGCCGACGCGCGAGAATGCCGGCAAAGCCTGGGCGGACCTGGGCGAGGTCATGGTCGTCGACAGCGACGATGAAGCCATTGCCGTGTCGGATAGCTACGCACCTGAACATCTCGAAATCCAGACCGGGCGCGACGATTACTATCTGGAGAACCTCAAGAGCTATGGCTCGCTGTTCGTGGGCGAGCCCTCGACGGTGGCTTACGGCGACAAGGGCGTCGGCACCAACCACACCCTGCCAACGGGACGTTCCGCGCGCTACACCGGCGGCCTTTCCGTGCACAAGTTCACCAAGATCGTCACCTATGAACGCCTGACCAGGCGCGCCTCGCGCGAGATCGCGCCCGTCATCGCCCGCGTCTGCCGCGAGGAAGGCATGATCGGCCACGCCATCACCGGCGAGGTCCGCGAGAAGCGGTATGAGGGCGCGAATTGAGCGCCCGGATCGCTCAGCAGAGACAAAATGCGGAGCAATGCAACACCACAGTGAAACCGCCTCCGCCACGGAGTCGAGACCGCGCGAAAAGCTGAAAGTCTTCATTTCGTACGCCCGCCACGATTCAGCCTTCGCCGACGAGCTTGCCGCAGGCCTCGATTTTGACGGGGGCTTCGTCGTGCTGATCGACCGCCAGTCGATCCATGAAGGCGAGGACTGGAAAAGACGCCTCGGCGCTCTCATCGCCGAGGCCGACACGGTGGTGTTCGTACTAAGTCCCGCCTCGGCCGGTTCGGCAACCTGCGCCTGGGAGGTGGAGGAGGCCGCGGCGCTGTCAAGCGGATCATCCCCGTCCAGGCCGCCCCGCTCGGCGACTCGCCAGCCCCGCAACAGCTGGCGGCCGCATTATGTGAGGTTCGACGAAGGGCGGTCCTTCATGGCGGGTCTCGCTGCGCTACGCCGCGCCCTCAATACAGACCTCGACTGGTTGCGCGAGCACACGCGACTTCTCAACCGCGCCCGCGAATGGGAGGCCGCCGGCAGGCGGAAAGCCGCTTGCTGATCAATATTGACGCAGCCAAAGCCTGGCTCGCAACCAAACCGGCCGAAGCGCCAATGCCGACGGAACTGCACCACGCTCTCATCCACGCGAGCGAGACGGCGCACGCAACCCGCATGAGTGATTGAGCGCGAGCGTGCTACCACGCTCCGCCGCCGCCTTCGGCTCGCCATCAGCGCGATGGCCATCGCCGTTGTCGCATCGCTGCTCGGCATCTGGGCGTTCTGGCAATCCCTTGCAGAAGGTGCCCGTGCCGATCAATTCTTCAATTTGATCACCTCGGACCCCGCCGGCGAACGCGCCATGCAGAAGATCTGCCTCAACGCCATCGAGGTGACAACCTCGCTGGCCATGGCCAAGGATGCCGCCAGCGCCCAACCCTTGGAGGAGAGGTTTTGGGAGCTTTATTTCGGCCCCATGTACATCGTCGAACTGCATGAGCGGAAAAAGTCCGGCACCGGACGCAGCGGTATCGAGGCCGCCATGGTCCAGTATGGCAAGACGCTGAAGGAAGTGCGAACCTCATCCGGCCTGGCGCGCGCCACCTCGCTCTGCCCGCGAGCGGATGCCATCCATAACGCCTGCCACTGGCATCTGAAGATACTTGAGAAGCGTCGGCCTTGCCCGTGAAGTCAGTTCATAATTGACCAGAATAGGGCCGCACGCTCCTCAGCGCGTCATGCGATAGGTCGCGGGCGTCGCCGCCATGTTCGGCGGCGGCGCCAGGCCGCGATCCACAGCCGCCTGCAACGCGCCACTCCCGGCCCTCTCTGCAAGTGTCTCGGGCACGACCCACATCACATAGCCCGGGCCCTGGAAAGCATGCTGGCATTCCAACGCCCCGCCTACGATGCGGCACGCCGAAGTCTCCCTCAGGACCGTGGGTTCGCGCTTGTCGTGACGCAACACATGCATGTCCACCGGCTGCAGCACAGCCGGGTACGAGCCCAGATCGATGCCGCGGAAAACGCAGCCGAGCGAGTTCGAGCAAGCACCAGCACGCGAGCCCAGCGTGCGGCCAATCCCGAACGCACGGCGCCGGTGCATGGCCCTGGCATCGGTGTCGGCGCCACCACTCACATAGCAATCCCATTCCCGGCACAGCAGCGGATCGGCACTCTTGTTGTTGCGGCGAATGCCGTAGTTGCCGGGCTCCATGTGCAGCAGAACTGTGACGCGCGTCGCCGTGCTGGTGACGGCCTGTCGCTGCCCCTCGTCATCTGCAGATTGCGTGTCGCTTCCCCGCGCCTGATCATTTCGAATGGCTGCCTGCTCATGACGCGCCGCATCAGGTCGCTGATATGAAAGTGTCGCCCGATCTTGCCCCACCTCATTGGCATGCTTGGCAGCCTGCCGGGCAGCATGCGCTTTCTGCAGCTCCTGCGACAGCCGGTCCGCATCGGCTTCGCGCTGAGTCAAGTGCGGACAGGCGACGCGCCTCGGCAGCCTTCAGTTGCTCTTCGGCGATCCGGCGCACCGCATCGGCCCGGCGGCGCTCCTCGGCAAGGCGCTCGACTTCCGCAGCCTTGCGCTGCTCTTCCGCAATACGGCGCGCCGCATCGGCCCGGCGGCGCTCCTCGGCAAGGCGCTCGGCTTCCGCAGCCTTGCGCTGCTCTTCCGCAATACGGCGCGCCGCATCGGCCCGGCGGCGCTCCTCGGCAAGGCGCTCGGCTTCCGCAGCCCTCCGCTGCTCTTCCGCAATCCGTCGTTGCTCGTCGTCGGCCTTGCTTGGCGAGACCGCACTTTCGCTGCCACTCTGCGCGGCGCCCCGCCGCGCTTCGGCTTCTGCCCGTGCCCTTTCGAGCATGTCGACCTCGTCGAGCAGGCGCTGGTCTTCCGCCGCGGAAATGGGAACACGCTCGGGAGTGCGAACAGTGTTGCCGGCGGGTTTCGCTGATTTGGGCGGCGCGGCGAACCGTTCTGCAAGAGCGCGGGCCGCCGCATCATCGTCGGCCGCAGCAGGCGCGACAGCGCCAAACGCAGTGAAGACCAATAGCGCTAAAATCGAATGGCTCCTGCGCCCAATGCCCGCGCGCATCGCCCGCCTCCCTTGCAACCCCTTGGTGCGCGGATCAGGCCAACGGCAAGCCCGGCACCTTATTGATCAATCTTCAGAGTCAATTGAGGCGGCAGCACGGAAATTTCGTGAATGTCTCGTGAACGCGACGTCATTTCATTCCGGCATGAATGGCGCCCAAACCCTCGCGGTATGTCGGATAGGCAAGCTGCACACCCAGTGATGTCTTAATGCGCGCATTGTCGACGCGCTTGCACTCGCCATAGAAACTCATGGCCATAGGTGACAGCGAGGCTTCGGAAAACTTTTGCAGAGGTGGCGGCCGAACCCCCATCAGCGCAGCCGCATACGCTATCACTTCGTGCGACGGTGCAGGTTCGTCATCAGCGAGATTGTAGACCTCGTGTTGCATCGGTCGCGCGATCGATGCGGCCAACGTCGTGGCGATATCCTCGACATGAATCCGATTGAACACCTGGCCTGGCTTGACGATTGCGCGCGCTGTTCCCGCTCGCAAGGCATCGAGGGGGCTGCGCCCCGGCCCGTAGATTCCGGCCAACCGGAAGATCTCGACACGGCGCCCCCGCGTTCGGCCGAACGCCTGCCACTGCTGCTCGCTGAGCTCACGCCAGCGGCTGCGCGCACTCGACGGCTGCGTTGGCGATGTCTCATCCACCCAACGCCCGCCCTGGTCGCCGTAAACACCGACGGTGGAAAGATAGCCAAGCCAGCTCAGCGATGCCGCGCCGGCCAGATCGCCGGCATGATGGCGCAAGAAGCGATCACCGTCCGCGTCCGGCGGCACCGACACCAGAATATGTGTCGCACGCGCGATGTACTGCGCAAGCCGGCCACTTGGTGCGTCACCGTCGAATAGAATGGCCTCGCGCCCCTCGCGCTCCAGCAAACCAACGCCCGCGTCACTGCGCGAGGTGCCCGCAACCGAAAACCCCTCCCCCCGCAAACGCGCGCTAAGCGCCCGGGCGCTGAAACCAAAGCCGACACACAGCAGCAGCCGTCCCGTACCAGAGGTCATGCGTCAAGCTCCGCCTGCCATTCAGCTTCAACTTCCGCGTCGGTTTCACGCGACCTGTACTCACCCGCAACATCAGCCAAGGCCTCGCGACCGGCAAGCCGCGCCAAGGCCCAAACAGCGGCCCCACGCACCAACGGCGAAGCATCGGCAAGCAGCCTGGCGACCAACGGCACCAGCGCCGGCACACCAGCATTGCCGGCCGCCACCAGCACGTTGCGCACGAAGCGGTCGCGCCCGGTCCGCTTCACAGGCGTGCCCGCAAAACGCGCACGAAAGCCCATGTCATCGAGTTGCAGCAGCTCCGCCAATGGCGGGTTGTCTGTTTCAGCCCGCGCATGCAAGCGCTGCTCGCGCGCCACGCCTGCAAACTTGTTCCACGGACAGACGGCCAGACAGTCATCGCAACCGAAGATGCGGTTGCCAATCGCCGGGCGCAACGCGCGGGGTATCGGACCCTTGTGCTCGATCGTCAGGTAGGCGATGCACCGCCGCGCATCGAGACGATAGGGAGCCGGAAAGGCATCGGTCGGGCAGATGTCGAGGCACCGGCGACACGAACCACAGCGATCGTCGTGCGGCGCGTCGCTTGGAAGCATTGCCGCACTGAGAACGACACCGAGAAACAGCCACGAGCCGAAGTCGCGCGAAACGAGATTGGTATGGCGCCCCTGCCAGCCGATGCCGGCAAGCTGCGCCAGCGGCTTTTCCATCAGCGGCGCGGTATCGACGAAGATCTTCACCTCGGCACCGCCGGTGAGATCCTGCACCTTGCGCGCCACAAGCCTGAGACGGCCTTTGACCAGGTCGTGATAGTCCTTTCCCTTGGCATAAACGGAGACGGCCCCCCGTTCCCGGTCGTCCAGTGCCGCCAACGGATCAGCCTCAGGCCCATAGTTGAGCGCACACACGATCGCCGACCGCGCCTCGGGCCACATCGCCTGGGGATGCCGGCGCCGGTCGGCATGGCGCTCCATCCAGTCCATGTCGCCATGACTGCCAGACGCCAGAAAGCGCTCGAGTTCGCGGGCAGGACCAGGACCGATGTCGGCGACCCGCATGATGCCGACCGCATCGAAGCCGGCACCAAGCGCAGCCTCGCGGATCTCCAACGCCGGATCGTCCGTCACCAGCCCGCTCCGGCTCCGATGTCGATGCGGTTCACGCGGCATGAGCGCAGAGGTCAAGCGAAAGAGCGGCGGCGATCAAAAATCCAGGTTTCCGTAATGCAGCGGCGGCGCGATGCCCGCCAGGCGATCCAACAGGAGGCTCTTGAAGCTGACGCGCGACTTCAAGCGAACATACCAGTCCCGTGCCGCCGGGTAGGCGTCCCATGGCACCTCATCCAGATAATCGAGACACGACAAATGCCCCGCTGCTGCCAAATCGGCGAAACTCATGTCGTCGCCCGCCAGCCAGCGCCGCTGATCGGCGAGGTAGGCGATATAGCTCATATGATAGCGCAGGTTGGCCCTGAGCGCCCGCAGCATTTCGAGATCGGGCGACTTGCGCGACAGCTCCGGACGCATGCGGACCTCGACCCGCTCCCGCAACATCTCGCGCGTGCATTCGGCATCGAGCTTGCGGTGAAACCAGTCCACCAGCCGGCGCACCTCGGCCCGATCCTCGTCCGTTCCCGGAAAGAGGTCGAGCGGCCGCTCATCCGGTGGCGAGCGGCGCACCATCTCCCCCATGTATTCCGAGATCGCGTAAGCCCCCGAGAGAACCAGCCCGTCACCAAGTTCCAGCACCGGCAGGTCGCCTGCAGGATTGAGCGCCAGAAAGGCCGGACGCCATGCCCATGGCAGCTCCTCGACCAGCTCCACCTCGATGTCGAGTTCGTCCAGTGCCAGCCTAACCGAACGCGAAAACGCGCAGAGTTTGAAATGTGTGAGCCGAGCCATGCCGCCCAGTTGCTGCAGTGTGATGGAAGATTGAGTGCCAAACGGCATCGACATCCTCTCCGCGTCGGAAATGTGACAATGGCATCAAATGCCTGATTCTGCATGCGGACTTAAACGATCATGCGGTGTCCCTTGCCGCCCGATGGTGCCGTTGCAGCAACAGGGACAAAGCGTCCAGGGCTCTTTTGCGCGAAGTCTGATAAAGCGATGCCGCCATGACGGTCCCCTGCCTCCGCGCCTCCACGGTGTCAAACGCACGAAAATAAGGATAAAACATGAACACGCTTCAGGTCATTCTGCTCGGCATCATCGAGGGCCTGACCGAGTTCATACCCGTCTCCTCCACCGGCCACCTGCTGCTGACAGAATACTTCTTCGGCATCAAGTCGCCACGCAACGTATTCGAGATCCTGATCCAGCTGGGCGCGGTCTTGGCGTTGCTGACGGTCTACTCGGCCAAGATCTGGCAGATCGTCAGCGGCCTCCCAAATGATCCAGCCATGCGCAGATTTGCAGCCGCCATCGTGGTGGCGTTCCTTCCCGCTGCTTTTGCCGGCGTTCTCCTCCACAAGATCATCAAGGAAGTGTTCTTCCAGTCGCCGACCTTGATCTGCACCACTCTTGTCATCGGCGGCATCGTGCTGCTGTTCGTCGACCGCATGCGATTGAATCCGGAGGTCGAGGCCGCGATGGACATTACGCCGTTGAAGGCATTCCAAATTGGCGTCTGCCAGTGCCTGGCGTTGATCCCCGGCGTCTCGCGCTCTGGGGCGACCATCGTTGGTGGCATGCTGTTCGGCTTGACCAAGAGGGCGGCCGCCGAATTCTCGTTCTTCCTCGCCATGCCGACCATGGCCGGCGCCTTCGCCTACGACCTCTACAAGAATATCAATGATCTCGATGCCGCCACCGTCAAGTCGATCGCCATCGGCTTCGTCGTCGCCTTCATCGCCGGCGTCATCGTCGTGCGCTATCTGCTCGAGTTCGTCTCCCGGTACGGCTTCGCTCCGTTTGCCTGGTGGCGCATCATCATCGGAGGCCTTGGCCTGGGCGCCATCTACGTCCTTGGTTGAGCCTTACAGTCGACACTGATGAAAGACAGTTATCTGATGGGCCGCGGTTGTTTTTTTCGCTTTTTCCACGTCAGAGTGTAGCGCCGCCTGTGATTCGTCATGTCTCTGAGGTTTTTGGTCACGGACCGGCACGCATGTGGCGCCCGGCCCGTGAGTGTTGACGTCATTCGTTCATCGGCCGGTGAGCGTCACGCCTGCATGTGAGGTGGAGCAACTCTCCAGCCTCAGCCTTGCAATAGGAGACTGCCGAATGACAGCCCGCCCGCTCCTCGCTGAATTCCTCGGAACGTTCATGCTTGTCCTGGCCATCGTTGGCGCCGCTCTCTTCGCGGCACCGTCCGCCGGCCTCATAGCCGTCGCCTTGGCCGCCGGCATCGCCGTCATATCGATGGCCTATGCCGTGGGCCACATTTCCGGCGGCCATTTCAACCCGGCCGTCACCATTGGGCTGGTTGCAGCCGGCAAATTCGACTCCGCCAAGGCTCCCGGTTACGTCATCGCCCAGGTGCTCGGCGGGGTTGCTGCAGCGGCGATCCTGGCCATGACGCTTGGTGGCGCGGTTGCAGGCAAATGGAACACCTTCGCCGGTGCCTCCAACCACTATGCCCCAATCGGAAGCTTCGGTTTCCTCTCCTCCTTCATCTATGAGGTCGTGATCACCGCCATGTTCCTGCTGGTGATCATCGGTGCCACGTCGCGGCGCGCCCCGGCAGGCTTCGCACCGCTGGCCATCGGCCTGGCGCTGGCACTGTTCCACATCATCGCCATCCCCGTGACCAACGCCTCCCTGAATCCGGCGCGCAGCACGGCAGCCGCGGTTTTTGCAGGCAGCGGTGCCTTGACACAGCTCTGGGCCTTCTGGGTCGCCCCAATCCTCGGGGGCATCATCGGCGGCGTGATCGGGCGCTACCTGCAGGACGAATAAGCGCACCGGAGATCCGGTTCCGAAGGGCGGTGGGGCTGGCACCCGCCGCCCTTTTTCTGTTGGCGGCGCTGCGGGCCAACGGCACACGGCGTGAATTTTCCGCATGACACAGGGTTGGCAGCGCCCTGTAGAAAGGTCCGCAAAACGCAAGCCGCGCCGAGGATCCCCGATGAGCCACACCACCGCCGCCGCAAATCCGGTGACTGAACCCCTCCTCCTGCAACTCGCAGATTATGCCCTGTCGCAGCACCATGGCTCACCGGAGGCGCGCAAGACGGCTCGCTTGTGCCTAATCGATGCGCTGGGTTGCGCCCTCGAAGCGCAAACGTTTCCCGCCTGCATGAAACTGATGGGCTCCCTCGTCCCTGGCGCGACCTTGCCTCAAGGCGCTCGCGTCCCCGGCACGTCCTGGCAGCTCGATCCCGTCCAGGCCGCCTTCAACATCGGCTCCATGGTGCGTTGGCTCGACTACAACGATACTTGGCTTGCGGCCGAATGGGGCCACCCTTCAGACAACCTCGGCGCCATTCTCGCGGTCGCCGATTGGCTCTCCCGGCAACGGATGGCCAAAGGCGAAAAGCCGTTGACGGTCGCCGACGCGCTCACCGCGTTGATCAAGGCCTACGAAATCCAGGGCATCCTGGCCCTCGAGAACAGTTTCAATCGTGTCGGCCTCGATCACGTCGTGCTGGTGAAGGTGGCCTCGACGGCAGTCGTGTCGGCCCTGCTTGGCGCCGATCGAGACCAGATGCTCAATGCCCTGAGCCACGCCTTCGTCGACGGCCAGTCGCTCAGGACCTACCGCCATTATCCCAATGCAGGCTCCCGCAAGAGCTGGGCTGCCGGCGATGCCACCTCGCGTGCCGTACGCCTCGCCCTGATCGCCATGACCGGTGAGATGGGCATTGCAACCGTGCTCGGCCAAGGGATGGGGCTTCCAGGACGTGCTCTTCAAGGGCCGCGAGCTGGTTTTGCCTCAGCCGCTCAGCAGCTATGTGATGGAGAACATCCTCTTCAAGATCAGCTACCCCGCCGAGTTCCATGCCCAGTCGGCTGTCGAGGCTGCCCTCGCCCTGCACGGTGACGTTCGTGAGCGCATCGACGACATCGCCGAGATCGTCATCACCACGCACGAGGGCGCTATCCGGATCATCGACAAGCGCGGCCCGTTGAATAATCCCGCCGATCGCGATCATTGCCTGCAATACATGGTGGCGGTGCCCCTCTTGTTTGGTCGCCTGACCGCGGCCGACTATGAAGACGACGTCGCCCGCGACCCTCGGATCGACCAACTGCGCAGCAAAATGACGGTCACCGAGCAAGTCCAGTTCAGTCGCGATTATCTCGATCCGGCAAAGCGCTCCATTGCCAACGCCGTCGAGATCGTCATGAATGACGGAAGTCGCCTCGGGCCGGTGACCGTCGAGTATCCCGTCGGCCATCGCCGCCGGCGCCAGGAAGGCGAACCACTGTTGATGGCGAAGTTCGAGCGCAATCTGGCATTGCGATTTGCACCGAGGCAGCAGGCGGCAATTCTCGAGGCTACCTCGACCCGGCCCGGCTGGCGGACATGCCCGTGCCGGCATTGACGGACCTGATGGTGGTCGCCTGATATTACCAACCCCTTGGATTTAGGTCGCCGCTGACAGGGATCCAATTCTCCTTTGCAGCGTTTCGGTACCGGGGAACCTTGAAGGGAATGTGGTTTGAGCGCGCGTGTGTCGCAGAAGACGTCGATGAGTGTCCTCGTCATGGCGCTGTTGGGCGCCATCCTCGCAGGCTCAGCCGGACCTGCCGCAGCCCAGGATGCCAAGCAGCAACCGGTCGACGCGACCCAGGGCCAACCCACCAAGGAGGTGGGGGTTACGCCGCGGGCAGCAGATGGCGAGATCGCCAAGCGTCTGGAGCGCATTTTCGTCGCGAGCGGCTGGTTCCAGCCCATTCTGGTCGAGGTCAAGGAAGGCATCGTCTTTCTCGACGGTGCAACCGAAACCGACAACGCCAGGTCCTGGGCGGGAGATCTGGCGCGGCGGACGGAAGACGTGGTTGCCGTGGTCAATCGCATTGAGGTGCAACCCCAGCTCAACTGGTCCTTGAAACCCGCCACACGGGAGCTGAGAAATCTTGCCATCGGCGCACAGCAGACGTTGCCCGTGCTCATCTTGGGTGCCCTGGTGTTGATCCTGTCGTGGTTCTTGGCCCGCGGCGTTGCTCGCCTGATGCATCTTGCCCTGGCCAACCGGATCACCTCGCCGCTGCTGCTCCTGGTCACCTCCCGAACAGCCGCCATCCCCGTCTTTCTTCTGGGCCTCTACCTGGTCTTGCAGATGTCTGGCCTCACCCGCCTCGCGCTGACGGTGCTGGGTGGCACCGGCGTCGTCGGCATCGTGCTCGGTTTCGCATTCCGCGATATCGCCGAAAACTTTCTCGCAAGCCTTCTCCTGTCGATCCGCAATCCTTTCCGGGCGGGCGACCTGATCGCAGTCGGAGGACACAGTGGCGTCGTCCAGAACCTCAATACGCGCAGCACCGTGCTGCTCACCCAGGATGGCACCCACGTGCAGATTCCCAACGCACTCGTCTTCAAAAGCGTCATCGAGAACTTCACGAGCAGCCCATCCCGCCGCGCCGATTTCGTGGTTGGCATCGGCTACGAAGCCTCCACCGGCAGGGCTCAATCGCTGATCGCAGACGTCCTCAAGGCCCACGAGGCCGTGCTCGCAGATCCAGAACCGATGGTCCTGGTGGACGAGCTCGCAGCCTCGACGGTCAACCTGCGCGTCTATTTCTGGTTCGATGGCCGCGCCTACTCGCCGTTCAAGCTCAAGTCGGCTCTGCTGCGCGCCACCAAGCGTGCGCTGACCGATGCTGGCATTTCCATGCCCGACGACGCCCGGGAGGTCATTTTCCCGCAAGGCGTACCTTTGGTTCGCCAGCCCCGCCCATCCAGCGATGTCAAACCTGCAACCGGCTTGCCGCCCGCAGCACCCACCCCCACCAACAGCGACAATGGCGAGGCCGCTGCGGTGGCCGCAGAAGGCGGGCTCGACACCGATGTCTCCGGTCTCCAGCGGCAGGCCGCTCGCTCAACCAGTCCGGAAGGCTCGGAAAACCTGCTCACAGCAAACGACAAGACGTCGTGAACGCGCCTGCACATAGGCGTTTGGCTGTCGTCGGCGCACTGCTGGGCCACCGACGGGCCTGCCCACACCGCACAAACGAAAACCGGCGCCGCGAGCCCTTCCCCCATTCCCCCGAGGTGGCTTGCGGCGCCGGTCTTTGACGCTTGCGCTGCCGGATGCGAGCCCGCACCCGGCGCGGTCGCACAAATTACAGGCGGTAGCGGATCTGATCCGACCAGAAGCGCTCGAGCCGCACCAGCGTGCGATTGAGCCCTTCGATGTCGCCATTGCCGACTTCGCCAACAGCTTCGATCGAACCGAGCTGGCGCTCGTAAAGGCCGCTCACAACATCACACGCATCCATGCCCTTTTGGGTCAGGCTGACGCGCACCGAGCGACGGTCCGTTTCCGAACGCTTGTAGTGAAGATAGCCCATGTCGACGAGCTTCTTCAGGTTGTAGGAGACGTTCGAGCCGAGGTAGTAGCCGCGGGTCTTCAACTCGCCGGCCGTCAGCTCACTGTCGCCGATGTTGTAGAGCAGCAGTGCCTGCACGCTATTAAGCTCGGCCCCGCCGATGCGATCGAACTCGTCCTTGATGACATCAAGCAGCAGACGATGCAGCCGCTCGATCAAGCGCAGCGCTTGAAGATACTCGCCGCGCAGATTGTCCTCGCTGGGCTGGACTCGGGCCCGCCCCATATCCAATGCAACACTCATGGATCCTGCCTTTGGTTCAGATTTGACGCTTTGCCCGACCGTTGTTGTTTGCCGGGTCATTGCTGAACCCTAGAGGAGGAAATTAAATGTTACCCTAAAAGACATACTAAACAGAGTGTTAACTCGACTATTTTGTATCCGGCATGTGTTTTTTGTTCTTTAGACACGTCGTGCTTGCATCTCGGCGCGGCTTGGCAATGCCAGTTCGGCGCCGCCAAGATCAGCGAAATAGCCGGCAATAATGGCCTCCGGCACCGCTTCGGCGGTGATGGCTTCACCCGGCCGGAATGCAGAAGCAGGATCGCGGTCCGCGTTAACACCTGCGCGCTCATCAGGCTGCCCGCCGCCGGCAGCAGCCACCAGCAGGCGCCAGGCAATACGATAGTCCTGCTCGAGGCACTGTCTGAGATCAAAGCCGCCGGCCGAGCGCACTGCATGATAGGTGAGCGCCAAGCGCAGCGGATTGCACGCCCGGATGGCCCCGAGTGTGGCACCGGCCCAGTCCTCGTCCCCCGCGTCAGGCGACATCAGGCGGCGCAGTGTGGAAGCAAGATCGGGCGCGCCGAAATACCGTTCGATCCGCGCGGATTGCGCAAGCACCGGCCCAACGCCCGGATCGCGATGGCGGTCGTCCAGAATGGGATCAACCGGATCGGCATCCGCGAGCTGCGCCGCAATCGTCTCGAATTCGCCCCGATCGATGCAATGCGTCACCAATCCCAAGCCGGAGGCATCGGCCCGCCCGAGGGAGGCACCAGTCAAAGCCACGTAAAGGCCGATGGCATGCGGCATCCGGGCCAGCGCATGGCCCACACCGTGGCACGCCAGCCCGCCCATAGGATCATGCTGGAAGCTCAAGCAAAATTGCTCGCCGGCCACCCGATGGGTTCCATGAGCAACGAGCAGCCAGTGCCGGATATCGATTTGACCGTTCAACAGGCCCACGGTCGGCTTCGAAAAGCACTCGTGCAGCCAGCACAAGCGAAGCTCTGACGCGGCCGCCGCCCGCAAGCCGTCGATCGTCGCCGCATCGCGGCCCGGTGATGGCGCTTGAGGCCCGCGCGCCCCCGTTTCGCCAGCGCGTTCGGTCCGCACGATCGCGGCATAGACACCAGCGTCCCGCGCCAACTGCGGATACCAGTCGGCCAATCGGGAGTGCACATCCTGCCACCCCGCGATGTCCCCTATGCCCTCCGCCACCGTCGCGACGGCTGCGGCACCTTGACGCTCGAGGCGCAGTCCACTGCCAGCCTTACTGCCACCATTGTCTGCACGTCCCGCGCCAACGTCCACCATTCCCGTGCCTTTCCTGGCCCCCGCCTTTGGCGATCCACAATTCATAACATCTTCTGCCCCGCCACGGTCACAATCGCAGACCTTCCTCTGGCTGTTCATTCAGCGACGTTTCCGTCATCTTACGGATCGATTCGCCTGTGCGCGTCCCAATCGGCGGAGAGCGGAGCCACGATGATCCGATCGACGATCCCTTCGGCCGCGCTGCTAGCAGCGGCGGTGCTGGCAATTGCGATTCCGGCAACGCGTGCGCACAGCCAGTCGGCGCCAGCTGCAAGCCAGCTGCCGAAACAATGGCCCGTCCTCGTCGAGAGCCAAACGGAGTCTAAGCCTGCCGCATCCGAGCCGGGCTGGAGTGCAGCCGAAATCAAGGCGGGACGTGCCCAATGTGCCCGCGTGCTGGCGGCCTACCACGTCGTTGCCACCAACCTCGATCCAATCCGGCAGGGCTCTTGTGGCACCCCCGCTCCCGTGCAGGTGACGAGCATAGGCAGATCTCCCGCGATCCACTTGTCCGAACCGGCGATCCTAAATTGCGAAATGCTGGAAACGCTGGCGAGCTGGCTCAAAAGCGACGTGCAGCCGCGCGCCCGTTCCATGCTCGGCGCGCCGATCGAAAAGCTGCATGTCATGAGCTCCTATTCCTGCCGCAAGGCCTATGGGCGCAGGGGCGGCCGCTGGAGCGAGCATTCCGGCGCCAACGCCATCGATCTCGCCAGTTTCTCGACCACCAAAGGCCAAGTCGTCGCCGTGCTCAATGATTGGGGCATGACCGAGCGCGACATCAAGTACCGGATTGCCACCGCCAAGGCCGCCGCCAAGAAACACGCGGTCAAACCTGCGGCCACCGGCGCCAAGCCGGTCGAGGCTGCGCCAGCCCCCATCGCCATAGTCGTCCCCCCCTTGCCTGTCCGTCCGTCGACCGTTGCCGTCACGACGGGCAGCACGATCGCGCCGGCAGCACCTGCGCCATCCATCCTGGCCGACGATGACCGCCGCAGTGTCGACAGCCGCTTCAAAAGCTTTGTCAGTGATGCCATGCGCCAGCTCGTGCCTGGCAGCTCCGGCGCGGGCAGCGATATCCCTACGCTTTCAATGGGCCAGCCGTCGCGGCTCGGCGGTCCCAAGGCGACGGATAGCGAACGCAAAACTCCTGCCGCCAGCGAAAACGCCAGACTTTTCTTGCATCAACTCCATGAAACCGCTTGCAGGCGCTTCGGCACCGTCCTCGGTCCCGAGGCCAACGCGGCCCACCGCAATCACTTCCATCTCGACATGGCCGATCGGCCGCGCGGCAATTTCTGCGAATAGGCAATAGCCACGCGCACAGCTCAGGGCGTGTGACGTGGCCCCGATTTCGCGCCAAAAACCATCAATCGTCGACGACCGTGACGGTGACCCGTTGTGCGGCCCCCGACGTGTTGCCCGCTGAATCGGTTACGCAGGCATCGAAACCGGCATCGCCCGCCGTCGTCCCGTCATGCGCGAAAAAAATCTCGCCATGCTCGATATCCGCTTGGCTGAAGCCATTGATCGGAACCGACCAAGCCCCCTTGCGCACGATATGTCCGTGCGTCGCATTGGTAATCTCGTAAATCAGGCTCTCCGCGCCGTCATCGGGGTCGACAGCGGCCAGATCAGCGACGGTAATGCGCACATTGCGCCCGCGTCGCACAACGACCTCGAAATCTCCGGCGAGGTTGGGCGGAATGTTGCGAACATTGGCCACCAGATCGCCACCATCCGAGAGCGCCAGCGTGCCGTAGTAGACATCGCCCTTAACCAAGCCACCGTTGCCAATTCGGATGAGATCACGCACCCGGATGCGCCCATCCAGCATGCCGTACACTTCGGCCGACTGGGCTTCCAGCTCCCCGACCACGGCGCCGCCGGGCTGGATCACCACGCGCCCGCCCGTGAGCTTGCCGTGAACCATGCCGCGAACCTCGACGTCCCCGCCGTTGCGCACCTCGCCCAAAATGGTAAGACCACGGCCGATGACCGTGATTGTTGGCTGTGTCGCCATACTAAGCCTTCCCCCGAACCGAACACGTCCCAGCCGCGTCTCCTCGCCCGCCAGTACTCGCCACAGTCGTGAGCGAATGTTTCGGCCGATGAGCATGCCATCACAGCACAATACCGCAGGGTCCCGCCATAGATTTGACTTGCGCCGCACCCCAACTGGCACGAATCTTAGCTTGGAACACGACCCAACACCATCAGCACACTTCCCAGGAGCCGCAACGATGGCACGCCTCTCCACACGTCTGGTCGAGCCTCGTGGAGAGGCTGCCCAGAAAGCCCAGGACTCCTCCGTCGGTCAGCCAGCCCCTCTCGGCAATTATCCAACCGTGCGCCTGCGGCGCAACCGCAAGACCGGCTGGTCGCGCCGACTGGTCGCCGAGCACGGCGTCACCACCAGCGACCTGATCTGGCCGATCTTCCTGATCGATGGTGACGAGCGCCGCAAGCCCGTCGCACACATGCCCGGCGTAGACCGCGTCAACGTCGCCGAGGCCGTGGCCGAAGCAGAGCGCGCCGTGAAGCTCGGCATCCCCGCAATCGCACCGTTTCCCTATGTCGCCCCTGCTTTGCGCGATCCGACCGGAACCGAAGCCACCCGCGCCACCAACCTGATGTGCCGGGCGGTGCGTGCCATCAAGGCCGCAGTCCCCGAGATTGGCCTGATCACCGACGTGGCACTCGACCCCTACACAAGTCACGGCCACGACGGCGTGCTGGACGAGACCGGCCGCATTCTGAACGATCCGACCATCGAAGTCCTCGTGCGCCAAGGCATGGCCCTGGCTGAGGCCGGCGTCGATTGCCTGGCCCCCTCCGATATGATGGATGGCCGCGTTGGCGCCTTGCGCAATGCCCTCGATCAGGCAGGCTTCGGTGATATCCAGATCCTGTCCTATGCCGCCAAATACGCGTCCGGGTTCTATGGCCCGTTCCGTGATGCCATCGGCACCAACGCAACGCTGATCGGCGACAAGCGGACGTATCAGATGGACCCGGCCAATTCCGATGAGGCCATGCGCGAAGTGGCACTCGATCTGGCGGAAGGGGCCGACATGGTTATGGTCAAGCCAGGCATGCCCTACCTCGACATCGTACGCCGTGTGAAGGAGACGTTCGGGGTGCCGACGTTCGCCTATCAGGTCTCCGGCGAATACGCGATGCTGGAGGGCGCAGCGCGCAATGGCTGGCTCGATGGCGACCGCGTCATGATGGAATCCTTGCTGGCCTTCAAGCGCGCCGGAGCCGATGGCATCCTGACCTACTTCGCCCCCGCGCAGCCAAGCTTCTGGCAGGCCACGCGTGAGCCTCACTGTCTGCCTGACGGTGCGCCGGCACGGGCGGCGCCAACCCGCCTCGCCGGCCAACATTGGCCGAGGCGCACAAGGCCCGCCAAAGCTCGCCTCATGATGCAGGGCCACGCCCTTGTTTGAGCCGCCTCGGACCGATGTCACCAGCGCACTCCTGAGCCCGGAGGTGTGGCGCCCGTCAGACATCTCCCGCGACGAACCCGCGCCAAACTTGCACCAGCACTTGATGCCAGCGCGGCGAATTCATAGTTTGGCGGGCCGGACAGAAGCAAAGTCCAAGCTCCTGTCGTTGAAGTCTGTAATGTGTTCACGTGCGGGGACTGTATGACCGAGCAGCAAAAAAGCTTTCCGGAATTCTATGTCACGGCTCCCCAGCAGTGCCCTTATTTGCAGGGCCGCCACGAACGCAAGCTCTTCACGCACCTGACACCCGACAAACCCCGCGCCATGATCGACAGCCTGCTGCGCGGCGGCTTCAGACGCAGCCAGAACGTTGCCTACATGCCCTATTGCGAAGGCTGTCAGGCTTGTGTGTCCGTGCGCGTCAAGGTTGACCAGTTCGAGCCGGGCCGCACCTTCCGCCGCATCTCCGCCCGCAATACCGATCTCGTGGCAAGACGCATCCCCTCCGTCCCCACGGTCGAGCAATACACCCTGTTTCGCAGCTACATCGACCAGCGCCACAGCGACGGCGGCATGGCCGACATGACCGTCATGGACTTTGCCATGATGGTTGAGGACTCGATCATCGACACCACGCTGACCGAGTACCGCCTTCCAGCCGCCAGCGGTGACGCGCAAACCGCCGCCGACGATGCAAACCAGGGCCGCCTGGTGGGCGTGGCGCTGTGCGATCGCCTCTCCGACGGCATCTCAATGGTCTACAGCTTCTACGACACAAGCGAGGAGAGCCGCAGCCTCGGCTCATATATGATCCTCGAGCACATCGCACAGACACGGCGACTGGGCCTGCCCTACCTTTACCTGGGCTACTGGATCGAAGGCTCGCGCAAGATGACCTACAAGAGCCGCTTCACCCCCCAGGAGCATTTGGGGCCCGATGGCTGGCGCCCAGCGCACATGCCGCCGCCCTTGCCCCGGTGACAGTGCCAAGCCAGAATTGAACTCACGCGTGATCTCGCTCGGTGATGCACACGCGCTGACATCTGGCGAAAACCACCGCCCACCTTCACTCGACGGATCGCCCCCTGCCCCGCCCCGAGGCCTTGCACGATGAAGGACCTCGACCAATTCATCTCGTTGGCCACGATTGCCCCCTTGCTGTTCCGCATGGGACTGGTCGCCTTTTTTGTCATCGCCGTCGCCGTGATCGCGGAGCGGCTCGGCCCCTTCCTCGGCGGCATGGTCGCCTCATTGCCGCTGCTGACGGGCCCCGTCTACGTGCTGCTCGCCCTCGAGCATGACGCGGCCTACTTCCACGCCACAACAGTCGCCTCCGTTGCGATTTGCAGCGCCATCCCTGTATTCGTACTTGTCTACGCCATGCTGGCACCAAGCCAATCCGGCCCCGTCAGCGTGCTTGGCGCTCTGCTCGCATGGAGTGTCCTCGGCGTGATCGTCAGCAGCCGGGAATGGAGCCTGCCGGAGGCCTTGCTGTTCGTGGCCCCCGTCTATGCCGTTTCGCTACCGCTTGCCCAGAACTTCACGCGCGGCGTCGCGGTCCGGCGCGCCAAACGGCACTGGTCCGATCTGGTCGTGCGAGCCGTGCTGGTGGCAGGCTTTACGGGCGTCATAATGGTCGTCAGCAAGCACGTGCCAGCCTCGGTGACAGGCGTCCTCTCGGTGATGCCAATCCTCATGAGCAGCCTGATGCTGGTCTTGCACGCGCGCATCGGTGGCCTTGGCACCGCAGCCCTCATGGCCCACACCCTCGGCGGCATCGTTGGCATGGTGCTGGCATTCAGCCTCGTCCACCTCACCGTCCTGAGCATCGGCGTGTGGCCGGCGCTCGCCTCAGGCCTGGCACTGAGCGTCGGCTGGAACACCATGCTCATCATCGTCAAGCGCCTGCGCAGCCGCTGAAAGGCGTATCTCGCTCAGCCAAATGAAAACACCGCCAACTCCAGGAGGAGCTGGCGGTGCTGGATGGCGTCGATCGTACGGCCCGAAGCAACCGGGCCGGACTGTGGCAGCGATCAGGCCAGATCGAAGCGGTCGGCGTTCATCACCTTGTTCCAGGCCGCAACGAAATCCTTGACGAACTTCGCCTTGGAGTCGCTGGAGGCATAGACTTCGGCGATGGCACGCAATTGCGAATTCGAGCCGAACACGAGATCGCAGCGCGTTCCCGTCCACTTCACCTGTCCGCTGCTGCGGTCACGGCCCTCGTAGATGCCGTCTTCAGAAGACGGCTTCCACTCCGTCGCCATATCGAGCAGGTTGACGAAGAAGTCGTTGCTGAGCGTTTCGGGCTTGGACGTGAACACGCCGTGCTTGGACTGGCCGGTGTTTGCATTCAACACCCGCATGCCGCCGACCAGAGCCGTCATCTCCGGCGCCGTCAGCGTGAGCAACTGCGCCTTGTCGACGAGCAGCTCTTCCGGCGACACGGTGAACTTGGTCTTCTGATAGTTGCGGAAACCATCCGAAACCGGCTCCATCACCTCGAAGGCCTCGACATCCGTCTGCGCCTGCGAAGCATCGGTACGTCCCGGCGAGAACGGCACCAGCACATCATGACCGCCAGCCTTGGCGGCTTTCTCGATGGCAGCACAGCCACCGAGCACGATGAGGTCGGCGAGCGAAACCTTCTTGCCGCCGGACTGGGCTGCGTTGAACTCCTTCTGCACGCCCTCGAGCGCCGTCAGGACTTTCGACAGCTGAGCCGGATCATTCGCCGCCCAATCCTTTTGCGGGCTCAAGCGCACGCGCGCGCCGTTCGCACCGCCCCGCTTGTCGGAACCGCGGTACGTCGACGCCGACGCCCAGGCGGCCGAAACCAGCTGCGCGACCGAAAGCCCCGTGCCGAGGATCTTGGTCTTCAGCGCAGCAATGTCAGCGGCATCGATCAGCGGATGATCCACCTTCGGAACCGGATCCTGCCAGATCAATTCTTCAGCAGGGACTTCCGGGCCCAGATAGCGCGAGCGCGGACCCATGTCGCGATGCGTCAGCTTGAACCAGGCCCGCGCGAAGGCATCCGCGAACTGGTCGGGGTTCTTGTGGAAGCGGCGCGAGATCGGCTCGTAGATCGGATCGAAGCGCATGGCCAGATCCGCCGTCGTCATCATCGGCGCATGCTTCTTGGAGGGATCATGCGCATCGGGGATCATGTGCTCGGGCTTCACGTCCTTGGCCCGCCACTGCTGCGCGCCGGCCGGGCTCTTGACGAGTTCCCACTCGTAGCCGAACAGCATGTCGAAATAGCCGTTGTCCCACTTGGTCGGATTGGGTTTCCACGCGCCTTCGATGCCGCTGGTGATGGCATCCACGCCCTTGCCCGACTTGTAGGTGCTGAGCCAGCCAAGACCCTGCGCCTCGATCGGCGCGCCTTCCGGCTCACGACCGACCAGGCTCGCATCGCCCGCGCCATGCGCCTTGCCGAAGGTGTGGCCGCCGGCGGTGAGCGCGACGGTCTCTTCGTCGTTCATCGCCATCCGCTTGAACGTCTCGCGAATGTCGCGACCCGACGCCACCGGATCCGGCTTGCCGTTCGGACCTTCGGGATTGACGTAGATCAGGCCCATCTGCACGGCGGCCAGCGGACGCTCCAGCTCGCGGTCGCCGCTGTAGCGCTCGTCACCGAGCCAGGTGCCTTCCGCGCCCCAGTAGATGTCCTGCTCCGGCTCCCAGATGTCGGCGCGGCCACCGGCGTACCCGAACGTCTTGAAGCCCATGGACTCGAGCGCGCAGTTGCCGGCCAGGATCATGAGATCGGCCCAGGAAATCTTGTTGCCGTACTTCTGCTTGATTGGCCACAGCAGTCGGCGGGCCTTGTCGAGGTTGGCGTTATCGGGCCAGCTGTTCTCAGGCGCGAAGCGATGCGCGCCATTGCCCGCGCCGCCACGTCCATCGCCCGTACGATACGTGCCCGCACTGTGCCAGGCCATGCGGATGAAGAGACCACCGTAGTGCCCCCAGTCGGCCGGCCACCACGGCTGCGAGTTCGTCATAAGCGCATAGAGGTCCTTCTTCACCGCCGCCAGATCCAGCGACTTGAAGGCCTCGGCATAATTGAAATTCTCGTCCACCGGACGCCCGGCGGGCGGGTTCTGGTGCAGCATCTTCAGGTTCAGCTGGTTCGGCCACCAGTCGCGGATCGACCTGCCGCCAACGGCTGTGTGAATGGGCTTTGCCCCCGAAAACGGGCATGAGCTGGTGCTATCGTTCGCCATGTTCTCTCCGATCGCGTTCTGCTACTCAGGGTCTCTTTGAAAGGGTCATCGATGTTTGGGGCAGATGGTCCGCCTATACGGCCGGCATCACAAGCCCCAGCAGGGGGCCGAGCCTTTCCGCACGGCGTGTCTCAACCGAGGCTCTGCGATTTCTGGCCGCCGCCGACATTCTCGTCGGATGTCGCTATCTTGTTGTGCGCTCGGCACAAAAGCGGCGGTCATCTACGCCTCCCTACTTTGGAACCACTCTAATCTATACGCCGGCCCGCGCCACCGCAATCGGTTAGCGACAATTGGCGCCTCCATCGCCATGTGACACGCCCGCCCGGCAGCTCAAATCGTGCGATAGCCGCCGTCCGCCATCACGATCGTGCCGGTGACGTAGGCGGCAAGGTCGGAGGCCAGGAAGATCGCCGGCCCAACGATATCCTCGGGCTTTCCCGGACGCCCGAGCGGCGTGTGCTCGAGGAAAGTCTTGACCAGCGCCGGATTGTTGGCGCGCGCCTGCGCATTGAGCGGCGTCTCGATCAAGCCCGGGCCGATGGCGTTGACGCGCACGCCATCTTTGCCGAGTTCGGCGGCCAGCGCCTTCGTGAAGCCGAGCACGCCATGCTTCGAGGTGGTGTAGGCCGGCGAATTCGGCGTGCGCACGTGCACGAACGACTGGATCGACCCGATGTTGACAATGCGGCCCTTGCGCTCGCGCAGCTGATCCAGGAATGCGTGCGTGACGTTGAAAACGCCGGTCAGGTTGATGGCGATGATGTCTTCCCAGTCCTTGATCACAGCGGCAGCGTCCGCCGTGAATGCGTTGCGCCGGTTGATGCCGGCATTGTTGACGAGGATCGAGATCTTGCCCATCTGCTCCTCGAGCTCGCGGGCGGCACCAACGCACGCCTCCCGGTCGGTGACATCGAGGCCCAGCGCGGCAGCCTTGCCACCGGCTTCCGCAATCAGCCGCACCGTTTCCGCACCACCTTCGGGATCGGCATCGAGAACCGCCACCCGTGCGCCCTCGCGGGCATAGCCGATTGCGATCGCGCGCCCGATTCCCGACCCGCCACCCGTTACGGCTGCAATGTGTCCTTCGAGTAGCTTTGCCATAGCGTCAACTCCATGCCATCGGTTCGTGTGTTGACGCCAGTGTGCCCTGCCACCCGGAAGATGCAAGGCCCGAACCGCTTACCCCAGCGATTGGCGAAACGCCTCGTACCCGAAGCGCTTGATGACACGGTAGCCGCCGTCCTCGTCCAGAATGGCGAGATCGGGCAGCGGCGTGCCGTTGAAGGTCGTGTTCTTGACGAAGCTGTATTGCATCATGTCCGTGAACACGATCCGGCTGCCGGCAGCGAGCGGCGTATCGAACGTGTATTCGCCGATCACGTCACCGGTCATGCACGTCTTGCCGCCGAGCAGGTAGGCGTGGCGACGCTCGCCGGGCTTGCCCGCGCCGACGACGACGGCGTATAGGGAACCTCCAGCACATCGGGCATATGGCAACTGGCCGACGTGTCGAGAATGGCAATGTCTTTCTCGTTGTGGTGCAACGCGCAAGCACGCTGGCGACGAGATAGCCGGTATCGACGACGATGCCGGCGCCTGGCTCCAGGATCACTTCGACACACCGAACTGGGCGCGAAACGCCTTGATGGCGCCGATCAGACGGTCGAGGTCGTAGCCGGGCTTGTTGATGAAATGCCTGCCGAAATTGACGGCATTTGACCTGCCGCACCTGCGCGCGAGGTGACACGCCACATGCTCGATCAGTCCCACCGACCCGTCAACCGGGCTCTCGCACAGCGCATGCACGTGCAGGATTTCGATCCCGCTCCAATTGATAGCACCGATGTCGGCCAGCGGCGTACCGAACCGCGAGCCCGGCGCGCAAGGATCGTAGAGCGCGCCGCCGAGCGGCTGGCGTTGGAATAGCCGGGGTTGATGCGGATGCCGATTTTCGCACCACGCCCGCGCAACGGGCGCGAAGCGGGCGATTTGTTCGGCGAATTGAAGTAGATATGCTGCGCCAGCCCGACGAGCCGCTCGACTTCGCCGGGACCATAGGCCGGCGCATAGACGTGCACCTCCTTGCCGAACTCCTCCGCCCCCATGCGCGCTTCGTATTCGCCGCTGGCCGTCGTGCCGTCGAGGCTGTCGCGCATCAGCGGGAAGGCTGCCGGCGCCCAGGCTTTGGTGGCGAGCAGCATGGCGCCACTCTCCCGCTTGAAGACGCTGCACAGTGCCAAGATTGCGCTTGAGAGCTTTGACATCCAGCACGTAGGCGGGCGTTGCCATCTCCCTCGGCAGGCGAGACAGAATGTCGTCGGTCATCGGGACTCCTTGGCCAAGTCGGCGGTCGCTTTGGCTGATGGCGCCTCGATATAGGGTTTATGGCGAGGACCGCAATGGCGCACCGCTCGGGCCGCCGCACGCGAAGGGTTGTAGCCCCCCTCGAGCCGACCGGGGGAGAAGTCCCAAACGCAGCTTTGTTGGAGTGAACTGGGGGTGGCCATGCGGGCGTGGACATTGGTCGATCCGGCGCTGGAGCCGGCAAACATGTCCGCTTAGGGTGACGCTTCCTCCGAAAGAGCAAGCCCCTCAATGCGTGCGTGTGAACCTGAGCGGCTGTGAGCAGATGCAGCACGTTTGCCTCACCGGCGGGACAAGGACTGGCGGACGGCGACGATGTTTCGCGGAACCGCATGGCAGCCCGCAAGGCGTCGACCGAGTAACGTCGTACGTTCCCCATATCACCGTTGGACGTGCTCGCGATTCCGTCGAAAGCACGCACAAGTTTATGCCAACACGGCTTTTCAAGCTTTAATTCGCCTTGGCCAGAATTTCCCGGCGTTAAGGATCGAAATCCGCGCGACCCAAGACCTTGTCGCAGAGCCACATCCTCTAAGCCCGAGCGCCGATGCGCATCACGATTGGGAGCATTTAGATTTCCAGCTGAAACACAACATTATTAGAATGCACATTAATAGCACAATTTATAAAATTGTTTGCAAAGCATAAGAAGTATCTTAGCGTAATTGGTTTAAGTTAACCGCGGTCACGTTCGTCTCAAGTGGTTCGGGCAACATCCATGCCAAAGAGCTTTGCGTTCGTCGTTTTCCTCTGTTGCGCCCTGATGGGCTTCACTTCCCTTTCCAGCACATCAAGCCGGGCCGGAACTCTGCCTGAAGACCCGACCCTCATCGCCAAAATTGGCATTGCCTGGCACAAGGACGACACCGCAACGCTGGAGTCCATCGCGGCAGGCATACGCGAGGGACATCAACGAACTGCCGATGGCGACTGGCGATCATTACAGTTCTATGAAGCTCTCAAAGATATCTTCGCCTCGAGCAACTTTCGCAAGCATGAGGAACCTGAAGATGACCGCGTACTGGAACATTGGCGGGCTGCGTTTCCACGTTCACCGACACCCGTTATTGCCCGAGCCCTCTTGCTTCTACGTCGCAGCGAAAATGCGAAGCGCACTGTCGCGCTCGATCGTCCACCGACCACAGGGTGGATACCAGAGAAAGAGAAGTTAGAAGAGGCCCGGCAACTCCTAGAGACAAACCGCGCCATGGCGACTGTTGATCCCTACTGGCACGTTGCCTGGCTTACGACGCTTGATGCCCTTGATAGTTCGACCGACGATATCCTGATTGCGAACCAGGAAGCGCTAGAGGCACGGCTCCCAGCTTTGACCCGCCACACCTTACCGCAATGGGATTCTGCTGAGGCACGAGTGACCATGAGCGCACATTGTAGCGCGTTTACCATCTGATTCTCTTCTTCCGTGATAAACCGAGCGGGCAGGAAGGGTATGTGCACGGCTGTTCATCCATGCCTACCGGACCCGGTCCAAGCCCAGCACCTTCTACCAGTCCGGTGCAGATTGGTCCCAATTTCGCGGTGAGCTTCGGCAAATCTTGCGCCCAGTTCCCAACGAAGCGCAACCGCACATACCTTGCTCTGTTCTCATGTCTCTATGGCGATAAGCAGGGCGCACGCAGAAACTTTGATCAACTCGACCAATCTCCAGTCAGAGACGTCTGGCGCGAAGCGCAGGTTTTCAACGCCCATAATCCGATGGGCGACCAGTTGAGCAAAACAGCTGTCAACAAACTTGGCGAGGGCAAGATGCGTTGGAAACTCATTATGGTATTGGGGCGCTGGGTTCCTTGCGTCGGTACCAGCTGCAGCCCAGACATCTAAAGAGCCAACCCGAAGACCGGATCACGTACGTCCAATTGATACGGATGCGCTTCAGGGCTTCGTTTGGTTCGGATGGCAGCAGCGACAGTTCCATGCCCTTGAAGCAGCCGCTCAGAGAGATGCGGGTAAGCCGTATAAAAGACCCAGAGGGGAACGACACGATCGATTCCTTTTACAGTGGTTTCAAATTTGGCTTCCAGACCCGTGATATGTACAAGGTTGTGCGCCAGGCCTGGGCTCCTGCTTTCCTCGACTGGAAAAATAAATTTCCCGAGTCACCGACGCCCTACATCGCGGACGCGTTTCTCATGGTGACGCAGGCTTGGTATGTTCGCGGGAACGGATTTGTTAACACTGTGTGGAAGGAAGATTGGCCTATTGTTCAAAAACTACTGATCGAGGCGCGCGCCAATCTTGAACAGAACAAGGAAATCGCGTCGAGAGATCCCTATTACTATAAGTTGATGGGAGACATTGGCCGAAATCTTGGTGAAGACTGGAACGCATACATCTCCAGATTCGAAGAAGGGTTTGCGAAGTTTCCCAAGCATACGGGATTGAGGATATCGACATCGATCTCCCTCTTGCCACAATGGGGTGGCAGTGAGGAGGCTTTTCAAAATTGGGCCGACATTTCGGCGCGGGAAACAGCAGCGCAATCCGGAAGCGCCATGTATGCCCAATTATTCAGAAAGTTCAACTATCCAAGAATTAATCAATTTTTTGCCGATGCTGGACATCGAGCGAAGATGAGGAAGGGCCTTGAAGATTGGCTCAAATATTACCCGTCGACTGCAACGGTTTTGAAATTGCGGTTTATCGCTTGCTGGCTGCGCGACGCCGAGTTGGTTCTGAAGTTACAAGCATTGTTTCGCGAGTTCGAAGACGGGAGCGATCCGTGGAAAGGTGAAAACGCTGCAAAGCAGTGTGATTGGGCGGACAAACCAAAGGGAGACCCATTCTACAAAAAGCCACCTCGGCCTGGAAGCGGAGACAGTCCAAGAAAAATCACTTCTCCGTAGGAGTGGCACGGCGATCCGGGTCACCATGACGTGCCACGATGACCGGCGTTAGCGAAATCGACGAAATGGTCGCGATGGCGACGAAGATCGAAATCTGATCGAATGAGGTGTTAGCCCCGAAACGGGACGTGTTCGCTGGCTCCACTAGCGCCATGCCTCTTATTGCCCCATGACGTTGGAGCCTCTTCGTCCGGAGTCGGGGTAGCCGGTGTCATGGCCATGGACGCTCGATAGGTTCCGCCGCTACCTACCGTCAAAGTCTGCTCCCTCCACAACGCCGCCCTCAATTGCCGTTGTGATTCGGCCAGTTCCTCATTACCCCACGCACCATCCCGATGCATTTCGCTGGGATGACACCTGCGTGTGTTGCACGGCTCAGACAATAGGCCCGGCCTAGTCCTCCAGCCCATAGTCCTCGCGTGCGCTTTCGGCCGTGATCCGGCCCTCGGCGAGATCGCGGCGCACGGCATCCCGGTCGCGCGCCTTCGGGTCGCCGTAACCGCCCGCCCCCGGCGTGGTGATGTAGACTCGCTGGCCCGACTGCAGCACGGCGCGCGCTTTGGCCGGAAATTCGACGCCTTCGTCGAAGTCGAAGCGGGCGCAGCCACCCTCCTTGGCACCGAAAAGTCCCCACGGTCCCCGTTCGAAACGCGAGCCGTGGATGTAGGTCCGG
The DNA here is from genome assembly GCA_041397705.1 of Hyphomicrobiaceae bacterium. Taxonomy (GTDB): domain Bacteria; phylum Pseudomonadota; class Alphaproteobacteria; order Rhizobiales; family Hyphomicrobiaceae. The sequence continues at coordinate 145,386 of JAWKWC010000001.1, forward strand.
CACTCGTGGCCCTCGACCCGCACCTGACGAAAGAGACCCATACCGCCGCGAAACTGACCCGCCCCGCCCGAGCCGTTGACCAGCTCGTAGCGCTCGAGCACCAGCGGATACTCCGCCTCCAGCGACTCCACCGGCAGGTTCGAGGTGTTAGTGAGGTGCACATGGACCCCGTCGAGGCCATCCTTGCTGGCGCGCGCACCGAAGCCCCCGCCGATGGTTTCGAGATAGACGTAGAACTGGCCGGTGCGCGGATCGACACCGCTGAATGTCGAGTTGACACAGGCCCCGTTGCACGCGGCGATGATGCGGTCCGGCATCGCCGGCGCCAACGCACCAAAGATCAGGTCGACCACGCGCTGGCCGGTATGCAGCCTCGAGTTGACGGCCGCCGGCGGCGCCGCATTGAGGATCGAGCCCTTCGGCGCCTTGACATGGATCGGCCGGAAGAGGCCGGCATTGGGCGGGATCTCCGGCCCGATCAACGCTTTCACGGCATAGTACACCGTTGCCAGCAGCCCCGTTTCGACGAGGTTGATACCCGCACGCACCTGAGCCGGCGCGTCGAACGCGAGAAAAATCTCGTCGTCCTTGACCTCGACCTGCACCTTGAAGGTGAGCGTGCCGTCGAGCTCGTTGCTTTCGTAGCTGTCCTCGAAAGTGTAGACGCCCGAGGGGATCGTGCGGATGCCGGCGCGCGTCAGGCGCTCGGCATAGTCGAGCAGTGCATCGCCCGCCGCCAGCAACTTGTCCTTGCCATAGCGATCGCAAAGGCCTTTGAAGCGCTCGACGCCCTGCCGGTTGGCCGCCACCTGGGCCCGGAGATCATTGAGACGTTCGCGCGGGACTTGCAGGTTGAGCAGGATCAGATCCAGCACATCCTGCACCAGCTTGCCCTCGCGGTAGAGCCGCACCGGCGGAATCCGCAAGCCCTCCTGGAAGATATGCGCATGCGCCCGGTCGACGAAGTCGGCGTGATGCGCCGTGTTGGTCGCCCACGCGACCAGCTCCCCGCGATAGAAGATCGGCTCCGCCAGCACGATGTCCGGCAGATGCGTACCCCCGCCCGTGTGCGCATCGTTGCCGATGAAGATGTCACCCTCGCGGATGTCGGCCATATCGCAGCGCCGCGCAATCTCGTCGACGACGCCGATCAGCGAGCCCAGGTGAATGGGAATGTGCGAGGCTTGGCACAGCGTCCGCCCCTTGGCATCGAACAGACACGTCGAGCTGTCGCGCCGCTCCTTGATGTTGGTGGAGTAGGAAGCGCGCACCAGCGTCTCGCCCATCTCCTCGACAATGGACGCCAGCGCGTTGCCGATCACCTCGACCGTGATGGGATCGAGGGTCGCGGGGTCGACGGCAGGCGGTGTGGATGGCGTGTCCTGCATTGCGATCAGCCCTCGATGACAATGTTGAGATAGGGATCGACGGTTGCCACCTGGCCGGGCAGCACCACCGTCGTTGCATCCATCTGCTCGACGATGGCCGGCCCCTCGATGCGGTGGCCCGGGCCCAGCCGGTCGCGATCGTAAACCGGACAGGACACCCGCGCGCAGGCCTCGGCCAGCCACACTTCGCGTGTCGCCATCCGGGCCGCGTCCAATCCCGATGTCGCGGCCGGCGCAGGCCGCATTTCCGCCTGCCGCACCGCCCCAACGGCTTCGATGCGAAACGTCACAGCCTGGATCGGCTCTTCCGCAGCGACGTAACCGTACATCTGCCGGTGCGCGGCCTCGAAGCGACGCGTCAGCTCCTCCAGCAGGGCCGTCCCCGCCAGCCCGTCCGGCAACGCAATCGGCAACTCGTAGTTCTGTCCGATGTAGCGCATGTCGATGGTGCGGCGGAGCGCTCGATCGCCAGGCGCAATCCCCTCCTCTGCAAACCAGGCCTCCGCGCGCGTCGAAAGGCCGGCGAACACGTCGGAAATGATGCCGAGGCTGTCGCTGTCGAGCCGGACCTGCTGCGTCTGCGCATAGTTGGTCTTGAGATCAGTCATCAGCAGGCCCAGCGCACACAGGATGCCGGGATTGCGCGGCACCAGCACACGGGGAATGTCGAGCTCGCGCGCCAGCCGGGCGGCGTGCAACGGTCCCGCCCCGCCAAACGCAACAAGCACATAATCGCGCGGATCATGGCCGCGCTGCACCGAGATCAGCCGGATCGCACGCGCCATGTTGGCGGTGACCACGCTGACGATCCCCTGCGCGGTATCCATGACCGAAAGGCCGAGCCGAGCAGCCAGCGCCTGGATTGCCGCCATGGCCTTGCCGGCATCGATCGCCATGCGCCCGCCAAGCAGATGCGCCCCGTTGAGTGTTCCAAGCACGACATTCGCGTCGGTCACGGTGGCTTCCGTATTGCCAAGCCCGTAGCAGGCGGGACCGGGCACGCTGCCGGCGCTGCGCGGGCCAACCTTGAGATGGCCGCCGGCGTCGATGTGCGCAATCGAGCCGCCGCCCGCGCCGACGGTCTGGATGTCGAGCATCGGCGTCTTCAGCGGATAGCCGTGCACCTCCATCTCGGCTGCCAGCCGGGGTTCCCCATCGGCAATCAGCGCAACATCCGTCGACGTGCCGCCCATGTCGAACGTGATGATGTTGTCATGTCCTGCAAGACCGGCGACGTTCATGGCGCCGACGACCCCCGTTGCCGGACCCGACAGCACCGTGCGCACCGCCTGGTTGCGCGCCATTTCAAACGACATCACGCCGCCGTTCGATTGCGTGATCCGCCGCGGCCCCTTGAGACCGGCAGCATCCAGCCGTGGCCCGAGCCGGTCGATGTAGCGCGCCATGACCGGGCCGAGATAGGAATTGACGACCGCCGTGGATAGCCGCTCGAACTCGCGGAACTCCGGTGCCACCTCGTGCGAGCAGGTCACGAACGCCTCGGGAAACTCTTCCGCCAGAATCTCACGCACGCGCAGCTCATGGCGCGGATCGAGATAGGCGTAGAGAAACATCACGGCCACCGCCTCGACACCCGCAGCCTTGAGCTGCCGCGCCGCCTCCCGCACAGCCGCCTCGTCGAGCGGCGTCTCGATGCGCCCGTCATGGCGCACGCGCTCACCCACCTCTTTGCGCAGATCCCGCGTCACCAGCACCGCCGGCTTGTCGCACTGCAGGTCGTAAAGATGCGGGCGCCTTTGCCGGCCGATCTCCAGCAGGTCGCGATAGCCGTCTGTGGTGATGAGACCGGTCGCAACGCCCCGGCCCTGGATCAACGCATTGGTCGCAACCGTAGTGCCGTGCCCGAACGACACGACATCACCGGGCGTTGCACCCGCCGCCGACGCCAAGCCCTCCACCACGCCGCCGGCAATCGCCGTTGACGGGTCGTCGGGCGTGCTCGGCACCTTCCAAACGGCAATGGCACTGCCATCTTCCGCAACCAGACAAATATCGGTGAAGGTCCCACCGGAATCGACACCGACCCGCCAACCGCTCATTCCTAGGGGCTCCCATGTGACACGTTCGACAGCCGGCAGCAGCATGTCCGAAAACGGTGGCGCCCGACCCGAAGAGCGCCAGCATCGCGCGGCCCGCCCGCTAGCGCAACCGCAGCAGAACTTAACCGGTGGCTGACGGCCACGACGCCTCGGAAGGCCACATCAGGTTGACTTGCGCCCGCCCGTCTTACACCCTCCCCCAAAGCCCTCGGCATCGGATGAAGAACGCCCAATGAACCCGTCGGACGCCGCCTGGCGCCAGTTGATCACCGCGTCCCACGCTTCAGGCCGCAAGGCAGCCCTCGCCATCACCGGCGGCGGCAGCGGTGCGGTGAGCGAGCTGCTGCGCGTGCCCGGCGGCTCCAGGTTGCTGGTCGAAGCGCAGGTGCCTTACGACGAGCAGGCGCTCGCCAATTACCTCGGATATGCCCCGACGCAGGCCTGCAGCGCCGACACCGCCATGGCCTTGGCCCACACCGCAAGGGCGCGCGCAGCCGCATTGGTTGGGACCGCCAGCGAACCCGTCGGCCTCGGCGCCACCGCCGCCCTGGTCAGCGACCGCCCGCGCAAGGGCGAGCACCGCTTCCACATTGCCGCCGCCACCAACGCGGGCGTCTCTCACTGCACGGTGGTGCTCGCCAAAGGCCGCCGTGACCGCGCCGGCGAGGAAGACCTGGTGGCCCGTGCCATCGTTCTCTGGCTGGCCCGCGCCTGCGCCATCGCAGCCCCCTCGCCGCGCAGCCTGCTCGATGCCGACGAGCACTACGCCGAGGCAAACGTCACGGCGGCGGATGCCATCGAACGCCTGCTGGCCGGCGAGGTCGATCACCTCACCGCCCAGCCAGACGGCCAGTTGCTGCACGCCGCCCCCACGCCTTCCGTTCTTCTCCCAGGCTCCTTCAATCCCGTGCACGACGGCCACGTTTCCCTGGCGCGCGTCGCCGAAGACATCCGCCAGCAGCCCCTCGCATTCGAAATCTCCGTCACCAATGTCGACAAGCCGCCTCTCGCCGGAGAAACAGTGCGGCAGCGCCTCACACAGTTCGCCTGGAAAGCGCCGGTGGAGCTGACACGAGCACCGACGTTCCTCGAGAAGGCGCGCGTGTTTCCAAAAGCCACGTTCGTGATCGGCGCCGACACGGCCGAGCGTGTGGTCGCGCCCAAGTACTACGGCCACGACGAAGACCGCATGCACATGGCGCTGGAGGAGATCGGCAGCTCTGGCAGCGGTTTCTTGGTCGCCGTCCGCGTCGATGCCAACGGACGACTGCAGACCCTGCGCGACATCTCCGTGCCCCATCGCTACGCCGATCTCTTCACGGAGATCCCCGAACACCGCTTCCGCCTCGACACCTCATCGAGCGAGATCCGGGCACGGGGCGAGGCGGGGGAGAAAGAAGTGGAGAAGTAGGCGGCGGCGATGGCCCGCCGCAATCGCCCCGCATTGCCGCAGGCGCGTGGTCAGCAGCGGCGCTGGCCGCGAAGCGCGTTGAAGAGGGGGAAGCAAGCGCCGGCTGACCGGTATCCACGCCACCTCCCAACCCTCGTTCAAGTCTCCGGCCAAACCGCCCCGGCACCGACAGTCGGGTCGATACCGTCACCCGTCACAACGAACGCCGAAGCAGGTCAGGCCGTGCAATGACGTTATCGCAAGCGGCCTCTTCATGGGCTTGACGAACCTGCATGCGGTCGTGCTCTCTGCGAGATCGGGCGACAGCCGGCATGCCCAGTGCGCGCCCCGCGCAGCGGATGGATAGCCTCATGAAGTTGCAAACAAGCCGTCTGTGGATGCGCCTTGCCGGTTCTGCAGACCGGTGCCGGCTACCTCGCCGTGGGCATTTTCGCCATTGCCAAGCGCAGCGAGGCCCCCGATCCAGCACTTGCCGACCGCGCGCTGTGGATGGGGCTGACATTTCTCATCGCAGGAATCTCTGGCCGTCGGCGTGTCCTGGCTGGTGGATGACCTCAGCACCATATGGTGACGGCATCCGTCATGCCGCGGCGCGAGCGCAAGTGAAGATCCCAAATGCCCCTCTGAACCAGACCCACACCACCCGCCGCCTCCTGAGCAGAACATTGAGAGGGACTGTGTGGAGGGAGCGGACGTGGGCGGCAGGACGTGATGGGCCAAGGGCCAACACGCTTCTCGCAGGCCACGGTCATGGAGCCCCAAATAGCGCATTATACAAATTGCCGTCGTTGCAGTCGGTCGGACTACTGCACCGCAGCAATGTCGCCATGGGCCATGTGCAGACGCACGAAGACTCGGATGATCTGACTGCGTGTGTTTTTCTTGCTCGCCAAGCTGCAGGCTCGCGTGCCAGTTTTGTTGCGATGCAAGCCGTTTCATTTCAAAAACCTCATCGGCAACAACCATCGCATTCAGAGCCGCTGGAAAACCCGAATAGTGAGCGGTCTGGGCTATTATCTCCAATATTTCAACACGCGTAAGGCCTACGGTCTCCTGTGCTGAGGCAAACCATTTCCTCTGCTGCGAATGCAACTGCAGCGCAGTAAAACAAGATATTGAACAAATCATCCTCTGACGCAACGTTGGTCCGGGCCTATTCCATACCTCTCCGTAGAGATACTGAATCGCGGTAGCGTAGAGTTCGCTTGCAGCGGAATCGGGCGCTGCATAGCCAGCTCTGGCGGATTCTGCGTGCAAGGCCAACATGGTGGAGTCGCCCATCTCTGCTAAAGTATCAAGATCAAATTCCTCTAACGTATAGTCCAGTTTCTCAATGTTCTTCTCCTCAAAAACGCGAGCCATCGCTTGGAGCGAATTCTCCGCTGTTGGCAGACCCGGAGTAAATCGCGCAGTGCAGCATGATCTCTGATATGAGACGCGGACTCATTCCGATATGCAGCGCAGCGCCTACATAGCTGGGTGAAAGTTGGGGCAGGTGCTGCTTGGAGGTCAATGCCGCCAAGGTGGCCAGCATACGGTCTGCGTGATAGACCCGGACGCGACCAGATACGTCCGAACACCATCTCATTCTGCAGGTCATCGAACCCGGGCAGCAACGATACGCCCTTCGTCGTGTTGAGCCCAAGTTCTAGCCGGATTTTTCGGCCTGCCTTCACGAAGTTGCGCCCTGGTGGTCATTGAGTGTTGTTGCTCCGTGCTGGGTCGGCTTACCCTCAAAAACACCGGCTTCAGACCAGCCAGAAGGCTGCTTCACAGCCCTTATGCTGACTTTGCTACGCTCTCGCCTGCCTTTGCAATCTGAAACCGTCTACGCGTCGCGCGTGAATGGCTCATCGCGACGGTGTTGCAGCGCACACCGGCCCTGCCTACGTGATTTGCAAAGTAGCAACATGAGTGGTGAGCCCGTGCACTTCGTCTGCTCGGGGTCACTCGGGTCGATGGCGTGCACTGACCACGCTGCGCTCGCTCACGTCTCTTATCTCCGCATCTCAAACCGTCCGATGAACGTCAAGTTGGCCAAGGCTAGAACGGTCGAGACGGCTCAACACGAGCCAGTCCAAACGCTTCGAACACGGCGGAACGTCCTTCGATTTCGATATGGCCGGCGGCTCAGCCCACACGGTCAGCGCCCGAGAGGCTGACGCCGGCCCCTCCACACGCCCCTTCCTCTCCCGCACGCTCCGCACCTTTTGCAGCCCTGCCCCGACAGAGCCGCCCAAGTGTTTCGCCGCCCTCACCTCGACACTCTCCCCGTGAAGGACAAGGAGGAGGTACTAGCTTGGCGCCGCCTGCGATGTCGCGTAGCGCAAATGGCTGGTGCCGCCATTCTCTGCCGGTGCGGCCGGCTCCGCGCGGCGTGGCGAGCGCAGGTTCGTCTGAGTGGTGAGCTTGATCTCGCGCGTCTTGGTGGGACGGACAATCACGGCACCTCCAAGTGAGGCAGCGGCCATCGTCGTCTTGCTCGTTCTCAATTTGGAGCTTCAGCCGCCTTTGCCAATCAAAACGGCAGGCGAACCCGGTTGAAACGAACCAAGTGGGGCTTGCGCGGGGAACAACGGCCCGATGGTGTCGCTGTCCACCGGCGCCCCATGCAATTGGCTTCTGAAGGATGGTCGCGTCTCGGCCCCGATCACCTTGAACCTGTCATCACCGACCTGCATTTCCTCGAAAATCGGTGGCTGAGGCAGGGCACGCCAATCACGCTGCTGAACGCAGACGATCGCAACCACGCCTCGCCCCTGGATCGGGAAAACATCTTGAATTACGGCACTCAATCTGATGGTTCGATCGTCCATCACATGCCCGGACGGCCGGTTTTGCGTTGGCGGCCGCGGCGTTTGCCTTTGTCGTAGGTGGGATCGGCAATGTCGCGGGTGCGGGTCGGCGCGGCCGGCATCTTCGGCTTTTCCGGAAGCGCACCCCCGAGTGGCACTTCGGTACGCCCCACGGTCATTTCGTCGAGCGACGGCTTCCTGACACGGCTTCCCCCACCCGGCGGCCGGCTCCCCGCAGCGGAATCGCCGGGGGCAACCTTGCGCGGCATGTTCGCGGCGGGGCCGTATTTGCGGGCGCCCTCGAACGACCCGGCGCGATCCTCGATGGCCGTCTGGCGGGCCAAAGGATCGTCGGCAATCGCCAGCTCGGTCTCGCGCAGCCGCTTGATCTCGTCGCGCAACCGCGCTGCGGTTTCGAACTCGAGGTCGGCGGCAGCGTCCTTCATGCGCCGCTCCATGTCTTCGATCACAGCCGCCAAGTTGTGGCCGACAAGCTGTCCGTCACCCCCGGCGAAACCAGCATCGACCGTGACGTGATCCTGCTCGTAGACCGACGCCATGACGTCGCCGATCGACTTGCGCACACTCTCCGGCGTGATGCCGTGTTCGGTGTTGTAGGCGAGTTGCTTCTCCCGCCGCCGCTCGGTCTCCGCCAGCGCCCGCTCCATCGAGCCGGTGATGGTGTCGGCGTAGAGAATGACCTTGCCGTCGAGGTTGCGGGCAGCCCGCCCGATGGTCTGGATCAGCGACGTTTCCGAGCGCAGAAAGCCTTCCTTGTCGGCGTCGAGAATGGCAACCCGAGCGCACTCGGGAATATCGAGGCCCTCACGCAAGAGGTTGATGCCGATCAGCACGTCGAACGCGCCAAGCCGCAAATCGCGGATGATCTCGATCCGCTCCAGCGTCTCGATGTCGGAGTGCATGTAGCGAACGCGAATACCGTTGTCGTGCAGGTACTCGGTCAGGTCCTCGGCCATGCGCTTGGTCAAAACCGTCACCAGCGTCCGATATCCGGCTTTGGCGACCTGCCGCACCTCGTCCAGCAGATCGTCCACCTGATTGCGCGCCGAGCGCACTTCGACAACGGGATCGATGAGCCCGGTCGGCCGGATCACCTGCTCGACAAATGCGCCCCCGGTCTGGTCCATCTCCCAGCCGCCGGGGGTCGCCGAAACATAAACCGACCCGGGCCGCATGGCGTCCCATTCCTCGAAGCGCAGCGGCCGGTTGTCGAGACACGAGGGCAGCCGGAAACCATACTCGGCAAGCGTCGCCTTGCGCCGGTAGTCGCCACGGAACATGCCACCGATCTGCGGCACCGTGACGTGACTCTCGTCGACGAAGACAAGGGCGTTGTCGGGGAGGTACTCGAACAGCGTCGGCGGCGGCTCGCCCGGCTGACGGCCGGTCAGATAGCGCGAATAGTTCTCGATGCCGGCGCACGCCCCCGTCGCCTCCATCATCTCCATGTCGAACACCGTGCGCTGCTCCAACCGTTGGGCTTCCAGCAGCCGGCCGGTGGCATGGAGCTCGTCGAGACGTTGCTTCAGCTCGGCCTTGATCGACTTGATGGCCTGCTGCAGCGTCGGCTTCGGCGTCACATAGTGAGAGTTGGCGTAGACCTTCACGAGCTTCAGCTCGTCGGTCTTGTGCCCGGTCAGCGGATCGAACTCGGTGATGGTCTCGATCTCGTTGCCGAAGAACGAGAAACGCCAGGCGCGATCTTCCAAGTGGGCCGGAAACAGCTCGACGGTGTCGCCGCGCACGCGGAAGGTGCCGCGGTGGAAGTTGCCGTCGTTGCGCCGGTAGTGCAGCGCCACCAGATCGGCCAGAAGCTGATCGCGGGAAAGATCCTCGCCGACCTTCACGGCAAAGGTCATGGCCGTGTAGGTCTCGACCGAGCCGATACCGTAGATGCACGAGACCGAAGCGACGATGATGACGTCGTCGCGCTCCAGCAGCGCCCGCGTCGCGGCGTGCCGCATGCGGTCGATCTGCTCGTTCACCGAGGCTTCCTTCTCGATGTAGGTGTCGGTGCGCGGAACGTAGGCCTCCGGCTGGTAATAGTCGTAGTAGGACACGAAATATTCGACCGCATTGTCGGGAAAGAAACTCTTGAACTCGCCATAGAGCTGGGCTGCCAGCGTCTTGTTCGGCGCCAGGATCAGCGCCGGCCGCTGCGTCTCGGCGATGACATGCGCCATGGTGAAGGTTTTGCCCGAGCCGGTGACGCCCAGCAGCACTTGATCGCGCTCATGCTTCGCCACCCCCGCCACCAGTTCCTTGATGGCCTGTGGCTGGTCCCCGCGCGGCTCGAAATCGGAAACCAGCTCGAAGCGAACGCCACCCTCGGATTTCTCCGGCCGTGGGGGACGGTGCGGCGTGAAATCAATCCCCTGCCCCGTCACCAGCGGATGCGTCGCCATCATCGGCTGGCGGGCGATCAGCGCCTTGGCCTGGTCCGAGCGTTCGTTGGGCCGGGCCAGCAGCGCGTTGAGGGCGGCAGAGGGTGAAAAATCCTCAGGCCGCGGCGCCACCGAGCGCAAAGCCGGCAGCTTGCCCTCGCCGCGAACGCCCATCACATCCCGGCTGACCGCGCTTTGCGAGCGTTCGAACCCGGTCTCGACGATCCGCGGAGCATCGGTGAGCGGCCCGATGGCCTCGAATGCGGCACTTGGAGCCTCCCCGAAGCCCGCAAGGCCCACATGCCCCTGGCCACGGCCGCTCGGCTCGGCTTCCGCCGCCACCTTGCGCCGGTTGCGGCCAGCCGCAACGGAGGGTGTACCGGCAGCCGTCTCGACGGGCGGCGGCGTGGGCTTGCCACTCTTGCCGCGCGACGGCCGCGGCTTGGGCGTGGAATCTTTGGGTGCTTTGGCCATGGCGGTTAATATGGAGCCCACCCGCCCGCCGCTCAAGGCATACCAAAGGGGCGATGAATAACTGTGTTGCCTTCGCGCCGTGAAGAATTGGCCTTTACATCATAGTCTGAACACAGTTTGGCAGCATAAACCGCGCCCCCCGAAGCCGGCGGGTGCAAGCTCCACCAATCCTACGTAATTGTAATCCGTCGGTAATATCCGTTCCCTTGCAGGCAGGGGCGGCGTCTGCGATAGTGCCTGCAAACACGACGTGGCGCATCCCCCGCGCCAGGTAGCGGAGGTATACGGCAATGGGCAGCTTGAGCATTTGGCACTGGTTGATCTTCCTCGTGGTTGCCCTTCTGTTCTTCGGAGGCAGCGGCAAGATCTCCAATATCATGGGCGACTTCGCGAAGGGCATCAAGAGCTTCAAGAAGGGCCTGCAGGACGACGCCGACGAGGCGGAAGCCGCGAAGAAGGCCGCAGAGCAGAAGACCATCGAAGCCCAGCATGCGCCGTCTGCCCAGCAGGCGACCGGCTCGCAATCGAAGGTCGGCTAAGCCCGCGACTGGACGCGCACGATCCAACAGTCCGAAGCGGGTGACCACAACAAGTCACCCGCTTTTTGTTTGTAGGCTTAAAGACAGCCATCCTGCGGTGCGGGAAGCGCCGGCTTGGAGCACCCCAACCCAACAGTGCTGGCCATCGGAGTCGGAACAAAACGATGTTCGACCTGACCTCCTCGAAGCTACTGATTCTCGCCGTCGTGGCGCTTGTGGTCGTCGGGCCGAAAGACCTGCCGGCGCTGCTGCGCACGGTCGGCCGCTACCTCGGCATGATCCGGCGCCAGGCCAACGACTTCCGCAGCCAGTTCGAGGATGCCATGCGCGAAAGCGAATTGGCCGACCTCAAGAAGGAAGTGGAGACCCTCGGCAACGAGACCAGCCAGTCGCTCCGCGAGGCGACCAGCTCGATCGAAGACGACATGCGCAACCTCAACAGCGACATCGACGATACGTTGCGCGCACAAACGCACGTCGCCAGCGACAGCGCCACGCCCGCGGTTGCAGATAGCTCCGCCGAGGCCGACCCCGGCGCCATCGCAGCCGAAGCCACTCCGCCAGCGCCGACGCCGCCCGTGCCAGCCACGCCGCGGCCGGTTGCCGGCACCACCAGCGATTCCCGCACCCCGGCCGCAGCCGGCGCTGATACCTCTCACGGCGGAGCCTGACCCCGATGCAGGACATGACGCCCACCGGTGGCCCGAACGAGCCGGACAAGCGCCGCGACGGCGAAGAGGAAATCGACCAGTCCCGGATGCCGTTGATGGAGCATCTGACGGAGCTGCGTCAGCGCTTGATCTATTCGCTGATGGCGTTCGTCGTGATGTTCATCGGCTGCTTCATCTTCGCCAAGCCGATTTATAACGTGCTGGTTTACCCCTACGTGCGCGTGGTGGGCGAGGAGAAGGCACGCCTGATTGCCACGCACTTCCTCGAACAGCTCTACACCAACATCCGCCTCGCCATGTTCGGCGCCGCGTTCCTGTCGTTTCCCGTTGTCGCCAGCCAGATCTACAAGTTCGTGGCGCCAGGCCTCTACAAGAACGAGAAGCAGGCGTTCGTGCCATACCTGATCGCGACGCCCGTGCTGTTTTTCATGGGCACGCTGGTGGTCTACTTCCTGGTGATGCCGTTGCTGATCTCGTTTTCGCTCGACATCACACCGCAGGCGGCAGGTCACGGCAAGGCGGCCATCGAGCTATTGCCGAAGGTGTCGGAATATCTGTCGCTGATCATGACGCTGATCTTCGGCTTCGGAATCTGCTTCCAGTTGCCGGTCATCCTGACGCTGATGGCGCGCGCGGGCATTGTGACGGGTGACTCGCTCAGAAATTTCCGGCGCTATGCGATCGTGGCCATCACGGGTGCTGCAGCCGTGCTGTCGCCACCCGACCCGTTCTCGATGATGGCCATGATGGGACCAACGATCCTGCTTTACGAGGCCTCCATCTGGCTGGTCGACCGCATCGCCAAGCAGCATCAAGCACCGCAACCGAAAGCACCGACAACCGGCAACGCCGCAGCTTCGGACGATCTACGCGAACGCCTCGAGGCAATGGGGAGCCGCACCAGATCTAGCGCCTGCGGAACACGTCAGCCGTAGGTGGGTTAGCGCGGCCATTGAGATCGAGGTGCCCGAGGAGGCTGCCCGCGCGTAACCCAACATCTGCCGTGACGGACGCGCCGCGTTGGGTTACGCAGGGTCGAGCACAGCATCGACAAGCTAGCGAAGTGGCCTGCTAACCCAACCTACAACCCGAAAAAGGTGGTGGTCCGGAGGGTTCTGCCCTCCAGCGGGCATGGCCCCCATTCGCGCCGCAGTCAGCCGTAGGTTGGGTTAGCGCGGCCATTGAGATCGAGGTGCCCAAGGAGGCGCCCCGCGCGTAACCCAACATCTGACGTCACGGACCGCGCCGCGTTGGGTTACGCAGGGTCGAGCACAGCATCGACAAGCTAGCGAAGTGGCCTGCTAACCCAACCTACATCCGGAAAAGGTGGGGGTCCGGGGTTCTGCCCTCCAGGGCATGGGGCTCGACCCATTCGCGCGAGTCAGCCGTAGGTTAGCGCGGCCATTGAGATCGAGATGCTCAGATGCTGCCCGCGCGTAACCCAACATCTGCCGTACGACCGCGCCGCGTTGGGTTACGCAGGGTCGAGCACAGCATACAGTAGCGAGTGGCCTGCTAACCCAACCTACAACCCGAAAAGGTGGGTGGTCCGGAGGGTTCTGCCCTCCGGCGGGGCATGGGCTGGTCCCATTCGCGCCGCAGTCAGCCGTAGGTTGCAGCGCGGCCATTGAGATCGAGGTGCCCGAGGATGCTGCCCCGGGCGCGTAACCCAACATCTGCCGTCACGGACTGCGCCGCGTTGGGTTACGCAGGGTCGAGCACAGCATCGACAAGCTAGCGAAGTGGCCTGCTAACCCAACCTACATCCGAAAAGGTGGGGGTCCGGAGGGTTCTGCCTCCGGGGCATGGGGCTGACCCATTCGCGCCGCAGTCAGCGTAGGTGGGTTGCGCGGCCATTGAGATCGAGTGCCAGGAGCTGCCCCGCGCGTAACCCAACATCTGCCGTCACGGACGCGCCGCGTTGTTACGCAGGGTCGAGCACAGCATCGACAAGCTAGCGAAGTGGCCTGCTAACCCAACCTACATCCCGAAAAGGTGGGTGGTCCGGAGGGCTTGCCCTCCAGCGGGGCATGGGCTGGCCCATTCGCGCGACCTCCGGCGGTGCCGCTCTTGCTCCCCGCTTGGAAGCCTCCTGTGCGCTGGACCGGCAGCGCTACACCGACTATCAAGGCGCCAAAGACTATGACCGTCGATCAAGAGGCGCGCCGTGCACGACATCAAGGCCATCCGTGACAACCCCGAAGCCTTCAACGCCGGCTTGAAGCGGCGCGGCATTCATGGCGATGGCGAAGGGCAATTCTCGGCCGAGGCGATCCTGAAGCTGGACGAGGCCCGGCGCGCCGAGGCGACGAAGCTGCAGGAGGCGCAAGCCCGGCGCAATGCGGCCTCGAAGGAGATCGGCGCCGCCATGAAGGCCAAGGACCAGGCCAAGGCCGATGCCTTGAAGGCCGAGGTGGCGAGCCTCAAGGACGCGCTGACGGCAGGCGAAGCCGAGGACAAGCGTCTTGTTGCCGAACTGGAAGCGTTGAGCTGGCCGTGAATTCCCCAACCTGCCGCTGGCCGAGGTGCCCGATGGCAAGGACGAGCACGACAACAAGGAAGTGCGCAAGTGGGGCAGTCCACGGGCGTTCGATTTCGCGCCCAAGCAGCACTTCGAGCTCGGCGAAGCCTTGGGCCTGATGGATTTCGAGTCCGCCGGTAAGGTGTCGGGCGCGCGCTTCGTGTATCTGAAAGGCGCGCTGGCGCGCATGGAACGCGCGCTCACCGCGTTCATGCTGGACGCGCACACGGCCGCAGAGAAGGATGGCGTCGGCGGCTACACCGAGGTCAACCCGCCGCTGCTGGTGCGCGATACGACGCGGCGTATGGCACGGGGAATCTGCCGAAGTTCGAGAATGACCTTTTCTTCGCAGGCAAGTGGCATTTCCTCTGGAGAAAGCTTAGAGCGAACAGGCATTCGACGAAGCTCTTGAATATTTGGACCGAATTAATCGATCCGGTCGTCCTGGGGAGCAACGATCGGCGCCCCGAAGACATTGAATTGAGCATGGGTCAGCGAAGTGATGCAGATTGCAAAAGGAAAGACTTGCGATTCCGAGAGCACGATGTACGCCAACAATTGCATGGTTGAGGGACGAGCGTCACTGGCTCATCCCCACCGCCGAAGTGTCGCTCACCAACCTCGTGCGCGAAAGCATCCTGGCTGAGGACGAATTGCCGAAGCGCTTCACGGCGGGAACGCCGTGCTTCCGCTCGGAGGCGGATCGGCTGCCGGGCGCGACACGCGCGGCATGATCCGCCAGCACCAGTTCACCAAGGTGGAGCTGGTCTCCGATCACCACGCCGGAAACCGCTCTCTGGCCGAGCACGAGCGCATGACGCAGGTGCGCCGAGACCATCTTGCAGCGCCTGGGCCTGCCCTATCGCACCATGCTGTTGTGCACGGGCGATATGGGTTTTGCCTCACAGAAAACCTACGACATCGAAGTTTGGCTGCCGGGCCAGGACGCCTATCGCGAGATCTCCTCGTGCTCGGTGTGCGGCGACTTCCAGGCGCGGCGCATGTCGGCGCGCTATCGGCCCGAGCGGGCAATGCAAAGGACGTCAAGCTTCGTGCACACGCTTGAACGGCTCTGGCCTCGCGGTCGGGCGAACGTTGGTGGCAATCCTGGAAACTACCAGCAGGCCGACGGCTCGATCTCTGGTGCCCGAAGCGCTCTGCCCCTACATGGGCGGTCTCGACCGCATTGCCCGAACCCCGCGCCATTCGAATGCACCGTAGGTTGGGTTAGCCGACGAAGCGCTGCGGACAGCAGCGGCATCGATCCGGCGTAACCCAACGCCACGCAGGCGATGTTGGGTTACGCGCGGCGGATCGGCAACGCATGGGGCACCCAGTGGCCGCGCTAACCCAGCCTACGACGACATCGGCGGTCTCGACCGCATTGCGAAAGCGTTGATAACAATTGCTATCAAAGTGAAATGCTCGCGCCTCCGGCGCGAGAATGGGCTCCACGACTGGAGGGACACCTCGCAGACCGCCTGCGTTTTTTCAAGGTCCAGAGAGCACTGACATTCACAAAAGTCACCACGAAAAGGAGGGGGTTTGGGGAAGTCCCCTCAAACGGGCATGGGCCGGCCTCGCGCAGCCGCAGGCGAGATCCGAGGAAGGCAAACCGGATTAACTCCGCCAGAGGGCAAGGCCCAAGCAGCGTCGATACTCCCCCATGCGCGGCGCGCGCACGAAGTTATCCCCGTCAGCAATCCCGCGATCCTGCGGCCTGCTCGCCTCGACGGGGACGCTGCCGGAGGCATCCGTTAGTGGAGGCGAGTGTCGCTCCTGGCGCGGGACGCGCGCTATCACGGGCAAGCGGCATGATGTGGTGGCCCGGGCCCTGGCCGCAGTCGTGTCGCAGCCGCCGAAGTCGAAGGCCCGAACAGGCCGGAGGATTTCAGCGCCCGTGGCTTGCGCACCTACGTTCGCCAGCCTGCCAGCGAGTCCGGGTGTGCTCCGGTCTCACATGACCTGTCCGACGTGTCCGCTGGGTGGAGAAAGCGAGCGATAAGAGAGGGCGGTGCGCCGCTCAAAACGCTACGGACGGGCGTACCGCCCTGTCCCCAATTCCACCTCAAAACCACGGCGCAAAAATTGCGGGCGTGGCAACCGGCGCTGACAGATGACGTTCGATCCGCAGCTCATGGCCCATCGGGCAACGGGATGAACTCGTTCTCGTCACCGGGCACGACGTCGAAGCGCTTCTGGCGCCAATCCTCGCGGGCGGCGCGAATGCGCTCGTGCGAGGACGATACGAAATTCCACCAGATGTGGCGCGGCCCATCCATCGGCTCGCCGCCGAGAACCATCAGCCGCGATTGTTCGAGCGCCAGGATGGAAATGCGATCGCCGGGATTGAAGACGAGAAGGCGCCCCTGCTCGAAGCGATCGCCGGCAATGTCGATCGCGCCCGAGGCGATGTAGACGGCGCGCTCGTCGTAGTGGGGATCGAGCGGCAGAATGGCGCCCGGCGCCAGCACGGCCTCGGCATATAGCGCGGGGTGGGGGAAATCGACCGGCGAGCGCGCGCCAAACGCCTCGCCAAGAATGAGCCGCACGCGCTTGCCCTCACCAGCGATGCGCGGCAGGGCGTCGAGACCGTGATGCGCGAAGGCGGGGGCTTTTTCTTCCGCATCTTTCGGCAACGCCATCCAGGCCTGGATGCCGAACATCTCGCGCGTCGTGGCCTGGGCTTCGGCGGTCTCGCGCTCGGAGTGCACGATGCCACGCCCGGCAGTCATCAGGTTGACCTCGCCGGGTTTGATGACCATGGAGGTGCCAAGACTGTCGCGATGCCACATCTCGCCCTGGAACAGGTAGGTCACGGTCGCAAGCCCGATGTGCGGATGCGGACGGACATCGATGCCCTTGCCGATAACGAATTCGGCAGGCCCCATCTGATCGAAGAAGATGAACGGTCCAACCATCTGCCGGCCCTGGGCGGGCAGCGCGCGTCGCACCTCGAAACCACCGAGATCACGGGCGCGCGGCACAATCACCTGCTCGATGGCCGCGCACGCATGCTCATCGCCCGCAACAGGCTCGGAATGCGGCATCGTACTCATGGAACCTCCGGAGCTGGGAGCTGGACGCTGTAGCGCGCCACGTCTCTTCTACCAGCTAGATGGGGATCGCCGACGCACTTCGCCACCCTCGGCCATCCGGCAGTGTCCGGACCTCGGCTCGATACGCAAACCGTCAGCAGCCGTCGGAGTCAGTCCCCCTCACCGACGATGGCTGCCATCTGCTGGCCGATCAACCGCTCCAGCGACCCTTCGAACGGCACGGTGAAATAACTGAGCCCCCGCGTATCCTCGCTCCAGGCCTGAAGTTGGGCGGCGAATTCTTCCGGCACCTCTCCCGCACCATCCGGCGCGCTCACGGTCCCGGCCAGAGCCTCGATCGTCATCGGCAGAAACGGGATCAGCGCCCGCTCGATGCTGCCATCCTCACGCCGCTGCAGCGCACCCGTGACCGCACAGCACGCGATCTGTTGACCGCCTGGAAAATCCATGAGCGCCCCAATGATGAGGCGTGAATCGGCAATTTCCGCTGGCGCATGATAACGCCACTTCTGGCCGGCCTGGAATGTCATGAGCCCGTCCCCCCTCGCCGGTCGCGCGCCAACCGTGCGCTCGTTGCAGCCAACCGAGAGACGGCAAGAAAACGGCGAAAGCTCGGCACCGCCCACAGCAAAAATAAACCGGGGCCCGAGATCGGCTCAGGCCCCGGCGAAATGACGGGCAATCGACGGTGCGAGCAGCCGACACGTGTCAGATGCGGCGCCCCGGACCGGGGTTCGCACTCCCGCCGCGCACCGGCGGCACGTACATTTTCGAGGCCCGGCACAAACGCCGCGCATTCTCGTTCTGCCCGCACGAGCGCAACACGCCCTCGCGCGTGAAGCATACACGAACCTCGCGCAGCCGGTTGCCCGGCCCCCCGCACGCAACCGCCAGACTGTCCGCCTTGAGTCCGGGATTGACCGACGTGAAGTCACGCACGACTTCGCTCGGCGACACCGTGAAGGC
Source organism: Hyphomicrobiaceae bacterium (assembly GCA_041397705.1). Lineage (GTDB taxonomy): Bacteria > Pseudomonadota > Alphaproteobacteria > Rhizobiales > Hyphomicrobiaceae. The sequence continues at coordinate 163,675 of JAWKWC010000001.1, forward strand.
GTTGTTCGGATTTTGATAGCGCGGCGGGATCTTGATCTTGTTGTAGAGCTGGCGAGAGACCTTGTAGTAGTCCGCCGGCTCCAACCCAGAGCAGGTGCCGTGCTTGCGGTATTCATGGATCACGAGCTTCGAACTCGGCATGATATCCAGCATGCCATCGATGACCTTTTGCGGCACGAACGGACGCGACCGCGTGCGGCAGTTTTCCGGCCATCCGCGCTCGTGCTGGGGCCACAGGCCGTGCAGGACAAAAGCATAGCGCTTGCCGTCACGCGAATGACACTGGGGATCGTAGCCATCGCGACGCAGCCCGGCGCAGTAGGTCGGACTCCACGACAGCACCATGGCATAGTAGTCGAAACGCCCGGCCTCGTTGGGCGGGTTCCGCTGCGACGAATAGGGCGCCCGCCCGGCGGGCCCCGGTCCGATCTGCGCAAACAGGCTCTGTCCAGTCAAAACAGCCAACAACGCAGCAGCGCCCAGTGCCACAGCGGCTGGTCGCAAACGACGGATGTGCATGGGTCAATCGTCTCCTCGTCGTAGGCCATGACAGGCGCACCGTTGCCCATAGAGGCTCCAACGGCATTCACATGACGCATTTTGGCAGCCGAACACGGCAACCATCGGGCGTCGGAGCATAACGAGGACTATCGCCGTGGCAATGGATTTTCAACGCCGTATTGATCAGGGGCCGGCGAACGTCAGCCACGCCTTCGCGGCGGAGCGCTGAATGCCGCTCGGGAAGGCCGTTGAGCGCCAAAGAGTAAACAATGACGCATGCCGGGCCGGCGGATCTAGCAACCGCACGTAGCCCCTCAGGCCAGCTCCAGGTCGCTACTCTGCCGCGCCTTTGCCGCTCACCGCATGAGTAAGGCCGGGCACTTCGTGCTCGAGCATCGGCTTGCCGAAATAGAACCCTTGTTGATGCGTGATCCCGCATTCGGCGCAAATCCGCGCCGTTTCCTCGTCGACCACCCACTCGGCCACCGTATCGAGACCAAACGTGCTGGCGATCTCCACCAGCGTCTTGATGAACACCCGGTTCGTCGGTTCTTCGATCAGGTTCTTGACGAACGACCCGTCGATTTTGACCATGTCGACGTTGAGGATCTTCAGGTTCTTGAAGGACGTGTAACCCGCACCGAAATCGTCGATCGCCACCTGGCAACCCAGCTCCTTCAACGTGTCGACGAAGTTCATCGTGACATCGAGGTCGTGGCTCGCAGCCGTTTCGGTGATCTCGATCGTAAGCCGCCGGGTCAACTGATGCCGCCCACCCGTCAGCTTGTGCAGCGTCAAAAGCCAGTCGTGGTCGCTGGCCGTCAGGCTCGACACATTGACCGACAAGCGGATATCGGGGTGGCGCCGCAGGATGTCGATCGACAGCTCCAGGGTGCGCCGGTCGATCAGGCGCGACAGGCCCAGTTGTTCGGCAACCGTGATGAATTCGCCGGCCGAGACAAGCTCCCCATCCGGCCGAACCAGGCGCAGAAGACACTCGTAGAGCGCCGGCTCGCGCGTTTGCGTCGACACGATCGGCTGCAGCGCGATCACCATCCGGTTGCTGTCGAGCGCCGCAATCACCTCGTCGGCAATCATGATGTTGCGTTTGCGTACCGAGTCCTTGGCCTCGCTCGGCTCGTAGATCGTCAGCGTTTCCTGCCGGCTCGACTTGGCGGTCTCGAGCGCCTGCAGCGCATGGCTCAGCGCATCGTGCGCAGTGCGGGCATGATCCGGCAGCAACACGCCGCCGACCGAGATCGAAACCGACAACTGGCAGGCCGAGACTTCGATGGTGGCGTTGCGCACTGCCTTGATGAACCGTTCGGCCGCGATCCGCATGGCGCCGGGACCGCAGTCGTTCAGAATGATGCCGAATTTGTTGGACGAATACCGCCCGATCGTATCGCCGCCGCGCAGCAGGCCACGAACGATCCGGGCCGTTGCCGCAATCACTTCGTCACCGACATCGAAGCCGAACGTCTCGTTGATGACAGCCAGATTGTTGACCGCGGCCATCAGGAAAGCGCAGGGCTGGCGTGTGCGCTCTGCCCGGATCGCGACGGCGCCGAGCGCGTCGGTCAGGCGGATGCGATTGAGCTGGCCCGTCAGCTCGTCATGGTCCGAACGATAGAGGAGCCGCTGCTCTTCCTTGTAGCGTTCGTTGATCACCCGAATGATGCCACGGGCCTTGATGGCGCGGCCGTTGTCGTCGAACCAGCACCGCCCATGATCTTCCAGCCACAACGACGCATCGCTGCGCCGGCCCTGTGGGGTGAACCTGTATTGCACGCGATAGTGCGCGCCATTCGCCGTCGCATCCGCAGGCATTTCGGCGATGATTTCATGCCGGCGCTGGATATGCTCCGCCGCGATCAGGAAATTGAAATCGGTGGCCGACGAAATCGACTTGAGATCGCGAACGCCAAGCACCTCCGCGGCGTTGCTCTCCCATTCGATGCGATCGTTGGCGATGTCCCACAGATAGGCCGTCTCTTGGACCGACGACAAGATCCCGACAAGATCGAACGCCTGGTCTTCGACAGGCACGTCTTGGTCGGTTCGGACCGGCACTGGCATTGGCAGGCTGCTCAGCGAGCCCCCCACACCAGGCTGGGCCAATTTCATGCTCTCGGGTGACGACACGGCTAGGAAAGCCCCCTCGCTCGGTACTCGAGCACACGCGTGCTTGATCCCGCTTCCATTCGGTATCTTTGGCAGCAAGTTACGTGGAAGAAATTAACAAGCGCTAAACCATCGTCATGGAGCGCAGATTCGATCCGCACAATCGCAATGGACCGCCACGCCAGGACTCTCGCGCTTGCTGGGCCATCGGCGGATTGCGCAAAGCGAGGGTGCACCCCCCACAGAGGGCACGATGACAGCGGCCCCAAAACGCGTCCGGCCTGCCGCAAGGCAAGCCGGTTTCATACTGCATCGGAGTTTGGCGCCAACTGCCAGGCTGCGGGCCATCGGCCGCGACCGTCTAGGCCGCAACCACACAGACCGACTGCAAGAAGTTGCTGCTACTCGCCGCCACCGAAATTGAGATCGCGCCGTGCGGTTCGGATACCGATCAAGGCGCCTGCAACGACATCGATCAGTGCAGCCACCATGATGAAGAAGAAGACCGACGACGTGCCCTTCTTGACCAGCAGGAATTCGATCAGGCAGGCGATGAACACCAGCATCGAAAGACCATGATCGACCATCTGCGAGCTCGACGTGTACGTCGACTTGATCAGCTCGACGAACAGCAGACACATTGTGAGCAGGATCAGCAGATCCCCCCAAGAGAACACCCACTTCTCGCCACTGACCATGGGCAAAGAGAAAAGCGGCTTGCGCAGGATCTCGTCCGCTGTCGCATCCCCACCCAGCAGAACGACGACGTTGTAGGCGATAAACGAGATAATGAGGAGCGGAATGACCCGGAGCGACATTTCCCAACCTTCCCTATTTCTGCAGCACAGTCCGATCCGTTGTCCGACGGATCATGACCTCTCCCTAAAGAGAGAATATGACGGAAATGCCAGCCCCGCTACGCGCATGCGATCCCTTGTCCCGCAGGATCAGCGCAGCGTGATGAAATGAGAAGTCCCCACCTATCGGCCAAAGACCGATGCCGTCCGCCAACAAGCAACCAGACGATTACTCGGCGTCTGGCTGCTCCACCTCGAGAATCTGGCGGTCGCGATATTTGCCAGACTTCAAATCGATATGATGCGGCCGGCGCAAATTGCCGCTGTCCTTGTCCTCGACGTAGGCCGGCACCGTCAGTGCATCCGCCGAACGCCGGAAGCCACGCTTCATCCGCGATACTTTTTTCCTGGGGACTGCCATAATCTCTCGCTCCTCGGCCCAAGCGTGGCCGGCCGCTTCCGGTCCGATGAAGCGGCACACAGACCAGCTGCGCGCCCCGCTTGACCACACCAATAGGTATTGTCGTCCGTGCCGGCGGACGTCGAGCGTCGGCTGGCGTTGAGCGGTGCTTATAGCGACAAAGTGTGAACCTGCCTAGTCTCCTGATGGCAAAGTTCGTTACATTTCCGGGCGCGCACAAAGACAGCCTAGGGAGCGGAAAATCCAAGGACAGACAACCGCTTAGGGAGGTGTTTCATGTCCCGGACCACCCACAGCCCCGTCCCAGGGACAATGGCCGGCAGCATAACGGTCGCAACGATGTCTCCAGGGCTACGCCCGACATCGCTCCGCACACCTTCAGATGCGGCGTGAAGACGAGAATTCAGCAAGAAATATCAATAACCTAGAGGCAAGGCGACGGACAACCCACAGCAAAGTGCTCCAGCCGTCTAAAGCGTTGGCCTGGCCTGCCCGCACCCACGCCGGCCCTTCGGGCACATCAATCGGCGCGCGCCTCACAGGCCGCACCAGCGGTCACCATCCCGTCGATATCCGCCGCCCCATAGCCGATTTCTCCGAGAATTTCCCGCGTGTGCTGGCCAAGCCGCGGCGCAGAGAACTCGTCGCTGCGCATACCGCCATAAAAGGTATTGGCAACTCGCGTCCGCCAGATAGGCCCCTCACTCGGATGTGCCTCCGTCGTGAAGAACCCGACATCGGCCAAATGGGGATCGTCCATCACCTCATCGACCGTGTTGTATCGCGCAGCCGGCACCTGCAGCTCTTCGAAAATCGCCAGCCATTCGTCCGTCGTGCGTTGTAACAGCCCCTCCGCGCGCACCTTGAAATAAGCCTCCGCATTGGTGCTTCGTGCTGAAGCCGTCTCAAAACGCGGGTCGTTCTTGAGTTCGGGCCGCCCGATCACATCGAAGAACGCAAACGCCTGAGCATTGGTGTTTGGCGCAGCGGTGATATAGCCGTCCTTGGTCGGCAGCGGCCGATAGTCCGGACTGACCAGCCGATTGTCACCGGTGGGCCCTGCCGGTGGCTGAAACGTCGCCCCCGCCATATGCTCGCTCATGACAAACGATGCCATGTTCTCGAGCATAGGACCATCAATGGCCTCCCCCACCCCCGTCCGCTCTCTGCGGAAGAGGGCAAAGCCGATGGCTTGCGCTGCAATCAGACCAGTGACGTGGTCCGTCATCACCATCGGTACGAAACGCGGCTCCCCGATGGCCTTGTCGAACGTTCCAGCGACACCTGAAAGGCTTTGAATGATTGGATCATAGGCCGGCTTGTCGAAATATCGCCCGCCACGCCCGAAGGCCAGAATCGAGCAGTGAATGAGTTTGGGATTCTCGGCCGCCAGGCTCGCAGCATCGAGGCCCGCCCGCGCCAAAGCCCCGGGCCTGACGTTGCTGACGAACACGTCGGCCCCTGCAATCAGCCGCTTCATGGCGTCAAGACCCGCCGCTTGCTTGAGGTCCAGCGCAATCGATCTCTTGTTGCGATTGAAATGCAGAAATTTTCCGGACATGCCCGGATTGCGGGTGCCCCGCGCCATGGTCCTCAGCAGGTCACCGCCAGGCGCTTCGACCTTGATGACATCGGCACCTTGATCGGCAAGCGTACGCGTGCAGATCGGCCCCACCACAACCGACGTTTGATCGATAACGCGAATGCCTTCCAGTGGACCGCCTGCCATACCTGCCCCTCTATCCGTTGTTTGCCGCCACAGCATCCTCCGGCCGCACACCTTAGCCCGCTGGTCGAACGCATCGGCCAACGCTACAAGATGTGCGCGCGCCTTGTCTCTGGGTGATCATACCGTTGCCTTGCTCGGCGCCTGGAGAGCCCGCATGCCCCGTCAGCCACCCCCATCATCGCGGCGCCGATGCTGCATGCTGACGCCCGAAGACACGAAGGATATTTGATGCGCCCGCTATCGATCGACAGCATCTGCATTGGCGTTATTGGCCTGGGCTATGTCGGCTTGCCGCTCGCCGCCTACATGGCCCGTCAGTTCGAGGTCATAGGCTTCGATATCGATACCGCCCGCATCACCGCGCTGGAAGCAGGTTGCGATCACACCAACGAAGTCTCGCCCGATGAACTTGCCGCCGCCAAGGGGCTGTCGTTCACCTCCAATACCGAGGATCTCGCCAAGGCGAACTTCTATATCGTGACCGTGCCCACCCCGATCGACCAGTCCAAGCGCCCCGACCTCACCGCCCTCGAGAAGGCCAGCGCCACCGTTGGCAAAGTGATCGCCAAAGGCGACGTCGTGGTCTTCGAGTCGACGGTCTTTCCCGGCGCCACCGAAGAGATTTGCGTTCCCATCATCGAGCAGATGTCGGGCCTCGTCTTCAACCAGGATTTTTTCGCCGGCTACAGCCCCGAGCGCATCAACCCAGGCGACCGCCAGCATCGCCTCCCCGATATCCTCAAGGTGACGTCAGGCTCCACGCCCGAGGCGGCAGCACTCATCGACGCCGTCTATGCCCGCATTGTCACCGCCGGCACGTTCCCCACCAGCTCGATCCGCGTTGCTGAGGCTGCCAAGGTCATCGAGAACATCCAGCGCGACGTCAACATCGCCCTGATCAACGAGCTGGCGCAGCTTTTCAGGCGCATGCACCTCGACACCGACGAGGTTTTGGCAGCCGCGGGCAGCAAATGGAACTTCCACGCCTACAAGCCCGGCCTTGTCGGTGGTCACTGCATCGGCGTCGATCCCTACTACCTCACCCACAAAGCCCAATCGATCGGCTTCCATCCCGAAATGATCCTGGCAGGCCGCCGCATCAGCGATTCCATGCCCGACTGGGTCGCCCGTGACATCGTCATGACCATGCTGAGAAAGCGTGTAGCCGTCGGTGAAGCCCGCGTGCTGGTGCTGGGCTTCACGTTCAAGGAGAACGTGCCTGATATCCGCAACACCAAGGTCGCCGATCTGGCCCGCGCCTTGGCTGAGTTCACAGCCAACGTCACGATCTTCGACCCGCACGCCGACCCGGCTGAAGTTGCTGCCGAATACGATCTGGCCCTCACCAATACCCTGCCGGCCGAGACCTTCGACTGTCTTGTCCTGGCAGTGGCGCACGACGCCATCCGCAGCCTGCCTTCGGCAACGCTGGAAGCCTTGCGCAAGCCCGATGGACCAAGCGTGATCTATGACCTCAAGTGGATCCTGCCCACCGGCAACGTCGACGGCCGCCTCTAGACATCTAGAACCGCCATTGCACCGGCTCGGCACCGGCAATCGGCGAACGGAACGTGGGAATCGCCTGACCAGCGAGATTGCCCATATAGACTGTCTTCAGATCCGGTCCGCCAAACGCCACACTGGCGATGTTCTTGAGCCCGCGCTTGGCTCCGACTTCGATGTGAGCCCGCCCGTTCCGCGTACCGTTGGTGGCAAAGTAGGACTCGGCAAACGCCACGTCCCCCGCGTCCGCATCGTCCAGAATCAGCGTCCTCTTGCCGTTGGTTTCGATCCGAATGAGCCGGTTGGCGCACACGCAAGCCACCCAGACGCCGCCTTCCGCATCGAACGCAAAGCCGTCCGGAAATTCTCCGGGCCCGAATTCATGCACCGTATCGCGCCGGCCGACGACGCGCCCGTTGATCGGAAACCGCGAGATGCGCTTGGCCACCGTTTCGTTGACATAGAGCCACTCGCCATTGGGATCGACGCGGCATTCGTTGGTGAAGCCGATTCCATCGGCGACGATGTGGGCGCCTTTTTCGTCGCGCCTGACGATAAACCCGTCGGCATGCCCCGGCCGAAACGAGATCTCCCGCGGAAAGGCCCGCGTCGACACCGAAATCCATTCCACGCCGGTTTGATCGACACCGACGAAGTTGCAAACGCGAAAATGCTCGCCATCCGCTTCGAAGAGGTGCGGAAAGAGGCGCCAGTCCTTGTCGAGCCGCCACACCCCGCCGCCCGGTCCGAGATTGGCGATCAGGAACTCCCGGTTCTTTGTCATGGCAACGCCATTCGGCACGAATCCCGGCGGCGCCCCGATCATGTCGCGCTTCGCCTTGCCGATCTCGACAATCCCCGCGTGATGATCGCCAACGAACACCTCGCCCTTGGCCGTTGTCAGCACGCATTCCGGCCGCGACAGACCCTCCCCGATCCAGGTCACATCGGAAAGCGGAATGAGGGGCGTTTCGGCAGGCATGACGATCTCCATGGGCTCGGCGGCGCAAACATGCACTTTTGCCCCAGCATGATCCGACCATACGGGCACGTCTAGTGTGCTGGTTGGGTGGCAGGCTGCAGTCTGGCGTCGCTCGCCATGCCCAGCAAACCCGTCGGCGCTCCAATGCCGACATCGCCCCGGCCCCGCCATCGAGCGCTCCAGCCCTTTCACGCCCGCAAGTTCGCTGCCAGACGCAACATCCAGGCGGAGTCCAAATGGTAACTTTTCGGTTTCCCATTGAGCCCGAAATTTGAAGCAAATAGCCGACACCCGCGTAACGATATCTCCCGACATTATTGATAAATTCCCGAGTGGTGGGATCGGTCCTGCATCCGAGCACGGTGCATTTCGCCCCTGCGCAGAAAAAACTTCCAGCTGAGCCCTCGCGGCCAGGGGTACGCGAACTATGTTGTCGCTGCGGCGTTTCCTGATCTCGATACTGGCGTTCGTCGTAGCCGCTCCCATGGCCATCTACTGGGCGTGGCCACACTCGAGCGCGCTGCAGAATGCCGTCGACGAGGTCCACGAACGCCACCTCCTGATCGCCAGAAATCTATCGATCGCCCTCGAACGCTATCACCGCGATGCGACCGCAACGTTCGACTATGCCGCCGACGCGATTCTGCAAGGCGACACCTTCCCCCGTATCGACCGGCTTCTGCAAAATCTCCAGTTCATGAGCATTTGCCTGGTCGAGGCCAAAAGCGGCGCGGTCATCACCGGCCTCGACGGCACGGCCTCATGCCCAAAGCAGGTCCCAGCGGACTTGCTCGCAACCTTCAGCGCGCTGGCCGTTGAGAACAAGACGGTCATGTCGGGCGTCCACGGCGCTCCATCAGGGCCACCTCGCTTCTGCTTGGTCCGCAAGTCCGGCGATCGCATGGTTCTGGGCGTCCTCGCCACCAACTACATCGTCGACCTCGGCAAGGCCATCGCCTTCGGCCAGAAAGGCCACGCCGCCATCGTCGATCAGCACGGCAAGGTCCTGGCCCACCCGCTCCCGGCCTGGATCGCATCCATGCGCGACATTTCCAAGCTGCCGGTCGTCAAGCGCATGCTGGCCGGCGAGCAAGGTGTCGAAACGTTCTACTCGCCCGCTCTCAAGGACGACATGATCGCCGGCTTCAGCTCCGTCGCGCGCGCCGGATGGGGCGTCATGGTCCCCCAGCCCCTTGCAGAGCTTCGCGAAACCGCCCATCGGATCCAGTGGTCGATGTTTCTCGTTGTCGCCGCCGGCATCGTGATCGCCGCACTCGTCGGCGGCTGGATGGCGCTTTTGCTGGCCGCACCGATCACCGAGGTCACCAGGGCCGCCCGGAAAATGGCAACCGGCGACAGCCAGGTCCGCCTGAAGGCCTTGAGTGCCTATCACCCCCGCGAGTTTTGCGAACTGACCACGGCGTTCAACGTCATGGCTGACCGCGTCGCTGCGGCACGCGACGCCGAGACCAGCGCCCGAATGTCAGCCGATGCGGCCAACGCGACCCTGCAAGAAAAACTCAAGCTGCTCGAGCGCTCCAACCGCGACCTCAAGGATTTTGCCCACGTCGCCGCCCACGACCTGCAAGAGCCATTGCGCAAGATCGAAGCCTTCGGCACGCGTTTGCAAGAACGCTGCGGCGCCGAGCTCGGTGAGGACGGCGCCATGTTCCTCGGCCGAATGCAGGACGCAACCCTGCGCATGCGCCGCCTGATCACGGACCTGCTCGCCTACGCGCGCCTCGAGCACGCCAATGACGCCTTGCGGACTGTCGACCTCAATGCCGTCCTGCATGGCGTCCTCTCCGACCTGCAGGTGCGCATCGAGGAAACGCATGCGCAGATCGTCGCCGACCAACTTCCCTCGATCGAGGCTCAGCCCGCCCAGATGCGCCAGTTGCTGCAGAACCTGATCGCCAACGCTCTGAAATTCAGGAAGCCTGACGTGGCGCCGGTGATCAAGATTTGCGGCATTGTCCAGTGCGACGCGCAAAACGCCAACCGCATGCTGCATCTTTCGATCGCCGACAACGGCATCGGGTTTGACCCCGGCAGCAAGGAAAAGCTCTTCAAGATCTTCCAGCGTCTGCATGGCCGCCACGAATACGAGGGCACCGGTGTTGGCCTCGCCACCTGTCGGCGGATTGTCGAGAACCATGGCGGTTCGATCGACGCGAATGGCACGCCCGGCGAAGGTACGGTCTTCACCATCACACTTCCAGTAACGCACGGCAGTGCTGGAAAAATGCAGCACCGCCAGTATCTGCGCACACCGCTGCCGATGCCGGTAGCCAGCCAGCTTCGCCGCTTCAGCAGTGGACCGAGGCAGCCGAGTAGGCCGTCTGTCATCTTGAGCCGCCCCCCGCTCTGCCGACAGCGACATCGCGGGCGCAGCAGTGGCGTTGCCGGCATCCCGACAGAACGCCTCAGCCGGTCCAGCCGTAAAGCTCGCGCGCGGCGTCCGCGCTCACGAACCCGTTGGCCACATCGGCAGCAACTGCGTCGGGGTCGCGCTGCTTCGGATCGCCATACCCAGCCCCGCCCGCCTCGACAATCGTCATCACCTCGCCAGGCGGGATTTCGATCCGGCCTTTGGCGTGCACGGTTTCTCCCCCACCTCGTGCCGGCGCAGGCTGCCGTCGAGACCGCCAAACAGGCCTTTGGCCACATATTGCGTGCGGTTTCCCATGCCGTGGGAAACGAGAATATGGCCGGTATCGTTTCGCAGCCGCACGACCTGCCCAGTCCGCCCCGCCACTGCCCCGCGCCGCCCGTATCGCCAATCAGCTTCTTGTCGAGAATAGTCGTGTGCGTCAGCGTCTCCCACACCTCTACCGGCACCACCGCCATGTTCGAGGGATGCGGCAGCGTCGACCAGCCGTCCAGCCCCCGCAGCGCCCCATACCCACCCGCCGCGAAATACAGCCCCGTGAAAGGCCGCTCGTCCGTGCGCGTCCCCTGGAAGGTGACGAGGTTCATCATGCCGCTGTCCGCCTGCACCTCGCCCGGCGTGGCATCGGCCAACGCACCGTAGATCAGTGGCGCAATGAAGTGCCCCATGGCATGACGTCCGCCTGTCGGGAACGGCGGCAGCGCATTGAGAATGCATCCCGGTGGTGCAGTGGTGGAGATCGGTGCAGCCGAGCCCTGGTTGTTTGGGATCGACGGCAGCGTCAGCGACTTTATCGCGTGCAGCACCATGGCGTTGGTGTAGCAGAACGGCACGTTGACGCCGGCCCTCACGCAGCCAGACGTGCCCGCGAAATCCGCCGTCACATTGTCGCCAGCGACTGTCAACGTCACCGCGAACGAGACCGGCTCGGCAAATGCTTCGACTTCGATGCGATGGCGATAGACGCCGTCCTTGAATTCCGACAGCTTCGCCCGCATCTGGCGTTCCGATTGCCCCCGGATCGCTGCAGACAGCTCCGTCAGGCTCTCGAGCCCGTATTCGTCCATGAACACATTGATCTCACGCGCGCCCACCTCGCTGCACGCCACGTTGGCCATGATGTCGCCAATCGTCTGTTCCGGCACCCGCACGTTGGTCCGCACGATCTCCAGCACCAGCTCGTTGAGCCGGCCCGCCTCGTAGAGCTTGAGGATCGGCAGCCTCAACCCCTCCTCGTAAACCTCCTTCGCCGCCGACCCGAAGCCTGCTCCCCCGATGTCGGGCAGATGTGTGATCGACACCGCATAGGCAACGATCCGCCCCTTGCGAAACACCGGTCGCATAACAGTGATGTCGAACAGATGCCCGGTACCGAGCCACGGATCGTTGGTGACGATGATATCGCCGTCCTTCAGCGTCTCCGGCGGGAACTTCTTCAGCATATGCCGCGCCGTCACCGGTGCCGAGCCGATGAAGGCCGGGATACCGAAGGTCCCTTGCGCAATCGTATTGGTGTCGGCATCCAGCACGCAGCAGGTCAGGTCGTAGCTCTCGTAAACGATCGTCGAGAACGACGAACGCACCAGCGTCGACACGATCTCATCCGTCAGCGCCACCAGCCGGTCCCACATGATGCCAAGCCCAACGGCATCGAAGGAGGTCTGCGTCATATCGTTCATGTCTGTTAATCCCGGTCCGGCCTGCTCATCGCGTGTCCCCTACATTAACGCATCCTTGCCGGACGGCCTGCAACCCGCTTGTCGCACCGACAAAATTCATAGCCAGCTCTGCTCTAGCAACAGCAAAGCCCAAGACGCCGAAGTTGCACCAACGACCGGTGGAATTCATTTCCATCGAAATCCAGCCAAAATCGCGCATAGAAACGACTTTAGATATATCTCAGCCGATAGATTTACGCCTGTTGCCATATCGTGTGACGCTTTGGAGAAACACTCGATATATGGGCTTCTTGCTTATGGACCCAAAAATCATCGCCGCCGGAGCCACTGCATTTCTTCTTGCTGCCGTGTTCATGGGCCCCCTCAAGTCTGCTCCGCCTGACTTCCATACGGCGCAATGGAATGAGATGTCCCGCCCATCGAACATGGAGTTCGAACAGCAGGTCTCCGAAGTCCGAAAGAATGCCGAAGACAAAGCTAACCGGCGCCAGGCGGAATTTAAACGCCGATTGAAAGAAATTGAAGACGAGAGCGCCATAAGACAGGCTAACCTGCAGCGCCGTCTTAAGGAAATCGACTACGACCACCAGCGATCCATTTGGAATATGGAAGCCGAAGACCGTGCTCGCCAAGAGCGCCAGCGCCAAGCCGATCAAGACGATCGCGTCGCCCGGATCTCCAGAGATAATGCCTATCTGGCAAGCCAGAGAGAACGGACCCAAAAGGAACGAGACCGCAATTACCGTGAGCAGGAGCGACTTCGGACCGGGCGCCGGTACTGAACGCCACCGCCCCGTCGCGCTCCGAAGCCAGCCCACTATTCACAGAATGGCATAAGTCCCCGTCGAGAACGCGGCGGGCTTGTCGCTGCCCGCTTCCCGGATCTCGCAGGTACAGAACGCCAGCGTCCGACCAAGCCGCATCACCTTGGCGTCCAGCACCGCATCCGCTTTGCTGATCGCCCGCATGAAGTTGATGGTGAGATCGACGGTCGTGCACGGCTTCAGCCCACCCATCGCCCCCGCCAGCGCCAACACCATGGCCGTATCCGCACCCGACGCCAGCGCTTGCCCGCACATGATGCCGCCAACACGGGTGAGCGCATCGGAAAACGGAATCCGCAAAACCGCGCCGCCTTCCCCGGCGATAGCCTCCACCCGGATCCCCAGCGCCTGCACCCACGGCGCAAAATTCTCCGCCAGGATGCCATTGGCCTCTTCGACCGTGAGCCCGCTCATGCGCCAGCCTCCTCCGCTTCCAGGGCCCGGATGGCCGCGTCGATGCCACCGGTTTCGTGCGGGATCTTGGCGACGCGCAGCGCCAGCTCGATCGTCGACAACGCACCCAGCAGCATCGGCTCGTTGAGATCCCCCATATGACCGATCCGGAAGACATGGGTGTTGAGCGGCCCGAGACCGCCGCCAAGCGACAGGTTGTAGCGCTCGAGCGCGATCTTTCGCATCGCATTGGCATCGTGTCCCGCCGGCACCATCACGGCCGTAACGGAATCGGAAACCCGCGCCGCATCGCCCGGCAAGATCTCCATCGCCTTGATCGGTCCCGAAAAACCACGGCTGTCGACGCTGATCTCGCTCTTCACCCCGCCGCCCCAGTGCGCCACCGCGGCCCGCACCGCGCCTGCCAGTCGCCTATGCCGGCGGAATACGGCATCGAGACCTTCCTCCTCCAGCATCTTCAGCGAGTCTTCCAGACCGAACAGCATGTGCACCGGTGTCGTTCCCGGCATGCGCTGCGGCTTGTGCGTGAGCATGTCCTTCCACGCCCAGTAGCTGCGCCGCGTATTGATCCGCTGGGACCGCGCCATCGCCCGCTCCGAGATCCCGGTGAAGGCGAGGCCGGTCGTCATCATCAGCCCTTTCTGCGAACCGCCGACGACGATATCGACGCCCCACGCATCCATGCGGAAATCCATCGACGCCAGCGACGAGATGGTATCGACCAGCAACAGCGCCGGATGCCCCGCCGCATCGATCGCCTTGCGGATGGCCGCTAGCGGCTGCACCACGCCCGTCGCCGTCTCGTTGTGCACCACAAGCAGCCCCTGGATCGCATGCCCCGTGTCGGCTTTCAGCCGTTCGGCGACCGCCTCGGGCGGCACCCCTCGGCGCCAGTCACAGCCGATCGTCTCGACCTCGTACCCGAGCGCCGTCGCCATCTCCGCCCAACTCGTCGAGAACCGCCCGGACTCCAGCACCAGAAGCCTGGCTCCCGGCTCGAACAGGTTCACCAGCCCCGCCTCCCATGCTCCGTGCCCGTTCGAGGCATAGACCAGCAGATGCTGTTCGGTCTTGAGAACCCGCTTCAACCCGGCATGCACGCGCTGGAAGATCGCGACAGCTTCCTCGGAGAAGAAGTCGATGGTCGCCCGGTCCATGGCCTTGAGCACGCGGTCCGGAATATTGGTCGGCCCGGGATTGAAGAAGAACTGGCGGCCCCGCGGGCCAGCGTTGCGGACGGTCATGATGGCTCCAGGTCAAGCGGCAGGTCCCGCACCTTATCTGAGCCCAATAAGTCCGGCCACGCCCGCCGTATCAATGACCGCAGCCCTCAAACCGATGCAAAACGCCAAAAAACCCGTCGCACTCCCTACGACGACCGCAACAAGCGGCGCCCCCGCGGAGGCGCAGCGTTGCCCATTTGGCCGTGCGAAGCGCGCCGTGAGCGCAAACAATCCCCCACGCGCCGCGACCGCAAAACACCCCCGCACTCGTCAGTGCTTGCGCCCGACCATCACCTTTGCGCCTTCCGGCCCCACCTCCTCGAAATGCAGCTGCCCCGCCTCGACAGCGAAAATTTCACCCGCCCGATAGGTCCGCTCCACCCCTTCGAGAGTCACCGTGAAGGCACCCTCGATCACCAAACCGCGAACGCCGAAGTGGTGGCCATGCTCGCCGTTGACCGGCTTCGGATCCAGCCGCTTGGTCTCGATTTCCTGAAACCCGTCCGCCTTCAGTTGAGCCTCGAATGTCGCGATATCCATCGTGCACGCCCTTGCCAATGCGTTTCCAGTCCGGCAACCGTACCTGGCTCGTCCGAAAGCCAGACCATACGGCACCCGGCCGCTGCCGAGTGTGCCACCTGATCAACGCCTTGACCACTCAACCGGTATCGTCCCTGGTCTGAACTGACGCCAATTCCCCCGTGACCGCCCCCTGCAGCGGCCCGCCAGGCCCCACGCCCCGTCCCGGCAACATCGGTCGTCAGTAGGCTCCAATACGAGCGCTCACCACGCCTGTGGATCTGCGCCCCCCGCAATCCCCATTGCGCGTCATCCTCGCCAATGATCTGTTGGCCGGCGAACTCTCCGCTACCCTTGCCCCGAGCAGGTCGCTGTCAGAGCGGCCCGGCCAGGCAACGCAAGTCGAACACACTCATGATCACCAGGGAGCCCGGTTATGGCTGAAGAAAAAATCCGCGTCGGTTTCATTGGCGCCGGAGGTAACACCAGAAAACTGCACATTCCCGGCTTCAAGAAGCAGGCTGGCGTCGAGCTGGCTGGCGTTGCCAACCGCACCCGCCAATCCGGCCAAAGCGTCGCCGATGAATTCGCAATACCGCAGGTCTATGACGACTGGCAGGCGCTCCTCGACGACGACAGCATCGATGCCGTCTGCATCGGCACGTGGCCATACATGCACGCACCGCTGACCATTGCCGCGCTTGAGGCTGGCAAGCACGTCTTGTGCGAAGCCCGCATGGCGATGGACCACAATCAGGCCCTCGCCATGTACGAGGCCTCGCTCCTGTGCCCCGCACAGCGCGCCCAGATCGTGCCCGCGCCGCACACGCTCGCCTTCGATCGCACGATCATCGAGATGGTTTCAGCCGGCTACATCGGCGACTTGATCTCGATCGATGCCCGAATAGCGGCCAACCGCAGCTACCCCGACTCCTCCGCCAGGCAGCATTGGCGCCAGAACCGGCAGCTTTCCGGCGACAACGTCATGAACATGGGCATCTGGTACGAAGCCATGATGCGCTGGGTCGGGCCGGCGAAGTCCGTCATGGCCGTCGGCCAGACAGTCGTTCGTCACCGCCTCGACGACGCCGGCCGCCGCACAGCCATGGAGATCCCCGATCACATCGATGTCGTTGGCGCCATGGCCCAGGGCGGTCAGATGCGCTTCAACGTTTCGGCCGTGCTTGGCCACGCCCCGGACCTCGCCGATGTCTACCTGTTCGGCACGGACGGCACGATTCGCCTGCATCAGCCCGTCGATGGCGCCATGACGCTGTCAGCAGCCAAGCGCGGCCAGCCCGACATGAAGGTCGTCGACATCGATCCTGCCAAGCGCGGCGGATGGCGCGTCGAAGAGGAATTCATCAATGCGATCCGGGGCAAAGAGCCCGTCACGCATACCGATTTTGCCACCGGCGTCCGCTATATGGAGTGGACCACGGCAGTCAGCCGGTCCTTGCATGAGGCCCAGGCGGTGATGCTGCCGCTCTAGCTCTAGCAATCGACGCCGGAATTGACGGGGCGTGCCCTGGCTGCGCCCCGTCCTGGTCGGCCACCCGCTCCGGTGCAATGGCGTTCACGCTCTCCGCGATCGCGGCATATACCAGCTCTGGTCGGCGCCCGCGCCGACGTTGGCAATCCGCACATCCAGCACGAACGGCGCACCGGCGATTTGGGCATCGCGCCCGCGCCGCAGCGCCCCTTCAAGATCGCCCGGTGCTTCGACCCGCATCCCCTCGATCCCCTGTGCCTTCGCAAGCAGCACGAAATCGATCTCCGGATCACCCAGAAATGTCTCGGGATAGCGGTTCTGCGACTTCATGTTGCCGCCCCATGCCGCGAAGTTCGTGCGCACGGTTTGGTACTGCATGTTGTTCCACACCACCGTCAGGATCGGCAGATTGTATCGCGCCATGCTCCAGAACCCGGCAGCGCTATACATCACCGAGCCATCACCGATGCTGAGCACAACCGGCCTGTCCGGCGCACCGAGCTGCGCCCCGACCGCTCCCCCCAGTCCATAGCCGAGGCTTCCCCCGTAAGTGCGCACCAGCCGCCAATCGTTGTCGCCATAACCGAACGGCATGAGGTGGTCGGCAGCCCGGAAGTTCTCAGACACCATCAGCGTGTTGCCTGCCAGCGTCCGCGCCATGGTGCCGCCCAGAAAATCCGGATCGATCGGCGTGCTGCCGGCCCGCGCGCTGATCTGCTCGGCCTGCATTTCGGCACGCTGCCGGCTTTGCCCGGCCAGGGCTTGCTTGCGCTTCTGGATGTGCGCCAGGTTGGCATGATCCGGCTTCCATATCGCATTGAGCGCCGTCAGCGTGTGCCGCACGTTGCCCCACATGCTGAGATCGACGGCAAAAGTGTTGCCGAGCAAGGCGGAGTCGTGACCAATCGCAATGATGGTTTCCGCATCGGTGAACTTCTCGTCTTTTTCGCTGGCCCGCGTGTTCTGCCGGTAGCCGACACAGAACACGACATCAAAGCCGCCCTCAGGGATATTATCGATCATCCCGATATAGTTCGGATGCCTGAGCGGGAACGCGCCGTAGTCGTAAAAGCCAACCGCCGTTGGCAATGCGTAGTGTTCCGAAAGCTCCAGCAGCTCGCGCTGCGCCCCCGCCGTCCGCACGTCCGGCCCAACCAGCAACAGCGGATTGCTCGCATTGAGCAACGCATCGTGCATCTTCGCGAGCGTCGCCCCGCCGGGCGATTGCGCCATCTCGAGCGGCTCGGCCGCTTGAATGGTCCCTTCAACGCCTTTGGCATCCAGTGCCGGGCTCGAGAAGGCAAGATAGACCGGCCCCGTCGGCATGGTCATCGCCTCCTTGAACGCGCGCCGCGTCGCCATCGGATGCCGCGCGCATCGGTGACTTCCCAGCGCTGCTTGGTGATGTCCTCTACGCTGCCCATCTGGGAAAAGCCGCTCGAAGCGCCGAGCGTGTTGTGGTCGCCGAACGATCCGTTGTCGCGCAACGCCGCCGTAACGACCATCGGCGAGCCATCGAAGTAGGCATTCTGCAGCTGGCCCGAGCCCTGCCTGGTCCCCGCCGCCAGATGCACGTTCACGAACGCCGTCTTGTTGGCGGCTTTGGCGTAGCCATCGGCAGCCGACAGCACCAGCGATTCGAAAGCAGCAGGATCGGCTGCACGCCGGGCACCGTCAGGAAGGCGTCGAAAAATCCAGCTTCCGCGCTGCCGGTGTTGGTGAAGGCATACTCGACGCCCTGGGCGACGAGCTGATGCATCAGCAGTTCTCCGCCAGTGCCGATAACCTTCTTCTTCCTGCTCATGGGTCCAACTCCTGTGCTGCATCATCCAGCAACCATGGTTCAGCCGAAAGCAACGACAGCCGTCGCTGCATCCTCGCCCTCCGTCACCCCACAACCTGAGCAGTGCACCGGCACCGGTCAACAATTGGATTGCCCCGCAGCCCTCAACCACCCGACCACACCGCCTGCGCAACGCCGGCCCTGATGTTTTCGCTGACCCCGCGCTGCGGTCGAGAGCTATCCTCGACAGCCCACAGCTATCTGCCCCACACTCTCCCCCTCACACAACAGGAGGCCGGCCATGGAGATTATCGACGCGCAGGTGCACATCTACCGGACCGGCACACCCACGCCGCCGCATCTGCCCCCGCCCTATCTGGCCGAGCACGCCATCCGCGACATGGACGCCGCCGGCATCGACGCAGCCCTCCTGCATCCTCCCGCCAGCTGGGATCCCGCCTCCAACGATCAAGCCTTCGATGCCGTCGCCGCCTACCCCGGCCGCTTCGCCATCATGGCCAACCCGCCGCTCGACCGCCCGGACAGTGCCACCCTCATCGCTGATTGGATCAAGCGGCCGGGCGTTCTCGGCTTCCGCTTCTATTTCAACAAGCCCCACAACAAGACCTGGGCCCACGACGGCACGCTCGACTGGCTCTGGCCAACCGCCGAAAAAGCCGGCGCGCCCATCGCCTTGCTCGCAGGCGACTGGCTGGCGCATTTCGGTAAAATCGCCGAGCGCCACCCCGGCCTCAAACTCATCGTCGACCACATGGGCGCTCTGCGCGGCGCCAAGGGCAATGCGGCATTCCCCAACATGGCCGCGCTGACGGCGCTGGCCAAACACCCCAACGTCGCCGTCAAACTCACCGGCGGCCCGTTCTATGCCGACGACGCCTATCCTTTCAAAAGCCTGCATCCCCACTATCGCGCCATGTACGACGCCTTCGGCCCCAAGCGTCTCTTCTGGGGCACCGACATCACCAAGATGCCGTGTTCGTGGACCGAATGCCGGACCCACTTCGAGGAAATCGACTGGATCCCCGCGGCCGATAAGAAGCTGATCCTGGGAGACGCCGTCTGCCAATGGCTGGATTGGAAGCGCTGATATCAGCGCCGGTCGCTGCGACTGGTGACCATGAGACCGTCGCCGAGCAGCTTGGCAAAATGTCCGGTGAACAACGCCGCACCATCGCCCGACAGATGATCGCCGTTGACGTAGAGCAGCTTCCCCCCACGAAAGCCCGCGCAGGTGGCGTTATCGCACAGCACATCGCCAAGCGGCACGATGTGTGCGTTGCGTGCCTCGTGCGCGACCGCCTTCAGAATGCCGAGATAGCGCGCCCGCTGCTGTTCGTAGTCTGCACGCGGCAATCCGAAGGCCGCGCTGTCGAGGCTCCCCATGCCCCTGATGTGCGCCACCCGCACGGCATAGCTGATATCGAGCTTCCAGCCCGTCGGCACGTCCTCATGAATGGCGAACAGCCGATCCGGGAACGCCGCCAGCAGCCGCTTGAGCCCGCCCGCAAAGCTCTTTCCGTTGTAGCCGATGCCCGAGCCATCATAGCCCGCATCGCGAAACACGATGTCATGATGTCGGTAGCTCCGCCCGGTGGCCTGCAGCTCCCAGTAGCCCGTCAGGATCACGAGCTTGATCTCCGGGTGGGACCGCAGGAAGTCGACAAAGCGCGCCGTCAGCGCATTACGACGGTCCTGGCCAAGCTCGTACACGCCAGGAAGCGGCCTGAAACCGGAATGCGTGAACTGATAGCCGGCCACACCAAGCTGCTTGGCCGCCGCAAAGACACCACCGCTGATGGCCCCGGCATGACTGTCGCCGGTGAGAATGAAATTGGGCCGCACGCCCTCGGCACCCCGAACGCAGAAGCGGCCGAGCCGTCGCTCGCGATCGAGATGCGGGCACACCTTGCCGTCCTGATCGCGTGGCGCCCTGACAGCCTCCTTGTCGGCCAGCACCGCCAGCGCGGTCGCCTCCCGCGTCAGCCGCTGTGGCAACCCATGCAACAGCAGCACGGTCTTGGCGAATGCAAAACACGCCACGCCCGCCACTGCCGCACCGGCGAAGACCCGCAAACGTGGCCAATTCCGCCGCACCCGAAACGGCGTTTCCACATACCGCCACGACAACCAGGAGACGAGCCCAACCCCCGCCAGCAGAACGCCAACCTCAGCGCCCGTCAAATCGCGCAGCAGCGCGTAACGGGCAAACACCAGCGCCGGCCAGTGCCACAGATAGAGCGAGTACGACACCAGCCCGATGCCCACCAGCGGCCGCCATGACAACCCGCGCCGCACGACATTGTCACGCGCATCGCAGGCCCAGATCACTAGCCCCGCCCCAACACACGGCAACAGCGCAGCAACGCCCGGAAAAGGCGTCACCTGCGAATAGCCCACCACAGCCGCAACGATCAGCCCGACCCCGCCACCCGCCACGGCCGTGGCCGTCCACCAGCCCCCGCCCAAACGTATCCCGGTCAAGGCCAGCAGCGCACCGACCAGCAGCTCCCACACCCGGAACGGCGCCAGATAGAACGCAGCATCCGGCGCATGCGCCACGCCCCACACGCTCATCGCGAAGGACACGATCGCCAGCGCCACAAGGCACCCCAAGAACCGCTTCGGGAACATGCGGTGGGCCATCAGCGCCAGCAGCGGAAACACAATGTAATACTGTTCTTCGACAGCGAGCGACCAGGTGTGCAGCAGCGGCTTCAGGTCGGCCGGAGCATCAAAATAACCGGCCTCGCTCCAGAACTGCACATTCGACGACAACAGCGCCGTGGCAATCAGGCTGCGGCAAAAATCCTTGAAGTCCGATGGGATGAACAGCACGCTGGCGACCACGGCCGACACCAAGACCATAGCCAGCAAGGCCGGCAGGATCCGCCGCACCCTGCGCTCGTAGAAGCCGCCAAGCGTAAACGTACCTTGTGCCAACTCGTGCTGGATCAGCCCCGTGATGAGATAGCCCGAGATCACAAAAAACACGTCCACTCCGACGAAACCGCCGGAAAAGCCCGCCACATGCGCATGAAAGAGCACAACCGGCACGACAGCGAGTGCCCTGAGCCCATCGATATGCGGTTTGTAGATGGCCGCCTCCCCAAGCGATTACCGGAATGCCGCGGGTTTCGCGGCCCCGAACTACCATGACAGAGCCACTGGCCCCGAACCGAGACTTGAACATCCCGATCCAGCCCTCGTCCCCATCCTTCACGCACCCCCTTGTTTAGGCGAAGGCGTAGCCGCTCGGCACCACAAACAGACGGCTGCTCACACCTTTTTGGCCGCTCCCAAGTCGCTTGCCTGCCGTCGCCCGGACACTGCATTGCCCCCGCGCCCGCCCGTGCTTGGATCACCGCCTACACTCAGGCCATCCAACGAGGATACCCCCATGCTCTACGAGCTGCGCGTCTACGACTGCTGCCCCGGCCGCCTGCCGGCCCTCCTCAACCGTTTCCAGAACACCACGCTCAAGATCTGGGAGCGTCATGGCATCAAGCAGGCCGGCTTCTTCACGACCGTAATCGGCAGCCACAACCACCGCCTGACCTATTTCCTGGTTTGGGAAAGCTTGGCCGAGCGCGAGAAGAAGTTTGCAGCTTTCCAGGCCGATCCCGAGTGGATCGAAAAGCGCGCCGCCAGCGAGAAACCCGAGAACGGCGGCCCGATCGTCGCCAACGTGGCGAGCGACATCCTCACCCCCACGGCGTTTTCCAGCGTCAAGTAGACACGCGATTGTCGCAGGGGGTCCAGGGGCCAGTGTGGCGTTACGTTTGCCAGTCCGTTTGCAGCATACTGCAAGCTGAGCGGATTTGCAAACGTAACGCCACACTAAGCCACTGATTTGGCTGCTGTCCTTGTTGATCGCAGAGTTCGCTCAAAGCGTGCCGCGAAGTGTGACGAACTTTACGATCAGGACACGAGCGCCCCTGGCCTTCACTGCCCTTCACGTCCACGTGCAATCCGCCCGCCCCTTCCTCCCGGCAAAGGTGCCAGCCCACCCCATGCGCATCGTCTTTCACGGCACCAACGCTGCCGTCTTCGAGACGGGCTTTGCCAGCTTGATCGACCCCGGCCACGAGGTGACCTCGCTCCCCGACACCGTCACCACGCCCGCCGACAAAGCCACATTCGCCTCAGCCGACGTCATCATCGGGATCAAGCTCGACGCCACCCACCCCGCGCCCGAGCGCATCCGCCTCTACCACGCGCCTGCCGCCGGCGTGGACGCCATCCGGCGCGACCTGCTGCCCGCTGGCACACCGTTGTGTTGCTGCTACGGCCATGACCCCGCCATTGCCGAATACGTCATGACCGCGCTGCTGCTGCAGCACGTGCCGATTCCCGCAGCCGACCATGATCTGCGCCAGGGCAAGTGGTCCTATTGGGCCTCGGGTCCCGCTTCCCTGCGCACCGAACTTGCCCCCTTGACCCTCGGCATCGTTGGCTTTGGGCACATCGCCAAAGCCGTCGCCCAGCGCGCCAAGGCCTTCGCCATGACGGTGCATGTCGCCAACCGCTCGCCCGTCGTCCCTGGCGGCGACGTCGACCGCTATTTTCCGCTCTCCGCCCTCGAAGATTTCATGGCCTCCGCCGACTATGTCCTCGTCACGCTGCCTCACACGCCGGCGACAGAAGGCCTGATCGGCAAGGCCGCGCTGGCCGCCATGAAGCCGAGCGGTATCATCCTGAACGTCGGTCGCGGGCCGGTGATCGACGAAACCAGCCTTTACGAGGCCTTGCGCACCAAGCGCATAGCTGGCGCCATCATCGATACGTGGTATCAATACCCGACACCGGCCAATCCCACGCCACATCCTGGCCGCCTGCCATTCCACGAGCTCGACAATTGCACTTTGACCCCACACATGTCCGGCTGGACCCACGGCACCATCCACCGCCGCCAGCGAACCATGGCCGAGAATATCCGCCGGCTCACGCGTGGTGAGGCGCTCTTGAACGTGGTTTGACGTCGCCGCACAGCCCTCACTGAAATCAATCCCAGCCGGCGCGACCGGCAGCACCGACATCTCAAGGGAACCCCAGTCATGATCGAGCGGAAACAGCATTGTGCCCATTGGGGTCCATTCCAGGTGCTCGTCGAGAACGGCAACATCGTCGGCGTTGAGCCCTGGGAGAGCGACCCCGCCCCCTCGCATATGCTGGCCGCCATCCCCGACCTGATGGACCCGCGCGTGCGGATCGACCGGCCCTACGTCCGCGCCGGCTGGCTCGAAGCCCAGAAATCCGGGCGCCAGAGCAAAGACAGCCCCACCACTGCGCCGGCACACGGCAAGGGCCGTGGTCATGACCGCTACATTCCCATTGATTGGGACACCGCCCTCGACCTTGCAGCCGGCGAGATCCGCCGCGTCGTCGACACCCACGGCAACGACAGCGTCTTCGCCGGCTCCTATGGCTGGACCAGCGCCGGCCGCCTGCATCACGCTCAAAGCGTCGTAAAACGCTTCTTCAACACCATTGGTGGCTACACGGCCCACGTCGACACCTACTCCGTCGGCGCCGGCGCGGTCATCATGCGCCACATCATGGGCGGCGACGGCTACGGCGAGCCCAACGCCATCGATCTCGTCTCCGAAAACACCGATCTGCTCTTGGTCTGTGGCGCGCTGAGCCCCCGCACGGAGCAGTGCGAACCCGGCGGCGCCGGCCGTCGCTCACTCGCCCAGCATCTCACCCGTATGAAGCAGCGCGGCGCCCGTATCGTGCTGGTCTCGCCACGGCGCGACGACATTCCCGACTGGGTCGACGCCGAATGGTGGGCCATCCGTCCCAACACAGACACCGCCCTGCTGATCGGCCTTGCCGGCGAGATCGTGGCAGCCGGTCTCGAGGACAAAGACTTCCTCACGCGGTGCACCAGCGGCTCCGACGAATTCCTCGCCTACCTGAAGGGCGAAGGCGACGGCCAACCCAAGACCGCCGAGTGGGCAGCGGCCATCACCGGCCTCGAGGCCGAGCAAATTCGTGCCCTGGCGGTCGAGCTGGTACGCAAGCGCTCCTACGTCACCGTCAGCTATTCCCTCCAGCGCGCCGTCCACGGCGAGCAACCCTGGTGGGCCGGCGCCGCCCTCGCAGCCGTTGCCGGCCAATGGGGCCACGCCGGTGGCGGCGCTGCCTTCGGCTTGGGCTCCGTCGGCGGCCATCACGTCTATTACCCGCTGGCGCCCATCGCCTCGCTCTCGCACGGCAAACGCCCGAACAAGAGCTTCATCCCCGTCGCCCGCATCGCCGATATGCTGCTCAACCCGGGCAGCCCCTTCACTTACGAAGGCAAGGCCCACACCTACGCCGACATCCGCCTCGTCTACTGGGCCGGCGGCAATCCCTTCCACCACCACCAGGACCTAGGCCGCCTCAACGATGCCTGGTCGCGCCCTGAAACCATCATCTGCCAGGACATCAACTGGACCGCGACCGCCAAACGCGCCGACATCATTCTGCCCGCAACCACCACGCTCGAGCGCAACGACATCTCCGGCGGCCGCCGCGCCGACGTCATTTTCGCGATGCAGCAGGCCGTCGCCCCCTATGCCGACGCGCGCTCGGATTTCGACATCCTGCGCGCCATCGCGGCCCGCCTCGGTGTCGAGCAGGCTTTCACCGAAGGCCGCGACGAGATGGGCTGGCTGCGCCATCTCTACGACACGACCCGCAATGGTATTGTCGCCAAGGGCGGCGACATGCCGGACTTCGACACGTTCTGGCGCATCGGCCACGCCGTCATCCCGCAAGCGCCGCTCAAGCCGCCGCTCGCCAACCTGCGCGACGATCCCGCCGCCAACCCACTCAGGACCGAGTCCGGGAAATTGGTCCTCTACAGCAAGACCCTCGCCGCCTGCGCCTATCCCGACTGCCCGCCCCATCCCACCTGGATGGAGCCGCCGGAATGGCTCGGCGCCGCAGGCCGCACCAGCTACCCCTTCCACCTGCTTTCCGCCCAGCCCAATGGCCGCCTGCACAGCCAGCTCGATTATGGCCGTGTCGCACAATCCGAGAAGCAGGCGGGACGCGAGGCCGTCCTCGTCAATCCCGAGGATGCCCGCCGTCTCGGCCTGAAGGACGGCGACACCGCCCTCGTGCGCAGTGCCCGCGGCCGTTGCCTTGCCGGCGTCCGCATCACGCCCGACATCCGCCCCAACGTGGCTGTTCTTCCCACTGGTGCCTGGTGGCAGCCGATCGACACCGCCGAAGGCCCGCTGTGCATCGCCGGCAATGCCAATGCGCTGACCCTCGACGTGCCGGCTTCCGCGTTCTCCGGTGGCTGCGCGGCCCATACCTGCCTCGTCGCCATCGAGCGCTACGAAGGCAACGCCCCGCTGCCCGATTTCCGCCAGCCGGAGATGGCGACGGCGTGAGGCGACGCATGAGCACCACAGCAACTGGCGTGGCGATCGCGGCACGCCCCGCCGGACTGTCTGAATGCTGACCCAGATCTACGTCGATGCCGACGCTTGCCCTGTTAAGGACGAGGTCGTGCGCGTTGCCGACCGCCATGACCTGACCGTGCATTTCGTCTCAAACACCTATATGCGCTTGCCGCTTGGCCAGCGTGTCGAGCGTGTCGTCGTCCCCGAAGGCCCGGACGCCGCTGACGATTGGATCGCCGAGCGCATCGGCCCGCACGACATCGCCATCACCGCCGACATCCCGCTCGCCTCCCGTTGCCTCAAGGCCGGCGCCGCTGTCGTCAGCAACAACGGCGCAAGCCCTTCACCGACGCTGGCATCGGCATGGCCGTCGCCATGCGCGACCTGAAGCAGCACTTGCGCGAGACCGGCACGCAGCAAACCTACAATGCCGGCTTCACCAAAGCCGACCGCTCGCGCTTCCTGCAGGCCCTGGAAGAGGCCGTCCAGCGCCTCAAGCGCGCACAATAGGCTGATTTCCCCATGCCTCTGCGGCTCGTTCCCCACGAAAAAAGGAGGGGGTTTGGGGGACACGTCCCCCAAACGGGCATGGGCCCGTGGCCCATTCGCGCCACAGGCGCGACCCCCGCCAACCAAGGGGCTTTCCCTGCCGGTCCCGCAGGGGCAGACTAACCCCAATCACACATCCGGGAGCCCGCCCCATGGCCTTGACCGTCAAGCCGCTCAGCAAAACCTTCGCCGCCGAGGTCACCGGCATCGACATCCGACAGCCGCTGTCACAGCCCGCCATCACCGAGATCCTCAATTGCCTGTCCGAGCATCTGGTGCTCGTCTTTCCCGGCCAGCCGATGGACGACGACCAGCAGATCGCCTTCAGCCAGATCTTCGGCCCTCTGGAGATGACACGCGGCGCCAATCCGTCGAAAGGCACCGTCTTCGCCCGCCAGTCCAACATCGACATCGAGACCGGCACCACCATCGACGCAACCGATCGGCGCATGCACTACCAGAAAGCCAACATGCTCTGGCATGCCGATAGCAGCTTCAAGACGATCCCCTCGCGCTGCTCCGTGCTGACCGCCCGCGTCATTCCCGATGAAGGCGGCGCCACCGAGTTCGCCTCCACACGCGCCGCCTACGAGAGCCTCACGCCTGCCGAGCAACAGGCCCTTGAAGGCTTGATCGTCGAGCATTCGATTGTGCACTCGCGCCGGCTCGTCGGCTTCGAGTTTACCGAGGAGGAAGCCGCATCCTTGCCCGGCGCCCGCCACCTGCTCGTCCAGACCTGCCCGTTCACCGGCCGCAAATCGGTGATGATTGGCGTCCATGCCAAGGAGATCGTCGGCTGGCCGGCCGACAAGAGCCGGGCGCTCCTCGACGATCTGCTCGCCCGCGCCACACGGCCTGAGAACACCTACAGCCACACCTGGCGCACAGGTGATGCCGTCGTCTGGGACAATCGCGCCGCAGTCCACCGCGCCACGCCCTACGACGGCTCCAAGTATCGCCGCCTGATGCAGCGCACCACCATCTCCCTCGGCGACGCCTATCAGCGCGTGGCGTAACACACCACGCCCGCCCGCGCCTCACTGCGCCTTCCGACCGACATCGCGCATGAGAGCCGGAATGCGCCACTAAGACAGCCACTACGGTAGATGGTGTCTGGCCTAGCCTCACACCCCGACTGGACATTCGTCCACGCGCCTTCCGCCGGCCCGCAGGGGAGCGGGCGCCACAAGAACCCCTCCAAACAAAAAACCCTGCGGCCCCACATCGTGAGGCCGCAGGCAGTCGCGTATACCGCATCAGCGTCTAACGACGTCAGTGATACTTGCGATACCTGCGATGATGCGATTTGCCATGACAGTAACGGTAAGGCTTGGTGTAGCAGCGGTACACCCGCTTGTAGTGATGGCAGACAGCGGCAGTAGCTTCTTATAGCGCGTGTGGCAGTGGTGATAGCCACGGTAGTGTACCGGCTGGAGCCGCAATCGGAGATGAGATCTCTGGCAAAGCCGTCATTGGCCCGGCAGGTGCGGCCCGAGAGTTGTCCGGCGACACGACGAGCAAAAACACCGCGACGAGGAAGCCGACAGTCAAGGTGGTCACAGCTTTCATATGATGATCTTCCTCCGATCCAAAGGTTTAGCACACGAATAACGTGTCACTCTTTGTCGCTATTCAGCAGTGACACGTCAACCCAATACATCAATTTAATACAGAAAATGGTTATACTGCAGTGATCTAGGTCACACATCAATCAGATATCTGCAAATCCTCCCCAAGATTGGCGTCTGGCAGGGCCAGATGCTCAGATATCACCCCATTAGCTCCCGTTTCACGCGCTCTGTGTCTGCCCCCAGCTCCGGCACACTGCCCGCATCCTTGAGGCCGCCCTTCCACAGCGCAGCCGGCGCCGGCATCTTCACGCGCCCCTTGGCGTAACCCACTTCCGTGAGCCTCAGGTGCGGATGGTCCCGCAACGCCGCCCAATCGCTGACGCGTCCAAAGGCGATGTCGGCAGCATCCAGCTTGGCGATCGCATCGTCGACGTCGTGCTTTGAAAACCACGCCTGGATCAGCGCATCCGATTCCTCCCGGTGTGCGACGCGGTCGGGGTTCTGCGCAAACTTCGCGTCCCGCGCCACGTCCGGCGCCTCCAGCACCTTTTCGCACAGCGCCCGCCATTCCCGGTCATTCTGGATCGAGATCAGCACCGGCTGGCCGTCTCGCGTCGTGAACACGCCATAAGGCGCCAGCGCCGTGTGCCGGAGGCCGATGCGCGGCTGCGGCGCACCTTGAATGCCCTGCAGCAGCGGCACACTCATGTATTCGGCCATGACGTCGAACATGGAAAGGCGGATATGCGCCCCTTCCCCCGTCCGCCCGCGCCGGATCAGCGCTTCCAGAATGGCCTCGTAGGCGTGATGCCCGGTTGTGATATCGACGATGGAAATGCCGACCCGCGACGGCTCCTCGGCACTTCCCGTGACGCTTGCCAGACCCGACTCCGCTTGAATCAGCATGTCGTAGGCCTTGCGCTCCGCGTAGGGTCCAGTCTCCCGTAGCCCGAGATCGAGCACGCAATCAGCTTCGGGTGCGCTTGTACCAGGTCGTCCGGCGCAAAGCCGAGCTTGTGCCAGTGCTCCCCGGCTTCAGGTTCTGCACGAGAATGTCGGCCTTCGCCACCATCGCCCGAAAGAACCGCTTATCCTCCTCCTTGGTGAGATCGACGACGACCGACTCTTTGCCGCGATTGAGCCAGACGAAATAGATGCTCTCGCCGTTCAGCATCCGGTCGTAGTTGCGTGCGAAGTCTCCCTCCGGCCGTTCCACCTTGATCACGCGCGCACCACCGTCGGCCAGCAGCCGTCCGCACATTGGCCCGGCAATGGCCTGCTCCAGCGATATGGCAGTGAGGCCTTCCAGCGGTCTCATGATGGCTCTTCCCTCGGTGTGATCCTGAAAATCGTGCCCCTGGTTTCGACCGTGGACCGGGCGGCGTCAAGTCGAGGCCCCCTGTACCCGGCTCAGATGCAAAACCTCCCGGCATCGGCCAGTTGGCGATGTCGGCGCGCTGGCAGACAAGCGTGGCACACATCGCCGGCGGGCAGCCACATCGCTCCTGAGGCTGCCGCTGCGCCAGGCACGTCACGTCGGACTTGGCGTTGGACATCCGCCCCCGGCTCTGGAAGGCTTGGCTCGAACATGGCAACCCGTCATCGAAACACCACACCGCGCCGCCATCGTCATCCCCGGGTCTGCGGCGCTGCTCGTTCCGTCCGTCTCCCCGGCATCTGAGGCAATCCCATGAGTGACAGTCTCCCAACCGCAACCCGCGTTTCCGATCCGGGCCTCCGCGCCCTCTACAAGCAGGAGAACCGCTGGCAGGCCTGGCTCGATGTCGAGGTAGCCCTCGCCAAGGCACAAGAAGAACTGGCCATCATTCCGAAGGGGGCCGCCGCCGCCATCGAGAAAGCTGCCCGCCTCGAACTGATGGACCGCCAGCGCATCGACGAAGGGTTCCAGCGCACCGGCCACACCCTCGTCCCCCTCGTCTGGGAGCTCGCCCGCGTCACCGGCGAAGAGCATGGCGGCTGGGTCCACTGGGGCGCCACCACGCAAAACATCACCCAGACCGGCGACCTCCTGGTCCTCCGCCAGGCCCACACCATCTTCCTCCGCCAGATCGCCGGCCTGCTCGCAGCCATGGCCGATCTCGCCGAGAAAAGCGCCGACATGGCGCTACCCGGCCGCACCCATGGCCAACACGCCGTCCCCGCCACCTTCGGCTACAAGGTCGCCGTGTGGATCGACGAGCTGCATCGCCACGTCGACCGCTTCGAGCAGGCAGCCCCCCGCCTCTTCGTCGCCATGCTCGGCGGCGGCGCCGGCACCTACGCCTCGCTCGGCAAGAACGGTCCGCCCGTGCAGGCCGGCATCGCCAAACATCTGGGCTTCGGCACCATGGCCGTCCCCTCCCGCGCCATCGGCGACCACCTGGCCGAGAACATCTGCATCCTGGGCCTTCTCGCTGCCACCTGCGGCAAGATCGGCCGCGAGATCTACACCCTCATGAAAACCGAGTTCGGCGAGGTCGAGGAACCCGTGCCTCCCGGCACCGTCGGCTCCTCCACCATGCCGCAAAAGCGCAACCCCAAGCTCTGCCAGGACGTCATCGCGCTCGCAGCCGACGTCCGCAGCCAGGTCCCTCTCGCGCTCGAGGCCATGTACACCGAGCACGAGGCCGACCGCACCACCACCTTGATGATCGATACTGCAGAGAGCCGCGCCGCCATCGCAACCGGCGACATGCTCTCGCGCCTCACGGAAATCATCACCGGCCTTAAACTCGATCCCAAGCGCATGCGCGCCAACCTCGATCTCGGCGGCGGCCTCATCATGGCCGAGGCCATCATGCTCGACCTCGGCGCCACGCTCGGCCGCCAGCACGCCCACGATGTCGTCTACGATGCCGCCCAGGCCGCTTTCACCGAGAACAAGGCCTTTTCCGACGTGCTCGCCGCTGACCCCCGCGTCACCAACCATATGACCCGTCAGGCCATCGACAAGCTGCTCGATCCCGTGGCCTATACGGGTCTGTGCGCAGACATGGCCCGCGACGAGGCCAAACGCGCACGCGCCACAGCAAAACGATTGACCGCAAAGGACCAGTGAGCGCCATGAACCTTTTCACCAAACTCAAAGCGCGCGCCGAATCTGGCCAACCCCTCCGCATCGGCATGATCGGCGCCGGCAAGTTCGGCTCCATGTTCCTGGCGCAGGCGTTGCGCATTCCTGGCGTCCATCTGGTCGGCGTCGTCGATCTCAATCCCTCAGCCGCCCGCTCCAACATGGCGCTGGTCGGCTGGCCCGAGGACCGCTACGCCGCAGCAAGCCTCGATGACGCTGCAAAGTCCGGCAAAACCTTTGTCGGCGACGACTGGCGCAAACTCGTCTCGCATCCCGGTATCGACATCGTCATCGAATGCACCGGCCATCCCCCCGCCGCCGTCGAGCATTGTCTCGGCGCCTTCCGCGAGGGCAAGAACGTCATCAACGTCACCGTCGAAGCCGACGCCTTCTGCGGCCCCGGTCTCGCCCAAAAGGCTCGCGAAGCCGGCGTCATCTACTCCATGGCCTATGGTGACCAGCCGGCACTCACCTGCGACCTCGTCGATTGGGCCCGCACCTGCGGCTTCATCGTCGCTGCAGCCGGTCGCGGCCACACATGGCTGCCCCACTACCGCACCTCAACGCCCGAAACCGTCTGGGACCACTGGGGCCTCACCAAAGAGCAGGCCGAGCGCGGCCGCCTCAATCCCAAGATGTTCAACGTTCCCTCGACGGCTCCAAGCCCGCCATCGAATCCGCAGCCATCGCCAATGCCACCGGCCTCGATCGTACCAACCGACGGGCCTTTCCTTCCCGCCGGGCTCCGCCGAAGACATCCCGAACCTCATGCCCGCGCAGTATCGGCGGCCGCCCGATCATGAAGGTACGGTCGAGGCTCTGCCCCTCCTCACCAAGAACGGCCAGCCCATCCCCCTACGACATCCGCAAGGGCGTGGGTCTCGTTCCGCGGCGACACCGACTATACCGGCGAATTGCTTGAGGAATACCCGTCATCACCGACGACACCGGCCGCTACATGTCGCTCTACAAGAAGTGGCACTTGATCGGCTTGGAACTCGGCGTTCCGTTGCAGCCGTCGGCCTGCGCGGCGAGCCGACCGGCGTCGCCACCACCTTCAAGGGCGACGTCGCCGCCGCCATCGCCAAGCGCGATCTCAAAGCCGGCGAAATGCTCGACGGTGAAGGCGGCGCCACTGTTTCGCGGCCTGCGCCCCGCCGAAATCTCCGTCAAAGGCCGCTACCTGCCCTTTGCCCACCACGTCAAGCTCAAGCACGCCGTCAAGGACGGCCAGCCTGTCACCTACGGCGACGTCGAGCTCGACGAAACCACCGCCGCCGTAAAACTCCGCCGCGAGATGGAAGCAGCGCTTCCAACCGGCAACTTTCACAAACCAGGTCCCCATGACCATGCCCCCAACAAGCGGACCCTCAACGTCCTCTTCGCCCACGTCGCCTACGAGTTCGACGCGCCGTTCAAGGCGCGACAGCAACACGGGCATGTCTTCGATGTCGTTTCGTAACCTCGACGAGCTTCAAGGCTGCTGCCCGCAGCTGATGCGCTCCGTCTCGATGATGTGGAAGAACGATCTGGCCCCAGCCAAGCGCCTGAAGCTCATCCAGTCGATCAGCGCCGGCACTGACCAGTACGACCGCGACGTCCTTCCGCCAGCACGGCATTCGCCTTGCCAGCGGCCAGGGCGTCAATGCCAACGCCGTTGCCGAACACGCCATCGCTCTCCATGTTGTCGCTGTCGCGCCAGTTGCATTTTCCTTCGCGTGATCAGGCAGTAGCACGCCAAACAGTGGCGCCCCATGCAGGGCGACCGCCGCATCCGGAAGTGACGATCGAGGGCAAGACGGTGCTTCATTGTCGGCCTCGGCGGCATCGGCCAGCGTCTGGCGGCCCTGTGCAAGGCCTTCGGCATGACCGTCATCGCCACGCGCCGCGATCCCGCTATGGGCGGCGGTGCTGCCGATGAAGTGCACGCCGACACCGACCTCATGAAGCTGATCCCCCGCGCCGACTTCCTGGTCCTCACCACCGCATTGACGCCCGAGACCACCGGCCTCATCGGCCGCGAACAATTGGCCGCCATGAAACCGGCCGCATTCCTCGTCAACGTCGCCCGCGGTAAGGTCTGCGACGAACTCGCCATCACGGCCGCGCTGTCCGCCAACATGATCCGCGGCGCCGCCCTCGATGTCACCACCGAGGAGCCGCTGGCGAAGGACTTGCTGCCTGGGCGATGCCGCATGTCATCATCACCCCGCACTCGGCCGGCGAAACCGTGCTACATGAGGATCGCGTCATCGACCTGCTGCTCGAGAACGTCGCGCGCCTGCAGCGCGGGTGAAAGCAAGCCTGCCAATGAAATCGTTTAGGCCAGTCCTGCCATGACCCCGAAGCCCACAAACATCCTCGCTGTCTCCGGCGCTGACATCATGCGCCTCGTCGATCCCGCCAAAGCGATCGATGCCCTTGAGCAGACGTTCAAGGCCCTTGCGCTTGTGCGTGCAGGCTCCGCCCCGCCCCAAGGTCGAAGTTCCCGGCAAAGGCTTTTCGCTCGCCATGCTGGCCTGGACACCCGGCCAGCGCATCGCGCTCAAAACCGTCAATGTCTACGAGCACAACCACGACGTCGGCCTCGACAGCCATCAGGCGCTCATCTCCCTGTTCGAACCCGACACCGGCGTCCCCTTGGCCATCCTCGACGGCGCCAGCCTCACCGGCATCCGCACCGCGGCCGCCGCCGTCCTCACCGTCCGCGAGCTCGCCCGCAAGGATGCCCGCCGCGCCCTCGTCGTCGGCTCGGGCGTGCAGGCCCGCGAACATGTGCGCCAGTTGAACCTCGCCCGCCCCTTCGACGAAATCGCCGTTTACGCCCGCAAGGCCGAGGCCGCAAAGGCCATCGCCGCCACCATTCCCAATGGTCGTGCCGTCACCGATCTCGAAGCAGCAACCCGCTCGGCCGACGTCATTCGCCTCACCACGTCGGCGATTGCACCCGATCGAAGACGCATGGGTGAAACCTGGCACGCACATCACCTCGGTCGGCTTCACGCCGCCCCACAGCGAGCTGCCAAAAGCCCTGATCGAGCGATCCGCCCTCTTCGTCGAGACCATGGCCGCATTCGAGCCCGCGCCCAGCGGCCGCGCCGAGCTTGCAGGCATGGACCCCTCGCGCGCCGACCCCGGCCTCCAGTTGCCTCGACAACAAGCCTGGCCGCACAGCCGACGAGCAGATCACGCTCTACAAGTCCATGGGCAACGCCCTGGAAGACATGGTCGCCGCCAACATCGCCTACGAAGCAGCACATTGGCCGCCGGCGCCGGCCAGCGGGTCACGCTCTAGAGCCAAATCCCAGCCCGAAGCGCTGCTGTGTCCACGCGCCGGATGTTGTCGGCATCCGAAGGCCCACGCAAAAGGTGGGTCCGGGAGGTCCTCCTCCCGGGCGGGTCCAAGGGCGGTGCTGCTGCGCAGCAAGCTCGCCTCACCGCGCAAGCAGCGCCCAAAGTCTAACCCTCCACCTGCCCCGCCCCCTGCATCGCCAGCCAGATCCCGCTCCGACGTCAGCGGTCCGTTGAGCACGATGTCCCCCACGTCGCCCAGTGCGCGTCGTAGACGGCATTGGCAATGGCGGGAAACGCCGCAATCGCGCCGGCCTCGCCGCAACCCTTCACACCCAGCGGATTGGTGGTGCAGCGCGAGTTATTGAAGTGTGTGCACGGCGATGCGCGGCAGATGATCGGCGCGCGGCATGGCGTAATCCATGAACGATCCGGTCACCGGCTGGCCGGAGTCGGATCAGGCAGGCTCTCCAGCATCGCCCGCCCGATATGCCCAGGCAATTGCGCCATGCACCTGCCCGGCAACGATCATCGGATTGACCTGCACGCCGTAGTCGTCGACCTGGCGTATAGCGCGGTCCAGCGTAAGGTGCCCGGTGTCACGGTCGATCTCGATCTCGACCACATGCGTGCCGTTGGGAACGTCATCCATTCACGTCCAACGGTAGTAGGTGTCGAGCGGCGCACCCAACTCCCGCGCACGCTTCGCC
The DNA here is from genome assembly GCA_041397705.1 of Hyphomicrobiaceae bacterium. Taxonomy (GTDB): domain Bacteria; phylum Pseudomonadota; class Alphaproteobacteria; order Rhizobiales; family Hyphomicrobiaceae. The sequence goes on from JAWKWC010000001.1 coordinate 198,670, forward strand.
ACGTCAAGCAGCGCCACGGACCTGTTGGTGCCCGCCGCCAGAAATACCCCATCCTCGAAGCGCACGTGGCTTTCGCCCACCTCGAGCATGCCCGCCGCCACCGCGCGTCCCTTTGGCGATAACGCCATCGGCTGCCCGCCATATGGCCGTGCCTCCCATATAGGTCGAGCGCGAACTTCCTGATCCCCCGCCGATCGCGATCAAATCGGTATCGCCGTTGCGGAAGCGCACGATGTCGTTGTCGACCCTGCCGTCACACATTCGCGGGAAACGTCGTCGCGTGCCCCTGCCCGACGTTGCGGGTGCCCGTCGTCACCGTCACGCCGCCGTCGTCATCGAAGCGGATTTCCGCGTTCTCGTGCGGCTGACCACCCGTCCCCTTGATATGATAGGCAAACCCGAGCCCGCGCAGTTTTCCCTTCTGAGCACTTGCCTTACGACGCGCGGCAAACCCTGCCACGTCGGCTTCTTTCAGCGCGCGCTCGAACGTTTCGGGAAACGTGCCGCTGTCCACGGTCTCCTCGAAAACGTTGGTCATCGGCATGGCGTCGCTTGCCACCATATTGCGCCGGCGCAATTCAGCCCGGTCGATCCCCGTGCGCCGTGCAGCCACGTCGATCAGCCGCTCCATGATATTGACGGCTTCCGCAAACCCTGGTCCCCGCGTCACGCCGACGGGCGTCGTGTTGGTCAAAACGGCGCGAATCCGCAGCGCGATCGACGGCACGCGATACACCGTCCCCGGCAGGTGGATGTACTGGAACGTCTGCACGCTCACCGTGCTCATCATGGTGGCACCGGCATTGGCGATGCTGTCGACCTCGAGCGCCAGAAATCTCCCCGTCGGCATCGAGCGCCAGCGTCGCCGTGGCCTTCTGGTCACGCGCCTGATGGTCGGCAACGAACACCTCGCTGCGCGTCGCGATCCACTTCACCGGCCGCCCGCACCGCCGCGCCGCCACTTGATCAGCGTATATTCGGGATAGTTGAAATTCTTGGCGCCGAAGTTGCCGCCCACATCCGGGGCCACCAGACGAACCCTTTCGGCGGGGCGAGTGGCGAGCATGCGCGCCACGTGATCGCGCACACCATGCACGTTCTGGCTCGACACATGCAGCGTGTAGCGTCCCGTGCCGGCATCGAACATGGCCACCACGCCGCGCGGCTCCATCGGATTGGTGACGATGCGGGTGATTGTCCAGCGCCGCACCACCACGCCGCCGTCTCGAACGCCGCCGCCGCACTCGCCGCATCGCCCGTCCGCCAATCGAGACACACGTTGCCTGCAACACCCGGCGCAATCTCGACCGCGCCGTCGGCCACCGCCGCCTCCATCGTCACGACGGCCGGCAGTGCTTGATAATCGACCACCACCAGTTCGGCAGCCGCAATGGCCGCCGCAGGGCTCTCCTGGCAACCACCACCGCCACGGCTTCCTGGACATGACGCACGGTATCCGTGGCCAATGCCGGCTGTGGCAGGAAGTGGGAAAGGCTTCACCGGTTTTGACGTTGGCTTCATAGGTCGGCCTCAGCGGCCCGATGCCGTCACGCTCGGCGTCTCCGCCGGTCAGCACCGCCAACACACCCGCCGCCGCCTTGGCAGCGCTCACGTCGATCCCTGCGATGATCGCATGCGCATGCGGCGAGCGCACGACCACGGCGTGCACCACGCCAGGAAACGTCATGTCGTCGAGATAGCGGCCGCCCCCAGTGACGAATGCGAAATCCTCGCGCCGCTTCGGCGCCTCCCCCATGCGAAAGCGTGTCATGCGATCATTCCCCGGGCATCTGCCGAACGCGTGGCGGCGCGCGCAGCTGACGGCGCACGCCTCCGCCTCCGCCAATGTAACGGCCTCACCGCCCCATCTTCTGCGTAATCGGCTTCAGCACGCGCACGCCCGGCATGTCGAACATCCTGGCCGTCAGACCACCCACCGGCACCACCGCGATCGAGCGACCCTTGCTGGTCTTGTCGAGGCCGACGCTTTTCAAGCGAATAGCCTTGGCCTCATAGGTTGACGGCAGCGCCGCATCGCCTTCGGCCATCAGCAAGTGCTGATCCATCTGCACGTTGGGCGTCTGGTTCGTCCCGTCGAACAGATTGCGGTACCAGTTTGTGTGCTGGTCCTTCCACTCACCGGTCGAGGTGGGCCCGCCACCGGTGCGATACTCCTTGCTCTCGAACACCTCCGGCCCCGCCACCTCGTGCAGGGCCACCCACGGGCTGTCGCACGCCGTCAACGAGCGAAACCGCTGCGTGCCCGTGAACCCCGGCACCGTCCGCACCAGGTGCGCCGTATGCGCGAGATACCACGTATGCCAGTCGTGCTCGCGCTCTGCGTTGCGGAATTCCATTTCGACGATGTAGATCATTATCGTGTCCCTTCCCGATCAATGATGGCGTTTCAAGCTGGCGTCCCGCCAAGGTCGGCCGCAATCGAGTCACCCGCAACGAGCCCCTGAATGCCGGCCTTTGCGAGCCCGCCCAGATAACCGATACCGGGCCCGCCCTCGAGGCCGCCCGTGGTCGAGCCTGCCGCATAGAGCCCTTCAATCACGCGGCCAGTCCCGTTCAGCACGCGGCTGCCGCCATCCACCATGATGCCGCCCATCGTGTAGGTGATACCCGCGACGACCGGTATGGCCAGGAACGGCGCCGTCATGATCGCCATGGCCTTGTAGCGCGCCGTCGTCCGCCTTGGGCTCAGCCGATCCGTCGCGCCAGATGCAACCGCGCTATTGTAGGCGGCAATGGTCTCGGCAAGCCGCCGAGCTGGCAGCTTTGCCTTTGCCGCAAGCTCTTCCAGCGTCTGTACCTTCAGCACGGTACCGCCCGCCCCTTCGAGCGTCGGATTAGCCGGGATGCGCGCCGACCGGCCCGGCCCTTCCCAGATCGCCGCATCGAAGATGATCGTCGCTCCCGCCGGGTCTTCCGACTTGGCCAACGCATTCGTCAACGCCACCCCGCCGACACCCTCGTCCGTGAAGCGCTCCCCCTGCGCGTTGACCAGCACGCCGGCGAGCGCCAGCGCGTCGAGTTCCGGATAGGGCCACACACCATCATTCATCAGCGCATCGCGGCTCAGAATGTGGCCGTAGAACACGTCGAGCCCGGCCGTCGCCGCCCCCACCGCCTCCGCCATGGCAATGCCGTCACCCGTGCCGTTGGCAGCGCCGCGTTGCTTGATGCGCGCGGCATGCGGCGTGATGTGCTGTGCCACGCGTTTGAGATCGGCCTGGAAGCCGCCGTCCGCGATCACCACGGCGCGCGCGGCAAATGACTGGCGCTCGCCGGCGACTTCGGCCGTGACGCCCGCACACCGTCCCCCGTCCATGATCAGCGATTGGCCGCGCGCGCCCAGCACCACGCGCCCGCCCTTGCTGCGGATCGCCTCGGCTAAACGCGTCATCATCCGGTCCGGCCCACGATCCTGCCAGTCGAGACCCGCCTTCATCGCCCGCATCGGCTCGAGAATGAACTGCTGCCAATCCACCTTCGTGCCCACGAACGTCGCACCATAGCCTTTGAGCCAGTCGATCAATCGTGCACCGTTGGCGATCATGGCCGCCTTCTGCGCACCATCCGCAGTGCCCGCCGTCGCGGTGTCAATGACAGCCTCCAGGTCTTCGGCCCGGGTCATGATGTCGGTGTAGCCCACATGCAGCACCCCGCCCGACCACCGCGCATTGCACGCATAATGCTCGTCCGTGCCCTTCTCCAGCACGGTCACCTTCAAGCCCAGCTCGGCGGCGCGAGCCCCCGCCACCAGGCCGGCCAAACCGCCACCGACCACCACGACATCAGCCATCTCGTTTCCCATCGGTCCACCAACTCCCGTTTAGGCCCAAGCCTAGGCCGAGCCCGTCTTGCCCCGCAAGGCACTTGCTGGCGCAACACCGCCTGCGGCCATGCGGATCGGGTGGCCTTCGCCGCCCCTTGATATTCGCGCTGGCCCACGCCCGGCTTTCGCCGCTAGCATTCCCCCTTCACGCAATACCGAACCGCTGCAAGGAGCCCCCCCATGGCCAAGACCCCTCCTCACCCTCTCGCGACGCCGTTCGCAATACCGTCCCCAAGCTCATCGACCTCACCGAGAAGGTGCTGTTCGGCGACGTCTGGGAGCGCAAGGAGCTTTCCAAGCGTGACCGCAGCCTCATCGTCTGCGCCGCCCTCGTCGCCATGAACCGCACTGAGCAGCTCAAGGGCCACGCCGGACGCGCCCTCGACAACGGCGTCACGCGCGAGGAACTGGCCGAGTTGGTCACGCACCTGGCGTTCTACGGTGGCTGGCCCGTCGCCATGTCGGCAGCCGGCGTCATCCGCGATGTCTTCGCAGCCCGCGACGCCGAGAAGAAATAAATCACGACGGCCGCGCGGGCGCCGACATCGGCGTGGCGTCCGCCGCTTCCGATCACGAGCAACGCCGAGGAGACTAATCCAAATGAAAGTCGGTTTTATCGGGTTGGGCACGATGGGCGCCTTCATGGCAGCCAACCTGTCGAAGTACCTGAAGTCCTCCAATCATGGCTTTGTTGTCCATGACATCCGCCAGGAGGCCGCCAAGGACCTCATCGCCGGCGGCGCCGAATGGGCCGCGAGCCCACGCGAACTCGCCGAGAAATGCGACGTCGTCTTCTTGTCCCTGCCCGGCCCCAAGGACGTCGAAGCCGTCGCCACAGACCCCGCGACCGGCATTCTCGCCGGCCTGAAGAAGGGCGGTGCCGTTTTCGACCTCTCCACCAACGCCCCGAGCATGGTCCGCAAGATCGCCGCCATCTACGCCGAGAAAGGTGTCGACTTCCTCGATGCGCCCGTCTCCGGCGGCCCGACCGGCGCCCGCTCCGGCAAGCTCGCCATCTGGGTCGGTGGCGACAAGAAGCAGTTCGACGCCCACAAGCACTTCCTCGACGGTTTCTCCGATCAGGCCCGCTATATCGGCGACATCGGGGCAGGTTCGGTCGCCAAACTGGTGCACAACTGCGCCGGCTACGCCATTCAGACGGCCCTTGCCGAGGTCATGACCATGGGCGTCAAGGGCGGTGTCGAGCCGCTGGCCCTTTGGGAAGCAGTCCGCACCGGCGCGGGTGGCAGAGGCCGCACCTTCGACCGCCTCGTCGACCAGTTCCTGCCAAACAAGTACGAGCCCCCCGCCTTCGCCTTGAAGCTCGCCTTCAAGGACATGACGCTGGCAACCGAGCTGGGCCGCCAGCTGGGCGTGCCCATGCGCATTGCCAACATGGCCTATGCTGAAATGAGCGAGGCCCTGGCGCGGGGATGGGAAGCCCAGGACTCACGCTCGCCGATGAAGCTTCAGGTCGAGCGCGCGGGCGTCAAGATCGAGGTCGACCCGAACCGTATCAAGGAGGTTTTCGAGCGCGATCCCCCCGCCAAGGGCGATCCCAAGCGCGCCTGAGTTGTACGGCCTCAGTCGGTTCTAGCGACCGGCTGAGGTCTGCAAGGCTCTAATTGCACAGAGGTATTATATAGAGTGGCAACGGGCGCATCCCCCCGAGCCTCCCCCTCAAGCACCCGGCTCGCACCTCTCGCGCAAACCTGGCCAAGGCCGTCGCCGCGGCCCGCCGCGTTGCGCCGCCCTCTGGGTGACCGCAGCATTACCCTGCCAGCGCGATGCGCACCGTGAGCGCTGACAACACCACAATCAAACTCCCCTACCCCCTGAGCGCGCCGATAAACGCACAGGCAACCTCGCGCTGATGCGGCCGGTCCCGGTGCTCGGCGATATAGATCGCCTGCCACGTCCCGAGCATCATGCGCCCCTCGCGCACGGGTATAGAGAGTGACGCCCCCGTCACCATGGCCCGCACATGTGCCGGCATATCGTCGGGCCCCTCCATGTCATGCCGCCACGGATGATCCCTGGGCACCAACCGGTCCAGCGCCGTACCGAGATCCGTCAGCACATCCGGATCGGCATTTTCCTGGATCACCAGCGATGCCGATGTATGGCGAATCAGCAGTGTGACAACCCCGTCACCCACCCTGGCCGAGGCGAGCCACCCGCCGATATCGCCCGTGATGTCCAGAAAGCCCGGTCCGGATGTCCGGAACGCCAAAGTTGTATGGATCTGACCGAGGCTCATGCCCCGTCCTTTCCCGATGCCCGCACCAAAAATCGTTACAGCGGCGTGCCCTTGCCCTTTTCGCCACTGCCCTGGCCTTCCAGATCCTTCATCTTGTCGCGGAACTTCTTGATCATCCGCTCGAGATAGCTGAACGCCTTGTCGACGTCCTGCTCGGTTGGCAGCTCGATCTTCGGCCCAATTCCGGGCTTTGCGGGTTTGCCCGCCTTGTCGCCGTTGAGCCCAAGCATATCGTCGAGACGCTTGATCTCGGCTTTGAGCTCCTTGTTCTCCTTCACCAGCCGCTCGATCTCGACCTGCAGGTCCCGGTCATCCTTGACGGGGCGGCATTCAAAGGTCCCTTGCGCCGGCTTGCACAGCGACATGTCGCCGGTTGCCGTATCCAGCCTCAGGAATCCGCCCTCGGTGGGCTGCATGGTGTAGCGCCCGGGCTGCGGCGCATTCGCATCGGGAGGCGCTGCGAGCGCAGCGGCGGTCTGCCCGACGATGAAGACTGCTGCCATGACGGTGTTTAAGCGGCGCATGCGCTTCTTCTCTCCCTGCCTCTGCGAGCCGGTCACTGATTCGGCGCCCCAGCGCCGTTACAACTGGCCGCATCCAATTACCAAATAACGGAAAATTATGGCAACTCCGGCACTTTTTTCATCTCCAGGGCCTGAATCTGCCCCAACGCGGCGCACCGCTTAACCACTCTTTTACGCGACGCAGCCACCGTACATGAGACGGCTTTTTTCGTTCCGAGTCATGGCCTTGTAACAGCAATCAGAGGGATTATTTCAACATAATCCCACAACTAGCAAATGTGCTCGCAAATTTCATAGCCGGTTGTCGCCAATGGCTGACATGGCGCCGAGTGGGCCGACGAGGATCGAGATGGCGGATATCGAGCAAAATACCCCCGAGACTGGCGACCAGGGCAATGCTGTGCCTCGCTCCGAGGAGTTGGACGCAATCCTCCAGCGCATTGCCAAGCACATCGCCGACGTCGAGCGCAAGCAAGGCGCCGCGGATGCCGAGCACGGCGACGACGCGCCGGCTACACCTCCCGCAAACGCCGCCGCGCCGGACAGGCCCTCCATCAGGAAGCACGCCTCGCACAAGCTGGCGCAACCGTCGGATGCGGCGGCCCAGATGCAGCAAGCCATCCCCGGAACCTCGCATCCGCGACCGGCTGGCCAAAGCGCACATCTGTCCTCGTCCCTGCCCGATCCCGAAGGCCACATGGCCGATGGCACGGAGTTCGGCCCCCCGAATCACCGTCCTGTCCCGTCGTCGGGCCGCACCGTCGAGCCGCTCCCCCTCAAATCCAATCTGACAGATCCCCGTCTCGCCCAGACCGAGCAACCCAAGCCCGCGCCCCAACCCCAAGCGCAGGCCACGCCTGAACCAGGACCTTCCCCCATGCATGAGCCGACCCGAGTTGGCGCCCATGCGCCAGCCCCCACCGATGCCCCTGCAGCAGGCAACGCCGACACCGACGCCATGGCTTGGCGGCCGGAAGAAGCCGAGGCCGTGACGCAGATGTATGAGGCCGCGAGCGGTGCGCAATCTGAAGGTCATGATGCCGGGCTTACGCCATCCGAACTGCCGATGATGCCGTTGATGACCGCTGCGCCCATTCCGGCCCCGGTCAGCGCCGATGCCAAAGCCCCCGCAGCGGATTTTTCCAGCCACCAGCTCGACGCGCTCTCGCGCCGCATCGAGGCCGCTTTCGACAAGTTTGCCCCCATGGCGGCCGTCGAGGGTCTCGGCAATCGCTTCCAGTCGCTCGAGGCCCGCATCGTCTCCGCCCTCGACACGCTGGCAGACCGGGCCGACAGCCCCGCACCCGACAATCTGGCCGACCAGATTGCCGCTCTCACCAATCAGGTCAATCAGGCCGAATCCAAGCTCGCTCGCCTCGATGACATGCAGGCAAGCCTCGACGCTCTCACCGGCAAGCTCAACGATGATCATGTCGTCCAGCTGTTCGGCAGCCTCGTCCCGACCGCGGAGGAATTGACCCAGTTCGCCGAGGACGCAGCCGGCCGCGCCGCCGAACGCGCGCTCGAGGGCCAGGCCCGCCTCATCGGCGAACGTGGCGACGATGCCCGCCCGCATGACTCGGTCCCCGGCGCCAGCCAGGAGATCCAGACCCTCACCGCCGCCCTTGCCGATTTCATGGACGATCGCCGTCGCAATGACGACGGCATCAGCGAGGCCCTGGAAACCCTGCAACTCGCCATGCGTCACATGCTCGACCGCATGGACCAGATCGAGGCAGGCGCACCGGCGTTGGCCGACGTCCAGCCCCAAGCCCGCCAGCCCGCGCAGGACCAGGCCCGCCACCCTGACTCCGAGCGCCTCGGCATGGTCGCCTCGAACCTGGCAGCCCACGCCCCACGCGATCTCGACGAGACGCCGATCGAGGCCAGCCACCACGTCGACTTCGAGCCCGCCACGCAAAGCCCGTCGCGGCCCGTCGCCAACGAGCGCCACCACGAGCCCGCTTTCGCCGACGAACTCCACGACGAAGGCGCTGCCGGCAAGTTCAGGGATCTGCGTCCAGGCCAGCCATCTGCGCCCGACGAGATGCATGAGCTGGCAGCCGAGGCCGCCGCCCCGCCGCCGCCCATGAGCGATCGCCGCGCTTTCATCGAGCAGGCCCGCCGCGCCGCCGAACGGGCCAGCGCCGAAGCCGCCGCCAGCGCCAACGCGCCGAAGCAGTCCCGCGCCAAACCCGCAGCGGAAGTCCCAGGACCAGTCGCAGCCGGCGCCATGAGCGCCATGAAGCCGCAGATCCGCCCTGGCATCATGCTGGTCGCCCTGCTCGCCGTCGTATTGTTGGCCGGCTACTGGATTCTCGGCGGCCCGCGCAGCAACCTGATTGGCAACATTCGCAATATGATGGGCGACGCCGCACCTGCAACGTCGGCTCCGCAAGCCACTCCGGCCGTTGTCAGCGCACCTTCGGGTCAGGCGCCAGATATCGCACCACCGCCGCAGTCCACCGGCGCCATCGCCCCACCCGCCGAAAGCGAAAAAAGCTCCAAGGTGCTCCCGGCGGCCGCTGATGAGCCTGGCCCCACACTCGCCAACGCCATCATGCAGGGCGGTCCTGAAATCAGCGGTCCCACCGGCGTATCACTCGCCATGGGCGCACAGCCAACCAGCCTCGAGCGCATGATGAGGGCACGCGAACAAAGCCGTCTGGCCAGGCTCTCTCAGCGCACGGCTCTTAACGCTGAGAAGTTGCTCGGCAGCAGTCCAGCGCCTGCCATGCCGGCCGGCGTCGACCCCGCCATCGCCAAGCGGATTACGGTCTCCAGCGCCACCCACGCGCCCGCTCCGGCCCCGTCTCGCGCCGCTGTCCCAACCCCTGTCCCGGCCAACTCCAAGCCAGTCGTCACAGGTTCTGTCAGTCCGGCCCCCGCCGCGGCCCACGTCCCTCAGACGCTGGAGCTGCCGCCAGCGTCGATCGGGCCCACATCCCTCCGTGTCGCTGCCGCCAAGGGTGATCCGTCGGCCCAGCTCGAGATCGCCTCCCGCTTCGCCGAAGGCAAGGGCGTGCGCCGCGACCTCGCCGCTGCCTCCGATTGGTACCAGCGCGCTGCCGGTCAGGGCAACGCCGTCGCCCAGTACCGCCTCGCCGCACAATTCGAGCGTGGCATTGGCGTCGCCCGCGATCCCGTCCAAGCCCGCCTGTGGTACGAGCGCGCCGCTGCCCAGGGCAACGTCAAGGCCATGCATAACCTTGCCGTGACGCTCGCCAGCAGCAACGGTGGCGCCCCCGACTACGCCAAGGCCGCCAAGTGGTTCGCTGCCGCTGCCGAGCACGGCTTGGCCGACAGCCAGTACAATCTCGCCATCCTCCTCGAGAGCGGCTACGGCGTTGCCAAGGACCCCGTCGCTGCTCTCAAGTGGTACATGCTGGCCGCCAAGCGCGGTGACACCGACAGCGCCAACCGTCGCGACCAGTTGATCGCCCGCCTGCCGCAGAGTGGCGTTCAGGCAGCCAACGCGGCCGTCAACGGCTGGCGTCCGAAGCCGACCAACCGCGTCGCCAATGATGCCAAGGCCTCAGCCGACGCCTGGAAGCGCCGCCAAACAGCCGCCCGCTGAGCCACCCGCGCCAGCTTCTGCGCCAGCTTCTGCGCCAATTTCTTGGCAAATAGGAAAACCGTCCTGCGCGGGCCGATCCAACGATCGGCCCGCTTCATTTTTGCCGTCCGCTGGCACCGCCCGGACATGCGCCGGGCTTGCAGGCGTCGCCAACTTGGTGAACCCTGCCCCGTGTCAGCATCGCTGGCCCCCATCGTCACCCTTGACCCGCCACCGGCAACGGCCGCAGGAGCCCAAACCATGCCCATCGCCACCAAATACCTGTTCATCGTCAGCATGGACGTCGACGCCGACAAGGAGGCGCTGTTCAATGAGGTCTACGACACCGAGCACGTGCCCTTGATCTCCAAGGTGCCGGGGGTCAGGGCCGCAACGCGCATCAAGGGCGAAGCCTTCACCATGCAGCTCGGCGGCCAGCGGATCGAGAAACAGCACGAAGGGCCCACCTACACCGCCATTTACGAAATCGACAATCCCGGCGTCCTGTTGAGCCCCGAATGGGCCGTGGCCGGCGAGGAAGGCCGTTGGCCCGGCGAGGTGCGTCCCTTCACGCGCAATCGCCGCCATTGGGTCTGCAAGGTGATCTGACGCCTGCCGCAGGCTGCACCGGCCGGCTGCATCGGTTGCTCGGCAATGCCCCGACGGGCCGGCCGGGCGGCCGCCAGTCAGCCACTTTCGTGCCTCAAAGTTCACGAAACCCAAAAAAAATCGATCTATTCTGCCCCGATGAAATACAGTAGTTTGGCCCGCCCGGTCAGTCGGGCATACGGTCTTTCGAAAGGGCCCCGAGGATGCAGCGCCTCCTCTCCGTACTGGTCGCACTGGCGGTGGCCGGAACCGGATACGTCTTCTATCAGCAGAACGCACAATTCAAGAGCCTGGTCGACGGCTTCACGGGCACCACCCCGCCGGTCGCCAAGGTCAAGAAGACGCTGCCGCCAGCTCCCGTCCGCACGGCCATGGTCGGCCAGCAAAACGTGCCGATCAAGCTCGAGGGCGTCGGCAACGTCCAGGCGCGCTCGACCATTGCCATCAAAGCACGCGTCGACGGCCAGCTCATGGAAGCCACCGTTCGGGAGGGCCAGAAGGTCAAGAAGGGCGACCTGCTTTTCCGCCTCGACACCCGCCCATTCGAAGCCCAGCTGAGCCAGGCCGAAGCCAATCTTGCCCGTGACAAGGCCAACCTCGACAAGGCCATCACTGACCAGGCTCGTTTTGAGGATTTGGCGCAAAAGGGTATTTCGCCGAAAACCAAGCTCGAGGAAGCCGTCACCTCGGTCGCAGCACTGCGCGCCCAGATCCGCGCCTCCGAGGCCGCCGTCGAGCTCGCCCGTCTCAACAAGGAATACGCCGTCATCCGCGCACCGATCGATGGTCGCGTCGGCTCCATCCTGCAAGCCCCCGGCAACATGGTGAAGGCCAACGACACCCAGGCCATCTTGATGTTGACCGAGGTCAGCCCAATCTACGCCGCCTTCGCCCTTCCCGAGCAGCACATCCAGGATCTTCGCGCCCGCCTCAAAAGCGCCGAGCCGATCGATGTCGAGGTCAAGCCGCAAGGCGAGGAAGCCGTCGCCGAGCACGGCAAGCTCTTCTTCATCAACAACGCGGTCTCGATTCTACCACCGGCACCATCCTCGTCATGGCCCGCTTCGACAACAAGGAGGAGCGCCTCGTTCCCGGCCAGTTCATCAAGGCGAGCGTCCTGATGGCGACCCTGCCCAATGCCGTCGTCATCGACACCAAGGCACTGCAGATCAACCAGAAGGGCCGCTCATGGTGCAAACCCGACATGACCGTGGAGCTGAGGTCAGTGGAAATCGGCCCCGAAGTCGGCCAGATGACCGTCATCAACCATGGCCTCGGGTGGGCGAAACCATCGTCCTGGATGGCCAGCTTCGCCTCTACCCCGGCGCCAGGATCGCGCCCATCAACAAGAAGCCGAAGACCACCAAGGGTACCGCCAGCGTCGACGCCAAAGGTTGATCGCATGAACCCCGCCGAGCTTTGCATCAAACGTCCAGTCATGACCACGCTGGTCATGGCAGCCATCGTCCTGTTCGGTTTCATCGCCTATCACTCGCTGCCGGTCTCGAGCTGCCCGCTGTTGATTTCCCCACCCATCGAGATCTCCGCCAGCCTGCCCGGCGCCAACCCCGAGACCATGGCGTCCGCTGTCGCCACCCCGATCGAGAACCAGTTGAGCCGTGTCGCCGGCATCAAGGCCATGACCTCTGTCAGCTCGACGGGGTCATCGAAAATAACCGTCGAATTCGAGCTCGACCGCAACATCGACGCCGCTGCCCTTGACGTGCAGACGGCGATCTCTGCCGCCCAGCGCAGCCTGCCCGCGGAGATGACCGACACGCCCTCATTCCGCAAGGTCAACCCCACCACCGACTTCGCCATCTACTACATGCGCTTGTCGTCAGCGACCTTGCCCATCGCCACGTTGAGCAACTACGCCGAAACCGTTCTCCAGCAGCGCGTTTCAACGTTACGCGGCGTCGCCCAGGTCCAGTTCTGGGGCCAGCAGCGCTATGCCGTGCGCATCCAGATCGATCCGCGCAAACTCGTGACCAAGAACGTCTCCTTCGACGACCTCGACCGCGCCATCAAGGGCGGCAACTCCTGAACCACCGACCGGCTCTCTGTCGGGCCCCAACAAGGAGATGTCGATCAAGACCACGGGCAACCTCGGCTCGGCCAGCGGCTACAACGACGTCGTCGTCGCCTATCGCAACGGCGCTCCCGTTCGCATCAAGGATATCGGCCGCGCCATCGACGGCGTCGAGCAGAACAAGGTGTCGACCTGGTTCGGTAACGAGCAGGGCATGTTGATGGCCGTTTACCGTCAGCCCGGCTCCAACACCGTCGAGATCGTCAACGAGATCGAGCGCGTGCTGCCCCAACTGCGTCTGCAGATCCGGCATCCGTCACTCTCAGTGATCTACGACCGCTCCAAGACCATTCGGTCTTCGATCGAGGAAATTCACTCTGCTGCTGGCCGCGGCCCTCGTCATCATGGTCATCTTCCTCTTCCTGCGCAGCCTCACCGCCACCTTCATTGCCTCCATCGCACTGCCGATCTCCATCATCGGCACGTTCGCTGCGATGTACGCCCTGGGCTTCAGCCTCAACAACCTCTCCCTCATGGCCCTGACGCTTGCCGTCGGCTTTGTCGTCGACGACGCCATCGTCATGCTGGAAAACATCGTCCGCCATCGCGAGAAAGGCCTCTCCGGCTATGAGGCCGCCGTCAAAGGCAGCCGCGAGATCGGCTTCACCATTCTCTCGATGACCATCTCCCTCGTTGCCGTCTTCATCCCCGTCATCTTCATGGGCGGCATGCTCGGCCGCCTCCTGAACGAGTTCGCCCTGACCATCACCGCGGCCATTCTTGTCTCCGGCGTCGTCTCCCTGACGCTGACGCCGATGCTCTGCAGCCGTCTCCTCAAGGGCCATCACGGTGGCGGCCGTCTCTATCGCGCCAGCGAGGCATTCTTCGACGGCCTACTCTGGGTCTACGACACGGCCCTGCGCTGGTGCCTGCGCCATCGGTTCATCGTGCTCATGATGTTCTTCCTCTCGATCTGGGGAACGGTGCACCTCTTCAATCTCATCCAGAAGGATTTCCTCCCAGCCGAGGATACGGGCCGCCTGCTGGTCCGCACCGAGGCCTCCATCGACGCCTCCTATGACGCCATGATGGGCTATTCAGCCGAGATTGCCCGTCTCGCCGCCCAGGATCCCAACATCGCCGTCGTCATGTCGCGCGTCGGCGCCTCGTTCTCCTCGGCCAACAACAACCAGGGCTTCCTGCTACTGACCTTGAAGCCCCGCGAAGCGCGCCCGGAGCCGGAGATCAACAAGATCGTCCAGAACCTCCGTCGCAAGCTCAACGCCGTGGCCGGCATCCGCGCCTTTGTCCTCAACCCGCCCTCCATCCGTGTCGGCGGCCGCCTCTCCAATGCCGACTACCAATACACAATGCAGGATCTCGACCTCGACAGCCTCTATCGCTGGGTCGGCATCATGCAGCAGGAGATGGCCCGCCTCCCAGGTTTCCAGGACGTCACCACCGACCTCAAGATCGGCAGCCCCGCCGTCATGCTCGACATCGATCGTGATCGCGCCGCCACCCTCGGCGTTGACGCCCGCCAGATCGAACAGGCCCTCGCCGGCGCCTTCGGCTCCCGCAAGGTCTCGACCATCTACACCTCATCGAGCCAATACGCCGTCATCCTCGAAGTACTGCCCGAAATGCAGCAGAGCGCCGCCGGCCTCAACGAAATCTATGTACGCTCCTCCAGCGGCAAGCTCGTCTCCCTCAACACCGTCGCCACCCAGCGCCGCGAGGTGGCTCCTCTCCAGGTCAACCACCAGGGCCAGTTGCCGGCTGTCACCATCTCCTTCAATCTCGCCCCGGACGTCTCTCTCGGCACCGCAATCGACCAGGTCCGCGCACTTGAAGCGCGCATCGGCATGCCGCCCACCATCTCGACGTCGTTCGGTGGCACGGCAGCAGCCTTCGAGGCCTCCATGGCCAACATGGGCCTGCTGCTCGCCATGGCCATTCTCGTGGTCTACCTCGTCCTGGGCGTCCTCTACGAAAGCTACATCCATCCCCTGACGATCCTCTCGGGCCTGCCCGCTGCCGGCCTTGGCGCCCTGCTCGCCCTCATGGCGTTCGGCATGCCGCTGACGCTCTACGCCTTCGTCGGCATCATCGTGCTCGTTGGCATCGTCAAGAAGAACGCCATCATGATGATCGACTTCGCGCTTGAGGCGCAGCGCAACGAGGGCAAGTCGCCGGAAGAAGGCGATCTACGAAGCCTGCCGCATGCGCTTCCGCCCGATCATGATGACCACGTTTGCAGCCCTCGCCGGCGCGCTGCCAATCGCCCTCGGCCACGGCGTCGGCGCCGAGGCCCGCGCCTGGGCATCACCGTCGTCGGCGGCCTGGCCGTGTCGCAGGTCATCACGCTGTTCCTGACACCTGTCATCTATCTCTACCTCGACAAGCTGCAGCGCATGGTAACCGGCACCAAGTCGGCCACTGCCGCCACGAGCACGGAAAGGTCGTGGCCGCTGAATAGATTGAGCCCGCAAGGCTTCACATTCTCTTGCACCACCCGGCGAGCTTCCGCGCGCCGCCGATCAACTCGCCGTGAGCGCAAACACAGCACACGACGCCGCTAGAACAAACTCAGCAGATACGCCTTCGCCTCCGCCAGCACAGCCGGATAGCTCTTTGCCGCCTGCCAAAGAATGGTTGCTGCCAGCGCCATCATCTTGAAGAAGATGTCGCGCGCCTCCGATTGACCGATCTGTTGAAAGCGGTTCTCGAGATACGAAATCCGCAGAATTGAAACCGCCGCATCCAATCGAAATTCCAGCGAGCGCAGCGGTTCGATGCTCACTGCGATGCAGTGACGCCGACTGCTCTTCTTTCTCCGCAAGATCCAGATTGGTCAGCAACCGCCGCCGCATTGCGAAGGTTTCTTCCTCCACCGCACGACGCACCTTCGCCTTCAACAGCACCCATGGCGGAATGAAGCCGAACAACAGCAGCCCCGACGTGATCATCAAGCCGATGTAGTCGGTGATGCCTCGCCCGTGTACCAGATGTAGGCAATCGTCAGCAGCGTGAACACCAGCAGGATCGTGGCCCCGTGCGCGCTCATCTGCAGGAACGGCTTGTAGTGCCGGTCATGGAGCACGATCTCGATCGGCGCCTTGAACCGGTAAAGCCTGATGGCTCGGCTGTTCTGCACAAGGAACGCCAGCAGAACCACCCAGATGTAGGCGTTCAACACCCACTCGAGCGACCACAGCACCCACATCAGATAGTTGACCGGCAAAACGGTGTCCGATCCGCCAAGCCGCTCGTAGGCATCGCTCAGCATGTAGAAATAGTCCGACGCGGCAAACGGCGCCGCAATGACTGCGGCAAGCGCGATGCTCGGCCGCGATCAGGTGGCGTACCAGCGCTGCAAGGCGCACATCGTCCGGCACCACCAGATGCGACAGCCCACGCAAAAACCCCCGCGCATACGCCAACGCGAACATCCGCACCGCAACAATATGGCCAGCCAGATAGAACGGCTGGAACTGCCATTCGCGTGATAGCAGAAACTGGTTGCGGCTTGCGCCATCGAAAGCCCGGCAAGCCAGCAACGCACCCGCCGACAGTGCCAGCCCCAACGACCCGATGAAGCTCTGCCACAGCGCGGCATCGGCCCGGATCTCATCGGCCCGATCGCGCCCGAGGCTCCCTTGCCCATCAGCCAACGATGGCGCGCCGCCCCAGTCTCCGAGCGAGCGCGGCCTAGTGTACGGTCGATTGCGATAGGCCCAACCGCCGCCGGCGCCGCTTCAACAGCCAGACCGCCGACAGCGTCAACGCCACGAGCAGCGCCGCGCCGATCGCGGCAGCCAGCCGCGCCGTCCCATCGTCCGTGATAATTTGCCGATACCAGATCTCGGCCAGTGCCACACTCTCGCGCCAGTTCATGCCCCATCTTGGCATGCGCAACCGTTTGACACTGTGTCGCCGTTGCAGCACCGCCACACGGAAATGCGCCGGCTCCGCGCCCCGCACACCCTGCCATCACCCCATCATTGCCGCCGCGAGGGCCGTCCCTGCAAACGAGAAACCCCACCGCCGGGCGAGGCGATGGGGTTTGTTCGTCAGTCTGCTCGCTGCCGCCGCGACAATGCGCGACAGCCCTCAGGCCGCCTTGATGTTCGACCGCTTCACATGATCGAGATTGGCGCCCTCGATCCGGATCAATTTCGTCGGCAGCTGCCGGTTCGGCGAATGCACCACGCCGATGTCGTAGAATTTGACGTCCCCGGGATTCATCGCATAGGTCCGCACTTCCTCGACCAGCGACGGCTCATCGGCCTCGCCCTTCTTCACGATCTTCCAATCGGTCATCATCGTCTGCCCGACAGCCTGGCCGTAGATGGCCCAGCTCTTGCCGTGATCATGCGGCTTGCCGACGGCCTTGTCCTCGTGCACATGGCCGCAAATGCAGAAGCCCAGCTCCGGATCCTCATACAGGACCTTGCGCGGCTTGCAGTTCTCTGCCGTGAGGTGCTTGGCGACGAATTCCTGATCCTTGCAGGCCTTCGAAACCAGCCCGCAAACCTTTTCGCGGCCAGCCGAGCCCGGATTGGCCTTCAGCGTCTCGCGAATATCGGTTGCCAGCTGCTCAAGCGTATAAGACATGGGGTGCTCCGTTGCGTCATCGGCGCGGCATTGCATACCCTGCAAGGCCAGCGATTGAGAATTTCAATCTACGCCCGCATTGCGCACCGCCATTTGCCCAAAGTCAACCCGCTCGCGCTGCCGCCTGGATCTCGTCCCTGACCCGGGCGATCTGCCGCATCTGCTCGATATGATCGCCCACAAAGCGCAAAATTAAGTGCCGTGCCCCAGCCTTCGCATACCCCGCCAGATACGGAGCCACCGCGCCGGCCGGCCCTGCAAAGCACTCCTGCCGCTTGCGCAGCCCAGCCGCCGGTGCGTTGTAGTAGCTCTCCAGATACTGATCGAGCCGCTGATTGGCCGCCGCCACGTTATCGTCGAGCGACAACGTCAAATACATCGCGCCCGTCAGCTTCGAGGCGTCCCGCCCCGCAGCCGCGGCCACGCGCTTGACCTCCTGCCAGCGCTGCCCCCAGGTTGCAGCGTCCCCCTCGTTGGGCATCCAGCCGTCGAAATGCCGCCCCGCCCGCTCCAGGCTCACAGGCAGCGCGCCCGCCACCCAAAGCAGTGGCCCGCCCGCCCGGTGTGGCGTCGGCCCAACAGTCGCCTTTTCGAGATGCCACCGCCCATCCCAGTCGACCGGCTCCCCGCGCCATAGCGCGCGCGCCAGTTCCAATCCCTCCATCATCCGCCCGACGCGCTTTTCGAACGGCACCCCCGCGGCCTCGAACTCGGCCCGGATCGAGGGCACGTCGCGGGCAATGCCAACACCCAGCACCAGCCTCCCCTCGGAAATGCGATCGATCGTCGCCGCTTGATGCGCCAGCAGCACCGATTGCGCAACGCCGGCAACAGCACCGCCGTACCAACCAGCACCTTCGCGGCACCGCGCCGCCACCGCCGCCAGCATCGCCAACGGCTCGTGCCGGGGACGCGCCGTCAGGCTGTCACCGATCCAGATACCGTCCATGCCCAGGTGCTCGGCCCGCTCGGCGAGCGCCAGCATGCCAGCCGTTTCGTTCCGCCCCGACATGATCATTTCACGCGTCGGCAACAGATATCCAAGCTCGAGCGACATGCGCAGCCTCTCCCGGTTTGCGTTTTCCTGAGGGTGACCGCAGGCTGGGCGCTGGTCAATACGCCCGGTAGCGCAGGCCCGCCGGGTCGTGCCACGTCTTACGCCGCGCTGCCAAAGTATCCGGCGATGAAACGCGCGTAGATGTCAGTGAGTTTTTCGAGATCAGCCACCGGGCAGCGTTCGTCGATCGCATGGATGGTCTCATTGACGAGACCGAACTCGATCACTGGACAATAGGCCTGGATGAATCGCGCGTCCGACGTGCCACCGCCCGTCGTCAGCGCCGGCTGCCGTCCAGTCGCCGCGGTCACCGCCGCGCGCATCGTCTCCACCAGCGGCCCCGGTTTGGTCAGGAACACGTCGCCCGTCCCCGAAAACGAAACCTCGAACCGCGCTCCAACGTCCAGCGCTGCTGCCGCGCACTGTTCGCGCACCCACGCCTCGACATTGGGCCGCCGCCACAGATCATTATAACGAATGTTGAACTTGGCACGCGCTTCCGCGGGAATGACGTTGGTCGCGGTGTTGGGCGCACTGATCACCGTCACCTGCAGGCTCGAGCTTTGGAAATCCGGCGTGCCCTCATCGAGCGGCGTCGATGATAATCGGTCGATCAACCTTGCCAGTTTCGGCACTGGATTCTCTGCCAGTTCCGGATAGGCCGCATGTCCCTGCTTGCCGAGCACAACCAGTTCGCCATTGAGCGATCCGCGCCGCCCGATCTTGATCTCGTCACCCAGCGACTTCGGGTTCGATGGCTCACCCACCACGCAGGCATCCATGATCTCGCCCTTATCGCGCATCCAGTCGAGCACTTTCATGGTGCCGTTGATCGACGGCCCTTCTTCGTCTCCCGTGATCAGCAACGAGATCGAGAAATCCGGATTTTTTCCGTGCCGCTCGATGTGACGCAAAGCCGCCACCACGAAGCAGGCAATCGCGCCCTTCATATCGACCGCACCGCGCCCATAAAGCACGCCGTCATGGATCTCCGCACCAAACGGCGACCGCGTCCACGCCTTCTCGTCGCCCACCGGCACCACATCCGTATGGCCTGCGAAACAAAGGTTCGGTTGCCCCCGCCCAAAGCGCGCATAGAGGTTGTCAACGTCCGGCGTGCCAGGCTCCGTCATCACCAGCCGATGGCATTTGAATCCGGCAGACTCCAGCAAACGCTCTAGCAAGCTCAGCGCGCCACCTTCCTCCGGCGTTACCGAGGGACAGCGAATTAGCGCCTGCGAGAGACGAACGGGGTCACGTAAATCTTGCGTCATGCTTGGGCTCGGTCGTTCATGTTGAATGCCGGCCCCACTCTGGCAGGCCTCAGCGCCGCTGGCCAGCCGCCCAGTGCACCCACGCGCAATGCGGCCGGCCCTCACGTCGACGCGCGTTGCGGCCGGCTCCCCGAAGGGGAGTCGCAACGCGCCACTAAATAAGACCGCCCATCCGTGCCAGCGCGCGGACATGGTGGTCTGCATTGCCGAAGGCGAGGTCGATCATGGTCAGCCGCTTGAAGTAGTGGCCAACCTTGTACTCGTTGGTCATGCCGATGCCGCCGTGCAACTGCACGCCGTCCTGACCGACCAGCCGACCGCCGCGTCCGATCTGCACTTTAACGGCATGCATCGCCTTGCGCCGCTCCGTGGCATCGTCCTCGCCAGCCATCATGCCGCCATAGATCATCATGCTCTTCGACTGCTCGAGCGCCGTGAACATGTCGACGGAACGGTGCTGCAGCACCTGGAACGAGCCGATTGCAACGCCGAACTGTTTGCGCGTCTTCAGGTACTCGACGGTGGCCTCGTGCACCACGTCCATGGCACCGACCGCCTCCGCTGCCAGATAGGCAATCGCCTCGTCCGTCGTGCGCTCGAGGGCGGCCAACGCCTTGCCGGGCTCACCCAGCACATCGTCCTTGCCCACTTTCACGCCCGAAAGCGTGATGTCGGCAGCCCGTCCACCATCCTGCGTCGCATAACCCCGCCGCGTCAGGCCTGCAGCCTTGCCGTCGACCACGAACAAGCCGATCCCATCCTTCGCGCGTCGGTCACCGGAAACACGCGCCGAGACGATGATCTTGTCGGCACTGTCGCCATTGACGACCACCATCTTCTCGCCTTCGAGCGTATAGCCGCCCGCACCATCGGATTTCGCCGTTGTCGCAACGTCAAAAATGTCGAAGCGCGACTGCTTTTCTTGTGTCGCAAGCGCCAGCGTCATGTTGCCCGCAGCAATCTCCGGCACCAGCCGTGCGCGCTGTTCTGCCGACGCGGCATGCCTGAGAATGCCGCCACCCAGCACCACTGTCGCATAGAAGGGCTCCAGCGCCAGCGTCCGCCCCATGGCTTCGCCGACGATCATCATCTCGATCGGCCCCTGACCGAGCCCCCCGTCTTCCTCGGCGAACGGAATGGCTGCCAGCCCCTGCTCGGCCAGCTCCTTCCAACCCGCCTCGCTATAGCCCTTCGGCTG
Source organism: Hyphomicrobiaceae bacterium (assembly GCA_041397705.1). Taxonomy (GTDB): domain Bacteria; phylum Pseudomonadota; class Alphaproteobacteria; order Rhizobiales; family Hyphomicrobiaceae. The sequence goes on from JAWKWC010000001.1 coordinate 219,641, forward strand.
TTTCGCCATCTCAACCCGCGTCTTCACCACATCGGGATAGCGCCGCGCCAGCAAGCCATTCACGCTGTCCTTGAGAAGCTGCTGCTCCTCGGAATAATCGAGATCCATGTCCTAACCCTTCGACTGGCGCACGCCCACAGGGCCACGCAGCGCATGACGACCGACCGCACTCAGAAACCCAACACGGCCTTGGCGATGATGTTGTGCTGGATTTCGTTGGTGCCGCCGTAGATCGAAACCTTGCGGTTGTTGAAGTACTGCGGCGCCATCGGGTTTGCCCATTCCACCCCCGCCGGGCCCGCGTTGTGGCCGGTCAGATCGTCGGGATCCTGCCGCACGTACGGCAGCGCCAGCGGCCCCGCCACTTCCATCAACAGCTCCGTCGTCAATTGCTGCAGCTCGCTGCCCTTGATCTTCAGGATCGAGGAGGCCGGGTTCGGCTTTCCGCCGCGCCCCGCCTTGCGGTCGTCGGAAATGATCCGCAACTGCGTCATCTCCAGCGCTTTGAGCTCGACCTCGACCGCCGCCACCTTTTCAGCGAAGCGCTCGTCGTCCATCAGCGAGCCATTGCCCGACGGCACGATCCGCGCCAGCTCCTTGATCCGCGCCACCCGCATCTTCGACGTGCCGACACGTGCAATGCCCGTGCGCTCGTTGCCGAGCAGATATTTCGCGCAATCCCAACCCCGGCCTTCTTCGCCGACCAGGTTTTCGACGGGCACCTTGACGTTGTCGAAGAACACCTCGTTGACTTCGCGCCCGCCATCCATGGTCACGATCGGCCGGTGTGTGATCCCCGGCGTCTTCATGTCGATCATCAGGTAGGAGATGCCGAGTTGCTTCTTTGGCGCATTGGGATCGGTGCGCACGAGACAGAAGATCCAGTCGGCATACTGCGCCAGCGTCGTCCAGATCTTCTGGCCGTTGACGATGTAATGGTCGCCCTGCTTCACCGCCGTCGTCTTGAGCGACGCCAGATCCGATCCCGACCCCGGCTCCGAGAACCCCTGGCACCAGAAGTCATCGCACGCAGCAATGCGCGGCAGATGATACTTCTTCTGCTTTTCGGTGCCGAATTGGATCAGCACCGGCCCGTGCATGGTGACGTTGAAGCCGACGGGAGCCGGCACGCCGTTGAGCTGCATCTCCTCACCGAACATATAGAACTGCACCGGCGACCAGCCTGTACCTCCCCACTCCTTCGCCCAGCCCGGCGTCGCCCAGCCCCGCTTGTGCAGCGTTTTGTGCGAGGTGACGATATCCTCCTTCGTCAACTCGCGGCCCTCGATCACCTTGCGGCGAATGGAAAGCGGCACCTCGGTTTGGAAGAACGTTCTGACCTCGTTGCGAAAGGCCACTTCCTCGGGGCTGAAACGAAGATCCATCTTGGGCGTCCTCCGGTGATCCGTGAACCAAAGTCTGAAAGCTATAGAAAAGCACCCATAGGCCGAGCGCAATGGCAATCACCGAGCACCCGCCCGCCATTGAACCAAACGCCGCCGTATCCACACGCCAGATGCCGAAGGTGGGCATCCGAAGGCGTCACGCAAGAGACGGATGCCGAAGGTGGGCATCCGCAGGCGCCGACGTCACGCAATCGTCACACCGCCATCGGCAACGATCACCTGCCCGTAATGAAGGCGGCAGCCTTCGAGGCCAGGAATGCCGCGATCCCACCGATGTCCTCGGGATCGCCGATCCGCTTCAGCGGCGAGTTCACCAAGCGCTTTTCGAGGTTGGCCTTGTCCTCCCACAGCGCCCGCGCGAAGTCCGTCTTGACGAGCCCCGGCGCTATCGCGTTGACGCGCACGTTCTTTGGGCCAAGCTCCACCGCCAGCGATCGTGCCAACCCGAAATCGGCCGCCTTCGACACTGCATAGGCGCCAAGCTTGGCCGACCCCTTGAGGCCACCGATCGACGACACGATCGTAATCGTACCGCCACCGCGCTCCGCCATGCCCGGCGCCGTCAAATTGGCAAGCCACAGGTTGGAGCGGATATTGCTCTCCATGATCTTGTCCCACTGCTCGTCGGAAATCCCCGACAGCGGACCGAAGTATGGATTGACGGCCGCGTTACAGACCATGGCGTCGATCTTGCCGTATTTCGCAACCGCACCTTTCACCAGTGCCTCGCAATCCTCTTTACGCCCGATATGGCAGGGAATGACCGTCGCCTCACCGCCGGCCTTGCGAATGCCTGCCGCAACAGCCTCACAAGCATCCGCCTTGCGGCTCGACACCACCACTTTGGCGCCCATCTGAGCCATCACCTCGGCGATCGAGCGACCGATGCCCTTGCTCGAGCCGGTGATGACGGCAACCTGGCCAGTGAGATCGAAGGGATGTGACATGGGCGTGGGTCCTCTGCGATTGAGATTGGGCGTTGTCCCAGCCTCGCGCGTGCCAGGCCCTTTGCCAAGAGGGAACTCCATCGCCAGCGATTCTGCGATCCAGGCAGCGGCACGGCCAACGCCTGCCCCGCCGTCACGAGATCCACTTTCCGTCGCATTCCCTGCCTACGACCGTTTCTCAGTGTGAACCGCTCCAGGACCCACCATGACCGCCAATCGTTTTTTCCGACTGGTCTGGCGCATGAACGCATTGGCGATCGCTGGCCTTTGCGTCCTTGGCCTTCTTCTAGGCACCTACGCCCTGTTCCAGGTCACCCGCCACGAAACCCGCCCCATCCTGGCAAGCGGCATAGCCCCCACCAACCCCCAACCCAGCGAGCGGCTCACCATCGGCGCCTTCTCCTGGCTCGAGCCCGCCAGACTGCTATGGGCGCCGGTCGAGGACGGAGCCAACTACCGCCTCGGCCTCCACAGCAAAACGGCCTCGAGCATTCGCAACTACGTCATTTACGATGTCGCGCAAGCCACCGCACGCTATCTCCTGTCCGACCATTCCGCACTGATCACCGACGCCAGGCTCCTGCGGCAACGCAACGAAACGCCAGCAAGCCCCCCGCCCCCCGCCAAGGCCATCCTCGTCAGCCTCGTCAAATCCGATACCAACGGCGACGGCTACCTCACGCGCACCGACGACGCCACGCTGCTGATGGCTGCCGCTGATGGCAGCGACGTGCGCGCTCTGGCCTTCGAACCCGGCAGACTGCTCGATGCACGCCTCCTCGGCGACACCGAAGCGCTGATCATGATGGCGCGTCCCGCCGGCGTGGAGGCTATCCATATCGCCCTAGCCGACCGCAAAATCCTCAAGCGAAAGCTGATTTCGGCTGCAGCCAAATAGGCGCGGCGCCCCTCACAGGATCTCGAAAACGTCGTAGCCTGCACTCTCCGCCTTGCGCCAGCCAATGCCCACCGTCACGATGCGGTTGAGCCAGGCATACTTGGGCGACGCCGTCTCGAAGTAGGGCGTTGACCGGTGGTAATATGTGGAGGGATCTACGATCTCGCCGGCTGCGATCCGTGCCATGATCTCCGGCGCACCACAGCGAATGCCCGTATAGTGCATGAAAATCAGCGCCTCATCGTCCGTCTTCAGCACCAGCCGCACATTGGGAATGACACCGCCATCGCTGCGAATGGTTTTCATGTCGATACCGCCCGCTAGCAACTCGCCCTTGAGTTTCGGCCCTTCGAAGGTACCCGCCCCCAGCAGATCCACATGCCGACGGCCCGCCGGCACGTCGCCCACGTCCAGCAGCCGCGTCACGCTTGCTGAAAGCGAAAACAGGAATTCTGACTTCAGTTCTTGCATGACCATCTCCGACCCCGTCGATTGAGCCACAAGCCTAACCGACCATCGTGCCACCGCCAAACCCGCGACGTCTCCCGCCAAGCCCGTGTAGACTGCCCCAATGCCTCCCATCCCGCCAAGGTGCCTGCCATGAAGTTCACCGTCATCCAGACCAACTCGATCAGCGACAAGACCAAGAACATTGCGCAAGCAACCGAACTGATCGAGCGGGCGGTCGCTATGGACAAGCCCGATGTCGTCGTCCTGCCGGAGGTTTGGAGCTGGCGTGGCGGCACCACGGCCGACAAGGTCCGCGAGGCCGACAAGCTCCCGGGTGGCCCCGCCTGGGAGGTTCTGGCAACGCTCGCCCGCCGCCACAAGGTCTGGGTTCACGGCGGCTCCATGATCGAGCACATCCCCACTTCCACCAGCCAAGTCTACAACACCACCTGCGTCTTCAACCGTGACGGCGCCGAAGTCGCCCGCTACCGCAAGATCCACATGTTCGACATCACCGCCCCCGACGGCACGCCCTATAACGAGAGCGACACCATCCGTCCCGGCGAGGACATCGTCCTCTACGACCTCGAAGGCCTGAAAATCGGCTGCACGATTTGTTACGACATGCGCTTTGCCGAACTCTACATCACCCTCGCCAAGCGAGGCGCCGACGTCATCATGGTGCCTTCCTCCTTCACCGTGCAGACCGGCAAGGATCATTGGGACGTCCTGCTGCGCGCCCGCGCCATCGAGACACAATGCTACGTCGTGGCCCCCGGCCAATACGGTCCGTTTGTCGATGGCGGTGGCGCCACCCGCCTCTCCTACGGCAACAGCCTTGTCGCCGACCCCTGGGGGCACATCGTCGCCCGCGTCTCCGATGGCGTGGGCTTTGCGTCCGCCCACATCGACCGCGCCCAGCTCAACCGCGTCCGCGGCCTGATGCCGATGAATGCGCATAGGCGACTTGGCGTGACCTTGTAGTACAGCGCATCTGCCGTTCGGTCCCCGCGCAGCGCTGATCCTGCCGCCACGTGACAGCCGCAAAGGTTGCATCGCAAACGGGCAGTTGCGCCTGTTCCCACAGGAGCAGACGTGACCCGCACGTCACGCTGCAAAAGCAGCGCAACACCGGAACCGAGCGCGATCTCGCCCAACAGCCAACGACCGTCGGCATCGCCCCATATCAAGCCTGTGCTCGTCTGCACTCCACCGCGCGCTTAGACGTCACAGCGGTGCCGAGCTGTGCCTCGTTGTCGCAGTTACACCATCGAACGCGCGAACCTCGGACGCCAGCATCGACCTCGCAAATTGCCACTTCGCTCAGCAATCTGATAGTTTCTCCACCAACCCCTGTCACATCGTGTCCGGACAAGCATTCAAGCCGAAAAATTTGAGGCCTCAGGCGCAGCGAATCTGCAGGTCAAAAAGCCCCCGAGCTCAGTCATCGACGCCAATCTGCCCGGCAATCCGCCCACACAATCCGCACGTTATTGCCCGCTCAGGCGCTCGCCAAAGCAATAATCGCTGTTATAAGTACACTCCGACGATAACCAGTAATCGTGCGGCGGGACGCCGACGCACGATTCAGAAGTTTGTTTGCATCAAAGGGAGGAAGACCCATGAAGAATCTTGTTAAGGCAGCCGCTGCGGCTGTCGCGGTAGCAGCATTGGCTGCTGCGCCTGCGATGGCCGAGGGCCCGTCCAAGCAGGATTTCAAAATGGTGGGAACGTGGAACTTCACCACCCACTACAAGGAAATCGAACAGCCGTTCTTCACCAAGAACATGGCAGAAGCCTCAGGCGGCAACATCAAGGTCGACCTCAAGTCGATCACGGAGCTTGGGCTTTCCGGGTTTGAAATCGTCGACCTCACCCGCAAGGGCGTCTACGACATCGTCGCCGGCGTCGTGCAATACGTGGCCTCGAAATCGCCAGCACTCGAAGCCATCGACCTCACCGCCGTGATGCCGGAATTCGACCAGGAGAAGAAGGCCACCGAGGTCTATCGCTCCGTCGTCGCACGCGAGTTCGAGAAGAAATATGGCGTCAAACTGATGGCCATGTTCAGCTACCCGAGCCAGCAGTTCTGGTGCTCCAAGCCGGTCAACAAGCTCGCTGATCTGAAGGGCCTCAAAGTCCGCGTCTATGGCTCGTCCATGGGCGACTTTGTGAAGGGCGTCGGCGCCGTCCCCGTCACCATCGCCTTCGGCGAGGTCGTCCCCGCTCTGCAGAAGGGCGTTGCCGACTGCGGCATCACCGGCACCTTGCCGGCCTACGACGCCAAGTGGCGTGAAGTCGTCACCCACATCTACAAGGCCGGCCTTGGCTGGGGCACGAGCTTCGTCGCCATGAACATGAAGCGCTGGAACAGCCTCGACAAGCCGACCCAGGAATTCCTGACCAAGCAGTTCGCCGAATTCGAGGTGAAGGCGTGGAAAGGCGTTCAGGAGAACGACGCCCAGGGCTTCATCTGCAACACCGGCCAGGGTGGCAAGTGCCGCTTCGGTGAGCCCGGCAAAATGACCCTCGTCGTTCCGACCCCAGAAGATCGCAAGGCCATGAACAAGGTCGCCGAAGACTACGTTCTCGGCGCCTGGGCCAAGCGTTGCGGCGCTGAGTGCGTCAAGGAATGGAATGACACCGTCGGCAAGGTCGTTGGCCTCACAGCCGCAGCCAAATAAGCCGTCGTTCCAAAGCGCACTGTACGCTTTCCAGTACCTCCAACCGTGAACTCATGAGAACCCGGACGCCTCTTTTTGAGGCGTCCGGTCAAGGGGGCAAGTCATGCTCGACTCACTGCTGGGCCGTGCCAGAACGATCTCGAAGGCCGCCTCGTGGCTTGGCGGATTGATGATGTTGCTGACCGCCTTCGTCGTCACCTTCGACGTACTTGTTCGAAAACTCGCAGATTTCTCGCTTGAAGGCGCCGACGAGCTTTCAGGCTATGCCTTCGCCATCTCCACCTCGTGGGCCTTTGCCCTGGGCCTCCTCGACCGCGCCAACGTGCGAATCGACGGCATCTACATGCTGGCCCCCACGGCACTAAAGGCCTTTCTCGATTTCGCCGCGCTCGCAGCTCTCGGCCTGTTCCTCGCCGCCATGCTCTGGAGCGGCTGGTACATGTGGCTCGACAGCTATCAGTATGAAGCCACCTCCATCACCTCATGGCGCACCCCGCTGGCCTACCCGCAAGCCCTGTGGATGCTGGGCTGGCTCTGGTTCGCGGTTGTCCTCGTCCTCATCGTCTTGCGGTGTATCCAGGCCGTCCTGCAGGGCCGGCCTGAGGATGTGGTCGCCGTCGCCGGCGTCAGGACGCTGGAAGAAGAGGTGACAGCCGAGGTCTCTCACGCCGCAGAAGAAGTGGCCCACGAGCGCGTCCACCGCGGTTCAGGGCAGGGAAAACACTAAATGCTCCTCACAACTCTCTTCATCCTTCTGGCCCTGCTGGCGCTCGCTGTCCCCGTCGCGGCAACCTTGGGCGTGCTCGGCATCGCCCTCGACCACATCTTTGCAGGCGGCCGCCTCTTGATCGGCATGGGCGACACGGTCTGGCAGAACTCCATTTCCGCCATTCTCGTCGCCGTCCCCATGTTCATCATGCTGGGCGAGATCCTGCTCCGGGCCGGCATCGCCGACAAAATGTACGCTGCCATGTCCAAGTGGCTGGCCTGGCTGCCGGGCGGCAACATGCACGCCAACATCGGCTCCTGCGCGCTCTTTGCAGCCTCGAGCGGCTCTTCCGTTGCAACCGCCGCCACCGTCGGCGTCGTGGCAACACCGGAGATCGAGCGCCGAGGCTACAACGAGCGGCTGTTTCTCGGCACCATCGCCGCCGGCGGAACGCTTGGCATCCTCATTCCGCCCTCCATCAACCTCATCATCTACGGCCTGTTGACCAACAGCTCCGTGCCCCAGCTTTACCTCGCAGGCTTCATACCGGGTTTCATCCTGGCCTCCATGTTTGCCCTGACCGTGCTGATGGCCTGCCTCATTCGGCCGGAATGGGGTGGCGAACCCATCAAGTTCGATTTCGGCGAATGCTTGCGTGCGCTGCCGGACCTGCTCCCGCCCGTGCTGATTTTCATGGTCGTCGTCGGCTCGATCTACGCCGGCCTCGCAACGCCGACTGAAGCGGCCTCGCTTGGTGTTGTCGGCGCCCTCGTCCTCTCCGCCGCCAACGGCGCCCTCAGCTTGAAAATGCTCGGCCAGGTGTTCGAGGGCACGATGAAGACCTCGGCCATGGTCATGCTGATCATCCTGGCGGCCGTGTTCTTGAACTTCGCCCTCGCCCAGATCGGCCTGACGAAACAGCTTACCGAATTCGTCGTCAGCCTCGGCCTGTCGCCAACCCAGACGATGATCGCCATCATCATTTTCTATGTGATCCTCGGCTGCTTCATGGAGACGCTGTCCATGATGCTGACGACCACGCCGCTGATCTTCCCCATCGTCCAGCATCTCGGCTACGACGCCGTCTGGTTCGGCATCGTCCTGACCATTCTGATGGAGACGGCGCTGATCACGCCACCCGTTGGCGTCAACCTCTACGTCGTCCACGGTGTCCGTGAAGGGCGCGGCACGGTCGGCGACGTAATCATCGGCACATTGCCCTTTGTGATCTCGATGTTCCTCCTGATCGTTCTGTTGATGATCTGGCCCGACATCGCCTTGTGGCTGCCGCGCTTAGTAATGGGAACCTGAGGCAAGCGAGCAAAGACCAATCCAACAGCCGGCATTGCCGGACCGCACTCAGCGAAAAGCCCCGGTCACACAAGGCGACCGGGGCTTTTTCTCGTGCCGCGCTGCATCACCCATCATCGTGCAGCCACTCCCTTGCGGCAGCCGACGACAGGTTCCTCACAACCTCACAGGCTGTCGAGCTTGCCGGCCTTGTCCGCCAACAGGTAGTAGAAGGTCACGCGATGCTTCATGTTCACGCCCTTCATCTGCTCGCACACGTCATTGATGCGCTTGTCCAGCGCGGCGTCGTCTTCCGTCAACGCCAGCTTGCGCTTGAGGAAACTCTCGCGAACCGTCTCCAGCTCGCTCTTCGATGAGCACGATACGTGCGAGGCGTCACGGCTGCGCAACGCAATGCCGCAGAAACGCACGATCCCCTGCACGGCTTTCTCATTGACGGTGGGCGCATACTTCTTGATATCGGCAGTGTAGTCGACGTCGGCCATGCTTCGTTCTCCTCAAGGCTCGCGTTGGAAGACCGGCCGGCACGCCATAAGACCGCACCGGATGATCAGCATTTACCCTACCTTGCCGACCTGGACAAATCCCGCGTGCTCATAGTCCTAACTGCCCGAACGTCGTCCCGCGGCCGACACCTTCTGGTGCGAAGCGCAATCGCCGCCGTTGAAGCCCGCCGCCACTACCGCTAGCCTCCCCGGAAAGCCGTTTGGAGACCCCACCATGATCATGTCTGGCGCCCACTACCGCGAAAGCCTCAAAGGCTTGTCTCCCCGCGTTTTTCTCAACGGCCAGCGGGTCGAGAGCGTCGCCGACGAGCCTCTGCTCGCACCAGGCATCGCCGCCACCGCCGTTGCTTACGAATTCGCGAGCAACGGCCAGCACCAGCCCCTCATGACGGCCATTCAGGCAACCAGCGCCAAGCGCGTCAACCGCATGTTGCATATCGATGAAAACGCCAACGACCTGCTCATGAAGCTCGAGGCGGTGCGCCTTGTCTGCCGCGAATCGGGGTGTGCCCAGCGTTATCTCTCACACGATGCACTGAACGCTCTTTACCAGGCCACGCATCGCCTCGATGCACGCAATGGAACCGATCGCCACCAGCGCTTCCTCGCCTATCTGCACGAGAGCCAGGACAACGACTGGAGCCACGGCATCGCCATGACCGACGCCAAGGGCGACCGCTCCCAGCGACCGGGCCGGCAGGCCAACCGCGATTCCTATGTGCACATCACCGAGCGCCGTACCGACGGGATCGTCATTCGCGGCACCAAGGCCATCGTCACCGGCGCCCCCTACATGCACGAGCTGTTGGTGCTGCCGTGCCGAACCATGACGCCGGAGGATGCAGACTTCGCCGTCGCCTGCGCGGTCCCCATCGATGCCGCAGGCGTCACCATCATCACCCGACCCGCCGGCCGCGCGGGCGATCCCGCCGCCAAGTATTCTGCCAAATACGGCCAGGCGACCAGCGTCATCCAGTTCGACGAAGTCTTCGTTCCCCACGAGCGCGTGTTCCTCGACGGCCAGGTCGAAGAAGCCGGTTTCATGACCACCTCCTATGCCACCCATCACCGCCATTCCTGCATCGCCGCCCGCGCCGGCTTCGGCGATCTCTTGATTGGTGCCGGCGCCATGATGGTCGACGCCAACGGTCTCGATCCCGACCGCCATCCCCACATCCGCGAGACCATGGTCGAGTTGATCAAGATCGTTGAAGGCTTCTTCGCCTGCGGCGTCGCCGCCTCCGTCTACGCCACCAAGGACCCGGCCGGCTCCGTCATGCCGGACCCTGTGTTTGCCAACGTCGGCAAGCTGCTGCTCGCAACCCAGATCTACGACATGCATCGCCTCGCCCACACCGTCTCCGGCGGCCTGATCGTGGCCCTCCCCGGTCCCGACGAGGACCACAATCCCGAAACAGCGGCCTCCCTGCAGGCCGTGCTCGCAGGAAGGCCCGATGTTCCAGCCACCCACCGCATGGAGGTTGCCCGCTTGATGGAGGACCTCACCGCCTCCCACACCGGCAGCTGGATGAGCGTCATCTCGCTGCACGGCGGTGGCAGCCCCGAGGCCATGAAGCGCGAGATCTGGCGCAACTATCCCGTCGGCGAAAAGCGCGAGCTGGTCGAGAACCTGCTCGATCGCGGCGTCACAGATGACGGCAAGCGCGTCTCCAAGCAGCCCGGCCGCTGCTGCCCAACGGGCTGCGAAGTCCCAGCCATCGAGAACCCGCGCGACGCTCACCAGGATGCCGCCGAATGAACGACGATGCCCCGGGCTCTTTCGCAAGCACCGCTGAAGCCGCAGCCAGCCTGATCTGGAATTGTTGGCAGCAGGGCGCCGTCATCGCTGCCTTGCCCGATCACTGCCGCCCCCACGACCGCCGCGCGGGCTATGCCGCCCAGGCCCGGCTCGCCGCCCGCAGCACCACCGCTCCTATCGGTTGGAAGATCGCCGCAACCAGCGCCTCGGGCCAGAGCCATATCGGCGTCGGCGGCCCCCTTGCCGGTCGCCTTCTTGCCGAGCGCCTGCACGCCTCCGGCGCCTCTCTCCCCCTCGGCCACAACCGCATGCGGGTTGCCGAGCCGGAGTTCGCCTTCCGTGCAGGAACGCGCCTCCCACCCCGGACTGCGCCCTACACCGTAGCCGAGGTCACAGCCGCCATGGACGCCCTGATCCCCGCCATCGAGATCCCGGATTCCCGTTTCGCCGACTTCGCCACCGCTGGCGAGGCCCAGCTCATCGCCGACAACGCCTGCACACACGAATTCGTCCTCGGCCAGCCCGCCGACACCGACTGGCGCCGGCTCGATCTGGCCCAACACCCCGTCGTCGGCAAGGTTGAAGGCCGCTTCACCCGTGACGGCCTCGGCGCCAATGTCCTCGGCGATCCCCGCCGCGCCCTTGCCTGGCTCGTCAACGAGCTGTCGGCCCTAGGCCTGGGTCTCGACGCCGGCGCCATCGTCACCACCGGCACCACCATGCAGCCGCTCGAGATATCCCCCGGCAGCCACGTCGTTGCCGACTTCGGCGCCCTCGGCCGTGTTGAGGTCCACATCACCTGACCTCGTCGGCGACATTCCACCCGCCAACCCGAACCCGGAGCCCCCAACCCAGCATGAGCCTCCTCAACACGTCGGCAGGTTATGGCGCTATCACCAAGACCCTGCATTGGCTCATGCTTGTGATGTTCGCATTCCAGTATGCGGCTGGCCACCTCATGAGCCGCATTGGCGAGGATGGCCGCCTGCTCGGCTGGACATCCGCCGACGCCTACAATTGGCACAAGTCCATCGGCCTGCTGGCCCTCGCAATCGCCACAGCGCGCCTCATCAATCGCCGCACCGGCGAGCTGCCACCATGGGCACCGTCCCTCGTCGCCTGGGAGCACCGCTTCATCCACCGCGCCGAGCAGGTCCTCTACGCCGCCATGGTCGTCATGCCCGTCTCCGGCTTCCTCTATGTCATGGCGGGCGGCTACGGCGTCCAACTCTTCGGCCGGTGGCCACTTCCCAACCCTATCGGCAGCTGGCCGCTTCTGTCAGGCGCTGCCAAATGGATCCACATTGCCTCCGGATGGGTGTTGCTTGCCGCGATCATGGCCCACGTTGGGCTCGTCTTGCGCCATCAACTCATTTTGCGCGACGGCTTGCTGCACCGGATGCTGCCGTCCCGCGCCCGTCGCCAACCTTGAGACTTGATATCTCCAGCCCCGATCGCCTGCAAACCCAGCCAACCCCGCCACATTCGACAGCCCGGCAACAGTGCTTTATGAGAGAGGCAACGCGAGCGAAACGAAAACGGTGACAACAACTGATGATCGCGCGCAACCCGACGACACGGACCCGGCGAGACCAAAACGGCCCCGGCGCTAGCTTCCGCCGCGCGTTCGCCGTGTCCGCCCTGTGCCTGACCGCTGTCTTGGCCTGGTCGCGTGTTCCTGCCCAAGCGCAAAACCGCGCCTCCGCCGTCCTCGTCGATCGCGTCGAGGCGCGCGAGATCAGCGATACGCAGCCCGTGATCGGCCATATCGTTGCCAACCGCCGATCGGGCATTGCCGCACGCGTGGCTGGCATCGTCGACGCCGTCACGTTCGAAATCGGCCAGCGCGTCAAACGTGGCGACGTGCTCGTCCGCCTCGACAAGCGCCGCCTCGAAATCGCCCTCTCGGCCGCCGAAGCCGCAATTGGCGTGGCCAAAGCCGGCATCGACGTGGCCAACGCCAAGGCCAAGCGCGCAAGCATGGCCTTCGAGCGCCAAGCCGGCCTCAAGAAGTCCACCGCCTTCTCCCGCTCCACCTACGATGACCTGGAACAGGCCGCCCTCCAGTCCCAGAGCGAACGCGCCCAGGCCGAAGCCCAGCTGCGCACTGCTGAGGCCAGCCGCGACACTGCCCGCTACAATCTCGACCACGCCGAGATCCGCGCGCCCTTCGACGGCATCGTCCTGCAACGCTCGGCTCACGTCGGCCAGTATCTCCAGCAGGGCGAGAAGGTCGCGACCTTGCTGGATCCTTCAAGCCTCGAGATCGAGGCTGATGTAGCCGCCATGGTGGCAATGGGGCTCAACAGTGCCACGCGTGTCGCCGTCACGCACGAGGATGGCCGCGAGGCTGCGGCCCAGGTCCGCGTCGTCGTTCCCCTGCAATCCGCCTCCACCCGCACCCGGCTCGTGCGCTTCACCCTGACCGAAAGCGGCAAGACCGATGGCAATCTGGCCGTCGGCAGCACCGTCACCCTCAAACTTCCCGTCAGCGCCCCCCGCAAGGTGATGACGGTACCGAAGGACGCACTCCTGCAAGGCACGCAGGGCTGGTTGGTTTACGTGGTCAAGGACAACAAGGCCGAGGCGCGCCGCGTCGAACTTGGCGAGGCTGTCAGCGGCCGCATGGAGGTCGTCCAAGGCCTCTCCGACGGCGAGATCATTGTCGTGCGCGGCAACGAGCGCCTGCGCCCCGGCCAACCCGTGCAGACTGAACCGGCGCCCACCGCCGCTGCGGCCGGCAAGGGATAGTCAGGCGCGCCATGGATCCCATCCGCCTTGCTATCGAGCGCCCCATTGCCGTCATCGCCGCCGTGCTGATGGCGGTGCTGTTCGGCTTGCTGGCACTCACCCGCATTCCGATCCAGCTCATCCCCGACGTTCGCAAGCCCGTCATCGAAGTCGAAACGCTATGGGGCGGGGCCGCGCCCGCCGAAATCGAACGCGAGATTGTCAATCCGCAGGAGGACGAGCTGAAGGGCCTCGACGGCCTGGAATCCTTGATTTCGCGCTCGGAGACGGGCCGCGCCCGTGTCACTCTCGAATTCGCCATCGGCACCAACATGGACCGCGCCCTGTTGCTCGTCGCCAACCGGCTGGATCGCGTCACCGGCTACCCCGACGAGGCCAACGAGCCGACCCTGAAGACCTCCGGCTCCGACGACAATCCGATCGCCTGGATGATCCTCAAACGCGCGCCAGGCAACACCAAGCCCATCGAGGAATTCGGTCCCTTCGTCACCGACGTGATCAAGGAGCGCATCGAACGAGTCGACGGCGTTGCCGGCGTCAACATCTTTGGCGGCATCGACCGCGAGCTTCAGGTGCTGCTCGACCCGGAAAAGCTCGCCACTTATAAGCTGACCGTACCGTTCGTGTTGAGCCGGCTGCGTGCTGAAAGCGTTTCCCTCTCCGCCGGCAACGTCGACGAAGGCAAGCGCCGCTACGTCGTCCGCGTCGAAGGCGAACTCGACACCATCCAGTCGGTTGGCGCCGTCGTTCTGCGCACGGGTGCAGCCCCCCGCACGCCCGCCAATTCGAGTCTCCCCGCCGAAACCGGTGCCGAACCCGATTCCGGCCGCTTCGGCCGCGTCTACGTGCGCGACGTCGCCGATGTCCGTTTTGGTTTCAAGGAGCCGACCGCTCGCATCCGCCACAAGGGCGAACCAGCCATTGCCTTCAACGCCGTGCGAGACGGTGGCGCCAATGTCATCACCACAATGCAGGGCATCAAGCGCACCTTGGAAGACCTGCGCGCCGGCCCCCTGAAGGATGCCCGCCTCACCGTCACCCAGGTCTACGACGAAACCGTCTACATCGACGGCGCCATCAATCTCGTGGTGCAGAACATCTGGATCGGCGGCGTACTGGCCGCGATCATCATGTTGCTGTTCCTGAAATCGATCCGCGCCACCCTCGTCGTTTCGCTGGCCATTCCCGTTTCCATCGTCGCCTCGTTCGTCGCCATGTCCGCCATGGGACGCACGCTCAATGTCATATCGCTCGCCGGCATCGCCTTCGCCGTCGGCATGGTGGTCGATGCCGCCATTGTCGTTCTCGAGAACATCTACCGTCTGCGCCAGAACGGCATGCCCGCGCGTGAGGCCGCATATCTCGGTGCACGCCAGGTATGGGGCGCCATCCTCGTGTCGGCACTCACAACCGTCAGGGTCTTCATTCCCATCCTGGTCATGGAGCTGGAAGCCGGTCAGCTTTTCCGCGACATCGCCGTTGCCATCTCCGTTTCCGTCATGGTCTCGCTGGTGGTGGCCGTTACCGTCATTCCCGCACTCGCAAGTCGCCTGCTCGCCGGCGGCAAGGACAAGCTCACACCACCCAGCCTGCCGATCGTCGATCATATCGGCCGCGCCTTCACCGCCGTTGTGCGCGCCTACGCCCGTCTCACCGTCGCCAACCGCCTTGTCGGCCTGGCATTCGTTACTGCCATCACGGTCGGTGCCCTCTGGGGCGCCCAGCGCTTCCTGCCAAAGCTTGAATACCTGCCCGACGGCAACCGCAATCTGGTGTTCGGCGTCATTCTTCCACCTCCCGGCTACAACCTGCCGACCACGACCAAGATCGCTGAGCGCATTGAGGCCGTCGCCCGCCCGCTCTGGGAGAAAGAGGAGACCGGCGACCGCTCGAGCCCGCCGGCCTTGCGTCACTTCTTCTTTGTCGCCGTCCGCGGCACCACCTTTGTCGGCGGCGCTGCTCAGGATCCGACCCGCGTTGCCGAGTTGATCCCGGTGCTCTCCCGCCCGATCTTTTCCGAGCCCGGCACCTTCGGCTTCATCAACCAGCGCTCACTGTTTGGCCGCGGCATCGGCGGTGGCCGCGCCATCGAACTCAATATTTCCGGCGATCACATCGAGGACATACTGGCCACCGCCTTGAAGCTGACGGCAAAGATCGGCCAATTCCTGCCCCGCACCGCCGGCCACCAATTCCGCCCGCAGCCCGGCCTCGAGCTTGGAGCGCCCGAACTGCGCGCCATCCCCGACCGCGTCCGCATGGCTGATGCCGGTGTCGATGCCCAGATGCTGGCCCAGACGCTCGACGCCTACAACGACGGCGTTCGCGTCAAGGAAATCACAATCGGCACCGACCGCATCGACCTCACCCTCAAGGGCCTGGCCTCCTTCAGCTCCGACCGCCGCACACAGGACATTGGTGCCTACCCCGTCGTTACGCCAAACGGCCAGATCGTTCCAATTTCCGCCCTCGCCAACGTCAAGTTGACAGCCGGCCCCGTCGAGGTGCGCCACCGCGAGCGCCTGCGCACCATCACCCTCGAAGTGCGCCCGGCCGCCAATCTCCCCCTCGAGACCGCGCTCGACATCATGCGCGAGAAGATCATGCAGCCCGTCGTTGCCGAAGGTCTGCCGAAAGGCGTCCAACTTTCCCTCTCCGGCGCCGCCGATCAGCTCACCAAGACCTGGAACGCGCTGAAGATCAATCTGCTGCTGGCGCTGATCATCGTCTTCCTGGTGATGGCGGTGCTGTTTGAAAGTTTCGGCCTGCGCTCATCATTCCAGTTCCGTTCCGTCGCCGGTATCGGTGGTGTCGCGGGCCTGGCCCTGCTCAATGCCTACCAGCCCAGCCCCTCGACATGCTGACGCTGCTCCGGGTTCGTCATTCTCATCGGCATCGTCGTCAACAACGCCATCCTGCTCGTCCACCAAACGCTCATCCACCTGCGCGGACGGCAGCTCGACAGGCATCCTGAGCAGCCGGCCGCATCGCCCAGATCGCTTTAGCGACGCTCGCCGGCGACTAAGGCGCTGTGCGGTGACGATGTTTCCCGGCGCCGGTTCGAAGGCTATCGATGACGCGGCTCCGTCGTCGTCGGCGGCCTCATGCTCTCGGCCATCCTGACGCACTGCTGGTGCCGCCGTTGCTCCCGCCTCACCCTCACCATGCCGGCGCTCGCCAATCCCGCGCCCGACACGACCGCCCGCCGCCCTCACCGGCCGAGTAGCGCTCCGTCACCCAGCAATTCTGATGCCTCAACCGGCCGCCGTCAGCGCTCGACCTCACTTGCCCCGCCAGCGCCTGCGCCTCAAGTCGCGCGCGCAATCTCGCGCCGCATTGCCCCGGCAATCCCGTCACGCCACCGCCTGGATGCGCACCCGAGCCGCACAGATAAAGCCCCGCAACCGGCATCCGATAGGCAGCATAGCCCATCACCGGTCGCGTCGAAAACAACTGGTCGAGCCCAGCGCACCGTGAAGATATCGCCATCGATCAGGCCAAACCGGCGCTCCAGATCCAGCGGCGACAGCACCTGCCGCCCAATCACCGATGCCTTGAAGTTCGGCGCATGCCGGTTGACGGTCTCGATCACGAGGTCCGCAAAGCGCTCCTTCTCGCGCGCATCGGACCAGCTCCTTGGCAGCGGCAGGTGCGGCGCCACGTGCTGCACGAACAGGCTCGCGACGTGCTGCCCGCTCGGCGCCAGCGATGAATCCAGCGTCGACGGGATCAGGATCTCGATCACGGGCTCCTGCGACCAGCCATCGCGCCGGGCATCCAGATAGGCGCGCTCGAGATAATCGAGCGTTGGGCCGATCACGATCCCCGAGCCGTGATGATCCTGCTGATCGGTTCCCGGCCGGCACACGAAATCCGGCAGCTTCGACAACGCCACGTTCATGCGGAACGTGCCCGACCCCGTCGGATCGCGAGAGCAAGCGGCCGCAGCGCGCTCTGCGGATCGATCGCCGCCTCCGGCACCAGATCGCGAAACAGCAGCTTCGGCCCGACGTTCGCCGCCACCGCGCGCCTGGATGACCTCCCCGTCTCCAGTTCCACGCCCGTCGCACGCTCGCCCTCAACCACCACCTGCCGCACCCAGCCGTCCGCACCGTCACGCCCGACGCCTCGGCAGAAGCCCGCATCGCCGACGCTATCGCCCCCATGCCGCCAATCGCGTGCCCCCATTACCCCCGCCTTGCCGTTCACCTCGCCAAAGCAGTGATGCAACAGCACATAGGCCGTGCCCGGCGTCGAAGGCGCACAATGAGCCGACAATCCCGTCGAACGCCAACGCCCCTTTCACCACCTCGCTCTCGAACCACTGGTCGAGAAAATCGGCCGCACTCTTCGTGAAGAGATCCACCAGCACCCGCTGGCTGTCGATGTCGAGCCCCAACAGTAGCCGACCAATCGCGCCCGACCGGATCAACTCGACGATGCCACCGCCCGCATTTGGCGGTGTCGCGACCAGCAATGTCCGCAACACCCGCCCCGCATTTCGATGGCCCCGTCGTAAGCCGGCAACCGCGCGCCATCGCGCGCCAGGGTACTTTCGCCCGCTGTCGCGCCGCTTCACCGAACGGCATCAGCAGGTAGCGCTTGTCATCGACCGGCCAGAAATTCGCAACCGGCCGTTCGACGATCCGAAGGCCGTGCCGGGCCAGCTCCAGCTCGATGACTTTCCGGATTGAGCAGGCTCACCGCGTATGCCGCGACCGAATTTAGGTAGCCCGGATGAAATTCTTCCGTCAGCGCCGCTCCGCCCGCGACGTCGTTCTTCTCCAGCGATCACCCGCGCGCCCGCCGCTGCCAGATGACCGCACACCAGCCCGTTGTGGCCGGCCCCGATATTGGCAACGTCGTAGCTGTGCTGGGTCATGGCCAACATCAGTGCTTCGCCCGCCTGGCGACCACCCGCTCCGCGCCCTCATTTTAACAATAGACACTTCGGCCGCCGACGCACGCAAAAGAGCCCGCACCAAAGGGACGGGCTCTTCGATACCACCCCGCCCGACCCTCGCGTCGAGCGCTCGAAGTCTCGCGTGCCGCACCGATGCCCAACGATTAACCTGAAAGCCCAATCCTTATCCACGCACGAACAGCAGAATATGATTCTATGCTTCCGTACACGAGGCCACATTCCCGCCACGATTGCGGCACCACCCCGGATAAAGCCAAACATCATGAGGCGCACATGACCAAACCCGTCATCCTATCAACCGGCCTCATGATGCAGTCCATGGTCGACGCACTCGAGCGCGACTTCGAAACCCACTGGTTGAACAAGATTTCCGACGTCGACGCCTTCCTGGCCAGCAACGGCAGCCGCATCGAGGGCATTTGCACGGGCGCCCACACCGGCGTCAAAACCGACGCCAAGCTGATGGGCCGTTTGCCCAACGTCAAAGTCATCGGCAACTACGGCGTCGGCTACGATTCGATCGACGTCGCCGAGGCCGCCAAACGCGGCATCGTCATCACCAACACGCCCGACGTGCTGAATGAGGAGGTCGCCGACAGCGCCCTCGGCCTGCTCATCATGACCGTGCGCGAGATGTCCAAGGCCGAGCAGTGGCTGCGCCAGGGCAAGTGGGCCGAGACCGGCTTCGACTACCCCTTCACGCAGAGCTTGCGCGACCGCAAGGTCGGCCTCATCGGCTACGGCCGCATCGGCAAGGCCATCGGCCGCCGCCTCGATGCTTTCGGGGTCCCCATGTGCTACTTCGGCCGCCGCAAACAGGCCGACGTCGACCTGCCCTTCTACGACGACCTCGTCGCCATGGCCCGCGACGTCGACACGCTGCTGGCGATCCTCCCAGGCGGCCCCGCCACCGAGAAGCTGGTCAACGCCGACGTTGCTCAGGCCCTCGGCCCCGCGGCATCTTCATCAACATGGCCCGCGGCACCATCGTCGACGAGACAGCCCTCCAGGCGGCGCTACGCGACAACACCATCCTCACCCAGCCGGCCTCGACGTCTACCTCAACGAACCGCGCATCGATCCCGACCTGATGACCATCCCCAATCTCACCCATGCTCCGCATGGGCTCGCTCCATCCACACCCGCACCAAGATGGGCCAACTCGTCATCGACAATCTCGCCGCCTACGCCACCCGCAAGCCCCCTCACCCCCGTCCCGGACACCCTTCAAGGGGTGGTGACGGCACGGGGAAAGCAACCCCGCCGAAACGCCGGCAGCTCAATCCGAGAATGAACGCTGACGAGACCCTCCTGCCAGCAGCAGGCAGCCCTTCTGCGAATTTTTATTGAACCATGATCATTTGCGGGCTAGAACAATGTTCACGGGGCGCTCAACTCACCGCTCGATGCCGCATATCCTCGCTGAAGGAGCGTCCCTTTCCCGCCATCAGCCCGGTATAGATCAGTTCGATGACCATCACCTCGCCCGAACGAGTCGCACCACACCACCCCAATGCCGCCAACCCACCGCCGCGCGCCCTCCATCCCCATGCCCCGGCCGGCCAGCCCCAGGCTACCTGCCTCGCCCTGGCCCTCGCCCCCGCGCTCATCCTCTTGGCGCTCGGCCTCATCCATGGCCCCATCGCCCAGCCCGCCGACTACCACGCCTTCCACGACGCCCGCGGCGTGTTCGGCCTCCCCAATGCGCTCAATGTCGTCACCAACCTACCGTTCGCACTCTTCGGCGCAGCCGGCCTGCTCTGGCTGAGGGGCAACACACACGGCTTGCCCTCACATTTGCGCCGCTGCTACCTCGCCATGTTCGTCGGCATCGGCCTCACGGCGGCAGGCTCGGCTCACTACCACTGGCACCCCGACAACCACACCCTCGTGTGGGACCGCCTGCCCATGGCGATCGGCTTCATGGGGTTGTTCGCGGGCTTCCTCACCGAGAGGCTCAAACTATCGGCGCACACCAGCGCCTGGCTGCTGGCCGGCCTTCTCGCCTACGGCATCGCCAGCGTCGCCTACTGGCATGCCACCGGCGACCTGCGCCCCTACGTCGTCGCCCAGTTCTATCCGCTGCTCGCAATCCCCGTGTTGCTGTGTCTCACCCCCGCCCCCTACACACGCGGCGGCGACTGGCTGGTGGCTCTTGCCATCTACGTGGCGGCCAAGGTGCTGGAAAGCACCGATGGCACGCTCTACGGCGTGCTCGCCCACGCCATCAGCGGCCACAGCCTCAAGCATCTCGCCGCAGCGGCCGGTGCCTGGTGGCTGTATCGCATGCTGCGCCAGCGCACCCCTGTCACCGAAGCGGGGCTTTGACCGCCAAACCGATCCTCACCCGCCCCACGAGCACACGATCCGCTCGCAATAGCGCCGGCCACCCAGATTGCAGCGGCTGCGCACGGTTTTGCAGTAGCGGCACGAATAGGACGACAGGCATCCCCGCACCCGCCCGTTGCGCGCAAAGTTGCAGGTGCGGATCGTCTGGCAATCGCGCCCGGGATTGACGGTCAGCGTGCCACCGCTCCCCTGCGCCATGGCATTTCCCGCAAGCATCATGAACCCCGCTGCGACAGCCGCGGCCCCAAGCCACCAGCCCCCGCTGCGCCTGCTTTCCCTGCGCCCGCTTCCGCTCCCGATCAAATTGTGCGTGTTCATCCCGGACCTCCGGCGCCACCGCCAAGACCTTGCCCCGGCTTTGCCACAATCTCGGCCGCGATGCCGCCTGGATCAATTCGGAATGCGCAAAATAGCAAATGACCCCGAGGGCTTGTGCTCTCGGGGCCACAAAAATTCGCGTATCGATCAGCTCACCCAGCTTCGGCCATGCAAAAGGCCGCAAGCCCCGGCAACCGTGTCACTGGCATCAATCGAGGCGATGCACCCAGCCATGCGAATCCGGCGCTACGCCGCGCTGGATGTCCACGAGCTTCTGCTTGATCCGCATCGTCGTCTGCCCGGGACCGCCGGCGCCCATCTTGAACTCGCCTTCGGGGCTCTTGACGCTCCCGATCGGTGTCACCACCGCCGCCGTGCCGCAGGCGAACGCCTCGGTCAAATGACCGCTCTGCGAGTCCGCCTTCCACTGGTCGAACGAATAAGGCTCTTCGCGAACCGTCAGGCCTTCCGCGCGCGCCAGCGTCATCAGGCTTTCCCGCGTAATGCCCGGCAGGATCGTGCCGCCCAGCGGTGGCGTTTGCAGCGAACCATCCTTGAACACGAAGAATACGTTCATCCCGCCAAGCTCCTCCACCCAGCGATGCTCCGCAGCATCCAGGAAGACCACCTGATCGCACCCGTGCTTGGAGGCTTCCGCCTGCGCGACGAGGCTCGAGGCATAATTGCCGCCGCATTTGGCAGCCCCCGTACCGCCTGGAGCCGCCCGCGTGTAATTCTGCGACACCCATATCGACACAGCCGGCGCCCCGCTCTTGAAGTAGCCGCCAACCGGCGACACGATCACGAGATAGAGATACTCCGACGATGGCTTCACCCCGAGGAAAACCTCGTTGGCAAACATGAACGGCCGAATGTAGAGCGAGCCACCCTCGACGGTAGGAAACCAGTCGCGGTCGACCTTGACCACCTGCCGGATCGACTCGATGAACAGCTCTTCGGGAAGCTCCGGCATTGCCAACCGTTGCGCCGATTGGCGAAACCGCTTGGCATTTGCATCGGGCCGGAACATCGCCATGCCCCCGTCAGCCATGCGATAGGCTTTCAGCCCCTCGAAAATCTCCTGCGCGTAATGCAGGACGGCGGATGCGGGATCCAGCGCCAGCGGCTTGCGCGCCGTGATCTTGGCGTCGTACCAGCCCTTGCCTTCGGTGTAACGCACGATCGCCATGTGATCGGTAAAGGCGCGCCCGAAGCCCGGATCGGCCAGCACCTTGGCGCGCTCCGCAACCGGCACTGGCGACGCGTTGCGCTCTACCACGAATGTCGGGGAGCTCTTGGCCTGGGCGTCACTCGAACCTGTCATGGGTCACCTCGCTCCCGTGTGTGTTTCAATGCATCACGCGCCGTTTGGCGCCATCCTCCAGGATCGCCCCTGCGCCCGCACACAACGCTGGCGCAAGCCCTGGGACCATGCGCCGCCGCCGGCTGCCGCCGCCCGGCCACGATCCCTCATCACTATGACGCTCCATGGAGCCCTTCGCCACACCTCTACCGGCAGCGCAAACGACCTGTAACCGCATACCGGCTCGGCCGCGAAAGGCCTTGCCATGGGTATCGATCAGCTTCAAATATGTCAACATGACTGACGTAAATCCATCAACTTCGCCACCGCCCGCACGACAGCCGTCCGGCCCCACCGCCGTCGATGGCAACGAGGTCAGCGACGCTCAGCTGGTGGCGATGGTCGAGTTACTGTTTTTCGCTTATCGCGACTTCGTCGGAGAGCCCGATGTCGTGCTGGACGAGCTGGGCTTTGGCCGGGCGCACCACCGTGTCCTGCATTTCGTCAACCGAAACCCCGGCCTCCGCGTCGCCGACCTCCTCCAACGCTTGAAAATCACGAAACAAAGCCTGGCCCGCGTCCTCAAACAGCTGGTCGATCAGGGCTACGTCCTTCAAACCACGGGACCAATCGATCGCCGCGAGCGCCGCCTGCAACTGACCGAAAAGGGCAGCCAGCTCGCCGATCGCCTGCTGGCGTTGCAAACACACCGCCTTGCCAAAGCGCTGGCCTCCGCCGGTCCCGATGCTGTACACACGGCAGCAGCTTTCCTGGCTGGCGTCATCGAGGCGTCGGACAGGGATACGGCCCAGGAGCTGGTCGCACGCGCCACAGGGCGCAAGCGAGAGACCACGCGCAAGAGGAGCCGCGAGCACCCATGAGTCCCGAGGCGGCCCACCTGCGGCGCGACCCGCCACCCGACAACGCACCCCATATCCTCGTGGTGGACGACGACCAGCGCATTCGTGACCTCGTCGCCCGCTTCCTCGGCGATGCCGGCTTTCGCGTCTCCACCGCGCCCGACGTCAGGGCGGCGCGTGCAGCCTTGCGCGGGCTCACCTTCGACCTCGTCGTCCTCGACGTCATGATGCCCGGCGAAAGCGGCCTGTCGCTTGCCCGCGATCTCAAATCCACGTCCCCCATCCCGATCTGCATGTTGACCGCCCTCGCCGACGCCGAGAACAGGATCGAGGGCCTCGAGGCTGGTGTCGACGACTACCTGGCCAAACCGTTCGAGCCCAGGGAGCTGTTGCTGCGGGTGCAAAACATCCTGCGTCGCGGCACCATGGCAGCCGCACCCAAGGACGAAGTCTCCATGGGAGACTTCACCTTTCATGTTGGTCGCGGCGAGCTTCGGCGCGGCGAAGAGACTATCAAACTGACTGAGCGCGAACGCGATCTTCTGAGACTGTTCGCCTCCCGTCCGGGTTCACCGATCGCCCGTCACGAACTCGCCAACGACGACTCGACGGGCAGCGAGCGCGCCATCGACGTGCAAATCAACCGGCTGCGGCGCAAGATCGAGGCCGATCCTTCGAACCCGATCTATTTGCAGACCGTGCGCGGCAAAGGCTACATCCTCTACATCGACTGACGCACCAAGCCCCCCGCAGAGGCGGGCCAAACTTTGCGCGCCCGCCGCTGTTGAAGGGAAAGGAGGCCAGCACTCGTGACGCAAGCAGTTGCGACAGCCCAGCCACCGATCGAAACGGCAAAAGCGATCCCAACCGGCGAACGCCCCTCCCGCGTGCGCCGCCTGTTGTGGCGTCTCGGCAGCATGCTTGGCCAATTGCTGCCCACAGGCCTCTACGCGCGCGCCCTGCTCATCATCATCACGCCGATCGTTCTGCTCGAAAGCGTCGTCGCCTTCACGTTCATGGAGCGCCACTGGCAGGCCGTCACCCGCCGCCTCTCCGAGGCCACAGCGCGCGACGTCGCGGCCCTGATCGACCTTTACGAGGACTACAAGGGCAACGATCACTACGCCCGTCTGCTGGATATCTCCCAGTCCAAGCTCGGCCTGACCATGCGCATTCTGCCCGCCGGCGAGCTGCCAGTTCCCCAGCCCAAACCCTTCTTCAATCTGCTCGACAAAACGCTCTCGCGCGAAATCGCCAAGCAGATCAACCTGCCCGTTTGGATCGACACTATCGGCCAGTCCGACCATGTCGAGATCCGCGTCAAGCATCCCACCGCCGTTCTCGGCTTCCTGGCCCGACGCAACCAGACCTACGCCTCCAATTCCCACATCTTCCTGATGTGGATGGTCAGCACCTCGGTCGTCCTCCTGACCGTCGCCATCATGTTTCTGCGCAACCAGATCCGCCCGATTTTGCGCCTTGCCGAAGCTGCCGACGCCTTCGGCAAGGGCCGCCCCGTCCCGCAGGACTTCCGGCCCCGTGGCGCCCGCGAAGTGCGCCAGGCAAGCCAGGCCTTCCTCGAAATGCGCGAGCGCATCACCCAGCACGTCGAGCAGCGAACAACCATGCTGGCGGGCGTGTCGCACGACCTGAGAACCGTCCTCACACGTTTGCGCTTGCAGCTGGCCTTCCTGGGCGAGGGCGAGGAGGTGCAAGCCATGAAGGGCGACCTCAAGGAGATGCAGCACATGCTCGAGGACTACCTCGCCTTCGCCAAGGGCGACGGTGGCGAGGTTGCAGCCCCGACCGAGGTCAGCCCGATGCTGGAAGAGGTCATTGGCGAGACCCAGCACTTCGGCGTCGATGTGACTTACAAGATCAATCGCCGCCGCCGCGATCTCATTGTGCCGCTCAAACGCAATGCCATGAAGCGCGCCATTACCAACCTCGTGACCAACGCCGCCCGCTTCGGCGATCACGTCTTGATCCGCGTGGCAACCGAGCGCGATTGGGTTCGCATCGAGGTGGAAGATGACGGCCCAGGCATTCCCGCCGAGGAGCGCGAGAACGTATTCCGACCCTTCTACCGTCTTGATCATGCCCGCAATCAGGACGAGGGCAACTCCGGCCTTGGACTCGCCATTGCGCGTGACATCGCCCGCAGCCACGGCGGCAACGTCACCCTCGGCCAAAGCACGATGGGTGGCCTCAAGGCCGTCATCCGTGTGCCGCAATGACCAGCCTTGCAGCCATGACGGCGGACGAGATCATCGCCCTGCTCGATCTCGCCCCCCATCCCGAAGGCGGCCATTTCCGCGAAACCTTTCGCGATGACCACGTCGACGCCGGTGGCAGGGCGGCGTCCACCGCGATCTACTTTCTCCTGCGATCCGGCGAAATCTCACGCTGGCACAAGGTCGATGCCATCGAGGTCTGGCACTGGTATGCTGGCGCGCCCCTGAAATTGGCCATTGCCCCCGATGCTGCGACGTCTCCCCAGTCCCTGACCCTCGGCCCCGATCTCATGGCCGGCGACCGGCCGCAACACATCGTCCCTCGCCATTGGTGGCAACAGGCTTCAACGCTCGGCGACTGGACGCTTGTGGGCTGCACTGTCGCGCCGGGATTTGCGTTCTCAGGCTTCGTGATGGCACCCGAAGATTTCGCACCCGGACGGTGAAGGCCTCACGGCCGCGCCCCATACCCAAGCACGATCCTGCAAAAGCTGGCGCCTCGGTTCAGTCCGGCAAAATGACCCCGGTCTGCCCGACAATGCGCCCATAGTGTTCCGGCCGGCGATGGCGCTCGAAGGCAAAGATCGTGTCCTTGCCAAACCGCGTCGCATCGAGATCGCAATCGTGGAGCAACAGCTCATCACCTTCTGTCTGGCTCTCGGCAACGATCACGCCATCCGGATCGACGATCACCGAACATCCAAACAGCGGATGGCCATCTTCCACCCCCGCCTTCGCCACAGCCACCACCCATGTCGAGTTCTGGTAGGCGCCCGACTGCACCGAGAGCTTGTGGTGAAACGTACGCTTCTCCGTCCCCTCGCCCCGGCTTTGCGAATTCGTCGATGGTGTGTTGAAGCCAAGCGTGATCATCTCCACGCCCTGCAAGCCCATGACGCGATACGTCTCCGGCCATCGCCGGTCATTGCAAATGCACATCCCGAAAATGCCACCGAGCATGCGAAACACCGGGAAACCCAGATCACCCGGCTCGAAATAGCGCTTTTCCAAATGCTGATGCGCCCTTTCGGAATCGAAGTCCTCATGCCCCGGCAAATGCACCTTGCGATATTTGCCGACGATGGTACCGGCCTTGTCGACCAGGATCGACGTATTGAAAGCCGCCCCTCCGGCGTCAGCTCTGCATACCCGAAGGTCATAGCCATGCGATGCTTGCGGGCGGCATCGAACAGCGCCTGTGTCGCGTTGCCCGGCATCGTCCGCTCGAACCAGTGATCCGCCTCTGCGCGATCCTCGTGATACCAGCGCGGAAAAACGTCGTCAGCGCCAGCTCGGGATAGACGATCAGATCGGCGCCGCCTGCCGCTGCCTGATCCAGAAGCGCCAGCATGCGGCCAACCACGGCCTCCCGCGGGTCCGATTTCTGTATCGGCCCCAATTGAGCCGCTGCCACGCGAATGTTGCGCATCTGGGTCCTCGCATCTTGGCGTATTGCCGCTGCCAGCAACGTTAGCGGCCACACACACCCGCGCCAAGCTCACGCGACTCGTCGTCGATGGTCCCGCGACACAATTCTGAAGGACTCATCCCGCCTTGGCATAGCGGAACGTAAAAGCCGGCGCGCCGCCCAGCACCACCTGATCACCATCCGCCAATACGACATGCTCCTTGAGTTCGCCGTTGACCAGCATCGGGTTGGCATTGGCCCGGTCAGCCGTCAGGTTGTGGATCTCGAACTTGCCATCCGCCACTTCGACCAGCCGTGCATGATGGCGTGACACGCGAATATCGTTGATGCGGATGTCATCTTCCGTATGTCGGCCGATCATGGCCGTCGGCGCGGTGACATTGAAGGTGCCGAGCCCCTCGCCAAATTCCAGCGTTGCCAAAGCCGGCGTCGTCGTAGGAACCGGCGCCTGCGCCACCGTCGGCTCTGCCGTGGCGATGATCGGCGGCGCCGTTGCCGCCGCCCCGTCCGTCAACGCCGCGCCAAAGCGCTTATGAAGAATCCGCATGGCGATCGTCGGCAGTCCCGTCGAAAACATGCACATCAGCACGGCTGTCGAGAACATCAACGGTGACACGATCTCCTTGTCGCGAAACACCGTGATCACGATGATGCCCATCAGACCCTTGGTCTGCAGCAACATGCCGACGCCGATGGAGAACGGCCAGCTCTCGCCGGCAAATCGTGCGGCCAGGCCGTGACCGATCACTTTGCCGAAGACGCAAAGGAACGACGAGATACCGAACAGGATCCACACCGTTGGATCGTTGAACGCGAAATCCGTCCGCAAGCCCGTGATCAGAAAGAAGAACGGCATCAACACCAGGCTCGTTGGCCTGTCGAGACTGTGCGCTGCCAACTCCCGCACCTTGTCCGGCAGGAAGACACCGGCGACGAACGCGCCCAAAACCGGATGCAATTCCGTAATCGAAGTGATCGCCGAGGCCACGAAGATCGACAGCGCCGCCAACGTCATCACAGCGCTTTCCGGCGCCTCGGTCGCGATCATGCGGCGCAGAATGGGCGATGCCACGAACAACACGAACCCGATCGACAGCGCACCCCCCAGAAACGCGTTCAGCAGCGCTTCGGGAATTGTGCCCCCAATCCCCGCCAGCGCCGACACCAGCGCCAAGCCCATCCACATCAGCGTGTCGGCAAGGCCCGAACTCGCCAGCGCCACCGCACCGATGCGTTGTTGCGTCATTTTCAGTTCGCGCAGGATCAACGCCAGGATCGGCAGCGCCGATACCGCGATCACCAGGCCATACGCCAGCGCGAACGAATAGATCGGCGGCTTGTAGTTGTGCGCGGCCGGAATGGCATAATAGACCCCGAAGCCAGCGGCGATCCCGATGGCCCAGCCAATCAGCATCCCTGGCACGCCGATCAGAAACACAGTGCGCCCTGATTTACGCACCAATTCCTTGTCCGCATCGGCACCCGCCAGAAACCCGAACAGACACACCGCAATGGTCGCCAGCGCCGCAATGCCGTCGGCACGATTGACGGCCTGACCGTGATACTCGCTGATGCCGAATAGAGCCTTGAAAAGCTCCGGCGCCAGCGCCCCGAAAATCGCCGGCCCCAGAATGACGCCACAGAAAATCTGGATGACGCCCAGGGGAAACCAGCGCCCGAGTTGCATCGTCCGCCACAGCAGATACGGGATCAAAATGACGATACAGGCCTGCACCAGCAGCATGTTGGCCGGCTTCAACCCCTGCAATAGATGTATGAGCTCAGCGTACATGGCCGGTAACCTGAATGATCGTGCGCAAACACACAGGATGCTGCGAAGGGAGGTTGCGGGAGAAAAGAAGGGTGCGTCCGAGGGAACCAAATCACCGGCGCGAGACTCTCACAAAGCCCCGCCCGGAGCAACGCTTCCAGGCACCGATCACGCCAAGTTTTGCCATTAGAATAAACGAACAGGCTCATGCGGCATGGTACCCGGCGTCCGGCGCGTTTGCCGACCCGAACGGACCCTTCGCAATCGCCAGCCCGACGCTCGCAGACCGACACCCTTCGCGCCCAAACCCTTTCCCAAGCCGCATCCGACCAGCCTGCCTCTTGCCTCCCCGCCCCCTTGCATGACACGCTCGACCCAGCTTCGGGGAGGTATTCATGAAAGTTGGCATCCTGCAGTTCTTCGGTTGGCGTGACCGCACCATCCCCCTGAACTCGGTCTATTCACGCGCGCTTGAGCGCTTCACGATCATGGATGAGACCGGCTACGATTGCGTCTGGCTCGCCGAGCACCATTTTTCGAGCTTCTCCGTCTGCCCGTCCGTGCACATGATGGGAACGTGGGCGGCGGCCCGCACAAAGCGCCTTCGCATCGGCATGGCGGTATCCCTGGCACCGTTCTACAACCCCCTCCGGCTCGCCGAAGAGATCGCCCTGCTCGATGTCCTCTCTGGCGGGCGCGTCAATTGGGGCGCGGGCCGAGGTTTCGAGAGAAGTGAATTTGCCGCCTTCGGCATTCCCGGCGAAGAGAGCGCCCCCAGGTTTCACGAAGCCGTCGAAATTGTCTTGAAGGCCTGGACCAACGAGCGCCTGACCTACAACGGCAGGTTTCACAGCTACGAGGGCGTGGAAGTGCTGCCCAAGCCGATGCAATCGCCCATGCCGGTTTGGATGGCAGCCTCCTCCACCAACGCCATCGAATGGGCCGCTGGCCAGGGCCACTCGATCCTCATGGACCCCCATTCCTCGCGCGGTGACCTGATCAAGAAGCGCCGTCACTACGCCACCAAGCTCGCGGAAGCCGGCTACACCGACGCCGGGCGTACCATTCCGATGGCGCGCCTCGTCGCGGTCGATGAAAACGCCGACAAAGCCCGCGAGGTCGCCCGGCGGGTCGCGCAGTGGACCGTGGCCTCCTATGTTGGCCCCAAGCACAAGGACAATGTCCGCCAGGAGCAGCGCACCTTCGATGGCAAGGACCCCGTCGACTATTATCTTGAAGACGTCATGATCCACGGAACACCCGACATGGTCGTCGACCAGTTGCAGGCCCTGTCCGAGCAGATCGGCATGGACTACCTGATGGCAGCCCCCATGAGCGAGCGATCGTTCCGCCTTCTCACCGACAAGGTACTCCCGAACATCGCTGCCTGACCCACCTGCCGCACACCTGACGGCGGCGCGAAATGATCAGACAACTGCCGACCCCTTGCGGAACATTATGCCCCGTCGCACATTGAGGAACAGCACCCCTGCGGGTGCCGTCCGCCCGGAATGATCTGGTCGGATTGAAATGGCCTTCGACGAATTGGCCGGCACACCCGGCCAAGCGGCCAGGGCCGCGCAGACCGTTGGACCGGAGGCCTCACCATGGCAACCAAGACCGACTTCACCCCCGACGAATGGGCCAAGCTCGTCGAAAGTGTCATGCTGGCCAGCATCGCCATCACCGCTGCCGATCCGAGCGGCCTGTGGGGCACGCTGAAGGAAGGCTTCGCCACCGCCAAAGTCATGAGCGCGGCCAAGAACAGCGGCAGCGGATTGATCACCGAGGTCGTCACCGCTCTCCAAACTTCGGAAGGCCGTACCATCGCCCAAGACCAGCTCAAACAACGCATGGCCGGCGCCAAGGCTGCAGACATCGTACAGCGCTCCGTCAGCGAGCTTGCTGCGGTCGGCGCCCTCCTCGACTCCAAGGCCGGCTCCGATGCGCCAATCTTCAAGCAATGGCTGTTCGACACGGCCGTGCGCGTGGCAGAAGCCTCGACCGAGGGCGACTTCCTCGGCTTTGGCGGCGTCAAGGTCTCGGACAAGGAAAAAGCCACGCTCGGTCAGATTGCCGGCGCCTTGAATATCGCCAACGTCGCCTGATCTGGCGTGCTACTGGCATCGCCCAAGGCCAACCTAGAGGCAACGTGTGTCACGGCCGGCCAACATCGGCCGCCGTGACACGGCCATATCGAACCTCACTCACCGCACCGCGCAAAAGCTGGCGGCTGAACATCAACGGCAGCCTCAGGCCAGCAGGTCTTGGTAGGCTGCGTTGCGATTGATGAAGGCTGCAACGAACGAGCAGCGCGGCACCACCTTCAATCCTTCCGCGCGCACCGCATCCAGCGTCGCCCGCACCAGCTTGCCGCCGATGCCCTTGCCTTCGAGCTCGCGTGGCACCTCCGCATGATCGAGCGTTATGACCCCGTCGCCACGGCGATAGGCCACGAACGCAACACGCCCTTCAACCTGCATTTCGAACCGGCTCTGCGCCGGATTATCAACGATGTCGCTCACATCCGTCTCCTTCCTGCCTGCCTGCGGGTTCAGGGTCTCCGACTTTGGTCGCCATGCGCTACGGAACCTGGACCCATCACGCTTCGACACGCCGGCAAACGCTTCAAGCCTTGATCCGCACCGGCAGCGCCTTGATGCCGCGAATGAAGTTCGAGTAGAGCCGCCGCGGAGGCCCCACGACTTCGATGTCGAGACCCCGCAGCAGGATCTCTTCCCACAAAATCCGCAACTGCAGATCAGCCAACCGGTCCCCCACGCACCGGTGGATGCCTGCCCCATATGCCAGGTGCTGGCGCGGCTTGGCCCGATCGATGATGAACGCGTCCGCATCGGGAATGACGCTTTCGTCTCGGTTTCCCGAGACGTACCACATGACAACCTTGTCACCCTTGGCGATCCGCTGTCCGCCAAGCTCTGCATCCTTCGTTGCCGTGCGCCGCATATGAATGACGGGCGTTTGGTAGCGAATGGTCTCCGCCACCAGACTTGGCACCAGTCCGGGGTTGGCCTTCAGTTTGGCCCACTGCTCCGGATTTTCCGACAAAGCCAGCAGCCCCCCCGACATCGAATTGCGGGTTGTATCGTTGCCGCCAACAATCAACAGCGCCAGATTGCCGACGAATTCCCGCCCCGGCATGTCCCGCGTTGCGTCCGAATGCGCCATCATGGAGATCAGGTCCAGCTTGGGCGGCGCCTTGGCGCGCTCGTCCCACAACGTCTTGAAGGCGGCGCCCATCTGCTCCAGCACGGCGAAACGCTCATCCTCGGAACGCACCGGCGCATCATCCGCATTGACGTTGCAGATCGCCACATCCGACCAGTACGTGAGCATACGCCGCTCCTCGAACGGGAAATCGAAAAGTGTGGCCAGCATCATGGTCGTCAACTCGATCGAGACCCTGTCGACCCAGTCAAAGACCTCATTGCGCGGCAAACCATCGAGCACGTCGGCCGTGCGCTCCCGGATGATCGTCTCATAGTGCGCGAGATTGACGGGAGACGCGACTGGCGCAACCGTCTTGCGCTGCACGGTGTGGCGCGGCGGATCCATGCGGATGAAGCTGCCGCGTTTGAGATCTTCGCGCTGATCCAGCACCTGTATGCCGCCGAGCTGCGAGGAATAGGTCTGGTGGTCCAACTCCACCGTCATGATGTCGTCGTAGCGCGTCACTGACCAGTAGGGACCGTAATCGCTCGCCGGGCAATAATGCACTGGCGCGTCCCGCCTCAGCCGCTTGAACAAGGGCTGCCAGGTGTCGCTCTCGTAGAGACCAGGGTCGCTAACATCCAATGTCGCGAGATCAACCGCACCCAAGACCTGCTCATCGCCAGCGACGCTTGCCATTACACCACCTCCGGGGGCGATGCCGGCTTCCCGGCCGGCTTGCACGCCCCCTCAAGCTTACCGCAATGCCCGCCTCGCGAAAGCCCCTGTTAGGCCCGCTTCCTCGCAAGCGTTGGAGCGGTCTACGCGATCGCCCGGTATGACGAACCCTGCCCGGCGATCTCGTAATCGCGATCCTGAATGCGGCCCTCGACCTCGGCACAAACCACCTCGCGTCCCACCAGAGGCGCCAGCCTGTCGACGCCCGACACCAACGACGTCAGGATCGGATCGTCGTCGTCGAATTGCATTTGCAGCGTGCCCGTCTCCTCGAACGAAGTGGGATCGAAAAAGGCGCGCCGCACCGCCTCCGGTGCCAGCAGGTCATGCCCATCCGAGCCCGTCACCGGCATCAACCACGTCACAGGACGCTTCAAACCCAAGGCCATGCCGATCTCGCGGCGCAGCATCGCGTCTTGATCCAGCATCTCTGCATCGGCAACGATCAGGCAGCCGGCGCTGTTTTCGATATGCCACCGCAATTCCTGCGGCCATGCCACCGGATCGAACTGCCAATGACCGGCATCACGCACCCCTAGGCCCATCCGCGAAAGCTTGTGCAGGATGGCATGTGCCACGCCTCCGGTACGCTCCCCATAGGACAAAAAAATCTCAGTCGTCATGTTCGTCACCTTTCGGCCTTTCAGCCTTCGGTTTCAATTCGCGCCGGATGCGCTCCTGCAGTTTCCGCACCCCTTCGTTGGCCTGGTCGGAGCGCCTCGATGATGCCCCGGCCGGCCTGCCATAAAATCCACGCGGCGGCACAACGGGCGGCGGCAGCCTGTGCGGCGATCCGCCTGCAGCACCCTGCAACGGCTGTTCGTTGGCCTGGAAGAACGCATTCGCCCGCGCAATGAGCTGCGTCTCGTATTTGTCGAAGTCGTCGATATGCACCGCATGCAGATGGCGAAGCACATCGAAATCCGAAATGCGCCCCAGCGTGCAGTCGTAGAGCAACGGGATGATTTCGAGCCCGGCGCCCATCGCCATCCCGACTTCGAAATCCAGCCACTTGCTCTTGGCAAATCTCGGCGATGCCAACACCAGCAGTTCGTTGGCGCCGCATAAGGTCTCCGCTATGGCCGACCGGAAGTGTGCCCCCACGCCCAGGTCCTTGGCGTCGACCCAGCATTCCAGGCCGGGACGGGTAATCACGCGCGCAATCAGATTTGCCACGCCCACATCGTAGCTGGCGTGCGAGAGGAACACTTTATAGCTCGGCGCGGACATTACTCATGTTGGCTACAGTCTGCCTGATTCGGGCAAGCAGAAGCGACTGCTGGCTGACGAATTTTGCCAACCAGTCGCCGCAGCGCAGCGCTTTTGCGATTCGCCTTCCGGCGTTCGGCACCTAAAGGGCATTGCCGATCTGTTGCCTCAAGCCGTCTTATCGAGCGCCTCAAGCTCGTCGATCAGCCCTTCCAGCACCTTGAGCCCTTTGGCCCAGAACGCCGGATCACGGGCATCGAGCCCGAACGGCGCCAGCAACTCCGAGTGATGCTTAGAACCGCCGGCCTTCAACAACTCGAAATACTTCGCCACGAACTCCGGGTGCGCCTCCTGGTAGAGGCCGTAGAGCGAGTTGACGAGGCAATCGCCGAATGCATAGGCGTACACGTAGAACGGCGAATGGATGAAATGCGGCACATAAGCCCAGAACGTCTCGTAGCCCGGCTTGCACTCCACAGCCGGCCCGAGGCTCTCGACTTGCACCTCCATCCAGAACCGGCCGATGTCGTCGCTGGTCAGCTCTCCGTTGCGCCGACCTTCATGCACTTTGCGCTCGAACGTGTAGAAGGCGATCTGGCGCACGACCGTATTGATCATGTCCTCGACCTTCTGTGCCAGCATCGCCTTTCGCTCGCGCGGCTCCGTTGTCCGCGCCAGAATTGCCCGGAAGGTCAGCATCTCCCCGAACACCGATGCCGTCTCGGCAAGCGTCAGCGGCGTTGGCGCCAGCAACGGCCCCTGCGGCGCCGCCAGAACCTGATGCACGCCGTGGCCCAACTCGTGCGCCAGTGTCATCACGTCCCGCGCCTTGCCCTGATAGTTCATCAGCACGTAGGGATGCGCTGACGGGGTCGTCGGATGCGAAAATGCGCCCGGCGCTTTGCCCGGCCGCACCGGCGCGTCGATCCATCCACTCTTGAAGAAGCGGCCGGCAATCTCTGCCATTTCCGGCGCAAACCCGCGGTAGGCATCGAGCACGATGCGCTCCGCCTCCGGCCAGGCAATCGTAAGCTCGGGCTTATCCGGCAATGGTGCGTTGCGGTCCCAATGCGCCAGCTTGTCGAGGCCGAGCCATCGCGCCTTCATGGCGTAGTAGCGATGCGCTGTTCGCGGATAGGCAGCGCGCACCGTCGACACCAGCGCATCCACCACCTCCGGTTCCACCCGGTTCGACAGGTGCCGCGCATCCGCCACATCCTTGAACCCCCGCCAGCGGTCGGAAATCTCCTTGTCCTTGGCAAGCGTATTGGTGATCAGCGTGAACAGGCGAATATTCTTGGCGAACACCTTCGCCAGCGCCTCGGCGGCCGCCTGGCGTTTGCCCCGGTCCGGGCTCATCAGGAAATTTAACGTCGGCTCGAGTGCCAGCGGTTCCGCTTCCCCAGGCACCTCGAACCGGATCTCCGACATCGTCTCGTTGAACAGGCGGTCGAACGCGCCGTTCGACGTCATGCTCTTTTCGAGAAACAACTGCTCCAGCTTCTCGTCGAGCTGATAGGGCTTTTCCTTGCGCAGATCGTCGAGCCATGGCTTGACCCGCGCGAATGCGGGCACCTTCAACGCCTCGGCCAGATCCGCCTCTGAAATCGTGTTGAGCTCCAGTTCGAAGAACAGGAATTCCGACGACGCCGCCGTCAGCTTCTCCCGGACGTCCCCGTAGAATTTGGCGCGAACCGGATCTGCCATATTGGCGTAGTACAACAGGCCCGAATAGGACCCCAGCCGCCCCATCGTGTCGATCAGCGACTCGTAGGCCGCAATCGCCTCCGCCAGGGCGTTGCCATCGCGGCCGATGGCGCCAAGCTTGCCCTGGTAGCGCGCTTTCAGGTCTTTGGCCTTTTCCATCACCAGCGCCAAATCCCGCGCCACCGCTTCCGATTGCGGCCCGGGATAGAGATCGCTCAGGTCCCACTCCGGCATTTTGCCGAGTGCGCTGTCAGAGACACCCTGGCTTGCAGCAGCCCAGGCCGGTTCTGCGCCAGGAGACGAGGAATTGGGCGTGGTTACAGACCTCATGTGCAGTCCCTCTTGGCTGGCGGCTAGCTTTAGGCTCTATTTGCTAGCGCTTGCCCCCTGGATCAAGGATTATCGACCGAATTTGCCCGGTGATGGCCCGCTGATGGTAACCTGCAGCGGCAGAACCAAAACAACCCAGCCAAACCCGATCACGCCGAGGAAACGTCATGCGCAACGCCAAAATGGAAATCAAACCCACCAACGGCGCACTGGGCGCCGAAATCCACGGTGTCGATCTCGCCAATCCCTTGGACGAGCAAACCGTTGGCGTGCTCCGCAGCGCACTGGGCCAGCATGGCGTGCTGTTTTTTCGTGACCAGGACATCACTCCCAGCCAACACATCGCCTTTGCCCGCAATTTCGGCGAAATCAACGTCAATCGCTTCTTCAAGGCGACGCCCGACCACCCCGAGATCGCCGAGGTCCGCAAAGAACCCGATCAGAACAAGAATATCGGCGGCAATTGGCACACCGACCACAGCTACGACCAGATCCCCGCCCTCGGCTCCGTCCTGCTGGCCCGCGAAGTGCCGCCGCGCGGCGGAGACACGCTCTTCGCGTGCATGGGGCTTGCCTTCGAGGGCCTCTCCGACGGCCTGAAACGCACCCTGGAAGGCCTCAAAGCCGTCCATTCCAGCCGTCACGTGTTTGGCGCCAAAGCGGTCTATGCCCGCGACGTCGCCGGCCGCATCGGCAATCCAGAAGCCGCCACCAGGATGCCGTCCACCCCGTTGTCGTGCGCCATCCCATTTCCGGCCGCAAAGTGCTGTACGTCAATCCCGCATTCACCACCCACTTCGACGGCTGGACCGAGGCTGAATCGAAACCGCTGCTCGAGACCATATACCAGCACGCCCGTCGCCCTGACTTCCAGACGCGCTTCCAGTGGCAACCGGGCTCGATCGCCTTCTGGGACAACCGCGCGACATGGCACTACGCCGTCAACGACTATCAGGGCGAGCGCCGCCTGATGCACCGCATCACGCTGGAAGGCGTGCCATTGTCGTGAAACGCGACGCATGCGCCAACGGCAGCGCCCTGGCCGCCTTGGCGCGCCACCGCCCAGCTTGCACCACCGTCCGCTGAAGGATTGATGCTCTACGTCATCTCCAAAGTGCTTTGGATCATCTTGCAGCCGTCGGCGTTCCTGATGATCGTGCTGGTCACCGGCTTGTCGCTGACCCGTACCCGCCGCGGCGAGCGGACCGGCAAGCGCCTGGCCTGGTTTGCCGCCGCAAGCCTGCTGCTCTGTGGCGTCTTGCCTGTTTCCACCCTGTTGCTACTGCCGCTTGAAAATCGCTTCCCCACGGCCTCCGTGCCGCAAGGCAGCGCCGACTACGCCGGCATCATCGTGCTCGGCGGCGCCGAGGACGGCCGCATCTCCGCAGCACGCGGCCAGTTGCACACCAACGAAGCCGGCGAGCGCATCTCCCAAGCCGCAACACTGGCCTTGCGCCTGCCCACCACCCGCATCGCCTTCACCGGCGGAGCGGCCTTTTCCGCCCTGGGCGAAATCAGCGCCGCCGAGCCCATCGCCGCCTGGTGGATATCGCTTGGCATTTCGCCCGCGCGCATCATCACCGAAAACCGCTCGCGCACCACCTACGAGAACGCACTGTATTTGCGCCAATTGCTCAAGCCAAAGCCCGGCGAGCGCTGGTTGCTGGTGACGTCAGCGGCGCACATGCCGCGTGCCATGGGCGTCTTCCGCCACACCGGCTTTACCGTCACGGCCTATCCGGTTGATTTCCGCACATCCGGTCTCGACGAGCTCGCCGATCCCTCGACCAGCATTCCAGCCGGCCTCAAACGCCTCGATGATGCGGCGAAGGAGTGGATCGGACTTCTCGCGTATTGGCTGATGGGACGAACCAGCGCTCTGTTTCCGGGCCCCGCTCCCTGACCCAGCCACCTCGTCCGCCGCGGGCCTGCCCGGCAGCACACAAGATCATGACCATCGAGCCGCTCAGCCCTTCTTTGCGCTGTTGCGGATGGGCTTTGGCCGCTCGGTATTGCCGGGCTTCAGCTCGGCGTCGAGATCGAATGTACCGCACCCCTTCGACGCCAGCGCACCATTGAGGGCGACGAGGCGCGCACGGTCTCGCTTCAAGTCCCTCGCAAGGTTCGACCCATAGCTCGAACCGCCCAACAAAGGACGCGCCGTCTCCTGCGCCATCGCCGCAATCGCTGACGGCGGCGCCCGGCCGATCGCCTGCCGGATCTGGATGATCTTCAACGTGACAGCTCCTGTCAGCTGTTTGCAATTCAACCCGGCTTCCTGCTCGGTGAGCGCATAATGCCCGGCGTCATCGAAGCCACCGCCCTTCGGCAGATTCTCCCTATACTTGGCGGATTTCGCCGTCGGCGGCGAGTATCCGGGCACGGCCGCCGCACACCCTTGCAGCAACAGCGCCGCAGCCAAGGCAACTGTCCAGGTGGAATTCATCATGGCTCCGTCGCTCTCCCCGCAAGCGAATCTGGGCCGCTTGTGCCCGGTGATGATGGCGTGCGTTGGGCGGCGCAGCAACGTCAGGCCCCGACACCGCGACGGTTTGCCAGGGGAGCAATCTGGTCTATGTCTTAGAGAACATAGCGAGTTAACCCACAGCGCAGGATCGGTTCCCATGCCGCAGAACATCACCAAAGGCTTCAAGAAAATGCTCGAAGAAGCCAAGTCCGAGATTGAGGAATACGAGGCAGCCGACGCCGTCAAGCTCGCCGGCCGCGACGACGTGGTGCTGGTCGACCTGCGTGACCCCCGCGAACTCGAGCGCGAGGGCAAGGTGCCCGGCGCCTTCCACTGCCCCCGTGGCATGCTCGAGTTCTGGATCGATCCGGAAAGCCCCTACCACAAGGAACAATTCGCCGCCGACAAGAAGTTCGTCTTCTTCTGCGCGGCCGGCTGGCGCTCGGCGCTTTCCGCCAAGACCGCACAAGACATGGGGCTGAAGCCTGTCGCTCATATCCTGGGTGGCTTCAAGGGCTGGAAAGAGGCCGGCGGACCCGTCGAAGCCTATGTGCCGCGCAAGCCCAAGGCTTG
Organism: Hyphomicrobiaceae bacterium; assembly: GCA_041397705.1. Classification (GTDB taxonomy): domain Bacteria; phylum Pseudomonadota; class Alphaproteobacteria; order Rhizobiales; family Hyphomicrobiaceae. The sequence continues at coordinate 258,445 of JAWKWC010000001.1, forward strand.
AGCTTGGGCAAATGGCGCGCATCAGCTGCAGCGCGCGAGAGAGGGCGGGCGCCTACGCGCGCTCGGCCCTCCTTTGCTTAGCCCAACCCGCGCCCAAGTGACTGCACTCGCACCAGCCCCGATGACGCCCGCTGGCAAGACCCGTAAGCGCCGAGGAGACGCCCAGTGGCCCAGTTCGTAATTTTCGTAATCGGCATCCTCGCGGCCTTGGTCGTCATTGGCCTCTTCGCCGACAAGCGCGCAGCCAAAGGCAACGCCCACGTCACACCCGGTCTCAAACTGCTGCCCGGCGATATCAAGTACGAAAGCCCAAATGGCAACGTCCGTATCTATTTTCCGATCATGACGTCGATCGTCGCATCGATCGTCCTCTCGTTGGTGTTGTGGCTGTTTCGCTGACGCCGACACGACACCAGCCGACGCAGGCTGAAAAGCAGGCGATGTCAGCGTCAGGCAATGCCTTGCAACAGATAGCCCACGAGATAGGCCACCGCCGCCGCTGACGCACCGATCGCAAGCGTTTCCATGCCCGACCACCACCAGCGCTGCAGTGACCAGAAACTCTTCATCGAGCCAATCGCAAAGAACACGATCGCCACCAGCACCGCGGCAATCGAGAACGCGTTCGCCATCCCCAGCACGAATGGTATCAGCGGCACCGCGCCGGCGACCAAAAACGCCGCAAAGGTGCTGAGCGCCGATCGCAATGGCGCCCGCTGGACCGCAGGCAGGCCATACTCCTCGGCCAGCATCATGGCCACCCACGTATCCTCCCGCGACGTAATCGCACCGACGGCCTGCTCCAGAACCTCGCCCTCCAGTCCCTTGAGGCGAAGGATCTGGCGAATTTCCTCACGCTCGCCGTCCGCATCGACGCGAATGTGGCGGCGCTCGACTTCGGCCAACCGGCGCGCATCGTCCACTTCCGCCTTCGTGCCCGAATAGTTGCTGGCCGCCATCGACAGCCCGTCAGCAAACAGATTGGCAAGGCCAAGGATCAGCACCACGCGTGGCGCCAGGTTTGCGCCCTCGACGCCCGCCACCACGGCAAACGTCGTCACCGCCCCATCGATCGCACCATAAACGAAGTCCCTCAGATAGTTGGGACGAAGATCTGCGGCAAGGCGCTCACTGATCGCCGCTGGCGAATGGTCGTGCTCGAGTACCATGTGCTCCCCTTGTCCCTCGAACAGCAGGCAGCGCCTGCAAGGACTCCATACGTCAGCCGACCTGTAGCACCGCCACGAGATAAACCAGATAGACCGCAACCAACATGCCGCCCCGCCAGCGGCCGATCCGCCCCGATGCCGGCGGATAGCACAGCGCCACAGCCCCCAATCCCAAGATCAGCGCCGGCGCGGCGGAGGCGAAGCCGACATGGATCGGCGTGATGGTTGCCGCAACGCCGATGATGAAAAGCCCGTTGTAGATATTGGACCCCAGCACCGTGCCGAGCCCGACCTCATCGTGTCCCTTGATGCGCGAAATCAGCGCCGTTGCCAGCTCCGGAACCGACGTCCCGATCGCCACGATGGTGGCGCCAATGACGAATTGCGAGAGGCCGAAAGCCTTGGCAATGCCCGTCGCCCCGAACACGATCAGTTTCCCCGCCGCGATCAGCAGCGCCAACCCGGCCAAGCCCTCGAGTGCAGCGCGCTTGGGATTGTGATCACCAAGCACCTGCGCAGCCGCACTTCGCTGATGACGCACCTCGACCAGAACGGCGCCGAGCCATCCGAGAAAGCCGGCGAGCAGCACCAGCCCGTCCAGCCGCGAAATAACCCCATCCGCAAGCAATGCCGACAGCACGATCGGAATCAGGAGTGCCACCGGAAAGTCGCGCCGCACGCTGCCCCGCGGCGCCGTGATCGGTGCCAGCAACAGCGCCGCGCCGAGGATCACAGCTACATTGACGACATTGCTGCCCAGCGCATCGCCGAGCGCAATTTGAGGCTCTCCAGCCAGCGAAGACGTGATCGCCACCGTGAGCTCCGGACTCGACGTCGCAAACGCTGCCACTGTCGCAGCGATGATGCCAGGCGATAGCCGCGCCGCCCACGCCAGGCCGACAGTCCCCCGCACGAACAGCTCGCCGCCGAGCCCCGCCGCAATCAATCCGCCAAACAAGGCCAAATAAGTCCACGACATGCCGGTCCCTTCTCAGACCCAACAATCACATTCAATTGCCGGCCCCGCCCATGGCCGGCACCAGGCTCAACCGCCGGATCGCCCCAGCGCACGCCACATGATAACGCTGAGGCTGGCAGCCGACAGCACCAGAACGATCGCCGGTCCGGCCGGAATGTCGGCCCACGACGAGATGGCGATTCCGGCTGCCCCCGCAAGCGCGCCGACGAGACCCGCCATCGCCACCATGGTTTCCGGCGTGGCTGCAAACGGGCGCGCGGCTGCAGCGGGCATGACCAGAAAGGCGATGATCAACAACACCCCGACGATCTTCATCGCAATCGCAATGGTCAGCGCCAGCAACACCACCAGCACCGCTTCCGCCCGTACCACCTTGAAGCCCTCCGCCGCCGCCAGCTCTTCGTGGACCGCAATCGCAACAAAGGTGCGCCACCACACGCCAACCGTGACCAGCACCAGTCCACCCCCGATCAGCACCCAAAGCAGATCCACGTTCCCGACCGCAAGAATATCGCCGAACAGATAGCCCATCAGATCGAGCCGCTGCCCCGCCAGTTTGGAGGCAGCCACGATGCCCGCCGCCAGCGCTGCATGCGACAGGATCCCGAGCAGCGTGTCGGTTGGCACCAGTCTCTGACGGCCGAGGCCGAACAAGACCCCACCAATGGCGAGCGCAACGATAATGATGCCGAGCGTCAGGTCGATCTCGAGCGCCAGCCCCATGGCAACGCCCAAAAGGCCCGCATGCGCAATGGTGGCGCCGAAATAACTCATCCGCCGCCACACCACCAGACAGCCAAGTGGCGCGGCAACCAGACCAACGCCAACCGCCGCCAGCAGCGCCCGCAACACGAACGGCTCAAGCATGCTCGCCATTCCCCGCGCCACCGTCATGCGTCGGCGCCACCGGCCGCCCGGCCAGATCGTGTTCGTGATCGTGGTCATGATGGTAGACGGCGAAGGCCCGCGCCGCGTCGCCGAACAGGCGCACGTACTCGGGATGTTGCGCCACCGTCTCCGGCACCCCGTGACAGCAGATGTGCCGGTTGATGCACAGCACGCGATCGCTCTGCGCCATCACGACATGCAGGTCGTGACTGACCAACAGCACACCGAGGCCGCGTTCATCGCGCAACCGTCCGATCAAGGCATAGAGATCCGCTTCGCCGAGGTGATCGACACCGCGCGCGGGCTCATCGAGAACCAGAAGCGCCGGATCCCGCACCAGCGCCCGCGCCAGCACGACCCGCTGCAATTCTCCACCCGATAACGCCACCAGCTGTCGCCGCGCCAGCCCCCCAGCGCCAACCTCGTCCAACGCCCGCGCAACAACCGACTGATCCACATTGGCGCCGAGCCGGATGAAGCGCTCAACCGTCATCGGGATCGCAGCATCACGGTCGAAACGCTGCGGCACATAACCAACCACCAGCCCGGGCCGGCGGCTGATCGTGCCACGATCCGCCGGCTCGAGACCCAGCATCAGGCGCACCAGAGACGTCTTTCCTGCCCCGTTCGGGCCGATCAGCGTCACGATCTCACCCGCAGCAATCTCGACATCGACGTTGTCCAGCGTCAGCCGCCCTTCGCGCGTCAGGCACAGCCCCTTGGCCTCGATCAGCACGACGGCACCGGGCGCGCGGACGTGCGGCACGTGTTGATGGTGATGACTGTGATCATCATCATGTGCATGACGGTGATGGCCGCCGTCGCCACCCTGATGACTGCAGGCAACCACAGGCGCAGACGCACCGCCTCCATGTCGTTCCCAATCGCCCGCTGGCTGCCCAACACCGCCTCTCGTTGGCATCCTCATTGTGCCTCGCCTCGGCAGCGCTCGCACGTCCCCGTGACCTCGATCATGATCCGCCCCGGCAAGAATCCGGCTTTACCGGCAAGCTTCCACAACCCTGCCACCACGTCCCCTGCCGGCACTTCCACCACCGTGGCACAGTGCTTGCAAACAAGGGCGGCGCGCTGATCGTCGTGGCTGACATGCTGACGGTGGCAGGCAAAGAACGCATTACGACTTTCCAGACGATGCACCAGTCCCACGTCCACCAGCGAATCCAATGCACGATAAACACTGATCGGCGCCAGCCGTCGCCCATGCTTGCCCGCCAGCCGCTCCAGCACCTCATAGGCGCCGATGGCGGCATGTGTGCTTGCAATCTCCAGCAGCACCTGCCGCCGCAAAGGTGTGAGGCTGAGCCCTCGCGCCTCGAACGCCGCCTCTGCCCGCGCAACGCAATGCGCCAAGCACGGGCCATGATCATGACCAGGCTCCGGAAAGCGCTCTTGCGACCTGCCTTGTCCCTTGGCTTGCAGCGCCATTGTTGCCTCCAAGATAAAACACCCAAAGCTCGAGAATGGCCGCGACTTGAGGCCAACGACAACCAAACGGTCGCCCCGCGTGCGTCAACACCTCGCCGTCGCAGACCACAGCTCGCCACTGAAAAATAGATGATATAACATAACATTACCACGACAAAGCCGTTTTAGCCGAAAGATCAACGTCTTTTCGCCAAACTATCATGATCAACACGCTGCCAGCCGCGCGGCAGGCACGTCACCCGCCGGCTCCGCAGCCTCAAGCACAGAAAGCGGCCATCAGTCATGTCCGGATCGAGCGCCTACATCATTGCCGCACGCCGCTCGGCCAATGGACGCCTCGGCGGCTTGCACCGAACCCGTCGCCTGGAGGACCTGGCCGGACCGGTCCTCGACAAGACCATCGAGGACAGCGGCCTCGATCGCTCCGCCATCGACCTCCTGACACTCGGCAACACCAGCGCCATCGCCAATCCAGCCCGCCTCGTAGCGCTCATCGCGGGCCTCGGCGAAGGCGTCCCGGCCCTCACCATCGACCGCCAGAATTGCTCCGGACTGGAAGCCATCATCGCCGGCTGCCGTGCCATCGAATGCGGTGAAGCCGATGCGGTGGCAGCAGGCGGCGCCGAAGCCCTCTCGATGGCCCCGTGGCTGATCGCCAAGCCGCGCGGCCTGCACCAAACGCCCCGCTTCCTCGCCCTCGGCCACGACGACAACGCCATTCCCGCGACATCTGCAGAGGCGGAAGCCGCCAACGCACTTGCCGCGCACCATGCCCTGGACCGCAGGACCCTCGACAGGCTGGCGTTTCGCTCCCAGGAAAGCGCCGGCGATGCCAACGATAAGCGCCTCATGGCCGGCGAGATTGTCGCCCTTCGCTCCAAGACCAACGAACTCTATGACGAGTTCGTCGACGGAACCGACCTCGAAGACCTGGCCGCACTTCCCCTGATCGCCGGCGAAGGCACGGCCACGGCCGGCAATCTCACCGCCACGGCTGACGGCGCAGCCTTCGTCATCGCTGTGTCGAGGCGCCTTTACGAACGGCTCGGCAAACCGCCCGCACTCGCGATCAAGGCACGCGCAACGGTCGCCGTTGCACCCGGCGACGGCGAGCCCGCCTCCATTGCCGCCGCCCGGCGGCTGGCTCAAAACCAGGGCTTCGGCAGCCTCGGGGATATCCAACGTGTCGAGCTGGGCGAGGCTTCGGCCGCCGAGCACCACGTCTTCCAGCAGGCGCTCTCGGTTTCTCAAAGCGCGCTCAATGCCGACGGTGGGCAACTGGCGCGCGGCCAGCCAACGGGTGCCGCCGGAGCCATTCTTCTGGTCCGCCTGTTCACAGCGCTGGTACGGGGTAAACCGGATTATCCAGCCGGCGCCCGCGGCCTCTCCGTCATCGGTGGAAGCGACGGACAGGCCGCCGCCATGCTGGTCGAAAGCGTATCCGTCTAGACGCTCAGGGCACCTATGCCCAATGCGCGCGGCACCGTTACGACCCAAAGCCACGGCGCCTTCGCCTCAGGCCGCATCGCCAACACTGAACTGCAGCTTGCCCTTGGAGGCACGCACGTTGTCCGGACGCCGGACCCGCTCGTCAGTCTTCGCGGAACACGCGCTCGCGCCGCTCATGACGCTCTTGCGCTTCGATCGACAGTGTCGCGATCGGCCGTGCATCGAGCCGCTTGAGGCTGATCGGCTCGCCGGTTTCCTCGCAATAGCCGTACGAGCCATCCTCGATGCGCGCCAGCGCCGCGTCGATCTTGCTTACCAGCTTGCGCTGCCGGTCCCTGGCGCGCAATTCCAACGCCCGGTCGGTTTCAAAGGTGGCCCGATCTGACAGGTCCGCCAGCTGTGCGCTGTCCTCGGTCAGGATTTGCAACGTCTCGCGGTTCAGCCGCAGAATGTCTTCCTTCCAGGCCAGCAACTTGTTGCGGAAATACTCGCGCTGCCGCGCATTCATGAAAGGTTCGTTCTCGGACGGACGATAGCCCACTGGCAAGCTGATATCGCTTGCCCCGGCCTCGCCCTGCGCCGTTACCCGGCCTTTTCCCATACGGATATTCCCTCGCCTGCAGGTCCAAGACCATTGGCATTGAGCAGCGCATCTGCCGGTGCTGCGCGCCCTACTTTCGAAGTTTTGGTAATGATTTGAGACGACTTGATCTTGCTGCCGTTGGTTGAGCTGCGGCTCATTTGCCTGGTCGTCCCCTTGCCAGATGTCCCATTCGTGACCTTTGCCGCTTCACGCCCAACGCGTGCAGCCTTGCCCTTGGCAGCGCCCCCAACCCCGACCTTGGCCTTGGTCGCTGACGGCTCTGCCCGCCCCTTCGACGCAACCGCGGCCGCGCCTTTGGTGACCGTCTTGCGCACCGCGCCGGCCTTCACCGCCCCCTTCGACGTCTTGGCCGCTGGCGCCTTGACCCGCACCAAGCCAGCCTTTAGAGGCGCTGATTTTGCCGTCGCCGTCACGCTCACCTTACGCGCTGCCTTTGACGAGGTGGCTTTGCCAGCAGAACGTGTCTTTGGTTTGACAGCCTTTGTCGCCGCCGCATTCGCGGGCTGAGTCTTTTTGCCCTGCTCGCCACCTTTGACCAGCGATTTGCCAGCCTTGTTCACAATATTCGAAGCCGTCCCCTTTTGCCTGGCAAATTTCGCTCCAGATCCGGACTTCTGTTCCATGCGGGACGCCATCTGTGCTTCAGCCCCTGATCAACTGGACACCTGACAAAACTCATATATCAGCACGGTTTGATATCGACGCTGGTATTTAAGTATCTGTTTTCTCAAGTCAACAGAAAACCGCCAAACACATCCTACCTTGGTAAGCGGCGCCCAGCTGCGGGGCGACTTTCAGCCGGAATCACCCGGCCAGGCTGCACAACCCGAGACTACGCTCTGAAAAATATTCTCGTTTAGATTGCATTCATTCTCTTGTGGCAATCTGACGTTGTTCCGCCACTGACGGGACACAACCGGGATCGCAAATCGAAGCTCCGTTTCCTGCTGCCTGTCACCGATTGTTTCGCGTCGTGCCTCTGCAGCTCGCTGACTGGCGAACTGGTTGTCTGTGCTCTGCCAATTGCCGCGTCACGTCGCTCACCGTCCGACGCGCTTCACAAACTGCAAAGGAGGTCTTCATCTCTCGTTCTTGTTTCGGCCCGGCCGCGCTTTGACCAGCGCAAGCGGCCTCATAGTGTAGCCACGCCCGCTCCCCAGCTCTTGGCTTACACTGCTTCCCGGCCCACCGGGCCCATGAGGCGCCGTCTCCGTCGCACCCCGGAGACGGCGCCTCTTATCTTTCAAGGCCGCTCTCCACCGCCCGCAGCTCAGCCCGCTGCCCCGCCGAGACCAGCCCCTCCCCTCTCCCATGCGCATCACCCTTGATGGAAGCCCGGCCAGCACATAGTCTTTGCCGATTGACGACTTTCCTGCCCACGAGAGGTCTGCCAGCCCCATGAAATTCACCGGCTCCAAATCCTACGTCGCGACGGACGATCTCAAGGTGGCGGTCAACGCCGCCATCACCCTGGAGCGCCCGCTGCTCATCAAAGGGGAGCCCGGCACCGGCAAGACCGTGCTCGCCATGGAGGTCGCCAAGGCACTCGGCGCGCCGCTCATCGAGTGGCATATCAAGTCCACCACCAAAGCCAATCAGGGTCTCTACGAATACGACGCCGTCTCGCGTCTGCGCGACAGTCAGCTTGGCGACGAACGCGTCAAGGACATCCGCAACTACATCAAGCGCGGCAAGCTGTGGGAGGCCTTCACCTCCGACGAGCGACCTGTCCTGCTGATCGACGAGATCGACAAGGCCGATATCGAGTTCCCGAACGACCTCCTCCAGGAGCTCGATCGCATGGAATTCTTCGTCTACGAGTTGAACGAGACCATCAAGGCGCGCCGCCGCCCGATCGTCATGATCACGTCGAACAACGAAAAAGAACTGCCCGACGCCTTCCTGCGCCGCTGCTTCTTCCACTACATCAAGTTCCCGGACCCCGACACGATGAAGGCCATCGTCGACGTCCACTTCCCCGGCTTGAAGGGCATGCTGGCGTCCGAGGCGCTCAAGGTCTTCTTCGACATGCGGGAGGTGCCGGGCATCAAGAAGAAGCCGTCGACGTCGGAGCTGCTCGACTGGCTGAAATTGCTCATGAACGAGGACATCGGACCCGAGACCTTGAAGGAACGCGATCCCAAGAAGCTGATCCCGCCGCTGCATGGCGCACTGCTGAAGAACGAGCAGGACGTGCATCTGTTCGAGCGCCTCGCGTTCATGTCGAAGCGTCAGCCCGCACAGGGAAGCTGAGCCTGAACCAGGCCTGCTGAGCGAACGACCATGGCCCCGGCTGCTCGATCAGCAACCGGGGCAGTTTTATTCCCCTGAAGCGGCCGCGGATCAGGCCCTTCAGCGATTCCCACAACCCCACGCCAAGCCTGAGCGCGGCGCCCAGCGCCGTCTCATTCCGGATCCAATCGCCCCATCCCGCAATCGGCTCGAAGTTGAACGGAGCAAATTTTGCGATGCGGTGACCGGATCAGCTCACGGTTCATTCCTAGTGAACATCACGTCAGGGCAATCGATCGAGCCACCGGAACGTCGCCGCAATCCCCTTCGCATCCGCTCGATGGAAAACCGGGCGGCGGAACAGCTATGGCGCCGCGCATAAACCACCTGGGCCTGCCAGGGCAAGACCACAGCACACAGCGATCACATCGCACGGCTCAGGCCTTCGGGAAATCAAGCCCCATCTCCCGGTAGCGCTCGGGATCGTTCTCCCAGCCCTCCGCGACCTTGACGTGCAGGAACAGATGCACCTTGCGCTCGAAGATTTGTGACAGCTCGCGCCGCGACGCCATCGAGATCGTCTTGATCGCTTGCCCGCCTTCGCCGAGCACGATGCGACGCTGAGTATCGCGCATGACGAAGATCGTCTGCTCGATGCGCACCGACCCGTCCTTGCGCTCCTCCCACGCCGTCGTCTCGACGGCTGCCTGATAGGGCAACTCCTGATGCAGGTACTCGTAGATCTTCTCGCGTGTGATCTCGGCAGCCGTCTTGCGCTCACTCGCATCCGTGATCTCATCGTCGGGATAGTGCCACGGCCCGGTTGGCACCACCTTTGCGAGATGCGCCTTCAGCGCTTGCACCCCGCTGCCGCTCAGCGCCGAGATCATGAACGTCGCCGAGAACGGCAACTTCGCGTTGACTTCGGAAGCAAGCTTCAACAGCACCGGCTTTTCCACCCGGTCGACCTTGTTCAGCACCAGCACCCTGCGCGCTTCCTCGACAATCGTCATGCGCCGCAGAATGGCTTCCACGCCCTCGTCCAGCCCCTTCAGGCTGTCGATCATCAGCACGACCACGTCGGCATCGGCAACGACGCTGCCCGCTGCATCCACCATGGCCCGGTCCAAGCGGCGACGCGGGACAAAGATGCCGGGCGTGTCGATGAAAACGAGCTGGCTTTGCCCGACCATGGCAATGCCGCGGATGGGCACGCGCGTCGTCTGCACCTTACGGCTGACGATCGAGATCTTGGTCCCGACCAGCGCGTTCAGCAGCGTCGACTTTCCGGCGTTAGGGGCACCGATCAGACCGATGAAACCGCATCGCGTCCCGGCGTCGGCAGGATTGGCTGCAGCCTCGGCCGCTACGCCGTCGTCCTGCCTGCCCTCGCCTTCAGCCATCGGCTGTTCCCTTCCGGATGACGCCCTCTCGCTCCAGCATCGCCGTTGCGGCGGCTTGTTCAGCCGCCCGCTTGCTGCTGCCTGAGCCGGTCGCCACCTTATAGCCCTCTATCCGCACCTCTGTCGTGAAATTTGGTGCGTGATCCGGGCCTTCGCGTTTGGTTTCTTTGTAGCGGGGCAAAGGCAGGCCCATGCCCTGCGCCCACTCCTGCAGCATGGACTTGGGATCGGCCACCGTCGCAGGCAAGGCATCGAGCAGTGTCATCCAATGCCGTCGCACCACGTCCCGTGCCACATCGAAGCCCGCTTCGAGGAAAATCGCTGCCAGCACAGCCTCGGCCGCATCCGCCAGGATCGTCTCCTTGTCGCGCCCGCCATTTTCGTCCTCGGCCGGTGACAGCACCAGCAGCGAGCCCAGATCGAGCGCCCGTCCGACCCGCGCGCACGCTTCCTTTCGCACCAGCCGATTGAAGCGACGCGCCAGCGCCCCCTCATTGGCCGCCGGATCGGTTTCGAACAGCAGTTCGGCAATCGCCAGGCCCAAAACCCTGTCGCCCAGAAACTCCAGCCGCTCGTTGTCGTGCAGGCGCGATTGATCGGTCCGGGTCGACGCGTGCGTCAATGCTTGATCGAGCAACGCGCGGCGCTTGAACGTATAGCCCAGCGCACTTTCCAATCCCTTGATGTTGCGGCGCCGAGCCAATGCTCCACCTCGTTGAATACCGACAGCCTCAATCCGCACGCATCCACCCGCTGGTCAATATCGGACCAGTGAGCCTATCGGCCGAACCAGACCGGCTTGGATGGCACGCGGCACCACCATCGATCATAACCCTGCTTTTGTGCATCGCGACAGAGCGAATTTGTGCACCTGCTGCATTTTCTCAGTATGCGGCAAGTTTACCTGGCCAAACCAGTAAAGTGTTTGACTGCATCAAACAACAAAAGCCACCCTAGATTGAATATTGCATGAAATACATGCGGAAACATCTGAAGGTCGGTGGCGCTAGACGCCCAGGATGTCCGGCAGAGCATCCATGGTGGGTATCGTGTGCTGCGGCTCGCCACCCTGCGCCACCTTGGTGACGTCGTGAATGCGGGGATGATCGCGATGCACCAGCACGGACGTCCAGCCCATCGCATTTGGCGCCACGAAATCCTTGGCGGGGTTGTCACCAATATAGACGTAGCGGTCACCCGCCTGGCCAAGCGCCTCCGCCATCATCTCGAACGGCTTGCGGTGCGGCTTGAAGTACGCCCGGTCCTCGCCAAGCGCATCCGTGAACACGATCTTGGCGAACCGTGGCTCGAGTTGCAGCGCCTTCACCTTCCGCGCCTGCACATAGTGCGTGCCATCGGTGATGAGCCCTATCGGGCCTAGTTTTTCGTAGCGCTCCAGCGCCGCCGCCGCATCGGCAAAAAGCTCGAGCTCCGGCTCGTCTGCACGCCGATAGGCCTCATGGAACGCCTTCACGTCCTCCGGCGTGTGATCCGGCACATGCCGGCCAAGCACGGTCGCGAAAATCTTCCCCAGCATGCCGTTATCCAGCATGTAGGTCATCTCCTCCGCCAGCCCTTGCACGCCAAATCGCTCCTCAGCCCATCGCCCCGCAGAACGAAAGCCTGCAATCGCATACTGGCGCTCCGGATAGAGCGTATCGTCGAGATCGAAGATGACGTGCAATTTTGGCATGCCCTGCCTATACCGGCCTGATTACCGCGTGACCAGACCCATCGTCACGCCACCCATGATCCATTGCAGACCCGAAGCGGTTTTGCCAGAGCCAAGACGAGGCACTATGACCATCGCAAATCGCGCCCTGCGCCGCCCCATGCTCGCCGCCGCCATCTTTGCCGCCACGACCATGCTCGCGTCTGCCGCACATGCCCAAGCCTGGGTCGCGCGCCACGGTCTTTCCTCGCAAGCCTATCAGGCCGAATTCGACAAGCTGGTCGGCCAGGGCTACCGCCTCACCCACGTCAGCGGCTACGGCGTCGGTGGCCAGGACCGTTACGCCGCCATCTGGGAAAAGCGGGGCGGGCCACGATGGATCGCGCGCCACGGCCTTTCGTCGGCAGCTTATCAGGCCGAGTTCAACAAGCTGGTCGGACAAGGCTACCGCCTCACCCAAGTCAGCGGCTACGGCGTCGGCGGCCAGGACCGTTACGCCGCCATTTGGGAAAAGCGCAGCGGACCGCAATGGGTTGCACGCCACGGCCTCTCGTCGGCAGCTTATCAGGCCGAGTTCAACAAGCTGGTCGGCCAAGGTTATCGGCTGACCCACGTCAGCGGTTACGGCGTCGGCGGCAAGGACCGTTACGCCGCCATCTGGGAAAAGCGCTCCGGGCCACGATGGATCGCGCGCCACGGCCTCTCGTCAGCAGCCTATCAGGCCGAATTCAACAAGCTGGTCGGCCAAGGCTACCGTCTCACCCACCTCAGCGGCTACGGCGTCGGCGGCCAGGACCGTTACGCGGCCATTTGGGAAAAGCGCGGCGGACCACGATGGATCGCGCGACACGGTCTTTCCTCACAAGGCTATCAGGCCGAGTTCAACAAGCTGGTCGGCCAGGGCTATCGCCTCACCCAGGTCAGCGGATATGGCGTTGCAGGAAGCGACCGCTACGCCGCCATCTGGGAACAACGTTGAGAGTGGCCGCACCGCCAAATCCAAAAACCACCCACGCAAGGCTCGCGCACGTCCAAGTGGCCGCGTCCAACACGGTGCTGCCAGGCGCAATCCGAAGCGCCGAACAAATCCACCAACGCCGCATCGCCAATGACCTTGATCTGCACCGCCGGCTTCTGCACGCCTCCGACATGCTCACCCAGGTCATCGCCGGGCGATGTTTCGAGCACGTCGGCCTAGCTGCTTGCCGCCTGCTTGCGGCTATCGAGTGCTGCGAGAAACAAGCGCCGCACTGAACCGCCGCAGGCGCGTCACCGGGCGCCACTCACGACGCAGCCTTCACCTTCGGCACGTAGGGCTTCGAGGTGAAGTGCTCGGCATCCGGATCGGCAAATTTCAATCCCGCCCGCGTCACCGCCCCATCATCCACCTTCTCCAGCGGCACGTAGTAGCGGTCGTCATCACGCTTGAAGGTGTCGTTGGAAACGGCGTTATAGCAGCACAGGAATGTCCACCGCCGTCGATCCGAGCGGTTCTGGTCGGAGCGGTGAAGCGTGTTGCCATGGAAGATGACGGCGTCACCCGGCGCCAGCACGCAGTCGACCGTCTCGTACTTGGCCAGAATGTGCGGCATGCGCTCGGGATCGGTCGTGTTCTGTCCTGGCGTCAGCGACACGTGATCGAGGCGGCCGAGCTTGTGCGAGCCCCGCACCACCTTCAGACACCCATTGCCGGCATCGGTCGCATCCAGCGCCACCATCACCGACAGCATCTTCGGCTCAAGGCAGCCGTTGTAGTACCAGTAGCCGTAATCCTGATGCCATTCCCACGCCCCGCCAACCTTCGGATCCTTGGCTGTGAGCTTCGACTGGAAGTGATAGACTGGCTCGCCGATCAGCGCCTCCGCCGTATCGACGACTTTCTCCGAGCGCGCGGCGAGACCGTAGACGCTGTCGCCTGCCCGGTTCCACAGCGCGATCCGGGTTGCGCCACCCTCCTGATCGGCCCGCAGCAACGAGTGATCGCGGATCGCGGGATCCTGCTCCATGGCGCGGCGCAGGATGTCGGTCTCCTGCCGATCGAAAAGGCCCCGAACGAAGATGAACCCGTCTTCATGGTACTGCGCAACCTCGGCAGGTGACAGGCGTGATGGCATGGCGCAGCTCCTTCTGCTGATTTGATGAGGGCATGGAACGGCAAACGGCCGGATGTGGCAACCCTTCACCCCCGTCAAACCCGCAAAAATATGGACCTGCGATAGAGGTAGCGTGCAAACCAAATGGCCAGCGCCAGCGCAATCAACCGGATCACCAGCAACCCCGTTCCGGGTGCCAGCGCCGCATCCAAGCTGGCTCTGACGCTGCCGCCCGCGATGCGCTTTGCCAGGCTCTCGAAGCCCACCAGGTTTTGCACGAGGTAGAGCGCGATCGCATTCGAGCCAACCCAGATGAACACACCAGCCCAGCGCCGCACACCATAGGCATCCACCACGCCGTAGAAGAGCCCCAGCAAGATCAGACACCATCCGCCCGCAAACAGCACGAAGCTCGACGTCCACAGCTTCTTCACGATCGGCAGCTGAAAGCCCCACAACCACCCGACCAAGACGCAGGCGACACCCGCCGCCACCAGCCACCACGCCCGTCCCATCGGAGCCAGCTTCGCCAACGACAGCGATTTGCCCGCCAGCACACCCAACAGGCAGGTCGCAACAGCCGGCACCGTCGACAGCAACCCCTCAGGGTCCCAATCCCCATACCAGCGCTTGCCCGGCAGATACCTTCCATCCACCCACCGCACCAGGTTGTGCGCCTCATCGAACGATGCCACCCCGATGCCCGGCACCGGCACGAACGTCAACAGCGCCCAATACCCAACCAGAATAGCGATCATGACGCCCGCAAGGCCGCGCCAATCGAGCAGCAGGAACAACACGGAGGCTGCGAGGTAGCACAACCCGATGCGCTGCAGCACACCCGCCAACCGCACGTTCGGCCACGCCTCCGCCACCCCGCCCGCGACGATCACCCCCAGCACGAACAGCGCGATCGCACGCCGTCCTATGCGCCGGTAGGCAGCGCCCCGGCCTGGCGCTGTCAACCGGCCGAGAGACAGCGTGATCGACACCCCCGTGACGAATACGAACATGGGAAAAATCAAATCGTAGAACGTCAGGCCGACCCATGGGACATGCTGAAATTGTGCCCCGATGGCCTCGCCGACCCACGCCGTCCAACCGCCCTGGTCCTTCGCCAGCCGCGCCAGCGAGCCGACGACATTGTCGCCACCAACGATCCAAATAATCGTAAAGCCGCGCAAGGCATCCACCGAAAGCAGGCGCGCTGAACCCGGCGCAGCAGCGGAGACATTCGGCATGGATCGGTTGACCTCGTTGTCCGGCATCCGCTTGTCTGCGACCGCAGCCAGCTCCAGCTGAGCGTCTCGGCGCAGGAAAAGGTGCGCACCACTTAGC
This sequence comes from Hyphomicrobiaceae bacterium, assembly GCA_041397705.1. GTDB lineage: Bacteria > Pseudomonadota > Alphaproteobacteria > Rhizobiales > Hyphomicrobiaceae. The sequence continues at coordinate 273,718 of JAWKWC010000001.1, forward strand.
ACAGACACCAGGATTGAGGTGCCCGCATGTAGAAAACCCGTCCAGTGAACCCGTCCCTACCCCTGCCGGTCGATCCGTGCCGCGCCATCCCTGATCATGGGGATGAGCTCACGACCGAACTCTGTCGTATCGGCCACGGGATCGAAGCCACGAATGAGAAACGACCCGACACCCAGCCGGTAGTAGGCGAGGATGGCGTCCGCCACCTGGCTCGGCGTGCCGACCAACGCCGACGTATTGCCAAGCGCCCCTGTCGCCCGCGTGATCGGCATCCACAGACAACTGTCATGCAGATCCTTTTCCGCGGCAAAGCCCATCAGCCGGCGCCCGGCGTTGTCGACCGCCTCGCGGCTACCCTCCTGCCGGCTCCAGCCACGCGACGCGCCACCCTCGAGCTTGGCAAGAATGGCATGTGCCTTGTCCCAGGCCTCAGCCTCAGTCGCCCCGATGATCGGCCGGGCCGAAATGTTGAAGCCAAGCGTCCGACCAAATCTGGCGGCTCGCGCGCGCATCTCCCCGATGCGCTTTTCCGCGGCCGCAAGCGGCTCGGCGTACATCGCATAGGTATCGCAGTGCTCGGCGCCCATCGCCAGCGCGCCCTCCGAAGCCCCGCCGAATAGAATTTCCGGGTATGGCTTCTGGTAGGGAACCACATCCGACCGCGCCCCCGCCACGCGATAGAACTGCCCGACGAAATCAAACGGCTCCGTTTGCGACCATGTACGGCGCATGACGTCCAGGTATTCCGAAGCACGCTCATAACGCTCCGGCTTCGGCGAAAAATCACCATCACCATGCTGCTCGGCATCGCTTTTGCCGGTGATGATGTGGATGGCCAGACGGCCCCTTGTGAGCTGGTCGAACGTCGCGATCTTGCGCGCCATCAACGTCGGCTGCACGAAGCCCGGTCGATGCGCCACCAGGAACTTGAGCCGTTGCGTGTGGTGCGCCCCATGCAGCGCCACCAGAAACCCTTCCGCCGACGACGACGAATACCCCACCAGCGCCATATCGTAGCCCGCCGCCTCGTGAGCCCTTGCGCTCTCGACGACATAGTCGGGCGACAACGCCCCTTCGATGATGATCAGCGTCGCGTCACTCTTGGGCGGCGTTACCCCGATCATGCCGAGGATACGGACAGGCATGGACCACTCCCTGGTCGGCATTCGCACTCTCTGCCGGACCAACACCGGCCACAGCGAGCAGATAACTGTACAGCTACCGGACCGCCAGAGACAATCCAAGCTGACCCGCCGCCGTCCAGCGCCTCCGCCATCTCTGCCATCGCGGCAGCATAAAACCCCGGCCGCATGACCTGCGACCGGGGTTGCTTTCAGCGCTCCAAATTCTCAGGCCTCAGCCCCGCAGCCGCGTCCTGACGATCCGCGGGAAATCATCCTCGCTGAGTTCGGCATGGTCCTCGACCGCGGGCGCCGCCGCCCGTGTCCGCGGCGGTTCTTCGACGCCCCAGTAGGCGCTATCCGCCTGGGCTGCCACCGGCTGCGCCGGCCGCTGGGGCGGCTGGGCTGCGAACGACGGCGCCGGAACCGGCTGACGCGGCGCGGGCTGCGCCGGCGCCGCATTGCCGGCAAACCAGGCTTCGACGAGATCCAGCTCGTCCGCCGACAGCGTCAATCCCTGTGCCCGGCACCGGGCCACCACGAAGTTACGGAAACGCCCGGCAAAGATGGTTGGCGAAGCCCCCTGCTCGAACCAGGGATCGGCTTCACTGACAACTTCCAGCACAAAACGCACATCGTCGCGATGCACGTCGATGCCGCGCTCCCGCGCGCGCTGCGTGATCGAATGGATCGTCTGCGCGCCGACCAGACCGTTGTCGTTGATTTCCTGCGCGATGATTTCAAACAAAGCCCGGTACTCCGGCGGGGCCAACGGCGGCGCCTTGCAAGCTTCGTGGATGCGCGAAATGGATTCGTGAATAGCGCCCTGCCCGTCGCCCGCCGAAGCCTTCTGCGGCTGCAGCTGCCCCTGGGACGCCGGCGCTTGTGGCTGCAACGGCGCCTGTGCCGATGCCTCCTGAGTCAGCGGCGCTCTACGCGCAGGCGCCGCGATTGCCGACTGGCGCTGCAGTGGCCGCGACACTTCCGGCTGCGCAGTCAATGCTGTCGCCGCGGGCGTCGCCGGAGCGCTCGTCGATGGCCGCAACAAGCCACCACGGGCAAAACTATCCGGCTCGGCTTGCAGGCGCGCCCGCTCCAGACGCGGTTCGGGTTCGAGCCGTGCCGGCAACGCTTCCGCCGGCTGCTGCGCAATATGACGTTGCTCGTCGATCACGGCGTAGGGCGGCTCGCCGGAAACACGCAGGCCCGCTGGCAGATGCTGGGTCAGCAACTCCCGGAACCCACCGGCACCCGCCCATCCCGTGCCAATGGTGCGGTCATGGCCAATGGCGCGCACGGCGTGATCGGCCAGCACCTCCAGCGGCACGGGCGCTTTCGCTGCACGAACCGTCGCGATGACGTCATCGACGATAGCGCGCCGCGTGGCCTCCAGGCTGGCGCTGGTCGACGACTGGGCAATCTCTGCCGTCTCGTCTGCAGACCCAATCTGCCCTTCGAGCAGCAGCGCAGTGAGATCGACCTCGCGTATCTCACCGTCACAAATGGCTGTGTAGGGCGTAGCCGTATAATCGTTCGCGTAGATGATCGTGCGCCGGGCGTGCGCCCGCAGCCGGTGCAGAACTGGCGTGAAATCCGCATCCCCCGACAAGATCACGAACTCATCGAAGTAGGTGTCGTGATCCAGATAATCCCGCAGATCCATCACCATGCGGATATCGGAGGAATTCTTCAGCTGGGCGGTCAGCGGCGGGCAATCCGCGATCTCGAACCCAGCCTTCAAGAAGTGGTGGCGAACGAAGGCGAACGAGCTCATATCCGTCGAGTTGTCGGAAGAATTCCGCCGCGGAACAGGGTTTCCGTAGCACCGGTTCATCACGATGCGACGGTCTCCCGCCACCTTCAAACCGTTCGTCGGCGTCACAAGCGCACCGGTTTCGATCTGCTTCAACCAGCGTCCGGCATCCTTGGCGAAGCGCTTGGCAGCTTCTTCGCTCTTGCGCTTGAGCGACATGTAAATGTTGTCATAATCGACAAAAACCGCGCTCAGGAATGTACCGGATTGTTCCCGCTTCATAAGACACCGCCCCCACAGCCCGACAAGACCTACCAGATGCGCTTAGGTGCGCATTGGCCAGAACTGTTCTCTGAGTCGGCGCAAGACAGCAAGGCAAGGCAACGACGCTTGTGTGGCTATCAATAGGTTTTCCCCGGAGTGTTGCCGGGATAACCTGCTGATCTGCCGCCAGGCCACATTTGCTTGGGCGCTCCGTGGCGAAGGGGAGGCATATTTGATCACCGATTCGGCAAGCATCGATGCAGCCATGGCCGTTCTGGATCGCTTCATGGAGGCCTTCAACTCCGCCACGGCCGAACACGTGGCTGCCACCTTCAACTTCCCCCATGTCCGTTTTCACTCAGGCAAGGTCACCATTTATCCGACCGCCGCCGATTTCACCCTGGCCAACTTCCGCGCCACGCCGGATTCCCAGGAGTGGTCGCATAGCGGCTGGAACGAACGGCGCGTCATCAGCGCCGGCGCCGACAAGGTTCACTTCGATACCGAATTCACGCGCTACCGCGCCGACGCCACCCCCATCGCGGCCTACCGCTCGATCTACATCGTCACCAAGGTGGATGGTCGCTGGGGCATTCAAGCCCGCTCGAGTTTCGCCCAATAGCGGGCCCAGGTGACGCTCGCAAGCTCTTGCCAGCCCGCGCCGCCTGCTCGATGCTCCCTTCCCAATCGCAACGCAGTGCAGTGGAGGTAACTCATGGCCGATTACGATCTCGTCATTCGCGGCGGCACGGTGGCAACGGCAACGGAGACCTTCGCCGCCGACGTCGGCGTCAAGGGCGGCGAAATCACCGCTATCGGCCGCAACCTCGGCCCAGGTCAAAAAGAAGTCGATGCCAAGGGACGCCTTGTGCTGCCCGGCGGCGTCGATGCCCACGCCCATATCGAGCAGGTCTCGGGCATGGGCGTCATGAACGCCGACAACTTCGAATCCGGCACCGGTTCGGCGGCCCTCGGCGGCACCACGACCGTTGTCTGCTTTGCAGCCCAGCACAAGGGCAAAAGCCTCACCAAAGTGCTGGACGACTACCACGCGCTCGCGAAGAAGGGCGCGATCATCGACTACGCCCTGCACATGATCCTGGCAGATCCGACCGCCCGCGTGCTCAAGGAGGAATTGCCGCCGCTGGTCAAGAGCGGTCACGCCTCGATCAAGTTGTTCATGACCTACGAGCACACCAAGGTCGACGACGAGCAGCTGCTCGACACGCTCATCGCTGCCCGCGAGAACAAGGCTCTCGTGTGTGTCCACGCCGAGAACAACGGCATGATCTCGTGGATGGGCCGCCGCCTCGTCGAGCGTGGCTATACCGCCCCCAAATTCCACGGCCCTCATCACCCCCGCTTGTGCGAAACCGAGGCCATCTACCGCCTGGCCGCCTTCTCCGAACTCGTCGACCAGCCCGTCATTGTCTACCATGTCTCCACCGACGAAGGCGCCCGCGTCATCCGTGAAGCCCGCGGCCGCGGCGTCAAGATGTTCGGCGAAACCTGCACGCAGTATCTGACGTTGACCGTCGATGATCTGAACAAGCCCGGCATCGAAGGCGCCAAGTGGGTGTGCAGCCCGCCGTTGCGCTGGAAGTCCGACCAGGAGGCCCTGTGGCAGGCCTTGGACCGGGGCGACTTGCAGTTCATCTCCTCCGACCACGCCCCCTATCGTTTCGATGACACGGGAAAACTGCTCAAGGGACCGAATCCCGCGTTCAAGGAGATCGCCAACGGCATGCCGGGATTGGAGCTGCGCCTGCCGCTCCTGTTCGACGCGATGGTGTCGAAGGGCCGCTACAGCGTGAACCGGTTCGTCGAGTGGACCTCCACAGCGCCTGCCCGGATGTACGGCCTGAGCCCCCGCAAAGGCAGCATCTGCGTGGGGGCAGACGCCGACATCTGCATCTGGGACCCGAAACGGCGCACCACCATCACCGATGCGACAACCCACGACAACACCGGCTATACCCCTTATGCTGGCCGCACTTTGGAAGGCTGGCCCACCACCGTGGTGCGTCGCGGCGAAATCATTGCCGATGACGGCAAGCTCAAGGCCAGCGCCGGCTCGGGCCAGTTCCTGCCGCGCCAGGCGGGCGAAGCCGCCGTGCCGACGGGCCGGCTCAGCCCCGAATTCGACGAAAGCCGCAATTTCGGCGCCAAGCTCTACTGAGGCCCCTGGCCGGGGCAACGCAAGGCAAGGACGGTCCATCACGACACATGAGGTCGCGCCATGCACAAGCTCAGTGCCACTCAGACCGAAAAGATTCTGGCCGCATTTAAGACCTGGTCGGACTACAACACTGGTGTCAAAGGCATTGCGGTGGTCGGCTCCTGGGACGAGGAGCAGCGGGCTCACGCCGAAGCTGACCTCGACTTGGTGCTCGTGGTGGACGATCCCAACCACTTTCGCAACGATACCGCCTGGATGACTGAAATCGACTGGAAGGCGGCTGAACTGGGACCGGGACACTGGAGCGAGTGCGACTATGCACAAGCTTGCTCCCGCCACCTCAAATTTGATGACGGCGCCGAGGTGGAAGTGAGTTTCGTGGCCCCGCAATGGGCCGCCACCGATCCCGTCGACAAGGACACCCGGCGCATGGCCGGCACCGGCATGCGCGTGGTGCATGATCCGGGCGGCCTGCTGGGCAAGTTGCTGTCCGTCCTCTAATCGCGCCCCGGCCGATGAGACCCATCTGAGAGCCAACCCTTCCATGCGGACCAGCCAGCTCCAAACACTCGTGGACGCAACTGAAACGGCGATTTTGGCCGGGTCGGCGGCGCGCCCCGAAGTGCGCCCCATGACATCCACCCTGTTCGCAGCCCTGCGACTGACACCCGAACCCCCGCCACACCGATCCCGCAACCCTATCCCGCCTGCCAGCACCTGGCCGCAGGCCTGACCGTGCGCGCCGGGCCGCGCCGGCCCTCACCGCGCTTGCAAAGGCCGTCGAGCAGATTGCCCCTGCGCTGCATTGGTATCGCCGGCCCGAACGAGCCAGCGACCCCCGGTTTCCAGGACGCACACGCCAATACGGTGCTGATCGGCGACGGCGGCCTGGAAGCCCGCAGCGACCTGCGCATCGGCATGAGTATCCTGGCGCCAAATTCCACCTATCCCGATCACCGCCATCCCCCCGAGGAAGTGTACGTTGTCCTCTCCCCGGCCAATGGCGGCAAAACCAGAATCCATGGTCAAACCGCCAGACCGGCGACCTCGTACACAATCCCCCGAACATCTGGCACGCTATGCAGGCCGAAGCCGAGCCCCTGTTGGCGATCTGGTGCCTATGGCACACGTAAGGGCTCGCACAACCGTCGAAGTCTGGGAGATCAAAACCATGCGATTGTCAGGAAAAGCAGCCCTCGTCACTGGCGGCGGCGGCGGATTGGGAACGGCCATCGCCAAGCGCTTTGCCGAAGAAGGCGCAAGCGTCGTGTTGTCTGACCGGGACCTCGCCAAGGCCGAAGCCACAGCCAAGGTCATCGTCGCCGCCGGCGGCAAGGCCCAAGCCATCAAGGCCGACGTCTCGGTGGCCGCCGACTGCGCCGCCCAGGTGGACGAAACCGTCAAGCGCCTCGGCCGCATCGACATCCTCGTCAACAGCGCCGGCGTCGGCTTTCACAAGCTCGCGCTCGACACCTCCGTTGAAGACTGGGAGCGCGTGCTGCGCATCAATCTGACCGGCTCGTTCTTGACTTCACAGGCCGCAGCCCGCGTCATGGTCGAGCAAGGTGGCGGCCGCATCATCCAGATCGGCTCCATCTCCGGCCAGCGCGGCAACATGGGCGGCATCGCCTACGGCGCGTCGAAGGCGGCGGCCAACCACTTGTGCAAGGTGCTCGCCGTCGAACTCTCGGGCCAAGGCGTCATGTGCAACGCCATCGCGCCCGGACCGATCGAGACTGGCATCTCCGTGCACGGCCCCTCCCGCAAGCGCGGCTACATCGACCGCATCCCGACCCACAGCTACGGGACGCCCGAAGCGGTCGCCAATGCCGCGCTCTATCTCGCCTCCGACGAATGCCAGTGGGTCACAGGCCACGTCCTCAACGTCGATGGCGGTTACGGCGGCGCTGGCCTCTCCTACGACCCTCAGGAAGTCAGATAAACCCGCCTACAACGCCAACAATGGGCGGAAGAGCGAGCTCTTCCGCGCCTTTGTTCTTGTCGCGAGCGGCGGTGATGCGCCCCGTCGCCATCAGCAGCGCGTTGAGCTGCCGCCCCATGACCAGCGCCTCGGATATGGGCATGACGCTCGCCATGCGGTGCGCGTCCTTGGTGAGCTTGACCGCGGTCGGGTCGAGCGCGGCCAGTCGCTCGCACATGTCACGCGCCGCCGCTTCCAACGCATCCCGCCCCTCGGCCAACCGGTTGATCAACCCCGCCGCTGCAAGGTGCTCTGCTTCGAACGTATCGGCAGAAAGCAGATATTCCAGCGCCTTCCCTGGGCCCTGCGACACGCGACAGCACCGCACTGTTGACGGCCGCCGGAAAGCCGCCGCGCATTTCCAGCGCACCAAATCGCGCCCGGCCTCCGCCACCACGAAATCACATCCCATGGCGAGCGTGAATCCACCAGCCACCGCATGCCCCTCGACAATGGCAACCGACGGTTTCGCCGAGCCAGACAACAGGTGGAAGATGTCGGTCCAGTCCTCGTCGTAAGCGAGGATTTCTTCGAGCGGCGCATCGGCGCGGGCATCACCGAGATCGCGACCGGAACAGAACGTGCTGCCCGCCCCCGGATCGCGATAGCCCGGTGCAGGCCGTATCGGCCTCCGCTGCAGCAATTCCCGCAACCAACGCTTTCACGCTGGCATGGTCGAGTGCGTTGCGCCACTCGGGCCGGTCGATCAGCAGCGTCGTGGTGGCGCCATCCTTGAGTGTCGCGATCATCACTGTGCCTCCCGCTCAATCCGCCGCCCCAGTGAAGCACAGGCGGGTGCAGGCCGGCGAGACCACATCACCGCTTGAAGCGCTTGCGCATCGCCTCGCACGGGTCCGGCCGCGCCACCCGCTTGTAACGAAAACGAAATCGGCAACGGGCCGGCCCGCCACATCACGCTCGACATAGTCCTGGAGCTTGGTGAGCTTCGGCTCGACCTCCAGATACAGGATCACAACGCTCTTCTTGCCCGGCGCCATCCTCGAGATGCCAGGGCACGCCACGATCGCGGCGCACATGCCCGTTGCCGGCCAGCAGCACGGCGTGGCCGTATTTGGCCTGCGCGTCGACCAGAGCCTTGGCCATGAAAGCATCGCGAAACCGCTGCGCGTCCGCCATGCCCGTGAACGCCTGCTTCGGCATCAGCCCGCAATGCGAGGCCTCGAGTTCGTCGAGCAGCCCATCCTGCGCAGCCTTCGGAAGAGGATTGCCAAGTCCGAGCGCATCTCCTTTGCCTCAGGCAAAGCCGCGATCCCCTTGCGCGCCACATCCCGAACCTCCTCCCGATGGGATTGCCGGCAATGACGGGGAGCCCCAGCTCGAATATTTCCTGGAAGATCGGCTCGAACAGTTTCCGGTCGGGCCAACCCGATTTCTCCCATTCCAGCGCCATCCAGGTAGGTCTTGGCCGACCGACCGTGGCTCCCTGTCCCATCGCGCGGCACGATGCCCGAAACCGCCTTTTGCTGATCGGCGCGTATGTGCTCCATCACGAGACCGAAATTCGGTTCCTTTCGGCCGCCAGTCCTCTGCACGCCAGATCTGGCCCTTCAGTAGACCGAGCAGACCTGGCTCTCCTCCGATGGTGAACCGGATTGTCGTGCACTTCTCCAAGCAGCACGAAGTCAGCAGTGGCCATCCCGGGCAGTTGATAGTGCGATGCGAGAATGAGCGGACTGTCGAGCAGATCGCGTGGCTGCCCGCCCTTGCCGGCTGTCTCGATCACCGCACAAAAACCGCTGGCCTTGATGCCAGCAACCTTGGCATCCTGCCTCTCGCGCGCGGCACACAAAGGGTGCGCGTTTTCTTGCGCAATCGCCACCACGGACCAATGCGGCGCTGCCATCATGAAACACATGGCAACGGAAAGAAGCGAGACCCATCGCCGCCTGTCAGGACATTGCGACACCACGCTCATCATGCAAACTCTCATGCATCGCGGTGGACGAGCGGACGGCGGTTTCAACCCACCGCAGGCCCGCCAAGGCTCGGCCCTTAGTGTTCGGACACCTCAGGCATCCCCTTTTTGGCCCGCATCAGGTTGGCGAACCGTGTGAACAGGTAGTGGCTGTCCTCCGGGCCAGGCGAAGCCTCGGGATGGTACTGAACCGAAAAAATCGGCCTATCCTTGACCCTCAGGCCGCAGTTGGAGCCGTCGAACAGCGACACGTGCGTCTCCTCGACGTCCTTCGGCAGTGTGTCACGATCCACGGCAAACCCGTGGTTCATCGAAGTGATCTCGACCTTGTCGGTTGTATGATCCTTGACCGGGTGGTTAGCGCCGTGATGCCCCTGCTTCATCTTGACGGTGCTGGCACCGAGCGCCAGGCCCAGCATCTGGTGGCCAAGACAAATCCCGAACGTCGGCAGCCCTGACGCGATCAGCTTCTGGATCTCGGCCACCGCATACTTGCCCGTCGCCGCGGGGTCTCCCGGTCCGTTCGACAGGAACACACCGTCTGGCTTGCGTGCCAGGATGTCCTCGGCCGACGTTGTCGCCGGCACCACCGTCACACGGCAGCCCGCCGACACAAGACAACGCAGAATGTTCCGCTTCAACCCATAGTCAATCGCCACCACGTGCAGCTCCGGCGAAGGAACATCCTCATAGCCCTTGCCCCACGCCCAGCGCATCTGGTTCCAGGTGTAGCTTTGACCGCTGGTGACGTCAGGCACCAGATCCAGGCCCAAAGCCCCGGCCACGCCTTGGCCTCTGCCGTCAGCTTCGCGATGTCGAACTTGCCCGAGGGCTCGTGCGAAATGACCCCATTGGGCATGCCCGTCTCGCGGATCAGCGCTGTCAGGGCCCGCGTATCCACACCGGCGATCGCGATGATACCCCGTGCCTTGAGCCAGGCGTCGAGATGGCTGTCCGCCGCGCCAGTTCGAGGGATCTGTCACACCGGCCCGCAACACGCATCCCCGCACCCCGGAGCGCGCCGCCAGGTTCGAGGTCTCGATATCCTCGTCATTGGTGCCGACGTTGCCGATATGCGGAAACGTGAAGACGATGATCTGGCCGGCGTAGGAGGGGTCAGTCAGGATCTCCTGTACCCGGTGATCGCCGTGTTGAAGCACACTTCACCCACAGCCGATCCCGTCGCACCCAGGCCCCCCCCGCAATCACCGAACCATCGGCCAACACGACTCGCGCCGTCATCGGGGCCTGGCCCAGGCAGCGTCCGGTTTCACCGTTGCAGTTGGTGTCATGGTGGTCTCCGCAGGGGCACTAAAGCGAGCACCCTCTCAAAGCGATGGATTGGCGGCGGAACCTATGCGAAGGGACGGCGGGGGTCAATTGCACCCGGGTGGACACATGTTCGCCATTCGTGCTGTAGAATGACCAGCCTATCAGATTTACCGCGATTGGAGGCTCGAATGCTGCGCCAGCGCCTGACCGACGATATGAAGACGGCCCTCAAGGCTGGGGAGAAGGAGCGCCTCGGCGTGATCCGGTTGCTGATCTCGGCCATGAAATCGGCCGACATGGAGCCGAACAGCAAGGGCGAAATCGACGACGCCGGCATCGTCGCTGTCCTCACGCGCATGGTGAAACAGCGCCGCGATTCGATCGAGCAGTACAACGCCGGTGGCCGCCCCGAGCTTGCCGCCAAGGAAGCTGCCGAGATCACCATCATCGAGGCCTATCTCCCCAAGATGCTGGACGCCACCCAGACCCGCGAGATCATCGCGGCGGTCATCGCACAGACCGGCGCCAAGGAACCCAAGGACATGGGCAAGGTGATGGGTGCGCTCAAAGCCAAGTATGCCGGCCAGATCGACATGGGTGCAGCCAGCGGCCTCGTCAAAGACATGCTCAAGTCCTGAGCCACCGAGCAGGAGCCTCCACCATGCCGTTGAGTGACAAGACCCGCGAAAAGTTGAAGGGCATTTCCACCGCCACCATCACCACCGCCCTCTTCAAGCGCGGCCTTCGCATCCAGATGATCCAAGGCGTGCTTCCGCTGGACCCCACTAAGCCCACAATGGTCGGGGAAGCTTTCACCTTGCGCTACATCCCCGCCCGGGAAGACCTCAACCCCATTACCGTCTTCCAGGATCGCGGCCACCCCCAGCGCCACAGCATCGATGTTGAATGCCCGCCTGGCCATGTCTACGTCATCGACAGCCGCAAGGATGCGCGCGCCGCCTCGGCAGGCTCCATCCTCGTCACCCGCCTCATGAAACGTGGCGTCGCCGGCATCGTCACCGACGGCGGCTTCCGTGATGCCGCCGAGATCGCCAGGCTCGACATCCCCGCGTTCCACCAGCGCCCCTCTGCGCCAACGAACCTGACGCTGCACCAGGCTATCGACACCCAGGTTCCCATTGCCTGCGGCGATGCCCCCGTATTCCCAGGCGACATCATTGTCGGCGACAGCGACGGCTGCGTCGTCATTCCTGCCCACCTTGCCGACGAGATCGCCGAGGAGGGCTACGAGATGACCGCCTTCGAGGACTTCGCCACCGAGAAGGTGCTCGAAGGCCGCTCGATCCTGGGCCTCTACCCGCCCACCGACCCGCAGACCAAGGTCGACTACGAAGCCTGGCGCAAGGCCAAAGGCCGCTGAAGCACAAGGGGCAGTGAACCGGAGAACCGGCATTTGCGTTGAAGTGCTAGATCGCACCATCCGAGCGCGATCGCCTGACGCATGCGAAAAGGAAATCCGGCCCCGATGATAGCCTCGAACCGGACCGACCTGCTTATGCTGGCAGCGTTCGTGATCGCCGTTGGACTGGCGGCTGCCTTCGGCGCAGCCTTCAAGCCGGGTCCATGGTATCAAACGCTCGCCAAGCCATCCTGGACACCGCCGAATGCCGTCTTCGCGCCGGTGTGGACACTGCTTTACGTGATGATCGCCATTGCCGGCTGGTTGGTCTGGCGCCAGGGCCTGACCAACGGTGCACTTGCCACATGGGTTGTCGCTTTGGTTCTCAATGCCGCCTGGTCCTACCTCTTCTTTGGCCGCCAGCAGATCGGCTTGGCACTCGCCGATATCTCGCTGCTGTGGTGCGCCATCGTCGCTTTCATCCTTCTCACCCGAACCGGTGCACCAACGGCAAGCCTTCTCTTCGTTCCCTATGTGTTGTGGGTGTCCTTCGCCGCGGCGCTGAATTTGGCCATTTGGCGCCTCAATGCCTGATCCCGCCGCTGAAAAAAGCTCATCCGCCAACGGCCCGATCATCGTCTGGTTGAGGCAGGAGCTACGCCTTGCCGACAACCGCGCCCTGGCAGCGGCGGTAGACGCAGGTCTGGGCGTCATCCCCGTCTACGTTCTCGATGACGATGCCCCCGGGCAATGGGCATTGGGTGGCGCAAGCCGCTGGTGGCTGCACCACAGCCTCGCGTCAATCGCGGCGGATATCGGCGCGCGCGGCGGTAAGTTGATCCTGAGGCGCGGTGCCACCGCCGCCTGCCTGGCAAAGATCGCCCAAGACGCCGGGGCCAGCGCCATTCACATGACGCGATGCTACGAGCCCTGGCAGGCCGGCCTCGAGACCGACATCCAGAAACGGGCCACCGAAGCCGGCATGACCGTCCGTCGCTTTGCCGGCAATCTCCTGGCCGAGCCGGAGGCCATCACAACCCAGTCCGGCGATCCCTACCGCGTCTTTTCCCCGTTTTGGCGTGCCATGCTCGCGTCAACCGATCCAGGACGCCCGCTGCCAGCCCCCAAACGCATCGAACCTCCCCACACCAGCCGGCAAGCGACTCACTCGAGGATTGGCAACTGCTCCCGACCCGGCCGGACTGGGCGGGAGGCCTGCGCGAGATGTGGCAGCCCGGCGAAGCCGGCGCATCAGAACGCCTGGCCCAATTCATCGATGGCGCACTGTCCTGCTACAGCGACGCGCGTGACAGGCCTGACAGAGTCGGCACGTCCATGCTCTCGCCCCATCTTCACTTCGGCGAGATCAGCCCGCGACAGGTTTGGGCGGCAATTGAGCATGCCCGATCGCGGCACGACGCACTGTCGAAGGGGAGCGCATCATTTCTGCGCGAGGTCGGCTGGCGCGAGTTCTCCTACCACCTGCTGCACCATTGGCCAGCCTCGACCGACCAGCCCTTTCGCCCGGAGTTTGCCGAGTTCCCCTGGGAAACGGATCAGTCCCGCCTGCAACGCAACGCAACGGCCTGGAGGAAAGGCCAAACCGGCTATCCCATCGTCGATGCGGGCATGCGCCAGCTTTGGCAATGCGGCTGGATGCACAACCGCGTTCGCATGGTCGCGGCCTCCTTCCTCACCAAGCATCTTCTCGTGCCCTGGCAGATGGGCGCGACCTGGTTTTGGGATACGCTGGTGGACGCAAATCTCCCCAACAACACCCAGGGCTGGCAATGGGTGGCCGGATCAGGCGCCGACGCGGCCCCTTATTTCCGCATTTTCAATCCTGTTCTCCAGGGCCAGAAATTCGATCCCGACGGCGACTACGTGCGCACATACGTCCCGGAGCTGGGGCGGCTGCCGGCCCGCTACATTCATGCACCATGGACAGCGCCGGCCGAAACGCTCGCCGAGAGCGGTGTCGAACTTGGTCGCACCTATCCCAACCCAATCGTCGACCACGACCAGGCCCGGCGCCGCGCGCTGGAGGCCTACGGTGCCCTGCAATCGGCGAGCGGGAAACCACCGAAGGCCAAACCACGTCCGGCGCGTTGACGCCCGGCCTGCTATTTCCCGCGGGGCGGCGTGACGGATTTCCCGTCCTTGTTCACGACCGGAAAGCCCGCTCGCATGTAGGCGACGATCTGCCAGATTTCGTCACGCTTCAGCTTCGACTTGAACGCAGGCATGGCCGATTGGAACTGCTCACCGCCCTCCGAGATCGACCACAACAGATATTCATCGACTGAGATCGGCCGGCGGATCATGAAGGCCAGCAACGCCGGCGAGGGCGAGAGGGCGTTGGAGGCATCGCCATCTCCAAGACCGTCTTTACCGTGACACGAGGCGCAATTGGCGCTGTAGAGCTCGGCTCCCGCCGCCGTCGTCTCGGGGCTTGGCTGGACCGTAGACTTGGCATTGTCGTAGGCCTGAGGCACGCCATAGTTCATGTACGTCATGTGACGCAGCATGCGCGTCATCATACCTTTGGGCATGCGCCCAGGCCCCCAAAGCTCCCGCACCATCCAATCCGGCTGCCAATAGTCGACCCCCGGCTTGCTCTGGTTCGGCGCTTGGGCAGAAACCGGCGCCACCGCTGAAAGCGCGAGGCATCCGCCAACCGCGAGGGCGAACACAACCGACGCCGTCCATCTCGTCCCACTCATGGTGCCTCCAACCTTCCTGTCAAAGCGCCCCCTCCCTGCGTCTCACGCCGGGTAGGCTGCAGGGTCGATACCGCATTGTTCCAGATATTTCCGGATCTGCGACACCTCTTCCTTCGGGAGACTATGTTGCGCATGCGTGAAGGCAGCGGTGTGGCCATTCAGCGTCACCCCAACCCGGTTCCCGGAGCGGTTCTCGACCGTGGCCCCAAGTTCTTCGAGCACATGAACCACGTCCTTGAAATCGATATTGGCGCTCACGGGATGAGCGAACAGAGCTTGTAAGACTTTGCGGTGGCGATGATTCACGGTTGAGTCCTTTTGTACGGCTGCAAATGCCCGATCATCATGCGACGCCCGCCGACGAAACCAATTGAGCCCGATCAAGGGGCCGATTGGTCGGCCCTACAATCGCTCCGGGCCCGGTTGACTGGACTGCCTTGGCCGGGTCAAGTGCAAAGGCCATTCCCCGCCAGAACGCTGGCACACTTTCGGATACCCGCACATGTTCGCTATCGATTGGCCATCACTCGGCGCGATGGCCGCTGCTCTGGCCGTGGCTGGCTTCATATCGGGACTCTTAGCCGGCTTGCTGGGCATTGGTGGCGGCGCAGTGGTGGTCATCACCCTTTATGAGGCCTTTCGATGGGCAGGCGTCGATGACGCCGTCCGCCTCCAGCTGGCAACCGGCACCGGCCTTGCCATCATTGCGCCAACGACGCTGCGGTCGTTCCTGGCGCACCGGGCCCGCGGCGTTGCCGATCTGGCGTTCGTCAAGCGCATGTCGCTACCGGTGATCGCCGGCGTCGTTATCGGGTCACTGCTGGTGCGCCATTCCGGCGGCAGCCTGCTGAAATGGGTCTGGGTCGTCATGGGCACGGTGCTGGCCGTACGCATGTATGCCGGCAAGGACAACTGGCGCCTTGGCGACGACATCCCCAAGAGCCGCTTCGTCGAACTCTACGGCGTCGCCATCGGCACCATCTCATCGCTGATGAGCATCGGCGGCGGCGCCTACGTGGTGATCCTCATGACGTTCTATGGACGCAGCATCCATCAGGCCGTCGCGACTTCATCGGGCTTCGGCCCCCTGATCGCCGTTCCCGGCATGATCGGTTTCGTCTGGGCCGGATGGGGGCAGCCCACTCTGCCGCCCGGCACTCTCGGCTATGTCAGCCTGCTCGGTGCCGCACTTGCCATTCCAAGTGCCCTTCTCGCCGTGCCGATCGGCGCCCGCCTCTCCCACGGCCTCTCCCGACGACAGCTCGAATTGAGCTTTGCCGTCTTCATGACATTCGTGGTGGCGCGCTTTCTCGCGAGCCTTATGCTTTGAAGCGAAGCAGACCCCGCGCTCCCACGACCACGGCCCCCGACATGAGGACCCCATGACGTTCAAGGTTGGCGTTACCCGCGACTTGCTGCGCACTGATGGCACCCCCGCCTTCGATCCGTCAGCCTTCGAAGAACTCTCAGCCAACCCGGCCATCCAGTGGGAGTGGCTTCCCGAACCCCTCGACGAGATCACGCCCGACATCGCGGCCAGTTACGACGCCCTCCACGTCAACCTTCCCCGCGTCACCGCCGCCTCGCTCGCCCGCGACGATTGCCGCCTCAAAATCGTCGCCCGCAACGGCGTCGGCTACGACACCTGCGATATCCCGGCGCTCACCGCCAAAGGCGTTGTCCTCACCAACACGCCGATCGCCGTCCGCCGTCCGGTCGCCGTGGCCACGCTGACCATGATCTTCGCCCTCGCAGGTCGCCTCCTGAAAAAGAACCAGATCGTCCGCGAAGGCCGCTGGGACGACCGCACCGCCTACATGGGACAAGGCCTGACGTCACGAACCCTGGGCGTCATCGGCGCCGGCTCCATCGGCCAGGAAATCTTGACCCTCGCTCGGCCGTTCTTTGGTCGCATGATCGCAACCGATCCCTTCGCCGATGCCGAACGCATCGAACACCTGGGCGCCACCCTGACGCCGCTCGACACCTTGATGGCCGAGTCCGACTACGTCGTCGTCGCCTGCCTTTTGACCCCGGAAACCCACCACCTCCTCGACACCAGGCAATTGGCACGCATGAAGCCCACCGCCTACCTCGTCAATATGGCCCGCGGCCCGATTGTCGATGAAGCCGCACTTGCCAAGGCCCTCGCTGAAAACCGGATCATGGGCGCCGGTCTCGACGTCACCGAGCGCGAACCGATAGAGCCGACCAGCCCCCTGCTCGACATGGACAATGTCATCATCACCCCGCATGCCCTGTGCTGGACGGACGAGTGCTTCCGTGACATCGCTGCGACAGCACTCAGATCCATCGCCGACGTGAGCTTGGGCAGACGCCCCGCCCATGTCGTCAATCCCGACGTCTTCCAGATCCATGATGGGCGCCCCGCATGAAATCGCCCCGCCATTGGGCTCACGCCACCAAACACCGCACCCCCCCCGCCCGAGACCCGCACGATGGCGCCGACAATACCGCGCCCGACGCTGCGTCCGGCCCCGGCGACCGCCTCCTCATCTATGGCATCCACGCCGTCGAAGCTGTCTTGGCCAATCCGCAGCGCACAATTGACCGCGTCCTCCTGACCGAGAACGCTGAACGCCGCCTTGTAACAGCCCTCACCCAGCGCGGCATCCAGGCCCAACGCGCCACCCCGCGCGAACTCGACAAGCGTCTAGGCCCCGACACCGTCCACCAGGGTGCCCTGGTCGAAACCCAGTTCCTCGACGAGCCCACACTCGACACCCTGTGTCGGCGAGCAAAACCTGGCCATCCCCTCCTCGTGCTGGACCAAGTGACAGACCCCCACAACGTCGGTGCCATTCTGCGCTCCGCCGCCGTTTTTGGGGCATCCGGCCTCATCATGACCCGCCGTCATTCCCCGCCCCTCACAGGCGTGCTCGCCAAGACGGCCTCCGGTGCGTTGGAACTCGTCCCGGTCGCTTTTGTACCCAATCTTGCCCGTGCCCTCGTCGAAATCGGCGAGCACGGCCTGACCCGTCTCGGCCTCGACGGGGAAGGCACCGAAAGCATCGAACAAACCAATCTAACCGGTCCTGCAGCCCTCGTCCTAGGTTCGGAGGGGAGCGGCCTGCGCCGTCTCACGCGTGAGCATTGCGACGCTCTCGTGCGCATTGGTTCGGCCGGCGGGCTTGCAAGCCTCAATGTCTCCAACGCCGCCGCAGTCGCCCTCTATGTGGCAAGCCGCGCCCGCCAGTGACACCCATGCGGACGCCTGCGCTGCGAAAATACAGCCCCGAAAAAGGAACGAGGCCCGCCATCGCCTGGCAGGCCTTTTACTGTTCCTGGGTGTGCGTCTTAAATGCGGATCAGTCGCAATACGTCGGACGGTGGCAACGCACCTTGTCGCGACACACCTGCTCGCCGTAGCGATTGTAGAAGCAGCGCTCGCCGACAACCCGACAAACGCGCCGGCCCTCGTAGCACCGCCCGCGATCATAATCGCGCGCATTCGCATAAGCGCCGAGCACGCCAAGTCCGATGATCGTTCCGGCAATGACACCTGCAGCCGTACGCCCACCACGGGCCTCTGCGGTGGTCGTCACAGTAAAGGTGGATGCGGCCAACAAAGTCGCCGCGATTGCTGCATGCGTGATGGTCTTGAGCATGGCTCTCACTCCATGGCCTGCCGCGAACTGGCGGCGTTGAACCTCAGCATTCCAATTGCGCCCGCTCGCACTTGGAGCCGTAGGCCTATAATTCGGCGCACGCCTGAATACTTGCTGAACGAGACCTTTAACGTCACGTTATGGCAAAGGCATGGCGCCTCTAGGCAAAGCCCGCCCGAAACCCGAGCAGGCTTTGCAGCGCGCCTTTACCAATGCCAGCGATGATGGCGGCCGTGGTGCTCTTTATGCCACTCCGAGTGATTCCAATCACGCGGGTAACCCCAGCTCTTGTAATAGCGCGGCGGCCTGGAGTTCCACCTGTTGAGGTGGGCACGCTTGCGTGCCTTCACATAGCCGGCCGGCGCCCAATAGTGCGAGCCGTAGTAGGGGTAATACCCGCGCGGACTATATCGATAGGCATAAGGGTCCACTTTGTAGTGGTGGACATAGCGCGGATAATAAACGTGATGGTCGATATGGCGCACCTTGCCCCGGTCGTGATCGCCACGCAGCAGGTCTGTCGCCGCCGACGGCGCAGCAGATGCGAAAACCAGCGCCAGGGTTGTGGCGGCAGCAGCAAGAATACTCTTCAGTCGCATGGGTGGTGGCTCCTCCCGACACATTTGCTCAAGGCACCCGAATCCGGCCCTTACTAATTCGAGGAAGCCTCAAATTACCTAACGCTTCCTTAATTCATTCTAAGCAATTGCAAACATGGTGAGCAGAACCGAACGCCACTTAATCGAAAACTCATAGTCTTGGCTCTCTTATAGGCACAGGCGAACGAACCACTCTACGTACCGCCGAACACTCCGTGACATCTGCTGAACGGGCTCAAGTGCAGCACGTCGATAAAAACAAACCTGACGACCACAACCGGCCGGAGTTCTCGGGAGACGAGCAGCTCGACCAGGTGCTCGTGCATTTGCGCGTCGTCAAGGAGCGCCGCCAGCGCGAGGCCGAGCGCAGGGAGCGCGAGGCTGAGGAAGCACGCCTGCGCGATCTCGAGGAAAACGGCCTCGCCCCCGAGATCGACACGTTTCTGATGCGCGAAATGGTCGGCGACCCCGCGGCCGACGGCCAAGAGCGCCTGCGCCTGGACCAGCAATCGCCCCCAAACAAATCGAATCAGACCAACGGTGTTGCCGCTACGCCGGCGCCGGCTGCGACCGCATCAAGCACACCCCGGGCGCCGTCAGCCCCCCTGCCAA
Organism: Hyphomicrobiaceae bacterium; assembly: GCA_041397705.1. GTDB lineage: Bacteria > Pseudomonadota > Alphaproteobacteria > Rhizobiales > Hyphomicrobiaceae. Next base: position 293,147 of record JAWKWC010000001.1, read on the forward strand.
GATCGCCAGCTACCGCTCCGCCACAAGCCGCGCACACCGAGCGCACGCTCGCGCCACCCGTCGCCCCACCTGGCGCATCGGGCACGGCAGCCCTGCGCGCGCGCCTCAACGATTTCGCGGCCCGCCACCCGCGCCAGGCCGGCCAGACCACGCCAAGGGCCGCCCCCGCCGCGGCCCCCACCGGCAACGCCAGCCCAAGCAACCGCCAACAACCGCCTGAGCCACGCACACCGTCGCGCCCGGCCCAGCAGCGCGCGCCGCGCGTGAGTACGCCGGGCCGTCAGCCCCCTCAACAGCCCGATGCCGCCCGCCAGTCCATAGCGGAGAAACCCGCCCGGCCCACTCGCCCTGCAGCGCCCCCCTCACCCCGCGTCCCGGCGTCCACGTCGCGACCGGACGCCGCCCTCAGAGCCACAGCCCAGACCACTGTCCGCACCGGCGGCGAACTGTGGCACGCCATCATGGCCAACAAGCCGGCGTTCCGCGCCATGGCCCGCTTCAGCTTTGTCTCCAACATTCTGATGTTGGCTGGTCCCCTGTTCATGCTGCAGGTCTATGACCGCGTCCTCACGTCAGGCTCCATGCCGACCCTCGTTGCCCTGTCCATTCTGACGGCTGTCGTCTACGTCGTCATCGGCCTCCTCGACATGGTCCGCTCCCGTGTCATCGTTCGCGTCGGCATCGAACTCGATCACACCATCGGCGAGCGCATTTTTGCAGCCAGCGTTGAGCGCTCGATTGCCAAGCCCGGCACATCCATGTCGGCCCTGCGCGAATTGGATCAGGTGCGCCAGTTCATCGCCGGCCCTGGCCCGCTGACCGCATTCGACGCCCCGTGGACCCCCGTCTACCTCCTGGTGATTTTCCTCACCCACTGGGCCCTCGGCATTGCCGCGACCATCGGCGGCGCAGCCCTCATCGCCATCGCATGGTCCAGCGAGCGCCGCTCGCGCCAGCCCCTTGCCGAGGCGAGCAAGGCTGCGGCGAAGAGTTTCGAGTTGGCGGACGGCGGCCAGCGCAACGCCGAATCGATCAAGGCGATGGGCATGCTCCCCGCCTACCTCCGCCGCTGGCAACGCGCCAACGCCGACGCCCAGGCCTGGCAAGTCCTCGCAGCCGACCGCCTCGCCAGCATGTCTTCGCTATCCAAGGCACTGCGCCTGCTGCTGCAATCTCTCATGCTCGCCATCGGTGCAGCCCTCGCCATCCACGGCGACATCTCGGCGGGCGCGATCATCGCCGGTACTATCATCTTCGGCCGCGCTATGGCACCGGTCGAACAGGCCGTCGCCCAGTGGCGCAATTTCGTCAAAGCCCGCGAGTCCTACGACAAACTCGAAGAGCTGCTTAAGGCCTACCCCGAACCCCAGCGGCGCACGAGCCTGCCGCCACCGAAAGGCGTCCTCGAAGTCCGCTCGCTGCGCGTGGCTGCCCCCGACATGCGTCAGCTGATCCTCACCGGCTTGTCCTTCGCCGTCCAACCCGGCCAGGTCCTCGCCGTGATCGGCCCAAGCGCGTCGGGAAAATCGACGCTTGTCCGCTCTCTCGTTGGCCTTTGGCCGTCGGTCGGAGGTGAAATCCGCCTCGACGGCGCCCGCCTCGATCAATGGAACGCCGACGAGCTTGGCCAGAATATCGGCTATCTCCCGCAAAGTGTCGACCTCTTCGCCGGCACCGTTGCAGAAAACATCGCGCGCTTTACCCCTGGCGCCAGCGACGTGGATGTCACAGAAGCCGCACATGCCGCCCACGCCCACGACCTGATCATGGCTCTGCCGCAAGGCTACGACACCCAGCTCGGCGCTTTCGGCGCCCACCTCTCCGCCGGCCAGCGCCAGCGCATCGGCCTGGCACGCGCGCTCTACGGCAATCCTGCGGTCGTGGTGCTGGACGAACCCAACGCCAATCTCGACCGCCTCGGTGACGAAGCGCTGGCAGCAGCCATCGACGGCATGCGCGCCCGGGGACAAACCGTCGTGCTGGTCTCCCACCGCGTCCAGGCTATCGGTAAGGCCGACCTGTTGCTCTACATCGAGAACGGCCAGCAGCGCGCCTTTGGCCCCCGTGAGCAGGTTCTGGCCATGCTGCGCCAGACATCCCAAGCCCAGGACGGCCAACAGAATGGCTCGCGCGGTCCCAATCCGCCGCGTCGACCGGAGCGCACCGCATGACGTCACTTTCGACGCTGTTCAAGTCTGCTGGCGCCATGACTGGGGCCCACGTGGAGCACGACGACGCCACCACGCAGTGGATCAGACAAGGCAACCGCGTGCTGCTGGGGCTACTTGCCGCCATCGCGGTTCTGAGCTTCGTCTCGATCAGTGGCGCCGTCGTGGCGCCTGGCGTCATCAACGTCGAAAACAACTACAAGACGGTGCAGCACCTGGACGGCGGCATCGTCTCCAAGATCCTCGTGCGCAACGGCGACCGCGTCAGCGAAGGTGATCTCGTCGTCAAGCTCGACGATACCGCCGCCCGCACCACCTTCTCGGCCATCAACGCCCGCGCCCGTGACCTGCTCATCCAGCAGGCTCGCCTTGAAGCCGAACGTGACCGCAAGGACGACGTCACGCTGCCGGCCGAAATCGCAGCCACCGCTGACGAGCCCGCCACCCGCCAGCTCATCGCCACCCAGCTCTCCCTCTTCAAAGCCCGTCGCCAAAGTCACAACGGCGAGATCGCGGTCTTGAAGCAGCGCCACATCCAGCTTCTCGAAGAACGCAAGTCCGCCGTGCTGCAATTGGCGTCACGCCGCAAGGAAGCAGCCCTCAACAAGCAGGAACTCGATTCGCTACGCCCCCTGCGCGCCAAAGGCTATGTCAATCAACAGCGCATCCTTCCGATCGAGCGCGACGGCGTCCGCCTCGAGGGCGAGGTCGGCCGCCTCAATGCCGAGCTTGCAAAAGTCAACAGCGCCCTGGCCGAGGCCGAGCTCAAGATTCGCCAATCGGAGAAAGACCTGACCCAGCAGATCGTCGATGAACTGCGCAAGGTCCAGGCCCAGGTTGCCGAGGTCCTCGAGCAGCGCACGGCCCTTGCCGACAAGCTCAAACGCACTGAAATTCGCGCCCCCCGCGCTGGCCGCATCAATGCGCTCGCCGTCCACACCATCGGCGGCGTCGTCGCACCCGGTGCCACCGTCATGCAGGTCGTTCCCGAAGGCGAGCGCCTGATCATCGACGCTCAACTCCAGCCCGTCGACATCGACAAGGTGCGCCTAGGTCAAGCCGCCCACGTCAGGTTCCCAGCCTTCAATGCGCGTTCGACACCACGCCTGGTCGCAAGCGTGCTCTCGATCTCCCCAGCCCAGATTACCGACAACCAGGGGCGAAGCCACTTCCAGGTCCAGGTCGCCCTCGCCGACGGCGAGCTGGCACGCCTTGGCCCTGGCCATCAGCTCGTGCCGGGCATGCCAGCCGATGTCTTCATCGAGACCGACAGCCGCACGATCTTGAGCTATTTCGTCAAACCGCTGACCGACATCCTCGCGCGCACTTTCCGCGAAAGCTGATCTGGCCGGCCCGCGCGGCGCGACGCACCCTGCAGTCCACCGACGCCGACCGCCACCGCGTCGCCAGGCCTATGCGGCAGCATCCGCGCTTTTTGCGACACGTGCGTTAATGGCAGCAACCGCCGCCATCAGATCGCTGGCCGGCACCGGTCTCGAGAACAAGTAGCCTTGCACTTCGTGACAGCCGGCCGCACGCACACGCGACAAGTGTTCGTCGGTCTCGACACCCTCCGCAACCGTCCGCATATTGAGGCTTTCCGCGAGCCGCGACACAGCCCCCACAATCGCCTCACAGGCCGCCCGCTGGGTCAAATCCCTGACGAACGACTGGTCGATCTTCAGTTTATCGAAGGGAAAGCTGCGCAAATGCGACAGGCTCGAATACCCCGTACCGAAGTCGTCGAGCGCAATGGACAGACCCAGCGCTCTCAACCGATGCAGCAGCGCCAGCGTGGCGTTGTCATCGCCTAGCAGCAACGACTCCGTGACTTCCAACTCGAGGCGCTCGGGCGCAAGCCCGCTGGCCATCAGCGCATCGCCAGCAATCTCCGCCAGATCAGGACCACTGAACTGTGCCACCGAGAGGTTGACCGCAACGCGCATCGAATCCGGCCACGCCACCGCCTCGCGACAGGCCTGCACCAGCGCCCAGGCACCGATCTCGACAATAAGACCAGTCTCCTCTGCGATCGGGATGAACTGAGCCGGCGATATCATGCCCAATACGGGATGGCGCCACCGGATCAGCGCTTCGCAGCCCGTCACGCGCTCGTCCGCCAGCGAAACGATCGGCTGATAATGCAGCTCGAGCTCGCCTTGCGCCACCGCGCCCTGCAAATCCTGCTCGAGCTGCCGGCGCTTGCGCAACCGGTCCTCCATCTCGGCATCGAAAAATACCAGCGTCCCCCGCTTCTCGCCCTTGGCGCGGTAGAGCGCGATATCCGCGTGTTTCATGAGGCTCTCGGTATCGGCCCCATCCTCAGGCGCCAGCGCCACACCCACCGTTCCGCCGATCTCGATCCGATGCCCCTCGATCTGAAACGGTGCATGCAAGGCCGCAACGATGCGCGTTGCAATGACTGTGACGGCCGGGCGTTCGATGTCCTCTTCGAGCACCACTGCAAATTCATCGCCGCCGAGGCGCGCCACCAGATCGCTCTTGCGAACCGCCTTTGACAACCGCTGCGCCACCTCCACCAGAAGCTGGTCACCTATCGGATGACCGTGCGTATCGTTCACTTCCTTGAAGCGATCGAGGTCGATCGCAAGCAATGCGAACCGCCGTCCACACTCCCGTGTCAGCCCATCCAGCACCTCGCGAAAACGGAACCGGTTGGCAAGCCTTGTCAGCGAGTCCTCCCGCGCCATCCGCTCGATCCGCCGTCCCGCCTCGTGTCGCTCCGTAACATCCTCGTGGATCGCCACCCAGCCACCGCGTTCCAGCGGCCGCAATGCCACTTCGACCACCCGCCCATCGGCCATGGTCTGCTCGAAGCGCAATTCCTCGGTCTTCTTCTTGTCGCCTGCCAGCAGCTCGCGACGCAGGTTCGCATCTTTCAGCAGCGGCGGCACCACGTCCCCAAGGCGCGACCACCGATGCTCCAGGACCGCTGCAAACGGAACACCGGGCCGCGTCAGCTCGGGCGGCAACCGATAGATCGCCGCATAGGCGGCATTGCAAACCACCAACCGCTCGTCGCTATCATATAGCGAGAGCCCGCGCGCCATGTTGTTGAAGGCAATGTCCAGCCATTGATTGAGCTGCTCGAGCTGTGACTTGTGGTCCAGAAGTTGCACGGCATTCGCGCGGAAAATCTCGACGGCACCGGCCATTGCGCCGATCTCGTCCGGTGTATGGCGCACGTTCAAGGTAATATCCGTCTCGTTCTCGGCTAGCCGCAACATGGCCGCAGAAATCGAGCGCAGCTTCACGATCAACCCACGCAGCAGAAACATTGCGAGCGGCCCGATCAGCAGCGCAGCGACGAGCCCTATTCCCACAACCGAATTGACCAGCCGGTTGGCGCTGCGCACCAGAAGTCTGGCCTCCAGCTCGGCATGCGCGACACTGTCACCGCGATGCGCCCGCACCAGTCTCTGCAGCTCCGCGGCCTTCGCAATGTATTGCTCGACGATGTTGAGCGCGCTGTCCTGGGCAAAGTTCTCAGCAAGATGCAGAACCTCCCGGCCCAGCGCATCAATCGGTTTCAGAACCGGCTTGACCCGCGCAGAAAATGCCGGATCGGATCGAGACACCAGCTCGCCGATGCGCCCGATCACGTGCTCGGCATTTTCGCGGTCGCGTACGATTTGCCGGCGATCGAACTCCAGCGGCGCTGCCTCGATCAACCGGCGATGGCGCTCGAGCAGCAGCTCGATTTCACCGGCCTCGACCGCACTGATGAGAGAGCCACCGTAAAGAATTCGCGCGGCACGACCGGTGTTTCCTGCAAAGTAAACCGCAGCAGCCCCGAGCGCGATCACCGCGACCAGTGCCAGACCGCCCACCAGATACAGCCGGCCGGCAATCGTTCGGCGAAGAAAATCGAGCACTGCGCCTCGCTCCTTCGCGCTTTACAGCAGTTTGTCGGCCGCTACTCGACGCGTAGCATCGATGATCACCTTCAGCGTTTCGTCGGGCGGACCGAACGTCACGAAATTGAGGATCTGCTCGACCGGTTCGTCGGTCTTGATTTCATTGACGGAGCTGTTCACCAATCCAAGCTGGGCGATGCCCAGCGCGCCCTCGTGCTGAGAGGAGATCTTCACGACATGACGCGGCGCCTCGACCACGATCATGCGTCCGGGCTTGAACGGCTGACCACCGAGAATGCGTGTGCGCACCGTCGTCGGCACGCCGCCACCCGGCTGCACCGTCACAACCGCGATGGGCCGATCCTCACCGCCAACATCAGCCCAGCTCTTGATCTCGCCACGCAGTATGCCGGCCAATTGCGCGACGGACAGCATCGCGACGTTGTTCTTGCGATGCACGATGAAGGCGATGCGCGTGCGCGCGACTTCAAAGGCCTTCAGCTGCCCAATCGGCAGACCCGGATTCATCAGCTGGAGATGTTTTTTCTCCCCCTCGAGGCTGCTCGAAATCATCGCCATCTGCGTCCGCCCTTCGAGCAGCGCCACAAGGCCATGCACAGACTTGTTGGCGATCACGTCGAGCTTCACACCGCTGTTCGCCTCGATCACCGCTTGGTAGGGACGCATCAGCCGGCTGGTGAACGTCGTCGAACCTTGAATGGACACGACCGGGTTGGCCACGGTCGGTTCAGCCAAGCTGGGCCCGGAAAGGCCGGCGAGGCTGCAGGCCAGCCCTGCAAGAACCGGCCACGCCACATCAATCCGAACAAATCGCCCCACCATGTGAAACAGCTCCTGAGCCTAAAATTGGCTGCGTTGGCAGCATCCAGAAGCACAACCATAAATTGTAATGACTGACGATTTCACTAATCTCCAACGATAAATGTCAGCCAACCCATTGCATCGCAATTGAAGCGAAAGCGCGTGGCACCATTCGCCGGATCGTCATATGCGCGTGCTATCTCTTGCAACATCCACTGGTGGTGCAGCACTGCCGTTCTGGAGACCTTGATGCTTTGGTTCTCACTCAGATGGGGCCTGCCGAACGCAGCGCCCCTTCTCCTTCTTCCCTGGTCTTGCTCGCGCTCACGGGTGCCTGATTTCGCTGGCTCGCCGTCGAAGCTGCCACGCGCGCATCAGATTTGGCTCGAGCCCGCTTACTGGCCGGGCACGAGTTGCGCATCACACACGGCTTCAGCATCCTCAGGCTCGCCGTCCACCTTGATGCTCCCGTCCACGTCGATGGTGACGATTTGGCCGTGGCGTATGCGCTGCCAGCCATCCACCCCACAGCCATGACGATCCCTCGCTCGCGCGCGACGATCGCCATGTGGCTCAACCAGCCGCCCACCTCCGACACCACACCTCCAGACTTCAGGACGTACCCGAGCCAGGCTGGGTGTATGGCAGAGCCAACAAGAATGTCGCCATCTTCGAAGCCGGCCAAATCGGAACCCTGCTCGCCTGCTGCCTCCCCGACCACATAGGCCCGCCCCCGCGCGACGCCCGCACCAGCGACACGCACACCCGACAAACGCCCGTCGCCCGGATCGGAACGGACGGTGCCCGGCCGTGACGCCCTCTCGATCACAGTCAGCGACAACGACCTTGGCAGTGGTGGCGTTGCCAAAAGCGTGTCTCGCCAACGAGCGCGCGCCTGCGCCACGGGCCCAAAAACCTGCAACTTCGTCTCGGCCAACTGTGCGATCTCATCGATCGTCAGATAAAAGATACCGCCATCGAGCCCGAACCTGCCATCCAGCGCCAACAGCGCCTTGCGGATTGCGGCCAGATCCGCAAGGACGACGTGCTTGGCATCCTCTTTCAGCGTCTGCATGCGTCCGGCCAGTACCACAAGTTCACGCACGTTATCGGGCAACCCATCCAACGCAGGCTCGGATCTTCCTGCCTTCACCATCGCCCAAGGTTTTGCGCAAATGCCTCGAGGGCTTGCCAATCCTCGGAAAAGCGCGGCTCGGCCAGTTCGTAGTCCAAGCGCCCACGATGTCCCAGTGTAGCCACCAGGCTGGCCTCCGGGCGCCCTCCTCACGCGCGATGGCGCATTCCACCGCCGCCTCGACAAGGCTTGTGCCATGGCGCGCTAGGTAGGCGGACGGCTCGAGACCGGCCTCCTCCAGCGCCGCTCGCGCCTGCCCTAGCGCCAAATCAGCCACAATGTTGATGACCTCGGCCTCGACGTGATGCTCACGAATGAACCGGTCGACCAGCTCGTTGAAGATCGTGAGCAACAGTCCCGTCTCGAGAGCAGCAAAATCAATCGCTCGCGCCCGCGCGCCTGCCTGCATCAGCTCAGGCGCGAGACCGCTGCGAAAGTGTTGCTCGATGGCCGCCGCGCGCCCAAGAAGGCGCTTCACCTGCCATTTCGCCAGTCGCGGCGCCCGCGCCTCCTGCTCGAGCACATTGACGTAGAGGCGTCCAAAAAGAATGGGGAACAGCGGCGGCGACATCTCACCAGCACGATATCGCAAGCCAAGACGCCGGCATGCCAGATCCACACTGCCGCCGGCCGCATAAAGCGCCTCGACCAGCGAGGCAGAGACTGGCGTCGGCGCCGGCAGCATCTCTGCCATCACATTCCGCTCCGCCACCACCCGGCCACTGTCGCCGACATCGGCCACATGCAGCGCCGTCTCCCACGCATCCTGCTCGATCTCGCCGAGGCCATTCACACCCGTGGTGATGTCACGCGCTTGCACGATGGCGAAGCGCCCGTTGGCGTAGACCCATTCGATATCCTGCGGCGCACCGAACACCGCCTCCAGCCGCCGGCCGGCCTCTAGCAACGGCCCAAGACCGACGGGTGCCGCGCCAGCGGATATCGGCTCACCCGAGAACCGTCCGAACCGATATGTGCTGGGTGTTCGCTCGCCAGAGACCAGGGCTTCGCCGGCGCCTGCCACCATCTCCACCAACGCCAATCCCGCCGCATCCGGCGCGCGTGTGAACAGCACACCGGCATAGTCCGCCGTCACCATCTCTTGCACGATGACGCCACCCTGCATCGCGCCGTCCAGGAACGTGTAGCTCGCCATCCGGTGACTGGCATACGATGCCAGCACCCTTTCGATCGCCACGCCGAGTTGCGCTGCCGGAACATCCGTCACGGTCTCGAAAACACCGGCATGACTGGCCTGCGCCCCGTCCTCGCCTTCCGCCGTGCTACGCACCGCGAATGGCCCGCGCCCCGCAGCGCGCGCCACCATGCGCTCGAGCTTGCCGCGCCCCTCCGGCGGGGTCGCTTGCCAAAGTGCGATAAAGCGTGGCGTCAGCACCACCCCCCGCGGCACCACCATGCCGGCCGCGACCATGCTGGCCAAGCGCCGGGCCTTGCTGCCGATCCCCGATTCCTGCTCGGCGTCGGCAAGATCAACAATGCCGAGCGTTGCCACGGTCCCGGCCGAAACGCGGCGCCGGCGGCGATCATGGCGGCTCAGAAATCCAACCACGAGAGCGCGCTGTGTGATGATCAGCAGCAAGCTCAACATCACATAAAGCGCGATCGCCCCAGGTAAGTAAGCCATAAGCAACATCATCGCCGGTGCCCCCACCAACCAGCATGCCGCCTGCTGCCGGCCACCCTTCGCCAGCACCCAGTCGACATAACCCGCCATCAGCAGACCGCAGACCACCGGCAGAACGAGGCTGCCATCGGGATGATCGAGACGCCCGAATAACGGCCAATCATAACCACCAAGGGCTGCAGCCTTCCCCACTGCCGTGCTGCAAACAGCCAGAATCGGCAACCCCAGCAGCGCCAGTACATTGCGTAAGGGGGTCATGCCGTGCTTGTCGTAGAGCGCGCTCAAGGCCCTCGCTTTGCGAACCGGATCGCCGGCCAGTCGCGCCTTCAGTTCGCGCACCTCACCGTCGATTTCGGCGGCCTTCAACTGGTCCCGCTCCGCTTTCAGCGCAAACGGCAACACCACCAGCCGGGACAACAATGCCAAGGCCACCAGAACAGCCAGAAAGCCCCAACGCTGCGCAGCCTCATCAAGAACCCGCGTCAGCCCAAGCACGGCCCGCTCATAAAATCCGCGCTGGCTTTGAGCCATCAGAGCCTGAATGTGCGCAGGCTTCGCAAGCGTCGGCACATATTCCCAGGGCACCGTATAGCGCCCACGAAAGTCCCGCCCCGCCCGCGTCAACGCCAGGCCCAAAAGCTCACCAAAAAAGCAGCTACGCCGCTCATAGCAGGCCACCAGGACTGGCCGCATCGGCAAGCGCGCGATGGCATCAGTTAATGCCGCGCTCGTCATACGCCGCATCGCCAGGTTGATTGCACCAGGCAAATGCCCCGACGCAAACGCGCCGGGATAACGCACGTCGATGACGATGGCCCCTTCTCCCTCGATCATCGCCCGCGCCTGTGGCGTGTCGAGCAGGCGCGTGTTGTTCCGATAAGCCGGCACGGCCCGCGTCTGGGTCAGCGAAGAGCGGTAAAATCCGCCCGCACTGCGTCCTTCCGTGATCCAGCTCCAGACCACCGATCACGAAGCGGCAATCGATCCCCTTTTCGGCGAGCGCCTGGCATGTCTCGAGCTGCGATTGCCATTGTGACAAATCAACAGCGCTTTCCGCCCGCCGAAATCGAAGCCCTTGGCGAGAAGGTCGAGAGTATCGAACCGCCTGGCAGCTGCAAACGTGCCCATCTCGACTTCGGCCGTTTCGCGTATGTCGAGAATGACATAACCGTGTGCTGCCGGATCAGCGACGATGTCCTCGGCCTCCGACGTCGAAATGCCCAGGCGATGCACCGCCTGCGCCTCGGGCGACAACTCCTTGAGTGTGGCATCGGGCTGCGGTTGTCCGGGCAAGCGCGTCGGCCGCACCAGCGTCGCCGATAGCCGGTCCAATTCGGCCTGTTTCCGAGTTTGCCACTGATAAATATTCAAACCGGCGAGCATGATCGCTAGCGCCGCCAGTGCAAACATCGCCCGCCAGGCCCACGCTGGCAGCACCGGCTCCACCACCACGCACCGCGGCAATGGCCGCCCGCCACCAAACAGTGCCGACACGATAGCAGCCAGCTGCGACAGACTTCCGATCGAGCCAACGATGAGTTCGGGCGACGGGATGGCCTGAGCATCCCTCACCCCTGAAACCAAGGCGAGGACAAGACCGCCGATCGCCACCGCAAATCTTCCCCGCGTCGCGGGCTGACCGCTCACCAAACACGTCTTGGCGCTGGAACGACGCAAGACCCGGCCTCCCCCCACGCATCCACCAGGTATAGACGAGAACCAGTCTGGTCCTGTTGCCTTCACACGGTGCAACAGCCTCGGGTTTAGACACCACGGCAACAGCTGCAGCAAAACGATGCCTTCCCAACAATCCAAGCACGATGCCCCATGAGGCGATCAGGGCATCGACCCCGAAAACAACTTATAGAAGAATACTATTTTTATGCAATCTTTAATTGTGACGCCTGGAGCGTCACACGCGAGGCCCGCTGGTGATTAACCAGCTCACGCCTTTTCTCCGGCCAACTTATCCTCGCACGGAGCAACGGGCCTAAATTCTGCAGACCGGTAGGTATTCTTTCCTACCTCGGACGGGTGTTCACGCGACGCGAACACCAACATGTCTCTAGAGCACAGGGTGCCCAACATGTTGCAATGCGAAATTGGTGAGCCGTCAGATCCTACGATTTGTCCGGTCTCGACGGACGAGCGCCCCCCCAATCACATGCTCAGACACAATATCGACACCACGATCGCCACGATCTTCGCGATTGACGTCAAAACCATTCGTGAACCGTCTCGCGGCCGCGCCAAGGTCGCGCTTGCCCGGCAAGTCTCGATGTATCTCGCCCACGTCGGCTGTCGCCTTCCCCTCACCGAGGTCGGCCGCATTTTTGATCGAGATCGCACAACCGTGCGCCATGCCTGCGCCGTGATAGAGGATCGCCGCGACGAGCCTGATTTCGACCGCCTCCTCTACCTGCTCGAACAGATCGTGACCCGCCAGTCCGCCAACATGGGTTGGTGTCCGGGTCTGGTAGAGAGGGATTGATGCCAGTCCCAATGCATGCCGCCAACCCGGCCGCTCTCCCCGCGGAAGTCGTCGATCTGCTGGCCCTGCTCGCCCGCCGCAATGCGTTTGCCCGGCCAAACCCAACAAAAAAACATTCAGTCCGCGTCTTCCAAACGCAGCCTGATCAGACCGAGATCATGCTCGGCCAGGCTTCATCGCGCGCCCTGACCCTTGCCCTTCGCCAAGGCTGGATCGCACCGGCCGCGATGCAATCGGCCCAGCACCACACGCCCTCGCCAGTCGCCATGGCTATGACCGCTGACGGACGCCACGCCCTCAAAGTCGCGAAGTCCCGCAAAACCCTGCAGCGTACGGGCTCCAAAACCGTCATCCACGCGCCGCTCCAGCGCCGAGGCCCCACCCGCAATCTCGCCGAAAGCCCGCTCGACTGGCTGCACAGCCGCCGCGATGCCAACGGCAAGCCCATGATCGATGCCGCCCAACACTCGGCCGGCGAGCGTTTGCGCTCCGACTTCACACTTGCCGGCCTCACCCCTCGCTTGACCATGTCCTGGAGCGGCATGCCGTCACGCAGCCGCTCTCACCGATCCGGCGCCCCTTCATCCCCCGACACCGTTTCCGACACGCGGATGGCAGCCCGGCAGCGGGTCGACCAAGCGCTGTCGGCCGTCGGCCCCGAGCATGCCGGCATCCTGATCGACGTCTGCGGTTACCTCAAGGGGCTGGAGGCGATCGCCACTGCCGAGGGTTGGCCGCGGCGCTCCGCCAAGCTGATCCTGCAACGCGCGCTGACTGCGCTGGCCCGCCACTACGGACTCATTCCGCCGCTGACCGTCGACAGGACCATCGCTCAGCGTTTACGCCATTGGGGCGCTGCAGACTACCGCCCGACGCTGGAGCGATGGAGCACCAACAACGCTGCCGATTGAGCGACACGCGCAACGCCAAGGAGCCGCCCGCCAGGCCGCACCCTGTTGATCAGGCCTGGCGGGCGGCCTCCGCGTCAGCTCGGATCCGCGCCACCATCGCAGCAAATCCGTTCGATCGTTGCGGCGTCAGATGTTGTGCCAGGCCCAGCGCGGCGAAAATCGCGTGCGCATCAATACCGGGAATGTCCTTGGCTTGCTGCCCGTCGAACATCGCAAAGACGATCGCGATCAGCCCTTTCACGATATGAGCATCACTATCGCCTTTGAAGCGCAGCCGGGGCCCGTCCTCATCTTGCTCGACATGCGTGGCGAGCCACACTTGGCTGGCGCAGCCACGCACCTTGTTGGCATCCGTGCGTTCACCCTCCTCGAGCGGCGCCAAGTCCTTCCCGAGTTCGATCAGATAGCGGTAGCGGTCCTCCCACTCGTCCAGCATCTCGAAATCGGCCCGGATGCTATCGAGCCTTTCTGTTGAGGTCATCGGCTTGGGTTCATGCTCCATTTTGGCCCGGTGCACCGCTTTGGGAACGCCTTGCATCTTCACTTGGCGGCTTGATCCGCGATACGCAAGCCCCATCCCGCCTCAATCGCGCTTCTGGCTCAGCAACAGCACCATCGGCACCGTCAGTGCAGCCATCCAAGCCGTCAGATAGAAAACGTTGATGTAACCGATCATCTGGGCTTGCCGGCTGACCTCGACGTTGAGCCGGGCCAACGAAACCCCGATTTCCGGAGAGCCCCATCCCGCATGGCTCGGATATTTGAAGGCCGGGTTGTAGGGAGAGACGTGATCGACGATATCCGAGCGCATGACACTTGCCATCCGCGTCACGATGAAAACGGCAATCGCGATGCCGATAGAAGATCCAGCGCTTCGCACGAGATTCCAGATCGCGGCGGCTTCCGTGCGGTGACGCGCATCGAGTGTGGCAAACGTCACCACCCCCAACGGCACCACGATCGAGCCGGCGCCGATGCCCTGTAGCACACCCGTCCAAACGATCGGCCACGCATCCACATTCAGCGACCAGCCCGACATCACCCAACTCGAGAAGCTGATCAGCGCAAACCCGAACGCAAGCGTCAGGCGCGGATCGAGCCGATCACCAATCCGACCGAGCACCAGCATCGCCACCATCAACCCGACACCACGCGGCGACAACAGCATGCCGATCGTCACCACAGGATAGCCCTGCAGCTCCGCCAACAGCGGCGGCATCAGCACCATCGGCGGCAACGTCAGGACGCCATAGAGAAAGGCAAGGCTCAACCCCAACGCATAATTGCGATCGAGCAGCAGGCGCAAGTTCACGATCGGCGCCTTGGCCGACAGCGCGTGCGCAACGAAGATGTAGAATCCCAGAATCGAAAGCCCGGCCTGAATCTGCACCTCGAGCGACTCGAACCAGTCCAGCCGTTCGCCCCTGTCCAGCATCAGCTGCAACGCGCCGACCGCAACCGCCAGCGCCCCAAACCCGATCCAGTCGAAGCTCGGTGACGGCCCCGAACGCTCATCCCGCGGCAAGAACACGAGCCCGCCGATGTAGGCGATCACACCCACGGGCACGCCGACATAGAACACCCAGCGCCAGGAATATTCCTCCGTCAGCCAGCCGCCGATCGTCGGCCCCACCACAGGGCCCAGAATGACCCCCAGCCCCCATAGTGCCGTCGCCTGCGCATGCTTCTCCTTGGGATAGTTGTCGAGAATGAGCGCTTGCGACAACGGAATGAGAAAGGCGCCAAACGCACCCTGACAGGCGCGCGAAGCAATCTCCGCCTCCAGCGATTGCGCCGCCCCGCACAGCAGCGAAAAAATCGTGAAGCCCGCAATCGACGTCAGAAACAGCCGTTTTCGCCCGAGCATGGAGCTGAGCCAGCCCGTCGTTGGCAACACAATCGCGCTGACGACGATATGGACGTCATCGTCAGAGCGATCTAGTCCTGTGTCGCCGAGAACGTACCCTGCATATGCGGCAGTGCCACCGCGGCGATGGTCCAGTCGATCGAGTAGATCATGCTGGCCAGGATCGCCGTCGCGGTGATCATTGCGCGGTTGCGGCTTGCCACGCCGGCAGATGCCACCGCCGTCGTCATGGCGCCGGGCACTCTTCAGCCCTGCATGAGCGCCCGCCGCGCGTCATGGTTCAAACCTCGATCACCAGCTTGCCAAGATGTCCCGCACTCTGCATCCGTCGATAGGCATCTTGTGCTTCCACGAACGGGAAGGTGCGATCGATCACGGGTCTCAATTGATGCGCCACGATGGCGCGGTTCATGTCGAGAAACATCCGCCGTGAGCCGACATAGATCCCCTGCACGCGAATCGAGCGCCGCATGAATTGCGCTGGATCGATCGCCCCGCCCCGCATTGCCCCGATCAGCGCAATGGTGCCTGCGATCCGGGTCGCGTTGATGGTCCGTGGCAAGTTGGCCGCCCCGACCACCTCGACCGCCAAATCCACCCCGACGCCACCGGTCGCAGCCAACACCGGCTTTTCCCATTCGGGGGCCTGCCGGTAGTTGATGGTCACGGTGGCACCGAGGTCTTTGGCACGCGCCAGTTTTTCATCCGAAGACGACGTCACGATCGTCTGCGCACCGAGCAACCGCGCAAACTGCAGCGCAAAAATGGAAACCCCGCCCGTGCCCATGATCAGCACCCAGTCGCCGGCTTTGACCCGGCCGGTCTCCACCACCGCGTTCCAGGCCGTCAGCGCCGCACACGGCAGCGTTGCAGCCTCGACGTCGGTGAGGTGCGCGGGCACTGGCACCACGCCGTTGGCACTCAGCACAACCTCCTCCGCCAGAACCCCGTCCAGCGCCCCGCCAAGCGCACTGGCCATCGCCTCCGCGGAACACAGCCCGTCCGTCCAGCGCTGGAAGAAGCACGATGCCACGCGGTCGCCAACCTTGAGGCCGTTCACACCGGCACCCAGCGCTGTCACCTCACCCACACCATCCGAGTTCGGCACTCTCGGGTAGGGAAGTCCCCGCGCAACCGGATCGGTGATTGTCAACAGATCGCGAAAATTGATGGCATTGGCGCGCATACGCACCGCCACTTCTCCGGGACCGGGCTGCGGTGCCTCTGCCTCGGTCAGGCGCAGGGCGTCAATGCCGCCGTCGGAGATGATTTGCCAAGCTTTCATTGTGCGTTTCCCGTGCCAATCGCTGCTCGTGTGCCGCTGTCGTCGCGCCAGCGCGTGAGGTCATGCAAGGCTCTCTCGGCAATCGCGCGACGCTTGATGGCCGTTTTGTCCTTGCCCTTGATGCGTCGCCCTTCGGCGTCCTTGACGGGCATCTCCACTGCGGGGAACAGCCCGAAATTCACGTTCATCGGCTGGAACGAGCCACGTCCCGAACCGCTGTCATGCACATGGCCACCAGTGATGTGCTCGAGCAAGGCACCGAGTGCCGTTGTCGGTGGTGGGGGTGACAGCGGCCGGCCAAGACGCTCGCAGGCTGCCAGCCGGCCTGCGACCAGCCCCATAGCGGCGCTCTCGACGTAACCCTCGACGCCCGTGATTTGTCCAGCAAACCGCAACCGCGGCTCGGATTTCAATCGCAACTGGCGATCAAGCAGCACTGGGCTATCGAGGAACGTATTCCTGTGTAGACCGCCGAGGCGTGCAAATTCGGCCTGCTCGAGGCCAGGTATCAAGCGAAACACTCGCTTTTGCTCACCGTGCCGCAACTTGGTCTGGAAGCCCACCATGTTCCACAGTGTCCCAAGCGCATTATCCTGTCGCAACTGCACCACCGCCCACGGGCGCGCCCCCGTACGCGGATCCGACAGGCCGACGGGCTTCATCGGCCCAAACCGCAGCGTGTCCCGCCCACGTTCCGCCATCACCTCGATCGGCAGGCAACCATCGAAATAGGGCGTCCCCTCCCACTCCTTGAACTCGGTCTTCTCGGCACCGAGCAGGGCATCGATGAACGCCTCGTAGCGCTCCCGGTCCATCGGGCAGTTCAGATAATCGGCCCCCGTTCCGCCCGGCCCCGCCTTGTCGTAACGCGATTGCCGCCAGGCGACATCGAGATCGATGCTGTCTGCATGAACAATTGGCGCAATGGCATCGAAGAAGGCCAGCGCCGCCGCACCCGTCAGTTGCCCGACCGCCGTCGCCAATGCAGCAGAAGTCAACGGCCCTGTGGCCACGATGACGCTATCCCAGTCGGCGGGCGGCAGACACGCCACCTCTTCCCGCACGATCGTCACCAGCGGATGCGACGACAGCGCCGCAGTCACCGCGCCGGCGAAATCATCACGATCCACGGCCAGCGCGCCACCGGCCGGCAACTTGGTTTTGTCCGCCGCCGTCAGGATCAGCGAGTCGAGGCGACGCATCTCCTCGTGCAACAGCCCCACCGCGTTGGAGGCCCAATCGTCGGATCGAAAGGAATTGGAGCACACCAGCTCCGCCAGCTGCTCCGTCTGATGTGCCTCGGTTGCAACGTGCGGCCGCATCTCGTGCAACACCACCGGCACACCCAGTGCAGCAGCCTGCCAAGCTGCCTCCGAGCCCGCCAGTCCGCCACCGATCACATGAATAGGTCTGATGCCCTGCATGCGACAGGTTTAGGCCGGTTGGACGCGAAAGGGAATCGAATCCAACGCCCATTGGCCTAACCTCCCTCCAATCGGTCCAGTCGACAGAATCGGATGAAATTTCCGGCCGCCAAAACGGGCGGCACCAACCCACAACCATGCCGAGCATTACGACATAATACGCTGAATAGTTGCATAAACTGTGCCAACCTCGCCACATGTGAGGCCTATTCCCCAATCCTACGGACTGTTGAACCTGGATCGAGCGCATCCGAGGTTGCGAATCCAAACTTTCGGCCACTACAAAGCCAACAGACGCATCGACTAAGCGGTTTATTGGGGGACGACGATAATGCTTAGCCACCATAGTCAAATGAGTGCGGGTCAACCCGCTGGTCGCGTAACACCCAGTAAAGCGCTACGGACGACATTGAAGCGCGCAACATGTCTCGCCGCACTCACGGCATCCGCCGTCGCCTTGGGTGGCGCAGGGGCGTGGGCGGGCTGCCATCGGTCCGGGGTCGGCCCAACCACTGCTCTGGACCTCGTTCCACTGGCAACCGGCACTGCCATCAGCTCGATGATCGCGACCATCAACGCGGTCAACGCTTCCTCACTCGCACAATCGTCTGCCTTCGCAACCGCGCCGACAAGCCCCCAGGAAGATGTGGCTGGCGGTGGGCGGTGGTCGCGTGTTATCGCCGGTACCGACGAGGTCCAGGCCAACACCAAAATCTCCGGCAGCGTCTATGGCGCTGTACAGCCCAGCGACAATTGTGAATCCACAACGCGCTTGAACTACATCGGCACACAGGCAGGTGTGATGTGGGGCCGGTTCGGGGTTTAACAATGGTGCCAACGTCCAGTGGGCTTCACCGCCGGCTATGTGGACGTCAAAGCCGACGACAAAACACCGGAATGTCGGCACCTTCAATAGCGACAATCAGGTTGATCGCAGGTGTCTACATTGCCCTGAGTAAGGGCGCAATTTCTCCTTCGATGCCCAGGTGCGCGGCGACTACTACCCATGGCGCTGAACGACGTCGACAATGCCCTGTTCGATCAGCCGTTGACGGCACGCGGTCTCGCAAGCCTTTGGCGAACGCCAGCTACCGCTTCGATTTGAAGAACAACTGGTTCATCGAACCGTCCATTGCGGCGTCTTCTCCTCCAAACCGACGTCAATCGCCTCGATGTTGCGGGCGGCCTCGACCTGCCCGGTAGCCTGACATCGCCATCACCGTACCTGGAACTGTGCAGGTCGGCGATATTACCAGTGTCTTGGCCAGGGCAAGCCTCCGTGTTGGAACCACGTTCGTGACACCGACGATGGCGTGGCAGCCTTTGCCACGGTCAGCATCTTCCACGAGTTCGCAGATGACGTTCGCACCAAGATCACGACCGGCCCACCGTCTCTCCCGATCGGTGGCACTGTACCTGTGGATGCGACAGCCTCCACCGACCGTGCATCGGCACATATGGCCACGTCGGCTTGGGTATCGCCGGTGTCGTCCTGAATTCCGGCTGGCTTGGCTACGTTCGTGGCGACTACCGTTTCGGAGACAATATCGAAGCCCTCAGCGTCAATGCCGGACTTCGTTATCAATTCGAGCCTTCCAAAATGGCTGGCGGTAGCGTCAAGGATGGCGGCTACGCACAAGCCCCCTATAACTGACCGATTGGCCGTCGGCATGAATTCCGGTGGCCTTTGGGGGCAGCAAGACTGGACTTATCCGAGCGGAAATATCACCACCCCAATTTCCGTGGATATAACATCGGCGGCCAGATCGGCTACGACCATCAGATCGGCAATGCCGTCTTCGGTGTGGAAGCCGATTACAATTGGAACAACGCAGAAGGTGGCGAGTTGTCCGAACGCCAACTACTTCTCGTGCGTCGGGGAGGTCAACAATATAGGCTTCCTGACCGGCCGCCTCGGTTTCGCCAGTGATCGCGTGCTCTATTACGCAAAGGCGGGCCTAGTTACTTTCCGCCGATGTCACTGCCCGGACCCAGTTCAACTTCGCCAACAACATTGCAGGCATCTGGGGCATCCCGGACAGCAGTGCCGGCACCAGCAAGACACTCACTGGCTGGCGCCATTACGGTATGGAGTTCGCCATTGACGACCATTGACGGCACGGGGAAGTCATGCACTATGACCTCGGCAACGAGAAGTTTACTGTCGACAACGGTCTCATCGTCGATGTCGAGACCACCGGTACGCTCGCCCGCGTTGGTGATCAACTACCGGTTCGGCCATCGTGAGACCCACTACGGTGACACGCTGGAAGTAATCGCATCCTGACACACAACGTCATAGAACGGCGGCGCAAAATGCGCCGCCGTTTCGCGTTTCAGCAGCCGCCTTCTGCGAAATGGCACCCGCCAAAGCTTCCAACCCACTTAAACTCGCCCAACACGCCAGTGGCACGCCGCGCCATTCTTGCCTACAGTCAGAGCCGCGGACGACCTGCAGCATTTGATCCGCTGACAGCCCCATCCAGCGAGCGCCAATGCAGACCAATTTCACGCCCGAGCAGCTCCAGAATCCCCGCGCAGCCGAAGCCGAGAGCATCCTGCGCTTTCGCCGCGTCCACTGCGGCCTGTGCAGGCGACCTTGCTCGACCCACGTCATGCTCGGCGACGAGCGCGACAGCCTCGCGGGCGCGCATTTACTTGATGAAGGACATGTTCGAGAAGGACGCGCCGGCGCTCCGAGTGTCCAGCACCACATCGACCGCCGCCTGACTCCGCCTCTCCTGTACACCACCTGCCCGTCCGGCGTCGATTATGTCCAATTGGTCGATCTCGCCCGTGCCCATATCGAGGAAACGGCCATCAGCTTTGCCGACAAGACCATCCGCTGGGCACTGGCGCGTCTCTATCCCCAATCCAGACCTGTTCCGCCGCGCCATGGCGCTGGCCCCACCTGGTCGCGCCTTCGCGCCACTCTTCAAGCGGTTCGGCGTCCCCCAATTCCAGCCATGCTGAGCTGGCCCCCAAGCAGTTTCCCGCGTCAGGGCCGCTATTCCGGCCCCGGCACCGCCTGCCAGAACTCCACCGATCCCGACATGCTGAACGGCCGCGCAAGCGCGTCATCCTGCTCGCCGGCTGTGCCCAGCAGTACCCGCCCCGGACATCAACGATGCCACCATCCGCTTGTTGGCCCGCCGCGGCATTGACGTCGAGGTGGTTGCCAGGCCGGTTGCTGCGGCGCTTTGGTGCATCACATGGGCTGCGAGGCCGAGGCCGTCGCCCAAGCCAAGGCCAATGTCGATGCCTGGGCCGAAGCCCTCCAGCGCGATCCGGCCGATGCCATCATCATCAACGCCTCCGGCTGCGGAACCACAGTCAAGGACTACGGCCACCTGCTGAAAGACCATCCCAGCCATGCCCGCCGCGCCGCCGAGATCGCCGAGCTGGCCATGGACGTCACCGAGTTTCTTGCAAAGAACGACATCGGCGCGCCCAAGCGCTGGTCGAGTTTGCGCGTCGCCTATCACTCCGCCTGCTCCATGCAGCACGGCTGGGCGCATCATCGATCGAGGTCACATCTGCTGCGCAAGGCCGAGCTTCACCGTAATCGACGTCCCGGAAGGTCACATCTGTCAGGCCCTGCCGGTGTCTACAATATCCTGCAACCCGAGCTCGCCGGTCGCCTGCGCCAGCGCGTCGACAACATCGAGAGCGTGCGCCCTGATGTCATCGCCGCCGGCAATCTCGGCTGCATCTCGCAAATTCAACTCGGCACGCCCATCCCTGTCGTGCACACCATCGAGCTGATCGATTGGCCTGCGGCGGCCTCGTGCCGCCCAGAGGCCTCGAAAAACTCGAAGACGGTCACCGACGCCGGAGCGCAGCCCGCCGCGTAAGAGTGTGCGCATACCTGCACCACGGCAATCGCCGCCGCGATCACCGGCGCATCGCCCGCAATCGTCGTGCGATGCATGACGCGCCGCTCCATCGGATCATGGGGCGTGACGTAGTGCATGGTGCAACGGTTGTCCCACATCAAGATGTCGTGTGGTG
Organism: Hyphomicrobiaceae bacterium; assembly: GCA_041397705.1. Lineage (GTDB taxonomy): Bacteria > Pseudomonadota > Alphaproteobacteria > Rhizobiales > Hyphomicrobiaceae. Next base: position 314,784 of record JAWKWC010000001.1, read on the forward strand.
CACCAGCGATGCTCGTAGACGAACTGCGCTTGGCCTGCAAAACCGGCCAATCCTGCCGATGAGCGCCCGGGCCTTCGTCATCAGCCATGCCTTCGATCTTGTCGTTGTAGATCGGGCTGATGTAGAGCGCCGCGCGCCCTGCAACCGGATGCTTGCGCACCATCGGCTGCCAAACCGGCGGCATCGCCTGACGTTCGGCCTCCGTTGGCTCACGCGCGCCCAGTTCCCGCGCCAGCATTCCAAGACCGACGCGCGCGCCGGCCCCACCTTGGCTTTCAGGCTCTCGGGCAAAGCCTCTCCCACACCGCGTACACATGTTGGTGAAACAGGTGATGCCTCCTGTGCGGCTGACCTCGATGCCATGCAGCATCATGCCCACACGGCTTTTCGCGGTATTGAACTGTATGCCACTGCCGAAGCCTGACAGCCGCTTGATGGTCGGATGCTCCGGCGGCATCAACTTGCCGTCCTCGTCCGTGTTGGCGACACGGAAGATCTCGGCCACGAACTTCGACTTGATGATGTTCTGGTGGAACACCTCCGGCTCGCCGAAGTTGCGGGCCGCACCGCTGCTGCTGCCGCTCGTCGGTGATGGGCTGATCCGGAAACACCAGCACCAGATATTTGGCCCAAAGTTCCTTGATCGCCCCAATCGTCTCGGCTGGCACTGGCTTGGTGGCCGACACCCTTGACTGACGCACCAAGGCAGCGATGCAGCGGCCTGACCTCGAGGCCGGCGCGGTTGAGCGTTTCGCCTGTCGCCATCTGCTGCATCCTCCGTGCATGCGGTTGACGTGGAGTTACCGGCGCCTTGTGCCGACGTGTGGCCGCTATTTTCCCCTGACATAGGCCTTTGTGACAATCCGCAGCCGGTCGCGGGAAGTTCGGCCGCACCTGCTCACTCCACGGCGTATCGGCCGCCGTCTTCCAAGCCGCACTCGAACACACCTCTGGCGACTTCAGGTGATAGATCGCCACATACTTGTGCGACCCGCCCTTTTCTTCCGACACATACCGCCGCGCCGCCAGCACGCCCGGCACCGCTGCCAACGCCGGCAGGTGCTCTTCGTCGTACCATTTGTTGAAATCGGCTTCGCCCTCAGCCGTCACGTTCATGGCATTGACCAGCAGCGCGCCGGCCCCCTTGGGCGCTTCCATATCGCCGGGCGTCAGCTGGGTGCCTTCGAACCGCAGCAGACGATCGGCCATCCCCGTCACCCGCTTCGACCACACCGATAGATTGTCGTAGGCGATTGCCTTGTAGGCCGCGGACGTCATCACCGCATGGCTGTCGAGATCATACGTCGCAACCGAAATGTTGGGCGCCTCGGTTCCAATCCAGCGCTCGCACAGCCCAAACCCTTTCACCCGCTGGCGCTCGGGCACGTGTTCCAGGTCGTACCAGTCGTGGAACTCGTCATGATGGGTCTTGGTGTAGTCGAAGGCTGCAATCAGCAATCCCTTGGCCATGGTTTCCTCGCCATTGTTCGTGTGATGTCGTCAAGTCCGCGAGCCGCTGCTCAGTGAAAGAGACGGCCAGAATCGATCACAACCGTCTGCCCCGTCATCGTCTCTGTCCGGCACATGGTCACCACCATGTCCGCGCAATCGTCCTTGTCGGCGGGCTTCCTCAGCAACGACTGGGACGAGGCCCGCTCGATCTGCTCGGCGCGCAAATTGGAGGTTGCGCGCGTGCCCTCCAGCAGCCCCGGCGCAACGCAGTTGACCAGCGTCTCCGGCGCCAGCGCCACCGCCATGCAGCGGGTGAGATGATTGAGGCCCGCCTTCGACACGGCATAGGCGATCGACGAGCCCGATGGCCCAAGACCTGCCACCGACGAGATGTTGACGATCCGCCCGCGCCCCTGCCCTTTCATGACAGGCGCCACCGCCTTGGTCAGCCGCATCGGGCCCGTGAGGTTGACGGCCAGGATCTTGTCCCACACCTCCATGGTCAGGCTGTCGAGGTCCTGGAACGGGATCGCTTTATTGAAGGCCGCGTCATTGACCAGGATGTCGAGTCGGCCGAAGCGCTTCACGACATCGTCCACCAGCGTCTCGACCTGCCCTTGATCCGTGATATCGCACTGGAAAGCCGCCGCGTTGACCTGATAGGAGGACGCCAGATCCCGCGCCACGCCTTCCGCCTGCTCCCGGCTTGCCGCATACATCACCGCCACGTGTGCGCCCTCGCGCGCCAGTGCATGACAAATGCGCTGCCCGAGGCCACCGTTGCCACCAGTTACCAGCGCCACTGCGCCCTTGAGTTCCATTGAGCGTCTCCCGAAGACGGACGAAGGGCGCGATGCCCGGCCCTGTCGAATGCCATTACGGGAGACAGTGTGGCGCCTAACCTATGACGCACGCAAGCCGGCCCTTGAGCTTCACCTCGCTGGCATCGATGCCGAAGCTGCCGCGATACTCGTAGTCGGTCGGCTGGCGCTTGGTTTCGATGACAATGCGTATCGCCGCATCACCACCCCCCAGCTGCAACAACATCCTGAGTTCGTTGTCTCGGTTCCAGAACATCACTGGTCGTTTCCCCTCCAGCGACCATAACCGCCGGTCCTTGGGAACTTTCTGATGCGTGATCTCAACCGTTCCCTGCATACCCGCCGGTCCGGGCACGCCGCTACCGTCCGGTATCAGCGGCATGTAGAGCCGCATCATCAAATTGAAGTCGGCGGCTTCGCAGCTGATCGCGGGAACGCGGTTTTGCGCCAGGGCCGGGTTGGTGGGCGATAGCATCGCCACGGCAATGGCAAACACTGTCATGAACGCGACTGGGCTGCTGCCGATACCAGTTCGGGACGCAGAGCCTCCCGAACCCGCCCGCTTCATTTCGGGGTGCGGACATGTCGCTCGCGAGGCGCCTGCACCGGTCATTTGCGGCCTTTCAGATAGTGCGGACCCTTGGGGTTGAGGCTGTCGATGTAGGCAACCAGAGCCGCCACGCCATCGACGCCGAGATCGAACTGGGGCATCTCGTCATGGCCCGCAAGTGAGCCCGTCTTCAACCCCTCGACGATCATCGGCACCGGATACCATTTCACGAGATCGCGGAGCGGCGGTGTGATCTTGTGTGGGCTCGAATCGGCATAGCCGACCGCATGGCATTTGACGCATTTCTCCGCCGCGATTGCCGATCCTCGCACAGCAGGCTCGTCTGCCGCAGACACGCTCGCCAACGCCCCCAAGGCAACAAACCCAACCCAAAACACCCTCGCCACAAAAGACGGGGTTGGCAGGGGTGTCCCCTGCCGCGGGTGCCGGGCTGCTGCCCGGCTTGCGCAGCAAGCTGCCGCAGCCGTGAACCCAATCAGAAGCCTAGCGAATTTCACCTCAACGCCCCCCGCCGCTGACGCGCGGCATCCTGGATCGTCCCATCACGCATGCCAAGCCGTTCGGCCCGATACCGTCGCCTTTGTGCCTGTTAGCTAACCCGAGCCGCCCCGCCAAAAAAGACCCCTCACCCCGTCGTCCACCACGAACCCACCAAACCGGCTGTTCCGCCGCAGCCGCCACAACTCCAAACGCAATTCCGCCAGCCCCGGCTTTTCCCCGATGACTTGCCTGATCGGTTTGCTATCGTCATTGGTCTTAGTAACCCCATGAGGATCGCGTCATGTTTCGTGTATCGACACTGATAATCGGCGCCTTGTCATTTGCACTCTCGGTCAGCCTGATACCAGGCGAAGCTGCCAGCCAAACAGGCCCCGGTTGGACCACACTTTTCGACGGCAAATCCCTTGATCAATGGGAGGCCGCCCCAACACCCGATGTGACCTAATGCCGTCGAAGACGGCTCGGTTGTTGCCAAGAAGAAGGACCCGAAGGGCATTGCCTATTTGCTGTCGAAGCAGAAATACAAGAATTTCCAGCTCCACGCCGAGTTCTGGGTCAGCGACGACGCCAACAGCGGCATCTTTATTCGTTGCGCGGATCCGAAAAAGCCAGGCGCCAAGACTTGCTACGAATGCAACATCTTCGACACCCGCCCCGACCCCAGCTACGGCACCGGCGCGATCGTTTATCACGCCGAGGTCAATCCCATGCCAAAGGCCGGCAGCAAGTGGAGCACCATGGAAATCACCGCCAATGGTCGTGACCTATCCATCGTGTTCGATGGCAAGAAAACGGCCCAGGCCCGCAGCGGACTTCTTGCCGACGGGCCAATTGCGCTGCAGTTCGGCGCTGGAACGGTGAAATTCCGCAAAGTTGCAATCAAGCCGCTGCCATGATGTGCCCTAGGGCCTAGCAACACACACAGCATAAGTCAGCGGCAGGAGATCATCCTGCCGCTGACGGAATCGGATGGCATGGATCGGGACACCATTCTGACTTACGACCGCGACGCCGCGGCCTATGCGGCCGATTGGGAGGAGGCGCAATCGCCGCCCGACGACCTCAGAGATATCGTCCGCAGTTACTTTGCGCCCGGCCCCACCATCGATATCGGTTGTGGCAGCGGACGTAATACCGCCTGGCTCGTCGCGAACGGCTTCGATGCCATCGGCATCGATGCTTCCGAGGGGATTGCTCGAGCACGCCGCCGCCACCCCGACGTGCGCTTCGCCCGAGATCACCTGCCCGAGCTCGCAAGCCTTGGGAACGCCAATTGCGCCAATGTGCTCGCGAGACGGTTATCATGCATCTCGCTGACGACATTCCGCAGGCCGTGGCGCGCCGCTCGGCGCACTGCTGGCACCGAAAGGCATCCTCTATCTGACATGGCGCGTCACCAACGACAGCGACATCCGTGATGCAGCCGGTCGCCTCTACTCGGCCTTCGAACCTGGTCGTCACCGATGCCCTTGCCGGAACGCAGATCGCCCTCGACGAGGAGGCAACGAGCGCGTCATCAGGCAAAATCATTCATCGGATCGTCGCGCAGAGGGTGTGAGATTGCGAGATCGAGCGGGGCCGCATGTCGCGTTCCATGTCCCGCCCACCCCGAGAAGCGACCACGCAATTAAGCCGTCTCGACCATTTCGCCCTCGATAAACTGCTCATGCCCTGGATGGTTGAAGTAAGGGATTTCGACATCGAGCCTCCTGCGGTAGGACGGCTTGCACCACCTCCAGAGCGACGTCCGCTTGCCCTTCATTCTCGAAGATTGAGATCGATGATGCCGGCGTTCAACCCTCCATATGTGTCCGGGCCGCTTTGAGAAAATCGACGACTTGCGCGGAGGTCCATCCCTGCCAGCTACCGAAGAGCCTCTTCACGTCGTTGATTTCAGTCGCATGCGCTACCCAGTTTTGGTCAGCTGCCAGTTGCTGCAGTTGGCGGATGATCCAGTCGATCCGATTGAAGTGATCATCCGTGTCGTCCAGATAGAATGCGTCGTCGACCCGATAAGCGAGGCACTCGATGAGGTAAGACGGGATCGGTTCAGCGGCACACCAAACCAAGCTCCTGCATCTCATTCCGCATGCGTTTGAGCGCTCGGACGCACCGCTTGAAGCGGTGCTTGAATCGCAGGTCCTCTTCGTGACGCCATTCTCATTGTGCTGATTAGGGAAGTTAAATGTCCACGCGGTCGTGTCCTTTGAAAGGATTGACGCCACGGGTCGTGAGGTATTCTTTGGTTGCGTCGATCCACATCATGAGGTGACACGAAGGACGGCACGACGTCCACCTCGGCACGGCTGCCCGACGTGACTTCACATGGATGGCGCGGCTGCCGGAGTTCATCCACGTTCCGAAATCCAAACTCGCTTCACTGAGGCCGCCGCCACCTCCCGCACGCATCCGGGAATTCAAGGACGCGAGTGACGAACCTGTAGAGGTGTAACTCCAGAAGCTGATCGGCAGATTCACCATGCACATTCGGGTGGTACTGCACCTTGATGCCAGGTGCACGACCCTGAGGTCCGTAATCGAGTCCAACCGAACGTTCGTGTTGTTGTAATAGGAACCTTGCGCAAAGGTCTATTGCCCTCGGCCGAGCCACGCGTTCTTGGCGAGAGCGCGTCGCGAACCATTCGCGCCGCCCGTTCGATTTTCTGTTCCTCCGAGTCGCTGGCGGGGCGCTGCCGGTGCTCAAAGCGGCTATTCCAATCGCTCCGCGAAGCGTGCCATGGGCAACCAAATTCCGCTACCGCTGCGCACCCCAATCTGCATGCCGAATCGGCCGAGCGCACAGCCTGCGGCCTGTTTGCCAACAGATAGTGTGCGGCGCAATGCCTCTGAGCTGATTCAGTTGTGGATAGAGCCCAATCACATCGCCGCCGTGGGATATGGTGGAACGCTCAGGTCATCGATACGTCGCGGCGCGACGGCGCCAGTCTCGCGAGAAAGCCGTGACGGCGACGCAATCTATGTCTGTCCGCTAGAGCGATTCAGGCTTCAGGCTCGCCAGTCGGAATACCACGTGTTGTCCGCGCGATCGAAGGTAAGAGCAAGTCTACCGATGCGATTTGTGACATCGCAAAGGCCGGCTGTTGTAGGCAGTACCTTTGTTTGCTGCGCCCTTCATGGTCCGTCTGGCGGGAACATTCGATGCGACCACCCGACGATCCGATAATTTTCCGCCGGGCTCTTCCTGCCGATCGTCTGCACCATCGTGCGCTGCCGAGTTCAGCTCTAGAACCGATATCCGCACACTAGCGAAGTCTGCATCAAACATGCAGTTTACTGGTGGCTGTGGCGCCGAGCTGTGGTGCCCGCGAACTGTGGCAGATGCTCACTGGTGAAAAACACAGGATGAGTGTAGTCTCTACCGGTGGCAGGCGACTTAGGATTTCCCCAATGGACCACTCTGACATATCTGTGATCTTCCTCACTGGCAGCCTCTTGGTAACACGACTGATCGAGGGTCGGGGATGCAATTGCGGACGCAGGTAGCTGCCACGATCGGCTTGGCGGCGATAGTCTGGATCGGAACGCTCTTCATCATGGGCGAACCGCTGTCATGGCGGATGCTTACGCCGTTCGGCGCCACGGTTACAGCCGTCAGTACCGCATCCGTACTCTTCGTCCACTTCGCCTGGCGTTGGCCAATCTTCAGGAGATGGCTCGTTCAGAGACCAGACCTCGCGGGGACGTGGAGATGCGAACTCACATCCAGTTATGTTGGCAATGATGGAAAACCCATCCAAAAAGGCGGTCTATGTGGTCGATGCCAAACCCTCGTCTCATTATCCTTTCGGCTGTATTCCGAACGGGCCAAGTCAGCGTCGATCGCCGACAATCTCACGGGGAGGGCGCTGACCTCTTCACTCTCGCAATCGCGTACCACCAAAACATACCGAGGTTGGAGGATCGCGGCAGCGAAAGCGAAGTTCACTTTTGGATCGGCGCTGTTCACACACATCGACTACGACTGCCAGCGGATTGAAGGTCACTACTGGACCGATCGAAAATCGAAAGGGTCTTGTTCTGCTAGACGGCGACTGCAGGCGTCGCAACCTTTGAAGAAGCTCAGAAGCTTTTTTGCTTCGCCGGCCTAACGATCCCTGCCGTTTACATCCCAATCGTAGAAAGCGATGCATCTGACATCAGACATGGACGGTCACGGCTTTCGATGCCGTCGCCTGAAGGACTGCCGATGACCGCTTCGCAATATAACTTCCACACAATCGCCGTCCGTTTGCATGCACCGCGAAGGACGTCGGACCTTCGCTTGGACCCGGTCGACGGGCGGCCCATCGACCGCCCGGCCACTACACCAGTCGGCTCTGCTCCACCGCTGCCGCCACGAACGAGGCAAACAGCGGATGCGGCTCGAACGGCCGGCTTTTCAGCTCGGGGTGGTATTGCGCCGATGAACCAGGGATGATCCGGAAACTCCACCGTCTCCGGTAGCGACCCATCCGGCGACAAGCCCGCGAACTTGAGCCCGGCCGCCTCCAGGCGCTCTCTCGACGCGTTCACCTCGAACCGGTGGCGATGGCGCTCGCTGATCGTCGTGGTCTCGTAGATGCCCGCGATTCGGCTACCCTTCTCGAGTTTGGCCTCGAACGCCCCAAGCCGCATCGTGCCGCCGAGATCACCGCCTGAGCGACGCTTTTCAAGCTCATTGCCCCGCATCCACTCGGTCATCAGGCCGACCAGCGGCTCGCTCGTCTCCCCGAACTCGGTGGACGAGGCCTTCTCGATACCCGCGAGTGAGCGCGCGGCTTCGATCACCGCCATCTGCATGCCGAAGCAGATACCGAAATAGGGCACCTTGCGCTCACGCGCGAAGCGGGCTGCCAGGATCTTGCCCTCGGACCCACGCTCGCCGAAACCGCCGGGCACCAGAATGCCGTGCACCTCTTGCAGATGCGCGGCCGGTTCCTCGGTCTCGAAAATCTCGCTCTCGATCCAGTTGAGGTTGACCTTGACCTTGTTGGCAATACCGCCGTGGACCAGCGCTTCGATCAGCGATTTATAGGCGTCCTTCAGGCCCGTGTACTTGCCGACGATGGCAATATTGACTTCGCCCTCCGGCGTCGCGACCGAGCGCGAGATGTCGATCCAGCGGTCCAGTTTGGGCGCGGGCGCCCCCTCGATGCCGAACGCCGCCATCACCTCCCGGTCCAAGCCCTCGCTGTGATAGGCGAGCGGCACGTTGTAGATCGACTCGACATCCAGCGCCTGGATCACCGCAGTCTCTCGCACGTTGCAGAACAACGCGATCTTGCGGCGCTCGGACGGCGGAATCGCCCGGTCTGACCGGCAAAGCAGAATGTCCGGCTGGATACCGATCGAGCGCAGCTCTTTCACCGAGTGCTGTGTCGGCTTGGTCTTGAGCTCGCCGGCCGCTGGCACATACGGCAGCAGTGTCAGGTGAATATAGACGGAATGCCCGCGCGGCAGATCATTGCCAAGCTGGCGGATCGCCTCGAAGAAGGGCAACCCTTCGATATCGCCGACCGTGCCGCCGATCTCCACCAGCACGAAATCGATGCCCTCGTTGCCTGAGAGCACGAATTCCTTGATGGCATCGGTGACGTGCGGAATCACCTGCACGGTGCCGCCCAGGTAGTCGCCGCGTCGTTCCTTCGCCAGGATGTCTTGGTAGATCCTGCCGGTGGTGATGTTGTCCGACTTCTTCGCCGGAACCCCGGTGAATCGTTCGTAGTGCCCGAGATCGAGGTCCGTTTCGGCCCCGTCGTCGGTCACGAACACCTCGCCATGCTGATACGGGCTCATCGTGCCCGGATCGACATTGAGGTAGGGGTCGAGCTTTCTCAGCCTGACCGAATAGCCACGGGCCTGTAGAAGTGCTCCAAGGGCCGCTGAAGCCAGCCCTTTGCCGAGCGAGGAGACCACGCCGCCGGTAATGAAGATGTACCGCGCCATGGACCTCGAACATACAGCAAACGCCTTCGAGTCGAAGGCTGTAATTTCATTCAACCACGGCCGAGTTGCCGCAGGCCGGCCGCAGGCTGCCATTTACTCCGATTTCGGCAGCGACGGCAGGCGCTGTTTACCTTTTTCCAGGCTGTCCAGCACGCCGCCGGAAGGCTTGGTCTGGCCGGCTGGGCTGGATTGACCGCTCGCCGGCAGATCGAGGGGCGATACAGGTTGACCACTGTGGCGCGCCAGCACCGTGAGCAGGACGCTGGTGACAAAAAAGGCTGCCGCCAACCCGGCCGTCGCCCGCGTCAGAAAGTTGGCTGTCCCACGCCCCGTCATGAAGCCTGAGCCACCACCGCCGCCGCCGAGGCCAAGTCCACCACCCTCCGAGCGTTGGAGCAGCACGACTCCGACCAGCGACAAAGCAATCAGGAGATGCACGAGCAGCAGAACGGTCAGCATTGGGGTGTCCGTCTTGTTCCAGGGTGTTTGCCGCATGTCCGGCCGGCGTTGCAAACTGCCGTGACACGCGGCCTAGGTGTTTCGGCTGCCTTCTACACCAGTGCGCCGGTTCGAGCCACCCCTATCCCTATTTTCGCGCCCCTGCACCAACCTGCCTACTCGATGGGCCGGAAGCTTTCGGCGATCTTGCGAAATACCGGCATCAGCGCCTCGCTATCCGCCAGTGGCGCCTGGCCCACGATCCGGTAGTAGCCGCCCTGAGAACCAAGCAGCAACGCTTGATAGACGAACACTTTGCCCTTTTGGTCCTTATCGTGCGCGGTCGCGGTCAATTCGACGGCTTCGAGGCTAGCAATCCGGCGAATCGAGCGCTCATGGATCTTGAACCCGGTCAGCCCAGGCAGCCCCTCCAGCAGTTTTTCGGCATATTTGTCATCTGGCGGCACGGGCCGGCGGTCCAGCGACGGCGCCACGATCAAGATCGCGCGCGGCACGTCTTTCCGCTCGGGCTCGATCTTACCGTCCAGCGTATAGGCCTGCGTCGTGCCCAGAATTGTATCGGCGGGCTTAAAGGGCCCGAGGTAGCCGAGCGTATAGACCTTTCGCGGCGGCGCCGGATCGGCAGTTATCCGGGCGCTGGCAAGAATGCCTTGCACCTGCTTTTCGGTCTCGGGCCCCGTCGCAAGCTCCGTCTTACGGATGTTCGCAGTCACCAGGGCCGTCGTGCCCCTCTCCCGCAAAACCAGCATCAGTTTGTCATAGTCGCCCTCGGGCGTTTTCTGCTCGGCACGCATGAAGACGTAGGGCGGCGGCCGCGACAGGGTGATCACCTTGGCGTTCCTGAGACCTTTGGCGGCCAGTGCATCAGCGGTGAGCCCCTTCGCAACCTGATCATAGGCCGCATCCGGCATCTCGACGACGACGATGGAGACCCCTTCCTCCTTGTTCACAAACCCGGAGAACAGCGGCGATTGCTCGTAACCCGCCGGAATGTCCATTGAAACACGGCTCGAAGCAGCCTTCTCAACACGCGCCAACGCCATCTCCGGGCTCGCCAAGGCTATGGCAAAACAAAAGGTCGCCAACGCCATACACTTGAATGCCAGCCGCATCTGCCCTCCAGAATTTGACGTCGCATCCTGTGGATGTGCACACAATCCAATGCTTGCGGCCAATTTGCGGCATTCGCATCGGCCCTGCCACATGGCAGGACCAGTGTCACCGAAACAACAACAGGCGTGGCGGAAACAATGGCAACGGTCGACGTGCTGCAGGTGGCCGAGATCCTCCGCGAGGTCGCTGAGACCGAGATCCTGCCGCGCTGGCGCAACCTTGCCGCGCACGAAGTGACCCGCAAGACTGGAGAAGGCGCTGGTCTCGTCACCATCGCCGACCATGCAGCCGAACTGGCCCTGGCAGCCCGCCTGGCGGCACTTCTGCCCGGATCCATCGTGGTGGGCGAAGAAGCCGTCGCCGCCGACCCGGCCGTCCTGCAGCGCTTCCGCTCGGACGAGGCCATCTGGGTCGTCGACCCCATCGATGGCACCCGTCGCTTCGCCGAAGGTTCAACCGTGTTCGACGTCATGGTCGCCCTCGTCGTCGGCGGCAAGCCGGTCGCGGGCTGGATCCTGGCGCCCGCGGAGGACACCCTCTATCTGGGCGAGCCCGGCAACGGCGCTGAAATGCGCAGCCCGCAGGGCCACAAGCCCCTTCACGCCTGTCATGACCTGAGCCTGGCCGCCATGGAAGGCATTCTCGGCGCCAATGCGTTTCTCTCGCGCGGCCTGCCCGATCCCAGCCGCGCCCGCCACGCCTTCGCGGCCTTCGTCAAACACCAGTGTGCCGGCCACAATTACGGCCGCCTGTTTCAGGGCCACAGCCACTTCCTCATCAACTTCTCGACCTATCCTTGGGACCATCTCCCCGGTCTCGCCATCGCCACGGCCGCCGGCTTCCACGCTGCCCGCCACGATGGCCGCCCCTTCGACCCGCTCGACAGGCATGGTGGCATTCTGGTGGCACCCGATGCGGAAAGCTGGGACAAAATTCACAAGGCACTGCTTGCCGGTAACGAGCCGGCGTAGGGTGCAGTTGATCGCGGCACCGTCCCCCGTCTGGACCCGTCTGATGCACATCCGCCACACGAGGTGAGAGCTCGAACCATGCCCCAATCGCTCCACGACGACGTCCTGGCCATCATGCGCGACGTCGCGGCAACCGAGGTGATGCCACGCTGGCGCAACCTCGCCTCGACCGATATCGCCGTCAAAACCGGCCCCGATGACCTCGTCACCGTGGCCGACCAGGCGGCCGAAGCAGCCTTGACCGAACGCCTTTCAAAGCTTCTGGCCAACGCGAGTGTGATTGGAGAAGAAGCTGTCGCCGCCGATCCTACCGTTCGCGAGCGCTTTCGCCGGCCGGGCCCGGTCTGGGTCATCGATCCCATCGACGGCACCAGCGCCTTTGCTGCCGGCGAGCCCGACTTCACATTGATGGTCGCCCTTGTTCAGGATGGCGCGCCGGCAGCAGGCTGGATCGTGGCCCCCGCCCTCGATCATGTCGTATGGGGCGGGATGGAGCTCGGTGTCTGGCAGGCCAAGGGCTCTGCCCCGCCCACCACTTTAACCAGGCCAGCGATCCCCGAAACGCTCTCCGACATGATCGGCTTGCTCGGCAAACGCAACATCACGCCCGAGCGGCGCGCCGAGCTGCAGGCCCGCGAGTTGCACTTCAAAGCGCTCGACGGCGTCACCTACGCCGGAATCGATTATCAGCGCCTTGCCACGGGCAAAGCACATTTCGCGGCCTACTCGAAATCCGAGCCTTGGGACCATCTCCCCGGCCTCGCCATTCTGCGGACCCTGGGTTTTCACTATGCCCGCTATGACGGATCAGCCTATCGACCCGGCGACAACGAAGGCGGCCTGCTGGTTGCCCCCGGCGTCTTGTCGTTCGCCTGCATCCGCAAAATCCTGTTCACGTGAGCGGGCTCCACTTCACCCTTTGACCCCAGCCGGCTTGCGCCGCGAGCCCGGGCGCGGGATAGAGCACGCCACAGACGCAATTTTGAGCAGCGGAGGCTTGCCCCAACGATGAATCTCGACACCATCGCGACCACGGCCAACGTCGATGTCAAAGGCAAACGCGTGCTCGTCCGCGCCGATCTCAATGTCCCCGTCAAGGATGGCAAGGTGACCGACGCAACCCGCCTCGAGCGCCTGATCCCCGGTCTGCAGGACCTGATGGCCCGAGGCGCACGCGTCGCCGTGCTATCGCATTTCGGCCGTCCCAAGGCAGGCCCCGACACCGAAAACTCACTCGCCCCCGTTGCCGCAGAGCTCGGCCGCCTGATGGGCCGCCCCATTCCCCTCGCCTCCGACTGCATCGGTGACGCTGCAGCCACCGCCATCGATGCCCTCGCCGGTGGTGGCCTCGTCGTCCTCGAGAACACACGTTTCCACAAGGGCGAGGAGAAAAACGACCCGGCCTTCGTAACCGCACTGGCCAAGCTCGGCGATCTCTACGTCAACGACGCCTTTTCCGCAGCGCACCGCGCACACGCCTCCACCGCCGGCCTGGCCCAACACCTCCCCGCCTACGCCGGCCCTCTCATGATGGAGGAAATCCAGGCATTGCGCCGTGCCCTCGAAAGTCCGACCCGGCCAACCGCGGCTGTCGTCGGCGGCGCGAAAGTGTCGACCAAAATCCCCGTTCTCATGAATCTGTTGCCCAAAGTCGACAAGTTGATCATCGGCGGCGGCATGGCCAACACCTTCCTGCAGGCCCAGGGCATTCAAGTCGGAAAGTCACTGTCCGAACCCGATTTCCACACAACAGCACGCGAGATCATGGACGCAGCGAAGGCGCGCGGCACTGAGATCGTGTTGCCCGTGGACGCGGTTGTCGCACCCGAATTCAAGGCCGGTGCAGCAGCCACGACCGTAGCGCTCGATGCCATCCCGCAAGACCAGATGATCCTCGATGTCGGACCGAAATCTCTCGCCTACCTCAACGAGGTGGTCGCCACCTGCAAGACCCTGCTGTGGAATGGTCCTCTCGGCGCCTTCGAGATCGAGCCCTTCGGCACCGGCACGTTTGCGCTCGCCAAAGAAGCCGCGCGCCTCACCAAGGCCGGCAGCCTCGTCTCGGTAGCCGGCGGCGGCGACACGGTGGCAGCTCTGAACGCGGCCGGCGTCACCGGTGACTTCACGTATGTCTCATCCGCCGGCGGCGCCTTCCTCGAGTGGCTGGAAGGCCGCGAGTTGCCGAGCGTCGCGGCACTTGCCGGCAAGGCCGCCTGAGATGGCGCAGAAACCCTCAGCCCATTGGCCCAGCGCCGTCGTGTTCGATCTCGACGGCACCCTTGTCGACAGCGCACCCGACATTCAGCGGGCCTTGAATGCGGGCTTCGGGCCGCTGGGCGCGCCGCCCTTCTCGCTCCGAAGCCACCAAGACGATGATCGGTGGCGGTGCCCAGGTCGCCATCAATCGTGCTGCCGAGCTTGCCGGCGTGGCCCTCGACCCCATCACGCAAGCCCAGGTCCTCGCGCGCTTCTACGAGACCTATGCCACGGCGTCAGCCGAAGGACGCGGCCTCTATCCCGGCGCCACCGAACTGCTCGGCTCGCTGCGCGACACCGGCATCGCCATGGCGATCTGCACGAACAAGGCCCAGCACATTGCCGAGATCGCCGTGCGCGCCCTCGGCATCGCGGACTTTTTTCGGATCATCGTCGGCGCCCGGGACGGTCAACCGAAAAAACCTGATCGAGCCCCCATCATGGCAGCGCTCACCGGCCTGAACCAAGGCCCGGACTACGCGATCATGGTGGGCGACAGCGCCGCCGACATCGGGGCAGCCAAAGCAGCCGGCATCCCCTCGATTGCCGTCGCACATGGCTACGCCAAGGGCCCCGTGAGCGAGCTTGGCGCCGATCTCCATGTCGCCGACCTCACCGGTGTCGCCCCGGCCATCGCGACCTTGGCAGAGAGGTGGCGGGGCGCTTGATGCGCTAACGAATTGGCTGGCAACAACGTGACGCGGGCGTGATTTGCCGCCACCATCAATGCCGACTATGTCAGTGCCACGATGCGTTCGACGACACGCACGCCTTGGAGCCAGCATGCTTTCGCAACTTTCCCTTTATTTCGGCGTCGGCCTGGCGGGCCTCGTAAGCTTTCTTTCGCCCTGTGTCCTGCCCCTCGTGCCGCCCTATCTTGGTTACCTCGGCGGCATGACGCTGGAGCAGATGTCGGATGAAGCCGGCATCGACAATGCCGCCTGGCGCAGGGTTGTCCTGGCATCCGTCTGTTTCGTGCTGGGCTTTTCCACGGTCTTCATCGGTCTCGGCGCCGGTGCGTCAGCCTTCGGCCAGCTCATTCAAACCTACAAGGCCGAATTGGCCATGCTGGCCGGCCTCGTCATCATGTTGTTTGGACTACATTTTCTGGGTCTTTTGCGCATTTCCCTGCTTTACCAGGAGGCGCGCTACCATGCCGAGATGAAAGGCGTGAGCTACGTCGGGGCCTATCTGATCGGTCTCGCCTTCGCGTTCGGCTGGACGCCATGCATTGGCCCGATCCTCGCCACCGTCCTCACCGTTGCCGCCAACGAAGCTAGCCTCACAACCGGCATCAAGCTGCTGGCGGCCTACTCGCTGGGCCTCGGCATCCCCTTCATCCTCGCGGCCGTCGCCATCGGTCCCTTCATGTCCTTCATGAAGCGCTTTCGCCGCCACATGGGCAAGGTCGAGCAGGTCATGGGCGCCGTGCTGCTCCTCACCGGCCTCCTGTTCGCCGGCGAAGCACTCGGTTGGATCAAAAATGCCCTGTTGGCCGTCGCCCCGGCCTTGTCTCCCGTCTCTGGCTGGGCTGGCCTCGCGCTCGTCATCCTCGGCCTGGTCCTCATTTTCCGGCAGGCGCAACCGATCCGCTATGTCGGCCTTGCCAGCGTAATCCTCGGCATGGCGCTGATCGGCGGCTCGATCAACATCCTGGGCCAATGGTTGATCGAGAACGTGCCAATCCTGGGCCGCCTCGAGGAGCTGACCACGTCCAAGTCGCTGCAGACCGAGATCTTGAAACAAGGCACCGGCCAATAGCTGCACCGCAGGAGCCAATATGGCCACCACCTCCGACACCACGCCCTATGTCGCGCTGACCATTGCCGGCTCCGACAGCTCCGGCGGCGCCGGCATCCAAGCCGATCTCAAAACCTTCACCGTACTTGGCGTCTATGGCGCCAGCGCGCTGACCGCCTTGACCGCCCAGAACACCGTTGGCGTGCAAGCCGTGCACGCCGTGCCCGCCGACTTCGTCTCCCGCCAGATCCGCTCCGTGCTCGACGATCTGGACGTGCGCGCCGTCAAGACCGGCATGCTTGCCAACGCTGCGATCATCCGAGCCGTTGCAACGACACTGGCCTCCGTGCCGGCCATCCCCCTGGTCCTCGATCCCGTGATGGTCGCAACCAGTGGCGATCCTTGCTCGCCCCGGACGCCGTTGCCATCCTCAAGTCCGACCTCATTCCCCGCGCAACCCTGATCACACCGAACCTCCCCGAAGCGGCAACCTTGCTCGGTTTCGACATCGCCACCACCGAGGCCGAGATGGAGGCCCAAGCCGCCGCTCTCGCCAAACTCGGCGCGACCGGTGTCCTGCTCAAAGGCGGTCACGGAAGCGGCGACGAGGCCGTGGATTTCCTCCACCTCGACGGCCGCACCTTGCGCATATCAGGCCCGCGCATCGCCACCCGCAATACGCACGGCACCGGCTGCGCTCTCGGCGGCCATCACAGCCGCTCTGGCAAGGGCGTCGCGCTCGAAGCAGCCGTCCGCCAGGCCAAGACGTACCTCGGCAACGCTCTGGCGGCAGCAGCCCACCATCATCTGGGCGCTGGCCACGGCCCGGTCGACCACATGTTTGCTATCCGCGCGAGCCGCACCGGCCCGTGAGTTTGCGACCTCTCTTAGATGTCACAGTTCGGCCACATGCCGGCCGAATTGCACGAGTCGCACGTTGCCACCCCACCGCTCCGGTTGTAGCATCCAGCCAACTTGAAATGGCATCTGGTAAGTGGCTTCTCGCTGGTGAAGTTTGCCCGTGAGAGCTGCTTCGGGGACCGGATACATGTCGGGGGGAGAGCATGTTGCGTCCGCTCGTTGAGAGCGTCGCGCAGCTCTTGAGAGAGCCGGTGCGGCGTCTGTCGCACCGGTTTTTTTATACGCCCCCGCCGGTGCGAAATGCCAGAGCCCCCGCTCGCCATCCACGACAAGCGCCGCGACTTCTGCGCAACAGTTTGTCGGCAACACCGCCCTTCAGCGCGCCAGTTCCGCTTCCACCTTCTTGAACATGTAGGCCCACTTTTCCTTCTGCACCTTCACCAGCTCCTGCATGCTGGCGTGGACCTCGGTCAGCCGCTTGCAATCCGGCGTCGCAGCTTGTGCCCCCTCCGCACCGAGTTGCTCGATCCGCGCTAGAAACGACGACGACCGCCCATCGTATTCGGCGATTTTGTCGTCCTGCACGATCGGTGCGGCGGCTTCCAGAAATTGATCGTGGCTCCACCCCCGTTTTTCCTTGAGGCGACGGAGCTGGGCCTGGAAATTCGGCTTGTTGGTCTGGTTGAGGGATCGCAACGCGGCTGCAGCTTCGCCGACAACCGCTTCGAAGTCAGCGCGCGAGCACGTCTGCGCCGCAACCGGACCTGCTCCGATCGCCGCGAACACTGACGCCCAAACAAAACGTGTGATGAACTTCACCACCTCGATCCCGCCCCCGAATCCCCACGTCCGCGCCGAAAGTTGTCTCTGCATGACCTGTCTTAACCCCCGCCGCAAGGGACCCCCGCCATTCCCTGCCAGACTTATCCCCGGCTTCGCGCGCCATGAGATCGTTGTGATCACAGCGCAACCGGAACTCATCGATGCCCTCAATTTCCCCAACTCGCAACGACACCATCCAAACCGGCAACATGCCCCGGTCCAACGCGTCCGCGCGCAACGGCCCAATCGGCGACAAACGTCCAGTGCGCCCGTACTCGGACTACGACCGCCATCGCGATTTGCCTCGCCTCCTGCCTTTGTGGCCCGCCGAAATCGCCGACACCACGCCCGAAGGATCCCGGCACATCATCCAACGTCTGAAGCGCGCGCTCCGCGAGGAGCGCCGCCGCGGCATCGCCGGAGATTGGACCTATGATCTGCGCCGCCACGCCGGCCTGAGCAACGCCCTCAAGGCCGAGATGAACGCCATGGATCTGCCGCTCACAAGTTGGGCGGCCCCGGCCTTCACCCGCCATGCCCCGGCGAAGCGATCATGACCGATAACTTCGCTGACCGGTCATGACAACAAACACGCCAGCCCGCCGCACGGCCGTGGTCGCCAGCTATTTCTCGTCGCGCCGCGTGCCAAGGCCCATCTTCTTCGCCAACTGCGAACGCGCTGCGGCGTAGTTCGGCGCCACCATCGGATAGTCATGCGGCAATTGCCACTTGGTCCGATATTCCTCGGGAGACATTTTGTAGTGAGTCCGCAAATGCCGTTTCAAAGACTTGAACTTCTTCCCGTCCTCGAGACACACGATGTAGTCCGGCGTCACCGAGCGCTTGACCGGAACGGCCGGCTTCAATTCATCCCGGATCACCACTTCGCTGCCACCTGCCGCCCGCACCAGCGCCTGATGCACCTCGCCAATCAGGACCGGTACGTCACCACTCGCGATCGCATTCTTGGCCACATACGCGGCCACAATCTCTGCTGTCAGTGAAATCAGGCCGCTTTGATCATCCTGCTCCATCGGTTTGCTCCCGGGCAGCTGGGTTACGCACAAACATTGAAGTGTTCCCACAAACTGATGCGTCTCAGACCCTCAGCTTTCGCGAGTATAGCGGCGATCATTTGCAGTGGTTGCGAACATAAATCCCGCCCAAACACGTGTCACTTGAAATTTATTCTTGCCCAAACGCTTCACAAGAGCGCAGTTGTCAACGCGATAGAATGCATAACTGGCGTGTCTGTATATGCCCCTCACCGCGGATCGTGCGACGTGGTAAACCGCTGGCAATGGACCGCCCGACGGCGGCAGGCCACAGCCGGTTCCCCCATCCGGCCCGCCGCCAAACCGGCAGTCCCCGCCTTTGGAGAGTGATCATGTCGAAAGTCACCGCCGCCCGCGCCACGCCACCCCACGCCGACCGTCGCCCCGTGTCCACCACCCATCACGGCGTCACGCTGGTCGACGACTACGCCTGGTTGCGAGCCGACAACTGGCAGGAGGTTATGCGTGACCCGAGCCAGCTCGATGCCGCCATCCGGGCCCATCTGGAAGCAGAAAATGCCTACACCGAGGCCTGCCTCGGCGATACCAAGGCTCTACAGGAGACCCTGTTTGCGGAGATGAAGGGGCGCATCAAAGAAGACGACAGCTCCGTCCCCGCCCCCGATGGGGCTTGGGAATACTCCGTCAACTACATCACCGGCGGCCAGTATCCGCGCATTGCCCGACGCCCGCGCGGCACCGGCCCTGATCGTGACGTGATCCTGCTCGACGGCAATGCCGAAGCCGAAGGCGAAGCCTACTGGGGCCTTGGCGACAGCGCCCACAGCCACGATCACCGCCTGCTGGCCTACGCCGTCGACACCAAGGGCTCGGAACTCTACACCATTCGGCTCCGCGACCTCGCCACCGGCACCGACCTCACCGACGAGATCCCCGACACCCGTGGCGGCGTCGTGTGGGCGCGCGACGGCAAGACGTTCTTCTACGTCCGCATCGATGACAATCACCGCCCGCTGTTCGTCTACCGCCATATCGTCGGCACCCCAGCCATCGACGATGTCCTCATCTACGAGGAAAAAGACCCCGGCTTCTACGTCGGCGTCGGTGCCACCCAATCCGGCCGCTTCATCCAGGTCCTCGCCCACGACCACCAGACCAGCGAGATCTATCTGATCGATGCTGATGCCCCGACGGAGCCAGCCATTCTGGTGGCCCCACGCAAGCATGGCCACGAATACGCCGTCGAGCACCAAGGCGATCGGTTGATCATCACGACCAACTCGGGCGCGGCAGAAGATTTCCGCATCATGACAGCCCCCGTGGCGACGCCCCAGCAACCCCACTGGCAAGAGCTCGTACCGCACCAGCCCGGACGTTTCATTATTTCGGTCGTCGCCCTCGCGCGCCATCTCGTGCGCATCGAGCGCGAGGATGGCTTGCCCCGCATCGTCATCACCCGCATCGCCGATGGCGCTGAGCATGCCATTTCATTTCCCGAGGCTGCCTACAGCCTCGGCATGTCGCCTGGCTACGAGTACGATACCAACACGTTGCGCTTCACCTACTCCTCGATGACCACGCCCCTCGAAGTCTATGACTACGACTTGGAGACGCGTGAACGCACGCTGCGCAAGCGCCAGGAAGTCCCCTCGGGGCACAATCCCGCCGACTATGTCACCGAACGCCTGCAGGCCCCCGCAGCGGACGGCGAATTGGTGCCGGTATCCATTCTCTATCGCAAAGGCACACCTCTGGATGGATCGGCGCCACTTCTCCTCTACGGCTACGGCTCCTACGGCATCCCCATTCCCGCCTCCTTCTCCACCACCCGCCTGTCGCTGGTCGACCGGGGCTTCGTCTACGCCATCGCTCACATTCGCGGCGGCAAGGACAAGGGCTACAGGTGGTACACGGGCGGCAAGCTCGAGACCAAGACCAACACCTTCACCGACTTCATCGCCGCCGGCGAGCATCTGGCTGCCAAGCGATACACCAGCCGCGGCCGCATCGTCGCCAACGGTGGCTCAGCTGGTGGCATGCTGATGGGCGCCGTCGCCAACATGGCGCCCGATCTGTTTCTCGGCATCATCGCCGACGTCCCCTTTGTCGACGTTTTGAACACCATGCTCGACGCCAGCCTGCCACTGACGCCGCCCGAGTGGCCCGAATGGGGAAACCCCATAACCTCGGCCGAGGAATTCCAGCGCATCCTTAGCTACTCCCCCTACGACAACGTGCAGCGCAAAGCCTACCCGCACATCTTCGCCTACGGCGGCCTCACCGATCCCCGCGTCACCTATTGGGAGCCGGCCAAATGGATCGCGCGCCTTCGGGAGCGCAACACCTCCGGCAACATGGTGCTGCTCCAGATCAACATGGAAGCCGGCCATGGCGGCGCATCCGGACGCTTCGAAGCTCTAAAGGAAGTCGCCCTCGACTACGCCTTCGCCTTGAAGGTCGCCGGCAAGACCGACGCGCCCGTTGGTTGAAGGCTCGCCCCGCCCCTGTGCGTCAAAGAAATTGCTCCACAAGCGCGGGCTTGACGGCCAAGCCCCGCTCGCAGCAACCTTGCTGCGCCGCATGTCCCGAAGCGGCGCAGCCGAACGCCCAGGAGGAGCGCCATGTCAACGCCATCCCCCGCGACAGAAAATGGTAACGCCACCGAAGAAGCCGCCATGCAGGCCTACTTGGCCGAAGGCGAGCGCAAGGCTTTCCAACTGGGCAACCGCGGCCCAATTCGCTTCGACTCCAACGGACGCCTCGCGCAAGACATCCTCGACGCCTACTGGCGTGTGGGCTTCTACGTGTTCGAAGGCGTCTTGAAGGCGGACGAGCTCGCCGACATCGAGCGCGACCTCAAGGACATCCTCGATCGCCTGCCGGTCGAGCAGGGCGCCGCGCTCGACAAGCATGGCCGCCCCGCACTGGCCCATGATTGCAAGGCGCCGACGCTGTTCTGGTCGAAGCCCCTCGGCGACCCCTTTGGCGGCACGAAACTCGCGAACGGCCGCCATCCCGTGAAAATGCACGAACCGCAAGCGGCAGCCGACGCGCCGAAGGAGGTCGTCTACCTGATCCTGGGATCATTGCAGTTTTCCGAGGCCTGCCTGCGCGTCTACGGCCACCCCGACCTGCTGCGCATCGTGGCCTCCGTCAACGGCGACGATTTCACACCCTTCAATGAAGCGCTGTTCATCAAGGCACCTGGCCTCGGCGCCTCCGTCGCCTGGCACCAGGACGGCGTCACACATTGGGATGCGCCGGACTGGGACGAAGGGACCCACGGCTTCAACATGATGGTGCAGCTCTACGGCTGCACTGCTGCCAACGGCGTGTGGGTCGTGCCTGGCTCCCACAAGCTCGGCAAGATCGACATCAAGGCCTGGGTCGCAGAAGCCGGAACGCAGCGCCTGCCCGAGGCCGTGCCCATCATCGCCAAGCCCGGCGACGTCGCCATCACCAACCGCCAGTCGCTGCACGGCTCCTTTGCCAACACCTCGAAGGACTGGCGCGTCACCGTCAACCAGGGCTTCCACCGCCGCAAATCCGTCCTCGATGTCGAGGCCGGCGGCCTACACGCAGCCCGCGCCGTCTACGATAGCGCCCGCATCCTCGAGCGCTCGAAGATGCTCGGCTACGCCATCGACGCCCGCCGCCAACGCTTTCCCGGCGAAACGCCCTACGTCTACAAACCCCTCGCCGACGCCGGTGTCGTCTGCCACTGGAACGACGAGACCAAAGCCTCCAGCAAGGACTACAATCTGCTGGATTTGAGCATCTAGCTCCCGTCTCGCAAAACAACGAGTGGGTCGGGGAGGCTGTGCCTCCCGGCGAAGCCGGGCTTAGCCCTGCCGCGCAGCGCCAAACGGGCACCAATCACACACGCAAAGGTCCATGACATGTCAAAGCCCTTCAAAGGCGTCCGCATCCTTGATTTCACCCAGGTCTTCGCCGGTCCCTTCGGCTCCTACCAACTGGCCCTGCTCGGCGCCGACGTCATCAAAGTCGAGCGCGCCGGCGGCGAGGACATGCGCTTCGGCCCCCAAACAAGGGAATGGTCCGACCGCGGCCTCGGCACCAGTTGGATGGCCATCAACTCCAACAAGCGCAACATTGCCCTCGACCTCACCAAGCCCGAGGCCATCGCCATCGTGAAGAAGCTGGCGGCCAAGGCCGACGTGGTGCTGGAAAACTTCCGCCCGGGGGTTATGGAAAAACTCGGTATCGGCTGGAAGCAATTGAAGGAGGTCAATCCCAAACTGATCTACGCGGCCGTCTCCGGCTTTGGCCACAACGGACCGCTGATGCGGTCGGCCGCCTACGACGGCAAAATCCAGGCGATGAGCGGCCTGATGTCGATCACCGGAAGCGAAGAATCGGGCCCCACGCGGGCAGGCTTCGCCGTGTGCGACGCCATTGGCGGCATGACGCTTGCCTTCGCCGTCTCCAGCGCGCTCTACCAGCGCACGCACACCGGCACGGGCCAGATGGTCGACGTCGCCATGCTCGATGCGGCCATGACCTTCATGTCGTCATTCTATGTCGACTACACCGTCGGCGGCCACACCCAGGGCCCATCGGGCAATCGCGCCCAGAGCCGGCTGCCGACCGCCGATCTGTTCAAGGTGAAGGGCGGCCACATCCTGCTCGCCGTCAACAACGAGAAGCAGTTCGCAGCGCTCTCCAAAGCCATCGGCCATCCCGATCTCAACAAAGACCCACGCTTCATCGACTGGCCCGCCCGTATCGCCAACGACGCCGCTCTGCGCGCCATCATCGAGGACGTGTTCGCGGCCAACGACGCTGCCTACTGGGACGACTATCTGACCAAGGCCGACGTGCCATGCGCGCGGGTGTGGGGCATCGACGAGGTCGTCACAAACCCGCAACTTGCCCATCGCCCGGTCATGCAGGAAATCGACAGCCCCTATGGCCGCCTCAAGATGATCGGCTCGGGTTTTCGTATGGAGCACGACGGCGGATCCATCGAGTTCCCCCCACGCCTACCCGGTGCCGACACCGACGCCGTCCTCGGGGAAGCCGGCTACACCGCCGACGAGATCGTCACCTTCCGCAAATCCGGCATCGTCAGCGAAGGCGTCGAGCTGGATCGCAGGAAGAAGTAGTGCGCCGAAAAAAATAGCAGCCGCGATGAACACCGCAGCTGCTATTTCTTGGCTCAAGTGCGTCTTTCGTCCTGGGGTAGGAGACGAGAAAACTCTTGGCCAAATCAATGCTCGTCTTGATCGACCCGGAAGGCCACGTCGACCGTCAATTGCCATCTGTCGACACCGCCGTTTTCGTTGATGTTTGCGCGCAGATCGGAAATTTGGGCCCACGTCTGTCCACGCACGCGCTCGGATGAAGCTTTCAGTGCCACGACTACTGCGTCTTCAATACTCTTCGGGGATTCGCCTACGAGCCGCACCACCTTGAAAACCGTCGACATGCTCTACCTCATTCTCAACCCAAACCAATGACGGCCGCTTCTGTGCTGTACCTGTCGGCCGTACGACCGCATTAAATAATGCCGAAAATCTTCATCAGAATGATTCCGGAAATCGGCACACCGAGTAGCCAGAGGGCGATACTGCGCATGATCATTCTCCATGGCGTTTTTTGATTGAATTGCACGCCGCTCAAGCGACGTGTTGTCCGGAGAACGTGGGGTGTTCAATCGTTCCCGGCAGATAGTTCCGTTAGAACGCTAGACATCACAATCGGTTCCCAGCACGCTATGTAGAGAGCCTCACCCAGCACCCCACGATCCTTTCGAACGCCCTGGCCAATCGATCTGCAAACTGTCTCTCTCGACCACCACCAGCATCGATTTCGGGCGTTGCGAAAACCGATTCAATGAATTCAATGTCAGCCAGCATCCCAAAACCGGAGCCCACACCATGTCCACCGCCGTCACCTACGAGTCCAAGGACCAAATCGCCGTCATCACGCTGAACCGCCCGGACAAGATGAACCGGATGGACAACGCGCTGATGGATGGCTTGTGCGAGGCTTGGCAGAAATTTATGGCGTCCGACGACCGCGTGGCCGTGCTCACCGGCGCCGGCACCCAAGGCTTTCTGCGCCGGCGCTGATCTGCAGAACCCGCCGCGTGGCCTCTATCATTGCGTGCCCGGCATCGGCATTAAGCGTCGACAAGCTGATCATCGCCGCGGTGGCCGGCTGGTGCGCGTCGGTGGCGGCATGGTCATCACGACGATGTGCGACCTGATGATCTGTGCGGAAAACGCCGTCTCTTGGCTCCACCGGAAGTCAAGGTCGGCTTCTCCGGCGGCCTGATCTCCAACCTCGTCACCCGCATTCCCCACAAGGTCGCCATGGAGCTGCTGCTGATTGGCGAGCAGACTGACGCCAAGCGTGCCTACGAGGTGGAAGCCACGCCAACAAGGTCGTGCCGGTGGAGCAGCCATGCCTGAAGCCATGGCCTGGGCGAAGAAGATCGCCGCCAATGCGCCATTGCCAACCCGCGCCCTCAAGGCCTGACCAATCAGGACGTTGCCCAAGGGCCCGACTGACCGGCGGTGCCGCCCGCCACACCGACGTCATCGACCACTCCGCCGACTGGATCGAGGGCCGCACTGCCTTCAAGGAGAAGCGCGCGCCCAAAGTTCAAAGGTAGTAGGTCGCGCTGCTGGCGCGAATGAGGCCGTGGCCCCGATACCCGCTGAAGGGCAGAACCCTTCAGACTTCCCACCTTTTGTTTGCAACAAACAAGAGCAGCAACTTCCTTCCCCCAACACCTCGAAAAAAGGAGGAGGTTTGGGGGCACACGTCCCCCAAATGGGTTTGGGCCGGCGCGGATGCTTGCGGGCATCTGAAACGCCTTGAAAACGGCCCATTCGCACCAGCGTCGCGAACGCTTTGCCCACAAACACCGCGGTTGCCCACCGCTAACCACGGGTTCTCAAGCCGGCGCTTCGATTGCCCACCAGCATCCGCGCCTCTCCATTGACTCCGCCACGGCTGGAGCGGCCACACTCGCTCCAAACACTCTCGCAGGGATACCTGATGTCGCAACCGCTCCTCTTCACGCCCTCGCCCTACGCTCCGTCACGCTACCGAACCGCGTCGTGCTGTCGCCGTTGTGCATGTATGCTGCCAAGGACGGCCTCGCCAACGCCTTCCACTTCTCCCATCTCAGCAGCTTTTGCGCGCGGCCGTGTCGGCCTGATCTTCACGGAAGCGACGGCCGTCGTGCCGGAGGGACGGATCTCGGCTGGCTGCTGGGGCTGTGGAACGATGCTCAAGTCGAGGCCTACCGCCCCATTGTCGAAGCCATCACAACACCTGCGGGCGGCGTGCCCGCCATTCAGCTCGCACACGCCGGCCGCAAGGCCTCGGCCCGCCCACCGTGGAAAGCCGGCGCCCCGCTTGATGACAGTGACGCGAAGGGAGGGCATCGCCACCTGGCAGATTGTGGGGCCCACCGGCGCGCCAGTCAGCGCCGTCTGGCCAGCACCGAAGGCGATGACGGAAAGCGACATCGCCGACACCGTGCAGGTTTTTGCCGATGCCGCGACGCGCGGCAAAGGCCGGCTTCAAGGTCCTCGAAGTCCACGGTGCCCATGGCTACCTGATCCACTCGTTCCTGTCGCCGCTGGCCAACACCCGCAACGACAGCTACGGCGGCGACCGGCAGGCCGCATGCGCTTCGCCCTGGAGATTGCTGGAAGCCGTACGCGCTGCATGGCCTGCCGATCGCCCGTTGTTCTGGCGCCTTTCAGCGATCGATGGGCCGGAAGGTGGATGGAGCCTCGATGACTCCGTGGCCCTAGCCACAGAGCTCAAGGCGCGCGGCGTCGACGTGGTCGACTGCTCCGCTGGCGGTATCGCCGGCCCACCGTCCTTCCGCGCGCCGACGACAAGGGCGTCCCGCTGAAGGTGGGCGAGCGCAAGCCAGGCTTTCAGGTGCCCTACGCCGAGCGCATTCGCAAGGACGCCGGCGTGGCCACCATGGCGGTCGGCGTCATCACCGAGGCCCGACAGGCCGAAGCGATCCTGCAGGAGGGCCGCGCGGATCTCGTCGCCTTGGGCCGCGAACTGATGTGGGATCCGTTCTGGACGTTGCGCGCAGCCGGCACGCTCGGCGCAGATCCCGAAGCCGCCATGTGGCCGCAAAACTATAGCTGGGCCATCAAGCGGCGCGCCCAGATCCAGGCACAGAACCAGGCGCAGGCCTGACCCACGACCCGCTGATTGCAAACGCCCGCCAGGAAATGCAACGCTTGGCACCAGCAAAACGAGGAGACGAGCCATGCGCTTCCAGGACCAGGGCATTGTGATCACGGGCGGCGGCAGCGGTATCGGGCGTGAGACAGCCAACGAGTTCGCCAAGGAGGGCGGCATCGTCGCGGTCTGCGACATCGACGCCAAGGCTGCCGAGCGGGCTGCAGAGGACATCACAAAGGCCGGCGGACGCGCCTATCCCTTTACCCTCGACACGACCGACCCCAAAGCCGTCCAGGCGACCTTCGATGCCATCGCGCGTCGCCTGGGCCGCATGGACGTTTTGGTGAACAGCGCCGGCATCCGCGAGATCAAGCCCATAATCGAACTCAGTCACGAGGAATGGAGCCGGGTGATCAACGTCAACCTGACCGGGGTCTTCCTGACCTCCCAGGCCTTCATCCAGCGCCTCGTCAGTGCCGGCAAAGGCGGCGCCATTGTCAATCTGGCATCGACCCTCGGCGTTACGGCAACCCCAAATCGCCCCGCCTACACGGCCTCCAAGCACGGTGTCGTCGGCCTCACCAAGGAAATGGGACTAGAGCTCGGCACCACCGGCATCCGCGTCAATGCCGTCGGCCCCGGCGTCACCCGGACGGCACTCACCGAGCGTTACTTCCAGGACCCCGATATGGCCGAGACGGTCAAATCCATCCACGCCATGGGACGCTGGGGGGAAGCGCGCGAAATTGCCCGCGCGATCCTCGTCCTCGCATCTGACGACGCGAGCTTCATCACCGGGACAACGCTTTTGGTGGACGGTGGCTGGACAGCCGGCAAGCAGATGTGAAACCGTCAAGCGGCCGCGCACAGGTGCTCACGCGAAATCCGCAACGCTTCGGCAATGGTCTCGACCTTGCCGATCGAAAATGGCTGTAGGGTCTGGCTCAACTCGAACCCACCGTTCCGCCAACGCCAAACGGCAATGAGACGGCTGTGGCGCTCCAGCGCCACGCCGCTTGTCCGCTTGAGTCGTGCCTGACATCCCCGTCCCGTCATGATCCGACAGGCGTTGATTTCGCAGCACAACTGACTCTCCATCACGATGGTCGACATTTCGCCGGCACTAAATTCCGCTAGAGGTGCTTCACTGGCGGTTTTTTCAGCCCTCCCCGTGCAAAGCCTGAAAAACCTACAATCCCGTGCTTTTTGTGCACTCCCCAGCAACTAAACATAGGTCACCGAAAAGACCATTGATTAATGGCCATAAAGCTTTTTCAATCGTAAATGGATTCAATACATTTTGAAAAGACGTGATTACACAATCGCGTCCTGCACAGTTTATGCCGGAACCATTCGAATTTGGGGCGCGCTATGTCAAATGCTCACGCGTGGCATTTGCAGCTGCAATCGCAGACATATTGAGCAGACCACGCACCGTGATGGATGGCGTCACGATGTGTGCGGTGCGCGCAGCGCCGAGTAAGATCGGACCGATGGCCACGCCGCCCGACACCACTTTCAGCAGATTGAAAGCGATGTTTGCTGCGTCCAGACTGGGCGCAATCAGCAGATTGGCCGCTCCATTCAGGCGCGAACTCTGAAACACCTCGTCACGGATGAAAGCTGAAAGCGCGGCGTCCGCGTGCATTTCGCCTTCCACCTCCAGATCGGGATCCCGGCCCACCAGAATTGAAAGAACGGCCCGCATCTTTCGCGCAGACGGTGTTTCTTCTGAGCCGAAACTCGAATGCGACAGCAGCGCCACTTTCGGGATGATCCCGAAGCGGCGCACCTCTTCGCACGCCAGCAGCGTGATTTCCGCCAATTGTTCGGGCTCTGGGTCATAGGTCACGTAGGTGTCGGCCATGAAGAGCGGACCCGACGGCAGGATCATCGCCGACAGCGCCGCAAGACCTCTGACGCCCTTCATCCGGCCGACCACCTGGGCAACATGGCGCAAATGGGTTTGATAGCGGCCAACCGCTCCGCAGATCATCGCGTCGGCATCACCACGACGCAGAAGCAGGCCGGCGACCACTGTCGACCCATTGCGCACCACCCGCCGCGCATGCGAGGGCGACACCCCGCGCCGCTCGACAAGCGCCAGGTACTCGTCCGCCAGCACGCTGACGCGCTGATCCGTCTCGGCATCGAAAATGTCGTAATCGCGCTCTGCCCGCATCCTGAGACCCAGATGCGACGCCGATCGCAGGATGACGTCGCGAGAGCCAACTAGGATCGGCCGCGCAAGCCGATCGGCAATGACTTGCTGCGCGCATTGCAGCACATAGGGATGATCACCCTCGGCATAAACGAGCCGTGTCGGCGCCTCGCGTGACGCGCGCCGCGCCGCATCGAACACCGGCCGCATGACGAAGCCAGACCGATAGACGAAGCCGGTCAGCTTGTGGCGGTAGGCATCGAAGTCTGCGATGGGTCGCGTGGCGACGCCTGAATCCATGGCCGCCTGCGCCACTGCCGGCGCAATCTCCGTGATCAGCCTCGGATCGAATGGCTTCGGCAGGATGTAGTCCGGCCCGAACACGAATGTCTCCGCCCCATACGCCGCCAGCACCACATCGGAGGCTTCGCTTTCCGCAATGCCGGCGAGTGCCGTTACCGCCGCCTTCTTCATATCCTCGTTGATGGTCGTGGCACCGACGTCGAGCGCACCGCGGAAAATGAAGGGAAAGCACAAGACGTTGTTGATCTGGTTCGGGTAGTCCGAGCGCCCCGTTGCAATCACGGCATCATCACGCACCGCCTTCACGTCATCCGGGCTGATCTCAGGCGTCGGATTGGCAAGGGCAAACACGAGCGGACGCTCTGCCATCGACGCCACCATCTCCCCGCTGACAATGCGGCCGGCGGAAAGCCCTAGCAGCACATCCGCGCCAACCAGAGCCTCCGCAAGCGTCCTCTTCGAGGTTTTCTGTGCATAGATCTCGAGGTAGGGATTCATCAGCTCATTGCGACCGTGGTGCACGACGCCCTTGATATCCGTCAGCGTCACGTTCGCTGGCTTGAGGCCCAGCGCCACCAGCAGGTTCACACACGCGAGCGCCGCAGCGCCCGCTCCCGACGTCACCAGCCGCACCTCCTCCAGCCGCTTGCCCACCACCTTGAGGCCATTCAGAATGCCGGCCGCGACCACAATCGCCGTGCCGTGCTGGTCGTCATGAAACACGGGGATCCGCATGCGCTGGCGCAGCAACCGCTCGACCTCGAAACATTCAGGTGCCTTGATGTCCTCGAGATTGATGCCACCGAACGTGGGTTCGAGCCGCGCCACAGCTTCGACGAAAGCCTCGACCCCCTTCTCGTCAACCTCGATGTCGTAGACGTCGATGCCGGCGAACTTTTTGAACAGCACCGCCTTGCCTTCCATCACCGGCTTGGCAGCCAATGGCCCGATATCGCCGAGTCCCAGAACCGCTGTCCCGTTGGTGACAACGCCGACAAGATTGCCGCGCGCGGTATACCGCGAGACGCTCGCTGGATCCTCCGCAATGGCAAGACACGCGTGCGCGACGCCCGGACTATAGGCCAATGCCAGATCGGCCTGGTTTGCAACCGGCTTCGTCGGTTGTATGGCAATCTTCCCCGGCGGATCGGCCTCATGATAGTCGAGCGCACTCTTGCGTTCATTGCTCTCGGGCATGGCGAAGGCCTTTCTCAGTCAATCGCAGGGTCGTCTTGTCATACTTGCACTTTTCGCAGCGAGGCGCGCGATCAAAGCCTACTGCCACATCGCCACCCGTCGGCGGAACATCTTAAATTGCTCCGCCCGTGGTCAACACCACTGCGAGTGTCATAAGGTGCCCGCCGCCAATGCACTGCTCCGAGGGACGTCGTATGAACGAACAAGCGCCTCAACCGCTCGCCGCCGAGACCGACGAGGACGCAACCGCATTCTACGGCATCGGCGATCCCGGAGCGCTGGAAGCGTTTTTTGCCGAAACGCCCGAACAACGCGCGCAAAAGCCAAAGGCACGCCCCGCAACACCTGTTAATGCGGCGGGCGAAGCTGCCCTGATGGAGGCTTACCGGACGCGCGGCTTCCTCAAGGCTAAACTCGACCCGCTCGGCCTGACCCGACCACCGCCCTTGCCGGAACTCGCCGCCGCCAACTACGGCCTGATCGGCGCCTCTGCCCATGCCCTCGTCAACCGCCTCGAGAAGGCTTATTGCGGCAGCATCGGTTGGGAGATCGGCCATATCCATGACGCCACCTTGCGCCGTTGGCTGGTCGCCGAGGCCGAAGCCGTCGATCAGGGTTTGCCCGACGAAAGCCAGCGCTCAGAGATTTTGGACCTTCTGGCACGGGCCGTGGCTTTCGAAGCCGGCATGGCGCAGCGTTATCCCGGTGGCCGCATGTTCGGCCTCGGCGGCGCCGAGACGTTTCTGGTCGCGCTCGAGGCTACGCTCGCGGAAAGCGCCCGCTTGGGCGTCGAGGAGGTGGTGATCGGCGGCATGCATCGCGGCCGTTTCAACATGCTGGCCAACGTGCTCGGCAAGCCGATCGGCCAACTGGTCGCTGAAGTGCTGGGCAGCCCCGCCGTCCCCGATGGGCTCGACTGCTCATCCGACGTCTCCTACCACCTCGGCTATTCCGGTGATCTCGAAATCGCCGGTCGCCGCCTGCACATTTCCACTTCACCACACCCCTCGCACCTCCAGCTCGCCCCGATCATTTCGCAAGGCCGCGCGCGCGCCAAGCAAGCGGCCCGCGGCGCCCGCGGCCCCCAAACCGTCCTCCCCCTCCTCCTCCACACCGACGCCAGTTTTGCCGGCCAAGGACTGGTCGCCGAAATGCTGCAGCTTTCCGGCCTCCCCCCGTTCCATCTCGGCGGCACGATCCATGTCGTCATCAACAATCAATTGGGATTCACGA
Organism: Hyphomicrobiaceae bacterium; assembly: GCA_041397705.1. Taxonomy (GTDB): domain Bacteria; phylum Pseudomonadota; class Alphaproteobacteria; order Rhizobiales; family Hyphomicrobiaceae. The sequence continues at coordinate 346,397 of JAWKWC010000001.1, forward strand.
CCACACCGGACGAAGGCCGCACGGCTCGCGCTCCAACCGACATCGCACGCCTCGTCGAAGCGCCCGTCCTGCACGTCAACGCCGATGCCCCCGAAGCCGTCTGGCGCGCCGCATTGGTCGCCGCCAACTGGCGCTCGATTTTCGGCCGCGACGTCATCATCGACCTCGTCTGCTACCGGCGCCCAGGTCACAACGAGATCGACGAGCCACGGTTCACGCAGCCCATGATGTACAAAGCCATCGACGCGCGACCCCCGATCGATCAGATCTACGAAGCCCAGCTCCAGAACGATGGCCGCGACGTCACGGCAGCAGATCTCGCACGCACACAGATGTCCGAAACCCTCGCCGAAGCCTTTCGTGCAGCCAAGTCCTGGAAGGTCAACCAGGCCGACTGGTTCGAAGGCGCATGGAAGGGCCTGCGCTCAGGCAGCGAGGCTGACATGCTGGCGTCGGTCCCAACAGGCGTCCACGCACCTCGACTCAAGGCGCTGGGAACCACCATCACCACCCCGCCATCCGACTTCACCGTCGATGGCAAAGTCACCCGTTTCCTCGACGAGCGCCGCCGGTCAATTCTCGACGGCACTGCTATCACATGGGCCACAGCCGAGGCCTTGGCGCTAGCCTCCCTCGTCGCCGAAGGCACCCCGATCCGCTTTGGCGGCCAAGACTCCGTCCGAGGCGCCTTCACTCAGCGCCACCTCGAAGTCCACGATCAAACCACCGGCCGCCGCCACATGCTGATCCAGCCGGCAGCGGCAGAGGATGTTGCCGTCGAGATCCACAACACGCCGCTGATCGAGCACGCCATCGTTTGCTACGAGTACGGTGTCTCCCTGGCCGATCCGCGCCGGCTGGTCGTGTGGGAAGCCCAGTTCGGCGAATTCCTCAACTATGCCCAAGCCGTCTTCGATCAGGGTATTGCGTGCGGCGAGGACCGTTGGTTGCGCGCGTCGGGTCTCGTCATTTTGCTGCCGCACGGCCTCGATGGCGGCGGACCTGATCATTCCACCGCCCGCCCCGAACGCCTGCTCGCGGCTTGTGCCGGCGCCAACCTTCAAGTTGTCAACGCCTCGACGCCAGCCAATTATTTCCATGCCTTGCGCCGGCAGATGCACCGTCCGTTCCGCAAGCCGCTGGTCGTCCTGTCGCCCAAAGCCCTGCTGCGCCACAAGGCGTGCGTCTCAGACCTCGCAGACCTGGCCGAAGGCAGCGCATTCCAGCACGTCATCGCCGAGCAGGTCCGACCGAGCGCGCGCCGCGTAGTGCTGTGCACGGGCAAAGTCTATTACGAGCTGGATGCCGAGCGCACGCGTCGCGGGTTGGAGGACAAGGTGGCATTGGTCCGCATCGAGCAGCTGCACCCCTTGCCGGCATCCGCGATCGTCGAAGCGCTCGCGCCTACAGCCACGCCGACTTGGTGTGGTGCGAAGAAGAGCCGGAAAATATGGGCTACTTCACCCACCTGGACCGCCGCTTGGAGCGCCTTGCCGGACGTCCCTTTCGGCGGGCAGGCCGCCCCGCCGTCGCCACGCCGGCCGTTGGTGTCAAATATTGGCATGAGGCGCAGATCAAAGCCTACCTCGAGGCAGCCCTGGGCGGACTGTAACGCTCCCGCACCACCACGAAAAACCCCGAGGCGCGAACCTCGGGGCGGCAACACAATACGTCTTCAGTCTCAATGTGTCTGGCTTGCCGGCTGCGGGGAGGGAGCAAACGGCGGGCCGGGAATGGTCGTGCAGTGGCAGGCTTAGTGGCCGTAATAGGGGCGCACCATTCAGCGGTCGTGTTGTCCGCCTGAACCGGGGTGACGGTGGAAGCCGAAGCCGCACCAGCCAGCAGGCCGAGGGCGAGGATCGAGGCGACGAGCGTCTTCATGGGAGGTCTCCGTTGGATCTGGATGAGGTCGGGATCAGGCAATAATTTGAGAGACTTGGTCGGTCGGTGCCGGTGTTGAAGCCGGCACCTCGAGGCTTAGTGGCCGTAGTAGGGGGCGCACCATTCAGCGGTCGTGTTGTCCGCCTGAACCGGGGTCACGGTGGAAGCCGAAGCCGCACCAGCCAGCAGGCCGAGGGCGAGGATCGAAGCGACGATGGTCTTCATGGGAGGTCTCCGTTGGATTTGGATGAGGTCGGGATCAGGTAATGATTTGAGAGGTTTGGTCGGTCGGTGCCGGGTTTGAGGCCGGCACCTCGTGAGCCTTAGTGGCCGTAGTAGGGGGCGCACCATTCAGCGGTCGTGTTGTCCGCCTGCAGCCGGGGTCACGGTGGAAGCAGAAGCGGCACCAGCCAGAAGGCCGAGGGCGAGGATCGAGGCGACGATGCGTCTTCATGGAAGGTCTCCGTTGGGTGCGGGGCCGGCTCTCTCGCCTAGTCCCCTGGGTTGTCTTGTCCGTCCGGGTGTCTGTTGTCCCCGTCCGATGAACAGAACTTAACGTCGTTCACCGCTGATGTAAATAGGGAACGTATCGTATTCTATTCACGAATGTGTGAGGCACCCCCACGCATTGCAGCCGGCGCGCCGCCGTGGAACACTGGCATGACAGCAGAACCCGGAGCCGATCGTGAGCCAAGACTGGACAGGCGCCATCGACTGCGACGTGCACCCGCGCGTGCCGCACATCGATTGCCTGAGGCACTTCATGAGCGAGTACTGGAAGGAAACGGTGCAGGTGCGTGGCATCGACGCCTTCGAGACCATCGCTTATCCCAAAAAGGCGCCACTAACGGCCCGCCCCGACTACGCCGAGGCCAAGGCCGATGAAGACGCATCGCGGCTTGGCAAACACCTCATGGACACGCACGGCTTCGGCACCGCGATCCTCAATTGCCTCTATGCCGTGCAGATGATTCGTGACGAGCACATGGCTGAGGCTTTCGCGTCCGCCGTCAACGATTGGCTGCGGACCGAGTGGCTCGACCGTGACCCGCGCCTGCGCGCCTCCATCGTCGTCCCCTACCAGTCGACGGCCAAGGCTGTTGCTGAAATCGAGCGCTGCGCCGCCGACAAACGCTTCGTGCAGGCCCTGTTCCTTGCCGGCACCGAAGAGCCGCTCGGTAAAAGCCGGTTTTGGCCCATCTACGAAGCCTGCGAGCGTCACGGTCTGGCCGTCGGCGTGCACGCCGGCTCCAGCTATCATCATGCCGTGACGGGATCGGGCTGGCCCACCTACTGGGCGGAGGACTACGCCGCCTCATCGCTTGCCATGCATGCCCAGGTCGGCAGTTTCATCGCCGAGGGTGTGTTCGTGAAATACCCCAAACTCAAGGTGGTCTTGCTCGAATCGGGCGTCACCTGGCTCGCACCCTACCTTTGGCGATTCTCCAAGTTCTGGCGCGGTATTCGTATGGAAGTCCCCTGGATCGATCGCCTGCCGACCGAAATCGCGCGCGACCACATACGGCTGACCACAGCGCCCTTCGACGCCCCCACCGATGCCGCCATGGTCGCCCGCATCCTCGACCACCTCCCCTCCACCGACATGCTGCTGTTTGCATCCGATTTTCCTCACTGGCAGCATGACGGCGATGATATGTTGCCGGCAGGACTCGATCCGTCGCTCAGGCGCAAAATCCTGATCGACAATGCTCTTGCCACCTATCCGCGTCTCGCCACTGCCTGACACACGGAGGCTGCCATGCCACTCGATGCTCCACCTGCTGCCGACGCCACAGGCACGGCCACGCCCAGCAACCGTCTTGCCGTTATCGACAGCGACATCCACCCCGCCGTGAAGTCGCTGGCCTGCCTCAAGCCCTATGTGGAAAAGAAGTGGTGGGACCACGCGCAGACCTATGGTTTCCGCCGTCGCCACGGCAGCCCCTCGGTCGAGCCCTATCCCAAGTCGGCCCCACTCGCCTCGCGCCGCGATGCCTGGCCGGAGGACGGCATCGGCCGCCCCGGTTCGTCCCTCGAACTGATGCAGAAGCAGTATCTTGATCCTGCCGGCGTCGAGGTTGGCGTTCTCGGTCCCCTCGGCAACACCGGACAAGGCGAGCTCAACCTCGATTTCGGCGCAGCCTTCTGTCGCGCCACAAACGAATGGCAGCGCGATGCCTGGACCTCGAAGGACAAGCGGCTGAAGGCGGCGATCGTTGTGCCCTACGAGGATGGCCTCGCATCCGCCAAGGAAATCGAGCGCGTCGGCCACATGAAGGACTACGCGCAGGTGTTCTGCCTGACACGCTCATCGGACCCACTCGGCAACCGCCGCTACTGGCCGATCTACGCGGCTGCCCAGGATCACGACCTGCCCGTCGCTTTCCATGTCTTCGGCACCAGCGGTCACCCGGTTACTGGCGCAGGTTGGCCCTCCTACTACATCGAGGAAGGCTCCGGCGGCCACTCCACCTCGGCACAGACCGTCGTCACAAGCCTTGTCATGGAAGGCGTCTTCGAGCGCTTCCCCAAACTCAAGGTCGTGATCGTGGAAGGCGGCTTTGGTTGGTTGCCGCCGTTGAGCTGGCGTCTCGACAAGATCTTCGAGAAGAATCGCGACGAGCTCAGCCATCTCACCCGCAGACCCTCCGACTACATCAAGCAGCATATCTGGGTCTCGACCCAGCCGATGGCAGAGCCGGAGGATCGCCATCACCTGCTGGACACCTTGCGCTGGGTCGGCCACGACCGTCTGCTGTTTGCTTCCGACTATCCGCACTGGGATTTCGACGATCCCTTCCGCGCCTTCCCTGCCGGTGTAACGCCAGCCGAGCACCGGGCGATCTGCGCCGAAAACGGCCTGGCTGTTTACCGCCTCTAGCAGCCGGCGAACGGAAAGCACGCCCTCGAAACATGGCGGGCGGTTTCGGGAGGGTCTCCCTCCCGATGCAGTGCGGAGCTGAGTTGGGCTCCGCTCGTGGCCAAGGCACGAACCGGGAGTGAAAATCATGCCACGCCACATCGTCGCCCGCGTCGGCGAGATACCGGTCGGCGGACGCAAATGCGTTACGCTCGATGGCCGCGGCATCATCATCTTCAACGTCAAGGGCGAATACTACGCCCTCTCCCAGACCTGCCCGCACAAGGGCGGCAGCCTTGCGCAAGGCATCATCACAGGCCTTGTGCAGTCGGATGAGCCCGGCGACTACCGCCACTCCCGGCAAGGCGAGATCATCCGCTGCCCGTGGCATCAATGGGAATTCGACATCAAGACCGGCCGCTCCTATTGCGATCCGCGTCGCATGCGGCTCATGAAATTCGACGTGCATGTCGAGCATGGGGCAAACCTCGTCGAGGGGCCCTATGTCGCCGAAACGTTCAAGGTCGAGGTTGAAGACGACTACGTCGTCGTCGACGCGTGATCACCAACCCCGCGCCCTCGCCGTTCGATTGGTTAATGCTGCAAGCCCGCCCTACTCGCTCCCACCAACCACTGGACGACTGCAGATTTGGCGGCAAAACGTGCCGACTTACCGAACAGCCTGCCCATTCTCTCACCTTGTAGCACCCACAGGTACGAAAGCCCGTTGACCCGCAATGTCACGACTGTTTTGATGGATCCATTGATGAGGTGAATGGATTGCGCGCGCGACCTGCGCGGAGATGTGGCAACTCCGCCGTCACCTCCCTCGCGGTCCCGCGTGCTCGGTCCACCCATCCCAAGATACCTCTGGCTGGGTCCAAACCCGGCCGAACACGGGCACCAAGGGAGAATGGCGAAATGGAAGCTGACAAGCTCAAGCGTATGATCGAAGCGGTGAAAGACGGGCGCATGGGGCGCCGTTCATTTCTCACGCGCATGGCGGCCGTTGGCGTTGCCGCTCCATTTGCCAATCAGATCCTTGCCCTTGGCGGCGTCGCCATGGCCGAAACCCCATTCAAGTATCCCGGCACCAAACGTGGCGGTGGCGGCCCCCTCAAAGTGCTCTGGTGGCAAGCCCCAACGCTCCTCAATCCACACTTTGCAGTCGGCACGAAAGACCAGGACGCTTGCCGCATCTTCTATGAGGCCCTGGCAGGCTGGGATGGCGACGGCAACCTCGTGCCGTTCCTTGCAGCCGAAATCCCCAGCATCGAAAACGGCGGTCTTGCCAAGGACGGCTTGTCCGTCACCTGGAAGCTCAAGAAAGGTGTCACCTGGCACGACGGCAAGCCCTTCACGGCAGACGATTGCGTCTTCAACTGGGAATACGCCCGCGATCCCGCCACTGCCGCGACCACCGTTGGCTCCTACAAGGACGTCAAGGTCGAGAAGGTCGACAGCCACACCATCAAAGTCATTTTCGCCAAACCGACGCCGTTCTGGGCCGACGCATTCGTCGGTGTCCGCGGGATGATCATCCCCAAGCACCTGTTCGCATCCTTTGCCGGTGGCAAATCGCGCGAGGCACCGACCAACCTCGCTCCAGTCGGCACCGGCCCCTACAAGTTCACAGACTTCAAACCGGGTGACACCGTCCGCGGCAAGCTCAACGAGAACTACCACAAACCCAACCGTCCGTTCTTCGACACCATCGAGATCAAGGGTGGCGGTGATGCCGTCTCCGCCGCACGTGCCGTGCTGCAGACCGGCGAATTCGACTACGCCTGGAACATGCAGGTCGAAGATTCCGTGCTGCAGCGGATGGAGGCCGGCGGCAAGGGCAAGGTCAGCATCACGTCGACCGGCAACATCGAGCACATCCAGCTCAACAACACGGATCCTTGGACCGAAGTCGATGGCGAGCGTTCGAGCCTGAAGACCAAGCATCCTTTCCTGACCGACCCGGCCGTCCGGCAGGCCTTGAACGTGCTGGTTGACCGCAAGTCGGTCGAGAAATTCATCTACGGACGCACCGGCTATGCGACGTCCAATTTCGTGAACAACCCGCCCAAATATACGTCCAAGAACACGTCGTTCGAGTTCAACGTCGATAAGGCCAACAAGCTTCTCGATGACGCCGGCTGGAAGCGCGGTGGCGACGGCATCCGCACCAAGGACGGCAAGCGCCTGAAAGTCGTGTTCCAGACGTCGATCAATCAACCCCGCCAGAAAACGCAGGCCATCATCAAGCAGGCCTGCCAGAAGGCCGGTATCGAGGTCGAGATCAAGGCCGTTAAAGCCTCGGTGTTCTTCTCCTCCGACGTCGGCAATCCCGACACCTATTCGAAGTTCTACTCCGATCTGCAAATGTACACGACGACCATGACACAGCCCGATCCGGAGGTGTTCTTGAACCAGTTCGTGTCGTGGGAGATCGCCACCAAGGCCAACAAATGGCAGGGCCGCAACAAGCCCCGCTGGAGCAACAAAGAGTATGACGACGTCTACAAGGCCGCCCAGTCCGAGCTCGATCCTGTGAAGCGGGCTGCCATGTACATCAAGTTGAATGACATCATGATCAAGGACGTGGCCGTCATTCCAGTAGTCGCGCGTCCCCGGGTCAGCGCCGTATCGAAAAAGTTGATGCCGTGGCTTTCCGGCTGGGAGAACGATATGTGGGCCATCGGCGAGTGGTATCGCCCCGCATGATCCGTCTTCACCCCTACGTTCCCTGCACACCCGGCAATTGAGAAGGTCGCCCAATGGCCCAGTACCTGTTGCGGCGCCTTCTCATCGCCATCCCGAGCTTGCTCGGCATTTCAATCGTCCTGTTCACCGTTCTGGCGCTGGCGCCGGGCGACCCGTTCGAGGAGTTGGCAACCAACCCGAACGTGCCGGCCGAAGTCAGCGCCATGTTGCGCAAGAAGTTCGGGCTCGATGACCCCGTCTACTTGCGCTACATCCACTGGCTGGGAGCCATGGCGCAGGGCGATTGGGGCTTCTCGTTCACGAGCCGCGTCGATGTCGACAAGCTCATTCTGCAACGCCTTCCCACAACGTTGATCGTCATCGGCGCCTCCCAGATCCTGGCGCTAATGGTCGCGCTGCCAATCGGTATCTATGCCGCAACACGCCCTTACTCGACCTTCGACAAGGTTGCCAACACGTTGGCGTTCATAGGCTTCTCGCTACCGACCTTCTTTACCGGCCTTCTCCTCATCCTGGTGTTCTCGATCTGGCTCGGCTGGCTTCCAATCGTCTACCGCGCCGACATAGCCTCGACCGGTTGGCAGTTCTATTTGGATCATCTCAAGCAATCGATCATGCCCGTGACCGTGCTTGGCCTGTTCCAGGGCGCTACCCTCGTGCGCTTCGTGCGCTCTGCCGTGCTCGACGTGGTCCGCCTCGATTACGTCACGACGGCGCGCTCGAAAGGCCTTGCCGAACGCATCGTCATCATCAAGCACGTGCTGCGCAATGCTCTGATCCCCGTGGTCACACTCGTTGCCCTGCAGATGCCCGCCATCTTCGGCGGCGCCATCGTGACCGAGCAGATCTTCCGCGTTCCCGGCATCGGGTCGCTGTTGATCGAGGCCATGCAGGTCAATGATACCCCGGTCATCATGGCCGTCACGTTCGTATTCGCCTGTCTCGTCGTCCTCTCCAACCTGATCGCTGACATCCTCTATGGCTGGCTCGACCCCCGCATCTCCTACAACTGAGGCCGGCTTGCCTGCTGCAGGCGACACGCCCCAGATCACATATTCCCCACGCCGCGAGGCGTGGCGACGCTTCCGCAAGCACAAGCTCGCGGTCGTCAGCGCCTTCGTGCTGGCTGCAATGGTCCTGGCCATCGCGCTCGGCCCATGGATCTGGCCCGTCTCGATCAACGATATCGATTTTGCCGCATCGCTGCAGGGACCATCATGGGCTCATCCGTTTGGCACCGATGATCTCGGCCAGGATTTGCTTGCACGCATGCTCTATGGCGGACGCATCTCGCTCGCCGTCGGCATTGCAGCCATGGCCGTCGCCGTCGGTGTCGGCATCCTGGTCGGCGCCATCGCCGGCATTTCGCGCGGCCCCGTCGACGCCTTCTTGATGTGGCTCACCGATCTCTTCCTGTCGCTGCCTGCCCTGCCGCTGCTGCTATTGATCATCTATCTGTTCAAGGAACGCCTGACGTCGCTGTTCGGCCCGGAGGGCGGCGTCTTCATCCTGGTCGTCACCGTCATCGGCGGTCTCAGATGGATGCCCGTCGCCCGCCTCGTGCGCGCGCAGTTCTTGTCGCTTCGCGAGAAAGAGTTCGTGGAAGCAGCTCGTGCGCTCGGCGCCTCTAAAACACGCCAGGTCGTGCGCCACATCCTTCCCAACGCCCTTGGGCCCGTCATCGTTGCTGGCACCATCGACGTCGCCGCCGCCATCATTGCCGAATCGACGCTCTCGTTCCTGGGTCTCGGCTTTCCGCCGGACATCCCGACCTGGGGCCGGCTGTTGTTCGATGCCAAGGACCACCTCGACATCGCCCCCCATTGGGCGCTGTTTCCCGGTGCCGCCATCTTCCTCGCGGTCCTCACAATCAACTTCATCGGCGACGGTCTCCGCGACGCGCTCGATCCAAGGAGGGTGGTATAGCCCCATCCATGACCGAGCCGCTGCTCCACATTCGTGGTCTGAAGACCCATTTCCGGACCGACGACGGCATGGTGCGTGCCGTCGATGGCGTCGACATCACCATCAACCCACGCGAAACCGTCGGCATCGTCGGCGAATCCGGTTGCGGCAAGACCGTCACCGCCATGTCGGTTCTCAAACTCATCGCCATGCCGCCGGGCGAGTTCGTCGCCGGTGAGATCCTGTGGCGCGGCCGTGACCTGATCCCGATGTCGCGCGAAGAGATGAACGAGATCCGCGCCAAGGAAATCGCCATCGTCTTCCAGGAGCCGATGACGTCGCTCAATCCCGTTTTCTCGGTCGGCGAACAGATTGCCGAGGTCATCCGCCGGCACGAAGGGCTCGGCCGCAAGGCAGCCCTCGACCGGGCGGCCGACATGCTGGCACTTGTACAGATCCCCAATCCCAAGCGCCGGGTGCACGACTATCCCCACCAATTCTCCGGCGGCATGCGCCAGCGCGTCATGATCGCCATGGCGCTGTCGTGCAACCCGACCCTTCTCATTGCCGACGAGCCGACGACCGCGCTTGACGTCACCATCCAAGCCCAGATCCTCGACCTCCTTGCCGAGATGAAGGAACGGCTGGGCATGGCAATCATGCTGATCACGCACGCCATGGGCGTCGTTGCCGAAACCACGCAGCGCGTCGTTGTCATGTACGCAGGCCGGGTGGTCGAGGAGGCACCAGTCGACCGCCTCTTCGCCAACCCGCGCCACCCCTACACCCAAGGCCTCATCCGCTCGATCCCTCGCCTCGATCGCGCTGGCGCCAAGGAACGCCTCGAGGCCATCCCCGGCGTCGTGCCGTCGCTGCTGACACCACCGCCCGGATGCCGATTTGCACCCCGCTGCCGCTTTGCAACCGATGCCTGCCTCGCCGGCATTCCACCGCTGAAGGAAGTCGAGCCCGGGCACACAGTCGCCTGCATTCTTTAGCCCCCGAAGCCAACGCAATCCCACGCACCAAGAGCCACCGGAGTTGTTGCCCCCCATGACCGAGCCGCTGCTGAAGGTGGAAAACCTCGTCAAGCACTTCCCCGTGCGTGGCGGCCTGTTGCAGAGGGTCGTCGACCAAGTGCATGCCGTTGATGGCGTCTCATTCGACGTAGCCGCCGGCGAGACGTTGGGCCTCGTCGGCGAATCCGGCTGCGGTAAATCCACGACCGGCCGCTGCATCCTCCAGCTCATCACCCCGACGTCGGGAAAGGTGACCTTCCAGGGCCGCGACGTCACGCAGCTCGATGCAGAATCGCTGCGCGCACTGCGCCGCGACATGCAGATCATTTTCCAGGACCCCTTCGCTTCCCTCAATCCACGCATGACCGTCGGCGCCATCATCGGCGAAGCCCTGGTGATCCATCAGCTTGCCAAATCACGACAGGAGCATGAGGATCGCGTCGTCGAGCTGCTCGAGACCGTTGGCCTAAGGGCCGACCACAGAAGCCGCTTCCCGCATGAATTCTCAGGCGGTCAGCGCCAGCGCATTGGTATCGCCCGTGCACTCGCCGTCGAGCCGAAGCTGATCATATGCGACGAACCTGTTTCAGCCCTCGATGTTTCGATCCAGGCCCAGGTCGTCAACCTGCTGGAAGACCTGCAGGAGAAGTTCGGCCTCACCTACATCTTCATCGCCCACGACCTTTCGGTCGTCGAGCACATCTCGACGCGCGTGGCTGTCATGTATCTGGGCCGCATCGTCGAGATCGCACCGGCCGACGAACTCTATGCCAAACCGCTGCATCCCTACACCGAGGCCCTGCTCTCGGCCGTGCCAATTCCCGACCCCACCATCAAGCGCAAACGCATCAAGCTCGAGGGCGACGTCCCCAACCCGATCAACCCGCCATCGGGCTGCCACTTCCACACCCGCTGCCCGATCCGCGAACTCCCCGCTGCTCCACCGAGGTGCCCAAACTCGAAAAGGGCGCCAACGGCCACTGGGTCAGTTGCCATTTCAGGAAGGCTTGACGCCCGAAAGCGCCTCGTCCTGCGATCGGAAACCGAAGCCGGCGACCGCTGCGTCGACCTGTTCCAGCGCGACGATGCCACCTACGGCTTCGAGGAGTACGCCGCGATAGCAGACCGACGTGGATGGTTCGCGATCGGCGGCCGCCGACAAAACTTTGCCACGAAGAGCGGCACTGAGCGCGGCTGGTGCCGCGCCCTGGTTGAAGGAGCTCCACGAGCGGCCGCACGGATGACCTGATCAGTCGTACGTTGCAGCTACGAACTGCAGCTTTCCGACCGAGCGCCCCCCCCGGCTCTACTCCGCAGCCTCACTCTCGGCAACGTCGAGACCTGCCTCCCGATCCCGCTGAATGGCGTTCCCATCACGCGCCGCAGGATCACCGAGCCCGCCGCCGCCTGGCGTCTTGACCACCAGCCGCTCCCCAGCAGGCACCATCAAGAACCCCTTGCCCGGAAAGCGCTCGCCACTCGCCAGCCCAACACTTCCCGGCGCACCGTTCTGCCCCCCGTCTCGTCCGCGGGCAGGATGATCGATCCGGTCAAAAGCCGCCAGCAACTCGAACGGCTCGCCAATGCGGCTCTCGATCTCGATCACCTGACCGTGACCACCCCGCGTCCGCCCAGCGCCGCCCGATCCCGTGCGGTACTCCTTGCGCCAGAAGATCAGCGGTGTGATCTGTTCCGCGATTTCCACAGGCGTCCCCTTCACGCCCGACGGATAGGCGGTGGCAGACAAGCCATCCGATTGCGGCCTGGCACCCGTGCCGCCATTGGAGGTGACCGCCATCGAGAAGCCGTAGTTGCCACCCGCGCCGCCCTTGACCCTGCCGCGCACATTGAGGTTCCACAGACACGACGTACCTTCCGCCGGCACACGGTCGGGGATCGCCTGACGCAGACACCCGAACACGACATCGGGCAGCATTTGCCCGATGACATGACGCGAGCAAACAGGCGCAGGCTTTGGCGCATTGAGAATGCACCCCTCCGGCGCCGAAACCGTCAGCGGGGCCAGCGAACCGGCGTTGTTGGGAATGCGCGCCCCGACGATGCAGGCGAGCCCGAAGACGGTGTAGGCTGTCGTGTAAGCGAGTGGCACGTTGATGCCGCGCGCCGCGGCAGGACTTGTGCCGGTATAGTCCACATGGATTCCCTGATCCGAAACCGTCACCGTGCCCGTCAACGCGATCGGACTGTCATAGCCATCGGTCACCATGGTGTTGGTCCACTGCCCCTTCGGCAGCCGCGCGATCTCCGCTTTCACAGCAGCTTCCGAGCGATCGCAGATGTGCGCACCGAGCGCATCCAGATCGTCCAACCCGAACTCGTCCATCATCTCGGTGAGCCGCTTACAGCCGACGTCGTTGCAAGCAGCCAGCGAATAGGTGTCGCCAACCGTGTCCACCGGCAGCCGCGTGTTGGCGCGGATCATGGCCATCAGCGTCTCGTTGACCTTTCCCTCCTCGATCAGCTTGAGGAAGGGAATGTAGAGGCCCTCCATGAACACATCTGTCGCATTGGGCCCGAAGCCGATGCCGCCGATGTCGATCAGATGGCTCGTGCACGAGAACAAGCCAACAAGTTTGCCGTTGTGGAATGCCGGCGTCGTGATGACGAAATCATTGAGATGGCCGGTGCCCATCCAGGGATCGTTGGTGATGTAGGCATCGCCCGGCTTCATGGTCGCGATGCCGAAGTGGCGGATGAAATGCTTCACCGACTCCGCCATCGAATTGACGTGGCCGGGCGTGCCCGTCACTGCCTGGGCCAGCATCCGCCCTTTGGTGTCGAAAACACCTGCCGAAAGATCGCCCGCCTCCCGCACGATTGGCGAGAAGGCCGTGCGCAACAGCACTTGGGCTTGTTCCTCGACAATGGCGATCAGCCGGTTCCACATGATCTGCAATTCGATCTCGCCGTGCGCATTGTGAGCCATCACCGCGTCTCCTTCAAAGTCAGGACAAGTGCACCGCCAGCGTCCACGTGCGCATCGAAACTCGACGACACCAGCGTCGACGTGCCGTCCTCCACAATCACCGCAGGGCCTTCAAGATGTTGGCCTGCCGCTAGGCTGGCACGCTCATAGATCCGCGCCTCGATCGCCCTGCCAAGCCGGCCATCGAAAACGGCACGAGTGCCAACTGGCACAGCGCCCGCACCACGAGCAACCTCGTCGATGGCCGGGCGCTTGGCGCGTGCGGTCGAAACGGCAACCGACCAGCTCATGATCTCGATGGCCGCATTCGGGATATGGCGCTCGAACAGCCGGCGGTATTCGGCTTCGAAGATGTCACGAAACGCAACGGCATCATCACGCACGATCGCCCGGTTCGGCAGCGCCACGTGAATCTCGTGCCCTTGACCGGCATAGCGCATGAAGGCGCCTCGCTGTTCACCCAAAGGTGCGCCGCCGGCAGCAGAACGCGCCTCCTCTGTCGCTTCCGCACTCATCTGCTCCAGCAGACCATTGACAGCGCCCACATCCAAAGTGTCGAGACGCATGTAGCGCGCCCGCACGGTCTCGTAGGCAGCAGGCGCCCTCAGAAAACCGATGGCCGAGCCGACCCCCGCGCCTGCCGGCACCACGATGCGGGAAATGCCGAGCTTCTCCGCCAAGCGCGCCGCATGCAAAGGTGCAGCCCCGCCGAACGCGATCAATGTGCGGTCGCCGATCGCCATGCCCCGCTCCACCGCATGCACACGCGCCGCATTGGCCATGTTCTCGTCCACGATCTCGGCAATGCCCCAGGCCGCCTTGTCCGTGTCCATCGCGAGCGGCCCGCCGACGTGCTCGCCAATCGCCGCAGCAGCCTTGTCGGGATGGATCGCAATGCGGCCACCGGCAAACCGCGCCGCATCCACCTTGCCGAGTTGCACATCGGCATCGGTGACCGTCGGGCGGCTGCCGCCACGTCCGTAGCTCGCAGGACCCGGCTCTGCACCCGCACTCTCCGGTCCGACCTGGATACGCCGCAATTCATCGACCTGCGCCAGCGAGCCCCCACCCGCGCCGATCTCCACCATCTCGATCACCGGGATCCGCAGCGGAATGCCGCTGCCCTTCATGAAGCGCTGCTGGCGATCGACCTCGAAGAACCGGGCCTTGAGCGGCTCGCCATTCTCGATCAGGCAGATCTTCGCTGTCGTGCCGCCCATGTCGAATGAGAGGATGCTGGCCTCTCCCCGCTCCTCGGCAACACCAGCCGCCAGGATGGCGCCGCCAGCAGGCCCCGACTCGACCAGGCGAACCGGGAACCGCCGCGCCGTCTCGAGGCTCGCAAGACTGCCGCTGGAAGTCATCAGGTGAATGGGATTGCGATAGCCGCGCTCGCCGAAGGCTTGCGCCAGTCGCTTCAGATAGCCCGCCATCAACGGCTGCACATAGGCATTGGCAATCGCCGTACTCGTCCGGTCATACTCGCGCGCTTCCGGACATACCTCGCTCGAAAGCGTGATCTCGATCCCCGGGCAGGCCTCGGCGATGATGGCACCCGCCCGCGCCTCGTGCGCACCGTTGACATACGAATGCAGGAAAGCCACCGCAACCGCCTGGATCTCCATGCGCTTGAGTTCGCCCGCGACACGGAGAACGGCCGCTTCATCCAGTGCCAGGCGCACAACGCCTTCCACGTCCATGCGCTCCGGCACCGTGAACCGCAGCGCCCGCGGCACCAGCGGCGCTGGCTTTTCGAGGAACACATCGTACTGGTCGTAGCGGCTCTCGTCGGCGATCTCGATCACATCACGAAAGCCTTGCGTCGCGACCAGCGCCGTCCGCGCGCCTTTACGCTCGATGATGGCATTGGTGGCCAGCGTCGTGCCGTGCAGAAAGACATCGATATCGCCAAAGCCGAGGCCTGCTTCCCCGAGCACCTGCGCCGTCCCTTCAACAACGGCCTGCTCCGGTGCGCGCGGCGTCGTCAGCACCTTGGCGGCATAGAGGCGCTCACCGACCTCCAGCACAATATCGGTAAACGTGCCGCCAATGTCGGCAGCCATGCGAACGGGCGCTTTCGCGGAGGGCATGTGTCGGAGGCCTCTGGAATGGATGAAGTTCCGGGTGGGTCGGGCATGAGACTACGGCCATTTTCCGCGCTAGGCCAGATCACCTCGACCGCGCATACGCTGGACGCCCGGAGCCTTGACGACGCCTCAGACTTGCCGCTTTGCCGTATCAGGAAAGGCCCCATTGCAAATTCAAGGGCATATGGAAACCGTCGATGACTGATGACGACGCAGCCACTCTTGCCATTCCCCGGTTTGGCACCTCCAATCCCGAGGCCGCCCATAACGACGTTTGGACCGAGATCAAGCGCAACGGATGGAATGCCTATCAAGCCCGCCAGGAGCTCCAACAGCGCACTGGCCGCCCGATCAAGAGATCTGGACCATTCTGGAGCTGGGAACGGTTCGGGCGAACAACCACCACTTTGCCGGACGGCCGCATCGTCCACGTCGCAGGAGAACATGAGGACCACTACGACCCCGATTTCTGTATTTATAACGATGTCACCGTCGAGCACCCCGATGGCCGGCTCGAATTCTTCATCTATCCGCGCGACGTTTTCCCGCCCACCGATTTCCACACCGCCACACTGGCGGGTGACCGGATCGTGCTGATCGGTTCGCTCGGCTACCCGCAAGAGCGCAACCCAGGCTCGACGCAGGTCCTCCTCCTCGATACCACCACCTTCGCCATCTCGCCTGCCCCCGCGAGCGCCAGGTCCGGCATCTGCCCCGGCTGGATCTCGCGGCACACGGCAGAAAAGATCAACAACGAAACGATCCTCGTGGTGGGTGGCAAGCTTGCAACGGCCAAAGATTACGTCGACAACCACAGGCAATGGAAACTCGACCTCACCACTTGGACCTGGAGCGAGGTCCAGCCGGGCGATCAATCGATTTTTCCCTTCTCCAACGCCGAATACTTGACCCTGCGCAATCCTCGCCTGGGAACGTCAAACCCCGAGCGCATCGACAACCCCTTCTGGCTCGAGATGGCGCGACGCAGGTGGCCGCCCAGTCGTGTGCGCGCCCATTACGCAGACATCGCCGTCGACACCATCGAACGCGAGCGCGAGGAAGTCGTGTGGACCTTGCAGCGCAACCACGCAGAAAGCGTCACACTGCCGGACGGCCGCCATATGACAATCGGCGGCAAGGTCGAGAGGCACGGCAACGAGTGGGCCGACACATGGACCTACGCGGACATCATCGTCAAAGACCCCACCGGCCAGCACGAGATCTACATTTATCCAGACGACACATTCCCAACCATGATGCCACTGTCCGCCCGAGCTGTTGGGAATACCCTTTACGTCTTTGGTTGGCCGGAAAACCGGGTGGACCTGCGCAAAGCCGGCACGCCTGCCATCTTCGCTGTTGATCTCGAATCCTACCGCATCGAGCACTGCGATGCCGGACGCCCTCCACTTTGGCCCACCCTCTATCCTGGCGCGGCCGAGCTGAGGGACGGTGCCATCGCCTTCGTCGCCACCCGAAAGACTGAAGCCGATCCCTTCGCCTATGTCCTTTTCGACCCGGCAACGCGGCGCTGGCGCGAGCAGCCGCTATGAGAACGGTGGACCAAGCCGTCCTCAGGCAGCCCTGCTGGGGCTCCGGCGCCCGGTTTGGGATCTGCTAACGCTATCCAACCCCCGCGACGGTTAGGCCGTATCTTTTCAAGCCGAACTCGTTTATGGCCTTCTCATCCAAATAGGCTTGGCGGCGCTCGGCTCCCGTGTGGGGCTGGATTCTGGGTGCGCTTGACAGGTCGTTCTCCCCAAAGGCCCCTGCCCGGCCGCTGACCAAAGACCTCGCACCACATGACCTTCCCGTCGTCCAACGCGGCGCTCGTGAGAGCGCTAACGGCCCGTGACTATGCCATCCCGACCCCCGTCCAGCTCGCCGTTCTCGAGGCGGGAGCAGCCTGCCGCGACCTGCTCGTTTCGGCCCAGACCGGCTCCGGCAAGACCGTGGCCTTCGGCCTCGCCATGGCCGAAACCTTGCTTGGGACCGCCGAGCGTTTCGAAGCAGCAGCCGAACCCCTGGCGCTGATCATCGCCCCAACCCGAGAGCTGGCGATGCAGGTTCAGCGCGAACTCGTCTGGCTCTATGCCGAGACTGGTGCGCGCATCGCCACCTGCGTCGGAGGCATGGATGGACGCGCCGAAGCCCGCGTACTCGCCGCCGGCGCGCACATCGTCGTCGGCACACCCGGCAGGCTCCGCGACCACATCGAGCGCCGTCGCCTCGAGCTTGGCAAACTCAAGTCGATCGTCCTCGATGAAGCCGACGAGATGCTGGATCTGGGCTTTCGCGAGGATCTCGAGTTCATCCTCGACAAGACACCGCCCGAGCGCCAGACGCTGTTGTTCTCGGCGACCATGCCGCGTGACATCGAGGCGCTCGCCAAACGCTATCAGCGCGACGCCATCCGCATCGAAACCATCCGTCGCGACGAGCAGCACGCCGACATCGAATACCGCGCTGTCCGCGTTGCCCCCAACGATACCGAGAACGCCGTCGTCAACGTGCTGCGCTTTTATGAGCCGCGTGCGGCGCTGGTGTTTTGCACCACGCGTGAAGCCGTCAAGCGCCTGCATGGCCGATTGGTCGAGCGCGGCTTTGCTGCCGTCGCCTTGTCCGGCGAGCTCACCCAGCACGAGCGCACGCAGGCGCTAGTCGCCGTACGCGACGGCAATGCCCGCGTCCTCGTTGCCACCGATGTTGCAGCCCGCGGCCTCGACCTGCCGGAGCTTGGGCTCGTCGTTCACGCGGAGTTGCCACACGACCGGGAAACACTTCTGCATCGGTCAGGCCGCACCGGTCGCGCAGGCAAGAAGGGCATGTGCCTGGTCATTGTTCCCTTCCACAGGCGCCGCAAGGCCGAGGGCCTCTTTGGCGCAGCCCGCCTGAAGGTGACATGGGCGCCCGCCCCGACAGCCGACGAGATCCGCACCCGCGATCAGGAGCGTTTCCTCGCCGACCCAACCTTTACCGAGCCGGCAACCGAAACCGAGCTTGGCCTCGCCAAGGTCCTACAGTCCGGCCACACCGCCGACGCCATCGCACTCGCCCTGGTAAGGCTGCATCGCGCGCGCCTGCCCGAGCCCGAGGATCTCGCTGAAGATACCGGCCCGCCGCCGCGCCGCGAAGACCGCGCACCGCGCGCCCGCCACACCGATGGGCCTGCCGGCGAAGGCACACGTCCCTGGGAGAAGAACAAGCGCAACGACGAAACGGGCGATGCCCCGCAGCGCAGCGCCCGCCGCCCGCGCAACGATACCCGCGAGATGGTCTGGTTCCGCCTCAACATCGGCCGCGAGCGCAATGCCGATCCGAAATGGATCCTGCCGCTGATCTGCAAGGCCGGCGGCGTCACCCGCTCGGAAATCGGCGCCATCAAGATCAACGAACACGACACACGCTTCCAGGTCGTCGCCGAGCTTGCCGACCAATACGCCTACGCGGTGAGAACGAACAAGAATAAAGAGGGCCACATCGTCCGCGCCAGCGCCGACCCCGCTGCCGAGGAGGAAAGCGTCATGGCAGCCATCGCAGCCATGCCGCAACCCCCGCCCAAAGAGGCAAAGCCCCCTCGCGACTATGCCCGGCCAAAGAACCGCTGGCGCGACCGCAACAAGCCCGGCGCGGCTGCCCCAAAAAGCTTCGGCGCCAAGAAGCACAAACCGTCGGCAGACAAGCACAAGCCCAAAGGCCCCGACGCCAAATACCTGGAAAAGCGCAAGCATCGCCTTCCGGCAGACGTCACCTGAGGTTGGCGCACTTCAGCGGAACGGCGGCTCGTCGAAAGACCTGAGCTTGCGCGAGTGCAGCGTATGGCCAAGCGCCTTCAACTGCTCGAGCGCAGCAAGGCCGATGTCGAGATGCTGCGCCACCGCCGTTTCGTAAAACGCGTTGGCAGCCCCCGGCAGCTTGATCTCGCCATGCAATGGCTTGTCGGACACGCATAGCAGCGTGCCGTAGGGAACCCGCAGCCGGAAGCCTTGCGCGGCAATGGTGCCGCTCTCCATATCGACCGCAATGGCGCGCGAAAGATTGATCCGCCGCCGCTCCTGTGTGAAACGCAGCTCCCAGTTACGATCGTCATTCGTGACCACCGTGCCCGTGCGCAGACGCTGCTTGAGCTGATCGCCACTCTCCCCGGTGACGCGCGCGGCAGCCTCCTGCAACGCCACCTGCACTTCGGCCAGCGCCGGAATAGGGATGTCCGGCGGCACCAGCGCATCCAAGATCCGGTCCTGCCGCAGATAAGCGTGAGCCAGAACGTAGTCGCCGTTGGACTGGCTTTCGCGCAACCCCCCGCAGTGACCGATCATCAGCCAGCAATTTGGACGGATGACAGCGAGATGATCGGTGATGTTCTTCGCATTCGACGGCCCGACACCGATGTTGATCAGCGTCACGCCGTTGCCGTCGGGCGCGGTGAGATGGTAGGCCGGCATCTGATAGCGGTGCCAGGCCGAGCTCGCAATCAACGCATCCGCAGCCTCACCCTTGTCCTCGGGCCGGATCACGACGTTGCCAGGCAACACCAGCGTATCGGCACCTGGCCTCCCGAGCCGATCGCCAGCAAGCCGCACGAACTGATCGACATAGCGGTGATAATTGGTGAGCAGGATCCAGCGTTGAACGTGCCGCCAGTCGCTGCCGGTATAGTGGACGAGGCGTCGCAGCGAGAAATCGACACGCGCGGCATCGAACAGCGCCAATGGCCTGGGCTCGCCATCGACCAGGGCATAATCGCCATCCGCGATCTCATCGCCGACGACCGACAGTTGCGGCGTCGGAAAATGGCGTGCGAGTTCAGCCGATGTAATCCCCGCCCGCGCCACTTCTTCAATCCGTTCGAGCACATAGGGATAGGGAATCTCCTGCCCGCTCGTGCCAACTTCGATGCGGGCCCCGTAGTCGTCGGCAAGAGGTTGCAGCTGCTCCAACAGATAGCTGCGGAACGTCGCGGGATGCGTAACCGTCGTCTCGTAGACGCCGGGGCGTTGCAGCTTGGCGTAGGCGCGCCTGGGCGGCAACTTCGGCATCTCCTCGCCGGCATAGGTGACCGTCAGCCTCGGATAGCGAAAGCGCGACCGCTCCTTGGCGCTGGGGGGCTGGCGTGTTTCCAGATAGCGATCGAGCGCCGCGGTCAGTGCGCTGGTCGCGTCGGCGTAGAGGTGCACAAGCTCTTCCACCGCAGCCTCTGGCCCGAGAGAGCCTTGCCGGCGACGCACCATGTCATGCTCCTGATGACCATGCTGGATGTCGGGAAGGCCCGGTGCGCAAGCAGCCCATCAGACCTGCCCCCGGGACCGCCGCTCGACGGGCGCACTCATCCCCGCTGGTAGGGAAAACACCGCTCGCGTTCGAGCGGCAACCCCAAATGCCGTGACAAAGCTTCGATCCGATCGCCATAGGCAGGATAGGGATCCGAATTGGCCTTGCCGACGATGATGGGCCGAAAGCCGGCCTTGGGCTTGCCACCGGGCGGCAGCATCGCCGTCACCAGCGCATTGCCCTCATGATCGCGCAGCGTGAGAAACATCGGCATGGTCCGTTGGATGAAATCCTTAAGCCCAATGCTCTGCTCGATGAACCGCCCCCCGCTCGGCGGCACGAACGCATGGCGGGCATTCTCGTAGGCCTCTTTGAAATAGCGCTCGACCGTGTGCTCCATGAGGCGCGTTTCCTCCAAGGCCTCCGGGTGCGAAACCAGCCGGAACCACGTATCGGGAGGTGCATCACAAACATATTCCATGCCGCACTCCATCCTGCAGACGTTGGCAAGTCTACCCCAACCCTCGCCGCTCACCAAAACGGTTTGACGCCGAAGGCCACGCAACCGCGCCGCAATGACGCGCTCGCGCCATCATGTCGAGCTTGATTATGGCACACCAGCCACGCCGCCTTGACACAACACTTTCAACCCAGACCGAAAGGAGCTGTTGCGCCACGGGCACGCCCGCCAGCTCCGTGCACGACTGAGCCTGCGAATGCCTTGACGCCGCCCCACTCTTTGCCGATCCCAATAGCACACTCACACCGGGACGCGCAGGACCAGGGGCCTGCGGTGTAACGCGACACAATCCCCCTGGCGTATGCCCTACCCGATACCGGATCGCACGTGTCGCCAGCCGCACTGGGGAACCGCCTTGAGCCCTCGTAGTACGCCGCCGCCCTTGCCGAAAGTCGTGCCTGATCATGGCACCCTCCCCAACACCGTTCGCCAACCTCGGGGAAGCTCGATCCTGAAGCGCGCCGTCGCCGGCCTCGCGGTGATGCTCACCGTCACCCTCGGCAGCGCATGGCTGCTGCACGTCTCGATCGATCCGGCCGACGAAATCCCCGCATTTGCGACCCGCACAGACGCGCGCACCGCACTCGCCGCCGTCAACCAGTGGGGCTATCAGTTGCAGCGGCTGGACATCAAGGAAGCCGAGCGTTCGCCCCTCGACCTGCTCGTGGTTGACGAAACCGTCGACGGCAGCCGCACGATGCGAGATCTGACCAGCAACCTCGTCCGCCTGAAACGCAAACCGGACGGCAACCGGCGGCTGGTCATCTCCTACCTCTCGATCGGTGAAGCCGAAGACTACCGGGGCTATTGGCAGACCTCCTGGGTGAAGCCAGACGCCACCCCCTCCCAGCCTGAAAAAGTCGCCTATTTCCCGTCGTTCGGCGCCTCCCCGGCCAGAGCGCACGTCAAGTTTGCAGCCCCTCCGGGCCTTCGCCCCCAGCACGTCAATACGTCGGTCGCGCCATCATGGCTCGATCGTGAGAACCCGGAATGGCGGGGCAACTACCGTGTCCGATTCTGGCAACAGGAGTGGCAAAAGCTGCTCTTCGGCGACAAGGCGGCCGCCTTGGACCGCCTGCTCGAGGCAGGCTTTGACGGCGTCTACCTCGATCGCGCCGACGTCTACGGCCAGTGGCTCGGCGAGCGCCCCAGCGCCATGAACGACATGATCAAGCTGGTGTCGGACATCGCCACCTATGCCCGGCGCAAAAAGCCCGGCTTCCTGGTCATCATGCAGAACGCAGAAGAACTCTTGTCGACCCAACCGCTGCGCAATCGCCTCGATGCCGTCGCCAAAGAGGATCTGCTCTACGGGGTCGATGGCACCACCAAAGCCAATCATCCCGGCGAAATCACTGCCAGCCTGCAGTATCTGCAGATGGCCCGGCGCGATGGCCTGCCGATCCTCGTGGTCGAGTATCTCGACGACAGGACCAAGGTCGAAGATGCGCGCCGCCGCATCAAGGCCGAGGGCTTCATCCCCTATTTTGGGCCGCGCGCCCTCAACGCCCTTGGTGGCGCAGGTTGAAATAACGCACCCACAGCCGTGAGCGTCTGGGCATCAGGGGCGGAGAACTCGTCTCGCCCTACCCGCCCGGCCACTTGCAGTTGAGCCGCAAACCCGTCCATGGCAGTGTTCTGGCACCAGTATGCCGGACGTGGCCGCGCACGTATTCCCAAGCGCCAATGACGCCACTTCCGCACACTGGTGAAGCTGTCGCAGCGGAGGCCGCAAATGGATTGGGATGAGCCCCTCAAATCGCCAAAGCGCACGATCGTGGTCGGCGAAGATCTGAGCGCACTATCGGTTGCAGAGCTACAGGCGCGCATCGCAACCTTGAACGAGGAGATCGAGCGCATTGGCCGCGAGATCACCTCCAAGAAGGCCCACACCAACGCAGCCGACGCCCTGTTCAAGCGTAGCTGACGAGCGCGCCGCTCAACGTACACGAGCCCAAAGCTTTATTCAGCCCGCGCCTCGATTTTCTCAGCCACCAGCGAGTAGCCGGCTTCGGCAAGCCCCGTGAAAGCCACCTTGGTCGCAAGCTTGCCCGTCACCCAAACCGGATCGAACGTACCTTTGACGTCGAAGCCCTGCTCGCTCTTGACGTAGAGGATCTGATTGGGCGGCGGCGGCGGCACATGAATGCAGGCGCCGACAAACGGCACCAGCAGGAACTCCTTGACCTTCGTCGCATCGAAATCCAGCGGAACCACATAGCCGCCGATTTTGACGCGCTTGCCATCGAGCGCCTCGACCACGGCGGGCGGCCCTGAACCCGCGCCGACCTGGGCCTGACTGCCGGGCGACAACCACCGTCCCTCCGGCGTGCCCGTGTGCGTGGGGCTGCTGTTGGCGGGACGCGCTGAAAGGAAAGACTTGAGTGCCGGCTTGGTCGGCGCACTGGCAGCCGGTGGTATGAGATCGCGCCAATTGATGGCCTGAGGCTCCGATTCCGCCTGTGCCCGCGACACACTGCCGGCGGCCAGCGCAAGCACAGCCAAAAAACCGGTGGCGAGACCAACAGCCGAGCCCCATCTCGTTCTATTGCCGACACGCTTCATGGCAGCATCCATTTCCTTCTGGCAGTCACACCCTGACGCTCATGCCGTCAGCCAGCGACTGGCGGTAGGCCCTGATCGCCGGGATCAGGCCGGCGGCAAAGCCCGCCAGCAGAACGACGCCGATACTTTGCATTTCACGCCAAGTTGGCGCCCCGATGGCTATAGCGAGGCCATACGAATGATCGATCCACGGACGGGCGATCATCAGCCCTATGTAAGTGAAGGCAAGCCCACACGCCACCCCGGCAAACGTAATGAGGCCCGCCTCCGCTGAAAGCAGGCCCAGAACGGTACCGGGCCGGGCTCCGACCGAACGCAGGATCGCCATCTCGCGGCGACGCTCGTTCAAGGTCGTGAGCAGCATTGTCATGAGCCCCAGCAAGGCAGTGGCGACCACCATCCAAGAGACCGCCGTGAGAGCAGTCTCCGCCACGCCGACGAGCCCCCAAAGCTCCTGCAGCGCAACGCCCGGCAGAATGGCCGTCAGCGCCTCGCGCGGATAGTTGTTGATCGCCCGCTGCAAGCGAAAAGCCTGCAGTTTGGATTTGAGGCCGATGAGGGCCGCGGTAATGGCCTTCGGCTTCAAATCGAGCTTGCGCACGGCGTCCGCGTCCAGCCCGGTGCCCGGTTGGCGAGCGCCCGATTGCCAGCCCACATGGATCGCCTCGATCGCCTCAAGGCTGACATGCACGGTACGGTCGACAGGAGTCCCGGTGCGCGCCAGGATGCCCGCCACGCGGAACGGTTTGTCGTCATGCTCCACAAAGGAGACCGAGCCGAGACCGTGCGCAACGACGATCGAGTCACCTGTAGCGTAACCGAGCGTTTCCGCCACCTCGGCACCGATAACGGCATCGTAGAGATCCGAGAACGGCTTGCCGCTGGCAAACGCCAAGGCATGGTCGCGGCGGTACCGGTAGTGCTTGAAATAGTCAGCCGTCGTGCCGAGCACCCGGAAGCCGCGGTGACTGTCGCCGAGTGATAATGGCACGGCCCAGGCCACTTCGGGCTGGCCCACAATCTCCTGAAAACTATCCCACGTGATGTTGTTGGTGGCATTGCCAATGCGGAAAACCGAGTAGAGCAACAACTGCAGACCGCCCGTACGCGCACCGACGATGAGATCGGTACCTGAGATGGTGTCGGCGAAACTTTGTCGCGCACCGGTCCGCACTTTCTCGACGCCGAGCAACAGCATCACACTGAGTGCCACCGACAATACGGCCAGCACGGCGGTCGGCCAACGGTTGACCAGCGACTGCAGCGCCAAACGAAAAACGATCATGCCGGCGCCCCCGCGACAGCAGGCACCGCCTCCAAGATGGTCTTGAGATCGACGACACGATCGAAATGCCCCGCCAGTGTCGGATCGTGACTGACCAGCAAGAGACCCGCTCCCCGGCCCGAAAGTTCGCCCATGACGAGATCGAGGAACCGGTCTCGTGCATCATGGTCGAGCGCCGAAGTCGGCTCATCCGCGACAATCAGCTCGGGCGCACCGATCAGGGCGCGCGCCGCGGCAACGCGCTGTTGCTGGCCGACGCTGAGTGACCCAGCCCGCTTGCCACCATGCCGGTCGGGATCAAGCCCCAACCGGTCCAGAAGACGACGCGCTTCAGCCAGCTGCTGGGCCTCTGCCCCGAGGCGCGCGCGCCGGTCGGGCGCAAAACTCAACGGCAGCAGGACGTTGTCGATGGCTGAGCCATAAGGCAACAGGTTGAACATCTGGAAGATGAGCCCCATGTGCTCGGCGCGAAACCGGTCACGCGCCGCCGCACCCAGTGCCGAGAGATTCTGTCCGAGAACGGCGACGTGGCCCTCATGCGGCGTCACGATTCCAGCGATCAACGCCAGCAAGGTCGATTTGCCTGAGCCAGACGGGCCAACCAGCAGCACGCGTTCGCCCATAGCCATGGTGAGCCCGGAAAAGCGGAATTCGAACGCCTCTTCTCCGGGCCAGCGGAACCGCGCCTGCTTGACGTCCACCAATGCCAAAGTTGCCATCGCGCCCAGCGCCCTCAGATCACGCCAGCGAGCGTCAAGTCAGGCGTTGCCGGGGTCACCTCGAACGCCGTCTGGCCCTTCGGGCCAATCACCGTCACGTGCAGAGCCCGGAGATGCGGATAGGCCTTGAAGAACGGGAACGACAGTCCTTTGAGATTTTCAGGCTTACCGCACATGAACACATAGCCGGCATGAAACTCCGCGTGCGCCTCCCCGCCGTGACTATGCGCATCCTTGCCGTGGCCATGAGCATCTTTGCCACCTGGTTTCTTGGCAGTCATTGCCCCCGTTGGGGTCACATCGGCAGACTGCAGCTTGCAACCGGCAGCCGGCGTCAGGCGAAACAACTGTCCGCCCTCACCGAGCTGCTTACGAGCTTTGGCAACCGCGGCCTTTTCTGCATCCGTTGCCGGCGCGTGCTCGAAGCCAACAATGTCATCGGCGGGACTCTCGAGCGCCAGTTCGACGCGCGCACCTTCGATGGCGATCGCCAGCGTCGCCTTGCCGTGCTCGTGAGCGCCAAGCTGGCGTCGCGGCGAGTCGGCAGCAACCGGACGCGCCAAGGAACCGGCAAGCGCAATGCCGACACTGACAAGACAGCACACAGCAGAAATCCGCATCGCATCCTCAATTCTTCGACAAAAAGGAACTGGGCCGCCAGACATGAGTCTCGCCCCGAGACAGTCGCCCTCGGAAAGTGGCACTCATGTGGCGAAAGAGCGGCAAGCGGCACCGCCCCGGCCGCGTAAGCTGACCGCCGGGGCCCGTGTGGGGGCTTGTCGTCAGCGTGCAGGCGTCGGGATTGCGGCACCAAGTCCCAGGGCCTCGACGATGCCCCGGAACACCCGGGTGTTGTCGATGCGGCCATGAAAAAACGAAGCACCAGGCCCCACAGCCGTCAATACGACGTCCTCGCCGCTATGCACACCGCCCCGCGCCCCAACCGGCAGGTTGCCGGTGCGCCGCACGGCACCCGGAACCTGGCAAGCGACTGTTGCGCCCGGCTGGTTGGGCCCGGAGAGATAAGGCTGACCAGCATCACAAGAATCCGGGACTTGCCGCGAAGGCCAGCGCCAGGCGACGCGCCACATCCACACGCGGCGGATAACCGTCCTTGTCGGCAGCCGGATAATCCGGAAATCCCGCTTGGGCGTAGACGCCAAGCTTGTCTCTCACGTTCGTCCCGGGTCGCCGGTCGTCATAGGTGCCGATGATCGAGATGGGATGCGTGTGATCGGCAACACCACGATCAGGGTATCCCCGCGCTTCCCCGCCCAGCTCTTTGCCGCCGCCACTGCCTGATCGAGCATGATGGTGTCATAAACCGACCGCTCCCAATCCAGCATGTGCGCGTAGCGGTCGATCAAGCCGGACCTCGATCATCAGAAAAAATCCGTTGGGGGCACGCTCGAGAACACGTAATGCCGCCTCGGTCTGGTCGACGAGATCGGGCTGCTCGGGATAACGCGCAACGCTGCCTTTGTGCAGATAGCGCCGGTCGAGCGCGCCATCCATGGCGCCGGCATGAAAGAGCCCCAGGAGACGGTGCGTATCCGGTTTGGCGACACGATCCACTAGCTCGCCCGCCGTTGCCACGATCGGGTATCCAGCGGCCCCGAACTTTGCCAGATAATCGATACCATCGCGCCGTGCGCCGAGCGGCTGAGGCAGGAACTGCGCACTGCCCCCACCCAGCACCACCTCCGGCGCCGCTGCCAGCATGGAAGCGACGATGCCGTCCCGGTTGGCGCGGCTGCGCGTGTGCGCGACCACCGCTGCCGGCGTCGCATCCCAAACCTCCACAGTGGTCACGATCCCGATCGCCTTGTTCCCCAGGCGGCGCGCCAACAGCCCCATCGGCTCGACATGAGGATGATCACCCTCCGTGCGCCCAGACGCGCAATAGACCCCCATGGCGTTGACGCAGGTCTTGTGCCCGGTCATGTAGGCGCTCATGGAATTGGCGCTGTCGGTGATGATGGAGTCAGACCCCGCCGTCGACACCAGCGCCATGTGTGGCATATCGTCGATGGCAAGCTCGCCCCCATAGCGTCCTTCGCGAATCCCCTTCGCCAGCATGCGCGCTGCCACCCGGTGGGCGTTCGACAAGCCGTCTCCAATGAACACGATGACATTGCGCGCTTTGGCCTCAGGCGCGCCAAAGACCTGCCATGAAACCACTTTGCTGACGTCGCCCCGGCGGACTTCCACGCGATACTGACCAGGTGTCCGAACGACTGCATCGCGCACCCACATTGCAGAGGGCGAGCGGAGATCGGCGCCAGCAACGAAAACCGGCGCTTTGCCGAGCACCTCGGCGACTGGCTTGCCGTTGATGCTCACCGCCGCGTCACTTGGGGGCATTTCGCCAGGGGGAAACTCGACCTTGAGATCGAAGCGGGCGCCGGCAAGGATCTCGGCCCGGTCGAGTGGATAGATGGTTTGCGCACTGGCAACCCACGGTGTGCAGGCAACGGCAGCGATCACGACAAGAAGCATCCACATGGACCAGATCCACAATTTCCAGAGCTACGGCCCCGACGCAGAGCCCGCCAATCGATTGAAGCCATTCCATGACACCTCCGCGACACAAGGACGGTCAGGGCGCTCAGCGCGAATGGCATTGCCCGACGCGGTTGGCAACCGCCAAGCGTTCGGCCTAGGCTTGCGGGAACCGAGACCACCACGGAGCCAAATGATGTCTGCCAACACCCAACCGCTGGAATGCCTCAAGGGGCTCAAGATCCTCGACCTCAGCCAGTTCGAGGCAGGACCGTCTTGCACCGAGGCACTCGCCTGGATGGGCGCCGAAGTGGTCAAGGTCGAAAATCCCAAGCTGGGCGACCCCGGTCGCGCCGCCGTCTACGGCAGTCCCGACAAGGACAGCCACTACTTCCTCATTTTCAATGCCAACAAGAAGTCGGTGACCATCGACCTGAAGTCGGACGAAGGCAAAAAGCTGCTGATGGAGCTGGTTGCCAAGGCCGACGTGATGATCGAGAACTTCGCCCCCGGCGCCATCGAGCGGCTGGGCCTTGGCTACGACGTCGTCTCGAAGATCAACCCCGGCCTGATCTATGCCCAGGTGAAGGGCTTTGGCGAAGGCAGCCCCTACGAGAAGAACCTCGCGTTCGACATGATTGCCCAAGCTTGCGGCGGCGTCATGAGTATCACAGGCATGCCCGATGGGCCGCCGATCAAGCCGGGCCCGACCATCGGTGATACCGGTACCGGCATGCTGCTCGCGATCTCAATCCTATCCGCCTATATCGAGCGCCAGCGCACCGGCAAAGGCACCCGTCTGCAGATCGCGATGCAGGATGCCATGCTGCATTACATCCGCATTGCCTTCTCGACCCAGGCCCGCACCGGTGTCGCCGCGGGCCGCGCCGGCGCCAAGACCTTGTCCGGCGCCAATCCCCCCGTCGGCATCTTTCCGTGCAAGGGCGGCGGTCCCAACGTCTGGGTCTACATCTACACCAGCCGCGGCAACCCCGAGCACTGGAAGCGCCTCGCCCGCGTCGTCGGCCGCCCCGAACTTGCTGACGATCCCAAATATGCAACCGTCGAGGCACGCGCCGAGCGCGAAGCCGAGGTTGACGAAATCATCGCCACATGGACGCGAACCCAGACCAAGCACGAAGCCATGCGCCTCGTCGGTGAGGCCGGCATTCCCGCCGGCGCCGTGCTCGACACCATGGAGCTGATGAACGATCAGACCTTTGAGGATCGCGGCATCATGCAGGTCATGGAGCACCCGAAGGTCGGCCCCTTCAAGATGCCCGCATGGCCCGTACGCCACGATGGCAAACCGCCTGCGGTCAAGGCATCCCCCTTGCTCGGGGCCAGCACCGGCGACGTGCTGGAAACCTGGCTCGGCAAAAGTGCGGAAGATGTTGCGCGCTTGAAGGCCGCCAAGATCGCTGGCGGCTGAACTCTGCCGGCTGCCGCAAACGTTGACGCAAACTGTAGCGGACGGTGAGCTGATCAAGTGTTGGAGCCGGGATCTGACGTATCATCCTGACCCGGCCCTTGCCGGACGTTGCGCGCCTCCGCCAAACGCGCCTCCAGCGATTTAGCAGCAGGCGTGAGCGTCCGCAGCTTGCGAATGGTCATGCCGTCACCGTCGCGGGCAGCCGCCCCTTCCTCTCCGGCAGGGCCAGCGCCAGCCTGGGCTGCTTCGACCGCGTCGGCATCGTGCACCAGCGTTGGCAAGGGCGGCGGCCGGGGCACTGGCCCTTCGCCTGCAGCTGGCGTGTCCGCGGGCAAAGCGCGCCCATCATCAAGCTTACCGGGATCGCTGATGTCAGCGACACCATCAGCCGTTGTGCGCTTTGTCCCACGCGCATCTACAGCCGACACCAGTGCCGCAGCTTTCATTTCCAGCAGTTCGTCGGCCAGCAACAGCGCTGCCATCACCAGCAGACGTTCGTCGCCATGCTGCCCGGTCTGCGCCGCCAGCCCATCAATGCGCGACCCCAGATAGCCTGCCAGTTCCTTGAGCCGTGCCTCGTCATCGTCACCGCACAGCAGTCTGTAGACGCGTCCATTGAGTTCGATTTTGACCTGGCCCATGGCCGATCTCGCGCCCTCTCATCTGGTTGTCCGAGTCAACGGTCCGCTGCCGCCCAAGGCCTCGCCCATGACTTACCCGCAGAACCGCCGATCCCCGTAACCCTATTGCCTTCAATCGAACCACCATATGGCCGCCAGCAAAAGCCTGACGCCAAGTCACGGTCGAGCCCCCGGCCGAGACTTGTAGATGCCGACAGCCAACGGCCGCGCACGCTTCGTTATTCGTCGAGCAAGCTATGCAGGGAATCGATCACCCAATCAATGCGATCGGCCAGCGCAGCACGCTGCGCCTCGAGTTCGGCGATCCGTCGACGCGCCGCCTCTAGCTCGGCACGCAGACTTGCGAGCTCCGCGGCCTCCCCGGCAGCCGCTGGCTTAGCACCGCCCGCCACCGTCTTGCGCGAGGCAGCCGGCTTCGAAGCCTTGGTGGGCCGCTTCTTTGCCTTGCCTGATGCACGCATAGCCATTTCGCAGCTCCGCAGCCCTGAACACGCAGGACCCTCGTAAGTCTAAGACTATTGCTTCACAACAATTCACCGGCAACCGACAAAAATTAAGTATGTCGGTGGCCTCATGTCGTCCATTCGGCTTAATAAAGCAAGTGCGCGAAGCATTGACAGCGGGCGAAGGTCTGCACAATTTGCCGCCGCAATCATCTACCTAACCGGAACAGATCCAGCCGGACGCTGGAAACGCCGTTCACGAGCAACCAGGAGAAAGACCGTCATGACTGTCAAGGTCGCCATTAACGGCTTCGGCCGAATTGGCCGCAACGTCTTGCGCGCAATCATGGAATCCGGCCGCACAGACATCGAGGTCGTCGCCATCAACGATTTGGGTCCTGTCGAGACAAACGCGCACCTGTTGCGTTTTGACAGCGTCCACGGGCGTTTTCCATTCGAGGTTAAAGTCAACGGGGACACAATCGACGTCGGTCGCGGGCCGATCAAGGTAACAGCCATCCGCGATCCCGCAGAATTGCCCCACAAGGCGATGGGCATCGACGTCGCGCTGGAATGCACGGGTATTTTCACCTCGAAGGAGAAGGCCGCAGCGCACCTCAAGGCCGGCGCCAAGCGCGTCCTCGTCTCCGCCCCCACCGACAATGCCGACCTGACCGTCGTCTATGGCGTCAATCACGACAAGCTCACCAAGGATCACCTCGTCGTCTCCAACGCCTCGTGCACGACCAACTGCCTCGCCCCGGTCGCCAAGGTGCTGAATGATGCAGTCGGCATCGACAAGGGCTTCATGACCACGATCCATGCCTACACGGGCGACCAGCCGACGCTCGACACCATGCACAAGGATCTCTACCGCGCACGCGCCGCCTCCCTGTCGATGATCCCGACCACGACGGGTGCCGCCAAAGCGGTTGGTCTGGTGTTGCCGGAACTCAACGGCAAACTGGACGGCACGTCGATCCGCGTGCCGACGCCGAACGTCTCTGTCGTGGATTTCAAGTTCATCGCCAAAAAGAAGACCTCTGTCGATGAGATCAACGAAGCCGTCAAACGCGCCGCCGGCCAGTCGCTGAAGGGCATTCTCGGCACCACCGACCAGCCCAACGTGTCGATGGACTTCAATCACGACAGCCACTCCTCCGTCTTCCATCTGGACCAGACCAAGGTCATGGAAGGAACGTTGGTGCGTGTCCTGTCGTGGTACGATAACGAGTGGGGCTTCTCCAACCGCATGTCGGATACGGCTGTGGCAATCGGCAAGTTGATCTGACCTCGGATAGGCGGGGTCGCAAAGCCGCCCCCGCCTTCACCACATCAGCCGTTTCACTGCCATGATGCCATCAAACCCGGCGCCCACAAGGCGCCGGGTTTTTCATTTCGCATGCCTCGGGCTAACGCCACGCCAGCAATTCTTCAACAAGCCCAGACTACGCGCCGCTCACCGGGCCGGCGCCCTGCCGCCATCCCGCATGACGGTAACAGGACTGGATACGCCCATGGCGCCGACGATCCGGCCCTTGGTGTTGCAAACCGGCCTGAATGTCGTCGAAAACAGCAACGACGGATCCCGCCAGGGGTGCGGGGCGACGAGCGTAGCCTTTTCCCCGCCGACGGCATTGTCGATCACCGGCCGGCTGACGTCGGCAAAAACTTTTCGCACGTCAATGTCCACAGCGGCCGTCCGACGAAGTCCTTGGCCGCAATGCCATGAAACCCGGCGTTGGCCGCATTCGCGAAGACGTAGCGATAGTCGGAATCAACAAGCGCTATGCGATCAGGCGAAGCATTCAATTGCGCTTTGTGCTCCTCCCCCAGCTTGGCGATGTCCTCGATTTCGATTACTGGACCACTGAACAAAAACGGGTTGTTCACCGGTGGCTCAGCGCGATCCGCAGCCAAGCGCCCGATGTGATCGCGACAGGCGTCCGTAACGAACCGTGCCAGCCGTGAATCCTGCGACGTCCCTGCCAGACAATCGATCAGCGCCGTAAGTTGGGCAGCGATGATCTTGGCGTTCTCCGACTGGAACGTGAGCAGTTGTGCAAAGACTTCGTTGCGCTCACGGCGCATATTGGCCTTCGCGCCGGTTGGCATGGCATCCGCGCGCTGCTCCGCCGCCGCCGTATAGAAGCGATAGGCTTTCAGCAGGAATTCGAGTTCTTTTCCGACCATCAGTCAATATCCATCAGTGCCACCAAGCCGTCACGTTGCCGGCTTCACCGGTTGATCTTTACGCCCCTGCACATGCCCTCATTTATAGCATCAAATGCTAAAGCTTGGTCGCACGCCTGTACTGCATCCAGCGAATGGCCGTGCCCTGCATATTCGACTGCAAGCGCATCGACGTCGGCAGCCCAGTGGCGCTGCAGATCGCCGTCACCGACAGGCGGAGTGCTGGCTACATCAAGCGTTGAACGGCAGTGCAATGACGTTTCGCACACGGCATGCGCAGCCTCGCGATGGAAAGCGCCACGACACCTGCGCGCAGGCAAATTGCAGGTTAAACAAACAATCTTTCCAGGGGGGTAAGCCGATGAGTACAGTTTTATGCTGTGCCTTGGTGGCCATGGGACTTGGTAAACCGATGGTTTAG
This sequence comes from Hyphomicrobiaceae bacterium, assembly GCA_041397705.1. GTDB lineage: Bacteria > Pseudomonadota > Alphaproteobacteria > Rhizobiales > Hyphomicrobiaceae. The sequence continues at coordinate 379,800 of JAWKWC010000001.1, forward strand.
CCGTGCGATTTGCACACCTTCACGCCGGCGCAAGCTTGCGACATAGTGCATGAATCATGCGCCAGCCGAGATCAGATCAGGCCGCGCTTCCAAGGCACCGAGGACCGTCGATAGATGAAAACGCTTGCCGCCATCCAGACCGAAATCGGGGGAAAACTGCTCATCGAAGAGATCGAGCTCCCCGATCCCGCCCGCGATCAGGTGACGGTCAAGCTCTACTCGAGCGGCGTTTGCCACTCCCAGCTCCACCAGATGCACAGCCAGGCCCTGGGCCGGCCGCTGCTGCTCGGACATGAGGCGACAGGCATCGTCACCCGCGTCGGCAGCGACGTCACCCACGTCAAGCCTGGCGACCAGTGCATCGTGACATGGGTTCCGCGAACACCCGTCCGCGGCCCGGTGCCTCGCATCAACACGGGCGCCACATTCAAAGGCCAGGCGGCTCATGGCCATGTCTATACGTGGGCGCAGGACGTGCAAACCAGCGCCGAGCTGGTGGTCCCAATCCCCGAGGAACACCCCCGCGATGTCAGCTGCATCGTTGGCTGCGCGGTGCTGACAGGCGCGGGCGCAGTGCTGCACACGGCACAGGTGCGCCCCGGCCAATCGGTCGCCGTGTTCGGCGTCGGTGGCGTTGGCCTCTCCGCCATCCGGGCGGCATCGATCCTCGAAGCCTACCCGATCATCGCCGTCGACCTCGACGACATCAAACTCGAGTTCGCCCGCTCGTTCGGCGCCACACACACGGTCAACGCCTCAGGCAACGCAGACCCCGTAGAAGCCATCCGCGATCTGACCGGCGGCGGCGTCGACTACGCATTCGACGCCATCGGACGCTCGCGCACCATCGAACAGATCCTGCAGGCGACGCGGCCCGGCGGCATCGGCGCCGACAACTTCGGCGGCATGGCAGTGCTGGTCGGCATTCCCCAGGAGAAGGTCACCATCGACCCTGCCCTCTACACCTCCGGCCAGCGACAATTCCGCGGCAGCCTCGGCGCCAGCTTCCCCGATCGCGATTTCTCCATGTACCTGCGCTGGCATCAGGAAGGGAAATTCCCGCTCGATAAACTGATCACGCGGCGCTACGGCCTCTCGCAGATCAACGAAGCCTGCCACGATCTTCACGCCGGCCACATCCTCGGCCGCGCCATCATCGAATACTGACGCAGCGCGCCACCGCCAGCGCAAACCGCAACTGCCAAGCCATCATCAGATCATCCAGGACTTGCCATGACCGATTCTGCCGACCTCGCAGACCCCAACCCCTCCCGGCCCTCGGCCACCATCATGCTGACTCGCGACGGTCCGGAAGGCATCGAGATCTTCATGGTGGTCCGCGACCGGCCGATGGACGGCGCCATGGGCGCGGTGGTCTTTCCCGGCGGCAAGATCGACGAAGAGGATCGCCATCCCGAGAACTGGGGACACCTGAGCCCGCCGCAATTACACCCTGAACTGCCCTATTGGCTCGCCGCCATGCGCGAGACGTTCGAGGAAGCCGGCGTCGTCATCGCCCGCCCGCAAGGTACCGCCAGCGGCGACATCGCCCCCGAGCGCGCCCGCGAGATGGTGACCAAGCATCGCGAGAACCTGTTGGATCGCAAGGTGACATTCGCCGACATCATCCGTGGCGAGAATCTCGTGCCGGCCCTTGATCACATGGTGCACTTCGCCCATTGGCAAACGCCACTTGGCCTGCCGAAACGATTCGACACGCACTTTTTCCTGGTCTCCTCGCCCGAAGGCCAGGAACCCATCCACGACGGCCGCGAGATGGTCGATTGCTTCTGGATCTCGCCGGCCAAAATCGTTGCTGAAGCCGCTGAGGGAAAGCGCACGCTCGTTCCGGCAACCCGGCTCAATCTGGAGTTGCTCGCGGAAAGCCGCACCGTAGCCGAAGCCATGGAGCGCGCCCGCCAGCGCCGCATCATCATGGTGCGACCGGAGCGCTTCAAGACCGAGCAAGGCGGCTTCGCCGTGCGCATCCCGGCCGAGGCGGGATACAGCACCACCGTCGTCGCCTCGAGCCGCCAAAGGTAACCGGCGCGACGAGCGCGCCGGCCAGCCTTACAGCAACTGCAGGAAGATCATGATCAGGCCGACGACGCTGACGGCCCATACACCGGTTCGCACCCACGCGAGGCCGGCCGTGTAAACGGCAGCATAAGCGACCCGCGCCCAGAAGAAGATGGCGGCGCCCAAGGCGGTGGTCGCGTTGGCACGTCCGGCAAGATGAGCCGCGAACACCAAGATCGCGAACAACACCAGGCTTTCGAGCATATTGCGGTGGGCACGGGCAGCGCGTCCGGCCCACCCGCCGATAGCCGGGAGAGCATCGCGATTGCCCGCCAGTGTCGCCAACCCCACGGCACCTACGGCGCCCAATACGGCGATCACAGCCTGCACGAGCGTGAGCGCCGCGGACCAAACAAGATATTTGATGTCAGGTGTCATATTTTCCTCCCAAGTCCTGAAAAGAATATCGAAACAACACGCCACACCTTGCCGAATCACACCGGCCACCGGGATAGTACCGGACCTTGAAGCGCCCAGCGTTGGCTTCGCGCCGCTTATCATATCCAGGGTCATCGCTCGCGACGGCCCATGTGGCGCGCAAACAGCCACCGCCCCGAGATTTAACATTATAAACGAGACTGCTGAACGATCATGGCCGACTTACCAGACCTTGCCAAAACCGAAACGGCCATCGTGCGCGAAACCAACGCGTTCAGACAAACCAAGGACCTCTCGCAGCTCAAGCGCAATGCCGCCCTCGACGCGGCAGCTCGCGCCTTTGCCAAATATCTCGCCAAGTCGGGCCGCTTTGCTCACGAAGCCGACGGACGCCAGCCCGCCGACCGCGCCAAGGCAGCCGGCTATGCCTATTGCACGATCGCCGAAAACCTTTCCATGAACCTGGACAGCCGCGGCTTCAAAACGGAACAGCTCGCGCGCGACACCATGGACGGCTGGAAGAAATCCCCGGGCCACCTGAAGAACCTCACACTGCCAGGTGTCACGGAGATCGGTGTCGGCATTGCGCGGGCGCCAGGGCCCGACCCCAAGTTTCTATCCGTCCAGCTTTTCGGACGGCCGGAAAGCCTGGCATTCCAGTTCAGCGTGACCAACAAGAGCCATGTGCCCGCCACCTACACCTATGGCGGCCAATCCTACACGATCGAGCCCCTGCAGATTGCGACCCACAAAGGTTGTGACCCCGGCGAGATCGTCTTCGAGCGCAGCGGCAGCTGGCTCACCGGCTCGCGCCTGAACGCACACTACAAGGCTCGCAACGGTGTGCAGTACGTGCTCAGGCCCGGCCCCGACGGACACGTCCACGTTCACATGATGAAGTGATCGCGATTATCGCCCGCGGCCCAAGGCATCGACCATGCGCGCGCGCACCTCAGGAAGTTGCGCCTCGCGCGGCGCCAGGACGTGACGCTCCAGAAAATAGCCCGTCAAGCGGAAGCCATCGACGATATCCGCCTCCGTCGCCCCCGCGCCGGCGCGCCCCGCCAGGAATTGCGGCTGTGCCAGCAACTTCTCCTTGTAGGGTTCACCCGCGGACAGCGACACCGCCCGCCCCGTGCGCGGCGAGACATAGCTGAGCTGATCGTTCGTGCCCGTCGCAGCGCAGCGCGTCAAATCCAGCCCGAAGCCCAGTTCCTCCAGCAACGCCAGCTCCCAGCGCACCATGAGGGCGGGCCACACACTGGCATCGTCCAGGAAACCAAGCACGAACAGCGTCACTTCATAGAGCGAAGGATGCGGGTCGCGCTCGGGCAGCAGACGCGCCAGCGTCGCCAATGACGAGAGCGCCGCCAGCCGTGCCGGATCAGCCGTCGCCATCGCCTCGCCGGCAAATCCACGCCGCAGTTCCAGTGCAAAGGCACCGAGTTGCTCGGGCAGCCGCCCCTTCCATTCGACATCGACGTGATTGCCGGTCTGAAGCACCGGCCGCAACCGGCGCGAGCGCCCGCCATGGACCAAGCCGAGATGTCGCCCGTGTCCACGCGTCAGCAGCTCGACTATGGCAGCCGTTTCCCCGTGCGGGCGCACCGACAGCACGATGGCTTCATCCGTCCAGTTCATGCCGGAACACTACTGCGCGCCAACTACAAAGGGAATTGAAGCCACAAGCGAAAGTGCAACAACGTCACCAGGCGCTGCAGAAACCGATCGATTTGGCAGTCGAGGCGCCAGGGCCTAGACTCCCCGGAGCCTGAAGCGATCACAACTGCACCGCAAGACACCAACGGAGCACCCAATGCCCCTCTCGAGTGAGCCCTTTGGCACGCCAAAAACGACCACGGTCAAAGACCGGCGCATGGCGTGGCGCGAACACGGTGCCGGCAAGGCCATCGTCTTCCAGCACGGCAACCCCACCTCGTCCTATCTTTGGCGCAACGTGATGCCCCGGTGCGAGGGATTGGGCCGCCTCGTGGCCTGCGATCTCATTGGCATGGGTGATTCGGAAAAGCTGACACCCTCAGGCCCCGGCCGCTACACCTACGCCGAGCAGCGCGACTACCTGTTCGCGCTTTGGGATCAGCTGGCGCTCGGCAACGACGTCGTGCTCGTCCTCCACGACTGGGGCTCGGCACTGGGCTTTGAATGGGCCTACCGGAACGCCGGCCGCGTCGCCGGAATCGTCTACATGGAAGCCATCGTCACGCCGCTCACTTGGGCGGATTGGCCGGAGAACGCCGCCAAGGCCTTCCAGGGCTTCCGCTCGCCCGCCGGCGAGGCCATGATCCTGGACAAGAACATGTTCGTCGAGCGCGTGCTGCCGGGTTCCGTCATGCGCAAACTCGACGAGCGCGAGATGGCCGTCTATCGCGCCCCCTTCGCCGAGCCGGGCGAGAGCCGCCGGCCAACGCTGACGTGGCCCCGCATGATACCCATCGACGGCGAACCAGCCGACGTCGTCAAAGTCGTCGAGGATTACAGCACGTGGCTCGCCGCAAGCCCGATCCCCAAACTCTTCATCAACGCCGAGCCAGGCTCGATCCTGGTTGGCCGCCAGCGCGAGATCTGCCGCGGCTGGCCCAACCAGACCGAGGTGACGGTCAAGGGCTATCACTTCCTGCAGGAGGATAGCCCCGACGAAATCGGCGACGCCATCGCCACCTTCGTGAAAGGTATCAGAGGCTGATCAGCCCAGCCTTCGAGGCCCAGCGCGCCCTGCTGGGGTACCAACCGAGCGCGCTACCGCCTCAGGTGCTAGCCTTGGCGTTGTAGTCGGCATCAGAGACCGGCTCCATCCATTCCGTGCCCGCGCCCGTATCGGAAACTTCCGACATCGCGAGATGGGCGAACAGATGGCCCGGCGCCGAGCCATGCCAATGTTTGGCGCCTGGCGGGATCACCACGGTATCGCCGGGGCGAAGCTCGACAGCCGGGCTACCCTCGAGCTGATAACGACCGATGCCGTGCAGGCAATAGAGCGTCTGCCCAACCGGATGCGAATGCCAATTGGTACGCGCACCAGGCGTGAAAGAAACGCGCGTCGCCCGCATCCGAGAGGGGGCCGTGCCGACCACCACTTCATCGGCATAGACCGTCCCGACGAAACTCGTGGCTGGCTGCGTCTTGGTCGCCCGGTCGGACGCGCGGATGATCTTACCCATGGGTGGTCTCCTCGATGTGCGGGTTGACGTGTCGTGGATTGATTGGTGTTTCGCGGATCTGGGCGATGTTGCGCTAAGCACATAACGCCCCGCCGTACGGACTGAGAGGGGACCAGGCGCGTCGGGTCAAGGCCGCTCGGCGCAATCACGCCCCCCGGCCGATCCGCCCCAGTAGCCAAAGTCCCAAATCCCCCCTCCAAGCATCATCGGCGCAATCCCCGGCGCGTTCGGTCAACCATGGTTCGGGGTCGTGACCACAACCGTCTTGCGGCAGGACAACCACGATTGCGCCTGATCGCCATCACCCTTAGCATGGCCCGAGGGGAAACGCTCAGGTCGCGGCTGCCCTGCTGGCGCAGGTCGCGCCCCGCAATCGACAAGATCAATCGTCACGGGAAGGGGTCAGAATGGCCAATCCGATCAATACGCTCATCCTCGGCGCGTCCTACGGGTCGCTGCTGGGTACCAAATTGGCCATGGGCGGCCACAACTGCACGATGGTGTGCCTGCCCGCCGAGGTTGAAGCCTTTAACACCAATGGCGCCATCGTGCGCATGCCGATCAAGGGCCGGGACGGGCTGGTCGAAATCGATTCCCGCTCGCTCAAAGGCAAGCTGTCGGCCACAGGCGTCGACGCCGATCCGGCGAAGTACGATCTGATCGCCTTGGCGATGCAGGAGCCGCAGTACCGCTCGCCGGGCGTGCGCGAATTGCTGGACCGCGTGGCGAAGTCGGGCAAACCCTGCATGTCCATCATGAACATGCCCCCCCTACCCTATCTGGCCCGCATCCCCGGCCTCGACACATCGAAACTGCGGAATTGCTTTGCCGACCCGACGGTGTGGGATTCCTTCGATCCCAAGAACATGACGCTGTGCAGCCCCGATCCGCAGGCCTTCCGTCCCCCTGAGGAACCCGTCAACGTGCTACAGGTGCGCCTGCCGACCAACTTCAAGTCCGCGCGCTTCGAGTCTGACGCCGCCACCGACATCCTGAAGACCCTGGAAGCCGATGTCGGCGCCGCGCGCTTCCCCGTTGATGGCAAGCCGACCGAGATTCCCGTCAAGCTCAAGGTGCACGACAGCGTATTCGTGCCCCTCGCCAAGTGGGCCATGCTAATTGCCGGCAACTACCGCTGCGTTGGCAAGGACGGCATGCGGCCCATCAAGGAGGCCGTTCACTCCGACATCGACACGACACGCTCGGTCTACAACTGGGTGGTCAAGCTCTGCGTCTCCCTCGGCGCCAACGAGAAGGACCTCGTCCCCTTCGAGAAATACGCCCAGGCAGCGCTTTCGCTCGGCAGCCCGTCATCGGCCGCCCGCGCCCTGGCAGCCGGCGCCCCGAACATCGAGCGCGTCGACCTGCTGGTGAAGAGCATCGCGGAGCAGCGCGGCGAGAAGCTCGCTGCCCTCGACGAGACGGTCGATCTGGTCGAAGGCTGGCTTGCCAAGAACCGCTCCAAGGCCGGCTGATCGCGACAAGCGAGCACCACGCTATCGAAGGTCACGACACCAAGAGCGGCCGAGGGTATTCAACCCGGCGGCCGCTTTTTTTTTCGATTGGCCGCAAAGGCCCCGTCCCGCTCGCGCCAAGACCGGGATTTGCCTCAGTTCCTGCTACCCTTCGCATGGGAATCGCCGAGTGCAGCGAATACAGCGCAGCCTAGTCCGTGAGCGGCATCACCAGCGCCACCCGCGTGCCGCCGAGATCGCTGGCGCCCAGCTCGATCCTGCCGCCATGCAGCCCCGCGACATCCGAAGCAATGGCGAGACCTATGCCTGTCCCCGTGACGGTGCGATCGAGCCGGTAGCCCCCCGACAGAACGTCGCCCCACCTCTCCTCGGGGATACCAGGCCCATCATCGTCCACCTGGATCCTTGCCTCCCTCTGGCTTGCATCCACCACAAGGCGAACCTGCCTGCGAGCCCACTTCCGGCCATTGTCGAGCAGGTTGCCTAGGATTTCCTCGAGATCACGCGGATCGATCGGCAACGTTGCGCTGGCTGAAACGCCACTCAAGTCCCAACTGACGCCGCTGCCACCCGGCAAACGCTGCATGACCCCGACCATCCGCTTGAGCAGTGGAGCTACAACGGTTCTCGTCCCGGCAGCCTGGCGCGGTCCAACCGAACGCGCGGCAGCGATGACACGCGAAATCTGCGCATTCATGCCCTCGATCTCGCTCTCGATCTCCCGCGCCGCCTCGGCCTCACCCCGTGCCCGTAAGGCCCTGCACGACGCCAACAGCACGGCGAGCGGCGTCTTCAACGCATGCCCGAGTTTGCCCGCGTTGGCTCGCCCCCGCTCCACCTCACGCGCCTGTGTCGCAAGCAGGCGATTGAGCGCCGCAACGAAATCAGCAATCTCGACCGGGAACCGTCCTTCGAGTCGTTGGATCTCGCCCCGTCGCAATCGATCGAGCTCTCGCCCGACCAGCCTTAACGGCGCCAGGCCCGCACGCACCTGCATCCAAGAGGCCAGCGCCAGCAAGCCGCCGATCAAGGCAAGCGACAGCAGGCCCGTCTGAAGAAAGTCGCGATGCTGCTCGTCGACCACCCGGCGCTCGCCAGCAACAATCAGATGCAGCTTTCGCTCCGGATCGTCCGGCAAGATCAAGAGCCGCTCGACCGCCACCAGTGGCTGCTTCTTCGGACCCGTTGCCATGCTGACATTGCGCGCAGCATTGGCGTCGAGTCTTGACGTGACGGCCAAGGTGGCGTCCCACAACGACTTCGAGCGCAAAACCGGCTTGTCGCCCTCGTTGACCTGCCAGTAGCGCCCCGACAATGGGTGCTGAAAGCTTGCGTCATAGAGCTCGTGACGTAGGCGCACGGCGCCATCGGGCTCGATGCGTGCGAGCGAGGCAAGTTGGTGAAGGTGGCTGTCAAGCTCTTCGACGTAGCGCTTGCGGACGTGGGAGTCGAACACGCTGGCGAGAAGTAGCGCGGCCAGCACCATGGCGGCGGCGATCCCCGCAACGGCAAGCAGCAAGAGGCGAAGCTGCAGCGACATCATGCGGCCGGCTCACCCTCGTCACCGACGAAATAGCCGTAACCCCGACGGGTACGAATGACATCACTGCCGAGCTTTCGCCGCAACCGTGTCACCAGCACCTCGATAGCATTGTGATCCCGGTCACCGGTGTCGGCATAGACATGGCCGAGCAATTCGTGCTGGGAAACCGGCCGTCCCATGTGATGCATGAGGTAGTGCAGCAATCTGTACTCCAGCGGCGTCAGCTCGATCGGCACACCGGCCCGCGTCAACCGCAAGGCGCGCGTGTCGAGCATCAGGTCGCCGAGCGCCAGAGTAGCCGTGGTGTGAGGCGTCGCGCGCCGCAGCAGAGCCCGCACGCGCGCCAACAATTCCTCCATATGGAAGGGCTTGCTGACATAGTCGTCGGCGCCGAGATCAATGATTTCGGCCTTTTCAGCCCAGCTGTCGCGAGCCGTGAGCACCAGGATCGGCATCTGCCGATCGTTGGCCCGCCAGCGCCTGATGATCATCGTGCCATCCAGCTTCGGCAGTCCGAGATCGAGCACGACGAGGTCGTAATCCTCGGTGTCACCAAGAAACCATGCGGTCTCACCATCCGCCGCCGTCTCGACAACATGACCGCTACCCTCGAGCGCCTTGGTGAGATCAGCAGCCAGCTTGCGTTCGTCCTCGACCAGCAGAATCCTCATGACACGGCCTCACTCGTTATGTTTCTTGCTGATCGGCTCGCCCGTGCGCGCATCGATTTTGAACCGGTCCACACGCCCATTGGGACGCAGAAGCCGCAAATGATAGTAAACGCGGCCGTGCTTGTGCCGGCCCTCGCTCTCCAGCTCGAGCTCGATGATCTTCCCCGACAGGAGCTTTGCATTGCGCTCGAGAATGGTCTCGAGAGGCAGAATGTAGCGCTCGTGCACGAGTTTGCGCGCCCGCTCCGCATCATCATCGGCCAAGCTGGCCTGAGAGGCGAACAGGGTGGAAATGGTAAATGCGAGTGCGAGGGCCCGGCGCATGGCACGAGCTTAGCGCACCGAAGCTTGCAATTGTCTGATGCGCCAGCGCGACATACCGCCCAAGGCGGCCTCAAACTTCCGGCATGTCGTAGCGCAGACGATCGAGTTCGCGGTTGCGGTCGGACGTGTAGAGGAGATAGCCGAGCTGATGGGCCGCTTCCGCCGCGCGTGCAATTTTCTCGCGATCATTCAGGTATTCGACCAGCAATACGGGCTTGCCCTCCCCGCGCATCAGATCGAGACGCTCGCGCGACCAGGTCACATCGTCCTTGCTGTTGGCTTTCTCGGGCTTGTCGACGCCATAGAGCAACTCCTCCTTTGCCGAGGCATTGAGGACAGCTCTGACGTCGGCGCGCTCGAGCAGACTCTCAGCGTTTTGCATGACGACCAGGAAGCCAGGGTCCCGCTGACGCGCATAGTCGGCAAGCCGGCGGACCAAGGCCGCCATGTCGCCATCGAGGTCAGGCCGTGTCCGTGCGGTCGCCTTCTCGTGCGCCTTCAGATCCTCCGTGACATCGCACTTGTCGAGATAGACCCCGTCGAAACCCTGCGCCATCATCTTGTCGAGCATGGCTTTCGGGCTGCCGAACAAGATCGCCTGCCAACCCGGATCCCAGAAACAGACGGCGTAGTTTTCTTCCCAGTCCGGGTTTTCACCCAACAGCCATTCCGGACGATTGCGCTTCCAGTCCTTCTGCCAGTACGAGCGATAGCTTTCCGCCTCACCGATCGAGAAATAGGCGAGCATCAAACGCCGGCCGCCATCGGGACGTTGTTTGAGGCGCGCCAGCTCGGCAGGTTTGAGAGCGCTCTCGTCATCGCCGTCCTTGGCGTAGTCGACGACTAGAATATCGAAGGGAGAGGCCACCGCCCGCTTCACGTCGAGGTTCTGCAACTGATAGCCCCAGCTTTGGGCCGCAGCCAGGACCTTTGATCGATCCCCACTCTCGACCGCAGCACGAGAAGCAGGCGTCGCGACCTCTGGCTTGCGAGCCCGGCCAGCCGATCTCGGGCGATCGGCAGGTGACGGCCGCTGACCAGGTGCAGCGGGCACGTCTTCAATGGACGCATCCGGCAAACCGTCCGCGGGCGGCACCGAAATCGGCGTGGGGCGAAACACCGGTGATGCCGGCACCTGCCGACGCCCAGCGCGCAATCCTGCAACGTAGCCGACTGCCAGAGCCACGACCGCAACGGCCAACAGCAGGATCACGAAAGTGGACGACATGGACAGGCGCTCCGGTGACGAGTGTTGAGGCGGATGATAACGCCAGCGGACACCGGCGGGGATAACTTACGCTCAGCACGGAAGAAAGCGGGCAGAACTTGATCCTCACCCCCGCGGTTTGACGTCCCGGATCGGCAGGTAGACCAGCAAGGCGACGAGCGCCACCGCCGCTTGTGCGGCAAATCCCGCCCGATAGGCGATCGCTGGTGGTGTCCCGCCCGGTTCGGTAAACGCGCCAACGATCGCGCCGAACACGATTTGCATGCTGGCAATCGCCATCATCACGCCCATGTTGGCCGCAGCCAGGCCCCGCCCCATGAGTTGCGGCGGCACCAGCCCTCGCGCATGCGCAAACACCACCATTGGGAACGAGGCAAGCAGGCCCATGGCGGCGAGCAAAGCCGTCACCACGACAACCGGCGGATGATCGAGGGCTGCGAGCGTGCCCATGGCTGTGATCACGCCGAGCGTCCCGAAAATCAGGGCGGTCTTCACCGAATTGGTCTTTTGCGCAATCAGGCCCATCAGGGTGTGGCCAGAGATCGCGCACAATGCCATCGCCAGCAGCACATTGCCTCGCTGGATGGCATCGAGGCCGTAGACATCGCGCAGGAACGGCGCTCCCCACACACCGGTGATCGTGCTGGATGACGAGATCGGCAACCCCGTCAGCAGCAGGCGCCACATACCCGGCTGGCGCAGTGCCTGCCCAACCCCGCGGATCACGTCCGCCAGCCCCTCCGAACGCGCCGCATGTGCCGGCGCTCCCGGCGGACCATCACGCACGATCACCCAGATGCTGACGAGCAACAGCGCCACACCCACCGTAAACAGCACGTAGCTCTGCCGCCAGCCGATCAGCGAGATGAGGGCAGCCAGTGGCGTGGTCGCACTGAGCGTGCCCACAGCGGCAAACGAATTGAGCCAGCCCATGCGCTGCACCACCGACGATTGCGGCAACCACAGCGCCAGCACATAGAAGGCGCCGGTGAAGACGCCGGCGCAGCCGATGCCCATCAACACCCGCCCGAGCGAGAGCATCGCCACCGAGTGTGCGCCCGCAAACGTGGCAGCCCCCGCCGTGGTGAAGAGCAGCATACCCGCAATCGTGATCCGGCCACCAAAGCGGTCCAGCAGCATGCCGACCGGTACCTGCATGATGGCGTAGGCAAAAAAGAACGCGCTGGCGACAGCCGACAAAGCGGCCGGACCAAGATCGACCTCGCGCGCCAGTTCCGGCGCCATAACGCCAAGACTTGATCGCAGGAACAGGTTGGTGAAGCCCAGCGCGAACAGCACCGCCGTGATCGCGAGCAGCCGCCATGAGCGCTGCTGGCGCCGCGCCGTCAGCGCGGGATCGCCCCAGTCGTTCATGGACCTGGCGCTTTCCGATTGTGGGCACGCACGCCGGCACTTTCCGTGCCGGCCGAATGACGACGCCGCCCGCACGTGCCGCCGCCACCATCCCGGCACGACGCAGCCGCGGCGCAATTCAATTCGCGTTGTTGCAAGGCCGTGCGCCTCAAACGATCGCGATCGGACGCACGGGAGACCCTGTCGCCCCTTTGAACTTCACTGCCGACAGCATGAAGCAGAAGCTTCGGATATCGCGCGCGACCAGCTCATCCATGACGAGGTTCTCGATGATGTGCACCCCGGCCTCGGCCAGACAGTGCTGGTGCACAGGCATCACTTCGCTCGGATGATTGGTCCCCGGCAGCACTTCCAGCGCCATGTTGTCGGCGGCAATGGCAACGCAATCCTTGGCCGTGAGCCAGCGCGCGGCATCGGCATCGATGCCAGGCTCGCCGGACAAATACCTGTCGTTGTCCGTCATGAAAAAGCGGCCCCACCCCGTATTGATGCAAACGACATCACCGGGCTCGATCTGCAGCTTGGCCGCACTGAGCGCCTTTTCCAGATCGCCAATCGTCACCGCCCGTCCGGCCTCCAGGTGATCGCCGCCGTCGTGACGTGAGACGTCCAGCAGCACGCCCCGCGTCACCATTGGCGGGCAGTGCTCGATGCCGAGATTGGCGAGCCCGAAATCATCGACCGTTTCCGTGGCGCTGTAGCCGCCATAGAGCATGTCGCCCTTCGAGAAGTGGCCGAGAGCGTCGATGTGCGTGCCGACGTGGGTTGTCATCTCGATGCGCTCGAGATTGGAACCGGCATCGTTCGTGGCCCCCATCTTGCGACGACGGCGAATGCTTCCTGCTGACGTCGGCCCGGCCTGGATGTGATAGGGCGACTGGTTCGGTGCCATCCGCGGCGCACCGATCTCGATTACGTGACTGAGGTCGAGCACCTGGCCGTCCTTGACGCTGCGAAGTGCAGCAAGCGTCCGTTCAGGCGTCAGGAAATGGCCCGCGCCCAGCTGGTCGCCCTTACCCCATCGGCTGTGATCGTGAATGCAACTGCTCATAGGTGCCAACTCCCGCGCGATTCCGTGATTGCCCCAAGTGTGCCCGCATGGCGGGCGATTTGCCAATCCGCCAATGCCCGGCAGGCGGCCATGCCGCAGTCAGCCCAGTCAGATCGTTCCTCTTTGGGCCTATTTGGTGCCCTTTTTGCAGGCATAGAGGCGAAACCGCCGCCCGGCAAAGACCTCTTCGAGGCCGCTGGGATCCGGGTTGGTAAATGCCTGAGGCGTAAAGATCACCAGGACGTTGTCGAAGCGCTCCGGCCAGTGATGCCAGTAGCTGTACTGTCCCGAAGCGTTGGAAGTCTTGTCGCGCACCAGCATATCAATATCCGGCGGCGCCCCGTCGAATTGATCGACGAAATCGCGATAGCGCTGCGTCATCGCGAGGATCTGTTTGCCAGCCACCACGAAGGTGCGCGTCGTCAATGCGGACCGTTCGATGCTGGCCAGCGAGGCGGCGTGATCGAGCCCATAATCGGCGGGGACGTAACCGCGTTTGGAATCTGCCGTGATCGTCAGCAGCCGGGCGCCACGCTTGAGATGCGAAAAGGCGCGCTGCACCTCGGCGGTCTCGACAGCCGAGGTCTGCCACTGCCAGCGAACCTCGAGAACGCGCACCCCGATCAGGATAACGGCGAGCGCCATCCCGGCAAGAGCCGCCCGCTCTGGCAATCGCAGATCCAAGCAGGCAATCAGCATGAACATGATCGCCATCGGCAATCGCTGGTCCGCCATGTAGGTGTCGAACAACAGCCGCGGCATGGCGAGGAAGACGATGGCGCTGATCACCAGCAGATAACCGGCTAGCGGATGAACCGTGAGGTATCCCCGCCAGAACGCCCAAACCGCCCCGGCCGCCATGACCGCGACGAGCGCCAATGCGACGGACGTCGAGTAGGCGATCACACCGAGCCCGAGCGATTCGAACTTGCCGGCGAAGTCCCAATAGTAGTTTCCCGAAAGCCCCGCCGTCCGGCTGACGAGCAGCAGCCCCAACAGGGGCAGGAACGCCAGAGCCGGCGAGCAGAAGTGCGCCAGACGCGGCCCCCACAGTCCGTTCCCAAGCCAGAGGCGTCGCGTCTCGTAGGCGAGCAAACCCACCCCGAACAGGCCCACGGCATAGAGGTGGCTGAAAAACAGGCCCACGCCAAGCAGAGCAGCGACAGCGAGCCGCAGAACCACCGACCGGCCATCCAGAGCAATCCACGCGGCCAAAGCCCAGAGCGAAAGCCCGATCCCCAGCAGATAATTGAGCCCGCCGATCAGCAGCATCTGATTGTAGAGGAAGGGCAAGGCAAAGAGCGGCGCAATTGACCAGCGCGCCGAGAGCACACGCGAAAGCGCAAATGTCCCCGTGGCAATCACCAAGAACGTCAAGGCGGTGAACATCTGCCCTGCCGGATAGACGCCGAACACTTTTGCCAGCGGCGGCACGACCAGATCCATCGCCAGATTCGGAATGATCTGCCATTCGACGGTGTAGTAGCGCGCCAACACCGCATCATGTGGCAGAGCCGAGATGATGTGCATGCGCGCCAAATGGTTGGCGTAGTCGGCCAGAGGCGGCAACGGATAGCTGATCACCGGCCACAGGCTTAATGCCAATGCGATAACGGTTGTCAGCAGGAATGCGCTGCTGGCGCCGCTTTGCCGGCCGATCACAATTCCCGCGTCATCACAAATGCCCCCGCGAACCGGCGGCCGCAACGCATGCCAAGGCCGCCTCAGCTTCATACTGCGCAACACCGCCCCTGTCATGTCCGTCGGCAGGCCGGAATTGTCCGCCAAAGCATTACCCGGTAGACAAGCGCCAATCTGTCACTGCTGACGGCGACCGCCGATCAACTGCCTCACGCGATCGCCCGCCAAATCAACAGCGAACCGCCGAGGATGATGGCCCCCTCCAGCACCGTGTCGTGCAGCCGTGCCGAAAAACGCCGCACCAGCCAGCGCGCCATCAGCGTGCCCGGCGTTGCCATCACACCGATCAGGACGGCAACGAGGCATAGTTTGGCCGGCAGTGCCCCCGCGGCATAGAACACCCCAGTCTTGGCCAGGCCGACGATGGTGCTGGTCAAGGCGTCGGTAGCGATCACTTGTTGCCCGGTGAGGCCCATCGCCATCAGCATCGAGATCAACATGATGCCACTGCCGGTCATGCCGCCGTTGAAAAAGCCGAAGACGATACTCGCAATGCCAATGCCCCCACCCCTGAGCCTGAAATGATGCCGCGCCAGAAAGCGGCGCAGCGGCACCATCAAGATCAACGCCGCACCGATCACCATCGCAGCACCGCGCCCCGACAGCAGCGTGTAGCCCCACGCGCCGATCACCGTTGTCGGCAACGCCAACGACGAGATCAACAGCGCCTTCGGCAAATCGAGGTGCTCGCGAAAAACGAGCACGCGTGTCGGATTGGTGATCAACGCGGAAAGACCAATCACCGGCACGATCGCCTCAGGCCCGATGATCGGCACCAGAACCAACGGCAGCAGCAGTCCCGTGCCATAGCCTGCGATGCCCCCGACGATCTGCGTGCAGAAGGCTGCTCCGGCGATGATGGCGAGTTGCCAAAGCGTGAGGCCGAGGATGGTCATCGGTGAACCGACCGTTGCAAGGACGAAGGGCATCTGAACCGTGGTGCCCAGATGCCAGGATGGCAAGAGTACGGGAGTGGCAAGCGATTGGCTTGGAACCCCGGCCCGAACCAACGCCAAACAGGCAGCCCACGTCACCCGCGAACGTCAATCGAAATGCACGACCATGCCGTCGTAGGCAGGGACGACATGCGGCGGCAGTTCGCGCCGCAACGTCTCATAGTCGAGGTCGACATGAAGATGGGTAAGGATCGCGCGCCTGGGCTTCAACCGCTCGATCCATTCGAGCGCCTGCTTGACGGAGAAATGGCTGGGATGCGGGATGTAGCGCAAGGCATCCACGATCCACAGATCCAGACCCTGCAGTTGCGATTGCGCCTCCGCACTGAGACCACTGATATCGGGCGAGTAGGCGACATCACCGACACGAAACCCAAGCGACGCCTGCGGACCGTGCTCCTGCATGATCGGCGTCGCCACGATCGGTCCCGCAGCGCCATCGATCGTCACCGGTTCGGGCGGCCGGATCTCGTGGGCGTTCAGGATCGGCGGATAACTGGAGCCGGCAGGCGTCCGAAAGCAATAGTCGAAGCGCGCCAGCAGCGTCGCCATCGTCGCCGCCTCGAAGTACACGTCGACCCGGCGGCGCATGTTGAAGGCAAGGATGCGCAGATCGTCGATGCCGTGCGTATGATCGGCGTGATCGTGCGTGAACAAAACACCGTCGATGTTCGCCACACCCGCATCGAGTAACTGCTCGCGCAGATCAGGCGAGGCGTCGATCAACGCCTTCGTCTGCCCGCGGCCCGCCACACGCTCGATCAACGCAGAACAGCGACGGCGGCGATTTTTCGGGTTCTTGGGATCGCATGCCCCCCAATTCGGTCCGAGCCGCGGGACCCCGCCCGACGAGCCCGAGCCCAGCAGCGTCAGCCGATAGCTCATGCGCTGGGGCCCTCCCCCCGACGCGGCACCTTCTCGAACAAACGGAAGAAATTATCTGTCGTGGCGGCGGCCAGTGCCTCGGCCGTCATGCCGCGCGCCTTGGCAACGCTGGCCGCCGTATGCACCACCAGCGCCGGCTCATTGCGCTTGCCGCGCATCGGCTCCGGCGCGAGGAACGGCGCATCCGTTTCCACCAGCAGCCGGTCGAGCGGCAATTCCGCGGCGATCTCGCGCAAAGCCTCCGACTTTTTGAATGTCACCACCCCGGAGAACGAAACGTAGAGGCCAAGCTCCACAGCACGACGTGCCAACGCGGCACCGCCCGTGAAGCAATGCAAAATGGCCTTGAACGGCCCCTTCCCCATCTCGTCTTCCAGGATGCGCGCGGTGTCGTCATCGGCGTCCCGCGTGTGGATCTCGAGCGGCAGGCCGGTGATGCGGGCGGCAGCGATATGGCGGCGAAAGCCTTCCGCCTGCGCCTCCGGTGGTGACTTCTTGTAGAAATAGTCGAGCCCCGCCTCGCCGATCCCCACGCATTTGGGGTGGCCAGCCAGTGCCACGATCTCCTCGAGCGACACGTCGAGTTCTTCATGTGCGCGATGAGGATGCGTGCCGACCGTGCAATAGACATGCTCGTGCGCCTCGGCGATGGCGCGGTAGATCTCGTATTTTCGGATCGACGTGGAGATCGTCACCAGCACGCCTACGCCAGCTTCATGTGCCCGCTGGACGTACGCGGCGCGGTCGGCCTCGAAATCCGGAAAATCGAGATGGCAATGGTGATCGACCAGCATCACGCCAGCCCCCCGCTCTCGGGTTTGCCGTCACCTCTGGGCTTTTTCTGTTTGGGCGCCTTGGCCGGTTTTGCTTCGCCCTCGCCAGCAGGGGGAACGTAGCGCGGGAATACACCTTGCGGCGCTGGCAGCACGATGCCCGGGGTCAGCCGCCCCGCCACACCGAGAGACTCGAACCCGCGCGCATCTTCGGGCTGGGCCAGCAGATCGAGCAGCTTCGACGCCGAAGTCGGCATCGCCGGTTGCGCCAGGATGGCAAGCTGGCGCACCACTTCGGCCGCGACGTAGAGGATCGTGCCCTTACGCTCCACCGACAGCGTCTTGTCGAACGGCTTCTCGCTCGCAAAGTAGCGATCGGCCTCGCCGATGACCGCCCAGGCCGTATCGAGCCACGTCTTGATCGCCTGCCGGTCCATCGCCGCGCGAGCCGCGGGATACATGGCATCGGCCGCAGCCAGGATCGCCTGGTCGGCCTCGGTCAACGGCCCCGGCGCCGGCAGCACACCTTCAAAACCCTTGGCAATCATGGCAAGCGACCGCTGTGCCAGATTGCCCAGACCATTGGCGAGATCGGCATTCATGCGCGTCTCGATCGCTTCCGCGCTGTAGCTGCCATCCTGCCCATAGGCGGCTTCGCGCAGGAAGAAATAACGCACGGCATCGACACCGTACGTTGCCACGAGGTCGAACGGATCGACCACATTGCCAACCGACTTCGACATCTTCTCACCGCGGCTCAGCATGAAGCCATGCCCGAACACCCGCCTCGGCAATGGCAGTCCCGCCGACATCAAAAACGCCGGCCAGTAGACAGCGTGAAACCGCGTGATGTCCTTGCCGATCACATGCACGTCGGCAGGCCAGTAGTGCGCGCGCGGCCCCGTGCCGTCGCCATTGAGGAGACCGGTTGCCGTGACGTAGTTGTTGAGCGCATCGACCCACACATACATCACATGCCCAGGCGCACCCGGCACCGGAATGCCCCAGTCCAACGTCGTCCGCGAGATCGAGAGATCCTCGAGCCCGCCACGCACGAAGCTCACCACCTCGTTGCGCCGCTCCGGCGGCAGGATGAAATCGGGATTGGCCTCGTAATGCGCGAGAAGCTTGTCCTGGTAGGCCGACAGGCGGAAGAAATAGGTCTCCTCCTCCGTCCACTCGACGGGCGAGCCTTGCGGGCCGATGCGCACGCCGTCGTCGCCGACGCGCGTTTCGCCCTCGGCATAAAACGCCTCGTCCCTGACCGAGTACCACCCGGCATAGGGCTTTACGAAAATGTCTCCAGCAGCCTCCATCCGCTTCCACAGCGCCACGCACGCCTCATGATGGCGCGGCTCGGTCGTGCGGATAAAATCGTCGTTGGACAGGTTGAGGACGGCGGCCATCTCGCGAAAACGGGCGGAGTTGCGGTCGGCAAGCTCCCGCGGCGTCACCGGCGGGCTTTGCTGCGCCGCCGTTTGCTTCATCTTGAGACCGTGCTCATCGGTCCCCGTGAGGAAGAACACGTCCTTGCCGTCGAGCCGCTCGAAACGGGCGATGGCATCGGTTGTAATGGCCTCGTAGCCGTGCCCGATATGCGGCACCCCGTTGGGGTAGGAGATCGCCGTCGTGATGTAGAATTTCTGTGCGTTCGCCATCGCCGGCCGGTCCTCGTCAGGGCAATTGGGCCAATGGCGCGGCGGGCGCTGGCCGGGGTCAACTCCGGGCGGCTGCCTCGATCCTGCCGAATGTTCCCAGAATCAATGATTTGCGATCAAGATTGAGGGCCTGCGCCTCGGCTTTCTCGCGCGCGACTGTTTCCCACAGCTCAGCCCAAGTGGCAAGCCTCACGCCAACCCCAAGCTTGCCCGCGAGCCGACCGTCGTCCTCCCCGCCCGCGACACCGGCGCCGGCCCGCACCAGCCGTGCGAGTTGCTTCAACAGCAGGTCGAAGAACATCTCGAAGCGTTCGGCTGCCGCCGCCGATGCCAGCTCGTCCGCCAATTGATGCACAGCCTGCCAGTCGAACCGGGGCAGCCCCGACACGAGTTGCATCAGCCTGCCGTCGAGCTTCAGGCCGTCCGACCGCCACAGGCTCAGCGCGCGGCGCGGACTGCCCTCCGCCAGCGCAATCAGCCGCTGCCATTCCGAGGCCCCCGGCGCCTCCGCCTCAACCGCGTTCAGCGCCGCCAACACCGCCCGGCGCACGTCCGCCTCCTCCAGCGCCTTCAGATCAAGCACCCGGCAACGCGAGCGGATGGTCGGCAACAGCCGGCCCGGCGACGCCGTCAGCAACATGAAGAAGGTGCGCGGTGGCGGCTCCTCCAGCGATTTGAGGAGCGCGTTGGCGGCGTTGACGTTGAGCTGGTCGGCAGTGTCGACAATGACAACCCGGTTGGCGCCGGCCTCGCCTGTATGTGACAGGAAGCTCTTGATCCGGCGCACCTCGTCCACCGTGATCACCTGGGCATGGCGCTTGGTCTGATGGTTCCACGGCCGGCGAATGACCAGCAGGCCCGGATGCGACAACGCCAGCACCTGCCGCGCCGCCCGCGTCTCGTTACCGACCGCAAGGGCATCATCGCCACCCCCCCGTTCGCCGGGCTCAGCCAGCGCAAACCGCGCGAACCGGTAGGCCAGTGTCGCCTTGCCAATTCCCTCCGGCCCCGCCAGCAGCCAGGCGTGATGCATGCGCCCGGACGTCAAACCTTCCGCCAGCGCCAATTCTGCAGCCTCATGGCCATAAAGACGCGCGGTTTCCCTGGGGTGCGGTATCCCATCGAGCCGGTCGGCCTCGGGCAGCGCCTCGATCTCCTGCACAGCCGGCGCGCGCGCCATCACGCATCTCCCAGGCGGCGAGCCGTCTCGTCACGCACCTGCCGCGCCAGCGTCTCGACGTCCTGGGTGGCATCGAGCACCGCGATACGACCGGGCTCGCGCCGCGCCAATTCGAGAAACCCCGCCCGCAAGCGCTGATGGTAGGCAAGTTCGCGCGCCTCGAAAGCATCGCTGGCGGCATGCGGATCGGTGCCCGTCAATCGCCGCTGACGCGCCCGCTCCAGCCCTGCTGCCGCATCGAGATCCAGCAAAAACGTCAGGTCGGGCCGGCACGCACCCACCACCAGAGTTTCGAGCTGTTGCAGCGTGGCATCGGGCAGGCCACCGACCAACCCCTGGTAGACCCGCGTCGAATCCGAGAAGCGATCGCAGATCACGATGCCGCCCGCCGCCAAGGCCGGCGCCACCACCGCGTCGATGTGATCGGATCGAGCCGAATAGAACAGCAACGCCTCCGCCAGCGCGCCATGGGGAGGTATCGTCGGGTCGAGAATGAGATTGCGCACGCGCTCGGCAAACGGCGAACCGCCTGGCTCCCGGGTCTCGACCACCTCGGCGCCCATCGTGCGCAAATGCGCGGCCAGCAACCGTGCCTGGGTCGACTTGCCCGAGCCTTCGCCACCTTCGAATGTGATGAACCTGCCACGCATGCCGCAGTGGTATGTGGCGCCGCCAAGCCTGTCAAACGCACCCGCGCATACCCCACCCACCTCTCACAAAAAACGGTGGGTTCCGGGAGGTGTCCTCCCGGCGGGGCGCGAGGGCTGGCCCTCGCTCGGGCCAGCAGCCCGACCCTCAACGCCGATGTGTCCACGCGCCAGATGCTGGTCGGCATCCGAAGGCGCAACTAGAAGCCTCAACTCCCAGCCAACTGACCGCCCTTTTCATCCTTCGCCACGCCCGCGTAGTTCATGTTGCGGAACCACGTCATGTACGAGACGTAGTCGATGGGCTCATACTTCGGCGGATTGCCCGGCCCCGTGCAGGTTGGCAGGCATTCCATGACGTGCTCGGCGCCACAATCGAAGAAGACGGCAAGGCGCGTAGCGAAGCGCCGCCCGTCCGGTTCACGACCCTGTGCGGCGTCGCCAGGAACCGATCGTTGGTCCACCGCCTGAGCATGTCGCCGCCGTTGACCAGGAACGCACCGGAATCGCCGGCGCATCGACCCAGCGACCCGTCGGCATGCGGATCGCCAGCCCCGGCACCGGGTTCGGCGCCAGCAGCGTCATGAACGACGCCTATCGGTGTGCGGCGCCAAGCCGGAACTCGTTGTCGGCCTGCGGATCGGATGGCGGATAATGCGACATCCTGAGCTTGAACATCGGCTTGGCACGGCCTGATCGAAATAGGTCTCCGGCAAATCCAGCGCCAGCGCATAAAGCGGCGCACCAGGCTGCGGGCGAGCTTTTCCAGCGCCGCCGTGTAGGCAGAGGCACGCCTCGCGAAACCCCGGCAGATCGCGCGGCCATTTGTTGGGCGTGCGATAGGGCTTTTCCGCCAACATGTCGGCATCGTCGGGGTCGGCCGCGCGCCAGAAAGTAGGCCTCGTTGACGTTCGGCTTGTTGTTGGCGTTGAGCTGCGAATGGCGCGTGGTGCCGCCCGCATCGGCAGGTAGCCGATGTTGTATTGGATGACCGCACCTCCAGCTTTTTCTCCAGCGGCTCGGCGTGGAAGCGCCGCGCGGCCTCGAACGCGTCATCGATCAGGCTTTGGGCAACGCCGTGATTGACGATGAAATAAAACCCACATCCTCGAAGCAGTGGCGCAGTTCGGCCGCGAGCTTGGCCTTGGCGCCCGCCTCGCCTGCCAAATAGGGGCCGAGGTCAGCACCGGGATTTCCTCGGCCGCGTCGGCGCGAACGGGCGGCAGGGAGGGTGCAGGTGAGTTCATGGCGGCCTCCTTGGGGTTGCAGCCAAGAAAGCGTGTCGCGCATAGGGGATGGAGTCAAGCCGATGGCCCGGTCATCTCGCCAGCACATTGCCCGGACCATGTGATGTCGTCGCCCGGCCGTGCTGGCCTTCGCCAAAACCCCACCCAAAAGGTCGTCCTCGGCCGAGGGCTGAGCCCGAGTTGCCGAGGCCCCATTCATCGGCAAACACGTACGCCAACGATGTCCAAGTAAGCGCACCAAAAGCGCCGAACCAGCCCCTTCCGACGTTGCCGCGAAATGGGTCCTCGGGACACGCGAAGACGCATGCCCGAGATGACAACGGTGGGTGGAGTAAGCCTCCGGATGCCCACACAGCATCCGACGCGGGATGAGCCGGAGTTGGTGATCACCCTCTGGATGAGCTGCTGGGCGCCGTCCTGCCGGAGGCGGGCAAGCAAACATGTAGGTGTAGGTGCCGACCAGATTGCCCTGGAACGAGACCGTCTTGAGGCGGTTGGCGTTGTTGTGGGTGTAGGCGTAGAGTTTCGAGTGCCGCCTTCAGATGCCCACTGGCGCATCCGGCGGGCTGAGCCGGCTGTCGGTGAGCATGTTGCCGGCGCCGTCGTAGGTGAACGAGCGCACGGTGGTGCCGCCGCGCGGATGTCCACTACCGGTTGGAGCCGGCCGGATAGCCGAGCACGTCCGTCGTTGCCGAGCCACCGGGCGGCGTCGCGATCTCATGCGTACGGTTGCCGACACCGTCGTAGTACCACACCCGCGTGCCCCACGGCCCGTCGCCGTTCTGCAGGCGATTGGCGGCCGTGTACCAGAAGCTCTTGTTGTTGGCAGAACTGACGTTGTCCCAGATGTTGGTGAGGTTGAGGCTGTCCGTTCGCGTGTGGGCGCGGTTGACGAGGCTGGTGGCGCCGTCATAG
Source organism: Hyphomicrobiaceae bacterium (assembly GCA_041397705.1). Taxonomy (GTDB): domain Bacteria; phylum Pseudomonadota; class Alphaproteobacteria; order Rhizobiales; family Hyphomicrobiaceae. The sequence goes on from JAWKWC010000001.1 coordinate 403,064, forward strand.
AGGCCCAGCACGTCGAGCTCGTAGTCGGACGTATGGGTTCAGTCGTTGAGGCCGTTGCCTCAGGCCTGCTCCTCCCGACCCGGGCTTAGACGAAGATCCTCTCGCAAGATGGGCAGTGGTCGGGTATCGAGCCATCCGCACTCGCCGAACCATCGTAACTTCTTAAACCAGAGATATTTTCCGCAATACGGGCATTTGAGGGAGAAAGTATAGAACAAGGTCACCACTAACCAGATGGTGACGAGCGACCCAACAATATGCCAATTGTCTGATTGCCGAAGGGCAGATTGACTACAGCAACGGCCGATGCTGCGGTAAGAAGCCACGTGGCAATACAGATGTACTGCAGTCGTTTCAGCCTACGTCTTGGGGATCCCACGGACACGTCTTATCCTTTGGCCCGACAGCGGAATTAGTTCCGTCCTCGGCAAGCACACTTGGCATGCGTCTCTGAGCTGAGCTGAGTGAAGGTGTTGGTCCCACTGTAAGCGAATGGCGTCCCTACTCCAATCCCGACCGCAACTCCATGGAAACCTTTTGACCAGGTAGTATTTACGGAATTCGGTCCAGCACCGCCTCCGCTCCGGCACCTTTACCAGCCAGATCGCAAATGTGTCCGTAATACCCACCAACACCAGTCGACAGTGAAATTCCCATTCCGAGCGAGGCCCCACCGTAGGCAAGCGAAAAAGTTCCAATTCGCTGTCCCAACCTACGGCAGTGCCGCCTACACACCCAGTAAACCCGCTACGTCCCCTTCGTTTGCGCTCCAAATACCCCACAGCCCCTGCGGATCAACGCTCTGCAGCGGACGTCCCCGCACATACCCATACACACTCGGCCCATCGACGAAGCCGAGGGATCGGGCTGGGTGTAGCGGCCGATGGAGGATCCGTAGTGCCGGTGCCAGTTGTAATGCAAGGAGGATTCGAGCTGGAACCACTGGCCGGGGAACCTCTGGTCCAGCGTGGCGGCGCCGGTGATGGCGTGCGGTGAGCCCCGTCTTGCCGGAGGCGAGCGAGCAAAATGGCGTCCACCGCGTCCCATGGTGGACTTCGAGGCATCCGTCATGCGGATCGGGCGATGCCGATGATCGACCGCCACGTACCACAGTTGAGGCGAGCCGGTGTTCACGCCGTCGACCACGGCCACGGCCGGTCCACCTGGGCGCGCAGGCGGAAGGTGGGCGCGATTTCCGCCTCCGGCAGCCAGATGTACTCGCGCACCGCGGCGCCTGCGACGTCGCCTCGGCGATGATGTTGCCCATGCGATCGTGCACGTACTGCACGGTGCCGTTGGCCGAGCCCGAGTTGGTGATCACCCGCTGGATAAGCTGCTGGGCACCATTGTAGGTGTAGGTGCCAACCAGGTTACCCTGGAACGGAAATATTTTTCTACGTCATTATTTGAGAAAGAAGCTGCGCCCTGGTGACAAGTTCTTCTCCAGCAATGATTTCGTCTTCTCGAGATATTCCTACTGCGTGCCTTCTTGCCCCTTCACGGTCACCAAGCGCAAGCGCAGCCAATGCGGCTATCGCACGCGCCTCATTTACAAAGGCCTCCGAATTGCGACCTTCTTCCAATCGCAAGACTTGTTCTGCCTATTTCGCGCCTCTAGGAACTGATGTAGCTGGAGTGCCAGCAACTAAGCTCATAATGATAAGCAATCCATGATGGATTCAGATTCGACGCAAGGCCCAATTTCTTAATGGCCGTATCATAGTTGCCTTGATCCCAATTGATTTGGGCCAGCAGAGCATGAAGCCTATGTGAGTTCTCAGGCTTCACCCGCTGCAAACCGTCTCGCAAAGGTCCCTAGCGCGATCGAGATTCGGCTGACCGAATTAGTGAAAACACCTTGTTTCTGAGCTTAGTTACTTCTGCATTGCGCATCTTGGAACTCCCATGATCTGCAATAGCTACTCGATCTTGTTGCCGCCACAACGCTGGCTAACATGCCCTTTCGCGCAATCGGTGATGTTTTTGTGCCCCCCGTAATTCTCCGGCTGGGGCGCTTTTTCGTTAGCTCATCTGCACATATGCGTTTAGCTTCTCGCCATTCTCGCTTGCAGTCAGGATCATCGGGATTGGGCCTCCCCTCCACCGCTTCCCACTCTCGGAATGCAGAGTTCGAGCAGCTTTCGACATTTGTCCGGATGAATTCGGCAATAGATCGCTCCTAGCCCAATTATTCCGGTACCGATGCCTGCTCAATTACCGCGCCAGGTGGGCCACCAACTGCTCCGCCTATAGCAGCGCCGCCCCGTATTTCGGCCATCAGGGTCCACTTGTGTTGTTGGCCCGCCCCTTACATACCCATACACACTGGGCCCATCGACGAAGCCGAGGGGGTCGGGCTGGGTGTAGCGGCCAATGGAGGGATCGTAGTGGCGGTGCCAGTTGTAGTGCAAGGGCACCTATGTGACGCCCTCCGCATGCCCACTTCGCATCCGGGCCGGCATCCGGCGGTTTTTTGGTTGCGCCTTCGGATGCCGACTGCGCATCCGGCGCGTGGACACGGCTGGGTGGTTGCCCGCCCGGAGCCGCCGACCCCACCACACAAGCGGTGGGACCGGGAGGTGTTCTCCCGGCGGGAGCGCGAGGGCTGGCCCTCGCTCGTGCCGCAGGCGCGACCGCGAAGCCCGCCTTGACACGAACGCCTGCCCCTCTCCTCGCGGTCGAACACACACCCTGGGACGCCCGTGCCAGACGCCACGCCCCTCGCCCCCGACCACATCGTTCTCGACCGCACGGACCCCGCCATCGCCGTCGTCACCATCAACCGGCCAACCCGGCGCAACGCCGTGACGCTTGCCATGTGGCGCGAACTTGGCCGCGTGTTCACCGCGCTTGGCGGCGAAGCGAACCTGCGCTCGATCATTCTGACGGGCGGCGGCAACGCCTTCTGCGCCGGCGCTGACATCTCCGAGTTTCCAGCCGTGCGCGCCACTATCGAGGATGGCCGGGCCTATGAGGCCGCGGCCGATGCCGCGCAATCCGCCATCTCCGCCTGCCCCAAGGCCGTCATCGCCGCCATCTCCGGCCCGTGCTACGGCGGCGGCGTTGGCCTGGCGCTGTCGTGCGATTTCCGCGTCGCCGACGCCACCGCCTACATGGCCATTCCCGCTGCCCGCCTCTCCAACGTCTACGGCGTCGTCGAAACCCGCGCGCTGTTCGACGCCGTGGGCCTGGCTGTCGCCAAGGAGGTGCTGTTCACCGGCCGCCGCTATGACGCCGCCGAGGCCCGCGCCGTCGGCCTTGCAACGCACATGGCGGCTGACGGACAAGCCGCCATCACGGCCGCACGGGCGCTCGCCCAGAGCATGTCCACGTCGGCTCCGCTCACCATCAAGGGCGCAAAGATCGTGCTCACCGCCTTGGCCCGCGCCGAGGTGCACGAACGGCGCGACGACATCCACAACGTCATGGACGAGGCGATTGCCAGCGACGACTACAAGGAAGGCGTCGCCGCCTTCTCAGCCAAGCGCGATCCGGTGTTTACCGGGCGCTGATCGGGCGTCGTTGGTTCGCTCCTGCGGCGCGAGCGGGGCCTGCCCCGCACCCCGCTGGGAGGCACAGCCTCCCAGACCCACCAGTTTTTTTGGAGATCCGAACCCACTGCGCTCATGTGTCCACGCGCCGGATGCTGTGTCGGCATCCGAAGGCGCCACTAAAAACCCGCCGGATGCTGGCCCGGCTGCGAAGTCTTCATGCGAAGGGCCAAGCAAGCCCCGGCATCCGAAGGCGCCACGAAAAACACCTCAGTTGAAGTTCAACTTCAAGCCAGGCTCCGGCCAGCGCAGTTTGCCGAGGCGACCGGAGTCCGAGAGCGTCACATAGGCCGTGCACATGTCGTCGCCGCCGAAGCAGATGTTGGTCGGGTAGACATCGGGCATCTTCACCTCGCGCACGATCTGGCCAGTGGGTGAAATTTCCGTGATGTAGCCCGTGCCCAATGTCGCAACGCAGATGTTGCCGCTGGCCATGACTGCGAGGCTGTCGAAGCGCGCCTTGCCGGGTAGGCCCCGCGATCATGCGGCCCGAGTGCGGTGCAAATTCGATTTGGGTTTGAGCTTGCCCGGCCCCTGCACCTCGAAGGCCCACAGCCGCGCGCCTTCCGTATCGGCGGCATAGAGCGTCTTGCCGTCGGGCGAGAGGCCGCAACCGTTCGGCGAAAGCATGGGATAGGCAATCTCGGCAATGTGCGAACCGTCGGGCTTGGCGTAGTAGAGGCCGCCGTTGTCGCGTTTGCGCGGGTAGCGCTTGCCAAGATCGGTGAAGTAGAAACCGCCGTCGGTGTCGAAGACGAGATCGTTCGGCGCCGAGAGCAGATTGCCGCCAACGTCCTTGTAGAGCAGCGTCGACGCGCCGGTTTTGGCATCGAGCCGCGCGATCCAGCCGTGCTTGTAGTCGGGATGCGGCCCGAGCCCCATGGAGTGGCCTTCGACGTAGCGGCTGCCACCGTTGTTGCACAGGTAGAAGTGTCCGTCCGGGCCGACGGCCAGACCATTGGGGCCGCCACCGCAGTCGGAGAAGAGGCTGACGGTGCCATCGGCGGTCACGCGGGTGCAGCGGCCGTTGCGAATCTCCGTCAATACGACCGACCCGTCAGTGCAGACGACAGGGCCCTCCGGAAAGCCAAGACCCGTTGCGAGAATTGTGACGTCGGTCATGTGCAGGCACTCCCCTTGCGGTTTCGTCCAGTTTGGGGAGATGCAGCAGAAGCCGTCAAGCGCTTGGACCGATCGCGGCATGCGCGCCCACCACAACGCGACCAACATGCTGTCCGGCGGTCACCATCGAATGGCGCGATTCGCCACTGCGCTCTACTTGAGTGGCACACTCAAACGCAGCTGACTTTTCAGCGACCGATGCTCGGCATCGAGGTTTTCGACATCCGTCGTGACGCTCAGGCTGTAGGCGTCCTTTTTCTCGAGCTTGACGCCACCACCGGCAGACCGGCCCGTTTCCGTCAGCACCGGCGCACCGGCCTGCAGCGACAATCCGTTGATCTCCATTTCCTGCTTGAAGGTGAGGAATGGCTCCAGCGCCTTGGCACCATCCAGTGTGACCGGCCGGCTGATGGTCGGTGCCACCACGACGGTGCCCAATCCCGTGGTGGCAACGTCGGTGCCACCGCCGTCCTGGGCGTGCGCCACCGTCACATTGGGCGCAACCTTGAAGGCCCCCACGCGCCAGTCGCCGCTCAATCGCGCGGAAAGCTCGTTCTGGGCCGATTGGATGTCCCGGCTCGCGACATCGCCCGCCGACTGCTGCGCCCAGGCAGCCTTCGCCTCGAAGCTCAGCAGCGGCGACGGCTTGAGACCGAACGTGGCTGCCATTCTCGTCTGTTCGGTGAGCGAGACGTCGGCATTGCGCTCCTCGCTCTCGAGCGACATGCCGAGGGTGGCGGACCGGCTCGCCTTGTAGTTCCAGCCAACGCCGCTGCGGGTCAACGCGGATTCGCCAACGCGCTCCATCTCCAATTTTCGCCACGTGCCAAGCGACGTCAGCCCCGTTGCCGGCAGATCCGGCGTCATCGAGGACGTCGGCTCGGTCACGTGCAAACCGGGAAGTACTTCCCGGGCGCCGACGTCCCCCGCGAGCACGCTGTCGCTGAGATCGAGCTGAGGCCCGGCGTCGAGCGTCGTCTGTTCATCGCCGATGGTGGCAGACAACGGCGCTGCCGAAGGCACGTACGAGACATCACCGGCAGTCGCATCGGACGCGGCACAGCCCACGCCACCTGAACCGGCGGCACCACTGCTGCAATCGTCGGCACGGGCCAGTGCCGATGCAGCCAAGGTCACGACGACACATAGACCCATCGCGAGACCAGCCGGTCCCATTTTACGCATAGACATCAAAGGTTCCGCGAGTTGCCTCAGCCCCACCAGACCTATCGACGAATTCTGGTGATCGTGGGGCAAGAGCGTGCGCACGGCCGAGCGACGGCAGATGATTTGAGCCCGCGGTAGAGCGTCAATCGCGAACCGTCGACACTCAGCGCGCCGCCGGTGCCTGCACCGTTCCGCCGCAACCAACGCATCGATCTGCGATGCGGAGAGCCCAAGCTCGGACAGCACCTCGCGCGAGTGCTCACCAAGGCCTGGACTGTGGCTCAAACGGCAGCCCGTCCGTGGTGCGGCTTGTCCCGCAATGGACCCAAACGGCACCCGGCCAAGTGTCGGATCATCGACCCACGTCAAGGCATCGACGGCGTTGACTTGCACGTTATCGAACAGATCCTCATGCGTGTGCACCTTGGCATGCAGAACGTCAGCTGCCGACAGCGCCTGGTCCCAATCCTCGGTCGTGCGCTCGGCAATGATCGGCCGGATCAGCGCCATCAGCGCGTCGCCATTCTCGACCCTGACTCGCGGATCCTTGAAGCGCGCATCCTCGATCCATTCCGCGTGGCCCACGAGTTTGGCGAACGCCTCGAACTGCGGTTGGCGCCGCGCGTTGAGGCTCATGTATCCGTTGCGCGTCTTGAAGGTGCCGACAGGCATGCCGATCGGCTCGACATTGCCTTTCTGCAGGTGCGATTCGATGATCGCCGCCTCCTGGTAGACGATCGAGGACTCGAGCAGGCTGGTGGTGATGAACTTGCCCTTGCCTTTCATCGCCTGCCCGTAGAGCGCGGCAGCCACCGCCTGGAAAGCGTAGAGGCCGGTGGCAAAATCAATCGCCAGCATGTTGATGCGTTGCGGCAGGCCGTCCTTGTCGCGGTTGATCGACATCATGCCGGTAAAGGCCTGCATCACGCTGTCGGTCGCCGGCAGCTCGACGTTTGGCCCCTTCGGGCCAAAGCCCGTGATCCAGGCGTAGACGACTTGGGGATTGGTCTTGGCGAGCGTCGGATAGTCGAGGCCGAACTTGTCGATCTTACCGATTCGATAGTTGTGAATGACGATGTTGGCGTCTTTGGCCAATTGCCGGGCGATGCCCACACCGGCTTCCGATTTGAGGTCGAGTGCCAGGCTGCGCTTGCCTCGGTGCACCACCAGTGAGTGCGCCGTGTGATCACCGGTGAACTTGCCGAGCTGCCTGCTCCAACAGCCCGCACCCGGCGGCTCCAGCTTGACGACGTCAGCCCCGTTTCGCGCCAGCATCATGGCGCAATAGGGCCCCGCCACGCCTTGCGACAGATCCAGCACCTTGACACCCTCGAACGGCAGGTCTTCGTCAGCCACGGCGTCATGCTCCCTTCAGCACCAAAGTCATGTGATGCCGTAAGCTATAGCAGTCGCCACCCCCCGAACAACCATTGCCAGGCCTTGCTGCGGTTCACCCGCTCACAGCCTCCGGCCGAATCTCGACCAGCTGTCCGGCCTCGAGGCGGAACACGCGGTGCATCCGGCGCGCCAGATCCATGTTGTGGGTACAGATTAGCGCCGCGACTCCGGTCTGCTCGATCAGGCCAACGAACTCACCGAACACATGCTCCGAGGTCTTGGGATCGAGGTTGCCTGTGGGCTCATCGGCCAGCAGCAGGCGCGGCGCGTTGGCAAGTGCGCGGGCGATCGCCGTCCGCTGCTGCTCGCCGCCCGAGAGTTCCGCCGGCCGGTGCTCCAGCCGCTCGCCAAGCCCGAGCCCCGTCAACAATTCCTTGGCACGTTCGCGCGCCACCCGGTCGCTCTTGCCTTGAATCAGCTGCGGCATCATCACATTCTCAAGTGCCGAGAACTCCGGTAGCAGCTGGTGGAACTGGTAGACGAACCCCATCTCGGCGCGGCGCACGCGTGTGCGCGCCCCGTCGTCCATCCGTGAGCAGTCCTGGCCGTTGACGATCACCTGTCCGCCATCCGGCGTCTCCAGCAGTCCCGCAATATGCAGCAGCGTCGACTTGCCCGCGCCCGACGGCCCGACCAAAGCCACCGCTTGTCCAGGCATCAGCGTGGCGTTCGCACCATCCAGAACGTGGATCGCCCGAGCGCCCTGGTGGAAGGTGCGCCTGAGCCCGATCAGATCGAGCACCGCACCGCGTTGTGGCTCCATATCCTGCACTTGGCCCCTCACTCGTAGCGCAAGGCTTCGACGGGATCGAGACGCGATGCGCGCCACGACGGGTAGAGTGTGGCGAGCACTGATAACACCATCGCCATCACCACGATCCAGGTCGTTTCCCAGAAATCGGGCAACGCCGGCAGCCGCGTCAGATAGTAGACCTGCGGGTCCATCAATTTGGTGCCCAGCGCCGACTGCAGCACCTGGCGTATGGCCTCGATATTCGAGCAGAAGATGAGCCCGAGGATCAGTCCGGCAATGGTCCCCACGATCCCGATCGATGCGCCCGTGATCAGGAACACGCGCATGATCGCGCCCTTGGTCGCTCCCATGGTACGCAGGATCGCAATGTCGCGCGCCTTCTCCTTCACCAGCATCATGATGCCCGAGATGATGTTCAGCGCCGCCACCAGCACGATCAGAGAAAGGATGATGAACATCACGTTGCGCTCCACCTCCAGCACCGTGAAGAACGTCTCGTTGCGCTTCCTCCAGTCGGCAAAATGTAGCGTCGGCCCGCCCGCCGCCTTCAACGGCTCCATCAACGCATCGACATGATCCGGATTCTTCGTGATCACCTCGAGGACGTCGACCTCCGCCCCGCGCGAAAAATACTTCTGCGATTCAGCGAGCGGCATGAACACCATGGTCTTGTCGTACTCGGACATGCCGAGTTCGAAGACCGCCGAAATCCGGTAGCGCTTGATGCGTGGCGCCGTGCCGAATGGCGTCGATGCCCCCTTCGGCGCGATCAGCGAAACACTGTCACCCACGCCGACCCCCAGCGAATTGGCGAGCCGCAGGCCCAGCGCAATGCCCTGTTGATTGTCGAAACCATCGATCGTGCCAAAACGGATATTCTTGGCAACCAGATCGAGCTGCTTCAGGTTTTTCTCGGATAGTCCCCTGACCAGCGCCCCAAGTGTCTGCTGGCTCGAGGAGATCATCGCCTGCCCCTCGATCAGAGGCATCGCCACCTTCACACCGGGCACCGCACGCAGACGCGCAGCCGCCGCCTCGTAGTCCTCGAACGGCGCCTGCAGCTTATGCACGATAACGTGGCCGTTGATGCCGAGGATCTTCTGAAACAGCTCGTGACGAAAGCCGTTCATGACTGCCATCACGATGATCAGCGTCGCCACCCCCAGCATGATGCCGAGGAACGAAATGCCGGCGATCACCGAGATAAAACCTTCCTTGCGCCGGGCCCTCAGGTAGCGCTTGGCCAGCATCCATTCGAACGGCGCAAAAGGCGCGGTGTCGACGGATACCGTTTTCTCCGCCGTGGCGGTCGTCATGCGTATCCCCCTGTCCGCCGGGCCCGGATAAAGACCCCGCTTGGTCCCGGCCCGCCCGCGTGTCAGGCGAGCTTGCGACCGGCTTCGATCTCGCCCACCAGGGCGCCGACCGCCGCCTCGGGAGTGAGCGACCGGCGCGCACCATCGCGCCGCGTCTTGATCTCGACCTCACCCGCCTTCACGCCCTTGGGACCGACGATCAACTGATATGGGCAGCCGATCAGGTCCATCGTCGCGAATTTGGCGCCCGGCCGGTCGTCGCGATCATCCACCAGCACGTCCACGCCTGCCGCCTCGAGCTTCGCCGCCAGGTCGTTGGCAACGCCGTCCGTGGCATCGTCACCGGGCTTCAGATTGACCAACGCCACTTCGAACGGCGCCACCGGCACCGGCCAAACGATACCGTCCTTGTCGTGACCGGCCTCGATCATGGCGGCCACCACGCGACTGGGACCAATGCCGTACGAGCCCATGTGCACGGTCACTGGCTTGCCGTCTGGACCCTGCACCTGCGCTTTCATGGGTTCGGAGTACCGGGTGCCGAAGTAGAAAATGTGGCCGACCTCGATCCCACGGGCCGAAACGCGCTGATCGGCCGCAAGGGCGTTGTAGGCCGCCTCGTCGTGCATCTCCGATGTCGCCGCGTAAAGGCCGGTCCATTTGTCGACGGTGGCCTGGATCCCCGCCACATCGTCGAAATTGGTGTCGGCCCCCGGCACGGCAAAATCGAGGTAGTTCTTGTGGCAGAAAACTTCGCTCTCGCCGGTCTCGGCCAGAATGATGAATTCGTGGCTGAGATCACCGCCGATCGGACCGGTATCGGCGCGCATCGGAATGGCCTTCAAGCCCAGACGGGCGAAGGTGCGCAGATAAGCGACGAACATCTTGTTGTAGGCGTGCCGCGCGCTCTCCTTGTCCAGATCGAACGAGTAGGCGTCCTTCATCAGGAACTCGCGGCTGCGCATCACGCCGAACCGCGGCCGGACCTCATCACGGAACTTCCATTGGATATGATAGAGGTTCAGCGGCAGATCCCGGTAGCTCTTCGCATAAGTCTTGAAGATTGCGGTGATCATCTCCTCGTTGGTCGGCCCGAACAGCATTTCGCGCTCGTGGCGGTCCTTGATGCGCAGCATCTCCTTGCCGTAGGCGTCGTAGCGACCCGACTCCCGCCACAGGTCCGCCGATTGGATCGTCGGCATCAACAGCTCGATGGCGCCGGAGCGGTTCTGCTCCTCACGAATGATGGCGTTGACCTTGTTCAAAACCCTGAGCCCAAGCGGCAACCAGGCGTAGATGCCCGCACTTTCCTGGCGGATCAGTCCCGCACGCAGCATCAGCTGGTGCGATACGATCTCAGCCTCCTTCGGCGTCTCTTTCAGGACAGGAAGGAAATAGCGGCTCAGGCGCATGGAATGGGCGCTCCCAGGATTGACGAACTCGCAGCCGGTCGGCTGCCCGCCTGCCGCGCGGCCTCAATTTACAAGGCACACGGCCGCTATTAGCCATTTCCCTGGGCCCTGGCAATGGCGCCCCGCGCCAAGTCCCCCGCCACGAGACCTTGTCCCCAGCCGGTAACATCCTTCACCCAAATCACGGAAAAGTGCTGACAGGACCCCCTTGATCCACTAAACGTGGCGTCGTTGCACGAAAAGGGGCTGTATCTGGCCACGAGCCGAAACAGTGCCTGAGTCTGGGGAGACCGGCGTAACCGATCGCGCTCCATCGAGAGGCGCGGGGGTCTACGTCAACTGAGGTGCCGAACCTCGCTTGGGGCAAACGGCTGGCGCAGGCAGCACGCACGCGCCACACCTGACGGCATCTGGGCGATCGCCCGCATCATGGGGCCTGCGGCATCTGTCCGGGCCCCATTCTCATGACACCCCATCCCGACGACGCGCATTCTAGTGCACCCACGCAACAGCCTCATGACGCTTGTTCAGGCTCACCGCGTGACTTCTGCCGGTAGCTGCACCGCCGACGGGAATCCAGCGATCGCGTCGAGATCGATGAAATTCCAGGCCACGGCCGCCCAAAGCACGCAAAACACCACGGCCGCAACCACGCTCGTCAACATGATGACGCGCCCGAGCCGAAAGCCTTCCGGGGCGCTGCCCGAGGTCCCCGGCACCACGACGCCCGCCTCGGCTTGTGTCCGCACGCCGAACGGCAGCACCGTGAACAGAACCACCCACCAGATGATGAAGTAGACGGCAAACATGAATGCCAGATTCATTCAGGCAGCTCCTCTTCGTATCGCAACGCCTCAGGCCTGCTCGAGTTCGACCAGCGTCCCGCAAAAATCCTTGGGATGCAGAAACAGCACGGGCTTGCCATGCGCTCCGGTCTTGGGCTCGCCGTCGCCCAGCACCCGCGCGCCGTCGGCCTTCAGCCGGTCGCGCGCTGCAATGATGTCGTCCACCTCGTAACAGACGTGATGGATGCCCCCATCCGGGTTCTTCTCCAGGAACTTTGCGATCGGCGACCCCGCCCCAAGCGGTTCAAGCAGCTCGATCTTGGTATTGGGCAGCTCCACGAAAACCACGGTCACACCGTGCTCGGGCAGACTGTCCGGCTCGGAAACCCTGGCGCCGAGCGTATTGCGATAAAGAGCCGAAGAGGCCGCGAGGTCCTTGACGGCGATGGCGACATGATTGAGACGGCCGATCATGGTGAGGAGTCCAGTGGGTTGGTTTTCTGGCCAGCTTGCGTTGGCTCGCCCCTTATAGCCTGACGCCAAGCGATATTGCACTGCGGCGACCCGCCCGGCCCCTCGAACACGCATCATCCGGCACATGAGCCTTGCTTCCCCGCCCGCCATCGCCTAGAAGCCCCCAGTCACGGCGTGGGCTCAGGCCCCGGATGCCAACCCGCGTCCGAGCCGTGGCCCGGAGAGGTGGCAGAGTGGTCGATCGCACCGCACTCGAAATGCGGCAGGCTGGGTGACCGGCCTCGGGGGTTCGAATCCCCCCCTCTCCGCCAAAAAGATCGGGTCCGTTCCCCTTGATCCGAGTTCGACCAGAAGCCCATAAGTAGCTCGATTATTTTTCCAATTGGACTTTCACGGACGTTTGCGCCTGCACCTGTTTGTTCGCTTCATGCCGCCTGAATTGGTGGGGCGAGCGTTAGGGCGCAAGTTTTTCCCGCCCAGAAGAAGGAACAGCGGCAGAAGTCAGCAATCCCTTCCCAGCGCTTGCCGCCAATTTCCGCGCGTTCGCATCAGCCAAACGACATACTCGGGAAAAACTTGAACCATATCTCGATCATCATGAAGCCCTGAGATCCAAGAGCCTCAATCCGCTTCAGTCGGGTCAAGGTCTGGCGGCCCTTTGCGCCGGGCTCCCGGCAACCGGTTGGCTTGGGACCCGGCCGTCTTTCGGGCCTGACCGGCGGAAGCGGTGGCATATCCGCCTTTTTCACCGGGCAGCCCAGGTCGCACGCCAGGAGGAAGAGGCGGTGGATCAGGCGGCGCAGGCCGCGGGGACGGCGGCTTCGGCATTTCAATTCCAATCAATTGCACTGGGGTCCGCTTGGTATTGTGATAACGCGGACGGCCTCTGCCGGTTCCGCAGGCACCAAGTTCAGCCGATCGCCTCTGGCTCTCTAGCCACCGGACTGACGCAGCCCACGCAGTGTTGCAGTTGCACCCACTCCAACCGATCCGGCCTCGCGCAAACTAGCCGTTTGCTGTCCGGTGGCTCACTTACCGGTTGATCTCCCAGGCTGCGGCAGTTAGCCTGGTAGGGGTAACTAAGAGACGTCACCCAGCCGGCAGGACGTACCGCGCCGAAAAGGTCGGTTAAACAAATGGAGGAACAGGATGCAAACGACTTCGTCGGCCTCGCTGGCCGTAACCGCTGGCTGTGTGCTGAGATCGCAATCATCGACAGCGAAAAGTCACGGCGGCGATCGCCGGCAGGCGCAATCCGGGTCGTGCCGCTGCCGGTTGGGGTTAGATGATGTTGCTCAACATCCGAATTTCCAAGGCAGAAAGACATGACCAAGACCACCGAGGAGGTAACACACGACGCAAGCTATAAGGCTGCTTGAATTGGCGACCCACTTCGATAAAGCACATTTCTCGCTCTCTTTGGCTCTAGAGTTCTTTCAGAGCCACCGATGCGATCTTTGTTCCATTTGCACCCAGATCTGCCCAACACTGAGTATATTAATGTGCGGTTTCAATTGCACGCATGGATAAAAGGATAGGGGCCCAATGCGCAATGAAGCTCTGGATGGGGTTCGCGGCTGCAGTTGCCGTGATATTTTATCACGCAATCTTGGGCCTGGACGGTCGACAGATAGAAGGACCATTACGCCATCTGATCTTCAAGGCGATCTGCTTTATTGCGCTTCTTCCAAGATAATTCTCGCAATGGTCAACGGGGAGGCTGCCGTGATCCTATTCTTCATTTTGAGCGGCTGCGTACTTGCTGAATCATCAAGTCGTACACTTGCAAAAAAGACGCCGCTTTGGTCATTATTCGACTTTTCGGGAAGTATGCACTTTGTGACAGTAGCGAATCAGGCATAAGGAGAGCCGACAGGCCGCTTGAGCATGGCGCAACTCCCGGAAATGGAGTTGCGCCGTGGGTAAAAGCGAAAGATCGGGACAAACCAGAGACCATTACACGAGAAATGATCGCAGCGGGTTGCTGCATTGACTCCTTACAATCGCGACTACCAATGAGAGGAAGAAGGTTGTGTGGATCTATAGAGGCCGCCAAAGCGAGAGAGGTCAGCATCAAGAAGAACGATGTACTTTTGACAAGGTGCGCTAAGTTCTCAAAACCTCCTTCTGGTTTGTCGCCGTAATCAACTGCATGTATGTCTTGTGAACGCATTCAATAAAGAGTGCGGGTATATCGACAACAGGGGACTTGCCATTTTTGCAAAAAGTAATGTTCGGTAAACATGTTCACCAACGATAGTGCCTGTATCTGTAGCAAAGGCATTGCGGATCTCTTCGACGTTTGTTGCCGTCGCGGTGCTGTTCGTAATGAGCCCAAAGGCATGGCAAACTCAAGGTGGTCGGGTTAACGTCCAGAACGTTCATCTTGAAAAAATGTTGTCTATCCTTGCGCGCCCTTGTTCGGCAAAATGAGCAACTAACAGCCACATCAACAACTGATTTGACCGCGCGCCTCAATAGAGCACAGGCCTCCACATTATGCCATGATCTCATCAACCCAACCACCAACTGCAAAAAGTTAGAAACTCCTTGGTTAGTCGTATTGCCTTCGCCACCGCCAAGACCCTTCTTCGTTGTCCTTGGCTTGCTTTCCGCCCCATCTGGCTTTGGAGGTTTTTTTGATTTCTTCGCCATGCTAGATTGCTCCAATGAACGCGAAGCGACCAGAAAATGAAATGACTGACGACGAGATCGCACACCGCCGCATGCCGCCGTCCGCCGCCTCAACACCCCTCCCAAGCCTCTCTCAAAGAGATGAAGAAGGGAAAAGAAGCGGCAGGATGAGCCTACCGCTTCCGAGGACGGCGAGAAGGTACTTAGCTTCCACGCACCGTTGCGTCAGGATTTCGATACTTCAACCGCTTGCCAGCGGCACCCTTCACCATGCGGCGCGCCCGCTCGGCGTCCTCGATCTCGCGAGGATCGGGTGTTCCACCGGAAACTGAACTCAATCCAAGTACCTTTGCAGGTGTTACCGAAACCGAGTGGAACATGACGCCGCTTCAGGATGGCGGCGGATCCGGCAGACTGATGTGCACCTTGCCGTCCTTCGAGACATACCGCCAGCACTGTGGTTGACGGCACCGTGCGCCGCAAACTCCTTTCTTCATGTGGTAGTAGGGCCGCGCCTCGTCGGTGTTCATGGTGGACTTCGATCGACGTGCTTCTGGATGGGCCTTGCGCAGCGTCTTGGCGGAAACGTCGGGGACGTGCTTCACCCGAGCTTCGCCGCCACGCTCGACCAAGGCATGGACGGCATGCTTCGGCTCTGGCTTGCCGCGGTGGACGTTTTTCTTCTTGCCGCCAACAAAGTTGCTTCCGTCGCTCGACCGTCGTCTTGCCTTCGCCGCCAATTCGGGCCCTGACGTCGTCGTCAAGGCGTACGGCCTCGCGGGATGCGATGGGCACGCCAGGAACCAGGCCGCGCGATAGCTGCCAAGGTTCAGCTCGCGCTGCATCTGCTTCTTCGCGCATGCCCTTCTGCTCGCGGCTATCTTGTGGAAGGCGAGCGCCCACTTCGTCAACGGCAAACTCCGACTCCATGACGGTGCCAACCGTGACGGTGAAGTGCTCGCGACAGGAATTGCACTGGAAAGTCCGGGACGGGTGGTTTTCCCTCAAGTCGCGTCACGGTTTCGGATGCGCAATGGGGCAAATCACGATACCATCGGCCAGCGCTGCGCTTCGAAATAGGCGCGCGCTGCATCCTCGTCATGGAACATCGGATCGGTGGGATCGACGGACCTCTAACATGACACTCTCCCCTTTCTGGAGAGAATATATGTCCGGCGACTGGCTATGTCAAGTGCATACTTCCCGACTTTTCGATTAAGCGACTATTCAGACTTATTGTTCCGACGACGGTTTGCGAGCTTCGATAAGCTTTATTTATTTCGCGCCATGCCGTTTGCCGGATACATTTACATTGCACAGCATTCAGTCCACCATCAACAATTCTGCGCTGATCGACAATTCCATTAATGGCGCCACGTGGACGCTGATCGTTGAACTATATGCGATTATACCATTGTTCCTTGCAACTTGCCTGCACCTTGCTTGGAACGGTGCGGGGTGTAATGTTATTTTTAGCTTGCTCAACGGTGAAGGCTGGGCCAGTCTCTCTCCTGGGCTCTCTCACATGGAGTTCATGATATACTTTGCGTTGGGGGCCATGGTGCCTACAAGGCTCGGAAAGAGTCACGCAAATTTTGGAACGCCAGCTCAAACTTTATTAACTTTTATTGCCAGCCGACATTTCCTTTTTCAATTACTCATCCGAGTTGGCCTGATAATACAGGCCGTCTTGGGATTCTTGTTCTTATGCCAGAATTCATTACGGAAGGCGAAAGTCTAGACTGAGATTTATTTAATTAAGCCCTGGTCCCTACCTGGGGAAAATTACTTTAGCTTGTATCTTTGGAACGTTCTCTTCTGAATATATTTTTCTCCATTATCCAAAGAACCGTGTCCACATCCAGTCGAGTTTGGCATAATAGCCGGCTTAGTAGCGACCTACTATCGATCCCAATTGCAGCGCTTTCTGGAAAGACG
The DNA here is from genome assembly GCA_041397705.1 of Hyphomicrobiaceae bacterium. GTDB lineage: Bacteria > Pseudomonadota > Alphaproteobacteria > Rhizobiales > Hyphomicrobiaceae. Next base: position 419,615 of record JAWKWC010000001.1, read on the forward strand.
GTCGCCAAGTTGGTCGATTGATACCGGGCGGACTGTAGCTGACCATTTTAGCCGTCCAACTTCGGGGGCAGCGCCACCCTGAGTGCGACTACCTTGCAGGATCACTAATTGCCGGAACGTAGGTCAGCCGACCACTCCAACGCCGATCGCATCGTGACTCAACGAGACGAAGACGGCCGTGAACCAACGAAGAATGGCTTGCCCTGACCCAGCACGACGGGGTGGACGTAGAGCCGATACTCATCGATCAACCCCAGCTCGCTCAGGCTTTGCACCAGCACCGGCCCGCCGACGTCGATCTCCCCGTCGAGACTGGTCTTCAGCCCGCGTATCGTCGCCTCGACGTCATCCGAAACCAGCGTGGCGTTGGGCCCAACGGACTTCAGTGTGCGCGAGAAGACCCACTTGTGCAGGTTCCGCCATGCTGTCGCAAACTCTTGCTCAATCGCCGTCCATCCTGGCTGATCCTCATCCCAGTACCGCATGATCTCATACAAGCGGCGGCCATAAACACTGCCGGTCGCACGACGCGTGCACTCGACCCAGTGGCGAAAAAGCACGGGCTCAGGAGCAAACGCCGCGTGATCGTGATCGACGTAGCCATCGAGTGACACGTTCATTGCGAACACGAGCTTTGCCATGTCGCTCCCGCCGGAACCTGGACATCAGTTATCGGTCTCGAGAAAACGCCGTCGTGTCATCAACTCACCGCTCGATATGCCGGCGGAAGTTGTCGAGGATCGCCTGCCAGCCGTTGCGCTGCATCTCGAGCGAATTTTGCGCCTCGGCGTCAAAGACCGTGGTCACCTTGGTCCCGCTGCCGACGGCCTCAAACGTCGTACGCGCCCTGCGGCCGTCGCCCATCAAAAGCGTGAGCGCCTTTTGCGGCTCGACCTCCTCGTAGACGGCCTCGAAATCGAAGCCGAAGCTCTTGTCTTTGGCTTCCATTCGCGCGTTGTACTTGCCGCCCACTCTCAAGTCGACCTCGGCGCTTGGGCAGCACCAGTCATCGCTGGCGAAGTTCCACTGAATGATATCTGTCGGTGTCGTAAAGGCCCGCCACGCCCGCTCGAGCGAGGCGGATGTCGTCGTGCTGATGGTAATCTTGGGCTTGGTCATCACGTCTCCTCGGGTAGCAGGCCAAATTGGACAATGCACGCGGTGCCCCGCATCGTCAGGCGTCTTTGCCCGTGCTCTGCGGCACCATGATCATCCATGAGACGCCGAACTTGTCCGACACGGAGCCAAAGCGCTTGGCGAAGAATGTCGGTCCAATTGGCATCTGCACGATGCCGTCCGCTGCAAGTGCCTGGTAGAGGTGATCTGCCTCGGCCTCGCTCGACACGGAGAGCGACAACGACATGCACTGGAAGTCCAGCGGACCCGACTTCAGGCCGTCGGACAGCATGATCTCGGTACCGCGAATGCGGATCGCCGCATGCATGATTCGGTTGTCGAACTCGGCTGGGACCTTGTCGCGTGGCGGCTTGTCGGGGTTGTCCATGAAGCGCATCATCATGATGACCTCGGCGCCGAGCTTGCTCTTGTAGTAGTCGATCGCTTCTTCGCATCGGCCACGGAAAAACAAATATGGCTGCACGGCCGGCGCTTGACCGCCGATCGGCGCAGCAAGATCGATCAGAGGCACAAATCCACCGAAGATCATGCGCTTGCCATCGAACGGCATCGGGTTCTTGGCCGGGTGCATACGCGGGTCGGCCCTTTCCGGGTTCTTCATCCAGTCCTGCATCTTCGCATAGGCCACATCGCGCGTTGGCTTGTCGGGCCATTCGATCCAGGAGAAAACGACGGACTCGTCGTCCTTCGCTTTCACGGCCATGCGGAAATCGGTGAGCTTGCCGGCAGGCACGTCGTCACCCCAGCATTCGAGAATGCGCGTGGCTCCAAGGTCCATGAACACGCTGTCGCCAAGCTTGGCGTGATCAATGAACTTCTGCTTGTTCGCGGTCGGCACTGCAATCACGAACCCGTCGATGTAGCTCATGTCATGTCTCCATCACTTGCCTTTGGCCGCGGCTTCGAGCGCAGCGATGTCGATCTTGACCATGGTCATCATGGCCTCGAACACCCGCTTTGCCACGGCGGGGTTGGAACTGGCCATGAGGTCAAGCAGCCGCCGCGGCGTGATCTGCCAGGAGAAACCCCAGCGGTCCTTGCACCAGCCGCAGGCGCTCGTCGTTCCGCCGTTGCCGACGATGGCATCCCAGTAGCGGTCGGTTTCTTCCTGCGTCTCCGTCACCACCATGAAGCTCACTGCCTCGTTCGGCTTGAAGTTCGGCCCGCCATTGAGACCAACGAACTTCCTGCCCAGAACCGTGAACTCGACGGTCAACTCTGAACCCGCATTCCCGCCGGGAAAGTCGCCGGGCGCCAGGTTGACACGCCCGACCCGACTGTCGGGAAATGTCGCGGCGTAGAACTTCGCGGCCTCACCTGCCTCGCCGTGATCGAACCATACGCAGGTCACCAGATCGGACATCGCTGTTCGCCTTTCATGCCCGTGACGGGAAAGCCCAATCACGCTCCGTCGCTCAAGTGGACGACGTCTGCACGTGAGATGGATCCATGAAGAACGGCTCCCAAGTGTGGCCGTCGAGATCCTCGAACGTGCGCTGTATCATGAAGCCATAATCCTGCACCGGACGCGGCTCCTTGCCGCCGGCTTTCAAGGCCTTCTCGACCATGTCATCGACCGCCTGCTTGCTCTCCAGCGCCAGTGCGACAAGCACCCCCGCCGTCGTGTGCGCATCCGGGATCGGCTTCGACGAGAACTGCTTCCACTTAGCGTGCGTCAGAAGCATGGCATAGTTGTGCTCGGAGATGACCATACAGGCGGCAGTGTCGTCGCTGAACTGCGAATTGAATTTGAAGCCGAGCGCCTCGTAGAACGCCCTGGTCTTCTTGAGATCGGTCACGGGTAGGTTGACGAACATTTTGGTGGCCATAACGGTCTCCTGCGCCATGCAAATCAAGCATCTTGCCGGCTAGTCCTTGATGTCCGGCTCGACGAGTTTCGAGAGCTTGCGCAGTGACTGTTGCCCGCCGTGAAGTTGCGAAAGGACATGCGGTGCTTGCCACCTTCCTTCGCCTCCAGTTCATGCACCGTGCACGTGAAACCGAAGGGCGGTAGCCAGCTGGCCACTGCATCGGCTTCGACGAACGCGCGATAGACCTTGTCGGGCTTTGCGGCAATGACCCGATGCAGCTTGGGATCAGCTGGAGCCGCCATGGGCAGCGACTTCGGTTTGCAAGTTCTCGGACATGATACGGCGCCCTTCATCGATCAATAAGCGATGCCTCACCGGTATCCCGGTCCTCTGACCCCGCTGGACGCAACACGCGTCTTGGTTCCGACATGCGCAGCAAAATTTTCTGGTCCGTCATGCCGTCCTCTTGATCGCGTCCGCTGCCGCAAAGTGGGCCAACTGATCGCGATGAGCATACCGGAACGAGGGGGTTACTGACAGAGCACGCGCCACATAGCATCGCACGGCGTGTAGCCTCTCCAGATGACCGAGTTTTTCGGGCATACGAAGCGCGTCAGTCATCACGATGTCGGCAAACCATGAGGCGCGAGGCGGCGAGCCATTCGGCGATCTTTCAGATGACATTCAATCGCCTTAAGCGTTGCGTCATCCAGCTGGCAAGAGGGTTCGCCGCCGGCATGGCAGAGATCGATGCCCACCAGGGCACGGTGACCATCTCGATCGAATTCAACGCGGCGATCAGCCACTGCAGCGTGACGGCCCTGCCTTGGAAATCGGGCATCAGCGTTTCGCTGTCAAGTGCAGCAGACATGCACAGCTTCAAGCATGCGGAGATCGCCGTCGCCGAGCAATGGCACCTGGCCGAACGGCTGCCGTGAGGTGCGCTGCAGGCAACCACATGTCTCGGCACGGCCAGAATAGACCCTACCACCGCATTCAGCGAAGAGCCGAGGGATGTGGCGCTTCCTACGCGGAGTCGAACCCGTCTTTTCAGATTGGAAAATCTGACGTCCTAACCGATAGACGAAGGAGCGCTGGCGCACGGTATAGGCAGCTTTGCGCTGTGATGCAAGTTCGACCAGCCAAAGTTCGCCTCGGCTCCGCCTTAAGGCCGATTGAGAGCGATTGGGACATCATCGACTTATAGCTGCACAACGCCTCATTGACCGGCGCAGCCCTCTGCCGCATCAAATCGAGCGCAACCTCTCCCTGGGGCACGCTCCATGCGACAAAAATATGTTATGAAACAGATGGATATGAGAAATTGAACAGGGGAGCGTGCAGACACACCCCCTATCGAATTCAGTTTGCGCCCGATGCGGCCTTGGCAAACGCATTCAAAGCACCTGCCATCTTGCGCAGCACCTCCACTCGAAGACGCGCTCGAGATGCCATAACGCGCCTGTAGCGTCGACGGCGGCGTGTAGCCGAGCCAGACCTTGCCGGCGCCATCCTGCCACACCAGCATCCGCATCGGCAGATCCAGCCCGATGCGGGGCTCGGCTTGCATCAGCGGCGTTCCGAGCTTGGGATTGCCGAATACAACCAGAACCGTGGGCGGCAATGACAGGCCAGCATTGGCTGCCCCCGTGGCGTGATCGATCTGGGCGGCCACAGTAATACCCTTATCTTCCAGCACCTTGGTGAGCCGGCTGACGGTCTCTTCCACCGTGTACTTGCTCGGGTAGGTCTTGATCGTGGCTTGCGATTGGGCAACGGCGGCTGCAGGCAACAGCAGCACGGTCAACAACGCGACGAAACGCAACATGATTGGGCTCCCTTCTGGCGCAAGCCCGCAGCCTTACGCCAGCGCCTCGACCGGCGGGAGGGGGGAACACGCAACTGTGAAAATCATCGCTTTGCGGCCGCTTACTCACGTTTCCCGGCGCGCAATGCAACAAGGCACACCAATTCGAACAGCATCTGCGCACCAATCTGCGCCGTCGCCGTCGAGGCATCGTACTGCGGCGCCACTTCGACCACATCGCCCCCGATGATGTCGATCCCCGCAAGCCCCCGCACGATCGTTAACGCCTCCCGCGGGACTGAGCCCGCCGACCTCGGGCGTGCCTGTTCCCGGCGCGAAACCCGATCGATGTGCTGTCGACATCGAACGAGACATAGGTCGGCCCCGGAGCCCACCACCTGCCGTGCCCGGTCGATCACGGCCGCGAGGCCGATCCGGTCGACCTCCTCGACGTGCAGCACGGTCATGCCGCTCACAGTCGAGAACTCCCACAGATACCGTCGGCCCCGCCTCGGATCCCGACTTGATCGTACGTTCGGGATCGAGCACACCTTGCGAACCGCTTCGCGAAACGGCCGCCAGCGGCGATGAACTTCGAGCCTTCATAAGCACCGGAAGCGCGGTCGCGGTGAGCATCGATGCGCGCCGCTGCCCACGGGGGGCCTTGGCGCCAAGAGCCGAGATCTGGCAGGCTGATCGAATGGTCTCCGCCGACTGATAACGGAATGACGCCGGTCCCGGCAAGTCGCGTACCAGGCCTCGATGTCGCCATGACACGCCGCCAGATCGAACCGGCTCTGCATGGCAACGTCACCGACATCGCCGACGCGAACATGCGCCATCGGGGCAATGCCAAGCGCGTGCTCGTAGGGGCCGATGCGCTCGATCGCACGCACGGCACGCGGACCCAGGCGCGCCCCCGCACGGTTGGTGACGCCCAGATCCATCGGCACCCCGATCAACGCCACGTCGAGATCCTTGAAACCCTGATCGGCCGTGTCCGGCAGAAACGGCGCACCGAGGAAGGTGGCAACGCCGGAAAAACGGCCACCTCCGCCTGTCCGGTGTCGTGAACACGGTTGCCGCCGCCACCTGGAATTCAGGATTGTCGATGTCGCCGCCCTGCGCATTGGCATATGGGCACGGAGCACTCGGAGTTTGGTCTTGTCCATTGAGCCCTCGCCACCCTGCCTTGCCCGCGTCGAAAGACTCCGCCCCGGCTATTGCGCCACCAACCCGCCATCGATCACAAGTTCGCTCCCCGTGACGAAACTGGAAGCATCCGACAGCAACCACACCACCGCTTCTGGTAATTTCGTCTGGTTCAATTAAGCCGGCCAAGCGGAATGCTGTCCGCCATTCGCTTGTGTGCGCCCGCTCAGGGGTCGCGGCTGGCTCCTGCGATCCCGTCCACCATGTCCCCTTCAACGAAAGCGGATGCACCGAGTTGCATCGCACCTTCGGGGTTTTGCGGGCTCCCTGACAATGCCACCGACTTGGTCAGCAGCCGGACCGCCCTTCGAGGCCAGGCTGCCAGGTTGGCACCTTCACCAGCCCCGATACCGACGACACATTGACGATCGCCGGTGCCGTCGACTGTCCCAGCAACGCCATGGCATGCTTGCAGCCGAGGAACACGCCATCGGCATTGACCGCCATGACCCGCCGCCAATCGGCAAAGTGGGGAGGTGTGCTCGACATCACCAAGCACGATGATACCGGCGTTGTTGACCAACCCGTCGAGGCGTTCCGTGGCGGCGCTCGATCTCGCCGATGGCCGCCTCCCAGTCGTCCTCGCGCGTGACATCGAGCGCGATGTCGATACCCGGCGACCCCGCGAGATCGGACCGCACGGCAATGCCCCCGTCCGCCTCTATGGCTTCCGTGATGGCACGCCCAAGCGTTCCGGCTGCCCCCGTTACCAACACCACATGCGATCGCAGTCGTGAGCTCATGGCAGCCTCGCTTTCAGCCGGTGCCGCCCCACCCCTCACCGGCGCGCGTCAAGCCATTCCATCATGATGCGGTTGAACACATCGGGATGCTCGACGTTGGGGAAGACGGGCATTGGCAATGCCCTGGTAACGGCCACCGGGGATCAACTCCGCAATCTTTTTGTTCCCAGCCGGTGGTGTTCCCCTTGATCGTCATCACTGCACACAACCAGCGTCGGCACCTTGATCCCTGGCAATTTCGGCAAAATCGTAGTCGAGAATGGCAGCCGCACAGCCGAGATAGCCCGCCGGCGTGGTATTCGCGATGGTGGAGCGGATCTCCTTCCACCGGCCGGGACGGCGCCCCTTGAAGGCGTCAGTGAACCAGCGCTCCATGGTACCGTCGGCAAGTGGCTCCAGCGACACCGCCTTCTTCACCGCCTCCATGCGTGGTCCCCAGGCATCCTTGCCGCCAGGCGGCGTCCCCGGCGCAGTATCGCACAGCATCGACGACACAAGCCGGTGTCCATGACCGATGGCAAAGGCCTGCCCGATCATCCCGCCGATCGATAGCCCGATGTAATGTACCTTCTCGAGCCCCAGAAAATCGAGTGCGACGGCGACGTCGTCGGCAAGGCCAGCCATCGTGTAGTCACCAGGCACCGGGTCACTGCCGCCATGGCCGCGCATATCGAGCCGCAGCACCCGCCATCCCGCTGCCAGCAGCGGCGGCATCTGCTCCGCCCACATCCCCCCGTCCGACGACAGCGAATGGGTAAAACACACCACCGGCCCATCTTCGGGACCGACGAGATCATAATAGATGCAGCGGCCGGCGGTTTTGATGAGCATGCGGGGTCTCCAATCCGGTCAAGTGATCGACGGCGCCATCCGGGGCGGCTTGACGCGCGTGAGACTTTGGCCCTGATGGCATGGATTTGGCAATGGCGTGTCTGCAGGCGTTGGATTGCGTGCCTGCGAGCACGAATTGGCATGGCGAGCCCCGATCACCGGGCGCTCCGCCCGATGCCGCAAGTTTGATCGCGATTTTGAGCTATCACCCGGTAAGTCATGCTAAAATGGTCGCCTTGCTCGCCATAAGGGATCGCTACTGATGATGCGCTTTGTTGCCTTGTTGACCGGCTGCTGCTTATTCGTGGGGGCTGGCCCCGCGGCCAACGCCCAAAGCTCGCCTTCAGCTGCAGAGATCATTGAGCGCCTCAAAGGTGATGCCCACGGCGACAAGGACGCAACTGGCGCCCCCCAACGCCGTACCCGTGGCCTACGGCCGCCCCAGCCGGATGGCGCACCCGTCATCGTTGGCCCGGCCAGCGCCCCCTCGGGCTATGGCGCGCCGCCGCCAGCACCTGTCCCGCCCCCAGCAGCCGCGACCGCACCACCGAGCGACATGACCCCCGAAAACCGCGTCGTCGTCGACCAGCTCTTCAAGACGCCACGCCCCAAATTCAACGCAACCCAGCGCCAGCAGGCAGCCGCCGTGGCCCGCCTGCGCCCCGCTATCGACCTCACCGTCTATTTCGACTTTGACTCCGCCCAGATCACACCCAAGGCAAAGGCGGTGCTGATCGAGCTTGGCAAGGCATTGGCATCTGACGACCTCTCAGGCCGCCGCTTCCTGGTAGCCGGCCATACCGATGCCAAGGGCAGCGCCAATTACAATCAGGCTCTCTCTGAACGCCGGGCTGCGGCCATCAAACGCTATCTCGAGCGTGAGTTCTCGATCGCGCCCGGCCGCTTGCTCGCCGTCGGCTTTGGCGAGGAGCAACTCAAGAACACGATCGACCCCAACGCCGGCGACAACCGGCGGGTGCAGGTCGTCAATCTCGGCCGGTAAGGTCCGCGATGGCAGACCGCGCTTGGCTTGCGCCTGCCCCACAGCGGCGTAACTGCCGCAGCTATTTGACCTCACCACAGACAGCGCCCGGCGGATCGGGCTATCGTGGTGCATCCTTTGCAACGGCTCACGCATCTCCTGTCCCAACGTGATGCCACCGCAAGACGACGCCGGGCCCCGCGTCCCAAGCAGGGCCCCAATTACGGGAGATCCGCCATGGCCCACACCGACCGCATTCTCACCACCCATGTCGGCAGTCTCCCGCGATCGGAACTTGTGAGTGACGTCGTCGGCGCCGAGGAAGCCGGCAATCCCGTCTCGGAAGAACTGTTTGATGCCGTCATCGGCGAAGCGGTCGAGGTCGAGGTGGCGCGGCAGAAAGCGCTGGGGTTGGACATCGTCTCGGACGGCGAATTCTCCAAGCTGACCTATGCCAGTTACATTCAGCACCGCTTGACAGGCTTTTCCGGCGACAGTCCCCTCGTCACCCCGGCAGACCTCGATGACTTCCCGGGCGCCTCCGAGCAATTGCGCCGCCGCCGCGGCCAGAAATTCCAGCGCCCCATGTGCACCGGCCCCGTTGCCCTCAGCACGCGCGCACCCCTCGACGGCGACATCAAGCGCATGCGCGCTGCCGTCGAAAAGCACCAACCCCATGGCGCCTTCCTCACCGCCGCCTCGCCAGGCCTGATCGCCATCTTCCATCCCAATCGCTACTACCCAACCCACATGGCCTACCTTGAGGCGCTCGCGAAAGCGATGCACCAGGAGTACGCGGCCATTGTCGACGCCGGCTTTGACTTGCAAATCGATTGTCCCGACCTCGCCATGGGCCGTCACACCATCTTCAAGGCCGCCAGCGACGCAGCCTTCATCAATCACGCCGAGGAGCAAGTGGAAGCACTGAACCTGGCGCTCGCCGGCTTGCCCGCCGAACGGCTGCGCATGTACGTCTCCTGGGGCAACTACGAGGGCCCCCACACCCACGACATCGCACTCGAGCGCATTCTGCCCGTGATCCTGAAGGGCAAGCCCCGCCAGCTCGTGATCGAGGCCGCCACCCCCACCCACCAACACGACTGGCACGTCTTCGAGACGATCAAGCTGCCCGATGACAAGGTGTTGTTGCCCGGCGTCATCGACGTCACCAACAACTACGTCGAACATCCCCAGGTGATTGCCGACAGGTTGGAGCGTTATGCCAGCGTCGTCGGACGCGAGCGCGTCATCGCCTGCACCGATTCTGGCTTCGCAGCCTTCGCAGGTGATCGCATGGTCGACCCCAAGGTCGCTCTCGCCAAACTCGCGAACCTCGTGCGCGGCGCCGACCTCGCAAGCCGGCGCCTTTGGGGCCGCTGAGCGCCGAAAGATCGACCGGCCTCAGCCTCAAATCTTCCCCGCGCTGCGCGCCCGGATTTGCGCCAGCTCCGGGTCCATACGGTCAAATGCCAGCAGCGGCGCAACGCGCCGGAAGAGGCGATTGACCAGCGGCCAGCGGTGGCGGAAATAGACCCACATCGGATCAAGCCGACTGCCAAGCTTGACCTTTTGCGCGTATGCGGTCTGCCCGGATTGGTACTGGCGCGCACCATGTGCCAACGCGAACCGCACGCCCTCCATCCAGCACACGAAGAACAGGTTATGCTCGCGCCCCGCCGGATAGCGCATGCCCCAGAACTTGTCGATGATCCGGTCCTGCTCGATGAACAGCAACTTCATGGCAAGTAGCCGCCCGTCGACCCGCGCCAGAATGACGGCGGCGCGCTCCGGCCCGAGCGCCGACACCACATCGCGAAAATAAGCCGGCGTCAGCTGCTCGAAATCTCCATAATCGAAGCGGCTGTTAGCCCGCGTTTCCTCATAGAGCGAGAAGATCTCGTCCTCGAGACCAGCAATCGACGTGACCGTTTCAAGCTCCACGCGCCCCGCCGTCTTCATTTTTCGACGCAACACCGAACGGTTGTTGGCCGACAACGACTGGATGTAGGCCGCCTCGTCCTTGAACGGCAGATCGAGCACACACACCGGCAACCCCGCAATACGTGAAAACCCCATCTCGCCCAGCACCGGATCGAGCGGCTCCGCTTCGCGCCCGGCAAGGTCCTTGACGGCGAGAAGTCTCACCCCTTCCCGCTCCGCCTTGGCATCGAGACCGGCAAGCAGCGCTTTCAGTGCACCCGCCCGCTCCTTGGCGCTGAGCGCCGGATCAAGCCCCAGATGACACCGGTCTGTCAGTGGTGAACCGAGCCCCATGACCGGATGCGCCACAAGGCGCGGCATTGTCCGGTGCAACCAATCCCCGAGCGGCCGCAATCCGCCCTGCAATGGCGTGTCCAACCGATACACGATGTGAAAGACGGGCGCCGCCGCAACCAACCGCCCCGAACCATCGCGGACAGCCAGAGCCTCGAACCGGAACCCCGGCGGTGGTTTTGCTTCCACCGCACTGTAATAGGCCCAGCCTTCAGCCTCGTCCGGGAACAGGCGGTGCCATTCGGCCTCGCTCAGCGCACCGATACCGGGCAGCGTTGCCACCGTGCAGCCTGTGGCGGCGGTAACGGGCGATGTCATGGGGCCACCCGCCCGCACAATCGGAGGAAACTTGTGCCCGCGCCAAACGTTCCACTGGTAGAAAGCGCCTGCACGCAACGCAGGCTGCAAAATCCCCCTGAAGAAGGAGGCTCGAATCCCATGTCAACGAGAGCCTGGATCACAGCTCTGCTCATCATGATGATCGGATCCGTCCTGTTCGGCATCGGCATCACCATTGTGCTCACCGCCAAGTCACTCGCCAAACACGCAGCGACGCTCATCCCGGTTGTGATCGGTCTCAGCATCCTGATCTCACCGGTCATCGCCTGGTACATGGCACCGATACTCCGGCTGAGACACTACTCGTCAGACCACCGGCGCGATCGGTGAACCGCACCAGGACCATGAGCTTATTCGGCCGCGGTCACCGTCGGCTCGGTTAGCCTCGCCGACGCGACCGGAGCATGGCCGTGGAACTTCGCGATTTCGGCGGCGAAGGCGAGTGACCGATCGACCACCACTTGGCGCTGCTTGTCCAGCGTGATGATGTGATAGCTGTCCTCCAGCACCACCATTTCGACCCGGCCACCAAGCTTGCGCTGTAGGAAATACGCATTGTCGATGTCGGCGATGTCATCCTCCCGCGGATGCAGGATCAGCGAGGGCACCTTGATCTCGCCAAGCCGCGGCTTGACGGCATCGCATAGGGCATTGAAATGCGAAAAGCAGCGCACAGGCGTGCAGAAGACCCCGGCCTCCGAGCTGTCTGTTGACTGCATGCTCTTGACGACCAGTGCCCGGACACGCTCGTCCTTGAGACCATAGGGCTCGTGCTCAGGCAGCGTCATCGTCACATGGAAGCGTGTTGGACGAATGTAGCGCAGCGCCCGGCTGTACCAGGGCATCGACCAGCCATTGAGCCACAGCGTCGGCGCGAAGAAGGCGAGCGCCTGCACACCCTCAGGCCGGTTCTGCGCCAGATGCGCTGCGAGAATGCCGCCCATGGAAAGACCACCCGCGATGATGACATCGCAATGGGTCTTGAGGCGGTCGTGCGCGGCCTCGACACTGGCGTACCATTGCTCCCAGGTCGAATTGCGCAATTGCTCGACGCTCGAACAGTGTCCTGCAAGCTGGCAACACGACACCGTATAGCCGGCGCGCGCTATGGCCTGCGCCACGTAGCGCAGTTCGACAGGTGTGCCGCCCATGCCGTGGATCAGCAGAAATCCCACCCGGCTTCCCGGATGGAACGTGCTGCGGTCAGGTATCCCAGGGCTTTCACGCGTCATGGCACCCGCATCTCACAAAAAGCGCACCGCATCCGGTGCGTGTTGATGGTCATCATGCGGGGCCCCGCCCCAAGTCGTATCGTGTCCGGCAAAACCATCGTCGCCGCGAAAACCGAGCCGTGTGCCTAGGCGTGTCCTTCAGCCTTGGCAACGCGATCCATCAGCTGATCGAGCAGCTCGATGGCAAGATCGATTTCGTCGTTCGAGATGTCGAGGCTCGGCGCCAGCGTCACCACATTCTTGTAGTAACCGCCGATATCGAGCACGAGCCCATACCGCCGCCCCTTGGCCTCGAGATCGGCTTTGAACGCTTCGTCCACCATCAGGTCGACGAGACGCTTCGACGGTGTGAAGCTGTCGTGCGGCTCGCAGATTTCCATGCGCAGCGCCAGGCCCAGCCCGTCGACATCGCCAACCATTTTGTGCCGGCGTTTCAGATACTGCAGGCCATCGAGAAAGCGGCGTCCCTTCTCCGGCACGGTGCGTTCATAGTCACCCTCTGCAAGCATCCGCATGACTTCCAGACCGACACCGGTGCCCATCGGATTGGCATTGAAGGTGGAATGCGTCGAGCCCGGCGGGAACACATCGGGCTTGATCAAGGCTTCCTTCGCCCAGATTCCCGAAAGTGGATTGAGGCCGTTCGTCAGCGCCTTGCCGAACACCAGGACGTCCGGCGTGACGCCGAAGTGCTCGACCGACCAAAGCTTGCCAGTGCGATAAAAGCCCATCTGGATTTCATCGACCACCAACAGAATGCCGTGCTCGTCGAGCACCTTTTTCAGGCCTGTGAAGAAATTCATCGGCGGCACCACATAGCCGCCCGTCCCCTGAATGGTCTCGATATAAAACGCGGCGTATTCGCACTGCCGCGTCTTCGGATCCCAAAGTCCGTGATACTCGCTTTCGAACAAGCGCTTGAAGTTGGCGACGCACTGCGCGCCAAGCTCCTCCTTCGACATGCCCTTGGGTCCCCGGAAATGATAGGGGAACGGGATGAACATGGCCCGGTCGCCGAAGTGGCCGTAACGGCGGCGATACCGGTAGGACGACGTGATGGCTGAAGCCCCGAGCGTGCGGCCGTGATAACCGCCCTCGAACGCGAACATCAGCGACTTGCCCGTCGCATTGCGGATGATCTTGAGACTGTCTTCGACAGCCTGGCTACCGCCGACGTTGAAATGCACACGGCCCTTCTCACCGAACTTCGCTTCCGCATCCCGCCCGATCATGGCGGCAAGCTCGATCTTTTCCCGGTGCAGGTATTGCGAGGCCACTTGCGGCAGCGTGTCGAGCTGACGACGCACGGCGTTGGCGATCCGCTCGTTCTTGTAGCCGAAGTTTACCGCCGAGTACCACATCTGCAGGTCGAGATATTCCGCCCCCGCCATGTCGTAGATGAACGAGCCCTGCGCATCGGCAAACATCTTCGGCGGCTCGGTGTAGTGCACGGTGTCACCCCACGAGCAGTACTGCGCTTCCAGCGCCAGTAACCGGGCTTCTTCCACAGCCGAGGCATCAGCCCTGTCACCGGTCGTCCAATGGATTGCCTTATCCATAGCGCTAGTCATCCCTGAAAACGTCCGATTGCATCCGGACATGGGCCTGGGTGTCGTCGAGCCATGCCCTCAAAAGTGGCGTGGCCTCGGCAAATGATTGGATCTCATGGTGCGCCAGACCCGAGCTTCTGCAGTGGGCCGCCAACGCTCCCTTGGCCAGCACCAGCTCGACTTCCCCTGCGACGCAAAAATCGGATCGCCCATCGCCCACCACGACCCGCACCGCGCCGGTCGCTTCCGCCGCGAACTGGCATTTGCAATTGCCGGCAAGTGTCTGGCAGTCGCCGCGCGCATGTGGAAAGCCGAGCCGCCAACGGTCAGCGCCAAGCCATTCCAGTCGGTTGGCATGGTAGGCAAGGTCGAGCCCATATCGCGCGAGAACGGCGCCAACGGTCCGGTCCAGACCATCCGAGACCACCGCGATCTCGACCCCTTCGGCAGCGCACATGGCAACGAACCCGGGAAAATCCGGGTCGATCTCCAAACCGGCAATGAAGGCGTCCATCTCGTCCGGCGTGGCACGCACCAGATCGATCTGGCGCAGCATGCATTCTCGCGACCCGATTTGACCGCGCCGCCACTCGTCTTCAATCGCCTCCCAGCCCGGGGCAGCGAACGTCTCGAGCAAAAGATCTGTTGTATCGACTGCGGCAATGGTGCCGTCGAAATCCACCAGTACCCGGCATTTCACACGCGTCATCGCCACGCTGCACCAAGTTGCTGATCGCAAACCCTGTTCCCGAGCACCGCCGAGCCTCTAACAGCACTAGCGCCTCTCGAACACCTAGCAAATGGTGTGCCAGCGCTCATCGTAAACGGTCAGCACGTCAACAACAGAAAATTGCACTGAAGCGACGTCGACGGGGCATGGATTGGGAGGCAACCGGTCAGCTGTCAATGCGGCGACGTTGAAGGTCCCCCTGATACCATCGCCAACTGTGGCAGATGCGCCACAGCCGATTTTGTCAAGCGTTTGTAACATGTAGCATTAAAACAGAAGATCGCCCCAACCGCCCGCGCACTCACGACTCCGTTGCGCGATGCCGCTCGATGAGGCCGACGAGCACGTATCCGGCGAGCGCGGCGGCAAGCCCAACCAGGTAGGGGGTCTCAAGCGCCATGACGAACCGGCCCCAAGCCCACACCAGCGAACCCGCCAGCAACGCAGTGATGGCTGCGCCTGAACCACCAAATCGAGTAAAGAGCCCAAAAATCGCAACCACAAACGCCCCGGCACTGCCGAACGCCGAGGCCAGCTCGACCAGCTCCTTGATCCGGTCCACCGACGTTGCAAGGCCATAGGCAACCATCGAAAGAGCCAAAACACACAGCCGAACGACCCGCAGCCGAGCCCGGTCCGACAGTCCCGGCACCACCCTGGTGACGATATTGTGCGATAGCTGCGCTGCCGGGGCATGCAACGCGGCATGCACGACAGACAAGATCGCCGACACCAGCGCGCCGATGAACAGCGCATAGGCCAGCGGCGGCAGATAAGTCTCCGCAAGCTTCGGAACGATCTGCTCGGTCTGCACCAGGTTCTTGATCAGCGATGGCCCAATCAAACCCAGAAACAGCGGAAAGATGCCGACAGCCAGATACATGAGACCACCCGTTACGGTCCCAACAGTGGCGATCGAAGCCGTTCGCGAGCCAAGGAAACGCGAGATCAGCTCAACCGCAACGATGCTGCCGCACATCACGATCGCCTGCATGGATCTGAGCCGGTCCCAGCCACCCGGACCACCGGCCTTCATCAGCTGCAGCCGCTCGGGCTTGATTTCGGCGCAGGCTGGCCTCGATGCCCCCAAATGCACGACGATGAAAAACGTCAGCACCGCCAGGCCGATGATCACGGCAAGGCCCTGGATGACGTCCGTTACAGCGTCCGCCAGCAGCCCCCCCACGATCGAATAGACGCCCACCAGAAAGGCTGCCAAAAGAATGGCCGCCGACAATCCCGTGCCCGTCGAAGAGCCCAAAATTTGTCCGAAGGCCCTATCTGCGCTGCAGCCCAGAACAGCGAACCCGGCAGCAACACGATGACGAACAGCTTTTCGACATTGCCCGAGTAGCGATCTCGGATCATGTCGGCGTAGGTCACGATCCCACGCCGCCACAACGGTCCCGCCAACAACAGGCCGACCACCAGCACCGCCAGGCCATAACCGAACGGATCGATCAAACCACCGGCAAGGCCATGGGCATAGATCTCGCCTGCCGAAGCAACGATGGCCTCGGCCCCGAACCAAGTTGCGAACACGGAGAAGGCCACAAGCCCCAAGCCGAGCGAACGACCGGCGATAATGTAGTCCTGGTCGCTCGACACCCGCCGTGACACCCAAACGCCGATGGCGAACTGGAGCACGACATAGGCAACGATGCCGTATAGTGCGAGCGTGTTCATGCGACAGCGGACCCCTGCGGGCGCGCAAAACCTCTAGGTGTGATCGAACCAGCACATGCCCGCGCCGCATGCGATTGTCCAGCCCGTCGCCAGCCTTTGCCACTCGAGGCGCAGCCCCCGACCACCGCGCTCCATCGCCGAGACACGAGCGCGCGAAAGCTCCCAGAGAAGCCTTGCAAAATTCTCCCTCAAACGGAACTCACCGTCGCCCGCCAGCCGCCGCACGTGGTCTCACACGCCCCGCATTGGCCGACCTGCGCCAATCCGGAAACACAGTCACCTCCTGGCCATGGTTGCGCGCCATAATCATCTGGTCTAGCCGAACACAAAGGATCTGCCGGCACGACACGAGCAGCAGCCATCTCGGATGGCGGAGGGCCCCTGTGCAAACCACGACCGAGCTGAAACTTGCGCGCACGACCCTTGCTGTCGTCATGCTGCTGGCAACGACCCTGCCGAGCTACGCCCAACAGGCGCCCACCACCACTTTGCCCTCTAGCGTGACAACCGAGCGCAGCGCCTATGAAGCCTGCCTTGCGCGCGATGAAAACGGCTTCCGCGCCGCCGTCGAAGCCATCACGGTCCAAACGCTCGAGCAATCCGTCAAAGGCCTCGACTACCGACCGATCGTCGCCGCGGAATGGCGCAAGGGAGGCATCGACGAGGTTATCGCCACCCAGGTCGACAAGGCGCTTGTTTCAATCAAGCAGGAGACCAGCTGGAGCGAGCGGATCGCAAGCCTCGCCTCAAAGGAAACGCAGGAGAAACTCGCCACCGCAGCGGCAGAGCGTGTCTACCACTCCGATGCCATGAAGAAGTCGATTGCCGATCTGGCCGAAGGCGTCGGTCGCGAGATTGGCAGTCGCCTCGAGTTGGCCAGCGGCACCGCCGCCGAGCAGGCAACCCAATGCCTCAAGGAGTACCTTGGCCCCAGATTCGGCCGCATGGTCGCCAATGCCGTCGCCAACGACGCCGGCCAGAAATTCGCAATCGACGCCGAGCGCAGCAAAGCTGACGTCACCCGCGGCAGCATCCTTGTCGAAGGCAAGGAAGGCATCACCGGCATCGTCGTCCTCATCATGCGCCGCCAGCTCGCCAACCTCGCCCGGCGCGTCAGCCAACGTCTCGTCGGCGCAGTGCTGGGCCGCGTCGTCTCGGCCGTTGCTGGCGGTATCGGAATTGCACTGATCGCCAAGGACATCTGGGATCTGCGCAACGGCGTCTTGCCGATCATCGCCAGCGAGATGAAGTCGACGGCGACCCGCGACAAGGTGCAAAGCGAACTCGCCGCCTCCATCGCCACCGAGGTCAAGGACAACCTGCGCGAAATCGCCAAACGCACGGCGGACGGCGTCATCGAAGTGTGGGATCAATTCCGCCGGGCCCATGCCAAGGTGCTCGACATTGCCGAGCGCAACGCCGACTTCAAGAAGTTCACGAACGCCGTCAGCCCCGACCGCATCTCCCGCCTCGATGAGCTCGTGGCCCTGCAACTGGCCGACGGCGGCGAGACGGCCCTGATGGCCCGCGTGGCCGACGGCAGTCTGGGCGAGGCCGTCACGCGCTGGCCGGCCGCAGCCCTCGAGATCGCGCGAGATCTGAGATCGCTCGACATGGGTTTTCAATGGCGCGCATTGGCGGGCGACGACTTGCTGGCGAAAGTGGCCGCCTACGAAGTCCATCGCCGCACGCGCCCGCAAGAGATGACCCGTGCCACTTTGGCCCGCATTCTGTCCCTCGACGATCGCCTTGCCATTTCACGTCTCTCGAGCCTCAAGGGCAAGACTGTCGAGCCATTGCTGGAACTCGATGCGGCACGGCTCAAACCCCTCGCCCGCCAGCTCGACGAAGCCAGCCTGACCAGCCTGTCCGCCTACATGACCGCGCTAAAGCCCAAAGCCGGCCACCAGCTTCTCGAGACCATCGCCCGTACGCCCTCGGCCATGCAGGCCGTGCAACCAGAGCGCGTGCGCCGGGCCGTTCTCGAGAGCAGGAACCAGGAAGCAGCGCTCGCCATCGTGTTGCGGCGGGAAGACCTGTTCGATTCGGTCTTGTTCGTGCGTGACGTCGAGTTGGTACGGGCAGGCGAGGTCTCGCCGCGCATCCTACTCGCGCATTATCCCATAGCGCTGATCGTCTTCGCCGGTATCGCCCTCGCTGTAATGTTGATCATCATGCGGGCCCTGTTTGGTCGCCGGCCTGCCCGGAAATCCGGTTCGGGTGGTGCACGAACCCAATCTTGATCCAGTCCACAGGCTTATGGTCCCGCACGAGTTATCCAGAGTGTGGCGGAGGGGCGCTGGCCCAAACGATCGCATTTTGCTAGGCGATTGAGCAGTCGGTGGAGTCGCGACGTCAGGTTCTGCGCGCCAACCTCTGCCAACACCGCTGTTTTTTACCCGACCATCTGGATTTCATCGCTTAAGGAGCACGTCGCGCATGGGTCTCAAAGCACCTGGCATCGTCACATTCACGCTGTCGATCGTCATCGTCGTCATTGCCACCATATCGAAATATGCCCAGGCCAACCTGCCGTGGATCAATGGCCATGAATTTGTACTTCTGATGTGCGCGTTCCTGCTGCTAGCCTTTGGTTGCATCCTCCGGCGCATGTAACTCAAGGCGAGTCTTGGCGAACTCACGCCCTCCAGGTCCGGCATGGACCTGTTGCGGTGTGTGTGTGTATTTCTGTCGCGCGGCCAACCGCCCAATGTTCGCAGCGCCACGCCAGCTGCTTACTAGTAGCATGATGATTCGCCCCGACTCAGATCTTGGTGACTGGCGCCGTCGTGTCCCGCAGGGCACGCGGGACATTGCTGTTGCGCTCATGATTACGGTGTTGGCCCTGGGGGTGATCTCTGTGGCTTGGATGCGCAGTGCAGCGCAGCGCAACACTGAACCCTTGGCGTCGATGTCAACGACCGACCTGCGGTGAAAGCAGGTTCACACCCCCGGCCGTTCCGGACCAAGCCGGTCCGATCGTGCCTGCGAACGGGCACGAGGCACGCTGAAAAGACGGGATTGGTAGCGCCCACCGAACTTGATAGGTTCGCGCTCGATACCCGGAAAACTGCCCCCTCACAGCTACCAATCGCGACCGGACGCCAGACAGCACCGTGACGATCACTCGCACCTACCTTCGTCCC
The DNA here is from genome assembly GCA_041397705.1 of Hyphomicrobiaceae bacterium. GTDB lineage: Bacteria > Pseudomonadota > Alphaproteobacteria > Rhizobiales > Hyphomicrobiaceae. The sequence continues at coordinate 439,095 of JAWKWC010000001.1, forward strand.
ATCGGTCGGATCACAAACCCGCCTGGACGGGTCAACACGACCCCTGACAAGGTCATTCGCATCGCCGACCGCGAAGATTTGGTCTTTTCCGCGCTCGAGCTGTTGCAACGCCACCCGGACGGCTCCGTCGACCGGCGCATCGTCACGCCTCAGGAAGCCCGCAACGAGATATCGCGCGGCGGCCACATGGGCGAGCAGATCAAGACCGCACTGGCCGGCTTTGCCCACCCTCGTCCTTCGCTTGCCGGCCTGTCCCTCGACCGCCCCCGCATCATGGGCATCGTCAACGTGACGCCCGACAGTTTTTCCGATGGCGGCAGCTTTTCAACCGCCCGCGAGGCCATCGCTCACGCCCTTCGCCTGGACGACGAAGGCGCAGACATCCTCGATATCGGCGGCGAGTCGACCCGGCCAGGCTCCGATCCCGTCCCCAGCGACGAGGAACTGCGCCGCGTCATGCCGGTGATCGAAGGCTTGATCGGCAAGACCCGGGCGAGACTATCGATCGACACCCGCAAGGCCGACGTCATGCGCCGCGCCGCACTGGCAGGCGTGCACATGTTGAACGATGTATCCGCTCTATCCTACGACGCCAACAGCCTGCGCGTGGCCGCCGAGACGCGCCTCCCTGTGGTGCTCATGCACGCCCGCGGTGACCCCAAGACGATGCAGAACAACCCCCGCTACGACAACGTCTTACTCGACGTCTACGACATGCTGGCCGAGCGCGTTGAGACATGCCTGCGGGCCGGCGTAGCGCGCGAGCGCATCACCGTCGACCCCGGCATCGGTTTTGGCAAAACGCTGGCGCACAACCTGGAGCTGCTTGCCGGACTGAGCCTTTTCCATGCCCTCGGCACCACAGTTCTGGTTGGCGCATCCCGCAAAGGCTTCATCGGCGCACTGACTGGCGCCATAGATTCCGCCGACAGGCTTCCCGGCTCGCTTGCCGCAGCCTTGGCAGGTGCAGCCCAAGGCGCCGGCATCCTGAGGGTGCACGATGTCGCGGCCACACGTCAGGCCCTGACCGTCTGGGAAGCCGCAGCCGTGGGCGCTGCGCCACCGACCGGCCTCACCTCATAAGCCGCCGCATCCCGTCCACCGTCACCTTGAAGCAGCAAGGCGCCGCCGCAAGGCAGGTGACAGCCGCAACACCCTCCCGTCGGCGCTGACCAACACCACCGCAACCTCGGCTTCACACACCACGTCCCGCCCCTTGCTCACGCTTTGATGCAAAACCAGCGTTGCCGCCGTCAGCGCACCGACCCGCGTCGTCACCTCGAGCACATCGTCGATCCGGGCCGGCCGCAGGTACTCGATCGCGAGGCGGCGCACGACAAACGCTGCAGGTACGCCGGTGGCGGTCCCATCCAGCAGCGCCCGGTGCTCGCTGCCGATCAAGCGCAGAAAGTCCGAACGCCCCCGCTCGCACCAGCGCACATAGGAAGCGTGATAAACCAGCCCCGAGAAATCGGTATCCTCGAAATAGACCCGCACCGGCAGCACATGGGCACGCCCGTCATCGATCAGGCGCCCAGCCAGGTCCGGCCACTGTCGGCCAACCTCATCCAGGCCCGCCCCTACTGCCTCAGTCCGTTCTTGGCCGTCGTCATCGGGCATTGTTCGCGCTCTCCTGCAAATAGCGGTGGCCATAGTTGCAAGGCGTGTCGCCATGGCACACGCCGACACCGATTTCTTAACCCTTCCATTTACTCAATCTGAACGCGAATAATGCTATAAGTGGTTGATCGGCGGCCAGGAACGCCGAACAATGAAAAAATAGTCGACAGGCAGGCAACGCGCCCGGCTCAGCGGTCACGAACCGCGCTAAAGCCGGGCGCGACCCATTTTTGCCCGCCATCAACCGAGCGCCATGTCGCCGGCCAGGCCCGCCAGTATGACCCAGCCGACCACGCGGTTCGACTTGAACCGATAAAGGCAGTTGTCGGGATCGTCGATGTCCAGGGTCGCCACCTGCCAGGCAAGGCAGCAACCGGCAGCAACCAGCGCCGCGCCTGTCCATGGCCCCGCCCCTGCGAGCCACCCCGCCATCGACCAAAGCGCCAAAGCGGCGCCGTAGAGGCCCCACAGCCATCCAGCCGTCGCGTCCCCAAATCGGATCGCCGTGGACTTGAGCCCCAGCGCGAGATCATCCTCTTTGTCTTGATGCGCATAAATCGTGTCGTAGGCGATGGTCCAGAACACGCACCCGGCATAAAGAGCCACAGCGGCCCATTCCAGGCCCCCGCGCACCGCCGTCCAGCCAACCAGCGCCCCCCATTTGAAGGTCAGCCCCAGCACCACCTGCGGCCAGTACGTCAGCCGCTTCATGAACGGATAGACCGCCACCAGAGCCAGCGACGCAATGCCCAGCAGGATCGTCACCCGATTGAATTGGATGAGAACCATCAGCCCGACCAGACACAGCGCCACCATGAACACCGCCGCCTGCCGCACTGTCACCTCACCCGATGGGATCGGACGTCCCCGTGTGCGCGCAACGCCGGCATCATAGTCCCGGTCGACGATGTCATTATAGGTGCACCCGGCCCCGCGCATCACAAAGGCACCGGCCAGAAGAGCGCCAGAAACCAAATGTTCAGCCATCGTTGCCCCGACGCCAATTGTCCGAGCGCCTGCCCCCACCAGCACGGGAACAACAGCAGCCACGCCCCGATCGGCCGGTCGAAACGGGCAAGCCGCAGGTAGGGGCGTGCAAACGATGGAGCGAGCCTGTGCACCCAATTGTCCGGCCGCGCATCCGGCACGGTCGGAGCAGGCGACGTCGAGCCCGCAGGATTGTCGTTCGTCGTCAAAAGCTCCGCCTTCCATGCGTTGCCACGGGCAACCACGCCGCCGGCCGAATAAGCACCGTATCGCCACCGGCACCTATTGCGCTCGGCCAGCGTTCACCGTCAACTCCCTCTCAATACCAAACCGATCGGCGCCTTGTGGTCTTCTGACCAGTGGCGGGCTATGGAAGGGCCATGCTCGAGGACTATGACTTCCGCGCCCAACGCCTGCATGTCACCGACGATCTTGCCCCGGCCGGCACGATCGGACTGTCCCGTGAGCAGGCGAATTACCTCATCAATGTGCTGCGGCTGACGGATGGCGCCAAGATCCACGTCTTCAATGGCCGGGACGGCGAATGGCGCGCCCACCTCCGCCGTGAAGGCAAGCGGCAGGCCCACCTCGAGGTCGAAGCTCAAATCCGGCTGCAAACCGCTGGCCCCGATATCCACTACCTCTTTGCCCCGTTGAAACGAGCCCGGCTCGACTACGTCGTCCAAAAGGCCACCGAGATGGGCGTTGCCCGCCTCGTGCCGGTGATCACGCGCCATACCGTCGCCGAACGGGTCAACACCGACCGTATGCGCGCCAACGTCATCGAGGCGGCCGAGCAATGCGGCATCCTCCGCATTCCCGATGTCGCAGCCCCAAGACCACTCGACAACCTGCTGCACGACTGGCCCGCCGGCCGCCGCCTCATCTTCTGTGACGAGGCCGCGCCGGATCGTGACCCGCTGCGCACCTTGAGCGGCCTCTCCCCCGGCCCCCTTGCCGTGTTGATCGGCCCTGAAGGCGGTTTCGCCCCCCCTGAGCGCGAGCGGCTGATCGCCCTCGACGGCGCGGTACGCCTCGCCCTTGGGCCCCGCATCATGCGGGCCGACACCGCCGCCGTGGCAGCTTTGGCCCTCGTCAACGCCGTCCTGGGCGACTGGCGCCTGGCCGCCCCCCGCGAGACCTGAGTTTTCCTAAAGCCAGCGTTGACCAGAATTGATTGCGCCGCAGCCCCGTCCATGTGCCACCATAATGCGCTCGGCTCTTGTGCGACCCGCCACGCCCCGCCATAAGTGAGCCGCGCTGGACAGTGGGTAACCTCTGCTGCGACCCATCTTCGACAATCTGCCCGAGGTTCCCCATGTCGACCCGTCAGGACGGCGACCCATCAGCTCCGATCACGTCACACGACGACTTGGTCCAATGGTTCGCCGTCGGCTGCAAACCGAAAGCCGACTGGCGCATCGGTACCGAGCACGAAAAAATTCCCTTCCACACCGACACGCTCGGCCCCGTGCCCTATGAGGGCCCTCGCGGCATCCGTGCCATCATGGAAGAGCTGATCTCCCGCTACGGCTGGGAAGCGATCCGCGAAGGCGACAACATCATCGCGTTGAAGCGCCCGCAAGGCGAGCCGGCGGCAACTGTGTCTCTCGAGCCTGGTGGCCAATTCGAACTTTCAGGCGCCCCGCTCAACACGCTCCACGAAGTGGGCGCCGAGACCCAGCAGCACCTCGATCAGGTCGCAGCCATCGGCCAGGACCTCGGCATTGGCTTCCTGGGCGTCGGCTTCTCGCCCAAATGGCGTCTCGACGAAACCCCGCGCATGCCGAAACGCCGCTACCAGGTTATGACCCGCTACATGCCCAAGGTCGGTTCCCATGGCCTCGACATGATGTATCGCACGGCCACCATTCAGGTGAACCTGGACTTCCTCGACGAAGCCGACATGGTCAAGAAGCTGCGGGTCTCTTTGGCACTGCAACCGCTGGCGACTGCCATCTTCGCCGCCTCCCCTTTCAAGGAAGGCAAACCCAATGGCTACCTGACGCTGCGCAGCGAAGTCTGGCGTGACACCGACCGCCAGCGCACGGGCATGCTGCCCTTCGTCTTCGAAAGCGGCATGGGCTTCGACCGCTACGTCGAATACGCCCTCGATGTGCCGATGTACTTCATCTACCGCGACGGCGAATACATCGACGTTGCCGGCGCCTCGTTCCGTGATTACCTGGCCGGTCGCCTGGCCAAGAAGCTGGGGCGGCCCGAGTTGAGCCGCCTCGAGCCCACGATCGACGACTGGTCCGACCACATCACCACGATCTTCCCCGAAGTCCGCATGAAGCGCTTCCTCGAAATGCGCGGCGCCGATGCCGGGCGTTTCAAGCGAATCTGTGCCTTGCCCGCGTTCTGGGTCGGCCTCCTCTACGACCAAACCTCGCTGGACGCGGCATGGGACGTGGTCAAGGGCTGGACCGCCGAGGAACGCGAAAGCCTGCGCAATGGCGTGCCGCGGACCGCACTGATGACCCCCGTCCGCCGCATGAAGCTGCTCGACATAGCCCGCGAAGTCACCGCCATCGCCGAAGCCGGCCTCAAGTCTCGCGCGCTCGTGAACGACAAGGGTGAGGACGAGCGCGGCTACCTCGAGCCCGTACAGACCATCGTCGCCTCAGGCCGCACCGTCGCCGACAATCTCCTTGAAGCGTTCGAGAAGAGCTGGCATCGCGACATCGACCGGATTTTCACACAAGCAGCCTTCTGAGCCGTGCCGGCGCCAAATCCCGCGCCGACCCAGCCGACGCTCCACCATTCCTCCAGCACGCCAAAGCCCCCGCCCTTTGCCAAGGACGGGGGCTTTGCAATTGTGTCGATGGGCCTTGCGGCCGTTTTAGTGTCCCAGCACCGCCAGCAGCAGCAGCGCCACGATGTTGGTGATCTTGATCATCGGGTTGACCGCCGGGCCGGCCGTATCCTTGTAGGGATCGCCAACCGTGTCACCGGTGACCGAAGCCTTGTGAGCTTCCGACCCCTTCATGTGCTTGACGCCGTCCTTGTCGACGAACCCGTCCTCGAAGGCCTTCTTGGCGTTGTCCCAGGCGCCGCCGCCAGATGTCATCGACACTGCAACGAAGAGGCCGTTGACGATAACGCCGAGCAGCATGGCACCGAGCGCGGCAAACGCCTGACCAGGGCCAGCAATGGCCTTGACCACATAGAAGCACACGATCGGCGAGAGCACCGGCAGCAACGAGGGGATGATCATCTCCTTGATCGCCGCCTTGGTCAGCAGGTCCACCGCACGGGCATAATCGGGCTTATCGGTGCCCTTCATGATGCCAGGCTTCTCCTTGAACTGCCGCCGCACCTCTTCGACGATGGCGCCAGCCGCACGTCCAACCGACGTCATCGCAATGCCGCCGAACAGGTACGGCAACAAGCCGCCAAACAGCAGCCCCACCACGACGTAGGGATTGGAAAGTGAGAAATCGACCACCAGATTGTGGAATAGGGAGGCCGGTTTGTCCTTGGCGAGCGCGATGAAGTACTTGAGATCCTCGCTGTAGGCTGCAAACAACACCAGCGCACCGAGACCGGCTGAACCGATGGCATAGCCCTTGGTCACGGCCTTGGTGGTGTTGCCCACGGCGTCGAGGGCGTCGGTGGTCTTGCGGATCTCGGACGGCAGGCCCGCCATCTCGGCAATGCCACCGGCATTGTCCGTCACCGGGCCGAACGCATCCAGCGCCACCACGAAACCCGCCAGTGCCAGCATGCTCGACACCGCAATTGCGATACCGAAGAGGCCAGCGAGCTTGAAGGTGACGACGATGCCCGCAATGATGATCAGAGCCGGCAGCGCCGTCGCTTCCAGCGAAATCGCGAGGCCCTGGATCACGTTGGTTCCGTGTCCCGTCACCGAAGCCTGGCTGATCGACCGTACCGGACGATAGCCGATGCCGGTGTAGTACTCGGTCACCACGATGATGGCAGCCGTGATGGCCAGACCGACGACACCGCACCAGAAGAGGTTCATACCCGTAAAGGTCAAGCCTCCGTTGGTCTTGAACACGGTGCTCATGCCGAGCAGGCCTTCCGTGATCGGGTAGAGCGCGACCAACGACAAAACACCGGTCGCGATAAAGCCCTTGTAGAGCGCGCCCATGATCGAGTTGTTGGCGCTCAGCTTGACGAAGTAGGTGCCAATGATCGAGGTCACCACACACGCTGCACAAATCGCCAGCGGATAAAGCATCAGGTTCGTGACAGCTGCCTGGCCGGAGAAGTATTACCGCCAGCACCATGGTCGCCACCACCGAGACCGCGTAGGTCTCGAAAGGTCGGCCGCCATGCGCCGGCGCAGTCACCGACGTTATCGCCAACGTTGTCGGCAATAGTTGCCGGGTTGCGCGGATCGTCCTCGGGAATACCGGCCTCGACTTTGCCGACGAGGTCGCCACCGACGTCCGCACCCTTCGTGAAGATGCCGCCGCCAAGTCGCGCGAAGATCGAGATCAGCGACGCGCCGAAGCCCAGCGCCACCAGCGCGTCCACCACCGTACGGCTGGTGTTCTGGTAGCCCATCCCAACAGTCAGCACGGCGTAGTAGACGGCGAGACGCCGCTGCCGTCCGGCGACCAGCATGCCTGTCACCGCGCCGGCTTTGAAGGCCACCGAAAGGCCGTCAGCCAGCGATTGCGTCGAAGCCTGCGCCGTGCGCAGCCGCTGGCACGCACCGAGACGTGCATACCGATGAAGCCTGCGATGCCCGACAGGACGACGGCGGCGCCGATCAGAAACCAATGGCAACCAGCCAACCCAGCAAAAAGCCGACAAGAAGGAAAATCGGCACGCCGGCCATGGCAATGGTCGTGTACTGGCGAGTCAGGTAGGCTTGCGCGCCCTCCTGAATATTGCCGGCGATTTCCTGCATCCTGTTGCTTCCGGCATCCGCGGACATCACCGACTTGATGGTGACCGCGCCGTACACGATCGAGAGCAGCCGCCAAGAATGATACCCACATCACGGTGCTCATGGAGTAGACTCCCTTTTTTTGGGTCAGATGACAGTGGTCATGGCTGGCAGCGGGACACGACAGAATCGCCCGCGGCCCGAAAGGGCTGGGATTCGCGCGCGGACCATGCCTCAAGAGGTGCCGCGATGCAACACGAAGACAACTTCTAGACGCGGCCTTGTTGGCAAGATCGGTTAACGCGCCTCGCCTCGTGTGGCCCTATTGCATCATTCGTGCATCGAGCAGGCCAACATGTGACTCAAAAATGGTCCCATCCTGGTTTGTCCGGATTGAACAGCGTCCCATCCGGCTTCGATCAGGCGAACATCTCGATCGGCCGTCATTTCACCGATGCGCGTCACGTCGAACGCCGGCACTGCCGCACCACCCAGCGCATTCGCCTCCTCATGAAGACGTCGGCCCGCTCTGGCGGAACCGCAATCAGAACCTCATAGTCGTCACCACTGGCAACGATACGCGCCCAGTTCCCCCCATCGCCCGCGAGTGCGGCACGTCCTCGCGCCAATGGCACCGCACCAAGGTCGACACGCGCGCCGCAACCGCTGGCCCGTGCCATGCGGCCAAGATCCTTGGCGAGACCATCGGAAAGATCCATCGAAGCCCGCGCATGCGCCAACAACGCCTGACGCAACGCCAGCCGCGGCTGTGGTCGCAAACAGCGGCTCAAGGCCGATTCCCGTGCCGGACAGCTTCCCAGCCACTAACGCGGTCCGGCTCCAGCCGCACCGTCAGGCCGATCGCCGCCTCCCCCAGAACCCCAGAGACGAACAGCACATCACCAGCCCGCGCCGTCGCGCGCTGCACCATCCGCTCGGCGGGAACCTCTCCAAGCACCGTGATCGCATATGGGAGACAGCCCCGGCCGCCGGTCCGTATCTCCACCAGCCAGCACAATCCCGAACGCCACCGTGCTTCCGCCAGCCCGGCCGCAAAACTGCGCCATCCACGACCGCGTCGGCGCCACCGAAAACTCAGCGCCATCAGATAGGCCCTGGCACCGCCCCCTTCGCCGCCAGATCGGAGACGTTCACCGCCAGCGCCTTCCAGCCGATATCGCCTCGGTGCGTCGTCCGCCAGGAAATGAATGCCCTCGGCCACGGGATCTGTCTTGAGAACGAACTCGTGCCCCGGCGACGGCGCGATCACCGCACAATCGTCCTTGAGACCCAGCGCCCCGGCAAAGCCGGCAGCCAGCGGCTCCAGATAGGTCTGGATGATCGCTTCTTCGCCGGCCACATGCTCGTCGTTATCTGCCAAGTGCTCCCCAATAGAGCACCAGAGTTGCTGCCACTCACCAGAGCTCAGCCGCTGGGCAACGCCCGCCCCGCACAATATCCGGGACAACGGATCTTGCCCAACTGGCCCGCACCACGACACAATCATCGGCCAGTTGGCACGACCTCGAGACGCCAGTCCGGCGGAGGGCATGATGACGTCAGAGGCAGGCACAAGCAGGCGAGGAGAGGTGCGGTGAGTTGGAAGCGATTGGCGCTGCCAGGCAGGAAAGCCGTCTGAACCTGATCAGCCCCGTCCGGGCGCGCCAAGCCGATCGATCACCGGGCCATTGCACAATACTCGCCAATGCTCCTGCACCGGTGTGCTCGGCGACGTCTCGCTGGGCTGGCCCATCGCCACTACCCGTTCGATCACGGGCATCATCGGCGTGGTCCTTGTAGGCCTTGCCGCCTATGACGTTTGGCGCCGCTTCGGCACGGTCTGGGTCTGGCCCCTTGCCGCGTGTCATCGACCGCACATCTCTGTGGCTGGGCGCGGTCCTGTTGATGGCGTCGCTGCCCAGATCATTGTGGCACCGCGGCCTGCAGCCGCCGGCAGCGCTCGTGGCCGCATTTGCTGTAGCCGAACTTGGCATCTTCCAATTCATCGACCGGCCGCCGGCACTTTTGGTGCTCATCGCATCCGCCAGTGTCCTCGGTGCCACCTACCGGGCTGAAGGTGCGCAAAAGACAACCGCCACCAGTCGTTGCCCTCGAACCGGAGATCGACGACTGGGACCGACACCGATCCGGCAGCACCTGACCACCGATGTCCTGCCTGCCGCAGCGCCGACGCCTGGCCTGACGATTGGCGCATACCGCGAACATTGCCTCCGCTGGAGGCAGCGCACACCCCTCCTCTACCGCATCGGCGCAGACGCACGCACACGCACCAGTCCCCTTGGTATTGCGGTTTTCATCACTCCCAAATCTGCGGTCGCATCGAGCCATCATCGATCTGCCTGAACCTCGCCTCATCTCCAAGCGCGTGAGCGAGATGCGGCGTCGTGACATCATCTCGCTCACCTGGAACACCCACACGCTTCCACCGGACGAGGCGGCGAAACCAGCCGGCACCCCGGACAAGCGCCGTCTAACAGCGATGTAGCGGGCGCCACCAACGAGTTGCATCAGCGCGATGAATTGGTTTTGCGTTTGGCTGGTGGGCACACCATCACGCTTGCCTTTCGCGACACGGCGCGCGTTGCAAGTTCCTTCGCCAATGGCGAAGCACCGCCGGGAATCGAAAACCCGGAACGAATCCGCGCCTGTGACCAGGTCGATGGCTTGCCGAGCTCAACGCGGCACCGGTGCCTACCGACCAAGCCGGCAAAGCCTGACCCCATGCCCGCCTTCTATTCGAGCCGATAGTTGAAGCTTACGGAAATCCGTTCGCTCTCCGCCGTGTTGACGGGCACGTCGTGGCGCAACCAGCTCTCCCACAACAGCAGCGTTCCCGCCTTGGGCGCCACTTGCCGCTGACACGAACGTCTGCGCGCTGCGTGTGGCCTGCGTCGCCGGAGGCGCCGCCATCATCGACGCCAGACGCGGGTCTTCGAAACGAATGGCGCTCGCACCGTGCGGCACTCGACGTAGTAGGTGCCGCTGACGACGGAATGGGGATGGATATGGGCGGCGTGATGCCCTCCCGGCTCCAGCACGTTGATCCAAAGGCTGTCCGCCACGAGACGTCGCCGCCCGAGGTCGAACTCGGCCGACGGCGAAATCCGCAACATGCGGATCGATAAGGCCGATGAGACCTGGAAGACCGAGCCTGCCAGCGAGATCGTCCAGCGACGCATAGAGGTATAGCCGTTGATAACGTTCGCCACGCACCACGCCTGGCCGGCCGCATCGTCTGCCGCAATGGCAATGCACGTGGCAACCAGTTCCTCGTTCAGCCGCCGCCCAGCTGCCCGCCCCATCAATTCGGCCTGGTAGACCTGAGTGACAAACAGGTTTCTCGATCGTTGCCATCGCAGCCTCAACCTTCCGTGCACTCAAGGTTTGCCATCCTGTTGCATCCGGCTCCGCGTCCCACAACAGTGCCATGGATCGCTATCAGCGAAGCCACCATGTACATGGTGAACGCGTTGAGATAACTGATCAGCCGCTCGTCGGTTAATCTCTTTCGCGAGCCGCGCAACATCGGGCAGCGTTTCCACCTGGCTGCGACCTCAAAACCTGCAGGGATGAACGACGCCAACGGCCGATACCGCTCGCACGCGGTTAATCCTGTCGCAGCAATCGACTCACAGACCAACCGACACATCGAGAGATGAAGCAAGCTGAGCCGATATTGCGCAAAAGGCGAGAGGGACCGCAACTGATGCTCCGCCTCCCAGGCGTGGCAAAGTCCGAAAAGGCGGCAAACGACATCGGCAACCCATGATGCCGGGAGATGGCGAGCCACCCTGCAGAACTCGCTGGCGGCAAGCACCTAAACCGGCGGCATTGAGTATCGATCACGATAGCAGAAAGCCAGACGGCGTGTAGCGCGAAACCGCCAGCCATGCCGATCCGGGATCGATCTTGGCCAGCGTGTTCGACGAGAAGAACCCGACGATGGCGCCAAGGCCACGCCAGGAGATCACGAACCGATGAGGCTGTCTGGATAGCCGGCGTGCGTCTGCAGCAATTGCGGCAACAGCACCATCGGCGTGAAGTTGAGCATGCCGAACTCTGCGCCACTCTTCAGTACGAAGCCCAGAAGATAATCCCTGTCGGTCAAGATCACCGGCGACAGAAACGGCTTTGGGCCGTGAGGCAGTGGGCCACGAAAACATATTAATCGTGCCGCCAATACGGTGGCCGCGAATCTCTGTTGATTGAAACCAGTCCAGCCGCTGGCCGCGGCTCAGCACGATTCGCGCCAGCGCCAGCGCTGTGGCTAGCGTCAGGAAACCTGTCCAATCCAGCGCCGGGCGTTGCGCATCCTCATCCTTCGGCAGCGTCATCCGGAAGGCCACGAACGCCAACATCCCGAACGGAACCGTCAGATAGAACACCCAGCGCCAGCTCCAGATCTCCGCGATGTAGCCGCCAAGCGACGGTCCGATCACAGGCCCTGCCATGTTGGCGACCCCGAACACCGAAATTGCGAGCCCATGCTGCCAGCTCGGAAGATGCTTGAGCAGGATGGTTTGTCCGAGCGGCACCAGCGCTGCAACGCCCCGCCTGCACGATCCGCCACAGACTAGCGTCTGGAGCGAGCTGGCAAGCCTGCACATCAACGTCGCGACCGTGAAGGTGAACACGCTCCACACCATCACATTGTGCACCAAACTGTGCTAATTAGGCCAGCCAGCCCGTCATCGGCGTTACGATCGCCGTCGCCAGAATGTTGAATGTCACCGTCCACGCGATTTCGTCCTGCGTCGCCGCCATCGCGCCTTGCATCTGCGGCTGCAGGCCCGACGCCACAAGAATGGTCGCGTTGTAGATGGTCGATCCCATCACGATCGACGCCAGGATCGCCCACCGCTGCGCCACCGGCACGTTGACAACGGGATCTTGAACGGCGGCAGTGGCTGCGGTCACCAGGCCCTCCTCGGGAGAATCGAGGGCTGCACTGCGCTCTGCCGGTTTCAACCAGAAGCGGCCCAGCCGTCACCACCCCAAGCTGCATGGCAGGCCGCATTCCCCGGCTTGCTGGCAGGCCCGCGCTCGCGCCATAAGGGCGCCAATTCCAGACCCATCCGGAAAGGCTCCGGCGTCCTCTCCCGCATGCTCGCCCAGCGCAGCCGTTGGCCGCCCTGCTGCATCTGGCCAGACCGGCGCCGGCAAGTTCGGTACCATGTTCGTTTCGGTGTCGGGTGACGACGGGCATGCACCTGGCAGGCCTCGCCGACCTCATCCCCGCCTGCTCGCGAACGCCTGACGGGCGTCGGCTGGCCCGAAACCCAGGTCGATGCCAAATCGCTCGACGAGGCCTTCAGGTCCATAAAAACCTTCGTCACCGACAACGCTGACACGCTGATCAACGATCCTGCATCGAAGTCATCATCGAAGCGACCGGCGACCCTGCCGCCGGCATCCGCCATGCCACGGCCTTGAAGGCCATCGACGCCGGCAAGGCCGTCATGGTCAATGTCGAAGGTGACGCCTGCAGCCTACGACGCCAAGCGCGGCTGAGCAGAAGGGCGTGGTTTATTCCATGGCCTGGGGAGCATCAGTCTGCGCTGATCGCGGAGCACGTCGATTGGGCGCGCACCTGCGGTTTCAAGGTCGTCTCTGCCGGCAAAGGCACTCCGCTACCACCCGACCTATACAAGTCGAACCTGGACACGGTCTGGGACATCCCTCGTCAAGATCTGAACATCACCGACCGCGCACACATCATCCGAAGATGTTCAACTCGTTCATCGACGGCACCAACCGGTATCGAGATGAGCGCCGTGTGCAACGCCACCGGCCTCGGAAGCCCAAACCGACGGCCTCCTCGTTTCCCCAGCCTCCCGCTTCAGCACGCCGAGATCTGCGGTTACGCTCGCAAGGCGGCGTGCTCGAAAAATCCGGTGTCACCGAGGTCATTTCGTCGGTGACTAGAGACGAACAAGATGTGCCCCATCACCTGGCCATGGGCACATACGTGGTCATCGAGAGTGACAGCGATTACGCCCGCCAGTGCTTTGTTGAGTACAACATGCTGCCCGATGGGTCCGGCTGCTACGCCTCGCTCTATCGGCTAACGCACATGATGATCGGTCGGAGCTTGGCCTATCCGGTGGCATCAGCCGCCTTGCGCATGGAGCTGACCTGGTCGCCATCTGTTTCAATTCTGACGTCGTGTCGCACCGCCAAGGCGACTAAGGCTCTGAGATCCTCGACGGCGAGGGCGGCTTTTGCGTCTGGGGCAAACAGACGCCGGCCACCATGTCATTGCAGGGGCTGCCTGCCGCTGGTCTCGCCCCCACAACGTCAAGCTCAAGACCGACATCAAGGAAGGCCAGCGCCTCAAGGTCCTGATGTCGAGACTGACACCAACGATGCCACCTACAAATCTCCGCCGCGAGATGAGGCCGCTTCGTCGTCTCAACACCACCGGACTTGAGCCGCGAACATCGCTGGGCACCACGTGCGCACACATGGTGCCTAAGTCGTGCCCGGAAGACGCAACTGTGCGCTAGACCTACTTCGTCTTCGGCGACCAGCGATATGCCTTGGCGCATGCTCCACCCATCAGCGTGGCGCGGTCGCTATCACTGAGACGATCGGTCATGAGGAACGGTCTTCACCAGCCTGCCTGTAATTGACGACGGCGTGCGCCCGCGTCCAATCCGTCCCCCACAGACAACGATCTAGCCCCCAGGCATCGAACACACGTGCCAACGGATCCCAGATACGTTGAACGGATAAGGATCTACGCGACAGCGCAAGCCCCGCTGACCTTGATGACCGCGTTCTTGCGCTTGGCCAGCTCCGGAAAGACTCGGGCAAATCCGCCCACGAAGCCCAGCCGGCGGCGCGTGCGCGCGGCTGCATGACCGCGAGATGGTCGATGATGAAGCGTGTGTCGGGATGGCGGTCGACCAGACCCATGCCGGCATCCACATTGCCCCAGCACAGCATGTTCACCGGAAAGTCGTACTTCACCGCAGCCTTCAGTATGCGGTCGAGGCCCGGATGGTTTGGGTCGCTGTTGCGGCCGGGTTCCTTCGTCAACATGATGCGAATGCCGACCTGTGCCCGGCGTCTTCTTCCATTCGGCGATCACATCGGCGACGTCAGGATCGTTCGGGTCGACCGGCTTCACGATCGCCATCCGGTCGGGATGCGCCTGTTGCACCTCGACGGCATAACTCGCGTCGTATTGATACATCGAGAACGACGAGATGAAGATGGCACCGTCGACCTCCGCCGACCTTGTCCATCGCCGCGACCATCTCATCGCCGGTAACATGCGGGGCTGCCCGGCATCACCGCTGTAGCTGCTGCCGCTTCGGCGTATTGGGCTTCGGTAGGCGTGTGTACCTGGGAATTCATGATCGTCATGATGGCCGTTCCTCGCGATAAGAGCACCACTGCAGCACGCCACACACCTGTCCAGTACCGCCAGTAGAAGCGCCCGAGAACTCCAGCTTCGGGCCACCCAGGGCGTCGTCCGTAGTCCCCCTTGCCCCATTTCCGACCACATTCCAGTCCCGTCTTGCACACCTCGACCAGCGAAACGCAGGCTCGAACCAGCGGAGCAAGCCATGGCAGTGCAGGGCAGAGGCCCCAACGCTAATCTCGAATCTTTGATGAGCGACATGAACGATTACGCCACCACCACCGACGAGCTGCAGCGCCAAAGGCGCCAGTACTGCACCGACGGCGAGGGTTCCCGTCTGGCGGGAATCGGCGCGGGCCTCGCAACCTTCGTGTCGATCATAGCCCTCGTTTTCTCTGGCTACAGCTTCTACGAAACGGTGCTGAAACAAGCCGAATTGCGCGTCTATAACCCCCCGCTGATCTATATGTACCGAAAGGACTACCGCGACGTCTTTGTTGCCCTCACCATCTCCAACGATGGCGCCTAGCGCGGCACAACTTATCCTTCGACCTGAGCGTCACCCACCTTGGCACCAACAAGACCACCAAATTCCAAAACCTGCACTATGGCACTACCCCCGTCGGAGCCACGCGACTGTTCACGTGCCCGTTACCGTCGCCGGAAATAGCGCCTTTACCGACGTCATTCTGTTCTATGCTTTGGAAACGGGCTCATTTGTCGAGACGACCGGCGGCGTCAAGCTGCCGCTGCGCCTAACGCTGGACCAACATCGACAGCAGCGGCGATTGGTTTGCACCCAAGCCACCGCCTCGCCTTTCCACCCTGACATGACCGCAACCTACATCGCGGGCTTCCGCGACATGGGAATCCGGCTGCCAACCGACCCAACTCCACGATCTCAGGTGGACGGCAGCAAAACCCCCGCCGCCTGCCAAAAAGTAGAGGGCGAAGCAAGCGAAGAGCCGCCAAGTCGCCAAAGCCTCACCCAGTGTAATGGTCAGGGCGAACGGCCATCGGCCTACGGCGATAAAGCCCCCTCAGCCCGCAACCACCTTTTTCACCGCAGCCGAGATGCGATGGCGGATGGCGGGAAAACCTTTGAGCCTTCGCTGGTCATCCAGTTCGATTGCAGCGAGCGCTGCTGCCTCCTCGAACGGATGATGGCCAGGCCAGGACCGGTCCGAGCGCTTGAAGACCAGCAAAGTACCTTGGTCAGGCGCCACCTCGGTCAGAAATCGTCGACATCGGTGGCGCTGCGCAAAATCCGCAACCGACCGCCTGGTTGCTGCCAGTCCTCATTGAGATAGAGCAACGCGGTGATGATCTTGTCTTTGGAATCGGTGTGGATCTGGCCGTCCTTGGCGCGTGTGTGTAGCCGCGCAGCGAGAACATCTTTGGCCGACCATCGAGATTGACGCCGAACTTCCGGCAATGGCTTCCTGGAGTCAGGATCCGTCCAGTTCTTCGATGACCTCACGGATAGTCATGTTCTCTTCGAGTGAATCATGATAGCTGCCGCCCTTCTCGATCGCAGGGAATGTGCGGTTCACGGCCTTGACGCTTTCAGGCGACAGGAACCCATCACAACGATGTGCTCGTAGGGTTTGGTCAACAGTGGCGTTGCACGGAATCGCCCTGATGTCGAGATGTGCCATGGTCTTGCCTCTCCCCTCCACACAACGCCCGCTGCGATCGCCTCGCTCGAACCACGGCCGGGCCGCTCCCGCGCGTTACCCCGCGCCGACCTTGCCCTCGCCGAAGCCCGCCAGCATATGCTGACGCCGGTGACAGGTTGTCGGATCGCCGCCGCAATGGCCGCCGACTGAGTGGTTCATAGCTCCACGTCTCCAGACTATTAACCGTCTCCGGCAGCGCGCGTGTGGCGCCATAGCGCCGCAGTGCCTCATGGAAACGGCGGTCTTCGCCAGACTCCCCCGACGGCTCGAACACATACAGCTTTCCCGTCGCCAACGGTTCTCCGGTCAGCGACGACGCTGTCGCCAGTGACAACGAACAGATCGGCACGCAAGGAAGGCGGGATACGGACCTTCTCCCGTTCCAAATGAAGCGCGGGCGTTCTGCGGGTCGCCCTGTCGACGGCGCGCACCCGCCGCTGGATACAGGCGCCGCGAGGGCGACCGGTAGTTGGCGCCGAGCCCGCCGCCAGACGCGAGCGATCCCTCCAGCCGGTCGTCGTCGGCGTCCGTGAATTTATAGGACGCGTTCTTCCCACCTAGGATAACGCGCGGACCGGAAAGTCCGGCCAGCCAAGCAGGTACCCGGCCTTTCAGCTCCGCCAGACGCGAGGACGAAAATCCGTGCGGCGCCGTCAGCGTCGTGATCACGTTGGCGCCGCGACGCCGATCGTGCTCAGGCACCCAGATGATCAGCCGTCCGCGCACTCGTCTTGTCCTGCAGCACAACGGTGAACACCGCCGCGCCCGCCTGCTTCTTCAACGCCCTCATTATTAGGAATGCTGAGCCGGCCCGTTGCGATCGCAATATCAGGCCAGGGCGGCTTCAAGAACCCGTTTTCCCCTTCTGCCCGGCAGGATCAGGCGCTTATAGGGCGCCAGGAATCGCCACACACCTCGTTGGCGAAACCCTCCTTGGCTTTCAGACCGCACGCCGAGTGTACTGGCGACACCGCGCGCCTGCACCTGCATGCCCGCCTTGTCATCTGTGATGTGATCCAGGCCTGAGGCCTTCGAGGGGCTGCCGATATCCGTGGCCTCCGAGCCCATGTTGCTGACAGGTCCCGCAAGGGCGCCCGGCGGAAAGCCTTGGACGGAGACCGTCGGGCGTGGTCAACTCCACGACCAAATCAACAAACGTCACCTACGGAGCCACTACCCGCGATGCGCGTTCGCCTCGATGCTACGGATTGGCGCATCCTCAGGGGAGCCGCAGTCAGACGGGCGACTGACCAACGGTCGCCCTTTCGCGCAACGAGTGGGGCTCTCTGCCCCACCGTTTCGACGCGTCCAAGCGTCGAGAGTGCTAAGCTTTATCCTGCGCTGGCCACGCCGTCATCGATGAAGCTCTTGACCGTGGCTTCGACGTGACGGCGTTCGCCCTTTGCTCCTCCGCGCCCAGGCGAAGCAGAACTCAGAGAATTCGAGAACCTGGATGCTCACATGGGCGCCCGTGCGCGAGGCCTACATGCTGGCCGGCGATGTCAGCGATCACATCCTGAAGTGCACAACCACCGATATGAGCACGTTCCAGGCCTTCGTGGTACTGATGTGCTGACCCCGGTACCGGGAACGTCGCCAGCGTCAAGACGACGCTGGTGCTGCGCTGGGCAAATGGAGCCCGGCATTCCGATCGAGCTGCGTCGCTAGACTGCACCAGGCCGGCCGTCAGGCTCCACCGCTTCGATGGTCAGAACAATCGCACCAGCAAAATCCACGCGGTGACGAACACTGGCGAGAGACCGGAAATCACCACCGCTGTCGAACGAACGGACCCATCCGGTACCTGCAGCAAAAAATCGTGATCAGCACGCCAACAGGCGTCGATGCCGCCACCACGATCACGGCCGTGACATCGCCAGGCAGGCCCATGACGTCACAAATCCACCACGTCAATGCCGGCGCCAGTAGGAATTTCAGTGTCAGGATCAGGGTTTGCGGTCCCCATTCGATCTGGCCGAGCCGTGACTGGGCCACCTGCGCGCCGAGCGTATAAAGCGCCAGCGGCGTGAAAATGGAACCAAGCAACTGCAGTGGTTGGCCAACCAGCGCGGGCAACTCGATCTCGAACCCACGCAGCGCCAGACCGATGATCACCGACGGAATGAGCGGCGTCTCGAAGGCGGTCTTGAGCTTTGCAAACGGATGCCCGCCCCCCGGCGCCATCACCCACACGCCAACGGTCGTCGTGAGTATCGCCATCAACGCCGCCAGCACCGACTGGTGGATGAGATAGTCCGGCCCAAAGGCCAGCTGTGTCACCGGCACGCCGAAAAAACCGACGTTGGCATAGGCTGCCCCCACCCCGATCATCGGGGCGAGCGTCGGGCGCATGCGAAACGCCATCGCCAGCAGCCATCCCAGCGGGATCAGTATCAAGAACTGCACGATCCCGAAATAGACCACCGGCCACACCACCGAGATCGGCTGGCGTCCTGCCGACAGGAAGTGGATGAAAAACGCCGGCATCACGACATAAACCTGCAGCCGGTTCAAACTGGCGACATCGAGCTTGAGCCGCGACTGCAGCCCGTAGCCGAGCGCGATCAACACCATGATCGGCAGCGTCACCTTGGTCAGGATATCGATAAACAGAGCCATGAATCGGCCGGTCCAGCCTTGCTAAGGTCGCAGAACGAATCGCTGCACCCAACGACGACGGACCTTCCTGGAGCAAGCGCACAAGTGCGGCAATGCGGCGGCTAGCAGCGGCGCCACGCCTGATCACCAGTCCAAGGGTCGCAGCTCACACCTCCCATTCCACTGGCAATGCGAACGCTGATCCAAATCCCGACGTGCCTGCTACGATTTGGCACTGGATGAACGCCAATCGCGACGCCGTGCCTCGTAGGGCAGCCTGAGCGCAAATGTTACGCCCGTTGCACACGCATCCCGCAAAGGTGCAACGCTCGCGTCACCGGCATCGGACGCCAGACGCCAACGGGGACATCAGACCATGGCCAACGCAACGCAAGCCATCATCACTGCGCTCCAATCGAGCATGACGGGAGCACAGCGCCACGAGAGCCCCTATCCCCACTGGTTTCTCGACAGTTGCGTGCCGCCTGCCGTGGCCGAGGAAATCGCTCACCTACCGTTTCCAGCCCCCGCACTCGGTGGCCTGTCCGGCAAGCGGGAACTGCATAACGCAACGCGCAAGTATTTCGATCTTGAGAACCGCGACCGTTACCCTGTCGTGGCCGCATTCGCCGAGGCTTTCCAGTCGCGAGACATCACGGACACCATCGAGCAGACCTTCAAAACCAAACTTGCCGGCTGCTACCTGCGCCTCGAGTACGCCCAGGACACCAACGGCTTCTGGTTGGAACCGCACACCGACTTGGGCGTCAAGGTCTTCACGATGCTGCTCTACCTCTCGACCGATCCGAGCCACGCCGATCTCGGCACGGATATCTACGACGAAGCCAAACACCATATTGGCCGTTCGCCCTTCAAAGCCAACGGCGCGATGGTGTTCGTTCCCTCTGACAATACGTTCCACGGGTTCGAGCAACGCACCATCCATGGTGTGCGCAAGTCGGTCATCATCAACTACGTCACCCACGAGTGGCGCGCCCGCGAACAACTGGCCTTTCCCGACCAGCCGATCGCAGCTTGATCGAAATTCGAAATCTCCGCGCGGCCATAACGGTCGTGCGCCCTATGCCGTGCGGGCAGCAGTGCCGCGCATTGCCAATCCACTCGACACACGATGGCGCGAGCCCTGTTGGTGCTCGCGCCGAGTGGACTAGGGGTTGCATCTCGTCTCCTTGAGCGGCTAAGTTCTTGTCAAGGCCCGAGCAGGTCAACTGCCAGCGCCGCTCGCTCAGTCGTTCCTCAATGACTGAATTTCTGATGGAAGGCAGCAGGCTCACCTGCTCCGTCTTTCTGAAGTGACGAGATGTAAGGGAGGAATCCGATGACTTTTCCGGAAGCCCGCCGCTTGGCAGGGCTGGCAAGCTCTATTGCTATTTTGACACTCGTGACTGCCCCGCCGACTCTGGCGCAAGACATCATCAAGTGGAACCACAACTGGTTTGGCCCCAAACGCGAAGTGACGCGTGGCACCGAAGTCGCCGCTGAACTCGTCAACAAGACAGGCAAAGGCAAGGTCGAGCTGACCGTCCATTACGGCGCGGCGTTGGGCCCACCAAAGACGGTCCCCGAAGCGATCAAGAGCGGCGGCTATGAAGGCGGCAACATGTGTGCCGGCTACTACCCGAACAAATTCCCGCTGCTGACCGTGATGGAGCTTCCGTTTCTGGCCCCCACCAAGACTGCGGACCGCGCCAAGGTCGACATCGCCGTCCTCAAACACCCCGCTGTCCAGAAAGAAATGAAGGATCGCTGGGGCATCTTCCCTTGGCTGGCGACAACGTTGCCCGCCTACGAATTCATGGGCAACAAGAAGATAGCATCGACCGCTGATATGAAGGGCGTGAAGATGCGCATTTCCGGCCTCAACGCCAAAGCGCTCGCCAAATTCGGCGCGGTACCGGCCAACGTGCCTGCGCCGGAAACCTATACAGCACTCGAGCGCGGCACCATCGACACCATCGGCTTTCCCTATTCCTACACCTTCGGCGCTTACCGCCTTTATGAAGTCTCCAAGTACTTCACCGAAGGCATGTCCATGAGCGGCTTCATGTGCTTTCAGGGCATCAGCTTGAAGATGTGGAACAAGCTTCCACCCGAAGTGAAAAACGAGCTGGAAGTGCAACGCGCTGCCTCCGAGAAAGCGCTCGTCGAGACTTATGCGGCCGCCGACAAGAAGTGGATTCCGCTGTTCAAGAGCAAGTTGGAGGTGAGCCAGTTCCCCGCGGCCGAGCGCAAGAAGCTGCAGGGCACCGCGGCAGAAATCTGGGCCGATTGGGTCAAGGATCAGGAGAAGGCCGGCCGGCCTGGCAAAGCCCTGCTCGAATTCGTCAAGGCCGAGGTCGCAAAATACAAATGACCCCGGATGAAGCCCGAACCACCTTCGCCAGAAGGCCCTGACGC
>JAWKWC010000002.1:0-417463 GCA_041397705.1 Hyphomicrobiaceae bacterium
ACCTGCGCTTACCGGGACGCGCTCCCTGAGGCCAACGCCGCGCCCCTCACACGACCGGCAGCATTGAGGCGGGGAAAATGCTAGGGTGTCGACCCTGCCGGCCCGCGCGACGGGCCCGGTGCGGCGTTGCCAGCGCCATTCAGGCCCAGTGCGCAGTCGAGACGCCGCATTCCACTATCAAACCGGTACGATCATGCTTGTCGAAATTTGGATCACGTTGGCAGCCGTTGTGGTGCTGTTGGTGCTGTCGGCCTTCTTCAGCGGGAGTGAAACTGCCCTGACGGCGGTGTCGCGGGCGCGAATGCATGCGCTGGAGCAGGAGGGCAACGCGCGGGCGCGGCAGGTCAATCAGCTTTTGAGCTCGCCCGAGCGCATCATTGGCACCGTGCTGGTTGGCAACAACCTGGTCAATATCCTGGCTTCGGCGCTGACGACCAGCCTGCTGATCGGTCTGTTCGGCGATGTCGGCGTTGCCTACGCCACCGTGGTGATGACGATCGTGGTGGTGATCTTCTCGGAGATCCTGCCCAAGACCTATGCTCTGGCCTATTCCGACCGGCTGTCGCTTGCCGTGGCGCCGATCATGAGCGTGTTGATCACGGTGTTGCGGCCGGTGACGTCGGCCATACATTTCCTGGTGCGGGCGCTGTTCCGGGTGACGCCGACGAGCAAGGACGACGAGGCCGACATTCTGGCGGCGCACGAGGAGCTTCGCGGCACCATTGCGCTTGGCGAGCAAGGCGGGGCCGTCGCGCGGGACGATGCCGAGATGCTCGGCGGCGTGCTCGACCTCAACGAGTTGCAGGTGCTCGACGTGAGGGTGCACCGGACCAAAATGGAGGCGCTGGATGCCGACGCGCCGCCGGCGCGGATCGTCGAGGAGGTGCTTGCGGGCCAATATTCGCGCCTGCCGGTGTGGCGCGAGCAGCCTGAGAACATCATTGGCGTGCTGCACACAAAGGATTTGCTGGCGGCGCTGGCGCGCGCGGGGTGGAAGCCGGAGGCGGTCGACATCCAATCGATCCTGGTGGCGCCGTGGTTCGTTCCCGACACCACAACGCTGAAGGAGCAGCTCAGCCAATTCCTGTCTCGCAAGCAGCAGCTGGCGCTGGTGGTCGACGAGTACGGCGAAGTGCAGGGGTTGGTGACGCTCGAGGACATCATCGAGGAGATCGTCGGGCAGATTTCCGACGAGCATGACACGCACGAAACACAGATCAAGGCACAGGCCGACGGCTCGGTCAGCGTTGAAGGCACCATGGCGATCCGCGATCTCAACCGGGCGATGGGCTGGGCGCTGCCCGATGAGGAGGCGACTACCGTTGCCGGCCTGATCATGCACGAGGCGCAGATGATCCCCGAGATTGGGCAAGCCTTCACGTTCTACGGCTACCGCTTCGAGATCGTGCGCAAGCAGCGCAACCGCGTCACCGGCGTCCGCGTCCGCCCCCTACCCGGCGCCAAAACCGCCGACGCCGAGCCGGGCGAGACGGAGTAGGGGGGTGGGTTTTTGTACAGGGGTGGACATGACTGACTTCCCAAGGGCGCATTGGGTCTGCGTGGCGAACAGGTCCGCTTAGAGGCGGTGAACGGCGGTAGCGAGAATCGCGGGATCGGAGGTTTTATTTGAGAACGCCCGGGCAAGGCCGACCCAATTTGCATAGACTGGCATTATGCGAATGGGGTCTCCGCAGTTCTCTCCGAGTCGCATCGTCCAAAACGGAAAACCCGCTGCCAGCCTTGGCAGCGGGTTCCATTGTCGTCGGTCGAGTGACCGTCAGTGGCGCCAGAGCTCGAGCTGCAGGCACGTCAGAGCGACCAGCAGGTTGAGCACGGCGAGGACCTGATCGATGGTTAGTTCCATGGATCGCGATCTCCGGGTGAAGGTTGTACCGAACGCGGCGATACGCGCCGCCCGTATTCGACCTCCACATCCGTCGTTGATCGCGGATTTTAAGCAACGTGGGTCCGGATACGGGCAGCGCCGATAGTGTCGCCGATTCGTTGCGCGCTGCACATCCCCTTAATATTGCATGTGAAAAGCCTGATGGGAGGCATGCGGGGACGCTGTCAAGCTCTTTGCAAATCCGGTGATTGAGAAGAGTTAATTCGTTGAATAAATGACGGAACCTTCATGATTGCGAATTGTCTAAAAAACGTACCCCTGTTGAGTATCGAGGACGAATCGCCTACCGTTGCCGTCGAAGCAACGTGGGTCCGGATACGGGCTTGCATGATCTGGCCGTCCCAAGTGGACGGCCTTATTTTTTTCGCTCTTGCCCCTTGCGAGCGGGGCGCGCGGCTAGGCCGGCGTTGTAGAGCGTAGCCCTCGACACTCCGAGTTGGCGCGCAATGCCCGCCATCGCAACTCCGCGCTCGATCAGGCTGCGGGCTTCCTGCGTCTTGGCATCATCCAGGGCGTTGGGTCGCCCACCTTTTCGGCCACGGGCACGTGCTCGCGCCAGACCGGCGCAGGTATCGGCACTGCGCTCCTGTCTTCGCACCCGAGCCGTGGCACAGAGCACTTGGACGAAAGTGTCGCCAAGTTCCGATCTCGTATCCAGGTCATCCTTCAAGAACCATACACAGACCGCTCTCGCGCGCAGCTCTTCGAGCACCTCGCCTGCGCGTTGAAGCGAATTGGCGATCGTCAGGAGATCCCACGCGACAAGTGTGTCTCCAGCGACTGCTTCCTTCAGAGCCATACAGAGTCCCGGTCGGCGCGACCCATTTGGCGCTTCGAGAGTGACCTGAACGTCCTGATATATGGAATCAGAAAGAACTCCAGCGTCTTCCAGCGCCGCCACCTGCATGTCGCACGACATGAGCCCATTGCGCTCTCTGGCATATCCAATGTACCGACCGATCGCGGTCCTATCTGGGCGATTTGTTGAGTGTGCCATCTCAGTCCCAACGTCGAAGTCGCCTTTCCTGCAGCATTCGCTTGCATACTATATAGGCTGCAACATGGGGACACGGCGTCTGCGCGCCGCCCGTGCAAAATTCAAGATATCTGCACGGGTTGGGATTGCCCGGGCCGTGGGCAGTTGATGAGTGCAAATTTCAAGTGCAGAACTCAAGCGACCCG
Source organism: Hyphomicrobiaceae bacterium (assembly GCA_041397705.1). GTDB lineage: Bacteria > Pseudomonadota > Alphaproteobacteria > Rhizobiales > Hyphomicrobiaceae. Next base: position 3,089 of record JAWKWC010000002.1, read on the forward strand.
GACAACGGCCCTCGTGCTCCTGCGTCCAGTGGGCCAAGTGTCTGCTATCGGAGGTCAATCAACGCCGTGATTATTATCGTCAGATTCCAGTGGAGCTAGTCCACGACTTCCGCTTCCTCCGCATGCCGCATTGCCCCTTTCTCCCATCCAAAAACAACGCTCGTTCTGGAGGGTGTCCCTCCAGCGGGGTGCAGGGCTCGTGTCCTGATCGTGCCGGAAGGCGCGATCCCCGCGTTTCGGCAAACGCCGGCCACAAACTTATCCCCGTCACCTCTGCTCGTGCCTACACTGCCGGCATCCGTCTCATGCCGGGGCCCATGACGTCGAGCGCTCGCTTTCTGATCTCGGGTGTAGCCCCTCTGTGACGCTGACCACGCCTGCCGAAACGATGAAGCGGACGTCCAAACCGCCACACTCCCCCCGCTTGGGCGCGATCCGTGCTTCTCGGCGAGCGCAGCCGACAAACTTATCCCCGCCCCTCAGCCAGCCCGTATCCTCACGGCCGTCCGTCTCACAACAGGGGCCCTGGGCTCGAGCTGGGATCTCACGGCGAGGCGGACGCGCGTCGGATAGGTGCGGCGATACTCAGCCATCGCCGATGGAGGACGCAGCCGAGCGGCCGTCGCGAGACGCCCCGCACCGTCAAGGACCGCCGATCAAAAACGGATGCGCGGCGGTCCGCGTCGCCAACCGTCCGCAAAGGGGGACCACCCCCGTGACGCGTAGCAGGGCGGTCTCGGCCGCATCCAAATCCATATGCAAAGAGTGAGGTCGAACCGCTCTGCGCCCCGAGCTTCAATTTCGCGCCCTGCCGTCCTCTGGCGGCGGGGGTAGCGGTGTTGTCCATGCCCCCCCTTCACGCGCGTTGCGGCCGGCTCCCCGCAGGGGAGTCGCAACGCGCCACGAAGTTAGAATCGCAACGCGCCACTAAAGCGGCCGCGCCACCTCGCGCAAGCCGCGACGGATCAGGCGCGAGGTGTCGGCATCCTCTCCCAGCTCGGCAAGCGCGGTTGCGATGGCAGCCGACGCCTGTTGTGGATTGTAGCCAAGATTGCTCAGCGCCGAGATGGCCTCGGCTGCCGCATTCGTCGCCGTGATTTCGGCGGATGTGCCGCCGCCCTTGCCGGGCGAACCGGTTGTCACGGCCATGCCGAGGGAAGGCGCTTTATCCTTCAATTCCAGAACGATACGTTGCGCCAGTTTCTTGCCGACGCCGGGTGTCTGTTCCACCGCCGACGCATTGCCGAGCGCGATCGCATTGGCGATATCCTGCGGCGCCAGCGTGCCCAGGACGCTCAGGGCCACCTTTGCCCCCACGCCCTGGATGCCCTGCAGCGTGCGGAACCAGCTCCGCTCGACCTCGCTCTTGAATCCGAAGAGTCTGATGGCATCTTCACGGACATGGGTGTCGATGGTGAGCGACACTTCCTGGCCGATCTCCAAGCTTCGCAACGTCCGCGACGAGCATTGCACCTCGTATCCGACACCGTTGACGTCGATGATGGCGTGCTGCTCACCGATCGCATCAACCTTGCCACGCAGCTTGCCGATCATTCACGCCTCCAACGGCAACGTGTGGTCGGCAGCAGGCAGTAGGCGAATGTGAAGTGGGAGAGAGACCTGAAGCCGAAGACTAGCAAGCCTTTTGGCCCCCGCCACCTCAGAGCTCTCATTGTGCGATTTGCCGATCACACGTCGCCTACTCCCTGCTGCCGACTCCTTTCTCTGCCCGCGCCATCCGTGCTGCCGGACTACTGCGATGATTGGCGTGGCAGATGGCGATCGCCAGCGCATCCGCCTCGTCCGCTGACTCGAATTTCGCCTTGGGCAGCAGCATCGAAACCATCATTTGGATCTGGCGCTTGTCGGCATGTCCGGCCCCAACGACGGTCTTCTTGATCAGATTCGGCGGATATTCGGCAACGGCCAATCCCTTCAGGGCAGGCGCCAGCAGCGCCATGCCACGCGCCTGGCCAAGCTTCAGCGTGGCGCGCGGGTTCTCGTTCACGAAGGTCTCTTCCACGGCCGCCTCGTTCGGCCGCATCGTGCCGAGCACGCTGCTCAGTCCGTCGAACAACTCGCGTAACCGCCAGGCCAGACTCTCTTTCGCATTCGACGTGATGTGGCCACTGGCGATGTAGCCCAGCCGCACACCGTCGGACTCGATCACGCCCCAGCCGGTGCGCCTCAGTCCTGGATCGATGCCAATGATGCGAATCAGTCCGCTCTTCATACGAGCGCGATTATCACGGTTTGCCCGCGTCGCAGTGTGGCCGCAAACCTCAACCCCAGAAAAATCCCATCCAGCCACAACGCAGGGTTCTATCGAGCGGATGTGGACTACCTACAACTCTCAGTGAAAAGCGATCCGAACTTGCCAAGCTCAGGCGGCTGTCAGCTTGGCTAGCGTCTCCTCGTCCACCTCGAAATTGGAGAACACGGCCTGCACGTCGTCGTCATCCTCGAGCGCCGCGATCAGTTTCAAGATGGTCTCCGCCCGCTCCGCATCGACATCTGCTGTCAGGTTGGGCTTCCAAACGGCCTTGACCTGCGCCGCCTCGCCGAATTTCTCCTCCAGTGTCGCCGACACCGCCCCCATGTCCTCGAAGGCAGTCACGATCACATGGCCGTCCTCCCCCGTCTCGACGTCCTCCGCGCCGGCCTCGATCGCCGCTTCGAGCATGGCGTCCGCCGTAGCTGCCTCAGCCGGATAGCGGATCTCGCCGATCCGGTTGAACATGTGGCTCACGGATCCGGTCGAGCCGAGGTTGCCATTGTACTTGGTGAAAACGGCACGCACGGCACCGCCTGTGCGGTTGCGATTGTCCGTCAGCGCTTCGACGATGACCGCCACGCCGCCAGGTGCATAGCCCTCGTAGCGGACCTCCTCGAAGTTGTCGCCGTCGCCACCCAGAGCCTTCTTGATGGCCCGCTCGATATTGTCCTTGGGCATGTTTTCAGCCCGGGCGGCCTGGACCGCCAGGCGCAGCCTCGGGTTCATCGTCGGATCGGGCAATCCGGTCTTGGCTGAGACCGTGATCTCGCGGGCAAGCTTGGCAAAGAGCTTGGCGCGCACGGCATCCTGCTTGCCCTTGCGATGCATGATGTTCTTGAACTGGGAATGTCCGGCCATGGCAGTCTTCCGTAATGCTCTGTCCGAGCCTCACGGGCTCGAGCAGCTTGGCGTCGAAGGGTGCGACCTTATAGGCACGCCAGCGTCAGGAATCCAGTCCACCGGGGTGCAGATTTCTTGGCTGTTAAGGCTTTGTTAACCCTTATGGCGCGATGCTGTGCAGCAAGTTGAGATGAGTTCGACCCGGTCTACACCGGTCTGCCCGACGGTGCGACCAACCAAGCGCCTGCAGGCTGCAGGCGATGCAACACAAGCGCATTGGATCAGCCCGATGCGCCAAAGAGCAGGAGCCAAGCCTCTTCCTCACGTGATCCAGAAATTCGGCTCGGCAGGTGACAAAACACCGCCGAGCCGAATTGCTTTGGCGTGCACGGCAAGGCCGGTTGCATCGTCTGTTTCCACTGCAAAACCCGACAGCGTCGCCGGGCCGAGCGCCGGCTCGAATCGGCCGCGCGGAATGCGGGTCACAAAGCGGTTGATGGGCTCTTCGGCATCCATCCCGACGACGCCGTGATAATCGCCGCACATGCCGGCATCCGTCATATAGGCCGTGCCGCTGGGCAGAATCCGGTCATCGGCCGTTGGCACATGTGTATGCGTGCCAACCACACAGCTCGCCCGCCCGTCGAAGAAAGCGCCCAGGGCCTGCTTCTCGCTGGTTGCCTCGGCATGAAAATCGATCAGGATGGCATCGGCACCGCTTTTGAGTGGACAGGCTGTCACCTCCGCATCGAGCGCCCGGAAGGGACAATCCAGCTCCGGCATGAAGACCCGCCCCATGCCCTGCAGCACCAGCACATCCGCGCCATTGCGCGCCCGGTAAAGGCCACTGCCCCGGCCCGGCGTGCCCTTGGGGTAGTTGAGGGGGCGGAGCAGGCGGTCCTGGCGTTCGATGAAGACAAGTGCCTCGCGCTGGTCGAACGAGTGGTTGCCGAGCGTCACGGCATCGGCACCAGCATCGAGAAAATCGCGCAGGATCGCCTCGGTGATGCCGAAGCCACCGGCCGCGTTCTCGCCATTGACCACGACGAAATCCAGCCTCCAGCGGCGAACGAGATCTGGCAGAGTTTCAACGACAACCTTGCGGCCGGCACGCCCGACCACGTCGCCGAGAAAAAGCAGGCGCATTGTCAATGGATCCCGATCAGGGGCGGCAATGGATGGGTCCGTCTGGTGTCAGGACCCAGTCGATCCGTTCGTCATAATCGAGATGGGGCACGGCGTCGACCTCCTGCTCGGCGAAAGCGAGACCGATGGTCGTGATCGGTTGTGCCGCCCGCAGCGCTTTCAGGGTCCGGTCGTAAAATCCGCCACCGTAGCCGAGGCGATGGCCTTGTCGGTCGAACGCCAGCAGCGGCATCAGCACGATATCGGGCAACACTTCGGGCGCCGACGCCTCGGGCTCCTTGATTCCCCAGATCGCCGTCGCAAGCGGTTCGCCCGGCGACCAGGATCGGAAAACCAGCGCTTTGCCCTTGCCCACCATCACCGGCAAGGCCAGGCTAAACCCTTCGCGCCGCAAGGCATTCATGAGCGGCACTGGATTGAGTTCTTCGCCAATGGGCAGGAAGGCCGACACGCGTGCCGGCGGCTTGGCACCGGCAAAGCCGATCCCGATGGCGGCAATTTGCATGGCTGACGCATTTCGCAGATCGCCCGCCAGCGCCGCCCGGCGAGCCTTGGCCTGCGCCCGCAGCAGCCGCTTTGCCTCGATGATGCCGTCAGTGCCGCGAAGGGCCTGGTCATGCGCCATGGTATCGATCCCAATCTGGCGCCGAATCACCCGTTCAAACCCCGGGTGAAGAGAAGTGCAGAGCCGCAATGGCCGTCAGGCGAACGATCCCGCGTGGTCCCTACGTATGTAGGTGGGCGCCATGTGACCAAGCCCACGAGCCCGGCCAGGGACAGCTCCCATGCGGATTGTATAGGCCCCCGGGTCGATTATGCCCAGACGCACCCCGCAGCCCTGCGAGTCGCAATGTAGTGGACGCGACTGCGAATTCCAATGGCTCTCACGCCGGCATCGTGTTTGGCGGTGCCACGCACGGGTCGGAACGTAGCCCCACGCCAAGACCTGCTCCGGTCGTCCGAAGCAGGTCAGGCCTCAACCTAGGTGGGGACTTCGGGTCTGTCCCGTGCCGTCAAAGTTTACTCGCCGGCAAGTGCCATGGCGTCGCCGGTGTCCTGTGCACCGATGTCGGCTGAAAGCGGTGCAGTCTTCTGCAGATCGCTCCAGACGTCAGCGCGGGCCGGCAATGAGAAGAAGAGGACAGACGTCGCAAGTATCGCTGCGCACACGCGGTGAAAAATAGTCATCGTCACCTCCAACGCAAATATATCAGTCCACTTTCAATTTCTGGCCTGAGGATAAGCCGCTGATCAATATTGAGCGGCGATCCGAAACGCTAGGCCAGTTAACATCTGCACTATGTCTCCATACAGATTAATTCGCAATGGAAATTATAGATCCAGAGTACACAGTTTCGTGAACAATAAAGGCGTCAGCAAAGGAATGTCGGATCTGATAAAATGCTATGTAGGGCAGCAAGACGAATATATAAGTCATTGAAATAAAGTAGCAAAAATAAAATAAAAACAGCTCGGGGCGCAGCGGGATAAGGCAGTTGATTGGCAAGAAGCCAGAGGGTCATGAAGTCGATGAACTGCTAGGCAGAAGTGTAAGGAGATATAACAAAAAATCCATACGAACAGCAAGAATGTCTGTGCGAAAGAATGGAATGCGAGATCAGGGTTTAACTTGTCCTGTTTGGTATCTTCATGCCACGCCCGATTGGGCCGGATATTTGTCACCCGTGGAATAGGCGATCGCAGGATACGCCTTCTCGACGCAGACGAATTAAGATATGCCACAGCTCCGGCTCGCGAAGCGGCACCGAACCCCCGTGCACAGCGCACCGCCCCGGCGGTCACGGTAGCGTGATCGCAAACGCGACCACGTTGGCATGGCGATTGCGGGGTTGTGCTGCAACTCTTGTGTCCCGTGCAGTTCGGAGCCCGCCATGCGTGCCAAATTGAGGCACTTCGCCCTCAATTGCCTTGCCAGTCTGTTGTCGTTGGCCGCTTGCCTGACGATATTGGAACTGGTGGTCTTTCGTCATTTCCTAGTGCCCGACGATGTCCTCGCCAACGTCACCATCAATGGCGTCGTGCGCTATCAGCCCAATTCCACCGCCGTATTCCGCCATCCCGATGGGCGGACGTCGACGGCCACCATCAACGCTGACGGCTGGAACTCGACCAAGCCCCGCTACGAGCGCAACCACCCGCCCGGCAAGGTCCGCATTGCCGTTGTCGGCGACAGCTACGTCCACGGCGCCTTTATCGACAGCGCCAAAGGCTTTCCCGAAGTCCTCGAGCGCACCTTGCAAAGCCGGGGTACGCCCGCCGAAGTCTTGCGGTTCGGCATGGATGGCGCGCCGCTCTCGCAGTATCTCCACATGCTCCGCCGGGAAGTGATCGCGTATGCCCCCGACGTGGTCGTCATTCCGCTCATTCACAACGACTTCGATGAAAGCTGGCGCTTCCTGGCAACGCGATATGCATCGAGCTTCATGAAAATTGACACCGATGCACCCGGTGGTCCCGCAGAGCTTCTGCCGGCCGATTTCAAGCCGGGGGTTGCTGATCTGCTCCGCCAGTTCGCAACCTTCCGCTACCTGTATTACAAGACCAACGCCTATCTCCGACTGAAGGCGTTCGTCAGTCGCTACTTCTGGGGCGGCAATGAAGATTGGAACCGCGCCTACATCCAATCGGCCGTCGACATCCGCAAGATCGCAGATGATCGCCGCAACCGGATTGCAGCCAGGCATGTGCTCTGGGGGATGAAGCGCTTGGCAGCGCGTCACGGCTTCAAGCTGCTCTTCGTCATGGATGGCGTGCGTGAAGCGGTCTACGACGCCAAGCCCCAGTCGGCCTATGCCGTCGGGAAACTCAATGCGCTGGCCGCTGATTTGACCACGGAACTGGATCTGCCGTTCGTGGATCTTTACGAACTCTTCCGCTCCGATTGGCAGGCACATCATCGCCGTTTCGAGTTTGCCTACGATTGGCACTGGAACGAGCGCGCCAACCGCCTTGTCGGCGAGGAAATCGCACGCGTGTTGCAACCGACCCTTAACCCCCTGGCCAAGCAAGCCGCAACGCCGGCGACCGGCAGGAAGCCAGCCACCAAAGCCGGTGGCTAGCACCACCTTTATGCACCTCCCGAGTGCTTCCTGCCTTCCGGCCTTGTGCTCGAGTTGAACCCCAGATCATGCCGGACCGGTTCTGCTCGACAACCTGATAAGTGAAGCTGAAACAATAGGTTGCCAAATGTTATTTCGCCTGCCGTGTTAGCGTCCGATTTGGTCCTCATTGCTGTATCCCGGCGGCGAGGGGAGGGGCACTTCTGAGGAGAAAGTGTCCCATGAGAAGAGCGGCAATTGCGCTATCTATTTTGTGTTTGTTTCTGACTGAGGCCCACGCGGCTGACCTCTACAGGCCACCGGCCGATCAGGGAGCGTATGAGCCGGCGGCAGGACCTTACAACTGGACAGGTCTCTACACCGGCGCGTTTGCGGGCAGTGCGCATTCGATTTGGACGATCGATTTCTTCCGCAACAACAATCACGGCCATGCCGAACTGTCCTCGGATGGCTTCGCAGCCGGCGGCTATGTCGGCTACAACTGGCACATGTGGCCGCGTCTGGTCGTCGGCGTCGAGGGTGATCTGGGTTTCACCAACGCCAGCCAGCACAACGAGATTTTCGACAATGACCACACCGACTCTCAGGTGGGCATGTTCGGCACCCTGCGCGGACGCGCTGGTTATACGTTCGGAAGGATGCTGGTTTACGGTACCGCAGGCCTAGCCTTCGCCGACATCGACCAGAATATCCAGAAGGGCCGCAATGCCGGCGAGCAGGTCGTATCCGAGGGATCGCGGTCTTACGGTTACGTCGTCGGCGGTGGCGTCGAGTATGCCTTCGACCGCAACTGGCTGGGCCGCGTGGAGTATCTGTATTCCAATTACGGCATGGACACATTTACCAATCGCGATGGCAACCGGGCCGATTTTGCCAACGACATGAGCCTTGTCAGGGTCGGTTTGGCCTATAAGTTCTGATAAGTTCAATTGAGGTCCAAGGCCCGGCAGGTCCCGCGTTTGGGGGGCCTGCCGCCATCCGGCTGGTCAATGCCGTCAGAGTGGATACACTGGCCGCCTGGCAGGATGCGCAGGAGAACATCAATGCAGACCGTCATCGAGCCGCTCGTTCGCGACCTCGTGCAATGGTGTGCCAACGAGCCCAAGAGCTACGTCGATGTACTCGACGTCTGGCGCACATCGTGCCCACGCCTCATGGTTTGGGAGGAGGCGGTGGCGCGCGGCCTCGTCCACACGCGCCAGAATGACAATGGCCCCGGACTGGTTGTGGATGTGACGCCGCTCGGGCGCAGTTTCATAGAATTGCCGGTGACCAAGCCGGCAGCGCCGCGTCCAGCCCCCACGAGAAACAAGAGCTGATCCGGGGCTTCGCCGGCAACCCCGAGCAACGCCGCGGCAACCGTCAGCGCCGCTTCTTGCGCTTGCCGTGTTTGGGCGGTGGGTGGTTCTTCTTGCCGCTATCCGCGCCTCCGCTGCCACTTTGCAGGACGGGCGCGACAGCCGTTGGCACGTCGACGGCCAGCGCTGGCGTCACCGCTACAACGCTATCGCCGCCCGCTGCCCCGGTTGCCAACGTCGGCAGCCTCGGTGAGCGCTGCACCTCGAGAAAAAGGTGGCGGACGGTTGGAAAGCGCGCCTTGATCGCGCGATCCAGCCGCCCGATCGTGGCTTCGACCGTGCGCGCCGTCTCCTCGTCGCGAAAATCCACGCTGGCTGCAACCAGCACGTCGTCTGGTCCCAGATGCATGGTGCGCAGTTCGTTGATAGCGATGATGGCGCCCTCTCGCCCCATCTCGGTCCCGATGATTTCGCGAATCTTGGCCCGCATTTCCGGTGCCACAGCCTCCCCGATCAGCAACGCCTTGGTCTCGATGGCCATGAAGGCTGCAACGCCCGCCAGAATGAGCCCGATCACGATCGAAGCGATGGCATCGCCTTCGGGCCAGTTCAAGACTTGCGAGGCGATTAGGCCCAGCAATGCCACCAGCAGGCCCGCAATGGCCGCCGTGTCCTCCAGCAGCACGGTGTAGAGCGCAGGATCCTTCGAGCCCCCTGAGCGATCTGATTACGCCGCTTTCCCCGCGACGACGGTTGAATTCACGGGATGCGACAAACAGCGCCGCAGTCTCGAAGCAAAGCGCCAAACCCAGCACGACGTAGTTCACCACCGGATTGGTGACGGCCTGCGGATGCTGGAGTTTCTCGATACCTTCGTAAAGTGCAACCCCCGAGCCCAGCGAGAACAGCAAAACCGCCACCACGAACGCCCAGAAATAAAGCTCCTTGGCATACCCGAAGGGATGACGCTCGTCAGGCGGTCGTGTCGACCGCTTGAGGCCCAACATCAGCAAGGCCTGATTGCCCGTATCCGCAATCGAGTGGATGGCTTCCGACAGCATGGCCGCCGAGCCTGTCCACCCCGCGGCAATCAACTGGCAACGGCAATGCAGGCGTTGCCGGCAAGCGCTGCCAGCACGACTTTGGTTGATCCGGAAGCAGCCACAGTGATCTAAAGTCCTTAAGATGGAGTAGGCAGGCGGGTCCGGCGTCTGCATCGCAGGGCGCACGCCGCATCACCGGCAGACCATAACGGCATTCGTCGCCGAAAGGGAGGGCTGCGCCAGCGCAGCGAAACACAAGGGAGTTCCGCTATGCCCACCTTCACCACACACGTGGCCGCCACGCTCCTCGCCGCTGCAGCCGCCGCCGTCCCGGTCTCGTCGGCCAAGGCCGCAAAGGCCGATGTGGTCGCCGTCAAGCTCGTACCCGAAGGCGGCGGCAGCTACCGTGTCGAAGTCGCCGTCAAGAGCGATGACCAGGGGCTGGCACAAATACGCCGACAAGTGGGAGGTGAGGGCGCCGGACGGCAAGGTGCTGGGAACGCGCGTGCTCCTGCACCCTCATGAGGACGAGCAGCCGTTCACGCGCGATCTCGGCGGCGTGGCCATTCCCCCTGGCGTCACCGAGGTCACGGTCCGGGCGCATGACAAGGTCGAGGGCTGGGGCGGTGCTGAAATGACCGTCAAGGTGCCCCGATGAGCAGCCAGCCCCACACCAACGTCAACCTCGCCGATGGCTATACAGAATTGCCGCCCGGCCGGCTGGCGGCCATTGCCACGTCGCTGGAGATGCTGGCGCCGCCACCCGCCCGCACGCCGGTTGTAAGCGCGGGCTGCCAGATCCGACATGTCGAGCGCCCCGAGGTCGATTGGTACCGAGACCTCTTCCGCCGCATCGGCGAACCGTGGCTGTGGCAATCGCGTTTGCGCCTCACGCCGCCAGCTCTCGAAGCCATCATCCGCAGCCCCGATGTGGAGATCTGGAGTGTCGTGCGTGACGGTCGCGACGAGGGGCTGGCCGAGCTCGATTTTCGCACCCCGGAGACTGCGAGCTGACCTTTTTCAGCCTCACCGGCGATCTCGTGGGCCGCGGCATCGGCCGCTGGCTCATGCAACACGCCATCGAGCGGGCCTGGTCGCGGGCCTGTGCGCCGCTTCTGGGTGCACACCTGCACCCTCGACCACCCGTCTGCGCTCTCTTTCTATATTCGAAGCGGCTTCGTGCCCTACACACGCGAACTCGAACTTGCCCCCGACCCTCGTCTCGACGGCACCCTGTCGCCGGATGCAGCCCCGCGCGTGCCGGTGATCAGGGGGTGAACGGCGCCCGGCAGGGCCATGCCGGCGCACCGATCCCACTCAAAATAGCAAAACGCCCCCGCCGGAATACCCGCGCGAGGGCGTCTTGCTTGTCGTAGCCTCGCGCCGTAGCGGCGCGCGGGATCCTTATTTCATGCTCGAGCTCGCCTTCGCTGGCAGGATGTCCGAAACGGTAGTTGACGCCGATCCGAACTGAGTCTCCGGTAGTTCCGCCGCTGAGTGGGAGGTTCTTTTCATTTCCCAAACCAGGATCTCGCATAGGTGTACTTCCTGGCCAGCGACCGTATAGGTTTCCGATCCAAGGTCGAAGTGCATGTATTCACCCTGATCGACCAAGCAGTGTTCAGCGCAAACTCTATGCCGCCACCCAGGGCCCAGCCAAACGACCAAGCGTTTTCGCCAGCACCTGCGGTTCGCAATGACTCGTCGTTGAACTGAGACCTGACGTCGATCTCACCGATGGCGAGACCGCCTTTTACGTAGAGGAGGGCGCGTTCCCAAGTGACGCCGAAGCGACCGGCGATGATGCCAAGTTGATTAAGACTGGCCCTGCAATCCCAAAAGTTCTTCCGCGGAACGAGTGGACCGTCGACGACGCCATTGACAGGATTGGCCGTTACGCGCCGTGCCTCTCCAGGGCATCCATTGCTGCCCTCTGCATTCGATGCGCTCCATTCGGCTTCTGGGCCGAATACGATATGACCAGATTGGAAATTATAGCCTATTTGCCCGCCGATCAGGCCTCCCGACGCCCGGGGACCAATCTCCTCGCCATCGCCCGTCAAGCGCGACTGGCTGAAGAGCGCACCGCCCATCAAACCGACATAGGCACCCGCCCAATTCACAGGCGAGATATAAACGTCTTGGCCGTCTTTGAGGCCATCGGGATTGGTTGGCGAAAACTGATACCTGAGACCGGCATTGGCGCTGAGCCCTTCAATGTTGTCACCTTTGCGATAATCGAGACGGGCATAGCCGAGCCAACCCGAGTCGAGAACAACGCCCGCTAATCCGACGCCAACATGGCCGTAAGTGCCGACCCGCGATGTGGACGAGTCGAAGGCGGTCGCAGCATTGGGAAAGTTGTCTGCGGTCAGACTGCCGCTTCCGCTGGCTTTCGCATCTCCAGCGAATTCATGGAAGATGCTGCCCGTTAGGAACGGCTGTAGTGCGATACCGCTGGAGACGATCGTCGTGCCTACGCGCAAGCTGGCGCGGCCGAGCAGTGTCTGGACATCATCGAATGCTATCGTGGCAGGCGGCGACAACCCGTCGCTGTTCGTTAGGTAGTTTCCGTTGACGTCGAGATTGTCGATGCGGGTGCGCGACCAGATCCCACCGACGGACGGTTCGACGAACCAGTTCGTACCTTGAATGTTGTGGCGATAGGCGGCATTCCACAGGAAGGTTAGAGAATTGGCATTCAGGAGCTGTCCGTAGAGGGCTTGATTTTTACTGTCGTGCACAAAATTGCCGGGATAGGTCACGGGAATGTTGTCCGTCAACGTTCCGCGATAGGCGTCCCATCGAACCTGGGCATCTAGTGAAATGGGACCGCTGGCAAAGCCAGCGTATATTCCCGCAAAAGGCACCTCGAATTCGGAGCTGAACGTTCCTTCGCCCTGCGTCTTGTCCTTTGACTTGACCCACGTATGGCCAGCAGTCAGACCTAGGAAGAAATCGCCACCGCCGTTGAAATTCAGGCGGGCGATATCGAACCCAAGCTGTGTGCCGTGGAAGTCAACTTGACTGACGGTATCGCAATGCGCTGTACCAGATTGCGTCGCGGGGTTCAAAAAGCTTTAGTTTGAGGCGCTCACATTGGCATCGGAACTGGCTTTGCCTTCTACCGATCCGCCGACCTCGCGCACCCAAATTCCACCCCCTTGTTGATTGGGCTTAGGATTGGAGGGAGAGCCGGTAAAGGCACTTGATTGAGCCAAAGACGATGTATTGACGACATTGAGTGTCGTGATGATCGAGCTGATGGCGGTGCTATTTCCGAAAGTCACGAGATCGGCGAGGCGAAATGGGGTGCCGGAGGTATTGGTTCCCATCGTGCTCGCACACTGCGCCATCGCTCCTGTGCTCACTGACGCCATCAGCAGTGCAGCAGCCCGCAGCGGTCCTCGAGACCATCGGCGCGGCAGGCTGATCTGAGTGACTGAGCGACCGGTATCTTTGGCGTCAAAAGCATGCGCAAATCCTCAGCAGTGAAATTCATCCAGAATCTCGGAACCGACACCAAACGATCAGCTCTCCCCGACAGTCGGCGATGATTCCTTGATTTTGTCGACGTGCAGAGGCCAGCATTTTGGTAAGGAATTGAGAATAAACCACACGCATCAATGATCGCTGGTGCACATCTGCCACGCTTATCAGTCTGCCCCCTCCCAAACGCCACCCACACCTGACACGCGCCAGTCCCACCCACCGGCTGCGGTCACTGGAATACAAAGCCCCAACGCATCACTGCGCCGGGGCCATCGCATCGCGAGCTAAGCCTCGAAAGGTTGGGCGCGCTTTATTTTTCCGCTGGCAGCAGCCAGCGTCCTTGGCCTTCTCCATCACGTTGCCGGCAGGCGTCCTTGGCCTTCTCATAGGCCTCTCAGCCGGCTTCCTTGCCTTCCATCGCCGGGCCGGCCTTCTCCCTTGGCAACGGCCGTTGGCATCCTTTGGAGGTCTCGACCGTCTTGTCGGTCAGCCTGCGCCTTCTCCTTGATGCGGTCGAGCAGCACCAGCCGTCCTGCGCTTCTGAAGGCTGGCAAGGCGGCCAGAATCTCTTGGCGGCCGACGGCAGCACCACAGAAACCTTGCCGTCCTTCTCCGTGATCTCGAGCGCCGAGTAGCGCACCGCAACTCGCCGCCCGCGCCCAGGAAGCCGCCAGTGCCCATGACGACACCGACCAGCTCGTTGTTGGAGGTCAGACTGCATCCGACGTCGCCCGATGATCCTGCCCTTTGGCGTCCGCACCTTGGCGAACAGGACGACATTGCGCGCCAGATACTGGTCATCACCTTGCTGACCCATGAAGATGCCTGGCGGAATCATTGGCTCCGTGCCAGCTTTCTGGCGAGGGCTGGAGTGGCGAAGGCGAGGGTATAAAAGCTGAGCGCGAAAAGGCTGATGATGGTCTTGTTCATGAGACGTATTCTCTGAGACATGGTCGTTCCGTCGCCCGGTTCGCTGCCAAAGGTCGTCGCGCGCTGCACGGGGGATACAGGAACCACGCGTTACGGCCCATCGAGACCAGCGGCCTGCGGCGCGCAGGCTGCCGGGCAGCCGCAGTCAGTGGTTTCATGTGACCAGGACAAGGCAGACCTCTGAAAGCCCGTCAAAACGGCTTCAACCCAGCCGTGCTCTCCGCCCGTGATTCTGTGGACAGTCCCGCCGCAATCCGCCAGGGGGCACCGGGTCGCGTTGCAGCCCGTCCGCGCCTCGGTTATCAGGTCATTTGCAGTCCCGAGCGCCCGGCTCGTCAACAATATCGGTCGGGTGCGCTTGCCTTTGTGCTAGTGTTTAAGCAGGCCCCAAGTGCCGTGTGCGCGTGCAAATGTCGCGCTGCTGCGGGTTTGGTCGGACTCCAAGGACGAAGGGACCACAGGGCGTGGCAGACGACAACACCAAAGACGGCGGCTCCGAGCCGCCGCACGAGCCGAACGACATCCGTCCGATCACCATTTCGGACGAGATGAAGCGCAGCTATCTCGATTACGCCATGAGCGTCATCGTCAGTCGCGCCTTGCCCGATGTGCGCGACGGCCTGAAGCCCGTGCATCGCCGCATTCTCTTTGCCATGAAGAACTACCCTGACCTGGAACTCAAGTACGTCAAGTCGGCGCGTGTCGTCGGCGACGTCATGGCCAAGTACCACCCGCACGGCGACATGGCGATCTACGACGCCCTGGTGCGCATGGCTCAGGATTGGTCGCTGCGCGTGCCGCTGGTTGATGGTCAGGGCAACTTCGGCTCCATGGATGGCGATCCGCCGGCCGCCTACCGCTATACCGAATGCCGCCTGGAGAAGGTCACCCAGTACCTCACTGACGATCTCGACAGTGACACCGTCGACTATAACGAGAACTACGACGGCTCCGAGCAGGAACCCTCGGTCTGCCGGCCAAGTTCCCGAATTTGCTGGTCAATGGCGCAGGCGGCATCGCTGCTGTCGGCATGGCGACCAACATTCCGCCGCACAATCTCGGCGAGGTCATCGACGGCTGCATGGCCATGCTCGATAATCCCGAGATCTCCATCGACGACCTCAACCAGATTATCCCGGGACCGGATTTCCCCACCGGCGGCGTCATTCTCGGCCGTGGTGGCATCCTGGCCGCCTACCACAAGGCGCGCGGCTCGATCATCATGCGCGCGAAGGTCCACACCGAGACCGTCCGCAAGGATCGCAAAAGGCCACCGTCACGGCGATACCTCCTATCAGGTCAACAAAAAGACCATGATCGACAAGATCGCCGACCTCGTGCGCGACAAGCGGGTCGAGGGCATCGCCAATGTTTGGGACGAATCCAATCGCGAAGGCATTCGCGTCGTCATCGAGTTGAAGCGTGACGCCGTTGCCGACGTCGTCCTCAATCAGCTCTGGCGCTTCTCCGATCTGCAGACCACCTTCGGCGCCAACATGATCGCGCTCAACGGCGGCCGCCCGGAAAGCCTGACGCTGCGCGATTTCATTTACGCCTTCAACGCGTTCCGAGAAGAGGTTGTAAGCCGGCGCACGAAGTTCCTGCTGAAGAAGGCGCGCAACAGGGCCCACACCCTCGTCGGCCTCGCCATCGCCGTCGCCAACATTGACGAAGTCATCCGGCTCATTCGTTCCTCGCCCACGCCCGCCGTTGCCAAGGAAGCGCTGATGGCGCGGGCCTGGCCGGCGCACGATATGGCCCCCTGATCGACCTGATTGCCGACCCGCGCCACAAGTTGGCGGAAGACGGCACCTACCGCCTCTCGGAAGAGCAGGCGACCGCCATTCTGGCTTTGACGCTCTCGCGCCTGACAGCACTCGGCCGCGACGAGATCGGCGACGAGTTGAAAAAGCTCGCCGAGGAGATCAAGGACTACCTCGACATCCTGTCGTCGCGTCTGCGCATCGTCGATATCATCAAGAGCGAGCTCACAGCCATCAAGGATGAGTTCGCGACCCCCGGCGCACCGAGAGATCCTCGAGATCGACGGCGATCTCGAAGACGAGGACCTGATCCAGCGAGGACTGCGTCGTCACCGTTAGCCACAAGGGCTACATCAAGCGCGTGCCGCTCTCGACCTATCGGGCGCAGCGGCGTGGCGGCAAGGGGCGTTCGGGCATGTCGACGCGCGACGAGGACGTCGTCACGCAGATCTTCATTGCCTCGACGCACACGCCGGTGTTGTTCTTCTCCTCCCGCGGCATGGTCTACCGCGAGAAGGTCTGGCGCCTGCCGGCCGGCACGCCCCAATCGCTGGGCAAGGCCTTGATCAATCTCCTGCCCCTCGAGCAGGACGAGGTCATCACGACCATTCTGCCCTTGCCCGAGGATACCGAGAGCTGGGCCAGCCTTGAGCTGATGTTTGCCACACGCACGGGCAATGTCCGCCGCAACAGCCTCGCTGACTTCGAGAACATCAACCGCAATGGCAAGATTGCCATGAAACTCGACGAGGGCGATCGCATCGTCGGCGTCGAGATCTGCCAGCCGGTCGACGACGTGTTGCTGACGACGGCCCACGGTCAAGCGATCCGCTTCCCCGTCGATGATGTCCGGGTCTTCAAGGGCCGTGACTCCACCGGCGTTCGCGGCATCAGGCTGGCCGACGACGATACCGTGATCTCGATGGCGATCCTCCACCACGTCGATGCCACCGCCGATGAACGTGCCGCCTACATCAAGCAGGCAGCCCAGATCCGGCGGGCCCAGACGGGAGAACCTGAGAGCGAAGCACCCGTCATCGAGCCCGATGAGAACGGCGAAGGCGAAGCCCAGGGCGATGCAGAGTTGACGCCCGAGCGCTACGCCGAACTGGGTGGCCGCGAGCAGTTCATCCTGACGGTGTCGTCACGCGGTTACGGCAAGCGGACCTCGTCCTACGAGTACCGCATCTCCGGGCGCGGCGGCAAAGGCATCGCTGCCATGGTCGTCAACGACCGCAACGGCATCCTCGTCGCCTCCTTCCCCATCGAGGCCAGCGATCAAATCATGCTGGTATCGGATGGCGGTCAAGTGATCCGCACGCCCGTCGACGATGTTCGCATCGCCAGCCGCAACACCCAGGGCGTCCGCATCTTCAAGACCGACAGCGAGGAGAAGGTCGTCTCCGTCGAACGCATCCCCGACGATGGCAGCGCTGACGATCCTGAAGTCGAAGACGAAGGCCAGGGACCGGTCGAAACCGAATAGGCTGTCCCCGCGTGCGCCCGGCCAGTCGCCGGGCGTTTCCGCCCGCAGCGGGGGTCTGAGGTGCCGCCGGCCGCGACCTAGCTGCGCCGGTTCAGCCGTTTGGCCAGCTGGTTGACCAGCGGCGCCGAAATGCGCCCGGTCGGAATCATGCCGGAATCCATCTCGAATTCGCGGATGGCCCGGGCCGTTTCCTCACTTATGCGCCCGTCGGCCGTGCTCGAAAGATAGCCCAGGTGGTGCAGGGACTGTTGCACCGCACGGGTGACGCTTTCCGCCTCGCGCGATGGCGCCTTGGCTTCCCCGTCGAAGCCGACCGCAAGACCCGGCGCCGACGTTCCATGCCGCAAATGCGCCAGCAACTCGGGCGAGGGTTCGGCCGAAAGCGGTAATCCGTTGTCGTTCTCATAGGCGAGGATTGCTGCCCGCGTCACCAGTCCGACGGCTCCGTCGATGGCACCTGGCTGATACCCGCGCCGGGTGAGTTCGGTCTGCACCCCGCTTATCGTTGCCGTCCGCGTTGCAATGGGATTGGAGTCGGGCGCCGAAGTATCGATCATCGCGCCTGCAGATGGCGAAAATCGCCCCGCCCGCGTTGCCTGGACGGGGGGGCGCTTGGGCGGCGCATTGATCACGGCGGGTACCAACGGTTTGCCCCCGTTTTCCTCCTGCGCAGCCTCCATCGAAAGGCGTCTGAGCCGCTCGGCATCCATCGCCAGACTCGCCGCAGCACCGGCCTTTGAGCTGGGGCCTGGCGTCTGCAGCATCAAAAGGTTGGCCGCAACGCCCATGCTGGCCAGCAGGAAAGCGGCAACAGCCGTACGCGCCTGAAAAGGAGTAAGCGGCATTCGCGCCTTGTCCTCGCTACTTGCTTCGGGAGGCGGGCCTGGCGTTGCGCGGTCATTCCCCATGGCGCATGACGCGACGTGCACTCCCCAGTCCCACGTCACCTTTACCTATCGGCGAAGATCATTAATGAGCCCTTACCCAGCGCCACTCCCCCGGCCCGGCTGGAACCGGACAATTTGAAACAAATCGGCGCCAAGGGTTTGTCAGTACGTTTGCCGACATGGGCTATCTTCAGGCTTGGAAGGGTAGTTTGAAGCCCCTGGAGTAGGTCAAAGGTCATGTTTCTCATCCGATCCGCATTCTGGTTGGCACTCCTTGTCGCGATCCTGCCGAGCGATCCGAAGGAACAGGCGCGAATGTATCAGACTGCGTCCTATGCCATGCATCGCGCGGCGACGTTCTGCGACCGAAACAAGGTCGTTTGCGACGAGGCCTCAGGGTATTGGGATGTCTTCAAGGCCAAGCTCTATGTCGGCGCCACCATGGTGCAAGCGCTCGTCAACGAGCGTCTGCAGGCGAGCCGGCGCGACACGCCCATGTTCGAGCGCGACCAGCCACCGCCGATCGACACGTTGTCGTCTTCCGATCGCCGTCCGGCTTGGGAACGTCCAGCACGGACCGGCCTCTGAATCCGGCCACCGAGATATGATCAAATGGAGAATTTCTGGCGGATCGTGCCAATCGACACGTCGGCTCCCTGCCGCTAACAGTGAAATCGACGGGGCGACGCGTTGTTTAACTTGCCGAACCCGGGTGTGAACAGGTAATAATCCCCCGCGATCGACGGTTGCGCAGGCCTTCTTATGGCTTTGCCTGCGCGGCCTAATTGTGTTGGCTTGCCTCTGCACGCTTAGGGCGTGTGTGCGACGCCCGCTCGGAGATGGGGCGTATTCGGCGTTTGGGCGAAAGCGTGCTTTGAGCGACATTTGCGACAACCAACAATGCTGACGAGCATCCTGACAGTTTCCGAGCAGCAGGCCCTCCGGGCCGCGGTCGATGGCATACGGCCAGGCAGCCGCGTCGTAGTTGCCATGTCGGGCGGCGTCGACAGCTCGGTCGTCGCGGGGCTGCTGTCCGAGTTGGGTTTTGAAGTCGTCGGCATCACCCTACAGCTCTATGACCACGGCCAGGCGGTCGCAAAGAAGGGCGCCTGCTGTGCCGGCCAGGACATCCATGATGCCCGGCGGGTGGCGGACCGGCTTGGCATTGCACACTATGTGCTCGATTACGAAAGCCGCTTCCGCGCCAAGGTGATCGACAGCTTCGCCGACAGTTATCTCGCAGGCGAAACGCCGGTGCCATGCGTGGCATGCAACCAGTCGGTCAAGTTCGGCGACATGGCTGACGCAGCACGTGAATTGAGCGCCGCGGCCCTTGTTACAGGCCACTATGTCGGCTGGCGCCGCGCGGCGGATGGCCCGGCGCTGTTCCGTGCCGTCGACCGCGAGCGCGACCAGAGCTATTTCCTCTTTTCAACCCAGAGATGCGATCTCGAATTCGTTCGCTTTCCGCTCGGCGGCCTCGCCAAGGCCACCGTCCGGCGCCTTGCCGAGGCGATGCAGTTGCCGGTGGCGGTCAAGCCGGACAGCCAGGACATCTGTTTTGTACCCTCAGGCCGCTACACCGATATCATCCAGCGCCTGCGCCCCGAGGCTGGGGAGCCGGGCGATATCGTACACGTCGACGGCCGCCACCTCGGCCGTCACGCCGGCATCATGCATTTCACTGTTGGCCAGCGCCGGGGGTTGGGGCTTGCCGCGCCCGAGCCGCTTTACGTCGTGCGTCTCGAGCCCGGCAGCCGCCGCGTTGTCGTCGGCCCACGAGAAGCACTGCTTGTGCGCCGGCTGATATTGCGCGAAATGAATTGGCTCGGCGGCGACACCGTCGAATCGTTTGCGGGCAATGGCGGTCGCCTTTTTGCACGCATACGTTCGACACAGGCACCGAGTGCCGCCATACTTGCTACCGCTTCAGGCACTATTGAGGTGTCGCTGGTCGAGGGTGAGTATGGTGTTGCCCGAGGACAAGCATGCGTTTTCTATAGTACGGCAGACGACACCGCCCGCATGCTTGGTGGGGGCTGGATCGACAAGACAATGCGAGGTGATGGCGACATCGATCGCCGCCTCGAGGTTGCCGCGGCGGAATAGTGCCGACGCGGAAAGGGGCCAGCGGACGCGGCCGGAGGGTGTGCTCGGGTTCGTGTGGTTCTGAGGGGTTGGTTCGGGCGCGGGCGCTTGCAACCAGTTGAGCTGAAGGAGCTTGGTGTTCATGGATTTGTCGACGCGTGAGGGGACGAGGCGCTCACTCGGCTTGCTGAGCCGGTCATCGCCAACCGGCAGAAGCGCCAGGGCAGAAGCGGGCCGCCTCGATGAGAGCGGCGTGCTCGATGCCTATCGGCGCTGGGCCCCCGTTTACGATCGCACGTTTGGCCGTTTCACCACCGACGGGCGGCGCCAGGCGGCGGAGTGGATCAACAAGAGTTCCGGCCGCGTCCTTGAAATCGGCGTCGGAACCGGCTTGTCGCTTGGCTACTACAAGCCGAGCCTCGAAGTCGTCGGTATCGACTTGTCCCCCGAGATGCTCGAGCGGGCCCACGAGCGGGTGCGCAACGAGAAGCTCTCGCACGTGACCGGCCTGCACGAGATGGATGCGAGCGCGCTCGACTTTCCCGATGCCTCGTTCGACACCATCGTCGCCATGTACGTGTTGACGGTCGTGCCGGACCCGGTGGCGGTGATGCGCGAGATGGCGCGCGTCTGCAAGCCTGGTGGTCAGGTGCTTCTGCTCAACCACTTCAGCCAGGACGATGGTCTGCGCGGCTGGGTCGAACGACGCATGGCGCCCTTCGCTGCGCATCTGGGCTGGCACCCGGTCTTCGACGTCGATCGCGTCATGGTTTGCGAAGATCTGCGCGAGACCAGCCGCACCACATTGAAGCCGTTCGGTCTGTTCACGCTTCTGGGCTTCGAGAAGGTGGCGCAAGCCGTCGCGACCGACAAGGCCGCTTGATCGCACCAGTGCTGCGGTGCGCGCGATGATCGGGCGCGCACCTCGGCCGGTTGCTACGAAGCCAGGGCGTGCCGGTGACCACGACATCGGCACAAGGTGTCAGGCAGGGCCCAGGCCCTGCTTATTTTTTGCGAACTTCGATTTGGAGCAAGGGACCGCGATGCCGCCCGGCGCGCCACATCCAAGCCTGCCCCGTACCCACACCGGTGCGGTGATCAGCATCGTCTCACAGGCCGATGGGGAGCAACGCCGTGCCGATCCAGCTATCGGCTGTCGCTGACGGCGTCCGGCGCCCTGCCTTTCGCGCCATCGCCGGCCTCGGTGCGACCCAGATCATTGGCTGGGGCACGACGTTTTCCTCCTTGCCGATTTTCGGCTCCCCCATCGCGCATGACCTTGGCATGGCGCGCGAATGGGCGTTCGCCGGCATCACCGTCACCTTGCTGGTCGGCGCGTTGGTGGCGCCCAGGATCGGCCGGCGGATTGACCGTGCAGGCGCCCGCACCGTCATGGTCGTGGGGTCGGTTGTCGCGGCGCTGGCGCTCGCCGTCATGAGCCAGTCCTGGAACCTCTATTCGTATCTGGCCGGCTGGGTCGTGCTCGGCCTTGCCACGCCGATGATGCTTATGAACGCTGCCATGCCGGGCCTTGTTCAGGTCGTCGGGGCGAACGCACGCCAAGCCATCACCAGCCTCATGCTGCTGTCGGGTCTGACGTCGACCATTTTTCTGCCGATCAACGCCTGGCTCTTCGCGAAGGTCGGTTGGCAGCACGCCTATCTCATCTTTGCCGGTGTGCACCTGTTGATCTGCGCACCGCTGCATTGGTTTGCCCTGAAACCACCGCCACCCGGCGCCCAAGCCGTCACCTCGGCGCGCGCCAACCGCCGTGCCTTCCCGCCTGAGGGCGTGCTGCTGCCCGAGCATCACAAGCGCGCTTTTGTGCTCCTCGCCGTGTGGACTTGCAGCGAAGGGCTCATCACCTGGGGCCTGAACCTGCAAATCATCGACATCCTGAAAGCCTCGGGCCTCACCGTGGTGGAGGCCATCGGCGTGTGGGCGTTCGTCGGCCCCTGTCAGTCCCTCGCCCGCTTCGCCGAACTCATGAGCGGTGGCCGCCATTCGATTTTGACTTCCATGCTCGGAGCAGCGGTGTTCACCAGTCTTTCGTTCGTGGTGCTGTTGCCGTTCGGTATTTCCGTGCCGACGGCGGTGGCCTTTTGCATCGCCATGGGCGTCGGCCACGGCCTTTGCCATTGCGCGCAACACCTTGCCACTGGCCCTGTTCGGCGCGCGTGAATACGGCACCTGGGTCGGCCTGTTGACCGTCCCCAAAACATCGTCAACGCGCTGGCGCCGGTCTTGTTTGCCGCAGCCATTGCGCGCTCAAGTCCCTCCAGCGCGCTTTGGATTGGCGCTTTCGCTGCCTGGAGTGGCCTCATCGCAGTATATTTTCTGGTGGCCTACTGCAGGTCGGCCATGCGCGAGCGCAATCTCGATCGAGCATTTCGTTTCAGGTGGAACCGTAGCCGGCGTAGGAATAGTGGCACATTCGGTGCTGTCGAATGGCGAGCGCGGCGGCGATGGCGTCGATATTGCTTTGATCGAGCGGGCCTCGGCTTTCCGCAAGAGCGCCTTGAGCTTCGAGAACGCCTGCTCGATCGGAGAGGTCGGGCGAATAGGGCGGCAGGACGGGTGACAGTCGGCTTCGGATCGACGGCGGACCGGGTCCTGAACCGAGGTTGTCGAGCACCAGATCACCGGTGCCAGGGTCGGCACCAGGATCTCGCGCACGTAGGCCGTGAAGCTCTCGCCGTTGATCGGCCGTTGAAGACGCAGGGCGTCGATCCGGTCTCGCGCAGCGCCGCAAGGAAGGTCAGCGTGCGCCAATGACCGCGGCACCCAACGAGCCGCTCGCGCGGCCACCAGCCGAGAGCGTCAGTTGGTCTTGGTCCACGTCTCGTGAGAAGACCAGACGGTCGGCGCAAGACGCGGCTGGAAGGCGCACCACAAGCGCCGACGGGCGACGTCAGGCCGCCCTGCTCGGCGTGCACGGTTTTTTTGCTGATCCTCTCACGCCGCAGGAAGCGCCAGAGCGTTCGCAACAGACAGCCACGCCGCGGGCCTCGAGTTCCGAGCAGCGCCTCGAGCGTCACGGGCTTTCCAGGCCAGAAGCCATTCACGTTCGTCGGCAAGCTTCGTGGCCGCCTGCCGCCCATTGGCTGGCTGCCGGACTGCGGTCTCAAAGCCCGTCCACCACTTGTCACGGTCGAGGACGATGCCGTTCAACCGGCAACCGCCTCTGCGTCATGCCACGTGCCACCGGCAACAACACGCTCACGCAGGTCGTCGAAGTCGCCTTGCTGGCCTCCGCTCCAGCAAGCAGCATGAATCATATTCGCCAGCCCTTGAATCCCGATGATTCCATCAAGAACGGAAATGCTCTAGCCGCCGCTGGGTTTTGCCGACCGCGCCTCATGGCTCGCGATGGCCGCTGCAAATTCGTCGTAGTGATGGGCGATGAAGTAATCGGCGATTTCTGCAGCCGTGGTCAGCCAAACCCCATCATGGCCGGCAATATAGGCCAGCGCCCGGTCGAACTCGCGCACGCGGTGGGGTTGGCCGATCAGAAACGGATGCAGCGGCAGGCACATGACCCGCCCCGATTCCGCCCCTTCCATATAGAGGCGATCGAACTGCGCAATGATCGCATCCGTGTAGTCCGTAGGGCTCGTCGCGCCCTGGTAGAGAACCGTGAAGTCGTTGATCTCCAGCGAGTAGGGGACGCTCACCAGCCGGCCGTTGGTTGTCTTCACCGGCAGTGGCTGGTCGTCGTGAAAGAGATCCAGCGTATACGTCAGCCCCGCCTCCGCGATGAGATCGATCGTTCTGTCGGTGAGTGTGAGCGCCGGAGCCAGCCAGCCGCGCAGATCCTGGCCCGAGCAGCGTTTGATGGTTGCCCTCACGTCTTCGATCAGAGCCCGCTCCTGCGCTTCGTTCATGGCGTAGGTGTAGCGCGTATTGTAGACGCCGTGGCTGAAGAGCTCCCATTTGCGCCCAACGCAGGCTTCGATGATTTCGGGATAGTGGTCGCAAACCGCCACGTTGAGCGACACGCTGCCCCGGACGCCATGGCGGTCCATCACGTCCATCATCCGCCAGATACCAACCCGGTTGCCATAGTCTCGCCAGCTATAACCAAGAACATCCGGATGCGGTCTCGCCCACGGCTGACGCAGCGGGTTTGCCGGCGGGTCGATTTCGTAATGCTCGATATTGGGCGCACACCAGAGCAAGCCGTGCCCCGCCCGGCCACACGATTTTGGGGCGCTCGAAATAGGGCAGGAAGCCATAGTGGCCTGGATCTGCCTTCTTGTGCGCCGCCCCCGGCTGATCAGTCATTGTGATGCCTTACCTGAGCCCGCGCCTTGCCAGCACCGGATGACAGACCGTATCGTTGCGACAATAGCGGGTGTGCGGCTGGCTTGTCGCAAGCATGTCATGGCCTGCAAGCTGTCGGCAAGACCAGCGCCTGGCGTGCCATCGTCGCCCCGCACATGTCGTGCGCAGTGACGCCACACCGGCAAGGTGAGGTCCGGGGAAGAAGCGAGGTTGTGCATGAGCGGATCGAGTAAGTTTCGCCTGGTCGTCGACGGCGACAAGTGCCAGGGACACAACCGGTGCAAGCTCATTGCGCCGGAGTTGATCGACATCGACGATTTCGGCTTCGCTCACGCCGTAGGCGATGGCCGCGTGCCCGAAGCGCACGCCGATGCAGCCCGCAAGGCTGTTCGCAATTGCCCCGAGTTCGCGCTGAAACTTGAGCCGGTCAAGGATTGAGACCTGGAGGTCTGCCATGAGCACGCGCCCGCCCGTTTCCGATTGGACGACCGATTTCGATCACACTGATATCCGTTGGATCGAAGATCCCTATACCATCATGGAAGAAGTCCGCGGCAAGTGCCCCATCGCCACCACCGAGCGTTACAAGGGCATGTACGTGCCCATGCGCTACGCCGACGTGCGCACCATAGCCTACGACACCGACAATTTCTCTTCAAAGCGTGTCGTCGTGCGCGAGAACCCACCGAACGTGCCGCTGCCCTCGCCGCCGATCACCTCCGATCCTCCCCATCATAAACCGGCGCGCATGCTGCTGTTGCCCGCCTTCACGCCGCAGGCAATCGAGCGGCTCATTCCCCAAACGCAACGCATCTGCACCGAGCTGCTCGACAAGCTCGAAGGCCGCGAAACCTGCGATGCAGCTGCCGACTATGCCCAGACCGTCCCCGTCCGCGTCATCGCCAACATGCTCGGCATTCCCGAGGAGGAAGGTGACCGCTTCCGCGAATGGATCCACGTCTTCATCGAGGACACCATCGTCGATGACGGCACCAGCGCCGACCGCCTTGTCGCCACAGCCAAGGAAATGGACGACTATTTCCGGACCTTCGCCGAACAGCGCATGCGCAAGCCCGGCAACGATCTGATCTCCTTCCTTCTCAAGGCCGAGCACGACGGCAAGCCGCTCACCGAGCGCCATTTCTACGGCACCTTGCGGCTGTTGCTGATCGCTGGCATCGACACGACCTGGTCGACCATCTCGTCAAGCTTCCTGCACCTGGCGCGCACGCCGGCCGATCGTGAGCGTCTGGTCCGCGAGCCCGAGCTGATTCCGACCGCCGTCGAGGAGTTCCTGCGCGCCTTCTCACCCGTAACGATGGCGCGGCGTGTGCAGCACGACACCGAAGTGGCCGGCTGCCCGATGAAGGAGGGATCGTGGGTTCTCTTGAGCTATCCCGCAGCCAACCGTGACCCCGAGGTCTTCCCCGATGCCGACAAGGTGGTGATCGACCGCGAGGACAATCGCCACGCCGCCTTCGGCCTGGGAATCCATCGCTGCGTCGGCTCCAACCTGGCCCGCATTGAGATCACTGTCGCGCTGCAGGAATGGCTCAAGCGCATTCCCAATTTCACCCTGCAAGAGGGCGCTCAAATCGACTGGTCGAAAGGCCCCGTCCGAGGCCCGCGAACCGTACCCATTCGCCTCCTGCGCTGACACCTTGGCTACGATCGCGGCCATCGAAACCCTGCCGACGGGCCACGCGCGGTTCGCGTGTTCTCGCAAGTCGAAAAAGATAAGGGGTGTTTCAAGAACATTGATTGAACAAAACCTCGAATCGCAGCATGTTCTCTGTGTGTTCCAGAGTTCTCCACCCCACAGAGATCCGTGAGACGAGCCATGACCATCGCAGCGCCCCGCACCCTCCTTATCGCCTATGACATCGCTCCCGACCAGCAGGCACGCCCCGCCTTGATCGAAGCGATCATGACCCTCGGCGAAGCCTGGGCACGTCCGCTTGGCACGGTGTGGCTGCTCCGCACGAACCGTTCGGCTGACGAGATCGAAGGCTGCCTTGCGCCGCTGGTGGGTGATCATGACGGCCTGGTTGTTCAAGAAACTCGGGGCGAGGCCTTCCTCGTCAATGCCGGCGTGCGCTGGTTCCGTCCCCGTCACAAGGCTACGGCTGGCACCCTGCAGACAGAGGCCGCCAAGCGCCACACCGTCGCCGAAGTCCACACGTTCCCCGGCAACGCCGGCCGCCGTCTCGATCAGGCCGCATGATCCGGACGACGCGATGGGTGAGGAGTGGCGTCAAGCCATCTCAATCCAGATCGATTTCGCCCATGGTCTTGCCGGCAAGCAGTCCGCGGTAGGTGGCCTCATAACGGTCGACACAAGCGTCCATGGAAAAGGTGGTCCGTGCCCGTTCACCGGCAGCAGAACCCATCTGCTGCCGCAGGTCGCCATCGCCGAACAGCCTGACGATGGCCTCGCCCAGTCTTTCGGGATTACGGGCCGGCACCACCAGGCCATGCTGGCCGTCGATGACAGCCTCTCCGTTGCCGCCAACGTCGGTCACGATCAGGGGCAGGCCGGCTGCCATGGCCTCGATCACAGCGTTGGAAAAACCTTCCTCATGACTGGCAAGAATGGAAAGGTCGCTGGCGTGCAGCAAGTCCGCGACGTCCCGGCGGACACCGGCAAAGATCACGTGACTTGCGATGCCGAGATCACGCGCCATGCACTCGAGGTTGCTGCGCTCGCCTTCGTCACGCCCGACACAAACAAGCCGCCAAGTCTTGGGCAGGCGGTCTCCGGCTTGTCCGAGCGCGGTCAGGATGTCGGCATGTCCCTTGTAGGAAATCAGGTTGGCCACCACGATCGCCACCAGCGCATCGTCGGTGATGCCCAGCGACTGGCGTATTTCGGCGCGCCCCTTGCCAGGTGTCGCCTCCGGCAGCGCGACGCCATTGTAGATGATGGCCGTTTGATCGGGCCGGCAACCCTCGGCCAGCAGATCATGCAGAACGCGGCGCGAGTTGGCGAGGATGCCCGTCATCTTGGTGTGCAAGCGCTTCTCGATCGCCCGCACACCGGGCCAGTGCTGCTGATAGATGTTCATGCCGCGCCGGCTCATGAGGCGGATCGGCACACCCATTATCAGTGCGGGTCGGCGCGCCGAATACATAAGCTTCCGGCAGAAAGAAATGGATGATCGTCGGCCGTATGCGTCGCACGATACTGATGAGCCGCCGGCTGGCCTGGGCGGTAGCGTAGATCCGGCTTCTGAAACTCTGTGCCCCCGCCTGTCGCTCGATCGGTGGCCCGATCACCTCGACCCCGGCGGACCTGACCTCCTCGGCAAAGGCGCCGAGACGGTTCATGCAATAAATTGTCACTGGCCAGCCGCGGGCCCTCAGGTGTGGCAGAACCGCGGACAAATGTCGTTCAGCGCCGCCAACGTCCAGGCTCAAAGTGACGAAAAGGATGGGCGCCGTCTTGGCGTGCGCGACCGCCTGTCGTGCCACTTGCAAAGCCGGGCTGGCGCCAGCGGGGTCGCTCGGCAGCGTCATTGGCGCCACCACGAGGAGCAAGGGCCGTGAAGCGGCGAGCCACCAAATCGCAGAAAGCGACAACTCGGTGGCTCGCCGACTGTGTGGCACCGGGATACGCGACACTGGAGGTCACGGCGCCGAAGACCAATTGACCACGAAGCCGTTACGATTTCGCGAACGTTGGGTGCAATTCGGCACTGCGTTGCCCAATTCATCACGAAACTGTCCAAGTTCCCGCGACCCACTGCTTCAAAAAGCTGTCGAGCCAGCACTGAACCGATGAAACGTTCATGAGGTGTTGGTCGATTTGCGCGCCCCGAGGCTGCGCGCCCCGCATCAGCAGGCGCATGGGATTGCCCCCTGACCATCGAGTGACCTGCGCATAGGTGATTTCCGGGTGGAACTGAACGCCCACAGCCGAGCCGTGGCGAAAGGCCTGGTTGGGGTAGCACCCATCAGAGGTCGCGAGCAGTTCGCTGTCACGCGGCAGTTCGAAGCCTTCGCGATGCCATTGGAAGACGGTTTCGGGAAACGCGTACCGTCGCCCGCTGGATGTGGCTTTGATGGGGTGATAGCCGATCTCCACCGAGCCTGTCGGGCAATGATCGACCCGGGCGCCCAGGTGGCGCGCGAGCATCTGGGCGCCGAGGCAAATCCCGAAAAAGGGCTTGCGCTCCTTCAATGGCACCGCAATCCAGTCGATTTCCCGGCGAATGTAGTCGGTCGCGTCGTTGGCGCTTTGTGGACCCCCGAAAATCAGCGCGCCACAGTGGCCCGCCAGGGTATCGGGGAGCGGCTGGCCGTCGAAGTGACGACGTATATCGAGATGGTAGCCGTTTCGTCTGAACCAATGTCCGACATGCCCCGGATTGGAGCTGTGCTGGTGCAGGATGCAAAGCACCGGCCGTTTTGCGGCGTCGCCGATGCTTGCAGTAGACCCAACCGAATCGTCTGGTGTGCCATCCCTTGCACGCCCATCAAACATCTTCGCCGACTCCAGTCTCTGTTCGATCTCGCGGATGCAACAGCCAAGCCATTATCGGCACTAGTACGGCATCGGGTATAACCCGACAACATATGTAACCCATAACACTCACAAAATTGGGCAGGACAAGCTGCAGCCCCAACTCATGGCCCAGCACCGCCCTGCGCGCTACGCCTTCGGCCGTGGCCGCGGGCAGCAAGCGGCGATAGAGCGCCATCTCCGCGTGCATCTTGCCATGGAATCGCGTCTCCACTGGGCCTGGAGATACAACTGTCACGCGAACGCCATGCTGGCGGACTTCCGCACCAATGGCACGGCTGGCTGAGACCAGCGCGGCTTTGGACGCGTAATAGGCGGCTTGGTAGGGCCCGGGCACGTAGCCGGCGACTGAAGCAATGTTGATGATGCCACCTGTGCCTCGTGTCTGCATGTCCACCAGCACGTGCCGCATCAGCTTGAGCGGCACGGTGACGTTGAGCTGTATCAGCCCTTCAATCTCCGCGCTCGTCGCATCGGTGAACGGGCCGCAGAGCCCCAGTCCCGCGTTGTTCACCAGCACGGCGATGTGGCCGTTGAACTCAGCCAGCGCGCCATCGATCTGCCCAATCGCCGTCGCATCCGTGAGATCGACCGCCAGAGCACGAATGTCGCCTTTGCCGAGGGCCTGCAGGGCGTCGAGCGCGCGCGCCAGCGCCACTGCCGAGCGTGCGATCATCAAAACGTTGTTCCCCCGCGCGGCATAGAGGCGGGCAATGGCAAGCCCAATCCCTTCCGATGCGCCCGTCACCAGGACGAATGGGCGGCTGGTCTCCGCACCCCGCTCGAGGGCAGGCGGCATTGACGTCGTCGCATCAGCCATGGGCATCCTTCCGTTGGCTGCTGACTACAGGAGACCCGCAGCCACGGCGGCTGCCTGATCGTAACAGAAGCGCCAGGATGTCGCTGCACCTAAACCGGCAAGGCGCTCGAGCCATGGTCCCGTGCCGGACCACATGCCGCCAGCTGCCACGCGTTGCTGTCTACGCCAAGACGTGCAGCACGTGCCAGAGCTTCGCATCATCCAAGCCTCGCGCCGGCTGCTTGGGCTGCTCTCGGATTGCCTTATAGCCAACGCTTCGGCCCAGTGGGGGGAGCGCGCCAGCCAATATTCTGGGCCGCGCGAAGGAATATGCCCCCTGCGCATCACCGCAACGCGTGGCTGCAAGCGCGCCCCCTGGCGGCCGTCTGAGGCCGTGTTCAAAGCCAAGGCGATTGGCGAGAAAAATGAATTGCGTTCGCTGCCACCGTGATGCTGACACGGGGCGCTTCGGCTTTCTCCGGATCATCATTCCACCGGCACTACCACGCGTAACCACAGCTGTTGCAATCGCGCTACGCTTGCCGCCGGGTTCGCCCCGCGGTCGGGACTTGGACGAGAATGCTGCTAGATTGCCCCCTTGCTCAAGCGTCGCGTGGGCGCCGGCACACGCCTGACGGGGGAGGCGACTGTGGTCGAAGGCGATTGGCAGTTGTGGGGATTGGCCGTTCTCGGATCTTTGCTGGGCGCGCTCTTGCTGTATCGCCTCATGCATCGCTGGGGCGCCCGGCGCATGATCGGTCTGACCGCATGCCTCATTCTTGTTGGAGCATCGGCAACCTTGCTCGTGCACGCCACGGGGCGCACACCGTCGTGGGGCCGTGGGCTCACCATGTCGAGCATCACCGCTTGGCTGCAAAACGCCAATCCCGCCGCAGCGACCAATGCCGCTGCCAGCCATGACAATCAATCGCCTAAGCCGCAGACGGCAGCCTCCCCGCCGAAAGTCGACCCCACCGGGATCCGCGCGCGTCTCACTGAGGCCCAGGCAGAGTTGGCGAAAGTATCAGCGGAACGCGACAACCTGAGACGCGACCTCTCCCGATCCGCAATCGCACTTGAGAAATCGCGCCGGGAACTTGGCGGCACAACCGGCCACCTCAAAAGCGTCGAAGCCTCGATGAGCACCACCAAGGCTTTCTCCAGCGACGCGCAGCGCTTGAAAGAAGAGCTCGAAGCGGAGCGCGCGGAGCATCAGCAAACGCGCCAGGCCCTCAGTCGCGCGGAACAGGCCCGCCAGGCCGCCATAAGGGCTGCGACCGTGACAGCATCCAGGTTGGAACGCGAATTGGCTTCAGAGAAAGCGGCCCGCCTCAAGTCGGAGGCACAAGCCAAAGAGGCAATGACCGAACTGGAGAAGAGCAAGACGGCGGCTGCTCCCGCCACAAACGTTGCCACAGCTAGCCTTCTGAAGGTGCTGCAGGCGGAACGCGAGGCCCACGAGAAGGCACGTATTGCGTTGCAGGCCATTGAAGCCCAGACCAAGCGCCTCGAGGTCGAGCGCAAGCGCCTCCAGGCTGAACTGCTGCAAACCGCGCGCGAACGTGACCGGTTGCGGTCATCTTCACGCAACGCCAGCGGCGAGGGCGTGGCCAAAGCCCTGGCCGTCATCGCCGAACTCGAAGCCCAACAGCGCCAGGCAAACGCCCATGTCTCTCCTGTCGCGACTGGCGCCCTTGCTGTCCCGTCGGCAACGCTCACGCAAAGCATGGGCAGCATGGCCCAACAACTGAAGGCCGAGCTTGCACAAGGTGTCAGCGAGCCTCAGCTGGTGTTGAGCACCATGCCTGTACAAGAACTGGTCCGTGGCCTTGAAGGCACCTACTACCGCATCGTCTGTCGTGACCCGCAGCGTCAAACGAGATTGACTTTCGCCAGCGCCAGCTTTCTCCCCACCGGCGGCGATGAAAAGGTTTTGGCCTGCTTCAAGGCTTTGCAGGAGGTCGTGCTCTCACAACTCCCGCCGCGCCTTCCAATCAGAGTGTTCACGCAAGGCTTCGCCAGCGATCGCCGCTTCGCCCGTCCCAGGGCGCTGGCAACGCGCGACCAGCGGATGCGCGTCGTGCGCTACCTGCCGCGCAGAAACGATGCCAACGATTACGCAAGTGTTCCAAGAACCCAGAGCACATCGGCCTACACCAACGACGAGCTGGTCAACTTGCGCGGCGCCTACATCGCCGGTCTGCTGGCAGATGCAAGCAAGGCCAAGCTCACGCCCAGCGTTCTGGAAGGTGAAATCAAGCCGGCCGGCGACGAACAGTCGACCAGCTTCGACCTCATTCTCTATATTGGCTGGTAAACCGGCCGGCCGCTTGCACCGCGCGCCATTTGCCTTTTTGCCGCTCTCCTCAGACCACAATCTTGCGCCGTTTCCCGCTTAACCCTCGCCAGGTACGCGTTGCGCGTTGCCATCTCGGCGCGGCTCTCGTTGCCGCCGCTTGCGGGCGGTCGCCAGCACCGGCCCGCAGGCGCTGAGGCAACGGCGGACAGGAAAGGCCAGCCCGTGCAGCGTCCAATCAACCGCGTTCGTTCGCCAAGACCCGTCATTCGAACCCGCGTCTGGCTTGCCGTGTTCGCGCTGCTCCTGGTGCTGGGTCCGGCGCTGCTCCTCTACGCTGTCTATCTGCGAGGCGTCGACTGGCCCGAGCCCACCGCTGATGGTGGAACGATTCAGCCGTCCGCTTCGGCCAGTCTAGTGCGCCCGCCAACCGAAAGCACACCGAGCCGTGCGCTGCGGCGCGCTGATCTTGAAGCGGCCCGCCTGCAATCAGATCCCGTGCCCTTGCCGGTTGCCATGCCGGCGCCCACGCGCCCGTCGGGCCTCAACCCCGACGGTTCCTTGGTGCCGCGCAAGGTGACGACCCGCGAGGTCCGCATTCCACCGCAACGGGCCGCGTCAGCGCCGCAACCTGATCTGATTGCAGGCCTCCTCCGTGTTCCCGTGCTCCTGAAGGAACCGCGTCCGGCGACGAGACCGCAGCACCAAATCGCACCCGCCATGCGAGCCCCGGCTCCAGTCCCGCAACAACTGGCCGCTGCCGCCAGTGCCCCCGTGCCCAACGAGGCCGCAGGACGCCCGGCGTCAGAGCTTGACGCGCCTGCCGAAACCGTCGCGCCACCACCAGCCCCGGCCGCAGCGCCAGCAACCGGTGCCCGCATCGCACAAGCGCCGCCACCCCCGCCTGCATCCGACCCGGTTGTCGAACTCGCCAAACATGCCGCGCGCTGGGACAACACCGGCCGCCTCGATCCCGCCGTCGTCAAGCAAAGGCTCGAGATCCTCAGGAACGACACGGGCTTCGATCACGCCGCTACACGGTTTCCTCTGACCGGCAAGCACAAACGCCTCGACTGCGCGAGCTGCCACACATCAACGCTCAAGGATACGCCGCGCCAATGTATCGATTGCCACAAGAAGGATGACGCGCACCGCGGCCGCCGTCCGCAGTGCCAGGAGTGCCACGTGACCACCAACTGGGAGACCATCCGCCGCCGCCGTTGAAACGCTCCCGCGCCGTCGTCCTGAAACGAGAGGACACGCGGCCTGTTGGCTCGCAGGCTTGGCCGGGTGTGCAAGCGGCCGCTAAGTTCAACCGGTCCTCGCAGGCCCGAGATCGAATTCCCGGCTCCATGCATCCGGCAACCGCCCAAGACGCGCGCGAACGGCTTCGGCCTGCTGGCGGCAATGGTTGCGCAGATGCTCGCGAACCGCCGGCGGCAAGACGGCCTGCTGGCTGCGATTGTACCGGCGCCCAAGCTCCGGGAAATACTGCGCTTCGAAGCGAACGCCCAGAAACGCGCACACCTGCGCCAGGGCAGCCAGCCGGTCCTGGTGCATGTCTTCGTAGAACAGGGCGAGACATTGCTCGGCGCCGAACACCGCCGTCATGTCGTCGAGCGTTGCAGCATAATCCGCAAGCTCACCGAACCGCGGCTCCGAGAGCATGGCAATGATCGCGTCGGTCGACTGGCTCGCCACATCGAGCCGGCGCGCGCGGCACTGGTGCAGCACTTGGCTCCACAATCGGTCGACCGGATTGCGCATGATGAAAATCACGCGGGCCGTCGGCGCCAGCTTGTGAATGTGCGCCAGCCCCTCTTTGCCGATAATGGCGTATTCCGGCGTGATCTCGCCCGCCATCGTGCGCCCGCCGCGATGCTCGAACAGGCGGCAATACCAGGCATCGTCCAGGTCCCTGCGCATGTAGTCGCGCCACCACGACCATTGGCTGCGGTACTGGCGAAGCCGGTGCCACTGCGTCCACATGCGCTGGTGATACTTGCGGTAGCGCGAGCGCCGTTTTCTCGGCGACAACTGCTCGGTCAACCCGCGGATATGATCGAAGTAGTGGATTTCTTTCACCGGCGTGACGAACACGTCGGGGTGATCGGCCAGCATGCGCGCGAGCCACGTCGTGCCCGACTTCTGGGCGCCGATGCCGACAAAATAGTTCGCAATGCCGCTCAACTGTTTTCGCCCTTGTCCACGCCGGCCGCCCTTTTACGGCTGCTTACCCGCTGGCTGCCGCACTGGCAACGCGGCGTGCTGGACCTACCGTATCAATAGCGAAACTGTTCCGACAGAATGCGTTCATCCAGATTGTGACCGGGATCGAACATCATCAGGATCTCGATGTGGCGGGCTTCTGCAACTGTGACGTTCACGACATTGCGGGTCTCGACATTGTCAGCCACCGCGCTGACGGGCCGCTTGTCGGATTCAAGCACTTCAATTTCGATATTGGCCCCGCTCGGCAACAGTGCCCCGCGCCAACGTCGCGGGCGAAACGCTGAGATCGGCGTCAGCGCCAACAGGCGGGCATCGATCGGCAGGATCGGTCCGTAGGCCGAGAGATTATAGGCGGTCGAGCCGGCGGGCGTGGCAACCAGCAAGCCGTCACAGGCAAGCTCGTCGAGCCGGACCTTGCCATCGACCGAGATCCTGAGTTTGGCAACCTGATGGGTTTCGCGAAAGACCGACACTTCATTGATGGCCAGGGCCTCGTGCAAGCTGCCCAGAGCGTCGCGCGCGGTCATCACCAAGGGATGGATGCGGCTCACTTCGGCGCCGGAAAGGCGCTCCAGCAGCTGGTCTTCCCGATACTCGTTCATGAGGAAGCCGACCGAGCCGCGGTTCATGCCATAGATCGGAATGCGATCGTTCATGTGGCTGGTTTCGAGCATCAATCCGTCGCCACCCAGCGCCACGATCACCTGGGCCTGCCGACCGGCGGTGTCGCCGTAGCGCTGCGCCATGCGCTTCAGCGCGCGTTGGGCTTCCGGGCCATCGCTGGCGACGAATGCAACTCGCTCGTACTTGCGTTTCGGCTCTGCCATAGGGGATCCTGACTGGCCCGCTACAGCCGGGCGCTCTCCACGGTCCGGGAGGAGACCATTGACGTGCCAGAAAAGATCTCCGGAGTAAACGAGGCAACGCGCCGGGCGTCTGCCGACCCTGGGGCTGAAAGCCCCGCCGCGGTGGTGCTTGTCTATGCCACTTTTCCCGACATGGCATCAGCCGAGTGCATTGCCGGCGAGCTCGTGCAGCTTGAAATCGCAGCTTGCGTCAACCTGATACCGGCCATGCGCTCATTCTATCGCTGGCAGGGGAAGGTCGAGACCGCCGATGAGGTCGTAGGCATCATCAAGACGCCAGCCGCGCTGGCCGAGCGTGTCATCGCCGTTGTGCGGGTGTCGCATCCCTACACCAATCCCGCTCTCGTCGTCCTGCCGGTCATTGCCGGCTCGCCGGCCTTCCTCGAGTGGATCGGCGATGAGACGTGCCGTCAGCGCTGAGGCCTGCTGCAGGTGGCACCACAGCATAGGATCATGCAGAGGCGCCAGATCCTGGTGCCGGCTGCAGCCAGGCTTGACGCAGCGCGCGCGCCCCAACTACCGTCCCAACGAGGGAGTGCTCGATGCCGGATTGGCTCTACGATGGCGGCCCGAATGGGCTTTGGGTTTTTCTGCTGGTGACACTGCTGATGGGCGGTGCGGCAGCCATTGTGTCCGGCCGCGCCATCGCCCAGACGTGGCGGCCGCAGTGGCAGGTGCCGTTCTACATGGCGCTCCTGGCTCTCGCCGTGCGCTTCATCCACTATGCCATCTTTGGTGAAGTGCTGCTCTCAGCCCGCAATTACCTCGTCGATTTGGCCGCGCTGGTGACGATATCGCTGCTGGCTTTTCGCCAATGCCGCGCCCAACAGATGCTGGACCAATATGGTTTCCTGGCTGACCCCAAATCGGCAAATTCGCACTGAGGTCGTGGCAAAGCTGCCCAAACCGGTTGAACCCGGTTGCAATTCGACGTGACTTCGCCATCATTTCGGCTATTCAATGCGGATTGCGACGTGCCGGCCCGTCAGGAGGCTTGCACTGGCATTAAGGCCGGTGCAACGGGTCTCGGCCTCGAGCCAGGGAGTATCGATTCATGAAGAAAGTTTTGTGGACGGGGGTAGCACTCGCCGCCTCCCTTGCGGCTGCAGGAGCAGCCCAGGCGCAGGTCAAGATTGGTGTCGCCGGACCTCTGACGGGCCCCAACGCCGCATTCGGTGCCCAGCTCAAGCAGGGCGCAGAGATGGCCGTTGCCGACATCAATGCCAAGGGCGGTATGAACGGCCAGAAGATCGAGCTGTCGTTCGGCGACGACGTCTCCGATCCCAAGCAGGGCGTCTCCGTCGCCAACAAGTTCGTCGGTGACGGCGTCAAGTTCGTGGTTGGCCACTTCAATTCGGGCGTCTCGATGCCCGCATCGACCGTCTATGCCGAGAACGGCATTCTCATGATTACGCCGGCCTCGACCAATCCGCAGATCACCGAGCGCAAGATGTGGAACGTGTTCCGCACCTGTGGCCGTGACGATCAGCAGGGCAGCGTCGCCGGCAAGTACATTGCGACCAAGCTCAAAGGCAAGAAGATCGCCGTCGTTCACGACAAGACCACCTATGGCAAAGGCCTCGCCGACGAGACCAAGAAGGCCATGAACAAGGCCGGCGTCAAAGAGGTCCTCTATGAGGGCGTCAACACCGGCGAAAAGGATTTCTCAGCGCTCGTCTCAAAGCTGAAGGCGGCCGGCGCAGACGTTGTCTATTGGGGCGGCCTGCACACGGAAGGCGGTCTCATCGTCCGCCAGATGCGCGCTCAGGGCCTCAAGGCGCCGCTGATGTCGGGTGACGGCATTGCCACCGACGAGTTTGCAGCCGTTGGCGGCCCGGGTGCCGAAGGCACGCTGATGACCTTCCCGCCCGACCCCCAGAAGCGCAAAGAGGCAGCCGCTGTCGTCAAGCGCTTCCTGGCCAAGAACTTCAAGCCGGAGGCCTATACGCTTTACAGCTATGCCGCCACGCAGATCATCGCAGAGGCCGCAAACAAGGCCAAGACCAACGATCCCAAGAAGGTTGCAGCCTACATCAAGGGCAAGACCTTCAACACGGTGATCGGTCCGATCGGTTATGACAAGAAGGGCGACATCACCCGTCCCGACTACGTCATGTACACGTGGAAAAAGAACGCCGCGGGCAAGATCACCTACGTCCAGAACTGACGCCGGCTCGGATCGCCCGCCTTGGTGTCACATCGACCAACGCTGAAATGCGAAAGGCAGCCGACGAGGCTGCCTTTCGTTTATTCCCGAGCCATCGCGACCGCTTTGCCATCGCGACCGGCTCGCCTTCTCATGCTTTGCGCCATCGCGGTCGCCGTGTCCGCGTCCCCGAAATGCGCTGGCGCCGCGCCCGATCTCACCGTCGCCGTTGTTGCCACCGCGTCAAGCCCTCACCAACCCCATGGCGAGGCACCGGTCGCAGCGATTGAGGAACGCGCGCAACGCCTCAACCAGTCAGGCGGCGTCGCTGGCCGGCACGTGAGTGTCAAGACGTTTACCGAGGATTGCACGCGCGCGCAGGCGACAAGGGTGGCAAACTCGGTTGCAGCCCTCCGTCCCGATGTGGTCATCGGCCATCTCTGCCGCGTGGCAGCTCTTGCAGCCGCCGAAATCTACGCGCGCGCGGGCATCTTGTTCATCGCACCGGGCGTGCGCGAGCCGCGACTGACGGCGCCCGCCGCCGGGCCTCTCGTCTTCCGCCTCGCCGGTCGCGACGATCGCTTTGCACAGGAGACAGCGGCCTTTGTCGCCGCCACCTATCCCGGCCGCAGCGTCGCGATGGTGACGGATCGCACGCGCCAGGCACAGCGCCTCACCGCCAGTCTCACCCGCGCCCTCAATGATCTGAGTGTTCCGATTGCGCGGCGCGAAGAGCTTGAATCCGGCGAAGTCACCTATGACGACGCTGCAAAACGCATCGCTGCAACCAATGCCGGTGTCGTCATCATGCCCGCCCAGCCGATCGAGCTGGCAATCCTCACTGATGGTCTGCGCCGCCTCGGCGTCGATGCACCGGTGATCGGCAGCGACATCCTCGCCGTCCCCGACATCGAGGGGCTCGCACAGCGCGAGGGAAAGCGTCTCGTGCTGATGTTGCCGTGGACCGGTCTCGGGTCATCGTCGCCGATGGACGCTGCCACCACCTCGCCGCACGCCTCCACCGCGTCGACTGCGCCGTCGCCCGTGGCCGATGCTAAACTTGCTGTCGCCCGCCGGGCTGAAGCAGCATTGCAGGCCTGGGCTCATGCCGTCGCCCGCGCAGGCTCATCCGAACCGCACAAAGTTGCCGATCTGCTGCGGCAGGAAACAGCCCCTACGGTCGTCGGTCCCCTTGGCTTCGATGCCGCCGGAGACGCGCGCGTCCCGTCCTACCTCCCCCACACCTGGACGAAAACGGGGTGGAAGCGCCTCGACGCAATCCACCCCGCAAATTCGATGAAACCCTGACTTCCGCCTGACGGCTCCTGGCATCGCGTTGATTGGGTCTAGTTGCGCCGCAGCTGAACCGGCACCGTCGCGTAGCGTGCCGTGATGTTGCTCGACAAGCGGATCAATGCGGCGGGCAATTCCGCTCCCGCGCCCTGCACCGCAATGATTTCAGCGTTAAGGTCACGAATGGCGTGACGGGGATCTCCACCCGCAGCAAGCCCAGCCAGAACCTCGCTCACAATGGCGTTGGCAGCACGAGGTCTCGAAACTGCGATATCATGTCGATCGACCATGGCCCCTCCTTTCGGCAACGCAAGATAGCGTCACACGTCTCTCAAATGTGGCGATCGATCTCACGATCGCCCGAGGTAGGCCCATCGAGGGTTCCAATGACGTCAACACAGTATCGGCTACGCCCCTGGAGCCCTCCAGGCCTACGTCTCAACTCCGCTCTGGCTAAATCAAATATTGATCGAAATTATGCCCGCCAGAGCCGGCACCCCTATAATGGGCACCTGAAAACGCAAGTTACACCCTAAGCATACGGGCCTGTGGACGAAGTTGCAAACGCCATGATGAAAGCTTAGTGGCCGATGTGCCTTCGATGGACTGAGAAGACTGTCCCAAGAAGTGCAGTGTTCGCAGGTGCAGCATGAACCAAGTCTAGTAGCGAAGATCACCAACTGCCGTGCCAGCCAGGGAAATCATAAATGACGGCGAACCTCAATTTGATCACCGACGTTGCAGGCCTCAAGGTCGGCCATGCCGATGATCATGCCCTCGCATCCGGCGTGACCACCATTCTTGTCGAGCGGCCCAACATGGCCTCAGCCCTCGTCGGCGGCGGAGCGCCCGGCGGACGCGACACGGCCTTGCTCGCGCCGGAGATGACGGTTGAAGGCGTCGATGCCGTGGTGCTGGGCGGCGGATCGGCCTTCGGTCTCGACGCTGCCGGCGGCGTCATGAGCGCTCTCCGCGATCGCGGCGTTGGTCTCGCCGTCGGCGGCATCATCGTGCCGATCGTCCCGCAGGCTATCGTCTTCGATTTGCTCAACGGTGGCGAAAAGGCCTGGGCATCGGCACCGCCCTACTGGCAATTGGGCCGCGAGGCCGCCACCAGGGCCAAAGCAGGAGAGTTTGCGCTGGGCACGGTTGGCGGCGGCTATGGCGCAACGACGGCAAATCTGAAGGGTGGCGTTGGTTCTGCCAGTGCTGTCGCCCCCTCGGGCCACACGGTCGGTGCCATTGCCGTCGTCAACGCCATCGGCACCGCCACCATGGGCGATAGCCCTCATTTCTGGGCCGCGCCGGTCGAGCAGGGGGCCGAGTTCGGCGGCCTCGGCATGCCCCAATCCATCCCGGCTTCGGCTCTGGCCTTGCGCATGAAAGGCGGCCAGCCCCCGTCCACCACCATCGTCATGGTGGCCACCGACGCCGTATTGACCAAGGCACAGGCGAAGCGATTGGCGGTGATGGCGGATGACGGCTTGGCGCGGGCCTTGCGCCCGGCTCATGCACCCATGGACGGGGATACCGTCTTTGCGGTTGCAACCCAACGCAGACCCTTGCAATCCGACCAGGTCTTGGCTCAGTTGACTGCCCTCGGCACGCTGGCTGCGGACTGTGTTGCGCGAGCCGTGGCCCGTGGTGTTTATGCTGCGACACCACTGCCGTTTCCGGGGGCATTGCCCTCTTGAAAGATCGCTTCGGGGAGGAGTGGAGGTCGATGACGAGGACGCGTTGTCATCTCGCTGATGCTGGTTGTCGTGCTGGCCGTGCTATTTACCTGGCAACGCCGGCGCCAGGCCCTCATGACCCAGTGTCTTTCGCAAGGCCAGTTCTGGAATGGCCCCAAAAGCGTTTGCGAGCCCAATGCCCTACGCTCCCATCATTAGGCGGGCCCTGAGCGTTCATGAAATGGCGTTCATCGTTAAGGTGCGGCCAAATGGTGCTGCAATCTATGATTATAATTTACAGCGAAGCGAAATGTTAGGGCGCTGAAAGTATTGATAGAAAAATCTTGGAGCTGGCCCTGCCGTCGCGATCCAAGCCCCGCCAACCACCAAGCAGCGCCTTGCTCAGATCTCGGCAACTGGGGCATACTGCAGGAACAGGATCGCGTCAGTTCCGGTTTGCCGAATTGCGGGAAGGACCGCTGCATGCATTGCGCCATGACTTTCCAGACAGCCAGAGACATCCTGGGCCGACGTCGATTTCATTTGTCAGCCTGCGTGACGGCCAACGAAGTCGTCGTCTCAATTCCGACGGCAGCGAGACGCGCCTTTACTCCGACAACGGCGACTTCCAGGTGATTGGCGGCCAGGTGCAAGGCACGGTCACGGCCATGGCCGCACCGATCCTGGCGGTGTCACCGTTTACGAAATGACGATGGCATTTCGGCAGGCTGCTGACCTGTTGCCGCGGGTTCGGAGCTGCTTGACTTCATCGTGTCCAGCGCCGCCAGCATATCGTCCCTGGTCACGCTCGATGACGATGAGCGCACTCTGCAGCCCTTGCTGTTTCCTTACGACGTCGCGCTCCCTGAGTGTTCCCCCGACTACGTCTCCTATACCTCGGCAAGCAGCGGTGTCGTGGCCGATCTGGCCGAGCCCTGGCGCAACGCGGGCGCCGCTGCCGGCGACGTCTTCACTCCCGAGGTGCAAAGCCTGGCGGCCTGTTCTTCGGCGACACGCTCGCTGGAGATAGCGGC
Organism: Hyphomicrobiaceae bacterium; assembly: GCA_041397705.1. Classification (GTDB taxonomy): domain Bacteria; phylum Pseudomonadota; class Alphaproteobacteria; order Rhizobiales; family Hyphomicrobiaceae. The sequence goes on from JAWKWC010000002.1 coordinate 44,562, forward strand.
AACAATATCCTTTGGCTCGAGCGGAAATGACGTGCTCATGGGCCGTGCTGGTGGCGATGCCCTTTACGGTGGCCTGGGCAGCGACTGGGCGAGCTACGCCGACTCCATGTCCGACATCGTCGCCAGTCTTGCCGATCCCTCGCAAACAAGGGCGATGCCGCAGGCGACACCTATCACTCGATCGAGACCAGGCTGGCGGCTTCGGCAACGACATCCTGATCGGCGATGCCCAGGCCAACATCATCGCCGGTGCGGTTGGCAATGACACCATCACGACGGGGGCCGGCGGTGACCAGGTCATGTTCGCGATGGGTGATGGCATCGATACTGTCGTCGACTTCCTGGCCGGAGATGGCGCGGGTCATGACAGCATCTATCTCGGAGCCGACATCGGCGTGTCGACTTTCGCCGAATTGCTGATGGGCGACCACATCCAGCTCATGGGTGACAACGTCAATCTCGTCTTCGGCGTCTCCGACCGCGTGGTCTTGATGGGCGTCAACAATGTGGCGCAGTTGTCGGAAGCAAACTTCCGCTTCGGTGCCTGATCGCCAAGCCGACACGTATTGGCACCCAACGCCCTGGTCCGTTGTTGCGGCCGACCAGGACGTTGGGTCAGGCCCACTCCAAGCATCAGCCCGCACACCGCTCAGAAGAAGCGATCGATCCGATAGGGCTTCGGGTCGGGTGTGGGGCGTCTCGCCGGTCATCATCTCGGCCAAGAGCCGGGCCCGTCGCAGGCCCAAGCGTGAGCCCAAATGGTGATGCCCGAAAGCGTTCCACAGGCCGGGCTTGCCGGGTGTCGGGCCGATCACCGGTACCATGTCGGGCATGCAAGGACGCCGGCCGAGCCACGCCTCGTCATCCAGCCGGTGGCCCAGCGGAAAGATCTCGTGCGCGGCCTTTTTCCGCGCGGCCAAGCTGCACCGGTGACGCCGGGCGCATCGCGCGCGGCAAACTCGGCCCCCGTCGTCAGCCGGATCCCGCGCTGCATCGGCGTGATGCAGTAGCCGCGCTCGGCATCTATGATCGGGCGCGAGAGCGTCGCATTGCCTTCGGCGTGGTAGTGCATGTGATAGCCCCGCTTCGACCCCAGCGGCACCTTGATGCCTTGGATGCGCAACAGCTCACCAGCCCATGGCCCCAGCGCCACCACCACTTCGCGCGCTTCTGCCCAGCCCCCGCGAGTAGCAACCTTGTAGCCCCCGGCAATGGCCTCGAGCGTGCGCGCTTCGCCCTCGAGCAGGCGGCCGCCCCGCTTCACCAGCAGGTCGGCATAGCCACGACCGACGGCGCCAGGGTCGGAAACGCTGATCGGATCGGTGAAGTGCACCGCGCCGACGATCGCCTCGCTCAGGTGCGGTTCCAGTGCCTCGACCCCCTTGGCATCGAGCATGTCGTGATTGATGCCATATTCGGCTTTCACGGCCCCGTCCTTGACGCGTGCTACATCAAGCGCCGCCTGGCTGCGATAAACCCGCATGTAACCGGTGCGCCGCACCAACCCCATCAGGCCCGCTTCCTCCAGCAACGGCTCGTGTTCACTGATGCAACGCTCCACCAGCGGCAACATGGCGCGCGTGCTCGCCAATTCGCCCTCGGGCGTCGAGTGGCGCCAATAGCGAAACAGCCACGGCGCGATCTGCGGCAGGCTCGAAAGCTGATAGTAGGCTTCGGAGGTGTTGTTCAGCGCATACTTGAAGATCGTCGACCATTGCCGCGGAAACATGTAGGGCACCACGCCCTCGCGCTGAATGATGCCGGCATTGCCGTGCGAGGTCTCCTCCGCGGGCCCACGCCGGTCCACCAGCGCGACGGAGCGCCCGCGCGCCTGCAGATGCAGCGCCACCGAAACGCCCACCATTCCTGCCCCGAGTACGATACAATCGAATTTCATAAGCAACCTTCGCGACGCGTCTTGATCCTGCCTCGACTATAGGGGGCTATTGCCGGGCCAGCCACACGTTGCGTCAAATCTTGGTCGCCAAGGGCGTCCCGGGCTTCGCGTTTGACACGTGCGTGTCCGTATGCGAGCGACCTCGTTAACCGCCAGGGAAGGACAGATCATGAGTGAGCCCAAAGACCGAGCAGCACCGCTACGCGCCGCCATCGTTCCCGTCACGCCCTTGCAGCAGAATTGCTCGCTGGTTTGGAGCGAGGCTACCAAGCGGGGCGCTGTCATCGATCCGGGCGGAGACGTGCCACTGATCCTCGATGCCATCAAGCAGGTCGGCATGACGGCCGAAAAGATCGTGTTGACGCATGGTCACTTGGACCATGTCGGCGGCGCCGCCGAACTCAAGGAGGCACTCGGCATCCAGATCGAGGGCCCGCATCTCTCCGACAAGTTCCTGATGGACCGGGCCGAGGAGCAGGCGGCAAGCTATGGCCTAACCGGCATGCGCAATGCCACCTCGGACCGCTGGCTCAACGAAGGCGACAAGCTCGAGATCGCCGGAGAGGCCTTCGAGATCTTCCATTGCCCCGGCCACTCGCCGGGCAGCCTCGTCTATTTCCATCGCGGCCAGAAGTTCGCGCTGATGGGCGACGTATTGTTCCAGGGCTCCATCGGGCGCACCGATTTTCCTTATGGCGATCACGAGGCGCTGATCAACGCCATCAAGACCAAGCTCTTCCCACTCGGCGACGACGTGGCCTTCATCTGCGGCCACGGCCCCATGAGCACCATCGGCGACGAGCGCCAGTCCAATCCGTTTCTCACCTGAGCGGGCGGCGCCGGATCAAGCCGCGGCGGGTTGCATCAGGCCAGCATCGTCCCGGCTGAAAAACAGTGAAGCGAGCAACAGAAGCATGCCCGCGAGCAGGCCGGCGACGCTCACGTAGGTGAACGCTTCGGTAGCGATATGGCTGTGCGCCGCGCTTCGGCCGAGCGATGGCGACAGCAGAAACATCGAGAACCAGGCCAACGGATAGAGGCTGCCGAGCCCGATCAAAGTGGCACTGACAGACTTCATCTTGGCGCTCATCCGAGAGAACAGCACGAGGAACAGCAGACCGATCGAGAAGGCTCCAATGCCCGTTGCGTGGAAATGCGCGCGCTGGACATATCGCCAGATCTTGCCGGCGCTCGCCGCGTCATGCAGCGCGGGATGAGCGGCAATACCGTTGGCAATGTACGCCTTGAACGTTTCCTCCGAGGCGCCGAAGGCGACGCCCAGGCAAATCCCGAAGATCAGTCCGAGAAGGACGAGTGCCAGTCCGATGCGGATAGGCTTGAGGTCCGGTCATATCGGCGTTTCCTTGGCTGAGGCGATGACGTGATTGCCCCACCATTAGCGCGCCCTGGCCGTTATCAGCCTAACAGCGGTTGACAGCCCAATTGCAGCAAAAACCTAATCGTCAATGCGTCCGGGCATGCGGCGCCGCAATCGCCCGCCGGGCGAGGCGACGGGCGCTCTTGGCCAGACCATCGTCAGATATTTTGCCATCCCGCCAGGCGGCCATCAGCGAATCCAGCAGCGCATACACCTGATCGGTATCATAAGCGACCAGCAGCAAATCGGCGCCAGCGGTCAACGCATCGACACCGGCCGCCCCGATGCCGCCGGGACGTCCCGAAGCCGCGATCATGGTGAGGTCGTCCGTGACCACGATGCCATCGAACTTCCACGCCTTCCGCAAGATACCGTCGATGGTCCCGCGTGAGGCCGAGGCCGGCCGCTCGGCATCGATAGCGTTGACGATGACATGCGCCATCATCACAGCAGCCCCGCCGCTCTTGAGCACGCGGCGAAAAGGTTGCCAATCCGTGGCCTCGAGCGTGGCGAGCGGTGCCGCGAGACTGGCGCTCATGATGTGCGTGTCGCCGCGCACGCGGCCAAGTCCCGGAAAATGCTTGAGCGTGCACAGCACGCCGGCTGCATTGAGCCCACGGCAATACGCGCCGGCAACCTCGCCCACCAGTGCCGGATCCGAGCCGATCGCCCGCTCGCTGATCCGCGACAGCTGGTCGGTGGGATCGCGAATGCCGAAATCGAGATCGGTGACAGGCGCAAAATTCATGGTGACGCCAACCTGGGCCAGGTGACGTCCGACATCGAACCCATATTCCTCGATGTGCTTTCGCCTCTCGTCAGGGCGCCCGCTGGCGCGCGCCAATTCAGCCAGCATCTTCGGCTTCGGCAGCGGCGGCGAGAGCCGCGAGACCATGCCACCCTCCTGGTCGGTGGCGACAATCAAGGGCGGATGGCCATTCTGGCGCGCCAGCGCCTGCAGCCCGCCAATCTCATTGGCGATCTGCGCGACAGACTTGTCCGCCGCATTCCGAGCTGTCACGAACACGCCGCCGACGGCGCCGAGCCGCACGAGACGGCGCAATTCTTCGATGTTGCGATAGCCCACCATGACGTGGCGTCCGAGCCGCGCCAGGTCCGGCGGTGGCGCTTGCAGCACGCTGCCGCGCCTGTCGCGAAACTGCATCTCGGTGCCGATGAAGGCGGCGAGCGAGGCCAGCCACGCAAACAGCAGCATGAGATGCACATTGCGGATCGTGCGCGTGAACCGCGCCGCCGCCAGCCGCCAGACCAGCACCGCCACCACTGCCAGCGACACCGCCATGCCCGTCACGAAAATCGTCGGGCGGATGGAGGCAAGCCACACCGTGCGCGAGGCCAGAGCGATGCCGACGCCGGCGATCGCCATGATGATGCCGGTGCCGACCAGAATGGGCCGGTTGCGGGGAGGGGGGGCTTCCAATGGCGTGTTGGTCAATGAGGTGCAGCCTCAGCGAGTGCAGACAAACGCCGCAGTGAATCGGCTTGATGTTCGCACATGGCGGGAAAGCACGGCAAAATCGGGGCGCTGCCTACGCGTCCGGTTCCCGGTCGGTCGGGATCCAGGCCATAAAAGCGTCGTCGCTGAGATAACGCAGCACCCAGCACCCCCAGAAGGAGCGGCGAGCCGAGCCGCCCAGACAAAATACCCCGTCACCAGCACCGAACCCCACGCGAATGTCAGGGCTGTCAGTTTCACGGGCATGCGCACGGCCCGCCGCCGCGCGAACCGGTCGGCTTCCTTGAGGCCAGCACTCAAAATGGGTATGCGATGCAGCCAGTGCGCTCAGCGCCGGGCTCGACCGCGCAAACGCCCACAGCGCCACCAGCAGAAACGGCGTGGTCGGCAATCCCGGCAGGATGGCGCCCGCGATGGCCAACGCCGTCGCCGTAAGCCCGAGCGCGATATAAAGAACCTTCAGCATCCACCCGGCCCTTGCCCATCCGTGGGGTCCAGGGGCCTAAGGCCCCCTGGCCGGGAGCGTGAGGGGCGGCGCCCCTCACACTTAGTTCTTCACGCGCCCATGGCGGTCTTGAGGTTCTCATCGATCTTGTCGAGGAACCCCGTCGTCGTCAGCCAAGTCTGCTGATCCCCGACCAGCAGCGCCAGGTCCTTGGTCATGAAACCGGCCTCGACCGTATCGATGCACACCTTCTCCAGCGTGGCAGCAAACTTCGCCAGTGCCTCGTTGTTATCGAGCTTGGCGCGGTGTGCGAGGCCGCGCGTCCAGGCGAAGATCGAGGCCATGGAATTGGTCGAGGTTTCCTTGCCCAGCTGATGCTGGCGGTAGTGGCGCGTCACCGTGCCGTGCGCGGCCTCCGCTTCCACCGTCTTGCCGTCCGGCGTGAACAGCACCGAGGTCATCAGCCCCAGCGAGCCGAATCCCTGGGCCACCGTGTCCGACTGTACGTCGCCGTCGTAGTTCTTGGCGGCCCACACATACCCGCCTGACCACTTGAGCGAAGCCGCCACCATGTCGTCGATCAGCCGATGTTCGTAGGTCAGGTTCTTTTCGGCGAATTTGTCCTTGAACTCGGCGTCGAACACCTCCTGGAACAGATCCTTGAAGCGTCCGTCATAGCGCTTGAGAATGGTGTTCTTGGTCGAGAGATAGACGGGATAATCGCGCATCAGGCCATAGTTGAACGAGGCCCGGGCAAAGTCGCGTATCGAGTCGTCGAGGTTATACATGACCATGGCGACGCCGCCTGCGGGGAAGTCGAACACCTTGTGCTCGATCTTCTTGGAGCCGTCCTTCGACACCCACGCCACTGCCAGCGAGCCCGCCTCCGGCACCACGAAGTCGGTGGCGCGATACTGGTCGCCGTAGGCGTGGCGGCCGATCACGATCGGCTGCGTCCAGCCCGGCACCAGGCGCGGGATGTTCTTGCAGATGATCGGCTCGCGAAAGATCGTGCCGCCCAGGATGTTGCGGATGGTGCCGTTGGGCGACTTCCACATTTCCTTGAGGTTGAACTCGGCAACGCGCGCTTCGTCCGGCGTGATGGTCGCGCATTTGACGGCCACGCCATGCTTCTTGGTGGCGTTGGCGGCGTCGACGGTCACCTGGTCCCGGGTCTCGTCACGCTTCTGGATGGAGAGGTCGTAGTACTCGAGCTCGATGTCGAGATAGGGATGGATCAGCTTGTCCTTGATGAACTGCCAGATGATGCGGGTCATCTCGTCGCCGTCCATCTCGACGATCGGGTTGTCGACCTTGATTTTCTGCATCTTGGGGAGCCACCTCTTGCATACCGAATTATCCGCGCCGGAGTCGTGCGCGCCCTATAGCATCCCGCCTCCCGTGGCACTAGTGTTGTGCCCCAGACGTTTGGTGGCCGGCGTACCGCTGGCGACGAGACCAAACGTGAGGTGCGGAAGCTGCCATAGAAGTACAGACTTGCCACTGTTCCCTATGGCTCTGACCTTTGTTCAGTATCTAGCCGCATCGGGCAGCAAATGTCAGAGCCGGAACACCGGATCAGCGCCTTGCTCCCTATCCCTTCAGGGTCGTGAGGCGGTCGGGAGCGGCGATGTCCGCATCGATCGGTCACGTGCCAACACAAGTGTCGCCTAATAGGATGAATGCGTCCTTTGGCTGCTGCACGCGCACCTCTCGAAGGGAGCCATTCCGGAAGCCTGGGTAATCCAATCCTCGGCTCGGCGCTGATCTATGATCGAAACACTAAGCTTCTCGAGGCCAGAAGAATGATCCAAAAGACCTACTTCAATGATGACCAGGAAGACCGGCTGTATTCCGACGACCTCTGGTCTTGGCTAAAGAACCAGCCGCAGGATGTGTGGCTTCTCTGGATTCGCTGTGCCAATTGGGATCAAGCAGACGGCATCATGCATCGTATGCTCAATGATCCACGATGCGACCTGGCAATCGTCTCGTGGGTCTTTTGGTTGAGCCGTCCCCATTACTGGATAGAGAATCCGGACAAATTCACAACCGATAGTCTCCTGGGGCAGATTATCGCGAACCTGGAGAAGGGGTTTTATGGATCGTCTGAGCTGTATTGCAGTCGATCTGAGACCGTTCATGAAGCCCACGCCTACAGGAAGGCGTTGCTGGATCGGCCGGACGCCCCTCGACCATTCCTGCTACCAAGACTCTTGTGCGGTCCATTCGCAGGACGGCCGGCCGCGGTACCCCAGCAATACGATGCAGATACAGAACGGGATCTGAAGGAGATATTCGACAATATCGATGGGTCCCTGCCGCGCTCCGAGCAAGAGTATCGGAAGGATCGTGAACTGGGTTGGCAGGTCTGGCTGGAGGACCTGATGCCCTTCCCCGCGATAGATCATGACCCCATCGAGAGTTTCGCCCACCTCGACGATCCCGGATTTATTGAAGCGATTTACGGTTCGCAAGAGAGCTATCAACTCGCTTTGGAGAAGGCCAGGGCGATAAACCGGCAACGCTCCGAAGAACAAAGCCGTCAGCTGAGAAAACGCAGAAGCAAATGGTGGCCATTTGGCTGACAGCCGGCGTGTCCTGCCGCGTGTATTCAAGTTCAATCGTGACGATCGCGCCATGTTATGGCGCGCCCTGCTCGTGTCAGCCGCGCTGTCCCCTCTCCGCTGCGTCCGAGGAAAGAAGGACAGCGCATTGCAGCACGCCGGTTGGTGCTCACAACACTGCCAGCGGAGAATGTCGGGGATCGACCGTGGCTGTGTTCGAGTGCCTTGCTGTCACGATCCAAAACGCTGGCAGAGATGCCCAGATGCTGGCCGGCACGGCAAACTCTGATAGCCTGCACATGACGGGTGAGTGGCGTTGCGCCCGCAGATCCGGGCTTGCCTCCAATGAACACAGATCTCGCTGACTATCTTCACCGGCTAGGCGTTGAGTTCGAGGTCGTGTCGAAGGCCCGGAAAGTGAAATTGCTTTCGAGATGGGGCGTTGAATTTTCCCCCTTACGCATGCGCGCGCTGCGAGGGAAGAGCGTGCCAGAAGTCGATGTCGACAATGCAGCGGACGAGCAGATGAGATGCCAGAAGACCCATAGCTTCTTTATTCTTCCTGACGACGACAGCGGTATGCCGTCAGTACGGTGCTGCCATGAAACCGTTCCCGATTTCTCGGCTCTCCTGTCGGATACTTTCACGAAGTGCGAAGAGATCGTGATCTGTGATGTCAATTTTGACTGGTCGTGCGTCCTCGTAAACCATGGCGCCGCCGGGGTTGGCCGCTATTACATGCGATCCGGCGCAAGGGCGGGTTGATAGATGGTGCGCAATACCTGACGCGGGTTTGCCGTCAGACTTCCAATTGTCTGGCCAATTCAACGATGGCTGTAGCTGCGCAATGCAGAGGCTCTCGGGCGAACAGCTTGCGTGCCAGGGCACAGAGCCGCGCCCGAGCCGAAACACAAAACCCGCCCGATGCAGGCAGCATCGAGCGGGCGTCATCACGTCGAAGGCGGCATTGGTCCGCGTTGTAGTGCGGCCAGTGCCTCGTTCAGCGTCTTGCTCGGCCGCATCGGGCCAGTATTGCCTGCAAACTTTGAATGCGCCCCTCGATGCATGCGATGGATCGGTCGAACGATCAGTCGAGGTAATCCTTCAAGTCTGAAAGCAGATCGGCGAATACTTGACCGGTCGCCTTCATTCGATCGAGCTCTTCGGTCAAATAAGTGTCAAAGCCGGCCCATTCGCTCGTTGACGTTCCACCTGCGGCGTGGCGCGTGATCCGGCCGTCCTCGAACAGAAAGTCACCGTGTCCGATCTGGTCCACATAACAAGACGCGAAGTGCAGTGCATCGCTCGGCGCATCGTAGTTCGCTCGCCAGTATTTGTTGGCTGTCGCAAGGTCCAAGGGCTGGAAATCCTCGCGAGAGATGCTTGGCGGATCCCGAAGCATGCTTGGCGGCAAGCCAAAAAGACCGAGTTCATATAGGTTGGCTCGTTGACCCGGGAAAGGAATTTCTGGTAGTTCGAGGGACTGAGAAATCATGCGCAAACTTTCGTAAGCTTTGATTTCTGCTTCGTCGACGGGACGAAGAGTACAACGCTGCGTTCTGCACGAAATAGTATTCCGCCGGGAATCGGCCCACGCGCCGCCCGTGCTCGGCGACGAGAGTCTTTGCAGAATTTCTGGATCGGCGGGGGCAAAAGGGAAAAATCCGGGAAGCGGATGTATAGATGACGTACTGGGATATATCCGAATCTCCTTGCCCGAGTACGCCGAATCGTACCAAACACTAACAGGCGCGCGAAGGCTTGATAAGTCAATGTGCTGGCTGGGGAGCGGTATGATGATCTTGGAGCGGACAGGGCTTAACGAATCGTTAGGGCAGATCAGCACAAGCAGTCCGCGCGCATCGAGCCCGCGAGCACCAAAACATCAGGTTCACGAGGTGGAGCCGGTGGGAATCGAACCCACGTGGCCTAGGATCCAGAGCCCCGGACACGCACCGAGCCGGCCCCACTCTTCGTGAACAGGAACGCGACTGGCTGTCGAATCAACACGACGGCCGGACTCAAGCAGATTCAGGCGGCGATGTGAAGGCAAAGAAAGACGAGAAGCGAGATGGACGCGCGAAGCCGATGACCGGCTGTTCAAGCAGACAGTCAAACGCATGCTCGAATCACCTCCGAGGCCGCAGGACGAAATGAAGAAGGGCGCCGCACCGCCAGCGCAACGCCCCATCTTCTCTCACCGAAAGGGCTCAGGAAGTAACTTCGGTCGGTTGGCTTCCGAGTTCTTTCGGTTCAGTTTATGGACGACGATCCAGTTTATTGGGCGTCATCATCTGATGAAGCGCCTGCCCGTCAAGGATTTGACGGAGTTGGCCTTGCATATCGGGAACGTTGACGAGTGGCATCACCAGTTCAATCTGTTGATGCCTACTCAAGGGTAACTGTGGTTTGGATCAGCATCCATCGAGAATGTGGGACGAATGACGCTGAACAATTACATGCAAATTGTCCCTTATCACGGTGGACCCAGTCAACTTCGTGCACCAAGACCGGACTGTCTTGGTCGGAGCATGATGGGTAAGTAAGTTTTCTGGGTGGTGCAGGTGCTTTGGGCGATGCCATTGGCTGTCGCTCCTATGCTAGTGTGGATTGATGATGACGCCAACTCCAATAACGCCACAGCCCAGTTGGGCTTACAAATGTGGTAACCACGCCGTCTACGTCTCCGCTGATGGCGGGGTGACGTGACGCTGTTCCTATACTTTGCGGGTCAGATACGCTATGAGCGCACACAGCCAAGGCTGAGCGTTCTTCTCCCCCAAGTTGCACCATCTACGATTCCGCTTCCGCTGCAAGGCGCGCCAGTGCAGGAAGCGCTTGGCGCGTTGTCGGTTGGTTCTAGGCCTGACCAACTGGCCTGTAGGTGAGGCGCTTGCCGCCGATGCCCTTGAGTGCGTTGTTGGCCCGCTCGGTGTCGTCGATGTCGAGGGCGATGCGGTTGTTGAACATGAACTCGGCCTCGGCAACATAGCGGTGCAAATGCGCCTCGCTGATTGCGTGATGGGTGCCATAGACCTTGCGCTTGAGGATGGCAAAGAACGACTCGGCGCTGTTCGTCGTGGTCTTGCCGTCCTTCGAGACATACTCGTGAGCCGCGTGGTTGACGGAGCCGTGGGCGGCGAACTCGCGGCCCACCCAGTAGTAGGTCAACGCCTCGTCGGTGTTCAGGGTAGACTTCCGACTGGCCTGCGTAACGAGGGCTTCGCGAAGCGTCTTGGCGGTTACGTCGGCAACGTGCTTCGCCCGGACCTCGCCGCCACGTTCGACGAGCGCATGAACCGCATGCTTTTTCGATCTGGCTTGCTGTGGTGAACATTGCGGGGCCTTGCCGCCCACAAATGTCTCGTCGCTTTCGATGATCTTTGCCCCTGCCGCCGAGCGGCCCTGACGATCCCTTCGCTGGGGTCATGGCCTCTGGATGCGGTGGCACATGAACCAGGCCGTCTTGTAGGTGACTTTTAGCATCCGCTGGACTCGTAGCCGAAATGCCTTTCTTCGACGAGGTTATCAGCTACGTCGCGGCAAGCCATTTGTTGAGGGATCTGGACCGCTTCAAAAACGGTTCCGACCGTCACCGAGTAGGGGGCTTCTCGCAAGCCTTACATTTGTAAACGCCGGGGCGTGTGCCTTTGCCCTTGAGTTGCGTGCCCTGTGTTTGGCGCCGCAGTGCGGGCACGGCCGACCTTCCGGCCAGCGTTGTGCGTTTCCAGATATTCACGAGCCTTCTCGGCGTCGTGGGAAAAAATGGGTTTGTAATGTCGAGCATCGCTGCCTCCCTGACCGTTGTAACAATTATATAGTCAGGGTTCGTGGTACGTCAAGTGTATAGTTCCCAGTCCCAGTTTTGGCATTAAGCGTGTCCCATTCGCTTGTAAATATTAACTCGATCGCTGGATCGGTCGCCGGCGATCGGCAGAGATCCCGTGAATAGATTAAGAAAACCATCAATTGAGGCATAAGGCGACGGCTCGAATATCTCCTGCATGCCCGCCTCTGGCCGCGGTTGCGAAGGCGTGACCGAGCGGAGTCCCCCGTACGCAGAGCAGATGCGCCGTAGAGCGTCGATGCTAAACGACAAACCGCTCGATGCGGTTAGCATCGAGCGGGCAGTTGAGCAAAGTCGCCTCTTCAGATCTCAAAGCGCGCCAGTGCCTTGTTCAGCGTCTTGTTTTCCGGCCGCATGGCAGCCGATGCCTTGGCGTCGTCGGGCCGGTAGTAGCCGCCGGTGTCCATCGGCTTGCCTTGCGCAGCAATCAGCTCGGCATTGATCTTGTCTTCGTTGTCGCCAAGCGTCTCTGCGAGCTTCTGGAAACGCGCCTGCATCGGACCACTGTTGCCGCGCGCGGCCAGCGCCTGGGCCCAGTAGAGCGCCAGATAGAAGTGGCTGCCGCGATTGTCGATCTGGCCGACCTTGCGGGCGGGCGAGCGGTTGAACTCCAGGATGCGGCCGTTGGCGGCGTCCAGCGTTTCGGCGAGCACCTTCACGTCTTCGTTGCCGCTGGTCTGCGCTAGATGCTCGAGCGAGGCGCCGAGCGCCAAGAACTCGCCGAGTGAATCCCAGCGCAGATAACCCTCTTCATTGAACTGCTCGACGTGCTTGGGCGCCGAGCCGCCAGCACCCGTCTCGAACAGGCCGCCGCCTGCCAGCAGCGGTACGATCGACAGCATCTTCGCCGAGGTGCCAAGTTCCATGATCGGGAACAGGTCGGTCAGGTAGTCGCGCAGCACGTTGCCGGTGACAGAGATCGTATCCTCGCCCTTGCGGATGCGCTCGAGTGAGAACTTCATCGCCTCGACCGGCGCCATGATGCGAATGTCGAGGCCGCTGGTGTCCTGCCCCTTGAGGTATTTTTCCACCTTGGCGATCAACTGCGCGTCGTGGGCGCGGTTCTTGTCGAGCCAGAACACGGCTGGCGTGTTGGTGAGGCGAGCGCGGCGCACGCCGAGCTTGACCCAGTCCTGAATGGGTTCGTCCTTGACCTGGCACATGCGGAAGATGTCGCCCGGCTCGACCTTCTGCTGCAGCAGCACGGTGCCGTCATCGGCAACGACGCGCACGCTGCCCGCCTTGGTCAGCTCGAAGGTCTTGTCGTGCGAGCCGTATTCCTCGGCCTGCTGCGCCATGAGGCCGACGTTGGGAACCGATCCCATGGTCTTCGGATCGAAGGCGCCGTTGGCTTTGCAGTCCTCGATCACCGTCTGGAACAGGGTTGCGTAGCACCGGTCGGGGATCGCGGCGATGGTGTCGTGCAGCTTGCCATCGGCGCCCCACATCTTGCCGGATTCGCGGATCATAGCAGGCATCGATGCGTCGACGATGACGTCGCTCGGCACGTGCAGATTGGTGATGCCTTTGTCGGAGTTGACCATGGCAAGGCCTGGCCGCTTGGCGTAGGTGGCGGCAATATCGGCCTTGATGGCGTCGCGTTCGGCTGCGGGCAGGGTCTCGATGCGCGTCAGCATATCGGCGACGCCGTTGTCGGGATCGACGCCGAGACGCTTGAGAGTGGCCCCGTGCTTCTCGAACACATCGGCGAAGAATACGGACACGGCATGGCCGAAGATGATGGGATCGGAGATCTTCATCATCGTCGTCTTGACATGCAGCGAGAACAGCACGTCGCTATTTTTCGCAGCCTCGATCTGGCTGGCGAAGAAGGCGCGCAGCGCCTTGGCGCTCATCACCGAGCAGTCGATGATCTCGCCGGCCTTGAGCGCAATCTTCGGTTTCAGCACCGTGGTCGCGCCGTCGGTGTCGACCAGTTCGATGCGGGCGTTGGTCGGGGCGCCGATCGTCGTCGCCACCTCGGAGCCGTAGAAGTCGCCACTCGACATGTGCGCCACGCGCGACTTGGAGTCCTTGCTCCATGCGCCCATCTTGTGCGGGTTCTTGCGCGCGTACTGCTTCACGGCGCCGGCAGCCCGGCGATCCGAATTGCCTTCGCGCAGCACCGGATTGACGGCGCTGCCGAGCACCCGGCCGTAGCGGGCCCGGATATCCTTGTCCTCAGGCGTGGCATCGCTGTCGGGAAAGTCCGGCACGTTGTACCCCTTGGCCTGCAACTCTTTGATCGCGGCTTTCAGCTGGGGGATCGAGGCGGAGATGTTGGGCAGCTTGATGATGTTGGCATCGGGCTGCGTCGCCAGTTTGCCAAGCTCGGCCAGCTGGTCGTCGATGCGTTGCTCCGGCGTCAGCTTCTCAGGAAAATTGGCGATGATGCGCCCCGTCAGCGAAATGTCCTTCAACGTCACTTTCACGCCGGCCGCGCCGACGAACGCTTCTACGATCGGCAGCAAGGAATAGGTCGCCAGGCCCGGAGCCTCATCGACTTTCGTCCACATGATTTCAAGATTTGACATTCTAGCACCTATCGTCGTCGCATGGGTTGAGCGACCGGAAGTTGACCATCGCAGGGTTGCGCTTTGCAGCCGTAGCGTTCGGGCCAAGGTGAGAACCCTGGTGCCCCGCCAAGGGGATTTGCATGGCTGCCGTGAGGCGGCGCACCATAGGGCGCGTAGCCGCGCCTGCCAAGGGGCTGTCCAGGTTCAGGACGTCTGAGATCGGCAGTCCGCCTCGGCTTGGCGGGCTTCAAGGGGTTGGGCAGGTGTCTCAGCCGTTCACCAGCTGCAGGATCGAAACGCGCGTATCCACCATCAAAGCCGCGCGTTCCTTGAAGCGGTCGAAAGCCGCCTCCGAACCCGTTTTGGCCCCCGCATTCCACCACCGCGACCGCTCCCAGGCATCGAGGCTTTCATACCAAGCCATCAGGCGGACGCGTACCAGTCCCGGCCCAGGCGGCATTCGGCAGAGCCAGAAACCAACGGTTTTGGCGGCGTGCGTCGCCTCCCAGTTGCCCCAGGCCTCTCCCGACAGATCGCGAAACCGCTCCCAGTCCGCGGCCGCGATGTCGAAAGCGCGGTGCGAATAAAAGCCCTTGGCTTCTGTTGGCCGCTCGCCGGGAGCCGGCCGCAAGGTCGGCGTCCAGATATCGCGATCGACCGTCTCAGCCCCCTCGAGACCGGCCAGGACGGTATGCCCGCCCGCGTCCGCCGCCGCCGCGTCAGGCCACTCCGTCACCACCACCGCAGTTGCCTGCGACAGGCCGATCACCGGCTTGAACACGCCAAACATGCCTCCCCCGCCGCCTCGACCGCGCGCGCACCCTGTTGGCCAAATGCCGAATGGGCCCCTCGGCATTGGCGCGGCCCAGATGGACAATCCGTTGCTCATGGACGGCCATGGCAATGCCTCCCTGTGGTAAGTCGCGCCATCTCATTTGCTGGAGAGCCTGGCGTGTATGCAGCGACAGGCCAACCTACCATGATTGCAGGACGCCAAGGCCAGCCCTGCCACAATGGTTGCCGCCGGGGTATGGAGCGACGTATCACCCGGTCACAAGCGCCAGCGCCGCATCGGCAGTGAAAGGGAATGAGGTGACGATCGAGAGCGTAGCCACCGCCGCAGGCGCCGAGCCGCAGCTTGCAGGCACGGGACAATCCGTCGGCGCCATCGTCCACGCCTGTCATGAGCGCAGCATCGACGACGGGCTCGCCGCGCTTGCCATCCCGGGCCTCGACCGCGACAGCCTCGAGCCGGTACTCACATATTGCGCCGAGCTGCGCTGCGAAGCGGACGCGGTGACGTGCCCGGGCTGCAAGCGCAGGACCGAGGCACGGGGTCTGCACACGCTCGACGACTTCATCCGCGCGCATAAGGAGGTCATTGTCGGTGACGGCACAGTTCGCCTGGTCGGCCAAGGGCAAGGCACGGTCCACACCCCCGAGCTTGCCGCGCTGGAAAAGACCTGGTCGGGCGAGAATTATTGGTTCTGGGCGCGCCGCGTGATCCGCAAGCTCCGGCACGGCATTCGCCGTGCCCATATCCGCGGCGAGGCCTTTGCCGGCTCCGGAGAGACCCCTGCCGTGATCTTGATGGAGCCGCAACTTGCTGACAACATTGGTATGGTGGCGCGCGCCATGGCCAACTTCGGCCTTGATGAAATGCGCCTTGTTGCGCCTCGCGACGGCTGGCCGAACGAAAAAGCCCGGATTGCGGCCTCCGGCGCCAATTATGTCATCGATGACGGCAGCGCGTTCCCGACCCTTGCCGCCGCCACCGGCGATCTCAACTGGGTCGCCGCCACAACCGCCCGCCAGCGCGATTTGCGCAAACCCGTCATGACCCCGCTCGAGGCCGTAACCGAGATGCGCACCCGTATCGCCCGCGGGGAGCGCTGCGGTATCCTTTTCGGCCGGGAGCGCAACGGTCTCGAGACGGATGAGGTCGCCAGTGCCGACGCGCTCGTGATGATTCCCGTCAATTCGAGATTCGCGTCCCTCAATTTGGCCCAATCGGTCCTGATACTGGCCTACGAATGGATGCGCACATCCGGCGCTGCGACGCTCGGACGCGTAACAACCTACGAGACCCCGCAGGAGCCTGGACTCGACCTTGGCGCGACCCGTCCGGCCACCAAGGATGAGCTGCACGGCTTCTTCGAACATATCGAGGAAGAGCTGGATAGGTTGGGCTTTTTCAAGCCGATCCATCGCCGCCAGACCATGATCCGCAACTTGAGGACCATGTTCACGCGCATGGCGCCAACCGAGCAGGAGGTTCGCACCTTGCGCGGCGTTGTGGTTGCTTTGGCACACGGAAAGGGAGAGGGCCGCAAGCGGCCATAAGTTTGCCCATTTTCCAGCCGACCCCTCCGGACGTTGCGCAAGCAGGGGAACTCGGCGCAACCCGGTCGGCTGGGGTTAGCGCCCCATGGTGGACGAACGGGAGGCGTTGCCGGAAGAAGGGGGTGCCAGAATGACCTTCTGCAGCTACAAGTTATCCGGCGACCGAGTGGGACAAAGGGCGAGGGGCAAAAAAGAGATGCTTAGAATGTGGCGGATGGGTTTGGCAGTCATGGTCGCTGCGGGGCTGTATGGCGCGACCGGGTCGGCTCAGGCCAAGGAGCTGAGCGACAAGTCGGTCAAGATTCTGATGGACTACGCTTGGACCATTTTGCCGGCGAAATTCACGATGCCGGATCGGCGCGTGGTCGAGGTCGACAAAAAGCACAAGAAGAAAGAGACCATGGTGCCGCCCGAAGTTGGGCGTGAGATCATTCAGACCGGCTACTTCTCTGCTCAGGCACAATTGTGCGAGATGTGGGAGGAGCAGACCCAGAATTACGATGCGATGATCCGCATCCAGCGGGCCAAGCACAACTGGACCGACCAGCAACTCCTCTACATCACCACCCTGCACCGTATGACCATTCACATGGCAGCCGGCAAGCTCAAGGTGACCGAGAAGAATGGTGAACGCCAGGTCAGCCTGGAGCCGATCGAGCCTTCCAAGGATACCTGCAACGACGAGAAGCGCGCCAAGGTGAAGGCGGCCGTCGCAGCGAATATCAAGGAGGCTCTCGCCCTCGCCCCGCCGAAGAAGTCGGCGGTACAACCGACGCAGGGTGTCGTTCCGGCGTCCCAGAAGAAATAGCCCGGGATCAGCGCGCCCCTTGCCGGCCGGGCTTTTGCCAATAAGACCGCTCGAAGCCTTGACCGTGCGGCAGGGGGCGACTATCAACAGCCAGCGAGCGGGTCACGAGGTGGCTCGCTTGCAACGTTCTGGCCTTCGTGACGGCCGGCCCTCGGGCCGCTTGGTCGTCTGTCGCCGCGGTTCGCACAGCCAAATGGATGCGCGCTGCCGTGGAAAGGAGGGGGTCGCCTATCCCGTGCATAACAAAAGACGGAACACGTCATGACCAAGCGCATCCGCGCCAAGCATAAGATCGATCGACGCCTCGGCGAGAATATCTGGGGCCGCTCCAAAAGCCCGGTCAACAGGCGCGCTTCGCGCCCCGGCCAGCATGGTGAGCGCCGCGCAGGCAAGATCTCGGATTTCGGCCAGCAGCTCCGCGCCAAGCAGAAGCTCAAAGGCTACTACGGCAACATCACCGAGCGACAGTTCAACCGCCTCTACAAGGAGGCCGTTCGCCTGAAGGGCTCGACCTCCGAGCACCTGATTGGCCTGCTCGAGCGCCGCCTGGATGCCGTCGTGTATCGCGCCAAGTTCGTGCCGACGGTCTTTGCTGCCCGCCAGTTCGTCAGCCACGGCCATGTCACGGTGAACGGCCGCCGGGTCACGATCCCGAGCTACCGCTGCCGCGTCGACGACGTCATCGAGGTCAAGGAAGCATCCCGCCAGCTGCCGTTGGTCATTGAGGCCAACAAGAGCCCCGAGCGCGATGTTCCCGATTACATCGATGCAGACCACGCCAAGATGGTGGCGAAGTTCGTCCGCATCCCGGCCCTGGCCGATGTGCCCTATCCCGTGCACATGGAACCGAACCTAGTGGTCGAGTTCTACTCACGTTAACGCGCGGGCGGCGGCAGGCCTCGATCGGCATGCCACAACATTCGCCCGTCCATGCTCCAACGCCCGCCGGTGCTCTCGAAAAGCATCGGCGGGTTCGCTTTTTGTGGTACCAGGCGACAAGTCGCTGCCAGGCACTGTGTCCTACGGTCCTGAAGCACGCATCGCGAAGAAGATTGATCCGCCATCGGCCAAGTTCACCATGCTGGCAGGAGGGGGCTTGTTAGCGGCGAATTTTCGCTATGGTCGGCCCAATGCACCAATCCGGGACAGTGGCCGTGCGGCCAGTCCCAAAACGAGAGCCGGTTGAACTTGCGTATTGCTGTCTTCACGTGTGGCAGTCTCGGTGTCGAGATTGCGCTCGCCCTTGCGGCCCTGCCGCAGGTGCGCAGCGTTCACGTCCTTCACGGTCCCTATCTCGTCAAGCGACGCGCGTTCCCGAAGAACGTCGTCCATGCCTACAAGACGATTGGGCCGTCGGGCTTGGCCAAGCGCGTGGCGAGCCGCCTCGGATTGTCTGGTGCGCCGGCCAAGACCGGGCTGGAAGACAATATGCAGGCCTGGCTTGACGGCGCCGAAAAGGCCGGCATCGCGGCCACGCGCGTCGACGACATGAACTCCGCTGCCTGCCAGCAGATCCTCAGCGACTTGACGCCGGACCTCGGCGTCATCGCCGGCACTTATATTCTGAAGCCCGCCACCTTCGAGATTCCGCGCCTAGGCTCGATCAATCTGCATTCGGGCCAGGTGCCCCAGTATCGCGGAGCCGCCCCCGCATTCTGGGAACTCTACAATGGCGAAACCCATGTCGGCATAACCATCCACCGCGTCGTGCGCGAGGTCGATGCGGGTTTGGTCATTCGCCAGGAACTGTTCCCTTTGGATTGGCATCCAGGCCAGGAACCGATGGCCTTCATCGAGGCATTTCGGCACTCTGTCCTCCGACCCAACGGCGTGCGCCTGATGGCGCAGGCTGTCTGCGATCTCGCCGCCAACCCAGACGCCGGTACACCTCAGGATACCACCAGGGCCAAGGTCTATCGCTCACCATCCTATCGCGATATCGTGGAACTCCGCCGCCGTCTCGAAAGGCGCAATCATGAGAATGCCGCATGAGAAAGCAGATCAAAACCCTGCTCGGAAAGGCAGCGCACGCGACGGGCGTTGACAAGTCCACCTTCTCCGATCGCGGCACCATTGTGCTTTTTCATCGTGTCGATGATCGGCTCAAGGACGACCCGATTTCGTGCGGCGTCGATGCATTCCGCGAATATTGCCGCTATTTCGCCCGCCATTTCGATGTGATCTCGCTCGACGAGATGCTGCGCCGCACGGCAAGTGGCGATGATCTGACCCGCACCCTCACCATCACGTTCGATGATGGTTATCTGGATAATGCCGTCACCGCCGCCCCCATCCTCAAGGAGCATGGCCTAACTGCCACATTCTACATCGCATCCGACTTCATCGGCAGCGACTTCAAGCCGTGGTGGGATGAGCACTTGCCGTTCAGGCCGCAGTGGATGACCTGGGATGATGTCCGGCACCTGCGCGACGATGGCTTTACCATTGGTGGCCACACCGCCAACCATGTCGATCTGGGCAAGGTGGACGTTGCGACCGCTGAGCAAGAGATCACCCGCTGCAAAGCCCGCCTGGAGGCCGAACTGGGCCAAACCATTACGCAGTTCTCGTTCCCCTATGGACGCCGCGAAAACATCCGGCCCGAGACCTTGGCGCTGGTGCGGGCGGCTGGCTTCCACAGTTGTGTTTCAGCTTTCGGCGGCCTCGTAACGCACAACAAGAACCTCTTCGAAATTCCGCGCGAACCGCTATCGCCCTGGTATGCCACGCCCTACCAATTTGCCTTCGAACTCCTGATGCGAAACCGCCGGAACGGCACTGCGCCTCGCGTCTACGGCGACGCTGCGGCCTGAACTGACCTCGCCCCAAAACCTAACCCCGCCGAGTGCTGGCAGCATTCTGCGCATTGCGCCCTGCGGCAGCCGTCAAACGGCTTCGCGCTGGGCGTCGCGCTGCGGCTCAGCCCGCGCGGGACGTTGGGGCAGGGCGACAGCGGGCTTCTCGCTCAGCTCGGGCCTCTCAGGCGCGCGCGGTGCCGGTGCGATGCCGATGCCCAGCTCCAAACCTGGCAGGTTCTCGGGAAGTGGCGGCGGCGATCTGCCGGGAACCACGGGTGGCGGTATGGGGCAAGCCGTCTGTTTCTCTCTGCCATCGGGCACCAACCCGCTAACGGGCGGAAGATAATAAACGCCGGTGCCACCACCGGGTTGCTCGACAACCTTGATGCAGGCATCTCGCCGCGCCAGCTCGCGCATCAAGGCCCGATAGGTGACATGGCCCAGAAAGGCACCGTCTCCCCGCCGCCTGAAACCCTGAACGCGCGCGAGTTCCGCCAGGATGCGGCGTTGGCCAACGAAATTTCGCGGTTGCTGCCGCATCAAGGCCTGGATCCGCGTGAGCGCAACCACCAGCGCCTCTGCGAATGGCCCATGCGCAACAGCAACACCAACAGGACCATCGGGCGTTGAGGACCGCTGAGGCTGGCGGCGTGGCGGTGGGGCCTGCGTCGCCTTGACCTCAGACGTCGCTGGCTTGCCCAGGCGCAGTTTCGCCCCCGCAGGAACCAGGCGTTTGAGCCAGCCGCCGAGGTTGCGGCGCTGCCGCTGATACTGGCCCGCTTGCCCCAGTTGGCGCGTAGGGATCAGCACGTCGGCGTGCTGCGCATAGGTGGTGTGGATGTTCGGCCGATGCTCGGTCGCGACGATGACGCTACGTTTGCCTTTGCTCCGCAGCCGTTCCAGCACCGGCACGAAGTCGGAATCGCCGGTCAGCAGCATGAACTCATCGATGTCCGAACTCGCATAGGTCGCCTCGACGATGTCCATGGCCATGCGAATGTCGGCGCCGTTTTTCAGGCCCGAGTACTTGGCAACCAGCGATACTGAAAATCCGAATCGCTCGAACGTCTGGCGATGGCGCTCAGCGTTACTGTTCCAGTAGACGCGCTTATGCAGGAAGCGGCGTTTGCGCCCAGCCGGCTCAAAGCACCCGTCTTCGAGCCAGGCGAGCCACCCGGCAATCGCATCCGGCGCCATCGGTATGTTTTCAAAGTCGATATAAAGGGCGCTTTTAACAGGCCAGCGGAGCATCCGTGTGCCTCAGGTTACGCGACCGGACTCCCGCGCCCCCCGGTCAGTTCCAACACGATGTGCGCCAATGCAACTTGACGACAGCTGCACTATCCAAACCAAGCGCGACCGGCGCAAGGAGAAATGGCCGGTCTCGCAAAATGCGTCCAGGACCGAGGTCAATAAGTCACTCTGCCCACCACCGCTTGGGCACCCGCAGGCGGCCCACGGCGCTTTCGATCACCTGGCCCGTCCGGAACAGCGTTGCCTCGTCGAACGGCTTGGCAATGAGCTGCAATCCCAACGGCGTACCCTCGCTGGAGAGCCCGGCGGGCACGGAAATTCCTGGCAATCCCGCCATATTGACGGTCACCGTGAAGATGTCTTCGAGATACATCGCTATCGGATCGCCAGACTTCTCGCCCTGGGCGAATGCCGGAGACGGCGTCGTCGGCGTCAGCACCACGTCGACGTCGGCCCATGCCCGATCGAAATCGCGCTTGATGAGGGTGCGCACCTTCTGCGCCTTGAGGTAGTAGGCGTCATAATATCCCGCCGACAGCACATAAGTGCCGATCAGCACGCGCCGGCGCACCTCCGCACCGAAGCCCGCGCCGCGGGTCGCCTCATAGGTGTCGATCAGGTCTTTGCCGGCGACGCGCAGGCCGTAGCGCACGCCGTCATAGCGCGCGAGGTTGGACGACGCCTCGGCCGGCGCCACGATGTAGTAGGCGGGCAGGGCGTACTTTGTATGCGGCAGCGAGATGTCGTGAATGGTGGCCCCGGCATCCTTCAACCAGGCAATACCCTGCTGCCAAAGGCTGTCGGCCTCGGGCGACATGCCGTCGATGCGGTATTCCCTGGGGATCCCAACCCTCAAGCCTTTCACGCCTTTGCCGATGGCCGCCTCGTAATTGGGCACGGGCGCATCGACGCTCGTTGAATCCTTGGGATCATGGCTGGCCATGCTGCCGAGCATGATTGCCGCATCGCGGACCGTCTTGGCGATCGGTCCGGCCTGATCCAGCGACGACGCGAATGCAACGATGCCCCAGCGCGAGCAGCGTCCATACGTCGGCTTGATGCCAACCGTTCCTGTCAGCGCCGCCGGCTGACGGATGGAGCCGCCCGTATCCGTCGCCGTGGCCGCCAGGCACAGATCCGCCGCCACCGCAGCCGAAGAGCCGCCCGATGACCCCCCGGGCACCAGCTTGGCATTGTCGATCTGCCCGTTGCGCGTCCGCTGCCACGGATTGACGACCGGCCCGAAGCAGCTCGTCTCGTTGGACGAGCCCATCGCGAATTCGTCGTTGTTGAGCTTGCCCAGCATCACGGCGCCGGCATCCCAGAGGTTCTGCCCCACCGTCGATTCGTAGGTGGGCGTGAAGTCACCGAGGATCCGCGAGCACGCCGTGGTGCGGATGCCGTTGGTGCAGAAGAGGTCCTTGTGCCCAAGCGGCAGGCCTTCCAGCGGCCGTGCCGTTCCTTCAGCAAGGCGCTTGTCGCTCTCGCGCGCTTGCGCCAAGGCATGCTCGGGCGTCGGCAGTACGAAGGCGTTGAGATGCGCGTTGGCCTTCTCGATGGCTCCGAGGAACGCCTCGGTCAGCTCCACCGACGAGAATGTTTTGGCGACCAACCCATCGCGGGCCTCGGCAAGGGAAAGTTTGGTGAGGTCGGTCACGGGGCATGATCCTGAATTGGGCGCGCCTGCTGATGGCACCGGCGCGCGAAAATGCAAAAGCGATCGTTCGATCGCAGGCCCAGCCGGCGCGCCATAAGGCCAACACCGCAAGCCGGACCCGTCTTGGCCGGTTGCCTTATTCCACCACCTTCGGCACCACGTAGAAATGGTCGTCCGTCAGCGGCGCGTTCTTCGTCACCTGGTCGGCAATCTCGCCGTCCGTAACGACATCGTCTCGCATCTTGAGCTGCATCTCGACGACCCGGGTCATCGGCTCCACACCCTCGACGTCAACCTCGTCGAGCTGCTCCACCCAGTTGAGGATGCCCGTCAGCTCCTTTTCGAGGCCCTTGGCCTCGTCTTCGGTGATGCGGATCCGCGCCAGCCGCGCGATACGCTTAACGGTGGTCTCATCGACCTGCATGGCAACTCCGGTCGTTCGTTGTCTCTGCTCCGGCGTCCTGATACCGAGATAGCGCGGCTCTGTCACTACTTTGGCGGCAGTGCGGGGGGCGAGCAGGGAGGCATCCATGGGCAATATCGACCGACTCGGCAAGGAATTCGGCATCGAAGGCAAGGTCACCTTCGAGAAGAGCGCGCTTGGCGGGCCCGTTGTCCGCCTGCAGCACGGCACCTCGGAAGCTTTGGTGGCCCTGCACGGCGCCCAGGTCTTGAACTGGCTGGTCGACGGCAGAGGCCTGCTCTGGCTGTCGTCGGCAGCCCGCATCCGGCCAGGGAAAGGCATCCGCGGCGGCATTCCCGTATGCTGGCCCTGGTTTGGCGACCACCCCACCGATGGCTCGAAGCCCGCCCATGGCTTCGTCCGCCACCGGGAATGGCACGTTTTGGCCACCGGCGCAGGGGCGGGCGGGACAACCATAACGCTCACCACATCCGTCACCGACAGGGATCGCGCGCTCTGGCCGCATCAGGCCACCGCCAAGGTGATCGTGACCTTGAGCGACACTCTCTCGATCGCCCTCGAAACCGCAAACACAGGCGACGCCTCCTTTCGCCTCACCGAAGCCCTCCACACCTATTTCCGCGTCCACGACATCTCCAGCGCGCGCGTGACGGGCCTTGAAGGCTGCAACTACCTCGACAAGCTCGAAGGCTTCGCCAGGAAGCAGCAGTCCGGTGCCATCGACATCGCCGCCGAGCTCGACCGCATCTACCTCGGCAATACCGCCGGCATCACGCTTGCCGACGCCGGTGCGGGGCATCGCATCGCCATCACCAGTGAGGGCAGCCGCAGCGCCGTCGTCTGGAATCCTTGGACGGACAAGACAGCGCGGCTCGGCGACATGGGCGCACCCGACGCCTTCCGCCAGATGCTCTGCATCGAAACTGCCAACGCCGGCGACGACATCGTCACGCTGGCGCACGGCGCCCGTCACCGCATGGCCGTCACGTATCGTTATCTGGCAGGCGTCTGAGGCCGGCCGGTTTTCCACCGCCAGCCTGGCCGCCTCAAGCGTTGCCGCCCCGGTTGCGGCCAGCAAACCGCACCGCTTCCTCGGCGGCCTTGAACAGCGCGCGCGCCTTGATCACGCACTCTTCCTGCTCGGCTTCCGGCACACTGTCGGCAACCACGCCTGCGCCCGCCTGCACATACATGCGCCCGTCCTTGACGATCGCTGTCCGCAGCACGATGCAGGTATCCATGTTGCCGTCGGCGGAAAAGTAGCCCACGCATCCCGCGTAGGGGCCACGCTTTTCCACCTCCAATTCGTCGATGATCTCCATTGCGCGGACCTTGGGCGCACCCGACAGCGTACCAGCCGGAAAGCCTGCCATCATGGCGTCCACGGCATCGTGGCTCGGGTCGAGATCACCATGCACGGTCGAGGACAGATGCATGACCTGGCTGTAGCGCTCGATATCGAAGCTGGAGGCCACCTCCACGCTGCCGATGCGCGCCACCCGGCCGACATCGTTGCGTCCAAGGTCGAGTAGCATCAGATGCTCGGCGCGTTCCTTTGGATCGCCAATCAGTTCAGCCTCGAGCTTCAGATCCTCTTCTGGCGTGGCCCCGCGCCGCCGCGTTCCCGCCAGCGGCCGCAGCGTGACGCGCCCGTCGCGAACACGTACGAGGATTTCAGGGCTCGAGCCGACCAGCGCAAATTCCCCGAAATCCAGGTGGAACAGGAAGGGCGAGGGATTGGTGCGCCGCAGTGCGCGATACAAGGCAAACGGTGGCAACGAGAACGGCGCCGAGAACCGCTGCGAGACGACGATCTGGAACGCGTCCCCGGCAGCGATGTAGTCCTTGCACTTCAACACCATCGCCTTGTAGTCGTCAGCGGGTGTGTTGGAAATTGCATCCGGCGCCGCGAGCGCATGCGACGCTACGGCGGCATGCGGCACGGGATCATCGAGGCTTCGCACTACCCGGGCGATGCGCTCTTGCGCCAGCGCATAGGCTTGCTCGGCTGTGCGCGTGCCATCGGGAAACATCGGCGCCGCCACCGTCATCTCGTCCTTGACCGCGTCGAAGATCACCATCACGGTCGGCCGCAGCAGGATGGCATCCGGCACGCCCAGCCGGTCAGGCGGCATTTTGGGCAGGTGCTCCACCAAGCGCACCATATCGTAGCCCATGTATCCGAAAACGCCCGCAGCCATCGGCGGAAGATCGGGCGGCAGAGCGATCCGTGACGCTGTCAACAATGAGCGCAGCGATGTCAGCGTCGGCTCGCTTTCGGCCGCGAACGTTTGTGGACTGGCGCTCGGATTGCGGCAGATCTCGGCCCGCTCGCCGTGCGCGCGCCACAGCAGATCGGGCTCCAGGCCAATGACGGAATAGCGCCCGCGCACCGCGCCGCCCTCGACGGATTCGAGCAGGAAGCTCAGCGGCCGCCCGCGCGACAGCTTGAGCATGGCTGAGACTGGCGTTTCGAGGTCGGCGACCAGCCGCGTCCACACGACCGACGGCCGACCGGCTTCGATATCGGCAGCAAAGGTCTTGAACGCCGGCTCAACGTCGAAACCCGGTTCAATCGCATCAGCCGCGGAGGGCGGGATTGTCGTCTGGCTCGGCACGGGTTGCTCTCGCTGGCAAGGATGGCCGAGCGGTCTCGGCTGTGAAACCTACTGTGGCTGGTCGAGGCCCACGGCGCGGCGATAGACCGCTTCGTTGACATTGACTTTCTGCAATTTGCGCACCGCGTTGACGAACGTCTGGATGGCATCGCGCTGCAGGTCCGAGGTGATCTGCCGCTTCAAGGCTTCGGCCGCTTCCTTGCTCGGCGCTTCCGGCACCTTGATGTCCGTTACGACGAACACCAGCCGTCCCTTGCCATCGCCAGTCGCAGCGCTGGCGGCCCCGCCTTTGGCAAGCGTAAAGGCAAGGCGTGCAGCGCCCGGCGACAGGCCGGCCGGCGGTTCTGCCCGCTTGAACGGTTTGCTGCTTTCCACTGTGGCGCCAGCGTCCTTGGCAATTGCCGCCAGCTGTTCACCTGCCTTCACCCGGTCGGCCAGCGTCTTGGCCTTCTCCGCCAGCGCCTTTTGCGTCTCCCGTTCGCGCCACAGTTTGGCGACCTCGGCTTTAACGTCCTCGAGCGGTTTGGTCTTGGCCGGCGTCACGTCGATCACTTCGACCCACGCCTCACTCCCGTTGGAAAGCTGCAGCGCCTCGCGCGGGGTTATCTTGTCCCCCTCAAAGGCCGAAGCCAGGATGGTTTGTGCGTCGGGGTGCACAAAAGCCGGCTTTCCGTCGGGACCGTTGCCATTCGCATCGACCGTCGCCTCGACCAACTTGAGCTTCATGTCGGCTGCGATTTTCTTCAGCTTCTCGTTGTCTGTCGACGCCCCGCGCCGGTCCTCGATCTCGTCGTGCAACTTACCCGCGATCTCGCGCCGCTTGGTGTCCTCCATCGACTGGCGGACCGCATCCTTGACCTCGTCGTAGGTACGCGTGTGCGCTGGTTCGATCTCCGTCACCCGCAACACCATCCATCCGCCTCGCACCTCGATCGGGTCCGAGACCTTGTTCAACGGCAACGTGAATGCCGCTTCGGCGTAGTTCGGGTCCGAGATTTCCCGGCGCGCGACCAGGCCTTGGTCGAGCCGGCCACCGGCACCGTTCGCCTCGAGAGCGGCCATCAGGAAGCTCTTGCCATCGCGCAGCGCTTTGACCTCGCCTTCTGCTTCCGTCTTGGTCTTGAAGGCAATCTGTTGAATGCGCCGCAACTCCGGCAGATCCCAACTCGAACGGGTCGATTCCCAATACGCTTTGACCTCCTCATCGGTCACTTTCGATCGTTCGGCGAGCGCTTCCGGCGTCAGGATCAGCACCGCAATCTTGCGCCGCTCTGGAACCACGAACTGCCCTTTTTGCTCTTCGTAGAAGGTCTTGAGGGCGGCTTCGTCCGGATCGGCGATCTTGGCGAGCTTGGCGGGATCCAGCTTGATGAAAGAGACGGTGCGCGTTTCCTCGCGATAGCGGTGCGCAATCGTCACAAACTCTTCCGGCGCCGAAATGCCGCCGAGCAGGCTCTCCGTCACCTGGGCCCGTAACTCACTGGCGCGCCGCTCCTCGAAATAGCGCTGCTCGGAGAAGCCGGCCTGCCGGATCCGCTCGTCGAAGACGGCGCGATTGAAAGTCTTGCCCGGTCCTTGGAAGGCGGGATCCTGGCGAATTTCTTCGGCGATGGTGCGATCGGAAAGGCGCACGCCCAATGATTTGGCATAGGAGGCGGCAGCCTCGCCATTGATCAGTTCGGCCAACACACTGGCGTCGATGCCGAGCGCGCGCGATTGCTCCGGTGTGATCGGGCGGTTGATTTGCCGCTGCAGCGCCGCTCGTCGGTTCTGCAAAGCGGTGGTGAACTCCTGCGCGGAGATTTCACGGTCACCCACAGTGGCGATCGGCCCCTGCGTGCCACGCCGGATAATGTCTCCAATGCCCCAGATGGCGAAACTCAGGATCAGGATGGAAAGCAGCGCGAACACTACGAATTTTGCAGCGCCGCGCCGGAGAGTTTCGAGCATGCCTGTCGTCCAGTCCGCTTGCGTGGGTCTCGGGTAGAGCGTGTGCCCCTTGTGCCCGAGGCAGGGCCGCACCGACACCCAAACCGCACGTCACATTTCGCCGCAGGTGCTAGCCCGGATCCGGTGAGTGTTGCAACCCCGGGGCAGTCATCATAGGAATCCGCGGCGCCGGCCGCAACTTATCCCCGTTGCCGGTCGCTGGCAGGTTTTGCGGACGCCGCCAATCATGCCTTAAGCTTGCACCCTTGCGATCATGTTCTGGCCAAAGCGCCGTTGTGTCCCCTTCGAGCCAAGGATCCGTCCTATGACGAGCCCAGCCCTCCCTCCGCGCCCGTTGGCCGCCGGCAACTGGAAGATGAACGGCCTCAAGGCCTCCTCGCCGAGATCGAGCGCCTGAAGGCCGGTTTGGCCACCCGCAAAGGAAAGCTCGCAGCCGACGCGATGTTATGTCCGCCGGCCACTCTGGTGGCAGCCATGGCGGCCGCGGCTGGCCCAGCCATCGCCGTCGGTGGCCAGGATTGTCACGCTCAGGCATCAGGCGCTCACACCGGCGATATTTCAGCCGAGATGCTGCGCGACGCAGGCGCCAGCGCCGTCATCGTCGGCCATTCCGAGCGGCGTGCCGACCACGGCGAGAGTGACGCCGCCGTTCGTGCCAAGTGCGAAGCGGCAATGCGCGCCGGTTTGCTCGCGATCGTTTGCGTTGGCGAAACGGCTGACGAGCGCAAGGCCGGCAAGACGCTCGCCGTCGTCGCCGGTCAACTGGCCCAGTCTCTGCCCGATGCCGCGACGGCCGCCGGCGTTGTCATCGCCTACGAGCCGGTTTGGGCCATAGGCACGGGCTTGACCCCAACGGCGGGCGACGTGGCCGAAGTGCACGCCATGATGCGCGAGGCGCTGACCAAACGATTTGCCAATGACGGCGCGGCCATGCGCCTGCTCTATGGCGGCTCGGTGAAGCCTTCCAACGCTCGCGAATTGATGGGCGTCGCCAACGTCAATGGCGCGCTGGTCGGCGGCGCCAGCCTCAAAGCCGACGATTTCCTGGGCATTCTTGACGCCTATTGCTGAAACAAGTCCCGCGCGCCGCAAACCCGGCGAACCGCGAACGTCGTGCAAGCAACGCAGGCCGTCATGCTTCAGGAGGGCTGGGTGAAAGCAATGGGCAAGCCTCGGGCGCCGTGCGTTGTGCCGCGCCGCGCCAGGATGGCGTGGGCGATCGGGGCACTGTGGGCAACGATCGGGGCAATCCCGGTTCACGCCGCCACGTTGCCCGCCGAAGCCTGCGAGAAGATCAGGGCCGAGCATGCACAACTCGAATCCGCCGGCATGGTCGAGACGCTGAAGAAAGGGCCGGACTGGGCCAAGGCGAACCTGACACCTGCCAAGCTCAAGGAGGTCGAACGCTACATCGGTCTCGAAGAGCAGTTGCTCTTCAAATGCGGCTTGGCCCTGGCGCGAGGCATGCCGGGCACCGAGGCTGAAGATGACGAGGCCAACAGCAGCACCGAGCAAGCGCTGGTGCCCCCACCTCTGCCGAAGCGTAAGCCTGCCCAGCAAGCGACCGCCGCACCTTCGCCAGCGCCAAAATCGCCCGCAACCAAGCCGGGGACAAAGGCCAAAACTCAGCAGAAATCGGCCACGAAGAAATCCGCCACCAAAAAATCGGCACCGGCCAAGCCGCAACGCAAGGTGGACGACGCTTTCCGACCGCCGCCACGCGCGCCCGCCGCGCCCTCACCTTGAGCCACAAATCTGAAGGGGCGGATGCAACCGATTAGCTCTTGGCAGCACTCTGCCCCAAGCTCGTGGCCAGGCGTGGCGTGGCGAAGTCGGGCCAAAAAGCCCACGTCCCGGCACAACCTGACGCTGCCCCCTGCAAATGGTCGACGATCGTGCTATATATACAAACAAGACACTGAACTCGCGCAGGACATTGACTGAACGATGAGCACAAAGTCCCGTCCAGCCCGCTCCCGCCCGCCCGTCATGACCATGACGCCGGCCGCCGCCGAGCGCGTCCGCGCCCTCATGGCCTCGAAAGGGGAGGGCGTTTGCGGTCTCAAGATCGGCGTCAAGAAGGGTGGCTGCGCCGGCATGGAATACACCATGGATTGGGTCCAAGCGGCCGGCCGCCTCGACGAGGTCGTCGAGCAGGATGGCGCTCGCGTAATCATCGAGCCGGACGCTGTCCTGTTTCTGCTTGGCACCCAGATGGACTGGAAGGTCGATCGGCTGTCGGCACAGTTCGTCTTCAACAATCCGAATCAGACCAGCGCCTGCGGTTGCGGAGAAAGCGTCAACCTTATCCCCGCCTCGAAGGATCGCTTGGCCGCGTTGGACTCGTGAACCCGCAGCTCCCATCGTCTGACGCGCTGCAATGGGTCGCCGACGTCCTGCAATTCTGGTTGCACGAAACACCGCGCGAGGCCTGGTTCAAAAGCACGCCCGAGCAAGATCGCGCCATCGCGGAGAGGTTTGGCGGCCTGCATGCCGAGCTGCATGACCGGCCGCCCGATCCCGACGAACTGGACGCGGAAACCGCCCTGGCCACGTTGATCGTGCTGGACCAGTTCTCCCGCAATATGTTTCGCGGCACACCCAAAGCCTTTGCCTCCGACGCCACCGCCCGCGCCATCGCGACTGCTGCCGTTGATGCGGGCCTCGATCGCCAATTGCCCCCCGAAGCGCGCATCTTCCTGTACTTGCCCTTCGAGCACAGCGAGGACATCGCGGATCAGGACCGGTCCGTGGCGTTGTTCGCCAGCCTGGGCCTTGCCAAATACGAGCCGTACGCCAAGTCCCATCGCGATATCATCGCCCGCTTCGGTCGCTTCCCCCACCGCAATGCAATCCTCGGCCGGCCGTCGACACCGGAGGAGCTGGCATTCCTGCGCGAGCCTGGAAGCGCGTTCTGACGTAGCCCGCGCCGAGCGCCAACCACGGCTCGTGTTCTGATCCTTGCAAACGGGAGGTGCCAATGGCCCGTGATCTCGAGCTGGAGGGACTGTTGCTGGAGACGTTGGCCCCACTTGGTCCGGTCATCATCAAGCGCATGTTCGGCGGCTCAGGCCTGTTCCTGGACGGCGTGATGTTCGCGTTGATCGCCGACGGCGTGCTGTTCTTCAAATCGGACGAGGAAACCAGGGACGCCTTCGCCGCCGAGGGGTGCGGACCTTTCACGTATGCGCGCAAAGGCGGTCAGGCCACGCTCACGAGCTATTGGAAAGCGCCCGAGCATTTGCTCGATGAGCCCGACGACATGCTGGCTTGGGCGCGCGATGCACACGGTGTGGCGCGGCGCGCGGCTGCACGCAAACCGCGCTCCAAGAGCGCCGTCAAGCGCGGCCGCTAGCTGTAAGACCCTCGCTAAGGCGATAGGCTCGGCTTTCTTGCCTGCCTCCGTGCCCGCCATCATCTGGCTTGCCGCGGCTGCGTCGAGATAGACGCCATTGATGAAGTAATCGCCGGCATGTGGAGCGATGGGCAGCAGGCATGCAATTTCGTCCGCTCGGCTGCCGGGCGGTGGGCCAAGGCCCCCGATGCGGTGTGCATCGAGCATCATGTCGGACGCCATGAGGTAGTAGCGTTCCAGCGCCTGTGGGCCGAGCAGCGCAGCGTCTTCCAGCTCGCCCGGTCGCTCATCTGCCGGCAGCGCCGCAACGATACGCTCGGTAAAGCTGGCGAACCAGGCGGCTTCCGCCAGCAGCCCGTCCACCAATTCCGGCATGTGCGGGGACTGCAACGCCACGGCCAATGCACCATCCAGCGATGCCTGCTGGCAAAAGCTGTTCAGGTCCATCACCCGACCAATGAACTGGGCGAGGCGAAGCTGAGGCGAAAAATCCACTGCCCCGGCCTGGTGGGCATCCGCCACGGCTAGCATCGGATGGATGATCTTGTCGTTTTCGACGAAGGCAAAGAGTTCGAGAAAACCCTTCACCGCAACCGGCCCAGCCGCCGGATCGGGCTCGTCGGCCACCGGCGGCACCGTCACTTGTGTTTGCTCGCGGATTGCCTCGGCTATACGGCCGATTTGCTGCAGTAGCGTCTTCATTGTCGTGTGCAGCGGCTCGATCCGGTCGTAACCCAGATTGCCTGGCAATATTGGCGGACCATCGCCGATCCGCGGAGCGGGGAGCTGCGTGCGCTTGCCGAAAGACATCAGCCCAGCCTCAAGTATGGGGACCAGCGGGGTTCAGCCACCGGGTATAGCGACGACCTTCTCGCCACCGTAATGCGGGAACCTTAACGAGAAGCTAACTGTCGTCCCGCTTAAGGCCATCGCGCGGGATGGCTGGCAAGCGGCATCGATGGCCGCTCCAGGCGAGGCGGTGTTTCCGACAACTGTCCAGCGTGGATCATGCCGGTCATCGAGCCGAAGCCAGACTGGCTGACCTCCATCAGGGCCGCCACGTCCTCGCGCGTCTGGTCCGTCGCCAACACCCCGTTTTCGAGCCGGCCGAGCTTCCACAGCCACTCGCCGGTCTGTGCAAGCGAAACCCGCACCAGCCACGAGCCGCCTTCCTCCGCCTGCCGCTTCAACGCCACCATCGCGCCCATCGCCATCAGCATGCCCGTTCCGTGATCGAGCGCCTGCGCCGGAAGCTCCTTGGGGCCCACCACCCCGGCAGCCACGCCCTCGGCGTGGTTCATGCCATTGGTATTCTGCACGAGGCTGTCGAAACCGCGCCGGTTGGCCCACGGACCCGCATGCCCCCATGCCGACAGTGAAACGCAAACGATCCCCGGCGAGAGCTCCGCCAGTTGTTCGGGCGAAAAGCCCTTTTTGGCGATGGCCCCGGGCCGGTAGCCTTGCACGAACACGTCCGCTTCGCGCGCCAGCGCCTTCAGGGTCTCTCGGCCGGTCTCCGTCGTGAGATCGACTTCTGTGCGCAGTTTCCCGCGCCCCCCATCCATGATCAGCACTTCGATATCGGGAATGCCTGGCCCTGTGACGGAGAGCACATCGGCACCGTGCGCGGCCAGCGTCCGCCCGCAAACAGGCCCGGCAATGACCCGGGTCAGGTCGAGGACTCGAATGCCGGACATCGGTCGCTCGGCCGCCGGGCGGGGGCGCGGCGGCGCATCTCCGATCCGGACGATTTCGAGTAACGGCAGGGCTGCAACAGCGCGGCCGGCGGGATGGGCATGCCATTCGTCCGGTGACCGCATCATCGTAATGACTAGGCCGTTTTCAGCGCCCTTGGTTTCGAGATCTTCGCCAGTCCAGCTTTTCAGCTTTTCAGCAACGCTCTCCCGCGTTTCCTCCGCACCCAGCATAGCCAAAGTCCGGGCGCGATGATGCGGCATGTTCGCATGCACACGCACGTAGCGGCCATCGCCTGTCTGATAGACACCTGCAACAGGATTCCAGATCCGCGCTTCACCCTTACCCTCGACCTTGAGATAGCGCTCCGATCGGAACTCGGCCGCGGCGTGGGCCATATCGACGGCAACCAGCTGCCGACGCCCTGTCCGGTGCGCCCACAACTCGGCAGCAGCCAAGGCGCTGGCGGCAATGGTGGACTGGGCGAGTGTGCCGACGCGAAAGGTCGACGGCAGAACGGGTTCGCTACCCCTGAGGGCAACACCGTCCAGCGCCGAGATGTTACCGCCGGCAAGTCCCCAGATCTCCGCGGTGGCTGCAGCGGGCGACATGGATCACTCTCCTCTGGAACCGCCGTCAGCGTGACGGCGCGTTGGCACCTGCAATGTTGTGGCACGATTTCAATCGCTTGTGCCACGCCCGGCAGCGTGGATATGCACCGAACTTTTGCGGGTGTGCTCTTCGGGGAACGCCAACGCACCCTCTACGCTGGCAGTGCACCCCGAAATCTCGTGCGATCGCCGCTCAGTCTGCGGACACCCGCACAGGGCGTCTCAGGAAGGCAGGCATATGATCGCCGAAGGCTTGCGGCGTGCGCTCTTCCTTGTCCGCACGATCGTCCCGCGCTGGCCGCTGACGGTCACGTCCCCCCCCGCCGCGCGCCGCGCGTGCCGGCTCACGAGCAGGTTCGCGATCGCGGTGCGAGTGTGCCGGCTGTTCGCGCGCCTCGCGCTGCTCGCCAGCGCTCGCTGGCGCCGGCCCATCGGGCCGCCGGCGTCGTGTCGGCTGCCGTCGTGCCGGCGCGCTGTCGGCAGCGACCTCCGGTTGCTCGTCGACCTCTGGTCTCGGCGCCTCACTGTCGCGAGCGATGCGCCGCGACGATTCCCGTCGTTCCCGCCCCGGTGCCGCTCCCGAGCGCGCACGTGCCGGCTCCGACGACGGCTTCTCGCGACGCCCTCGCGCAGGCCCGCTGCCCCGCTGTGGTGCCCCGCGCCCGCGCCGCTTGCGGCTGCGGCCTTCTGCCAGCGTTTCCTCGTCCGGTGGCTCGCCGATCCATTGCGACTCTTCGCCGATGAGCTTCTGGATGACCTCGATGGCCTTGATGTCGTCGCCCGTGACGATGGTGGCCGCAAAGCCTTCCCGTCCCGCGCGCCCCGTCCGGCCGATGCGGTGCACATAATCTTCGGCCTGCCACGGCACGTCATAGTTGATGACATGGCTGACGTCGGGAATGTCGAGGCCGCGCGCCGCAACGTCGGATGCGGCCAAAAGCGTGATCTCACCCGCCCGGAATTTGTCGAGAGTCGCCGTGCGGCTCGCCTGATCCATGTCGCCATGCAGCGCGCCGGCATTGAAACCGTGCTTGCTCAGCGACTTGAGCAGGATCGCGACGTCCTTCTTGCGGTTGCAGAAGATGATGGCGTTGCGCACGTCCAGCGAGGCGATGAGATCGCGCAGGACTTGCCGCTTGGCGCGATCGTCAGGATCGTCGCAAAAGCAGAAGCGCTGGGTGATCGTCTTTGCTGTCGTGGCCTGACGAGCCACTTCGATGCGCGCGGGATCCCTCAGAAACTGGTCCACAAGTCGCGTGATCTCGGGCGGCATGGTCGCTGAAAAGAACAGCGTCTGGCGCCGGGGCGGCAACAACTTGCAAATGCGCTCGATGTCCGGGATGAAGCCCATGTCGAGCATGCGGTCGGCTTCGTCGATGACCAGGATCTCGACGCCCATCAGCATGACCTTGCCGCGCTGAAAATGGTCGAGCAGACGTCCAGGCGTCGCAATCAGCACGTCGACACCACGGTCGAGCTTGCGGACCTGGTCCTCCATGGAGACGCCGCCGATCAGCAGCGCCAGATCGAGTTTGTGGTTGGTGCCGTATTTCTCGAAGCTCTGTGCGACCTGGGCAGCAAGTTCGCGAGTCGGTGCGAGGATCAGCGAGCGTGGCATTCGCGCGCGGGCTCTGCCGGTTTCGAGGCGGGTGATCATGGGCAGCACGAAAGACGCCGTCTTGCCGGTGCCAGTTTGTGCGATGCCGAGAACGTCGCGCCCCGTCACGGCGACGGGAATGGCCTGGGCCTGGATGGGTGTCGGCGCGGGATAACCCGCTGCATCGATAGCGGCCAGAACCTTGGCGCTGAGACCGAGCTCAGCGAACGTGGGGGTTTGCAAAAAAGCGTCTCCGTACCTTCGGGTCAGGTGGGCGATGCCCGTCCTCGGGCATGGCGACATTAGGACCGAGCGCAGGGGAAGCTGAAAGTTCGCAGTGCGCCCCGAGGGCGCGAGCCTGGCTCAGTGCCGGTTCATCTATCGAATAACGAGCCGATAATAAACGGCGGCCCTCTGCGGTAGATGGCGTTGTCTGCCACAAATTGTGAACGCCAACAAGGCCACCGGAGCTGATCCCCCTGGCTAATACAATAAAATATCGTTCAATTGAGCGTTTTATAGGCGTTTGCGCTCGGTCGCGAGGTTAATCATTGTCGTTCGATCCGGGCGGAGGGGCCCGCGGCGCCTCCGATTTTTGCTCGGCGAGCCGGCTTGCCGTCGCCTTGACCCAGTCCAAGTCTTTGAGATGGACGTCGTGTTGCGGATTGGCGAGCTGGATACCTTCGGCACGCAAGCGTTTGAGAATGGCGATCCGCTGCGCCGAGGCCACCCGCGCGGCTTGATAGACGTCACCGACCACGCTGCGGACGGTGAACGCCAAGGCCACACCATCGAAGTCGTCGAACGTGATGAAGGGCGGGTTGTCCGTCAGGATGTTGCCGTTGGTCTCGACGCATTGGCGAATGATCTCGATCACGGCCTCCGGATCGGCCGATGGGCTGACCCGGACCTTGACGACTGCGCGCCCGAGGGGCGTTCGATGGGTCCAGTTCAGAACCCGCCCGGTGATGAGTTCCGAATTTGGAACGATCAAGCTGGCCTTGTCGAACGTCTCGATTTCCGTCGACCGCACGGAAATGCGCCGCACGTTGCCTTGCTCGGCCCCAACCACCACCCAATCGCCGACTTTGATCGGACGCTCGACGAGCAGGATCAGGCCGGAAACGAAGTTGTTGACGATCGACTGCAACCCGAAGCCGATACCGACCGAGAGCGCACCGGCCACAATCGCCAGGCTCGTGATGTCGAGGCCCGCCCACGACAAGGCGATCAGCAAGGCAACGCTGATGCCGGCGTAACCGACGGCAGTTTCGACCGAATTCGCAATGCCCTGGTCGACGCGGGGCTGCGCGAGTATGCGCTCCCGCAACCAGCGCTGCACGACACGCGTCAGGAACAACAGCCCTGTGAACAGCGCGATGGCAACCAGAATGCGCACCAGCGAGATGTGGAACTGTCCGACATCGAAGCCGAACAACAGCGCTATCGCCCAGTCACGGACGTCCGCAGCGGAAAACCCCCACTGCACCAGAAGCGCCGGGATCGTGGCCAGCAACACCATGATGGTGAGCAAGGCCTCGAGAAGGCGCGAAAGTTGGCGCCGCCGCGCGGGATCGACCAGGCCGAATCGGCTTTGCAGCGTTTGCCCGACCATATCGCTGTTGTCGGCCCGGCCCCGTGTAATCGCCCGTATGGCCAGATAGGCAAGACCCGCAGTTGCCAACACCGTGCCCGACAGCACGACTTGATGCGCAACGAACCGGGCTAGCGCGATATACCCTAACGCTGCCGCACCGAGAATGACGAGAGCCACGATTAAAATCGGGATCTTGATCCATCGTGGCGCGAGCACAGGCGTCGGCCCGGTGCTGGCCACATGCCCATTCACCGGCCGGTCGGCACCGCTCATGGGCACGAACCGCGTGAAGAACAGGGTTATCAGCAGCAAGGCGAATGCCAGGCTGCTCAGCGCCGTTTGGGCGACCGTGACCGACAGCGGCACGTAAACGGCGCGACCCAACTCGACCACCGCCGTGTCCAGCACGTAGAGCGCAAAAAACGCCTTCGCGATCCGCTGGATGTGTCGGGCGGTGCGATCGGAGACGGGAACCAGGCGCCAGGCCGGATGGCGGGGTTGGAAGGCGACACTCACGACCGTGGTCGCAAGGAAGTAGATGAGCGCACCGGTAAAGATCGCGATCGCAAGTCTCGTCCACGGCGAAAACAGCAGGTCAAGCTGCGCAAGCCCGGCATACAGAAGGCACACCGCCGCGACCGGCGGCAGCAAGCGCACCGGTGCCATCCAGGCTGCGCGCGAAACGCGCTGAAAAAATGTGGGTATCGGATCGGGGCGCACGAGGCAACGTGCCAGCCAGCGCCGCACCAAGGCGCCACCGATCAGCCACAGCCCAAGTGCCCCCGCGCACAGGGCCGCCAGCCATTGCCAGACCTTCGTAGCCCAGGTGACCCAGTCCCCGCCATAATAGGCGATGCGCCCCATGATCAAATCCATGCTATCGCCGACGTCGTGCCAGACGGCAGGCAACATCGGACTCGAGCGGCGCTCCAGCAGGTTGCGCGCGAACATTTGATAGCGAATGACGGTGATGCGATCGATCAACTGCTTGGCCCGCAGCCACGCCAGCTCCGTGGTCTTGATGGCACCGTCCAGATTGCCGGCAAGCTCGTTCAGACGTTGGCGTTCGGCAGTGATGGTCGCCGGCTCGGGCGGCTGATCCTTGCCTGGCGGAGGTCCGAGCCGTGCAATTTGTTTTTTGACTTCGGCAAGCTGCGGCCTGAGGTTTTCCGCCGTTGCAGTCGAATCGTAGATGATGCGCTCCACCTCGGCGCGGAGCCGGCCAAGCTCACCTTCGAGTTCCTTGAGCTGCTTGATGGCGTTCTCAGCGGTCTGGATGCTCTTGGAGAGCCGCTCGACCGGGGCGATCGCCTCGGCAGCCGCATCCAACAACTTCTTGTCACCAGGCAGCGTAGGCGCGCCGGCATTTGCTCCCGGTGAGGATGCCGTCTGAGCCTCCAGTTGCCTCGTGAGACCTCCAACGACAAGCAGGCAGACCACCAACAGCGATCGCACGAAAAGCCTACGCACGGTTTGCCTCACAAGCTGCAGAAGTGCTCAAGTCCGTCGCCGTCAAAAGGCGGCATCAGATGTAACAGTCTCAAGGTCGGGTGTGGCGCGACACATAACGCCCCATCCCCCGCTGCCGCGGCATCGTCTTAGCCGCGACCGTCAAGCGAGAGCAAGCCGCACCACACGGCGCCATGATGGTGAACCGCGGAAATTACTCTGCGACATCTTGAGCTTGCGGTTGGACGCGGCCGAATGTCCGTGCCGGCCGCGCGAAATTCGCTGTCGCGACTTCGGCTTTGGGCACACTTGTGCTCGCAGGACCGATTCCAGTTTCGATCACCACGTCGACCGGCCCTCCGGTCATGATCAGATGTTCGACATCATCGCGCCGAATCAAAACCAGTCGCCGGCGCCCATCGACGCTCGCATGCTCCACCACGGCCAGTCGTTTTTCCGGTCGTTCCCCGAACAGCGCCGTCATTGGCGACTGTCCGCCCGTGTAACCGCGCACCAGCCAAAGACCACCGACAACGAGCAACGCGAACAACGCCAACATCACGACATAGAAGAGCAAATCCAGCATCTTCAGCGTTCCCTTTTCCGCGCCGCGTGAGCGCTCGCGTCGACCGTCATCGCTCGATGACCTGCTTCGGAACGGTGGATAGCAGAAATTTAGGGCACTTTTAACGATAATCATCGAGTTGTTGACGACCTCGTGTCGGCGGTAACTGCGCGAGTGTGATGCAAGGAGTTTGCTGGTGCTCGGTTTTGTAGGCTTCCCTTCTTCTGTGGTTGACGCGGTTCTGGCCATGAGGCGTAAGCAGAATCGGTATATGTCTCTATTCATGATCGGCACCGATGCACGCCAGCCCGTGACCGCGCCTACGGCTATCGCTGCGCCCGCAGGTACTTTTGGCACTGGGTTACTCTTCAGCGTTTTGGCGATCCTGACGGCCATTGGCCTCGGGGCGCTTTTTGCCGTTTCCGCAAAAGCAACTGATCCCATCCTGTTGGGCTTGCTGGCGGTGCTCGGCGTTGTCGGCAGTTTTTTCCTTTTCGGTTTGGCAGCCGGACACATTCGCATCGGCGCCTCGCAGGACGCAGCCGGCGGAATAGTCAACACTGTTGCCGACTTGATCGAGACCGGTGCCATGGTCATGGCCCGCGACGGTGGCGTCCTCTACGCCAATGCCGCTTACACAGCCTTGGTCGGCCAAGACCCAGACGGCCTGCCCAGAACCCTGGAGCAGGCGTTTGCTGGTGAACCACAAGCTGCTGAGTGCTTGTTCCGGTTGATGCGCGCAGCCGAGCTTGGCGAGAGCCGCAGCGAGGAATTCCGCGTTCGCGGCTTCGAGCAACGTGACCGCACGACGCGATGGCTGCGTCTGTCGGTAGGTCCCGTGGCTGGGGCCAAGGGCGAGGCCGCCAATGCAACCACCCTCTGGCAGATTTCCGATATCAGCAGTGAGCGGGCGCGCGAGGCCGAAATTGTCCGCGGACTCGAGTCCGAGATCAGCCGTTACGAGGCGATGCCCATTGGTTTGATCGGCGCAGGTGTCGACGGCCAGATCACCCACATCAACAACACGCTTGCAGGTTGGCTCGGCCTGGACTGGGAAGCAGCCCGGACCCGCGAGCTGACACTGGGCGACGTCATCAGCGGCGATGGTGAGGCTCTCTTGCGCACCGAACTGGCGCGCACGCCGGGGGAGGTTGCACGCCTCGAACTCGATCTTGTGCGCGAGGACGGAATCGGGTTGCCCGTTGAAATCGTCGGGCGCATCGGCGGCTCGTCGGAGCGCGGCGGCGAAATCGTTGCATTGGTTCTGACGCGACAGCCTTCTGCAAAGGTCCCGGAGACGGAAGAGGGCGACGGCGCCCGCTACGAGCGCCTGTTCCAGTCCGCCCCGTTCGGCATCGCAGCGCTCGATATCAGCGGTGGTATACAGGCCTACAACGCTGCTTTTGCTCGCATGTTCCAGGCAGCCGGCCTGGCTCAGGCGCACACGTTTGCAGGGTTGATTGCCGATACCGGCGATGCCGAAGGTGCGCGCGCCATCGACGCAGCCTTGTTGGAAGCGCGCGCCGGCAGGGCAACACTTGCCCCCGTCGAGATTTCCTTCGGCGCAGAGCGGCAACACACGCGCCGCCTCTATTTCAGTCCCATGCGCCAGGGCGATGGCGACGAAGCGGTGATGCTCTACGTCATCGATGCCACCGAGCAAAAGGCGCTGGAGCTCAAGTACGCCCAGAGCACGAAGATGGAAGCCGTTGGCAAGCTCGCCGGAGGTATCGCCCACGACTTCAACAATGTGCTCACCGCGATCATTGGCTTTTCGGATCTGCTGTTGCAGACCCATCGCCCGTTCGATCCCGCGCACAAGGACATCATGAACATCAAGAAGGAGGCCAATCGCGCCGCCCGCTTGGTGCGTCAGTTGCTGGCTTTCTCTCGCCGGCAGACGTTGTCCCCCGAGGTGCTGGAACTGGGCGAAGTCACGACCGATCTCTCCGTCCTGCTCAATCGCCTGATCGGCGAAAAAATCGACCTCAAGATCATAACTGGACGCGACTTGTGGCTGGTCAAGGCCGACCGCACGCAATTCGACCAAGTGATCATGAACCTCGCCGTCAATGCCAAGGACGCGATGCCGGATGGCGGTCGCCTGACGCTGCGGATGCGTAACGTGGCCGAGCGTGAATCCATCAAGCTGAACGCGCTGGGCATGCAGCCGGGCGAGTATGTGCTGATCGAGGTGGAGGATACGGGCTCTGGCATGTCGCCCGAAGTCATGGCCAAGATCTTCGAGCCGTTCTTCTCGACCAAGGACGTCGGCAAGGGCACAGGTCTCGGCTTGTCGACCGTCTACGGCATCGTCAAGCAGACCGGCGGTTACGTGTTCCCAGAAAGCACCGTTGGCAAGGGCACGACCTTCCGGGTCTATCTGCCGCGCTATGAACCCGTCGAAGAAGACGCCGAGGAGAGCGCGCCCGCTCCTGAAAAAGTCGAGAACACCACGCCTCCGGCACCCGGCGAACGTCGCAGTGGCGGCCACGGCGATCTGACTGGAACGGGTCGCATTCTACTGGTGGAAGACGAGGACTCTGTGCGCAATTTCGCGGTCCGCGCCCTCAAGCGGAAAGGCTACGAAGTCATCGAAGCGACCACAGGTCTCGAAGCGCTTGAAGTCGTAGCGGCAGAAACAAAGCCGATCGACATTGTCGTCTCGGATGTCGTCATGCCCGAAATGGACGGCCCGACCATGGTGACCGAGATGCGCAAGGTGCGTCCGGACCTCAGGGTGATCTTCGTCTCCGGTTACCCGGACGACCGTTTCAAGAATGCGCTCGCCCCGGACGCTCAATTTGCATTCTTGCCAAAGCCGTTCACGCTGCCCCAACTGGCCGCCAAAGTGAAAGAAGAACTGGCCCGATAGTTTTTTTCTCTCCGCGACTGAAACTTCAGCACTTGTCCTGCGTATCCGATGTGTGAGGCTGGGCTCCACGCCCACGCTTTGCCGTCGTCTGCGCAACAAGTGTCTTTTCCGCGGGCCGGTTGACGGAAAACGCCTCACAGTTTGATGTAACGCGCAGCGGCTCCGACCTGTGCGCCGGCCATGAATCCGGGACGGAAGCGAATTTGACGCCCCGCCCGAGCATGTGCGGCCCTTGCGAGCCATCAGGTCAGAAATGCCCCCGCGCAATGTGTGTAGTAGGAGTCCTGACGATGGGAGTTTTAGCAGTAGCGGGTGTCGGTTTGGCGCTGTTCGTGGTGGCGCCGGCCTTGGCCCCAACAACCCCGCCGGTCGAGCATGTCGCCGGCACGACGGCCGCCGCTCCGGCCGAAAAGTCCGTCGCAGACAAAATCGCCAACTTCTTGCAGAAGTTCTATTTGTCCGGCTCCAATCTCAGCGACGAAGAGATCCTGCAGCTCTATGCACCCAAGGTCGACTATTTCGGCGATCAGGTGCTCACACCGTCCGAGATCGTCGCCGACAAGCGCAATTACTACCGTCGCTGGCCGCAACGCCAGTATCGCCTGCTGCGCGATACGTTGAGCATCACCACGCCCGAGGGCCAGCCGCGCATCTATAATGTGTCGTTCGAGTATCTGTTCGACGTGTCGCGTGGACGGGAAGTGTCGCGGGGCAGAGGGCGCACGGTGCTGACCCTCGATCTACAACTCGACGGCGGCATGATCACGCGCGAAACCGGAACGGTGCTGGAGCGCCATCGCAGTGCCAATTGAGCGTGGGCGGCGGGGCGGGACCAACCCTTGATGCAGCTTGCGGGTGCCCGTGTTCATCGTGCTAACGTTGCGCGCCAAGTCAGGCCCGTCGCCTTAGCCCCGCCTGGAGTGAACCATGTCCGCTTCCGCTCAATCCCTCACCTATTCCGTCGAGGCCTATAACGTCTCGCATGCCTCCGAGAACAAGATCCACGATGATACCGTGGCCCAAAAGCTCGGCTTTTCCGGCGGTCTCGTTCCCGGCGTCGAAGTGTTCGCCTACGCCAGCCACATCCCCGTCAGTCGTTGGGGTAGGGCATTTCTGGAGCGCGGCACATTGAGCGCGCGCTTCAGCAAGCCCGTCTACGACGGCAAACGCGCCGTGGTCACGGGCGAAGAGACAGCCGAGGGACTGGCGATCAAGGTCGAGAGCGAAGGCGTATCGTGCGCGACAGGGTTGGCGGCCCTGCCCGCATCCGCGCCGCCGGCGCCACGTGTCGCCGCCTACGCCGCTCCCACGGCTCCCGCCGAGCGTCCACCGGCCGATCAAACCAGCCTTGCCGAGGGCCGTGCATTGGCAACGACGCCTGAAGTGCTGACCCCCGAGCGGCACGCCCAATATCTGGCCGACGTGCGTGAGACCGATCCGATCTATGCCCGCGAGGGCGTGGCGCATCCAGGTATCCTGCTGCGCCTGTGCAATTCGGCCTTGCGCGAGAACGTCAAGCTACCGCCGTGGATTCACACCGGAAGCGCCCTTCAGTTCTTCGACGTGGCACGTGTCGGCGAAGCGCTCTCGGCGCGCGCCAAGGTCGTGGCCAACTATGACAAGAAGGGCCATCGCCTCGTCGATCTCGATTGTCTCATCGTTGCCGGCGACGATCGCCCCATCGCGCGTGTTCTGCATACGGCCATCTACCAGCTGCGTCATCTGGCGGCCTGACCCTGCGACATGGTCCGGCCTGGCTCGGCTCGGGTGTCGGGTGAGCCAGGCAGTGGCCAACGCGCCTACTTCGCCGCCAGCAAGGTGGGCGCTGAAGCAGGTAGTGCACCGGGCGCGCTTCCGTCTGCTGCGGCGGCTGCACTGCGACGTTCCAACGCTTCCATTTTTTCGCGCAGTTTGTCGCCGATCCCGTGCACAGCCGGCGGCTCGATCACGGTTTCATGCGTCCCATCGATTTCGACCACCTCGACACGGTCACC
Source organism: Hyphomicrobiaceae bacterium (assembly GCA_041397705.1). Lineage (GTDB taxonomy): Bacteria > Pseudomonadota > Alphaproteobacteria > Rhizobiales > Hyphomicrobiaceae. The sequence goes on from JAWKWC010000002.1 coordinate 88,279, forward strand.
GACATGATCGTCCCACCCCAGCGTCGGACCGGCCAGCTGGAACGGGATGCCGCCCCGTTTCGCGCGGAACAGCAGAACGTCGCCGTCATAAGGTAGCGTATGGTAATAAGACTGCGCGCGGACGTAGGCGTCGAACACGAGCGCCGAGTTGGCAATCAGTTGCTCGACCGTTTCGGCTTCTCCAGGCTGTGTGTTGAAGCGGCGGGTGAACTGGTTAAGCCGCAAACTCCAGCTGTTCCTGATCTGCTCGGCAAACCGGTCCAGCCCTTCGCGATAGGCGAAGCGAAGCCAATCCGCCAGGCTTGCCCCGTGGGCATGCGTCGGCGCCAATGTATCGATCATCGCAAGCACCGCCACAGACTGCCCGTCCATCCCCAATTGGCGTGCCATTTCATAGCCGATGACACCGCCGCCGGAATAGCCAAGCAGGCAGTAAGGACCCTCGGGATCGACGTCGCGGATGGCCGCAACATAGGACATGGCCATGTCCTCGACCTTTTCCAGAGGCGGCAACTTGCCGTCGATCCCCTGCGCTTGCAGGCCATAGATCGGATACGTCTCGCCCAGTTGATCGGCCAGCGGCTTGATCGACACCACATTGCCCATGGCGCCATGGATCCAATAGATCGCGGGCTTGCCGGGCTTGCTCGGCGATCCGCACCAGCGGTTGCCAGCGCCGCTTCGAAGTGGAGCCGTGCGCCGGCTTCTGCCGCGGTCGCGGCGCTGTTGTCTCGCCGCCGCGCGGTCCGTTTGCGCCCGGCGCGCCTTCGCCATCACCCGCTGGCTCATCCTCCGCGTTGTTCATCGATCTGGGCTGCAAGGGCTCTCACCGAGGGGGCCGTGAACAGTGTAGCGATACCCAGATCGACACCCAGTTGCCGGCGAATGGCAGCAAAGAGACGGACCGCTGCGAGGGAATGGCCCCCCAGAGCCAGGAATTCGTCGTCAAGCTGCACGTCTTCAATGCCGAGCAATTCGGAAAAGAGGGCAGCAATCTTGGCTTCGGTTGGTGACATGGTCGATTGCGATCGCGACGACGGGCCCTCCGCCGCAGCCGTTTTAGCGCCACGTGGTCCGGGCCCAAGCCTCTCACGATAGACACTATCGAGCGTACTGAGCCCGATCGACGAGACGACCAGGCGCGATCCGCCATGCGCCAAGGCGTGTGAGATCACCTCCGGGCCGTCCACCGCGCGAAGACCCGCAGCCAGCATCCGCCCGACGATATTGTTCTGGTCGCTGGTGCTGCTCGCAGCGGCGGCAAAGCCGGAGCGCGGAACCGCGCGCATCCTGAAGCCGGAAAAGGTCATCACCGGCCGCATCGCCTCATCGGCAATGACCACGTCGAAGTCGGCGCTCGCGTCACCTTCACGCCCAACGAGCCGGGCCTCCACAATGAGCTTCTGGGGCACCGGATGCAGACACGACACGCGGTCGATCGCAGCGGGTACGTAGAGACCCCGCCTGCGAGCGTCACGATCGAGCAGATGCAGGCCGACGGTTGCCGCCATGTCGACCAATGCAGGGTGCGCCTGCCAAATGGCAAGGTCGTCGCGCCAGCGTTCGTCGAGCTCCACCGTTGCCCGGATCGTGCCTTCGGCCACGCTGACGGATGTTAGCGATTGCCATCGTGGTCCGAACTCAACGGCGTCCTGTTGAACGATCAGATCCCCACGGGCGACCTCCTGCCCGCCGGCCCAATCGGCAAGGATGGCGACGGCAGTTGACGCTTTGCTGACCGCACGAGCGCGGAAATGCACTGTCGCCGCGTTCGAGCCCTCGTCCAGGCTCGACACCTCGATCGTCGTGCAATCGTTATCGTCGTGCGTCAGCGTCGTTTGCACGTGGCGGCGGGTCGCAAAAGCGACGGTGAGCGGGCTCACGAATTCGACGTCTTCCAGCACCATCCCCTTGCGGGCCGAAGTATGCGCCAGCGCAGCCCGCGCAATTTCGATGTAGGCCGTTCCGGGCAACACTGGCGTGCCGGCGACACTATGCTCGCTCAGCGTCCAGATCCGTGCCGCATTGTAGATGGCTTCGAACACCACTTTGTCCGGTTCGGAACGCGTGCAGCGGCCGAGCAGGGGATGAATTTCCAGCGCCGAATGGGCGTCGCCGTCAGCTTGGCGACCCGGGGGCGCAATGCGCGTGGCAAGTCCCGTGTCCCGCCAGATCCCCCAGGCAATGGACAAGCCATCGCGCCGGCTGGCAGCAAGCGCATCCAGAAAAGCGTTGGCCGCTGCATAGTCGATCTGACCTGGCGGCCCTGTCAGCGCGCTGGTTGATGAAAAGACCGCAAACAGATCGAGCGTGCCCACCGGCAGCAGCTTGTCCAGAACCAGGCCGCCTTCGAGCTTCGGCGCCATGATGCGGCGAGCCTCGGAAAGCGATTTTGTTGCCAGCGGTGCGTCCGCCATGATGCCGGCGGCATGAAACACGCCATCGATCCTGCCGAAATGCCGGCGGGCCTCGGAGATGGCGCGCGCCATGGCGATCTCGTCGGTCACGTCGGCTGCCACCACAAGAGCCTTGGCACCGAGCCGGGCGATCTCCTCCCGCGTCGCTGTATCGTGCTGATGCGCGGGGCGGCGCGAAACCAGCACCACGCGCGCCTCGTAACGCATCACCAATTCGCGCGCGAGCAACCGGCCAAGCCCACCCAGACCGCCGGTGATCAGATAAACGCCATCGGGTTTGACGCGAACGGTTGGCTTCACAGTCAGTCGCTGTGCCGGCGCCAAGGTTTCGATGAACCGTTGTCCGCCCCGGAGCGCCACGAACCGATCGTCGGATGAGGACAGTGCCTCGTCCACGACGGCCCGTGCGACTTGGCCGTTCCCGGTCTCGTCCCGGGCGATATCGATCAATGTGGCGCGGGCGCCGGGCATTTCGCGCGGCCAAACCCGAACCGGCCCGAGCAGCGTTGCGAGATGCGGATTGGCCGCCTGTGCAGCGCCGAGGGCCGCAACGCCGCGTGTCACCACCGCGAGCCTGAGCGTGTGCTCCCAGCCGGCGAGCATCGTGGCCTTCAGCAGGCGAAACAGACTGTCGAAGGCGCGTGTCTGGTCCTGCGGGGGCAGCGCTTGGGCCGTGTCACCAGACTGTGCCCACAAATGTACGATGCCATCGATTGCGGTTCCCTGACGGTCGAGCGTCGCGACCAGGGCGGCATAGTCGTCGCCGGCGCTGGGATCGATGGCAAGATCCGAGCCCACCTCCAGCCGCCGCGCTGCCGCCGCTGCTACCGTTATGACACGTCCCTTGCGGCGCTCGATCTCGTCGCTCACCGCAGCAGCAAAAGCCGAGCCATCCGTCAGCACCATCCAGGTGCCGGCCTGTGTATCCGCCAAGTCCCACGCCAGTGGATGCGGCTGCATGTGCGGAACCTGGTACCAGTCCGACCGGCGCGACAGCCGCTCGATCACAGTTGCCGGTGCCGCAGCCTTGCGGTTGATCGCGACCACCGTTGGCGTCACCGATTGCGCGCTGCGAGCGGGCTTGTCGATCCAGTGACGCTGGCGCTCGAACGGATAGGTTGGCAACACCACGCGGCGGTGCGGACCGCTGCCACGCAGTTTCGAAAGATCGACCGCGGCACCGTTTGCCCACAGCGCACCCGCCGCCGCCGTCACAATGGCAACGTCATCCTCGTTTTCGACGGCAGCGCGTGTCGACGCGATGACGGCCTTCGGCGTGTGCTCTGCCTCGGCGAACCCCGCAAGTGCCGAAAGTGCCTGGCCCGGCCCCACTTCGAGTAGAACCGGTGAGCCATCACGCAGCACAGTCGACAATCCCTCGCCAAATCGAACGGTCTCGCGGAGATGGCGCACCCAGTGCTCGGGCGAGGTCAGTGCCTCGGCCGTTGCCCAGGTCCCCGTGAGGCCTGAGATCATAGGGATGCGCGGCGCACTGAAACTGATCTGCGCAAGTTTGGCGCGGAATTCGTCCAGAAACGGATCCAGCATGCGCGAGTGGGCAGCAACGGCAATGCGCACCAATGCGCATTCGACCCCGTCGCGCTCCAGGCGCTCTTTAAGAGCCGTGATCGCCTCGCGCGAGCCCGAGGCGACAGCATGGCTCGGCCCATTGAGGACGGCGATATCGAGATCGGGGCCGATGATGACGCGCAGTGCGCGCTCATTCAGAGAAACCGACAACATGGCGCCCGCGGGAAGGGCTGCAAAAATGCGTCCGCGCAGGGCCACCACATCGATCGCATCGCGCAGCGTCATGACGCCAGCCGCAACCGCTGCCGCATAGTCGCCGGCACTGTGACCGATCACTGCGGCAGGCCGCACGCCAAGGCCCTCCCAATACCGCGTCAGGGCATAGCTCGTAATGAAGACCGAAAGGATCGACAGCATCGGATGCTCGAGATGCGTGCCGGCATCGGCCTGCTGAGCGCCGCCGCCGTACATCAGATCGGCTAGATCCCGCGCTTCATCCGGCAGTAGAGCCAGGCAGGCGTCAGCGGCCTCGCGGTAGGCCCGCGAAGATCGATAAAGATCACGTCCGGCACCGGCATATTGCGCCCCCCCGCCGGGGAACATGAACACGACGTCCGGGGCCGTTGCTGCCGCTGTCGCGCGCACACGTCGTCGCGAAGCGCGTTTGCCCAGTGCCTCGCTGGCGCCAGTCCAGCTCTCGGCCACCACGGCCATACGATGTGTGAAAGCTTCGCGTCCCTCCTGGCTCGTGAACGCCGCATCTGGCAAGGCCGGCTTGACATCGCCGCCATCAGCGAACCGTCGCCATTTATCGGCCAGCGCGTCGAGCGCAGCGGCGGTTTTAGCCGACAACGTCAACAGTACTGGTCCTGATGAGGCTGCGGTGCGCTGTGGCACCGGCGGCGCCTCCTCGATGACCACATGGGCATTCGTGCCCCCGACACCCAGTGAGTTGACGGCGGCGCGCCGCGGCTTGCCGGTCCGGGTCCATGGCTGTGCCTGAGTAACGACACTGAATGGCCCCGACGCGAAATCGAACCGGCTGTTGGGCGTCTTGAAGTTGAGCGTCGGTGGCAGCCGCTCATGCGCCAGGCCGAGCACCACCTTGATCAGCGAGGCCGCACCGGCAGCCGTGTCCAGGTGCCCGATATTGGTTTTGACCGAGCCGATGCCAATCGCCCCTTGGGCGGTGCCGTCACCATACACCTGCGCAAGCGCAGCAAGCTCGATCGGATCGCCGATAACGGTGCCCGTGCCGTGCGCCTCGATGTAGTCGATGGACGCAGCCTCGACACCCGCAATCGCAACGGCCTCGGCGGCGGCCCGGGCCTGGCCGTCGATGCTCGGGGCGAGATAACCGGCCTTGGACGCGCCGTCATTGTTGACGGCCGAGCCCAAAATGACCGCGCGAATGTTGTCACCGTCGGCAAGGGCATCTTCGAGCCGGCGTAGGACGAGCACGCCCGCACCACTCCCGAAAACGGTGCCCTTCGCGTCGTCGTCGAAAGCGGCACACTGGCCCGTCGGCGACAGAATTTCCCCTTCCGCGGCGATGTAGCCCTGGCCATGCGGCAGCTCTATGGAAACGCCACCCGCCAGCGCCATATCGCATTCGCCAGCCAGCAGGCTTTGACAGGCCATGTGCACAGCTACGAGCGAGGTCGAACACGCCGTCTGCACGCCAATCGAGGGTCCCTTCAAATCGAGCAGATAAGAGACGCGTGTGGTGAGGAAGTCCTTGTCGTTGCCGGTGTGGCGCAGCAGGAACATGCCGACGGACTGGCGCAGCGCCTCATTCGTCATGAGGTTCTCGGCCATGTAGGCCTGCATGCCGCAACCGCCGAACACACCAATGGCGCCAGCAAAGCGCTGCGGCACATGGCCAGCATCTTCCAGCGCCTCCCAGCACGTCTCCAGGAAGTGTCGATGCTGCGGATCGAGAATGGCAGCTTCACGCGGCGAGAAGCCGAAAAAACCGGCGTCGAACTTGTCCATGTCGGGCAGCACCATGGCAGCCTTCACGTAGTTCGCCTGCGCAATCTCCGCGTCGCTGGCGCCGGCGGCCTTCAGCGCGTCGTCATCGAGCCACGTCGTCGCCTCGCGACCGGCATCCAACAGGCCCCATAGTTCCGAGATATCACGTGAAGCCGGAAAACGACCGGCCATGCCGACGATTGCGATGCGGCCGGCAGTCAAAGCATCACTCATGCTGGCCTCCATCCGCCTTCTCGAGAGCGCCCCGCTCGTCGCCAGGAGTTGCGCGCCCGCGTCGCGTCAAGGCAAGCCGCATGCGTGCCCGCGCAGCGCCAGCAGATTCCGGGCGTTGCTCTGTCGTGCTGGTCGCAGGGGGGGCTTCCTCGTCTGCCAGATGCCGGCTCAAGGCAGCGATGGTCGGGAAGCGGAAGATGTCGGTCAATTTCAGCGACAGTCCCATCTCTCGGGTAAGAATGCGATGCATCTCCACAGCCAGCAGAGAATGCCCGCCGAGATCGAAGAAGTTTTGATCTGGCGCAACCGCATCGAGATCGAGAAGCCGTGACCAAACCGCACCGATGCGCTCCATCGGAGCGGCCGCGCGCGATGAGGTGGACGAGCCGTCGACACCGCTCGCCGTTGCCGTGGGATCGGCCGACGGCCTCTGCGGTGTTGGAGCGGACGTGGCACTTGCAGTCCGGGCGCTTGGCGACGCCGAGCGGTTCGCAAGGGCCTTGCGATCGATCTTGCCGTTGGGCGTCAAGGGGAACGCATCAACGACGGCTATTCGTGCTGGCACCATGATCGCCGGCAAGCGTGAGCTGACATGATGGCGCAACTCCGCCACCTGAAGTTTGGCGTCCGGTTTGGCAACGACGTAGGCCGATAACGACGCCTCCGCGCCTTCGCCGTGCGCCACGACGACGCTGCCAGCAACGCCCGGCGCGGTCGCAAGCGTTGCCTCGATCTCGCCAAGCTCGATCCGGTGCCCCCTGATCTTGACCTGATGGTCGATCCGTCCGAGGAATTCGAGCGCGCCGTCGCCATGGCGGCGAACGAGATCGCCGGTCCTATAGAAGCGATGTGCACCATCCTCCTGTTCACGGACCACGAACCGCTCCGCCGTCAGCTCCGGTCGTCGCCAATAGCCGTCAGAAACACCGCTGCCGCCAATCAGCAATTCGCCCGCGATCAAGGCCGGTTGTGAGCGCCCGGCACTGTCGACAACATCCAGGCGCGTGTTGGCGATCGGCGTTCCCAAAGGCACGAAACCGTCAATCCTCGCGATGTCCGCCGTCGTGGACCAAACCGTTGTCTCCGTCGGCCCGTACATGTTCAACACTTTGCCGGGCACGGTCTGAGCCAACCTCGTGGCCATGTCGCGTGGCAAAGCCTCACCGCCAACCAGCAGGGCGTCGAGCCCGCGCAGGGCGCGCAAGCCCTCCTCGTCGGCCAGCAGCATGGCGGTCAGACTGGGCGTGCATTGCAGATGGCTCACCGCGTGCTGGCGAATGTCTGCGCCGACCGAAGCCAACGGCGCCTCTTGAGTGGCTTTGCCGTTGACGCTCCGCATCACCTCAGCCAGCAACGGAAGGTTGGCGAGCACGCCGCTGGTATCGACGCCAAAATCGATCAGGCAAGCGAGCTCGTTGACACCCATCGCGCGCAGAGTTTCGGCCATCTCGACGCATCGCTCCGGCGTGTCGAACAGCCCACTGGTCCGGTAGTAGCGATCGAAGGCGTGCTCCAGCACCGCGTCCAGCTCGTCCGGCGTGAGCGCATCTGCATCGAGGCGCGCGCGGCTTTCATCCAGCACGTCACCATCCTTGCGCACAACCGTGGGAAAGCTCCACGCCGCGGCGCGCACGATATCGACGGCGCTGGCGAGATAACGCTTCATGGGCGCGCGCACGGTCTCGCGGACGACCGCATCGTTCTGGCCGACAAACGTGTGCAGCATCACCGTCACACGCCCTTCGCCCGCGTGCCCCGCTTGCTGCCAGGCCGTCCTGTAGCGTGCAATATTGCCTTCAAGCTCATCGATCGACATGCCCAGCATGTGCGTAAGGATGTTGCATCCCCGCTGCCCCGCCAGCTCGAACGTCTCGGGATTTTTGGCAGCCGTCAGCCACATTGGCAGTCGCCGCTGAACAGGTCGCGGCAGCGTGCCGATCTGCGTGCTGCTTCCATCCGGCCGCCGCCGCTCGATCGTCTCGCCGCGCCACAACTGCTCGATGGTATCCATATGCTCGAGCATCACGGCCTTGCGCTGCGCAAAAGCGTCCGGTGCCAGCACGAAGTCGGACGGCATCCAGCCTGAGGCGAATGCGACGCCAGCGCGCCCGCCTGAAATATTGTCGACCAGCGCCCAGTCTTCCGCAACCCGCAGCGGGTCGTGCAGCGGCAGCACACAACTGCCAGCACGAATGGCAACGTTCCGCGTGATCGCGGCAACCGCCGCGCCCGTTACAGCAGGGTTCGGGTAAATGCCGCCAAAGCCGTGGAAATGACGCTCAGGTGTCCAAACCGCTTCGAAGCCGTTGGCGTCGGCAAAGCGGGCGCCGTCCATCAGCAGTCGATAATCCGCCTGCCCGCCGGCCGCCTTTGCCGCCACCTGCGGATCATCTGCAGCGGCAAAAAAGAACAGACTGAAACCAAGGGAACTTGCCCCGCGGTCGCTTGACCTGCTGGCATCACCGGGCACGGGCGAGTGCAGGGCGACCGTGAACCCGCGTGACAATGTCCACAGCAACTCGAGCACCGAAATGTCGAACGAGATGCTGGTGACCGCAAGCCACGTACTCCCGTCCTTGTACGGCACGCGCTGATCCATGCCGGCGAAGAAATTGGCGACGTTCGCGTGCGTGACACACACGCCCTTGGGCTTTCCGGTCGACCCTGACGTGTAGGTGAGGTAGGCGAAGTCGGCGGGTTGACGCTTGGACGCAGAGGTAACGTCGCGCGCGCTGTCTCGCGCGTCTGCCGTGAGGTTGCCCATGGTATCGAGCGCAATCGTGTTGCTCGACGTCAGATGGGGCTGGTCGGTGATCAACAAGTCGCAATCGCAGTCGGTGCGAATGAAATCGATGCGATCGAGCGGAAACCGTGGGTCTATGGGGACATAGGCCGCGCCGGTTCGCAGAACCGCAATGATCGAAACGATCATCGCCGGTGTGCGCTCGAGCGAAATTGCAATCCGCTTGCCCGGCGCTGCGCCCCGCCCGGAAAGATATGCCGCCAGCCGATCCACGGCCGCATCCAGTTCACCATAGGTGAGCTGACGCGTATGCCAGCGCACAGCGACACGGTCCGGCGTCTTGCGGACCTGCCTTGCAATCTGCTCGTCGATCAATGTCAGATCGACCGGCATCTCGGTGGCAGCGTCGATCTGCGCAAAGAGCTTCGCTTCGTCCAGCGGTACCAGGCTCAATGCCTCGATTGGCTGATCAGGCGCCCGCATGACAGCATCCAACGCATGCGTGAGATGCCGCGCCATGATCTCCGCAGTTGCACGCGAATAACGCCCGCTATCAGCCAAGAGCGTGATGGCACCCGACGTGGGTTCATGTCGAACGACAATCCCCGCACCTGCAGTATCGACCGGCTCGATCAGCGCGTCGCACGGCTCCGCGCGGAGCAACACCTTCACCAGCGGTGCCGGCCATGTCGCAGGCGCATCGGCCCCTTTCAGTCGAGCCTCCAGATCGCGTGCAATAGGCTCGCGTCGTGAGATTTCGTCGGCAGCCCGACCAATTGACCGTGCGGCGTCTATTGGCGACCATTGCGTGTTGATGGCGAGCCGCAATGGACGCCATGCATGGTAGAGCGCAGCGTAGGCATCGTGACCGCCGCCATCGCGCGCAACAGTCGCATCGTGCGCCACCACGACGTCGCCCGACGCCGTTCGCGTGAGCCACGTCGCAAGCCCCGTCAACAAGGCGCTGTCGTTATCGCAACCGAGTGCAGCAGCACACGCCTCCGCCTGCGTCGCGAGTTCGAAACGATACCATCCCGTCGCCCGCTCCTCGTGCGTTGTCGCAGCGCCGGTCGGATAGCCAAGCTCCGCCGGCTCCGTGATGTCGCTGAATTGCGCAATCCAGAACGCCTCGTCGCGCGCCGCCTTGGCAATCGAGCGATCGAGGTCTTCGCCGATCGCCGCGTCAGTCAAATCGGCAAGTTTCGCACCGGGCGTCAAAGCTGCGACGTCTGCAGGCGAAACGGACCGCCCGTCCAGCTTATGCAACCCAGCCAGACGCACCGCATCATTGCCGCCTGTTGCAATCGTCAGGCTGGCTTCGTCGCGGGCGATGATCGTGCCAGGGGCGACGCCAGAACCAGAAATCGAGCCGCGGTTGGCGCTAGAAACGGCAAACACACCTGCTTGGGTGGCAAGTTTTGGTAGAGCAAGCGGATTCCAATAGGGCCCGTGGTCCAGAGAACGGACAAGCCGCACGATCTCGCCGCTGGTGCGTGTTGGATCAATCAGGCCGGCCAGACGTGGCCGATTCGAGCGCGCGAAATATCCTCTGCTGCCGACTTGCGGCGATAGTTCCAGTCGGTCGGCCATCAGCAAGTCGCACAGCCGCTCGAACGCGGCAAGTCCCGCCTCATAACACTTCGCATTGAGCGAGAAGGCGGTCTCATCCTCGCCAATATCGATCGTCTCGGTCACGGCGATGCGCCCGGCATCCAACTGCTCGGTCATCTCGTGCCAAGTCACGGCATGTTGTTCTGCGCCCGCGAGCAGAGCCCAAACCGGTGCATTCAGGCCGGCCATGCCGGGGAGCGGGCCATCATGGAAGTTGAAGGCCATTTTTCCGGCGCGCGCGATCACAGCCTGGGGCAGGACGTCGAGGTTGGCCACGCTGAAGAGATAGTCGAACGCCAATCCGGCGAAGAGGTCGCCATCCACACCGCGGGCCATTGCCCGACAAGGCACGTCGTGCTCGCGACACCAACGGGCGACCTGCCCGTTACGGCTCGCGACAGCGACGATGGCGATTTTTTTCGTCAGCAGGAGCTCGGCGCAGCGTACGACAAGCGATGAATTGCCAACTAGGACTGCAGCAGAACTCACGTGTGGCCCTATTCGTTAACGCGGGCGTCCATTTTTTGCGGCTCGCAGAGAAACTTAGCACGATTGGATGAGATTGATCCAGACGCAGATAACGTGAAAAATCAGCAAAACAGTTCTCGAAATTGAATTGCGACTTTCCTCACGTGCAACGCCGGCATGAATCATCTCCAAAGTTAATGTAATTTATCAGCTGGCACCCCGTGCGCTATGCGTTAGCTGAAGTGACTGTTGTTCCCTTCGCGCTTGAATGTGAGCGCACGGCGCCCCCCGCCTGTACCACTGGCGCCAGTGCACGCGCGCGTCGCACAGGCCAGGTTCACCAAAGCGATCTTGAGGCGTTTGCGAGCCCCGTGACGTTAACCTCGCGTCCGGCACGCCATACCCGTGCTGGCAGGACCAGCGCGTGGGACCCTGGCCGGACGATCTCCGGCCAGGCATTCGGAATCGGCACCAAACGGTTCTCGCGGCGCAGGTCACGCCGAGCGTGAGTCGCCGTGCGCTTCCATCGGCAATCGACCCCAAACCGGCGCCCTCGTGATACGGATCAGTTGCTCCGTAGCAAGCAGCCGGGTGTCGGCCAGTCCAGAGAGCAACGCCATGCCGAGACCGAGAATAAGACCGGCCGCCAGCGAAACCGCAACGATGACGCTGCGGCGCAGGTTCGGCAACTCGGGATCCTTGGGCGGGTCGATAATGGTGATCTGCTCCGGTGCCCGCAGGATTTGGAACTTGCTCGCTGTCGAACGATTGCCGAAGCGCTGCAACGCCTGCATCAGCCGCTCTCGAGCCGTGGCAACCGAGTTTTGCAACTCTGACTTCTCTCGGCCGATCTTGATGACCTCTGCCGCGGCCTGGCCAGAAGGCGCCATGGCTTCGGTCAGCGTCTTGATCTCCGCGCCGCGCTCTGCTTGCTGCTTTTCGAGGCCCTGCAGCGTCAACAACCGATTGAGTTGCGTCTTGGCAATCTCGACGTCGAGCCGGCCGGCGTCGTTTGGTGAGCCGAGTTGGGCAACGCGTGCACGCGCGGCATCAATGCTTGCATTGAGTTCGGCGCTTTCACTCGAGCCCAAGTTCATTTCCGCTCTTTGCCGATCGATCTCGGCTTTGCCCTTCACTTGCTCCGCCTGAAGCTCGGCGAGACGCCGCGCGGCGGCCGAACTCTCGCCCCCGCTTGCGACCATTTTGCCGGCGTGCCGCTGCACGAACGTCTGCAATTCCTTTTCGGCCTGCGCGAGCTGTTCACGCCGCCGCTCGACGATGATTTGCGGGGCGGTCACGATCACGTCCTCGGGTGCCATTAGGCTCTCCAGCAGCCTGGCCGTCACCGCCTCCAGCGTCTTGCCGAGCCCCTCCGCCTTGGCGCCTTTGAGACGCACCTCGATGATCTCGCTGCTGTGATTGGAGATCGACAGCGAGTCCTGGAAATCGGTCACGGCTTGCGACCATTCCTTGGGCGACATCTCACCCTTGTCCCGGTTGAGTTCCTTGATCACAGGACGAAGGATGTGTTCGCTCTTGAGCAGTGCCTGCAGCCCATTCAACCGGTCTTGCGTGTGAAACGGCTGCATGGGTGCCTGGTTGAGGGACAGCGGCCCGCCATTGGCTTCCTGCAACAGCAATAGTGTCGTGGCCACATAGCTTCGCGGCAGCGAATAGCTGAGCGCGATACCGATCGGAAGGCTCAGTAGAAGCGGCACGAGCACGAGATAGCGCCGAATCCACAGCGCGCTCAGCAGACGCTGCAGCGAGCGGGAGAAACTCGGCCGGGTGATCGAATTGGCGATGATATCTGACATGGCGTTTCAAAGTCCGTCTTCGTGAGAAATGTGGGCTGGCGCTGGATCTAAGGCTTTGGGCGGGTCGCTGCCCCGCTCTCGATCGAGGCGCCAGCGATGGCGATTGGGTTCGAGAGGCATCATGTCTGCCTCCTTGCGGCCGGTTGCGATCGGCCAGGGTGGCGCGCCGCAGCGCCCACGCGCACTGTGCGTTCGACAGCCTCCGGCACTGGTTCACCAGAAGGCGCGCTGGAATCGACATAGATCCGCAGCGCAACGCCGAGTGCGACGATGGTGTAAAGCGGCCAGGACGCGTGTTGGCTCAGGAAAGTTGCGGCCACGCAGAACGTCACGAGGCTCGCCTTGAGTCCCAGCGCCAGTGCCTGCATCAAGGCCGGCGCCTGCCGCTTTGCTAGTTCGACCCGGCAATGCTGAATCGACAGGAAGGCGTGGCCGATCATGTAGAGCAGCGCCAGCAGGCCGGGAATGCCGACTTCGCCCAGCATGCCGAACCAGGCGCTGTGCGGGGCCAGATCCTTTTGTACCCACACGGGCGTGTAGAAATAAAATGCGCTGGAAAAGCCGGCCAACCCCACCCCTGTGAAGGGACGGTGCAGCGCCATGTTGATTGCGGCTTGCCAGAGAATGGTCCGCAGATAGCTCGATTCATCAATGCCGCTCTCGGAGAGTTCTTCGAAACCACCCGATTGGCGCCCGGAAATGCCCATGGCGATGAACAGCAGAACGGCCAGTGCGCCCACGATCGCGAGAAGGGCATTGCGAGACCGGATGAAATTTAGCCCCACCACAGCGATGCCCGCGAGCACAGCAAGTAGACCACCCCGGCTTTGCGTCGCAATGATGCCCAGCAGTGTCGCTGTGACGGTCGCGACCGCCAGCAGTTTCATGGATGTGGTGGTGCGATAGGCAAGAATGGCAAGGCCGAGGCTGAACGGGCACATCAACGCCAGCGCGAGATCATTGGGGTCGGACAAGGGTGAATTGAGTGCACGCGCAATTGTCACGCGCGTTCCTTCCACCAGGTCGATGCCATGCGCCTTGTTGTACAACGCGACGAGGCCGATCAGCGTGCCACACGCGAGCGTTGCAATGGTAAAGCGCTTGAAGTCGATTTCCCGGCGAATGATCCAGGCCAGAGCGATCGAAACAGCGACCACCTTCCAGAAGGTGTCGAAGATGAACGTAAGCGTCTTCGGCTTGTCGATCGCCAGCGGAAGGCCCACGATCGATAGAGCCAGAATGACGAGCATGGCAACCAGCTCCGGTCGCCACACGGCCTTGTAGCCACGGGCAATCATCACATGCCAAACGAGCGCGCCAAGAGCCATGGCGCCAAACGCGAGCGGGAGGTGCAGGGGAAGCAGAAAGGGAAAGGCGTCCGGCAGACGGTACTGCGACAGCGCCATGAAGACGATGATCCAGGTCGCCGGGTAGACGATCACAAGCCAAATGACCAAGGGCAGCGCACCGATGCCGACAGCCAACGGCTGGAACCAGGCTGCAAGCCCGAGCAGAAGCGTTGCCGCAACGCCAAGCACGACCTGGTTGCGCAAATTTCCGGCGGGTGTGGAGAGCGCGGTGGCCATGACTATTTCTCTTTTACCGTTGACGCGCGACCCAGCGGTTCCGAATAGCCGAGTGCCCGGATCAGACGATTGACCTCGTGGCGCACGCCATCCAATTCGCCGTCCTTCCACGGTCGTGGTGCCGTGTGTCCCACCTCAGTGCGCCGTTCCAGATCAGCCAAGAAGGCTTGGGCAGCCTTCTTCTCGGGCCGGTCCGGCGCAGTGGCAATTGCCCGTTCCAGCACCATCAGCGACCGGTAGTCGGTCACGCCAACGCGGTAGAGGGCGAAGTCGAGGGCTGGACGCAGGCGGCCGTCGGGATGAGCGAATACCGCCACCCACTCGTCCTCTCGTCCATCGAGCCCGTACCAGGGGTCGGCATGCACGGAACTGAAAGCAAACATCATGTGCCCGCGGCAGCCCAGTCGCCGCAGCTTGTAGAGATAGAAGCCGCGCTCGAACCGTGTCGAGCGATTGTAGAGCGAACATTCACTCCCAGACCCGACGATGCGCGCAATCGTGTCCGCGTTGTGATGCGCGATGTAGAGGCGATCGACGGCGCCGGCCAGCGCAGCGGTCTCCTCATTGCGCTTCAAGAAGCTTGTAAAGACCGCCGTCTTCACCTCGGGCATCGCGATTTTCATGGCGCGCGCCATGGCGATCGAGCGTTGCACGTTCTCGCCACGGGGTTCGTCGCCAACGACAAAGCGCAACGGCAGCCAGTGTGCCGCTTGCCCGTGTCGGGAAATGGCGCCGAGCACATCCTTGAGCACAACATTGAAAGGCCGTTTCAGCGAGCCCCGGGTGTCGACTATAGCATCGGGCTGTAGCGTCCCGGAGAGCTGGAATCCCCCGTACGTCAGAACCTCGTCGTTGAAATACCGGCGGATGGCCGACATCGATCTGTCCGGCAGCGTGAAGTCGATCAAGGGCACGCCATCGCGATAGGTGTTGAAGGTGATCCCGGACAGGCCTCCCGACGCGGCCGTCATGCCCCAGTGGTGCAAAAGTTTCACGGAGGCATCGAGTTCGCCAATGCGTCGGGCCGCGAGCTCGGGATAGTTGACGGAAGGATACGAGGGCGCGACGCCGAGATAGCCGATGGGAATGTCGACTTTGGGCAGGCTCCACGGTAGCACTTCGGCTTCAACGGGAATGCTCTCGCTTGTTCCGTTCGCAAAGCGCAAAAGAATGTTGCCGCGCGCGGTGCCGGCAGCAGCTGTGGCAGGCGCTTCGACGTCGAACCACAACGTGCGGCTGACGCCGGCATCGAGAATCACAGGTGCCTCTGCGCTGGCTTCGAGTGGATCGAGCACCCGCGGCACGCTCATGTAGATGCTGCCGTCCTCGGTTTGTCGTTTGGCGCGGTAGCGGATCAGCCAGGGTTTGACCGTCAGGCCCGGCAGTGTCAGCCGAGCATCCACCAGCGTCATCTTTTGTGATGGCCGCAGCGACAGTGTCACCGGCTCGATCTGCCCTCGCGCCAGCTCGATTCGAAGGCGCGCGGCGAGTTCGTGCTTGCTTGGTGCATCCGTCGCATAGACCGGCTCGCCCACCGGTCGATGGAAGAGCTGCAGGCCAGCATTGGCCGCATTGCTTTCCCCTGTCGCATCAGCGCTGCGCGGTGGCAGAATTTGCCGGTATTCCGCATTGAATTGCTGTTCGCGCCGCTTGGCGAGATCCTGCAAGAACGCCTTGCCCTTGTCGGCGCGGTCCGCGGGATAGATCACCAGTGCAGAAAGCGGATTGGCGTAGGGATCGCCGTTGGTCTTGAAGCGAATGGTCAGCCGCCCGTCGGTGACTTGCGCCTGATAGATCTGTGGCCGATACCGGGTCTGGACATAGCGCTGCCAGATATTGCTGCCCGGCAGATCCTCGTCATTGGCATGGCTGAAATAGCGCTGCAGGAAATCACGATAGCTCGGACGCTCGGCCGCCACCTCCTTTTCCTGGATCAGCAGAGTGCGCACGCGATAGCTCGGAAAATACTCCCAGTAACCGGGATCCTCGAGCATCATCCAAACCGTGTAGGCGCCGTTCGGCAGGTCGAATTGAAGTCCCCCGCCGGTGAACGAGATCCAATCGCGATAGAGATTGTCGGGATGGCGGCGGTCTTCGCTTCGCGCCACGGCAGAGCCGGGAATGATGCCCCAGCCGGTTTCCGGCCGGTAGACTTGCGCCGTCGTGAATTGCGTAAAGCCGCTCATGACCGGACTCGAGCCCGGTCCAGCATCCAGAGCGATCAGCTCCGGAAATCCTGACGTGATCGGCGGATCGGCCTCTAGCCGCAGATTGTCGACCTTGAGATCGATTTTCGTGCCTGAGACCGCCACCACGCGGATTGCCTTGAGATCGATCCGGCGCCGCGCGCCGATCACGCTCTTTTCCCCGACATGGGTCTGCAGGGGCACTTCGATCGTCGAAGTGCCGGGCGCGGCAAAGGAGTACCAGTTCACCCGCTCCCAATAACCGTTGGTCTTGTCGTCCCAGATTTCTACGGTAAGCGGCTGTGGCGTGCTCGAGGAATTGGCAACATCGAAACGCAGCCAATCATAGCCCGACCAGTCGGACGGCAGCCCGCCTTTACTCCGCGCGGAAATGTAGCTCCCAGCCTTGACCACCCCGGACTTGGCGCCGCGGATCGCAGCGCTCGTGGTGGGCGTGCCGAAGTCGAACGGGTTGACCTTGTCGAAATCGGCGATCAGCAGCGGTGCCTTGGGGCGCCCTGAGCGTGGAGTGGCGGGCGCGCGGGTCGCTTTCTTCAAACGGGCACAAAGCGCATGTCGGTTGGCATAGCTCGCCGAGCAGTAGCCTGCCAGCACCCAGTCCGCATCCGTGAGCGGCGGCTCGAAATTAAGCGCCTTGTCGGTGTCGGAAAAAGCGAAGCGGTCGGCAAGTTTCGGGCAGCCCTTGACCTTTTCGAGGCTGACACCGTCGAAGAAGACGCGACCACTTCCATAGTTGAACAGATAGATCGATGTCTTGCCGGGTTGCCGGACGGTGAATGTGAATTGAAAGCGCCGCCACCCCGTATCGCCCGTGAGAATGCGATGCGTGACGGCTTCGCCATCGGGCCGTATGACATGAATGGCACCAGAGTTTCGAGCCGTTGGCAATGGCGCCGAAAGACGCCGCCGTGCCGCTGAAGATGTAGGAGCAGGCTGCGAGTTCGGGCTGCTGGAAGACGGCTTGTTTCGCAATGCCTTCACCGTAGATCACGACAGACTTGCGGCCCTCGAAGGCAGCAGCGGTCGTGGTCTCGATCGTGCCTGCGCCCTCCCACGTGTAAGCCGTCCAGCCCGGCACCTTGGCTTTGCCGTCCTGCTCCATCGTGCCATTAGCAAGCAGGTTCTGGGCAATAGCCGGCGACGTCAGCAGCGCGGCGCTCGCGCACCACATCACGGCGAGCATGGCAATCCAAAGCCGTGCGGCCGCCGCTGTCTGTCTCGCCCGTTCCGCCTGCCCGCAAACGCCGGCATCAGGATCACGACGCATCGGATGCTCCTGGTTGCCAGTGCTTCAGCCGCATGCGGGCCATCACCTGCAAGGCGCCGATCATCGAGGCGAAGTGACCTTCGACGAGGTAGCCGAGCCAAGCCAACAGACGCGGCGTCGACGGGTGCCTGAAAAAGATGACAGCAGCCGCCACCATGAGGGTCAGAATTTCCAGCACGAACAGGACGGCAAAAAATGTCGAGCCCTTGCTCGCCAATGCCAGCGTCGCAAGGGCAGCCGCAATCGCGATGAACGGCATGAACGGCCGCGAGCCCTTGCCGGACAAGAAGGTGAAAGCGAGCCAAGGCCGGCGCGGATCGGCAAGTCGCCACAACCGCACCGCTTGCTGCAGGTTGCCAGCACCAATGCGCACACGCCGCCTGAATTCCTGGCTCGAATGCGTCCGTTCCAGCTCGACGCCGACGATCGAGCGGTCGTAAACGCCTTTGCTACCGCGCGCGATGATGCTCATCGGCAGAATGAAGTCGTCGTTGATCGTGTCGGCCGGCATGGGGCGCCACAGCGAGCGGCGGAAGAAATAGAGCGCGCCGTGACCGCCCATCGGGGATCCAGTGTCGCCTCGTCGAAGCGCAATTGCGTTTGGTAGAGCGTGTAGACGCGTTCGCCCTCGCTGCCGGCATCCGTCAGCGCATAGGTGGCAAACACCACACCCACCCTGGCATCGGCGAATTGCGCGGCAGCCCGGCGCAGGGCATGCGGGCCCGATGTCGTCGAGACATCTGTCAGGGCAACCAGATCGGTGGCCTCGGCTTCACCGATGCACTGATTGAGCACGGCAACTTTGCCCCGGTTGCGCGGGAACACGCGCAGTTCGATGCGGCTCTGATTGCCGAGGGTCTTGAGCGCCTTCTCGGCAAACTCGCGTGTGCGATCCGTGCTGCCGTCCAGCGCAATGATGATACGCACCTTGTCGCTGGGATAGTCGAGACTGGCGAGATCGCGGATCTTGGCAGCGATGAACGCCTCCTCATTGTAGGCCGGCACGATCACAGTGAAATGCGGAAGCGCCTCATCCGGCATGTGCGGCGCGCGCGGGCTGCCGCCTCGACGCCGTTTGCGTTCGGCAAGTCGGTTCACCAACGCTGGGTAGACGAAGTGGTGATAAACGATCACCACACCGGCCAGGACGATGAACGCCTCGAGCAGAAACGTCATCATCAATTGGCCTCGACGAGTTGACGAAGGGATCGCTTGGTGGCTTCAAGCGAGAAGTGCGCCACGACGTGCGCGCGAATGACGCTGGGGTCGATCTGTCTGGCGCCAACCTCGTTGATGGCAGCGGCAAGTGCGTCGCAATCGCCGGCGGCCACAAGCTTTCCGCTTTGCGCCGTGATGGCTTTCGCAACTCCGCCGACATCGCTCGCGACGACACCAACACCACACGCCTGCGCCTCGAGCACCGCGCGCGGCAATCCTTCGGCAAGTGAGGGAAGGCAGAACACGTCGAATGCAGGCACGATGGCTTCCGGATCAGAACGCATGCCGAGAAAATGCACGCGCGCGCCGACACCTGCCTCACTAGCCTGCCGTTCGAGGGCAGCCCGCTCCGGTCCATCACCCACGAGCACAAGGTGCCAATCGTCCGCCAGGCGCGACACGGCATCGATCAGAAAACGATGCCCTTTGACCTCGGCGAGACGGCCGACCGAGCCGACTATCCGGAAGGCTGGGTTAAGGCCCAGCATTGCTCTCGCAGCAGCACGATCCGATGGTTTGTGGCGCTCGACGTCAATGCCGGGCGGAATGACCGTGAAACGTGCCCCAGGCAGGAACTGGTGCACGCGTGTGACGATCTCCTGCGACACCGCAACGCGCTTCGGTCGCACGATGCGCTCGCAAACCTTGGCGATCGTTCTGTGCTTGGGGTTGTCGTAGTGCCAGGCATCGTGCTCGACATGAATGATCGTCGGCACGCCTGTAAGACGTGCAGCCACGCCACCGTGAAGGAGCGGACCGATGTGGTGCGCTATCACGGCGCGCGGTTTTGCCGCGCGCATATAGCTCATGATCCGGCGCAACACCGCCAGGTGGCTGTGCTGACCTTGTCCGGCACACAGGATCTGGTCGGAAATGGCAGAAAGTGCCGGCCAAGTCTCAATCAACTCCGTCCGGGTGCCTTCCAGGCTGATGACAGGACCGACAAGCGCCGGATCGCCCATCAGGTCGAGCGCCATGGTCTCGATGCCGCCAGGGCTCAAGCGGTTGACGATCTGCATCACGCCAGATCTGCCACGTGCGGTGGTCATTGATCCTGCCCGAAGCTGCTGGTGCGTGCTTTGCGGTATGATTGTCATGGCTTTGCGATATAGGGACGAACACGCACATTTACAGTGACGCAGACCGCCCCGCGTTTGATCCCTTTCAATCGAGATGGCCCCTCCAGGTCAATAGAGGGCCCGTCTGAGGATTAACGCTCAGGTGTCTCCAATAAGACGAAATATCGCGATGAGCCGATAAACATCTTCGCACCTTTCTGCATTGCGCTGTCTCGCTTGCGAGCCCTAATTGGCAAGTGAGACTTATCTGCGAACGCCGCCGCTAATTATGACTTTCGAGTTCGCTTGTGAGCCCAGCCGAGCTGGCCTAATGGAGCCGGCACCGAGGTCTGCAGCGGGACACGATTGTCGTCCACCGTTGGTGAATCGGCACAAGAAGCGACGAGCGGGGTGAACACATGCGGGTGACGATCGTTGACAGCGACGTCTCGTGGCCGCCCACGTCAGGCAAGCGACTGCGCACATTGAAGTTGATGCTGCCTTTGGCCAGGGAGCACCAGATTACCTACATCGGCAGAGGCGGACGGCAAGGCGGCGCGAACGAGGCCAAGGCGTTTTTCGCAGATCACGGGATCACGCCGATCATCGTAAACGAGCCGATGGTGGTTAACGCCGGGCCGAAGTTCTATGGCCGCCTGGCAGCCAATCTCGCTGATCCGTTCCCCTATTCGGTACGCACTCACATCACGCCAGGCATGCTCGAGGCGGTCCAGGCCTCGCTTGCCTTAAACCCGCCCGATCTTTGTCAGATTGAATGGGTTGCCTACGGCTACACGCTCGGTGCCTATCGAGGTCCCGCCGTGCTGCAGGCACATAACGTCGAGTCTCTGATCTGGAAGCGCTTTGCCGAGGCGGAAGCCAACCCGTTGAAGCGGGCGTTCATGCGCAATCAGTGGCGAAAATTCGTGCGCTACGAGGGCGAAGCGTTCAGGCGCTATGACAGGGTTACCGTCGTCAGTGAAGCCGACAGGGACCTTGCGCGCACTCTGTATGGCGAGCTGCCCTTCGACATCGTCGAGAATGGGGTCGATATCAACTATTATAAAGACGTCGAGCGACGGCCGGATGGCCGCACGATCCTCTTTGTCGGTTCCCTCGACTGGCGTCCGAACCAGGATGCAGTGGCCGTTCTGCTGGACAGTCTGTTTCCGGCAATCCGCAGGCTCGCGCCTGACGCGCGCTTGATTATCGTCGGCCGTAATCCTCCCGCCGGCCTGGCTGAGCGCGTTGCTGCAGTCGAAGGCGTCGAACTCGCCGCCGATGTGCCCGATGTGCGCCCCTATCTCGCCCGCTCTGCCGTGCTATCGGTGCCGTTGCGGATCGGAGGCGGCTCGCGCCTGAAAATCCTCGAAGCCCTGGCGGCCAATGTGCCTGTTGTCTCCACCGCCGTGGGAGCAGAAGGACTGGAACTCGAGCCGGGCCGGCAGATCGACATTGCCGACAGCGTGGAGAGCCAGGCGGCCGCCCTGGCAGCCATTCTGCGCGAGCCTGAGCGGGCTGGAGCCATGGCATCCGCCGGCCGGCGCGCGGTCGAAAATCGCTACGACTGGTCAAGCATAGCAGCAACGCTCGAAAAGGTATGGCTTGGCGCCGCTTCGCGGGTTAACCAGTGCCAAAAAAAGAGACTCTTCAATTGATTGGATGCGCCACGCTAATGCTACAAGTGCATACAATCAGTCCCACTCAACACGCGGTCGGCGACCCCGTAACTGGTGACCGGATGGCCCCATATGATCGATCTCAAGCAAAGGATCGAAAAAAAGGGCTAACGCTCGGACTCAAGAGAGAAAACCACAAAAATAATCTTGACACGAATTGTTCGCGGTGGTGGTTCTGATCGAGGCTGAATATGCAGGGAACGGCGCTAAGGCTCACGACGAGAAGAATGTGCGCAGCGTGTCGCCGGGCAGGAATTGACGGAAAGCAGCGCGTGCGCTGCGCCAAGTGATGAAGGCGGACAGTGCCGACTGCGGTGGTGTCTGGCAGGCAACAAGTACGAGCAACAAAGCGTTGGAGCGGGGTAGAGTACCGTGTTTGATTTCAAAGCGTCCGGATCGGCATTTGTGAGCCGTCAAACTGTTTCCGCAGTGGCCTTGAGTGTTGCGCTGGGGGTTGCGGTCGCGACATACCCAGTCTTTGCCGAAGGGGGCAGCGCGCGAAACTCAGCGCAAGTGGCCAACTCGCAAGACACGATTGCACCCAGCGTTCCCATCACCAGCGCAGAGCGTGTCAGCATTCGCGTTCCCGAATACCCGGTGCTCTCTGGCGAGTATCGGATCAACGACGACGAGACGATCTCGTTTCCTGTGGTCGGCCGCATCAAGGTGTCGCGCAAGACGGCAAGCGAACTCGAGCGTGACATCGCCGAGCAGGTGCGTCGCGTCGTTGGCCGCGATTGTCACGTGACCCTGGAGGTCATCGACTACAAGCCGGTGTTCGTGAACGGCTACGTCGCCCGCGCGGGCGCCATGCCGTGGAAGCCCGGTTACACGGTGATGCACGCGGAATCGCTGGCAGGCGGCGTTTTCCGTCCCTCCGATAGTCGCAGCGCCCTACCGGCCGAAACCGAGCGCGCCCGCGCCAACCGCGCTGCTGCCGACCTCGCCCGCCTGATTGCCCACCTCGCCCGCATCCAGACCGAGCGCAAGGGCGGCCTCAAGGTCACGGCCCCGAAAGAGATGTTCGATCTGGTCAGCAAAGCCGACGTCACCAAGCTGGTTGGCGCACAGAACTCCATGCTGGCAAGCCGCAAGGCCGCTTTCGAAGCCCGCGTGAAAGCCCTGGAGCGCGGCCGCGTCGATTCCGAAGCCGAGATCAAGCTGCTCAAGGAGCAGATGGCGCGCCTCGACGAACAGATCAAACTGCGTGAGAACTACTCAAAGAGCGTCAGGGCCCTGAATGCCAAGGGGCTGGTCCGCTTCGAACGTACGCTGGATGAGCAAACCCGCGTCGCCGCGCTCGAGGAGCGTCGCACCAACGTCATCGTCGCGCTTGCGCGTGCCCACAGCTCGCTGTCGTCGATTTCCCGCGAACTTGACGTCGCCCGCCAGGAGCGGATCGCCAACCTCGACGAGGAGATGATCCGCCTGGAGCGTGAGGCCACGCAAAGCCGCATCGAGGTCGACTCGGCGAAGGTGTCGTATCGTCGCCTGACCGGCCAGAATGCGCTGATGGGCGGCGAGCAGCGGCTCAACCCGATGCTGAACTACGAGATCGTCCGTTCTCAGGGCGGTGTGTCGCGCTCCATCAAGGCCGAACCGCTGACGCCGCTTCTGCCGGGAGACCTGCTGATGGTGCGGCTGCAGGAGCAACTTTCGCAATGACCGAGACGGCCATGAAATCCTCTATCTCTCCGGGACGCGCCAAGGTGGTCGAGCAGGTCGTACTGTCGGTTCAAACGGCAGGCCTGCGCAAGATGGCTATCGCCAGTGTCGACACCGACCCGGCCAGTCGCACGCTGGCGGTGCAAGTGGCTGCTGTGGCGGCCGGCTCCGGACGGCGCACGCTGCTGATCGACCTGGCCGATGGAGGAGAAGGCGGGCATTGGCATCCGGGCAAGAGTGACGCCCCCGTGGGCAAGGACGCTGCCGGGCGTGGTTTCGATACACTCAGTGCTCCTGACGATGAAGAGGGCAGGGCGGCCTTCAACAATCCGTCCCGCATCAGCGAGGCCCTCGACGGCCTGCTCGAGACTTACGATCTCGTGTTGCTGCACGCATCCGGCTTGATCACCGACGGCGCGTGGCCGGTCAATCCGATCGCAGCGTGCGCGGCAACCGAGGGCGTTGTCATGGTCCTTCCCGTCGGTGAGGTCCCCGCGCAAAAGCTTGAGCGCAGCGTCGCGCTGTTGGAAGCGGCTGGCGCCCGTGTCGTTGGCACGGTCATCGATGACCGCGGCAATCCATCGCTCGGTGACGACATGGCCAGGGGTGCCGAACGCGTGTTCTCCTTCGCGCCACCGATCGGCCGCTGGCTGGCCAAGAAGCTGCGCGGCAGCGATTTTCTGCGGACCCCGATATTCCAGTGAACCAAGCCGTGTCGAGCGCAAAGCCCGCTGCCCAAGGGCAGGTCTGGCTGCTTGTAGATTCCCGGTCAGTCGGCGGGGTCGAGCGTCACATCACAATCCTCGCGCAGGGTTTGCGGCGCCAGGGCATCGACGCCATCGCCGTGCTTTATGCCGACCACGGCAACAGCCCCTGGTGTGCCCAGGTGCATGAGGCCGGCGTCCCGCTGCGCTTTCTTGATGGGACGCTCAAAGGACTGGTCAAGGACCTCTGGCGCGAGCGTCCCGCGCTTTTGCACACACACGGCTACAAGGCCGGAGTTTTGGGGCGCATCGCGGGTCTGCTGACCGGCACGCGGGTGGTCTCGACCTTCCACAGTGGCGAGGAGCCGCCGTTCCCGGTCAACCTCTACTACCGCCTCGATGAGTGGTCGTCTTTGACGGCCCATCGCATCGTCGTCAGCGAAAAGATTCAGCGCAAAGTACCCTATCGGTCGACGCTGATTCCGAATTACCTGGCGCTCGGCGAGCGGCCGCGACCAAAGCCATTCTCGCGCAAGGTCGGCTTTGTCGGCCGGCTCAGTCACGAGAAATCACCCGATCTGTTCTGCGAGTTGGCCCGCCGTTCCCGTCCAGGGCTCGAATGGCATGTGTGGGGCGATGGCGCCATGCGCGCCGATCTGGAAGCCCGCTATGGTGATATCGTCACGTTCCATGGCGTGGTTTCCGATATCTGGCCGATCTGGGCCGAGCTGGGTTTGTTGATCATGCCCTCGCGCTATGAGGGTCTACCTCTCGCAGCCCTCGAAGCGTTGTCAATGGGTGTGCCGGTGGTCGCCAGCCGCGTCGGCGGCGTGCCAACCGTCGTGTTGCCCGGCAAAACCGGCTGGCTGGTGGAAGTCGAGGATCTCGATGGCGCGCTCGCAGCGGTCGAGGCATGGCGCGCCCTGTCCGATGACGCGGCGATCGAAATGCAGGCGAACTGTTGGCAGCACGTGGCTGACAACTTCTCCGAGGCGCGCATGTTGCCGAAGATCCTGGATGTGTACCGGGACGCAGGTTTCGCGCCCGATGTGCTGGCCCGCCCCGCTCCAGCACGCCCGATCCCATCGAATGCCCGCGGTTGAGCGGCTGGCCTTGTCGTGCCGCAATGGCCGTCGGTGATCCTGGCCACGATTGAGTAGTGATCGCTACCGCGTGGCCGGAGCGGCTAACAGTCCTGCGCTGTCCCCGACGTAGACTTCGGCGCCACCATCGCGCGTCCGCCGCAGCACCCGCCACAGCAGCGACATGAATCCCGAAAGCTCTGCCTCGAACTCGATTTCGGAGATGTTGTCGCCGTCGATCAGTCTCGGCAGCAGGTGCGGATGGTCGCTCCGCGAGGCGATGCGGCATTCCAGCGTCGTCGACGTCCGAAGGCCGAGATCGGCCAGGCGCTTTGCAGCCTCGGGTTTGACGCGGCCACTCGGATAGCAGAAGTGGCGAAAGCGCTCAGGTGGGCAAGTCAAGTGACGCGCGAGCGAATCCCGGTTCAGCTCCACCTCATGCGCGATAGCCTCCGCACTCATGTCGTGCAGTGTGTGATTATGTGTGTGCAATTGCACGTCCAGTCCTTGCGCGGCCGCATCGGCAAGGTGGCCAGGCGACATGTAGTTGAAGGTCTGGCTGGCAAGCAATGGCTCGATATCCAGTCCAAGTCTTTGTGCAAGCCGCCGCACTGCCGCAAGGCGTGCGCTCATCGGCTGTGACAAATCCTTGGCGGCGTGCCAGTCGGCCGTCAGTTCTTCCTCATCGCCCGAGCGATTGGCCAACCGGCAAATGTAGTCGGCCATCACATGCGCCATCGGCGCTCCCATCTCCAGATTGGCCGTGTCGCAATAGAGTGTGGCCGGCATCTTCATGCGTTTGAGGTGGGGAAGCATGTCGGCATAGGTGCCATGCCAACCGTCGTCGATGGTAATGGCAACAAGCGGTCCCGATCGGGGCTTGTGTTGCGCATGGTCGTCGGCAATCTCGTCGAGAGAAACGACGCAGTAGCCAAGCTCTTTGAGCAACTCCAGCCGGCGAGCGAAGGTCGAAGGCCGGATGAACATCGCGTCGCCCTCGAACGGGCCCCCGGCTCGCCACGTCCCATGATAGCAGAGAATGCGCGCGCAATCGGCCGTCGCGCGTCGCGCCAGCGCAAAGAGACCCAGCGATTTGGCTACACGAAGACCGGCAATCTTGATGATTTGCCTGGAGCTCATCCGCGGCCTGTTCATGGCCATTGCCATTGCGGCTGCCCACTGCATGTCACGTTGGTCATGATCGTCCGGCCTGCTCTAGAGGCCCCTTTTCTGATGAGGGATCGGCAACTGATCCGCTGCCAGTCCCATGATGTCCATGACCGTCCAGCAACCGCTCGGCAATGAACACGCCCAGGCAGCGCGCCCCCTCTGGTGTGAAGTGGAAGTGATCGTAGAAGTTGGCCTGGACCGAGGCGATCGCCGGCGTCGGGTCAACGAACGTAGCGCCTGTCTGTTCCGCGACATCTTTCGTGGCCACTCTCAGAAGCTCACACATCTCGATCATCAGGTCATGCTCAACGAAAGCGATTTTCTGCCCTTCCGGGCCAAGACCACCATGCCACATCATGGCAATCTCTTCCGCAGTCGGATCGGTTTTGCTGAAAATTGGCTGATGGACAAGGATGACTCGCTTGGCATGGTTTCCGGCGATGTCGACCACCTCCGCCAAGGTTCGCTTGTAGTGGCCAAGCCAGCTGGAGGTGTCAGGCAATTCCCGGATAATACGGTCGGTACTTGCCCGCGCCTTCCGCGCCAGTGCGATGGTGCGGCCGATCTTTTTGAGCTCGCGGGGCGGGCGGGGGCGAAGGACCCTGAGCCTCCGGATCAACTCGGCGATTGCGGTGTGGCGGGGCGACCAGCTCCATCTGTGATTGCGGTGGAAGGCCAGGTCGATCCAGGAGGGCTCCATGGCCGGCATGACCGCGGGGAGCTCGAGGTCGCACCAAGTGTTGATCGCCGAAGCACCATTCATGATGATGATGGCATCAAGCTGGCGATAGCGCTTCAGTTCGTCGGGCAGCGCGTAGATCAACGTATCCGTCGTGATGCCCGAACAGCCATTGCTCCACACCCGCACATGGTCGACGCCGAGCGCGGCCTTTGCGGATCCGGTCGAAAGGTGCTGTGCGACAATCGCCGTCCAGCAGGCGTCGTCGTCCAGCATCAGGCACTCGACCCCGCTTCCCCCGACCGCCAATGCGCGAAATGTTCGCCCATTCACAGGGTCGTCGCCGCCACGTGCACCCGCGATGTTGCTGGTGAACCGGCTGCTGGCCGGCAGGCTCGGAAAGATCGCAGGGTCAGGTGTGATGTGGAGGTTCTCGAGCGGGTTGCGAATGCGAACAGGAGCCCGCGTGCTGATCCAGTACCGCAAACCATATTCCACCGCCGCTACGCATAGCGCCAGTCCTGCGACTGCCCAAACTGCTAATGCGAACCAGCTCATCAAGCCGCTTTCCTTCGAAAGCTCTGGCTGATCACATGGAACGACGGCAGCGTGATGTGGCGGTCATTGCGAAGCACGAAGAAGTACCAGACCAAGCCGAAGGCCGTCAGGATTGACACACAGCCTACCATGAATCCCACGAGCCCGATGGGTGTCGCCGACGACTTGATCGCGAAGCCGGAGGCCAGGATCAGGCCAAGCCCGATCGCAGGTTTGAGGCAGGTCTCGAGCAGGAAGTCGGTGACGCTGATGTCAAGGGCGCGGCACGCAAGGAACAGGATCGTCAAGCCCAGCGACCAGCATGTGAGGATGTTGGCGATGGCAGCCCCTTCGACGCCGAAATACCCGACGATGGCATAGCAGATCAGCGCATTGGCGATCCCGGCAGCGAAAATGGCCTGCGTCATGCGCGCCATCCGATTGACTCCCATGAGCACCGGTGCAGCAGCCCCGCGGGCTGGCAGGAAGATCAGCAATGCAAAGATCGAGAGCTGCAACACCGTCGCAGCCGGCGCCATCGATGGCCCAAGCCAAAGCCGGATGAGATCCGGGCCGATCAGGATCAGACCGGCGGCACACAGAAACGTGAGGCCGACAGCGATCTTGGTCCAGCGATGCAGCAGTTCGATCAGCTCGGCACGCCGCCCGGTTTCATGCAGCTGCGTGGCGACGGGCATCACCACCTGTGCGATGCCCAGCAGAATGCCGAGAAACTGCAGAATGAGCCCCGTCGGAATGGAGTAGAACGCGGCATGCGTTGGGCCGAGCCTGGCACCTACGATCACCGTAGAGGTTTGGAAGATGAGCTGTGTGCCGGCAACCAGCAGGAACGAATAGATGCCGAAACCCAAGGCCTCGTGAATCTCACGGAACGAAAAAATCGCCGAATCCGAAACGCCGGAACGGCACCAACCGCAATGCAAGGAAGGAGAAAGCCAGGAATTCCATGATCGCGCCGAGCAACTGCACGACGGCCAGCGTGACAATGGACGGGTAGTAGCGGATGGCGACCAGGTTGATAGCAACTTTGATGCAAATAATGGTCGCCTTGGCGATGTTGAGCGGCACGAAGGCCTGGTAGGCCGAGACGATGGCGTGCGGCGTTTGCCAGAGAATCGTCAAGGCGCTGGTAACGGCCAACAGTTTGAGCGCAAAGCGCGCATCCGCAAGCAATGCCGGATCTTGGTGCAAGGTTCGCTGCAGATAGAAATCCAGCGCCGGCAGCAAGGCCAGCGCCACCATCCCCGTCAGCAAACCAGTTGCCAGATTGCTTGCAGCAATCCGGCGCATCAGGCCCACATCATCGCGTGCCTTCGCAACGGAATAGTGGCGGACGAGGGCGAGGGGAAGTCCCAGCTGCAACAGCAGCAGGTAGGCGCTGAGCGCCATGATCACAAGCCACGCACCATAGGAAGTGCTGCCGATGAAACGCAGATTGATTGGCAGCAGAAGCGCCGTGGTCAGCAGAGCCAACACGACGTTGCCCCAGTTCGATGCGACATTGCGTAGCATCAGGGTATGCTCCGAGCCAGTTTATCTGCGCGACTGTGTCCAAGCCGCATTGACGACCAGCGTATGCGGATAATCGATCGTAGAGAGAGGCCAGGACCAGGGCAAACACTACCGGACATTAAAGTTTAAAGCCTTTAACGCGTTCGCTTCCACGCCTTCGATTGTCCAACAGTTTGCCGACACGATCGTGTCGCGATTGCGTCGCGAGGCGTGCGCGGATCGTCGCGACCAAGCCACGGAATGCCCAACTCTCGGTGACGGCGCCAGCCCCGTACCGAAGCCAGCGTTAATCCCGAGCCGAACGAGCCGTTGCACGTCACCATTGTCCACCAAGTGACCAGCCGCCACATGGTGACTCACCAGGTATCAGGATCAGGCTGTCACGCGGTTGTTGCCGGCACTGAGCAGCGAGTTGGCAACGCTTGAGCGGCTGCCGCAGATCCCGGAAGCATTCAGCTCCATCCACGCACGATGAATCTGCTCCTGATCGACGCGCTCGCCGCGGATCACCATCGGAATGGTGCCCTTGATAACCGCCAGATCCAACGCCAGTGATGCGTTCTTCACATACCAGATATCCAGCGCGGCCTTGTCGGCTGCGGGAATGTCGCGGCCCCCGATGATCTGCCCCCACCCGGTCAGACCAGGGCGGACGAGAAGGCGAGCGGCGAACTCAGGCGATTGATCGATCGGCAGCAGGGGCCGCGGGCCGATGAAGCTCATCTCGCCGATGAAGATGTTCCAGAGCTGCGGCAGCTCGTCCAGCCGCGTCTTGCGCAGGAAGGATCCGATCCGGCTCAAGCGCTCGGCGTCACTGCGGATGCGGCCGTTGCGATCCCGCGCGTCCTGCATGGTTCTGAACTTGTAGAGCGCGAACGGCCGCCCCCCGACACCGGGCCTCACCTGCCAAAAGATGACGGGCATACCGACGTCGAAAGCCACGATCGCTCCAACAACAACGGCAACGGGCCACAGCACAAGCATCATGCAGAAAGACACGACGACGTCGATGCCCCGCTTCAAGCGCCAGTACGGCCGAGCCGCAATGCGAGCCAGTTCTTCGTGGCTGAAGGCAAATGACACGCCCTTGGCAGCCTCGACGGCGGTCGACGTAGTCGCGCTTGGCGCCGCAGCCCCCAAGGACGCAGGCTTCACGGTGCGCTCGCCGGCGCCGGGCAATTCAGCGCCGGCCCAGTTGGTGATGCCAAGGTTGTCGGCAAAGAATTCCACGGGCAGCGGAGACGTCCGCATGAAGTCGTCGATGTCGCTGCGACCGGCGTCCGTCAGCCGTGCCGCGGGCGTCGCAATGACGACGCGGTCGACGAAGACGCCGTGAATCGCCAGCATGTTGACCACTTCCTGGATGCGCCGCCCGCCACCGAACACGGGCAATTGCTGCAGCCGCATTCCGTCGTTGCGCCGATCGGCGTGGTCGACGATGCCAACAACGCGAACGCGGTCCTCGCCGAGCTCACCGACGGCCTTGGCATAAAGCTCCGCCATGCCATTAAGGCCCACGATCAGGATGTTGTGCTGCGGGCGTTGCTCGACAGGAGCGAACGGCTTGGCGCCCATCCGGATACCATGCCATGCCCGCTTGGCGACCCTGAGGCCGACCATACCGAACACCGCCAAGATGGCTTGGATGACGGGCACGGAACGCGAGATGTGATCGAGACGATTGTAAACGAATGTCAGCAACGTCGCGGCAAGCACGATCAGCGCCATTGCGATGCAGATGCGCAGGTGGTCTTCGATCGTGCTGAAGCGCCAAAGCGTGCGATCGACGCCAAGCAGGCGGAACACGGGGACGCTGACCAGCAGCATCGCGATCAAGAGGGGCACGTGGTACTCGATCTTCACCAGATCGAGGACGAAGTTTTCACGCAGCAGCGACGCAATCGGCAGCGCCACGACCAAAATAGTGAGGTCGAGTAAGATAGCAATGAGACGACGCAAGACACCCTCCGAACCCGACACCACTGCCAACCCACCCGTTGCGCTTGTTATGCGCCTCATCGGCCGCGATCCGATTGAGTGCGCCGCCGACGGGAGGCTTCTCCGGCCCGCGGCTTCACGCGCAACGGACCAGCGAACCCCGAATGTTAATTCGTCCGTCAGGCTTGTTTCAGTGTGATACGGCAGAGCAGCATCGAGCGCAAGGACGTTAAATGAAGAAACTATTAATATTGTATAAAACATTGAAAACCAATGAACTTAGGTTCGGCTCTGCGAGCGCATAATCATTCGTCCGTATAATCACTATTGGTTAACTGCGACCGGCAGGGTTAATTGGCTGTCGGCGGGCTGGACGTCGTTGCGGCAAGTGAGGGATCTGGCATTCGGGAATTGCCGCCAAACGATCCTGAGACCCTGCGCTGCAGCCAATCGAGCATCAGATAGATCACCGGTGTCGTGTAGAGTGTCAGCAGCTGCGATATGACCAGGCCGCCGATAATGGCGACCCCGAGGGGGCGTCTCAGCTCGGCGCCGGGACCCATTGCGACAGCCAGCGGAATAGCACCGAACAGCGCCGCCAGCGTTGTCATGAGAATGGGGCGAAATCGCTCCCGCGCCGCCGCCCGCACCGCATCGATTGCGGCAAGCCCCCGCTGGCGTTGCGCTTCCAACGCAAAATCCACCAGCATGATGCCGTTCTTTTTGACGATGCCGATCAGCAGGATGATGGCGATGAACGCGACGAGGGAGAGCTGCATGTCGGCCAGCCGCAAGGCAACCAGGGCACCGAGGCCGGCTGACGGCAGCGTCGAGATGATCGTGATCGGATGCGCAACGCTCTCGTAGAGTACGCCCAGCACAATGTAGACGAGAAGAAGAGCGGCGAGAATGAGTAGAGGTTGTCCGCCTCCGCCACGCAATTCCGCGCGGGCGTCGCCAGCAGGCTCGATGCGCAGCGAGCCCGGCGGCTGCATCTCGTCGATGGCCGCCGTAATTCGCTTGTAGGCCTCATCCAGCGTCAAATCGCCTTCCAGATTGTAGCTGATGGTAACCGAGGGAAACGTCCCCTGGTGGTCGACGGTGAGCGGTGCCAGCGCCGATGTCACGTCGACGACGGAGAGCAGCGGCACCTGCGCGCCGTTCTGGCCAGGAACAAAGATGCGCGCCAGGTGGCTCGGATCGCGCTGCAGGTCCGGATCGACTTCGAGCACCACGCGATACTGGTTACGTGGGCGATAGACGACGGCGACCTGCCGCTGTGCAAACGCGTTGTTGAGCGCGGCGCCGATGGCTTCCACACGAACACCCAGACGCGCAGCTGCAACCTTGTCGATCTTGATCTCCAGCTGGCGCCCGCCCTGCTCACGCGATGTCGCGATATCGACCAGTCCAGGCAGGGTCCTTAGCCGCGCCAGAATTTTTGGCGCCCATTCGTAGAGCGCTACCGCATCGGTGGACCACAGGCTCAATTCGTTCTGCGAAACCGACTGGCCACCGCCGCCGCCGCGCAGATCCTGCACGGGATTGA
This sequence comes from Hyphomicrobiaceae bacterium, assembly GCA_041397705.1. Lineage (GTDB taxonomy): Bacteria > Pseudomonadota > Alphaproteobacteria > Rhizobiales > Hyphomicrobiaceae. The sequence goes on from JAWKWC010000002.1 coordinate 120,945, forward strand.
CGTAGGCCGAGATGCCAGGAATCGCGTTCAACGGCCGCCGCAGCCGATTGGCCACGTCCTGTGACGATTTTCCTTCACGGTCGTTCAGCGGTTTCAGTGCGATGTACATGCGCGCTGTGTTGCCGCTGGTGGAGAAGAACGAGGCCCCGACGGAGGAGCCGACACCTTCAACAGCGGGATCGGCCTTGGCAATGCGCACGGCTCGCTCTTGCAGCTCCTTCATTTGCTCGTAGGACGCATCCGCCGCGCCCCGCATGAATACCGAGATCAGTCCCGTGTCGTCGGTTGGGAAGAAGCCCTTCGGCAGCTTGACGAACAGGAATGCCGTCGCCGCGATCACCGCCGGTATGGTCAGGATGGTCACCCACCGCCAGCGCAGAGCCGTCTCCAGCGTCGCCATGTAGCTGCCAACCAGGGCGTCGAGGCTGCGCTCGAAGATGCGGTCGATCAATGTCTGCCTCTCGACGCTGGCGCGGCGGATCGTATGCGCACACAGCATCGGCGTGACCGACAGCGACACCACCGTCGAAACGCCGATGGAAAACAGCATCGTCATCGCAAACTCGTTGAGCAGGCGTCCGGGAATGCCGCCGAGGAAAATCAACGGCACGAAGGCCGCCGCCAGCGACAGCGAAATCGACACCACCGTAAAGCCGATCTCGCGCGCGCCCACGATCGCCGCCTGCAACGGCGCCAACCCCTTCTCGAGATTGCGATAGACGTTTTCGATCATCACGATCGCATCGTCGACGACGAAGCCGACCGAAATCGCCAGCGCCATCAAGGTCAGGTTGTTCACCGAAAATCCCGCCAGCCACATGCACGCCAGTGTGCCCGCCAGCGACAACGGAACTGTGATGCCGGCAGCCATCATGGGGGCCGCCCGTCGCAGAAAAACCAGCACCACCAGCATGACAAGAAGCACCGACAGCAACAGCGTCAATTCCATATCGTGCACAGACGCGCGGATCGTCGCCGTTCGGTCCGACAGCACATCGATGTCGATCCCCGCCGGTATCCAATTCTTGAGCTCCGGTAATACGGCCTTCACCGCGTCGACGGTCTGGATCACGTTGGCATCGGGCTGCTTGGTGATGAACAGCAAGACGGCGGGCCGCAGGTTGAAAAGGGCGGCAGAGCGGGCATTGCGGCTTGCCTGCACCACCTCCGCGATGTCGCCGAGCTTGATCGGTACCCCATCCGCCGTCTTGACGATGATCGACTTGTAGTCGTCGACGGTCACGAGCTGGGCGTTGGTGTCGATCGCGATCAGGTCTTCGGGCCCGTCGATGGAGCCGAGGGGCACCAGTGTCGTCGCAGCGGCAATGGCCCGCCGGACGTCTTCGCCGGAAATGCTCATGGCGGCCAGACGGCCGGGATCGAGGCGGATGCGAATAGCCGGCTGTTCGGCGCCGGAAACGTTGACTTCACCGACGCCCGGCACCTGCGCGATGCGCTGCACCAGTGTCGTGTCGGCAATGTCGTAGACGGACGCAACGGGAACCGACTTGGACGTCAAAGCCAGGATCAGAACCGGCGACGCATTCGGATTGACTTTGCGAAACGATGGCAGCGTCGGCATATCGCTCGGCAGATCGGCCGCGGCGGCATTGATCGCGGCCTGCACATCCTGCGCAGCCTCGTCCGCCGAGCGATTGAGGTCGAACTGCAGCCGGATGCGGGTCGAGCCAAGGCCGTTGCTCGAGCTCATATCCGTGACGCCGGCAATGCCACCCAGATGGCGCTCGAGCGGTGCGGCGACGGTGGCGGCCATGATGGCGGGATCGGCACCCGGCCGGCTGGCGCGCACGACCACCATCGGCACCTCGAATGAGGGCAGGCTCGCGACCGGCAAGACGCGATAGGCAACTAGACCGGCAAGCATCAGCCCGATCGCCAGCAACACCGTTCCGATGGGCCGCGAAATGAAGGGCCGCGAGAAGTTGACGGCGACATGACCGATCTTGGTGGCGTCCGTGGGGACGGAGTCGGTTTGGTGTGCCATCGGTTATTCCGCCGCTCTAGCCACAGGCAGTGCGTGCGGCACATCATCGCCGTGAGTGCGCTCCCCCAGGGGGCGCTTTGGATGGCGCGGCACATCGACGTCGACTGTTGTGCCCGTGATCCAGGCGCGCAGCCGTTCCATCGTCAGGTAGATCACCGGGGTCGAATAAAGCGTCAGCAACTGCGACAGCACCAAACCGCCGATGATGCTGATCCCCAGCGGATTCCTGAGCTCTGATCCGGTGCCGCTTTCGATTGCCAGCGGCAGCGCGCCAAGCAGGGCAGCCAGTGTCGTCATCATGATCGGCCGGAAACGCAGCCGGCACGCTTCCAGGATAGCCTCTCGTGGCGCCATCCCGTCGCTGCGCTCCGCTTCGATCGCGAAGTCGATCATCAAGATCGCATTCTTCTTCACGATCCCCATCAACAGCACGATGCCGATCAGCGCCACCACCGACAGATCAAGTCCCGTCAGCCAAAGCGCCAGCACTGCTCCAATGCCCGCCGATGGCAGAGTCGTCAGAATCGTGAACGGATGGATGGCGCTTTCATAGAGAATGCCAAGCACGAGGTAGATGCACACGACCGCAGCCAGGATCAGCCAGGGCTGGCCATCCAGTGCACGTGAGAATTCTGCAGCCTCGCCCGCATAACTTCCGGAAATTGAGCTGGGCAGTCCGACGGACTTCCGCGCCGCTTCGATCGCCTCGATGGCCTGCGAAAGCGAAACCTTGGGCGCCAGATTGTAGGAGATGGTGACGGCCGGAAACTGGTCCTGCCGCAGGATGGCGAGCGGCGCCGTTGTGCGTTCGATCTGCGCGATGGCCGAAAGCGGCACCTGGCTTCCCGAGCTCGATGGCACGAAAACGCGTTTGAGCGCACCCGGATCGCGCGAGTACGCCGACGCCGCTTCCAGTACGACCCGGTATTGATTGGCTTGCGCGTAGATCGTCGAAATCTGGCGCTGGCCGAAGGCGTCGTTGAGGGCATCGTTGATGCTGGCCATGGTCACGCCGACACGCGCCGCGCGCGCCCGGTCGACGTTGATGAAGGCACGCAGTCCCCCGCGTTGCTCATCGCTGCCAACGTCGCTGAGCCGGGTATCCTCTTTCAGCTTGGCCACCATCCGGTCTGCCCAGCGGGAGACGTCGCTGCCGTTGGTGCCGGTCAGTGTGTACTGGTAGATCGCGCGCGAGTTGCGCGTTGCGATCTGGACTTCTTGCACCGGCCGGAACGTCACCGTCACCCCGGCAATCTGGCGCACATCGTTGGCCAGCCTCCCGATGATCTCCGGCGCCCGCGTCCGGCGTTCCTCGCGCGGCCGCAGCACGATCTTCAAGTGCCCCGCGTTCGGCGTCAGGTTCAGATTCGAAAGCCCGAGGATCGAGACGACGCCGGCAACATCCGGATCGGCGGAAATGCGGTGTTCGACCTCCGCTTGCAGCTTGGTCATGGCCTCGAACGACGTCGAGGGGTGAGCCTCGAAGCTGGCCGTAATGAGCCCAGTGTCCTGCAGCGGCAGGAAGCTTTTCGGCACCGCGACGTAAAGTGCCAGGGTCGCGGCGATGGTGGCGCCGACCAGTGTCAACGTGATCAGTTCATGGCGCACGACGACCTTGAGAGAACGCATGTAGAGCGCAACGATGCCGTCCGTCAGGCGCGCCGCGAGCGAGGCGCGCGCAGCCACTTGGCCCGTCGCGTGCGCCCGCTTGGGCGATTTCAACATTCGCGCGCACAGCATCGGCACCAGCGTCAGCGACACCACAGCCGAGACCACCACGGCGATCGAAAGTGTCAGAGCGAATTCGCGGAACATGCGGCCGACAAGGCCAGTCATGAACAGCAGCGGAATGAACACCGCCAGCAACGACAGCGTCAGCGAAATAACGGTAAAACCGATTTCGCTGGCGCCTTCGAGCGCGGCTGTGAACGGGTCTTCGCCGTCCTCCATGTGCCGGACGATGTTCTCGATCATCACGATCGCGTCGTCGACGATGAAGCCGGTGCCGATGGTCAGCGCCATGAGAGACAGATTGTCGAGCGAGAATCCCCACATCCACATCACGCCGAACGTCGCGATGATAGAGACGGGCAGGCCGATACCTGCAATCAGCGTGGCGCCGAGCGATTTCAGAAACAGCAGCACCACCAGCACCACCAGCGCGACCGCCAGTACCAGCGTGAACTGTACGTCATGAACGGAGGCGCGGATCGTTCCGGTCCGGTCGTGGACCATGGCCAGATCGACGCCGACGGGCATGGCGCTGGCCAGCCGCGGTAGCTCGGCCTTGAGTCGGTCAACGGTCTGGATGACGTTGGCGCCCGGCTGGCGTTGGACGTTGATGACGACAGCCGTGTTGCCCTTGTACCAGCCGCCGACCTGGGTGTTCTCGAGCCCGTCGCTGACCTCGGCCACGTCAGTCAGAAATACCGGCGCGCCGTTGCGCCAGGCAACGATCACACCCTTGTACTGGTCCGCGCTCGTCACCTGGTCGTTGGCAGCAATCGTGTAGGTCTGCGACGAACCATCGAGAGAGCCCTTGGGACCGGCGACATTGGCGGCGACGATTGCAGTCCTCAAGTCAGCCATCGAAAGGCCATAGCTTGCAAGCTGCGCCAGATTGGCCTGGATACGCACCGCAGGCTTGATGCCGCCTTCGACGGCAACCCGGCCCACGCCCGAGACCGAAGCGAGACGCTGCGCCACGAGCGTATCGGCGAGGTCGGAAAGCGCGCGCAGCGGCTGCGTTTTCGATGTCAGCGCCAATGTGATGATCGGCGCGTCGGCGGGATTGACCTTGGCGAACGTCGGCGGGTACGGCAGGTTGCGCGGCAACGTCGATGCCGCGGCATTGATCGCCGCTTGGACATCCTGGCCGGCCGCATCGATGTCGCGGCCGAGGTTGAACTGCAGAGTAATCTGGCTGAGCCCCAGCGACGACGACGACGTCATCACCTCGAGGGCGGCGATCTGGCCGAGTTGGCGCTCCAGCGGTGCCGTAACCAGGTTTGCCATGGTATCGGGGCTGGCGCCGGGCAAGGCCGTCGTCACCTGAATGGTTGGAAACTCGACTTGCGGCAGTGACGCCACAGGCAGCGCGCGATAGCCGAGAAACCCGCCGAGCAGCACCGCAATCGTCAGGAGGATGGTCGCGATGGGCCGCAGGATGAAGGGGCGTGAAACGCTCATGGCGACGAGGCGCCATTGCGCCGCGTGCGAGGCTGGCCAGCGGCCGCGGCGCCTTCACGCTGCTTGCCACTTTCCCCGCCTTTCCCTCCTTGCCGCTTTGCCCCCCGCTTGGCGCGCGCAGGCGGCACGAAGTTGACCGGCGCCGTTGCCGGGGCATCCCGGATCACCAGGCGAGCCCCCTCAGAAATTCGGGCAAAGCCTGTGGTCACGACTTGTTCGCCAGCCTTGAGGCCGGCTTTGATGACGGCCAGGGTTTCGGTCTGCAGGCCCGTTTCCACAGGCCGCACAACGGCTGCGTTCTCGGGTCCCACGACCCACACGAACGTGCCCGCAGGCCCCCGCTGCACGGCTGCTGCAGGCACCGCGATCACATCGTCGAGAATATCGACCTTCACTTTGACGTTGACGAATTCCCCAGGCCACAGCTCGCGTTTGGCGTTGTCGAAGGTTGCCTTGATGCGCACCGTGCCGGTCTGCTGATCGATCTGGTTGTCGATCACCTCGAGCCGCCCGGCCCCACTGACGGGCTTGCCATCGGAATCGATCGCCTCGACAGAGTTGCGGGTGGTGTCGCGCGTCATGGCCCGTTTCAGATCCGCCAGCCGCTGTTGTGGCACCGTAAAGACGACGCTGATCGGATCGAGCGTGGTGATCGTGACGATGCCGGCGTCCCCGGATCTGACGATATTGCCTTCATCCACCAGCCTGAAGCCGGTGCGACCGCTGATCGGCGCGGTGATCCGTGTGTAGTCGAGTACGGTGCGGGCGCTGGCGATGGCCGCGTCGTCCGCCTTGAGCTGGGCTTCGAACTGCGCCACCTGCGCCTCTTGGGTGTCCATCGTCTTTTGCGCCATGACATTCGGGATCTTGGCCATGCGCTCATAGTCGCGCTTGGCATTGGCCAGCTGCGTTTGCGTGATGGCGCGCTTGGCAACGGCCTGGTCGAGTGCCGCCTGATAGGTCGCAGGATCGAGCTCGGCCAGCAGGTCGCCGGCCTTGATCTCCTGACCCTCTTCGAATGCGATTTTCAGGATCCGCCCGTCGACCTGGGTTCGCACCGTCACCGTCTTCAGTGGCCGTACGGTCCCCACCCCGTCGAGCACGACAGGCACGTTCGTACTTTCTGCCCGAGCCGCCAGCACTGGTACGACAGGTGCCCCGCCTTTACTGCTGCTGCCGCGGCTTGGCCGGTCGCGCGTTTGCGGCGGCGTATCGGGCTTCACCATGGCGTAGGCAACGACGCCGACCAGCCCACCGAGCAAGGCCACAGCCGTCAGCTTCTTAAGGAGCGAAGTCAAGATCTTCACCATTCGCGTTGTCCTGCCTGAGGTGGCGCTGTCGTGGGTAGAACGCACAATCCGGCGCAAACCCGTCGCGCCATTGCGGCGTCGTGAGGAGCGTCGAAACTGAGATTTGGGCCGGCGCGGTCATGCGGCGCAGGGGAGAGTTGTCGGATAAGTGCCAACGCCAGGCAGGCCCTTGCGGTTGCACACAGTCCTCCAAGGTATAGGCCCTTCAGCGGGCGGAAGTGTGATACCGGATCGCGTGTGGATACAAGTCGGTTGTGTCGCGCATGCACACATACCCACCGCTGAAATCTGGCAGCCGCTGGAATGCGCCTCGACACCTCACCCACATCGCATGCAAAACCTGCGCCGCGTTGCCCCCTTGATCCATCGTCGGTGCTCTGAAACCTTTGCACGAACGTTCACTTGTCGAAGCGCGAGCCGATTCGGAGATCATATGCAACCCGAGCAACGCCCACTTGAACTCGGCTGGTTCCTGCCGACCCGTGGCGACACAGATGATTACGGCGATCCGTTGAAGGTGGCGGCGGGCATGGAAATGTTTTCGCGCGTTGCGCGGGCCGCCGAGGCAGCTGGCTTCGAATATATGCTGATACCGGTCGGTCATCAGTGCTGGGACGCCTGGATGACCGGCGCCTTGATGATTGGCCAGACCAGCAAGCTCCGGATGCTCATCGCCGCCCGGCCGAGCTATATCAACCCAGTATTGCTGGCAAAAATGATTGCAACCTGCGATCAGCTTTCCAAGGGTCGCATTTCGGTCAATCTCATTGCCGGCCAATCCGAGCAGGAAAATCTGTCCGAAGGCGTCAAGTGGTCGAAAGAGCAGCGCTACGAGATCATGGACGAAGAGGTCGAGATCCTGAAGAAGCTGTGGACCCAGGGCGACGGGCGCACCGACCATGCGGGCAAGTACTACACACTGAACCAGGCCGAGCTCAATCCCAAGCCCTACCAGAAACCCTATCCGCGCTTTTACCTGGGCGGCGGCTCTCGCCAGGCGTGGGAGCTGTCAGCCAAGCACTCCGACGTACACTTGTTCTGGGGCGATACCCTCGACACCATCGCCTCCAATATGGTGACGTTGCGCGAAATGGCCGCCCGCCACGGTCGCGAGGACAAGCTGGGTTTCGGCATGCGCCTGCAGATCGTCTGCCGGGAAAACGAGAAGGACGCGTGGGAGGCGGCCGAGGGGCTGACCCGCAATGTCGGCGCCGAACGCGAAGCCTACATCAAGAGCTACTACTCCGCGTCCGCCGCCAACCAGCGGGTGCAGCAGCTGCGCGAGAACGGCGATATCATCGCCCCGAACCTTTGGGTCGGGTTGGCCAAGGCCCGTCCGGGCGCCGGCGTCGTCATTGTTGGCAACCCCGAGCAATGCGCCGACGTGTTGCAGGGGTATATTGACTTGGGCTGCCATTCCTTCTGCCTATCGGGCTATCTTCACGACGAGGAAGCCGAGCGTTTCCATCGCTGGGTTCGCCCGATCTTGAAGGCGCGCAATCCGGGTCGCCTCTAAGCCGAGATTTCGGCGCCGATCCTCCACCATCCGACGCCGGCGGGAAGGCCGCTGCGGCGGCACGCTCCTGCACAATCGGCGTGTGGCCGCACGCCACGCCCGTCACGAAGCCGCGCTTTATCGTAGTCATTGCCCGGTTCAGACCCGCCGGGCAAGGCGTGGCATTTGTATCATCCGGAAACAGATATTTATTTGAATCATAGCTTTGAGCCGTGGCTGTTAATCTTTTGTCTAAGGTCAAGAGTTTATTGACGGAGGTCTCGAAATCGTCTCAAGGGCGGTCTATTCTGCCACGGAGGGCAGTGAGCGGGCGCTTGGCGGTATCCGTCTGGCGCGATCGGCATGGGGGCGAGCTTGGGCAGGGCGGCGGGCACATGCGCGCCGGCTTATCCAGCGGGACGGAAGACAACTGGGCTGCAGCGCGACCGTGCGGTTGCAGCACCAGCCCAGCAACAATTGCGCAGGCCGGGTCGGACCGGGTGCGTGAAGGAGCCTATGCGCCATGCAGTACAAAGGTGAAGATCTGGATTTGCGGGTTCCCCACACGCGCACGCCGCGTGACCCGTACGCCGGCGAATACGAGTCTGGTTATGCCAACGGCCGCATGACCCGGGCGCGGTCCACAAGCTCCGGCAGCCAAAACGACCCGCTCTGGGTCGACGAGGTCGTGTTGGCATGCTGCAACTATGCCTTCGATGTGGCCAAGGCCAATGGTGCAGCAGAGGTCGAACTCGAGCATCTCGTCAATGCGTTGACCCGCGTCGATGCCGCTGCCCGCCAGCTCGAGGCCCGCGGCGTCCACGAGGGGCAGTTGCGCCGCGAGAGCGCGACCCTGATCGCCAGTGAAGTGCCCGCCGCCAATGCCGGCGATGCCCTGGCGCCCCGGCGATCTGCCGAACTCGAGGATGTCCTGCGCCGCGCAGGCGACATCGCTTACCGCCGCGGCACCGCCGCAGGTGTCGACGACGTGCTGTGGGTCCTCCTGCATTACGGGCGCGATCTGCCCGTTGTCCTCCTCCTTCGCCGTCTGACGCCGGACTGGCAGCGCGCCGACTGGGGGCGGGGCCGGGAGATGCACATCCCCAGTGTGCCGGAACCCGTATCGAGACCGATTCAGCTCGTCGCCAACGATGGCGTCAGCGCGCGCGTTGCTGGCATCGAGGACAGCTTGCGCATGATGCACATGGAGTTCGCCAGCGAGCGCAAGCTGCTCTCCGATCTCGTACGCGATCTGCAGCGTGACGTGGTGGCACAGCGCGGCGACAACGCCGCCCTGCGTGGCGACCTGAGCCAGCGGCTCGACGGCATCGAGCGAGCTGTCCAGGTTCGCAGTGAAGCCTCCCGTATCCCGATCCAGATCGTCGATCGTCTGGTGGCCGTCGAGAAAGCCGTCAACGCGACAATGGGCGAGGCCTTGCAAGCCACCAATCACATCGCCCAACGGCTGAGTGCGCTCGAAGTGCGGATCGGCGACGGCGGTGACGGGATCGCCGTGGCAAAGCTCGACGACCGCATGGCCGCCCTGGAAAAAGCAGTGCACGGCGGGCTGGGCGAGGGCGCGCGCAATTGGGCAAACCTTGGCCAGCGCCTGCAGGCCATCGAAACGACAGCCGGCGAGACCGGCAAACGCCTGGTTGCCATGCAGGACACATCCGGACCGGCCAACGCCCGCTGGAACGAGCTCACCGGCCGCCTCGATGCCATGAGCCGCATGATCGAGGTCATGACCGCCGAGAGCAACAAGGCGCGCCTTGCCCTTGCCGAGCACTTCGACGCCATCGAGACGTCGATCCAAGCGGTTCCCATGGGGACCCAAGCCCCGCCTGCGGAGCTCATCGAGCGCATCGGCGGTCTCGAACGCGCTGTTCGCGCGGGCTTTGGCGAGGCAGCGGCCACAACCGCCAGCATTGCCGAGCGTCTGAATACGGTTGAACGCCATGTGTCCCAGACCCGCGACGAGGGCGAGGGCATGTTGATCCTCGACGATCGCCTGGGCTCGATCGAACGCCTGCTGGAGCTGCGCGGCAACGAGGCACAAAGTTCGCGTCAAGAGATCGTTGAGCGCTTGCGGCTGCTGGAAGCCAAACCCAGCGTTGGCGGTAACGTCGACGTGACTGCGCTGACGAACCCGCTGGTATCTCGCTTGACGTCGCTTGAGACTGCCAGCAGCTCGAATGTCGACGCCCTGAAAACCGCGCTCTCCGAGATCACCAACAAGCTCGTGCAGCTCGATGAGCGCGTGCGCACCGACGCTGTTGCCAATGAAGAGGCCTTGCGTGGCCGCGACCAGGACTTCGATTTCATTTATAATGAGATCAAGCAACTCGGCCAAAGCCAGGCGACACTCAACTCAGCTGTCAGTGATTGGCGCAGTGAAAGTCAGAACCATTTCGGAACGCTCGCCGACCGTCTCGACCAGATGAAACTGCAATCGGTCGATAGCATCAGGTCGTCGGTGGATCTGCCCTCGGTCGTCACCAACGGCCGAAATGGCTCACGTAACGATGGCATGGTCGATGTTTCCATCAAGCCAAAGGCCGCGAGCGGCGAGGAGATCAGCGCGGACAACTATGCGTTGCCCTCCGAACCCGGCCGTGGCTTCTGGTACTGGCTGTTTGGCACCGACAATGTCGCCAGGGCCAACCGCGAGAACGACCTGAAGGTCGACCGCATGCGCCAGAACATCCGCGAGGCCAAGGAAAAGCGGCGGATGCAGGTTTGACGCTGAGACCGCGCTTGCTGCGATGATCAGGCGGCGCCCTCGACAAGATCAGGGGCGTCGCCGTCGATGATCCGTTCAGCCGTGCTGAGATCCACAGACACCAACTGCGACACGCCCTTTTCTCCCATTGTCACGCCGAACAGCCGGTTCATGCGCGCCATTGTCATGGGATGATGCGTGATAACCAGGAACCGTGTCGCCGTCTCGCCAGCCATCTTCTCCATCAGCGTGCAGAAGCGATCGACGTTGGAATCGTCGAGCGGCGCATCGACTTCATCCAGCACGCAGATCGGGGATGGGTTGGTGAGGAACACCGCAAAGATGAGCGACAACGCGGTCAGTGTCTGCTCGCCACCAGACAATAGTGACAACGTCGCCGGCTTCTTGCCGGGTGGCTTGGCGATGATCTCGAGGCCACCCTCAAGCGGATCCTCTTCGCTCTCGATCATTTCGAGACGTGCCTCGCCGCCACCGAACAGAGACCCAAAAAGCCGCTGAAAGTGGCCGTCGACGGTCTGGAACGCCTCGGTCAGGCGCTTCTTGGCCTCACGGTTGAGTTGCCCGATCGCGCCGCGCAGCTTGGCAATCGCCGCCTCCACGTCGAGCCGCTCCATGTCGAGCCGCGCGTGCTCTTCGTTGATCTCGGTGAGAGCGTCCTCGGCACTGAGATTGACGCCTCCAAGCCGGTCGCGCTCGGTCTTCAATCGCGCCAGTTGCCGGTCCACATCGCCCTGTACCGGCAGTGCTGCTTCCGCCGTGAAACCGGCGAGGCCAAGGCAAGCTTCCGGCGCCACTTCAAGCGTCTCTCGAATGCGCCGTCCCTCTTCGGATAATCGCGCCCGCGCCGCCTCGAGATGCGCTTCATGGCGCGCCCGTTGCTCGCGCGCTGCCGACACGGCCGCTTGCGCCGCGCGCAAGTCTTGCTGCGTCTTCCGCAACGCGCCTTCCGCCGCCGCATGTCGATCGGCTGCTTCTTGCCTGCGCCGTTCCGCGTCCTCGCGCGCTTCCATGAGGCCCTGCCGGCGCTCATCGAGAGCATCGGGCAGGTCCGCCAGGCTTTCGAGCTCGCACGCGGTTTCCTCCCACCGGCCCGACAGCGCTTGCAGTTGTCGTGTTGCATCGGAGCTGCGCGCCTGCCAGCGTTCGACCTCTCGACGGATGGCCTCGAGCCGTTCGCCGCGCTCGCGCCGTTCGCGCGCCAGAACCTGCGCCCGCTCGCGCGCATCGGCCAGTGCTGCACGGCGCGCTTGCGCCTCGCCTTCCGCCGTCTGCACCTCCTCGTCCAGGCCCGCCTCGCCATCGAGCGTCTCGAGGGCCGTCTCGATTTCAAGCAGGCGCTCTGCAGCCTCGGCCATCTGGTCCTCGGTGCGCGCCTTGGCCTCATCGGCAGCCGCGAGCCGCGACTCCGTTTCGCGCGCTTGACGCTCAAGACCCGTCAGGCTCTCGCGCACCCGGGCAAGCTCAGCCTGCAGCTCGCGCCATAGTTGGCGCAACCGGCGTGCCTCGCCCTCCGCGGCCGTGAGGCGCGTTTGGGCTGTTGCCGCGTCCTGCGCCTTGGCGGCTGCAACACGCTTGGCGTTGTCCTCCCGCGCGATGAGTTCACCGAGCCGGTTGCGCTCGGCCAGCCGCAAAGCCGCGGCCGTCGGGGCGTCAGCCTGGGCGACAAAACCGTCCCACCGCCACAGATCGCCCTCCAGTGAGACCAGCCGCTGCCCCGGCTTCAATGCTGCTTGCAGCCGATGCCCATCGGCTCGATCGACGATGCCGATTTGCGCCAGCCGTCGTTGCAGTTCCGCAGGACCCTCGACATGATCACCCAGCGCAACGAGACCGGCGGGCAACTTCGCCTCGTCCTTGCTCGGCTGCACCAGACGCCAATGCACACCCGCTTCTTCTGCAACCGGCGCATCAAGATCGTCTCCGAGCGCCGCGCCGAGTGCAATTTCGTAGCCCGGTGCAACTGTCAGCTGGTCCACCACGGGCGGCAGCCCATCCTCCCGGATCGGAGTGAGCAGCTTCGACAGGGTCGTGATCTCGGTCGACAGGCGACTGGCATCCAGCGCGGCCGCCGCACTGAGATCGCGCGCCTGCGACGTGATCTGCGTCAGCTCGCCAACCTGCTCTTCCGCCGCCAGCGTACGCTCCTCGATCTCGCCGATTTCAGCCAGCAGTTCCTGCCCCCGCTCGGCCGTCTCCTTGTGCTTGACGGCATCGGGTGCGCGGGCGGCAATGTCCTGGCGTTGCAAGGCCAGTTGCTCCAGGCTGCGCTTGGCTTTCTCGCTCTCGCCCTTGCGCTCCGCCCACGCCTTGAGGAGGCTTTGCCGCCGTGCGTGCGCGTCGAAAGCCCGCCGCGTCACGTCACTCAAGCGACTTTCAGCGCTGGTGAGTGCCGCCTGCGCGGCATCCAGCGTGGCCTGCGCCTCAGCCTCGCGATCATCCTCACCAGCAGCCAGCGACCCGATCGCCGTGATCTCCTCGCCAAGCCGCGTAACGAAACCGGCCGCTTCGCGCGCCATGCCTTCCTCGCGCGCCTCGTCCTGCGTGAGCTGCGCCAGGCGAGCCTCGAGTTCATTGCGCCGCTGCTTCAGGCGCTCTGCTTCGCGCTCGAACGATTCGAGCTCGATCCTCAAACGCGCCACCGTCGCCCCGCGCTCGGCCTCTGTCTCCCGCAAACCAGGCAAGGTTTCGGCAACGGCCGCCTCTTCGCTAAGTGCTTGCGTTTCGGCCTCCGTGGCAGCAGCAAGCGCTGTCAGCGCCTCCCGCAGTGCGCTCTCAGCGCCAAACACATCTGTGCCAGCCGCCGTCCACGCCAGATGCAGCGCCAGTGCCTCCGTCTTGCGGATTTCGCCAGACAATTCTTTGTAGCGCTTGGCCTGCCGCGCCTGCCGCTTCAGCCCTTCGATCTGGCTCGATAGCCCGCCCAGCACGTCACCGATCCGCGCGAGATTATCCTCGGCTGCCTTCAATCTGAGTTCCGCTTCGTGGCGCCGCGTGTGCAGCCCCGCAACGCCGGCGGCATCTTCCAGAATGCGGCGGCGCTGCTCGGGCTTGGCATTGACGATCTCGCCGATCTGCCCCTGTCGCACCAGGGCCGGCGAGCGGGCGCCCGTTGCCGCGTCCTCGAACAGCACTTTGACATCGCGTGCGCGGACCTCGCGGCCATTGACCCGGTACGCCGAACCCATGTCGCGCTCGATCCGCCGCGTCACCTCGAGCATGTCTTGATCGTTGAACTCGGGGGGCGCAGTGCGCTGCGAATTGTCGACGAACATCGTCACTTCAGCCCAGTTCCGGGCGGGGCGCGACGTCGTGCCGGCGAAAATCACGTCCTCCATGGCCGAACCGCGCATGGCCTTGTAGGACGTCTCACCCATCGCCCAGCGGAGCGCTTCCAGCAGGTTCGACTTGCCGCACCCATTGGGCCCCACAACTCCGGTGAGGCCATGCTCGATCATCAATTCGGTCGGCTCGACGAAGGACTTGAAACCCAGGAGCCTCAGACGGGTGATGTGCATGCCTCGGTCCCCGTTGCCTGTCTCCGTTGGCTGCTGTGCCTTCGCATCGAAAGAGCGGGCAAACCCGTCAATTGGAGCTCGCCCCGTTAAGCGGCTGCCTGCCTCGATCAGGCCTCAGCCGGCACCCGGCGTGCGGGCAAGGCGTGCACCGGGCGATGCGCCAGCCCCCAGCATCGGATCCACGATGGCTCTGATCTCCGGCATCCCGATCACGTTCTTCACAAGCTTGTCGCCGATGAAAAAATTGGGCGTGCCGATGATTCCTAGTTGCCGCCCCCGGTCTTTCACTTGCTTCAGGGCTTCGATCATGGACTGATTCTTCATGCAGGCGTCGAACTGCTCGCGCTTCATCCCCACTTCAGAAGCCACCTTGAAGATGGCATCGGTGCGCACCTCTTGCGCCACCCATTGCGCCTGCTGCTGCAGGAACTTCTGGTAGAGCGTCAGATACTTGTCCATGGGCGCGCATCTGAGGGCGATGGTCGCATTTCCGCTCGACTTGCCGATCGGAAACTCCCGGATGATCAGCCGGACCTTGCCGGTGTCGATGTAGTCTTTTTTCAGGATCGGGAATGTCTCTGCCATGAAGCGCCGGCAGTACTGGCAGGTCAGCGACATGTATTTGACCATCACGACCGGCGCATCGGCCCGGCCGAGGGAAAATTCCGGCAGCGGCGGCGGAGCGTGGATTTGTGCGAGCGTCGGTTTGGCGATCACTTCACGCAACCGCAGGTCCGAGGCGCCCTCCGGAGCGAACGGATTGAAAGGGGCAGCAGACCGATCAGCCGACGCTGCGCCCGCGTAGGCGCCGCCGCTCCCCGCAGCACCCGTCACGGTCGTCTGTGTCGCCAGTGAGGACACGTCACCGCTGCATCCGCCTGCGAGCGAAAGCAGCATCGCCAAGGCTACACCGGTCAGTCGCTGCGCTGATGCCGCTGCCGCCATGCGCACTACTTCTTTGCTGCCAGCAGAGGTTCGATGGCCTTGTCGAAGGAGGCGATGTCGTCCGACCTGTCTTCCAGCTTGGTGCCATTGATGAAGAACGTCGGCGTGGCCCGCACGCCAAGAACCTTGCTGGCATTGTCCCGAACGGACGTGATGTCATCCAGCAGCTTCTGGTCGGTCAGGCACTTGTCGAAGCTCTCCTTCGTGAAGCCAAACGGCTCGACGATCTTGAACAGCGCCGGAATGGGGTTGCCGTTCACGAAGGCCCAATCGGCCTGCTTTTCGAACAAGGTCTTGATCACGTCGAAGGATTTGTCGGGACCGGCACATCGCGCCAGCATCGAGCCCGCAGCCGCCAGGTTATCGAGCGGGAATTCGCGCATGATCAGCCGAACCTTGCCCGTATCGATGTATTTCTCTTTCAGCTTCGCCAGCACCGTATTGTGGAAATTCGCGCAGTGGCTGCACGTCATCGACGCGTATTCCACAATCGTCACCGGGGCGTCGGCCTTGCCGAGCACCAGATCGCCACGCGGGCCAGGCTTGGCCAGCGCCTCGGCAATCTCCTTCGGGTCCTTCTTCTGCGCGAAAGCAACGGCGGGCACCAAGACAAGCAGAGCTGCAGCTGCGATCAGCGCACGACGCGTGTGCTTAAGGGCGGCCAGGACACTTAGGACAGGGTGCGAGGTTGGTGTGCTCACGTCGATCTCCTCCGCTCCGATGGCGGTATGGCAAACATACAAGACTGCAGGCTCGAGCCGGCGGTTGGCCCTTGCTAGCATATCCAAGCGAGCCGATGTAAGGCCGCTTGCCCTGAACCTGCCATGAATTGGCCTGTCATGAATTGCAGGCGCGCCAATACGTTGGCCCATTCAGTCTTGGCGCGGTGCCAGCGCTTGAGCCTTACGGGAAACGAGGCCCGCCGCCATGCGTTCGAGCGCCGCACGCAGGTCGGCATCGGTCACACTTGCAACGACAGGTGGCGTGGTTGCGGCAGAAGGCACAGGCGCCCGCGGAACGACACGCTGCCCGCCATCGTCGCCGACATTGGACTCGAGCGATGCAACCTGGACGATGCGTACGTCTGAAACGGCGCGATAGCCGAAGTAGGCGTTGATCCGTTCGACGATTAGCGCAGCCTTGTACTGTGCATCGAGTGCCCGACCCGCCTCGACCGCCAGCATCAGCGTCGCGCCAGGTCGGCCGCGCTCGGCGTCATCCACACCGTCCGGTTGATAACTGACGCGCTTTGGCCATTTCAGCCGCTCAGGCCTCGCATAACGCGCAATGTCGCTGCCGACGATAGTTGCCCAGTCGGTGATCAGCGTCGCTGCCGAGAAGCCGAATTTCTCGAACGCCGGCCGCGTCAGCCGTGGAACGAAGCTGCCGACGGTCTTGGCCGCAAGCGGCCGTCGGCCGCCACCATAAGCCGGCGAATAAGGCTTGGCCCGGCCGGCGGCCTGCCCAACAACTTGTCGAGGCGGCGGCTTGTTGCCATTTGGGCCACTGTCTCGTTGCATAAGGCCGCCACTCCCTTCGAGCTTTGTTTCCATGGCATCGCCACGTCCTTAATATCTGGTAAACGATTCGCCTCAACGCGCGGAGAGGTCCATGTCGACTGTGGCAATCGAGCAACCCGTGCGAGGTCCCCGCCTTGCGGCCGCTGGGCCTTTGCTGGACTGGTATGACAAGGAGCGTCGGGACTTGCCCTGGCGCTACGGGCCCGACGAGACGCCGGATCCCTATCGGGTCTGGCTGTCCGAGATCATGCTCCAGCAGACGACGGTCAAGGCCGTTATCCCCTACTTCCATCAGTTCCTGGCGCGCTGGCCTGATGTCAGGGCATTGGCAGCTGCCCCTCTGGACGACGTCCTCGCGGCCTGGGCCGGCCTCGGATACTACTCGCGTGCGCGCAATCTCCATGCTTGCGCCCGTGTCGTGACGCAGGAGCATTGCGGAAATTTCCCGTCCAGCGAGGCTGAACTCAAAAAATTGCCGGGCATCGGCCCTTATACCGCAGCCGCCATCGCCGCGATTGCCTTCGGTGCCGCGAGCACGCCCGTTGACGGCAATATCGAGCGCGTGGTGGCGCGTCTGTTCGCTGTCGAGGACCCGATGCCCGGCGTAAAGCCACGCCTGCGCGAGTTGGCGGCCCGCTTGACGCCTGATACGCGCGCCGGCGATTTTGCGCAGGGCTTGATGGATCTGGGCGCCCGCATTTGCACGCCAAAGCGCCCGTCCTGCCTGATGTGTCCGTTGAAGAGCATGTGCGTGGCAAGTGCGGCGGGGATCGCAGCCACATTGCCGCGCCGCGCACAAAAAGCCGACCGGCCAATCCGTTACGGCGTCGCTTTCGTAGCTCTACGTGAGGACGGCCACGTCCTTTTGCGCCGTCGGCCCGAGGCGGGCCTTCTCGGCGGCATGCTGGAGCTGCCGTCGACGCACTGGGGGGATGCCTGGCAATCGGCCGAGGACGCACTGCAATCCGCTCCGCTCCGGGCCGAGTGGTGGCCTGTCACGGGGCAGGTCACGCATACCTTCACCCATTTTCGTCTGGAGCTGCTGGTGTACCGGGCTGTCGTCCCTGTCGACCGTCAGCTTGATCTATGGGCGGATCCCGATCGCTGCCGGTGGGTTGCCCGGCGGGATCTCGCCAAATCAGCCTTACCGAGCGTCATGCGCAAGGTCATTGCCCATGCCATTGACGTCGACTGATCACGGCATCACACCCGCAGGGGCTGGCGTCGTCGCAAGCGTGGAGAAGCTATTGGAATCACCCTGCATCGCCGTCTCGGCTGAGCCCGTGAGGGCACACCAGACGGCGCGCGAGCGATCTCGGAGGCGCCACCATCAGGCAAATGCCTGAAAGGGTCTCGCAACGCCAAGACTGCGTTCAATGCGCGATCAAGCCTGCCGCCTCCGAGCTGACAAGTTCGAGCGGGTTGGGATGGCGGCGGCTCTTGCCCTCGAAGAAGCTTTGTGCCGCCACGTTGAGGTGCTTGTGATAGAGTTCGCCGGTGACCCGACAGCCGTCGGTCAGCTCGATTTTTCCGGCATAGACGAAGACGTCCTGCGCGGTGCCGGAGATGATGACCTCATCGGCGATGAGGTTGCCCGAAACAAACCCCCCGTCTTCGACAATGATGCGAGGGGCTCGAACCTCGCCCAAAAGCTGGCCCGCAACGATCACATCCCCAGCGGTTTCCAGATAGCCATCAAGAAAAACATCGACGCCGACACGCAAGGCGCCTGGATTGTCATTTGCCGCCACGACATCCCCCAAACGAACGACTGATCACTTCCCCGCTGGCCGTGATAATGCGGTGGCAAGGCCTTTTTGCAAAGCGAAATCGTACAACCTGAGAAGTGCATTGATCAGATGGCTGCCACCACAGCGAGCAGCATTGTATAATTGATTGATATGACAACGATGTCTCGCTCGGCGCGTCGAAGAACTGGTCTCTGGGCCGGGCAAACCGCTGGCAGACCTGGCATAGTCCGTCACGATCCCTGGACAGAACATTGGCCGAGAGAGCAGTTGCGACGACCGTAGGCGCGCTATGTCAGGCTGTGCCGTGCCCCTTGCTTTTGATGGCCGCCTGGGCCGCAGCCAATCGCGCAACCGGCACCCTGAACGGAGAGCACGACACATAGTCGAGGCCGGTGTCGTGACAGAAGATGACGGATGCGGGATCGCCGCCGTGCTCACCACAGATTCCGACCTTCAAGTCCTTGCGCGCTTTGCGTCCCCGCTCGGTGCCGATCGCAACCAGCTCGCCAACGCCCGCCTGATCGATCGAAACGAACGGATCAACGTCGAAGATGCGTGCCTTGGTATAGTCGGCAAGGATCGGCGCCGCGTCGTCGCGCGACAAGCCAAGGCAGGTCTGGGTGAGGTCGTTGGTTCCGAATGAGAAGAATTCGGCACCCATCTCGCCCGCCGCAATCTCCTCGGCCTTGAGGGCAGCGCGCGGCAACTCGATCATGGTGCCGATCTGATAGGTGATCTTGGTCTTCTGCTCGGCCTCGACGGCAGCGGCCGTTTTGCGGATGACGGCGGCCAGAATATCGAACTCGCTACGCCACGCGACCAGCGGGATCATGACCTCGGGCGTCACGGGCTTGCCGGTCCGCCGCCCGGCCTCGATCGCCGCCTCGAAGATCGCACGGGCCTGCATCTCCGTGATCTCCGGATAACGCACGGCAAGGCGGCACCCTCGGAAACCCAGCATGGGGTTCACTTCGTGCAGCTCGCTGATGCGCATGCGAAGTTTCTCTGGCGCAATCCCGAGTTCCTTGGCAACGGCCACGGCTTCCTTGTCCTCGTGCGGCAGGAACTCGTGCAACGGCGGATCCAGCAGGCGGATCGTCACCGGTAACCCCGCCATGATCTCGAAGATGTCCGTGAAATCTGCGCGCTGCATGGGCAGGATCTTGGCAAGCGCCTTGCGCCGGCCCGCAACATCGTCGGCAAGGATCATTTCGCGCACAGCGAGAATGCGGTCGGCCTCGAAAAACATGTGCTCCGTCCGGCACAGGCCAATGCCTTCGGCGCCGAACTCGCGCGCTTGGCGTGCATCGCGTGGCGTATCCGCGTTGGCGCGCACCCCAAGCTTCCGCGCGCCATCCGCCCACGCCATGATCTTCGCGAAATCACCCGACAACTCGGGCTGACGCATGGCGACGCGCCCGCGCAAAACTTCGCCCGTTGCGCCATCGATCGTGATCACGTCGCCCTTCTGGAAGCGCTCGGACCCCGCCATCATCGTTCCGGTTTGATAATCGACGCGAATGGCACTGGCGCCACACACGCACGGTCGCCCCATGCCGCGCGCCACAACGGCAGCATGGCTGGTCATGCCACCGCGCGTGGTCAGAATACCGGCCGCTGCATGCATGCCGTGGATGTCTTCTGGCGATGTCTCCTGCCGCACCAGAATAACCTCGCGGCCCTGCGCCTTCAGCGCTTCCGCTTCGTCGGCAGTAAACACGATTTCGCCCGCTGCAGCTCCCGGCGATGCGGGCAAGCCTTGCGCCACCATGTGCTTTTCGGCATCGGGTGCGATGGTTGGGTGCAGGAGTTGATCGAGAGCGCCAGCATCGATCCGGCCAACGGCTTCACCAGTCGTGATCACGCCCTCTTCGGCGAGGTCCACCGCGATCTTCATGGCCGCAGCCGTCGTGCGCTTTCCATTGCGGGTTTGCAGCATCCACAGCCGACCCTCCTGGATCGTGAATTCGATGTCCTGCATGTCCCGGTAGTGCGCTTCAAGCTTGGCAAACACCGCCATCAGCTCGGCAAACGTCTCGGGCATGACGGTCTCGAGAGACGGCGCGCTGTCGCCTGCCCCCAGTCGCGCCCGCTCGGTCAGCGCTTGTGGTGTTCGAATGCCGGCGACAACGTCCTCGCCCTGCGCGTTGACCAGATACTCGCCGTAGATTTCCTTCTCTCCCGTCGAAGGGTTGCGGGTGAAGGCCACGCCCGTCGCCGACGTTGCTCCGCGGTTGCCGAATACCATTGCCTGCACGTTGACGGCCGTCCCCCAGTCGTCGGGGATGCCGTTCAGGCGACGATAGGTGTTGGCGCGCGCATTGTTCCAGGACCGGAAGACGGCACCGATCGCGCCCCACAATTGCTCGCGGGTGTCCTGGGGGAAAGGCTTGCCGAGCGCTTCCGCAACGGCGGCCTTGTAGCGCACAACGACATCGCGCCAGTCGTCGGCATCGAGTTCGGTGTCGAGATCCACCCCCTTGAGGCCTTTGACGGCATCGAGAATGCTCTCGAACGTATCGTGGTCGAGGCCGAGCACCACGCCCGAGTACATCTGGATGAACCGCCGGTAGCTGTCGTAGGCAAATCGCGCATCGCCCGACTGCCGCGCCAGCCCCTCCACCGTCTCGTCGTTGAGCCCGAGGTTCAAGATGGTGTCCATCATGCCTGGCATCGACGCCCGCGCACCCGATCGGACCGAAACCAGCAGCGGCGCCTTGGCATCGCCGAAGTTCGCCCCAACGGCCTTGCCGACAGCCGCCAACGCCCCGTCCACGGCCTGGCTGAGGCCATCGGGATAGGTGCCGTTGCTGGAGGAGTAGACGTTGCAAACTTCGGTCGTGATCGTGAACCCCGGCGGCACCGGCAGCCCGAGGCTCGCCATTTCCGCGAGGTTGGCGCCTTTGCCTCCCAGCAGGTTGCGCATTTCCGCCGTGCCTTCGGAGTGCCCGCCCCCAAACAGGTAAACTTGACGGGACGGGGCGGGCGTACGGGCCGAGGGTGCCATTGCGGTCGATCCTCTTTCTTGGGACGGATGCAGCGAGTCGCGCTCTGTCTTACCTTGTCCTGCTGCCATGCAGCATGCGCCAAGTGCCGCGCTGCATCATAGGACGCACAGGACAGTTCCAAAGACCGTCACGACACGCAATTCAAGTTTTGGTCCGATTTAACCTTGTCAAGCGCCGGCGATTGGGCCTCATTCCCAGACGAACGCGGTGCAACGAAGGCAAGGCAGCTCCAATGCAAGACAATCTGAAAGCAGTGCTGGGCAACCTCGACGCGGGCCAGGACAAGGCCTTGGAGAGACTGTTCAAATTCCTGGAAATCCCAAGCATTTCAACTGACCCTGCTTACAAGAGCGCGTGCCTGCAGGCCGCCCAGTGGTGCCGCGACGAGATCGAGAGCATCGGCTTTGCCGACGCCAAGGTCGTGACGACCACCGGCCACCCCATGGTCGTTGCCCACGACCGCAAGTCGATCCCCAAGGGCATGCCCCACTTTCTGTTTTATGGCCATTATGACGTCCAGCCACCCGATCCGCTCGAGTTGTGGAAATCGCCGCCCTTCGCGCCGCGCCTTGCAACCGAGAAGGGCAACGGCCGCGTCATCGTCGCTCGTGGCGCCGAGGATAACAAAGGCCAGCTGATGACCTTTCTGGAGGCGGCGCGCGCCTGGAAAGCCGTTGCCGGCGACTTGCCGGTTGCCGTTACCGTCCTTCTCGAGGGCGAGGAGGAATGCGGATCGCCATCCCTGCCGGGCTTCCTCGCCAAACACGCAAAGAGCGTGAAGGCCGACCTTGCTCTGGTGTGTGACACCGGCCAATGGGACAAGGATACGCCTGCCATCACCACCCAGCTTCGCGGCATGGCGGCCCTCGAGGTCTTCATCACCGGCCCCTCGCGGGATTTGCACTCCGGTCTTTACGGTGGGGCCGCCGCCAATCCCATCCGCGTGCTCACCCAGATTTGCGGCGCCATGCACGCCAAGAACGGCAAGGTGCAGGTGCCAGGCTTCTATGACGGCATCCGCAAGCCCACCGCGCGCCAGCTCAAGCAGTGGAAAGAGCTCGGCTTCGACGAGGCAGCGTTTCTCGGTGGCGTCGGCCTCAAAGTTCCGGCAGGCGAGACCGGATACTCTGTCATCGAGCAGGTCTGGTCCCGTCCCACGCTCGAGTTCAATGGCATAACAGGGGGGTATCAAGGCGTCGGCACCAAGACGGTTATCCCATCCGAGGCCTCCGTCAAGATCACCTGCCGGCTTGTGCCCGGCCAGAATCCCAAGAAGGTCGTCGCCGCCCTGAAGGCCTTCGTCACCGAGCGCCTGCCGGCCGATTGCAAGGCGCGCTTCGGCGGCGGTCACGGCAGCCCGGCTATAGCTTTCGATACCGACTCCCCGCACATGGCGCGTGCGGCCAGGGCGTTGGGCGACGAGTGGGGCAAGCCAGCCGCCATGATCGCGCTGGGCGGCTCGATCCCTATCGTGCAGTCGTTCCAGGATGCGCTGGGCATGGAGAGCCTCCTCGTCGGCTTTGGTCTCGACGATGACCGCATCCACAGTCCCAACGAGAAATACAACCTGACGAGCTTCCGCAAGGGCGCCCGCAGTTGGGCACGTATTCTCGCAGCCTTCGCCGAATGACGAGCGAGTGCGGTGGATGGGTGCCGGCTGCAGGGCCGGCCACCACATCGTGCTTGCACACTTGGTCGCGTTTGCTCGCCGCATGCGGCGGCCAAGCGTCGGATGAGCAACACTAGGTGCCTTCGCGCAGGTCCAGGCGGTAGACCTTGGCCGCGGTGTCATGAAAGAGCTTGCGACGGTCACTTGCCGGCAAGGCAGCCGTCGCCGCCTTGTAGCCTGTGAAGATCGTATCGAACGAGCCGGTGAGACCATCGACCGGGAAGTTCGACGCAAACATCGCCCGCTCCGGCCCGAAAGCGTCGATCAGGGCGTTGATGATGTCGCGGTTGTCGGCAAGCGACCACGCCCGGCCAGCCAACCCGATCCCGGAAATCTTCATCGTCACGTCCGGCGCCTGCGCGGCCCGCAAGATGGCGCGCCGCCAGCCCGCCACAGCCTCTGCCGAACGATCCGCCGGCAGGAATGCGTGATTGATGACCACCGGCGTTTCGGGAAACGCGGCGACGAGGTCGAGCAACTCGTCGACATGCCACCATGGTGCCTGCAACTCGAAATGCAGTCCATTCTCAGCCAGTGCCCGGTAGCCCCGCCGCCAGGCGGGATCGCTCATGCCGCCCTTCGCGCCCTTTTCAATCCGATCCGCACTTGGGGCAGCCGTGGGTTTGTGGCGTATGCCCTTGACGAAGGGATGCCGGGCGTGGGCGGCAAGTTCCTCTTCGGCGCCGGGGTGGTGCAGGAATGTGCGCGCGACATGCGCAATTGGAAAACGCGGGTTTTCACGGTGGCGCTCGAGCGTCCAGCGGGTTTCATCGACAAGCCGCGCCTCGTCCCACTCCGCTTCCATCGTGATGCTGGCGACGACATTGTGGTTCCGGGTGACGCGCTGATAATCGGCCAAAAGGAAATCGTTGCGAATTGCAGAGTAGTCGCCATAGCGGAAGGGTATGGGCGGCGCCTCGCACAGCCACGGCTGCGCCTTCAGTGACAGATCCCAGAAGTGGTGGTGCGCATCGATGATCGGGAGTTCGTCTTCGTCGGTCGCCATGCCAGGGCCTCATACTCGCGCGTGTCCTGAAACGTCGCAGCGCAGCCGCAGACTAACCGCTATTGTGCAATGCCTGCAAAACTTCCAGCCCGCCCCGCGGCCCAGAGATCGCGACCTGGCAAGCGCCAACGGGCCGTGTCCGCGGCCGGTTGGCTTCATTCGCCGGGCGGGCAAGAGTTGGCCGCAGGGCGTGAAGGCGTCCTGACGGTCACCACAGCCTGAAGTCGTCTTATGTTTATGGAAAAGTTATATCGAGAGCGCAGCTGCACCACGCTGGACGGGAATTTCCCGCTTACCCGCGGTCGATTTGAACGATCAAGGTAGCGCGGAAAGCCACACGAAACTACGAAGTTTCGGCGCTATTGCGGCGAAAAATGTTTTCAAGCCCTTAATCGGCGAGTTCCAGTTTTGCCAGAATTTGCCGGCAAAACGATGTAACGTTCTCATAAAAGTCCCGGCGTTTGTCTGCGGAATTGAAATTTTATTCCTGCACAAAGAAATCAAATTCATCGGTAGGAGTGCAGCAATGTTGAGATCCCCACAGCGCCTGTCCGCGTTCTTCAGAGATCGCGATGGACAAGTCGCCATTATTTTCGCCCTGGTCGCCCTTCCTATTCTCGGCATTGTTGGCGTCGCAGTCGATTATGGTCGAGCGATGAACGCACAAAGGCAAATGCAATCGGCCACTGACGCAGCCGCGTTGGCGGCGGCTTCTGCCAAGAACAAGACCGACGCCGAGCGCGAGTCGATCGCGCTGACCACGTTTCAGAGTAACACCCGGGCCGCCGAGTTTATTTCCAATGTCACTCCGACATACAATGTCGCCGCCGGCCGGACCACGGTGCGTGGCGAGGCGCTCGTTCCAGCTCCCTTCATGAGCCTGGTCAATTTCCCAGGCTTTCAAATCGAATCCGAAAGCAGCGTGGCAACCGCCGGAAAGAAGCTGGAGCTGGCGCTGATGTTCGACGTCACTGGATCGATGACAGGCTCAACGGCCGGCGGTTCGAGCACCAAGATCCAGGATGCAAAAGCCGCCGCTGGCGATCTTCTCGATATCGTCATGCCATCGGGAATGACGTCGACTCGCATGTCGCTGATCCCCTTTTCCCAGCGCGTGAAACTGGACGCAGACACGGCCGCAGCCGTCACCTTTTCCACCCCGACCAAGGAAGTGGCCGTCGAGACGAGCAGCTCCGAAACAACGTATTCCCTGTCCTTCAACTCGGCCGATTGGAAAAAATGGAGCAAATGCGTCGATCGGCTGTCGACGGATTATTACAAAAAGCTCGGCGAAAACAATTCAACGGCCGAGGCGCACGCCGAAGCCTATTGCCAGACGCTGCAAACGCGTTGGAACAGCTCGAAACGGCGCACCGAGTATCTGACGCCCGATGTCAAGAAATCGACCGATACGATTGTCGAGGTCGCCTATCACAACGAATACATCAAGCCGTGCGTGGTGGAACGCGATACGTCCTCGAACTCACGTGCGACCGGTGAGCAGGCGCCCGTCGAGGGCGAGTGGGAGGCCGATTACTCGACCACCCAGACCGAGGACGTGAGTTGTCCTCCCAACGGCAACAACGGTGCCGGCACGCTCGTACCGTTGACGTCCGACCGTACAAAAATTGCAAGTGCGATAGCTGCACTGCAGACGGGCGGCAGCACCGCCGGTCACCTCGGCACGGCATGGTCCTGGTACACGCTTTCGCCCGAGTGGCGCGCGGTTTGGAAAGACGAGTCCGATCCCGTCGACTACAACGATGAAACCACCATCAAGGCAGCCGTTTTGATGACGGATGGCGAGTACAATTCCTGTGGCGGCTCATCCAGTTGGTGCGCACAATCCAAGGAGGATGCGGTTGCGATCTGCAACAAGATGAAAGCCCAGGGCATCCAGGTCTGGACGATTGGTTTTGGCATGAGCCAGAACGCAAACGACCCCGCGCGGCAAACTCTCGTGCAATGTGCCGATCCCGGGCGCTACTTCTTCCCCTACAACGGCGACGAGTTGCGCGAAGCCTTCCAGGCCATCGGCAAGGCCTTGTCGGATGCAACCACTAAGGCGCGCCTGGTCGAATAGTCCAACCCGGCCGTGGGATTGACCGAGAATGAAAACGCCAGCCGACGCAAGTGCGGCTGGCGTTGTATCTATTTGAGGCGCGCGGCCCGTACAGGCTGGAAGGCAAGGGCGTGTTCGCGTGCCAAGCCGCATCCAGTCTACTTGAGGCTGTCCTCGTAGCGCGCTTCTCCGCCGCCAAGCTTCATCTTCAAGCTTGCCGAGATGATATCGACGTGTGAATCCGCTTCGCCAACGAACCGCAACGGCCCTTCGATGCGGTCGATCGGGCCGTCGAGGCCGAATACATGCGTGTAGGCCAAATCGAACGACAGCGCCTCGTTCCATTTGTAGCTGGCGCCGACGCTGGCCCAGATCCGGTCGACGTCGGGAACCCGCAGCGACCGCTCGTCGGGATTTTGCACCGGCGACAGCTCATAGGCAAACCCGGTTCGCAGTTTCAGTTGTTGCGAGAAGGCATATTCGCCGCCGAGCGCAAAGAACCACGAATCATGCCAGCCAAGCTCGAGCGAGCGCACCAGCTGACCATTGCCGAGTGGGCAGGTGAAATTGCCAACCGGACCGTTGTTGGCGCAAACCACATCCAGTTTCTCTGCCCTGCTCCAATGGCTCCACTCGACCGTGCCGAGCAACGTCAGCCGCTGGGTGAGGTCCTGTCGCAAGCTCAGCGTGACGATTTCCGGAAGCGTCACGCCCGCCTTTATAGCTGCGCCGCTAGCAACGAACGGCAGCGGATGCCCGGGCACCGTAAACGTGCCTTCAAGCGTGTGATCGATCGACGACCGATAGCCGAGGCCGATATGCGTATGCGCGCTCGGCGTGAAGTTGACGCCCGCCGTTACGCCAAACGCCGTGTCGTCGCCACTGATGACTGCGTTTTGTGCCGTTGGCGTCGGCCCGATGGCACTCTTGAGGCGGCCTTCGATATGCTCGATTTGCAGGCCGACGCCGATGGCGATCTGCGGCGTCAGTTTGTAGGCCAGCGTTGGGCTGAAATTGTAGGTCTTGATGTCTGAGGTGCGCGCGAAAGTCTGTCCGGCCCAGAAGCGGTTCGAAGGTTCCGTGACCAGGCCGAATGGCGAGTTGACACTGATCGCTGCCACCAACCGGTCGTTGACGCGCCAGCTCAGATACGACGATGGCACGATCGCGTCTTTGGCGATGTCGCCGCTTTCGCGTGGCAGTCCCAGGTTGAAGCCGTTCGCAGCGACGGTGGCGTCGCCCGTGATCTGCACATTGCCGAGGACGGCTGCGTAATGCGATTCCGTATAGATGCCAGCAGGTGCATAAGCCGCCACAGCCGGGTTCCAGAACATACCCGACAGGCCACCGCCGCCGGCACCATTGCCCGCGAATGACATGCCTTGGAATTCGGTCGATTGCTCGCGGACAGCAAATCCGCCGGCCTCAAGAGGCGTGCTCGTCAGCGCCAAGGCTGTGGCGCAGGCACCGAAAGCAAGGATACCAAATCTCAGCAGGCCTGAGCCCGCTTGCCCTATGCGCATGTCATCCCCCCAACCCCAAACGCGCGATCGAACCCATGCTTGTTTGGGTCGACAACGCCAACCTAAGGTAATCCGAAGTCGGACGGAGTTCTACGTTGACGTGGCTCCGAGTCGGCCGGAGTCAAGATTTTTGGCCCGCCGTCACTCTCTGGTCACAGGTTTCTTGGTGGACAAAGGCGTCTTCGCCCATGCCACCGGTGTGCGCCGGTTCTGCAAACGAGATCATACGTAACGTCTACAACCCAGCCGTCCTGAGCGAGCTCTCCGGGGAAATCTTCCGGACGCGCATTTCGGTCAGTCGCCAATTCAGATTGACGAACTCCAGCGTCGCGATCCACAGCCGGTTGGGGCGATAGCGGTCGGCAATCTCGATGTCGAGGCGTGTTGGCGAGACGAAGCGCGTTGCTTCCACCCGGCTCAACACCGACAGATGCCGGTCGATCACCGAGCCGTCCAGCCAGGTGCCTGCAAGCAGAGTCGGTGCCTCCGTGATGCCGAGCTTGGGGCGAACCTTTTGTCGCCAGCTCTGCCGCCACTCGTAAAGGCGCGGTGCGGCTTCTGCGGTCACATAGCGGTCGATCAATGGATCTCTCAGAAACGGCATCGCGGCCATCTTGAGCCGCTGCCAGAACCCCGGCCGGGCCTGTCCGCCAGCATCCGCCAATTCGACCAGAGCTTGGCGCGTCTCCCCCAAAGATGACTTGAGCGAGCGACGCACAGAGTCCCAATCGACCTTGGCTTGGAGCGTCGGCACGTCACCCTGCCGCACGGCTTCGCGAATCTGCCAGGCGGTCAGAAACGGCGCCGCACTGTAGGCGGCTGCGCAGATCGAAAGCATCAAGGCGAAAATCAGCGTTTTGCGCATCCAGACCTGTCCCTCTCCAGCGGATGTTGGCAACGACACGCATGCCAGCCGACAGTGCAGTTAAGATGGCGACCGCTGCCCTATTCGTACTATTTTTGTTGAAGGTGCTGTCACAGTCGCTCGATCAATGCCGCTGGTCGACCGCAGCCTCATCATGAGAAAGCGCGTTTGGCGCAAATCCGCGACCGGTGCGGCAAGGAACAAGGTCCCCAGCCGCAGGGCGGTATTGCCAACCACCATCTTGAGATAATCCTTGGTCGAAACCACAAGCTCCAAGCGGTGCCCGTCCAGCTTCGTCATGTCAGCCATATGCCGCCAGGCCCCGATTCTGTACCAAGCCGCGATCAACCCGACCGCAGCAGCCGCAGCGCACGCAAGGGCGCCTGCAATGAAGGTTTCGCGCGTGTCGAGCACGGGCAACGATCCCGTTCGACTGGCATCGACGATCTTCTGTCCCATGGTCAGCCCCAGCGTCACCACGCTCGTCAGGTAGACAGTGATGACACCGAGCCAGGCAGCGGCGAACCGTTTGAGCAAAGCGCGGGGCCGCGCCTTGAAAGTGAGGCGGTGAGGGCCAAGCCGCATGCCCGTTATCAGTCGCCGCTGCAACATGAGTTGCCGCCACGGGATGATCCAGCCGAGCGTTGCCGCTGTTGCCAACGCCGTCAGCAGGTGCGTGAGTGCATAGCCATGTCGGCTGCCGACCAACCGTCCCGGAACCAAGCCAAGCTGCGTACGCTCCAGCAACTGGGCGCGTTTGCTCCAGGCCGCAAGACCCAGCAGATAGACCAGCGGAACGCTCACCAGGAGCCGCAAGGGAGACGGCGTCAGGCGGGGCTTGGGCACCGCAAAGTGCTTGAGCAAGGCGAAGGTGACCAACACCGCCGCAATTGCGCCCATCGCCGCCAGCATCGGCACCAGAAGGTCACGCACGGTACCAGTATAGGTGAGCGGTTGCCCGCCGAGCCGGATCGCGCGCCAGATTCGTTGATTGAGGCGCGTACGCACCCAACAGCGGTAGAGCCCTAATGTCGCGAGCGTCAACAGGCCATCGCGCACGGCATCCCGCCATGCCGGCCGTTTCCCAGCATCGCTCTCGTCCTGCCAGCCGAGCAGGCTCCGCGGAGGCCCTAACGTCTCCGACGGGCGGTAGGCGTGTGTGCAACCTTTGCCCGAGGCGGCTTCGGCGAGTTTGATCGTCAATGCGCGCTCCCAAAGGTCCTGACGCCTCGCACTCTACAACCCGGGCATTGCCAAATCCCCAATGCGGCGTCCGCAATTGGCGCCGTCGTATTGCCCATTTTGTGCCCAGGGGAGGCCGCCTTGCCGCAGTAGCGTCCCGAGCGTGGTGGCACCGGCCGGCTGCCCCGTTCAGGCGGGCTGAAGGGCATCTCCGGTCGCATATCGGGACACAGTGGCGGCGCCAGGTTCAAAGGCCTGGCGGCCGATCTGGTTGGGAGTGGGTATGATCTCGAAAAATCTTAAGGCGAGGGTGCAAGGCGCCATGCCGGTCGTTGCCGCGGCAAACGGACTGGTGATGGGGGCGACGGAGCCGGCTCTGGCGGCCGCGCCGCAGGTTTTCCCGGTCAGCTCGGGTCTCGTTCCCTTGGTCGTCGCTGCCGCATTCATACTGCCGGCGCTCTTGGCAGCGACCTGGTCCAGCATGAAGCGCACGACCGGCCGCATGGCTCCGGTGCTGGGTGCCGCCCTGTTCCTGGGGGTCGCGATCGGCGCAGCCGCCTACGTCAGACCCGACCTTTTGGCGGCATTACGCATCTGACCTCATCGCTCATTAACGGTTCTGGTGGAATTGTTGCTCATCTGCAACGATCTGAAAGATCACGCCTCTTTTGAGCCACAAACCAGCCGCAAGGTCATCCTCAACGGCGCCGGCGAACTGCAAGGCCACTTGTGCTTCCTGGCGTCATTACGCAGCGGGATGATGGCTGATCGACCCAACGTTGCCGGCGCATAGAGCAGTGCCGCGCAGCGTGACAAAAGGGCCGCACTGGTGGGGCCGGCGCGATCGTCATCATAGTTTGGACAGAGTTGTCGCCGATGTACGCAAATATGACTGACATCACCGGAACATCGACAGATCGCGTCTTCGATGGCAGCGGTGCCAACGGAGCAGCCGCGCGCGGCGATGCGTGTCGCAATGCAACCTCGAGCCCAGTGGCGTCGCGCGCCGATCCCACATCATTCCATCGCCAATCTGCGTCATATGCCATGGCGGCGTCGCAGCCACGACTGCGAACATCGACAGCGATCGCGAAGGCTGCACGCGCAGTCGCACTTGTTGTCGCTTTGGCCGCCATCGGGTGTGCAACACCGGCAAGCGCAGGTGATGGCATGCGCTTCGTGTCACCGGAAGCGGCGCTGCAGCAGGGCCTCGGCGCATACAGGTCCGGTGTCTACCCACTGGCCGAACAGGCGCTCGGTTATGCGGCCGACCGCGGTTCGATCCTCGGCAAGTATTATCTCTCCCGCCTCTATGCGGATTCCAATTCGCCACGCATCAATCATGCGCGCGCCTACGAGCTGGTCTACGACATCGTCAAGCAGCACGCGGCCCGGATCGACGTCGACGACGATCCACGGGCGCGCTACGTCGGCAAGTCGCTGACCGCAATGGCGCTGTATTGGCTGCGCGGTCTGCCCGAAATCGGTATTCAACGCAACGCAGAGCGCGCGGCTGGCTATCTGCAGGAGGCCGCAACCTTCTTCCGTGATCACGATGCGCAGTTCGAACTCGCCAAGCTTTATCTCACTGGTGAGGGCGTGCCACTTGACCGACGGCAGGGTTTGCATTGGTTGTCTCGGCTCAGTCAGGCGGGACATGCCGGAGCCCAGGCGTTCCTCGCCCAGCTCTATTGGAACGGCAAGCTCGTCCCGAAGGATGAAGCCAAGGCACTGGCCCTGATCACGCTGGCCTCCGAGAACGCTCCCAATCACGAGCGCATTTGGATCGAGGACATCTATCAGAGCATCTTTTGCGGCATGTCGGCCGGCGTCCGGCGCAATACGCAAGGCCTGATCGGCTCGTTCCGCAAGCACTATTCGCCGGCGCCAGGCGCTGAGCCGCTCGAAGCCTTGGGCTTGGCACCGTCCGCGCAACGCACCTGTGCCGACGGCACGCCCTTGCCCTCGCGGTCCGGCGACGCTGCGGGCGTCGAAAGCCAAGGCAATGGTGTCGCGCGCTCCCGAACCTCCACAGACGGCCAGCGTATCCCGTCATTCCAGAGTGGCGTTCTTGGAATTGGTGAGCGCCGCTGATCCCGACCAGCGGACCGGCAGGTTGAGCAGACCGCGAAATGCCCAGCCGCCGATGCGCACTGGCGGTTCGCTCTGCAGCTGCAAATCCCGCAAACGCTCGAACAGCGTCGGCAGTGCGGCTTCGCCGACGATGGCGCGGGAGGCGAAAGCGCCCGCGCAATAGTGCTGTCCTGCCCCGAAGGCAATACTCTTCGCGCAATCTTGGGCAAGGTCGAAGGCGTCGGGGTTCGTGAAGCACGCCTCGTCACGGTTGGCCGAACCGAACATCAAGAACACACGGTCTTCCGGCTCGAAATGCACGCCGCCATACGTATGGGCCTGCGCAATGCGCCGCGGCGACATGCCGATGGGTGACATCCAGCGGGCATACTCTTCGAATACATGCAGCCAGTGATAGCGCCCCGCACGTACGTCTGCCAGTTGCTCGGGGTGTGTGAGCAGTGCCCAAACGCACCCGGCAATGGCGTCACGTGGCTCGTTCTGCCCGCCACTGATCGCCAGCTTGATGTTGGCGTGGATGCCGTCGCGCGGCATGCCTGCTTCCAGCATCACGGACAGCAGACTTGGATCGGGGTGGCGCTCGAGCACCGGAATCATGTCGGCGATCGCTCGGTCGATCGAGGCCGTCGCCGCAATGCAGCGCGCCTCGATCTCCGCATCGCCACCATAGTTGGCAATGCCGTCGATCATCGCTTGCGACCAGGCATCCATCTCGGCGTAGCCGATGTTGGTGAGCCCGGTGATGTCCTTCAGGCATTCGCCCGATAGCGCAAGCGCGAAATCCTTGACGAGATCGGCCGCACCCAGCGCCGCGAGATCGTCCACGATGCGCTCGGCGTGTGCCGTGAACCGCGAAGTCCAGTGGCCTTTGACGGTCCGCGGCGACACAGTTGGAAAGATCTGGCGCCGCTCGACCAAATGCGCCGCACCGTCCTTGCGCATCATGTTCAGCCCCATCAGGCGGTTCATCAGGCCGCCCGGCTGATGTGACGAGAACACCTGCGTATTCTTCTCGCACACGAAGATGTCGTCGCGCCGGGTGATCAGCGTCGAGCCAAGCTCTGGCACGAATGCTATCGGCGCGTGCGCCCGCATGTGCGCAAGGTCGGGATAGGGATCCTCCCAGAAGCGTTCGAGGTCGATGTGGACTGTGGGCGCCGTAGACATGCGCTTGGGCCTCGCCGCTAGCCGCGCTGCCATCAGCGCGGCGCTGTGGTCGGGTGACAGTTGAACCGGCGCGCAGCGGCAACGCAAGGTCCACAAGTGATGCCACTCGCAAGCGAAGCACCAATTTGGATTGCCACCGACGCCAACGTCGATTGCGTCGCAAGGCGGGTGGGTGCGATCAGGATCGATGTCAGGATGGTGGCGTGGACCAGGCTTGCAGAAAGCCAGGCCGGAACAGTAACGGCGAGCTTGGGTCGAGCCTGCATCGCATCGGGCAGGTGCAGGACGATGCAGACGTCGTGACGGCGCCGACAGTGGCAACCAGAGGTATCAGCGGCGCCGAACGCAAACGAGGGGACGGCGAACCATCCCCTCGCATTGCGACTGCAAAACGTCTCGTAACAGCAGGATTAGCGCTTCGAGAACTGGAAGCTGCGGCGCGCTTTCATGCGGCCGTACTTCTTGCGCTCGACCACGCGGCTGTCGCGGGTGAGGAAGCCGCCCTTCTTGAGCACGGAGCGAAGCTCCGGCTCGAAGTAGGTGAGCGCCTTGGAAAGGCCATGGCGCACCGCGCCGGCCTGGCCCGAAAGTCCGCCACCGGCCACCGTCGCCATGATGTCGAACTGCTCCATGCGGCCCGCTGTCACCAGCGGTTGCTTCAGGATCATTTGCAGAACCGGGCGCGCAAAGTACGCGTCGAATTCCTTGCCGTTCACCGTGATCCGGCCGTGGCCCGGCTTGATCCAGACGCGCGCGACGGCATTCTTGCGCTTGCCGGTGGCATAGGCGCGGCCATACTTGTCGAGCTTTTGCTCGTAAACGGGAGCCGACGATGGTGCATCGGCGTTCGGTGCAACGCCGGCCTCGCCAGCCAAGTCGCCAAGGTCACTCAGCGTCTTCGGTTCGTTGGCCATGGCGTTAGACCCTTACATTCTTGCGGTTGAGCTTGGCGACATCGAGCGCCTCGGGATTTTGTGCCTGATGGGGATGCTCTCCGCCGGCATAGACCTTGAGATTGCCCATGATCTTGCGCTGCAGAGGGCCGCGCGCCAGCATGCGCGAAACGGCCAGCTCGATGACGCGGCCCGGATGCTTGCCTTCAAGGATACGGCGCGGCGTCGTCGTTTTGATGCCGCCGGGATAACCGGTATGGCGGTGATACTCTTTGTCTTCGTATTTGTTGCCGGTGAACACGACCTTGTCGGCGTTGATGACGATCACGTTGTCACCCATGTCGACGTGCGGCGTGTAGGTGGCTTTGTGCTTGCCCTTGAGGCGAATGGCGATGAGCGTTGCGAGCCGGCCGACAACGAGGCCCTTGGCGTCGATCAACACCCACTTCTTTTCCACCTCGCCCGGTTTGGCGGAGTAGGTCTTCATCTGTTCGGTCTCCTGGAAGGGCAGGGCACGTGCGGCCAAACCCACTGCAGTCGTCAGGTCACCATCTGCGATCACGCACGAGCATGGGTGCCCCCTGGGAAAGTGGCTTGCTTCTATCTCGACGCAGCCTCAGCGTCAATCCAAATAAGTCCTCTAAGTTGGCTAAAAACACAGCAATTTCAGTATATTATAAAAGAGGTATCATTATACCTCATCTAGGGCTTGGGCGCGGATACCGATTTTGGCAGCGCATACGAACCCGTCGCGTGGGCGATCATCACGTCGCGCCCTACCGAATAGAGGCCAACTTCGGCATAGACCAGTGTCCGCCCGACCCGAATGAGGCGTGCGTCTGCATAAAGATCGACCGGCTCAGGTCGCGCCAGAAACGTGATATTGAGATTTGCCGTGACTGCCTGTATCGCCTTGGGACCAAGGTGCGCGAGCAAGGCGGCATAGATCGAGAAGTCGGCGAGCGTGAAGAGTGTCGGACCTGAAACGGTTCCCCCAGGCCTGAGGCTGGAAGGATCGAGTGTCAGGGTCACACGCACCTGCTCCGGGCCGACGGAAACGATCCTAAGTTTGCGTCCTTGTGCATGGATCTCGGGGAACGTCTCGTCGACCAGACGGTTGACTTCATCAGGGCTGAGCGGGCTGGTGGGCGATACGGGCGTTGCCATTCTTACTTCTGTCCTAGTCGTGCGGTCATAAAGTCTCGCGCCTGTCATACACGATCCAGGCTCGAGGAACTCCAGGAGACGGTTTCCATGACGCGAATGTCGAAAATTTTTGCAGCTCTCGTTACCGTTGCCGGGCTGACACTAGCAGGCCCGGCCTCCGCGCAGGCCCCTGCTGGCGGCGAGCAGCCATTCAACCAGATCAAGCTGACGGAAGCTCACATCAAGGGCTTCATCGGGGCGCAAAAGGAAATGGCGACCCTTGCCCAAAAGCAAGGTGGCCAGCCCAGCGACAAGCCCGATCCAAAAATCCAGGCCGAGCTTGATGCCATTGCCAAGCGGCATGGCTTTCAGGATTTCGTGGCTTTTGACGACGTTGCCTTCAACATCTCCATGGTGATGGGCGGTCTCGATCCCCAGTCCGGTACCTTCACGGACCCGATCGCCTCCATCAAGAAGGAGATCGCTGAGATCACAGCCGACAAGACCATTCCCGAGAAAGACAAGAAGCAGATGCTCGACGAGTTGGCTGAAGCCCTCAAGCACACACCGCCCCTCCAGTACCCAGAGAATGTCGATATCGTCAAAAAGCATCAGGCCGAAATCGAGAAGGTGCTGCAATAAGCTTGAGCTCGCTTGGGCGATGGCACCACGGCCGGTGTCTGCCACGCGCCACACACTCGACGGTGGCAGTGTGGACGCCGGCTAAGCATTTGAGGCCCGCCCCGGGCCAAGGTAAGGGCCCGGGACTGGGGCTATCAGTGCCGCCAGTGGTTAAAGAATGGGCAGGAGACGGTTATGCACGATGGGAGCGCGAAGCAGCCGCCCGCGCGGCAGGATGCGGAAGTATTGCTGGAGGAGCGGCGCGATCGTGTGGTGATCCTCACGTTGAACCGACCCGCTCAACGCAACGCCCTCTCCGAAGCATTGATCGGCGCCCTGCAAGACGCCGTCGACCGCCTCTCCGCCGATGCCGGTGTGGCGGCTATCGTCCTGACGGGAGCAGGGCCTGCATTTTCCGCGGGCCACGACATGAAGGAGATGACCGCCCGCCGCACCGATCCCGACGGTGGCGTCGCCTACTTTCGCCACTTGATGGGTCTGTGCGCTGGCATGATGACGTCGATCGTGCGTTCGCCCAAACCCTTCATTGCCGCCATCGAAGGCATTGCCTCGGCAGCGGGCTGTCAGCTTGTCGCCACCTGCGATCTCGCCGTCGCCGGCGCCAATGCGCAGTTCGCAACCCCAGGCGTCAACATCGGCCTCTTCTGCTCTACCCCAATGGTCTCGCTCTCCCGCAACGTCTCGCGCAAGCAGGCCATGGAAATGCTTCTGCTGGGCGAGATGTTGGACGCGAAGGCCGCCGCCGATTGGGGCCTTGTCAACAGGACCGTACCCGCCGGCAGCGCACTTGAATCTGCTCTAGCCTTCGCCGAAACCATCGCCTCCAAGTCGACCGCCACGGTGTCGATCGGCAAGGAAGCCTTCTATCGTCAACTCGAGATGCCGCTGGCCGAGGCCTACGCACATGCAGCCGAGGTCATGGTGCGCAACATGATGCTGCGCGATGCCGAAGAAGGCATTGGCGCGTTCATCGAGAAGCGCAAACCCGTTTGGAAGGGATGCTAGCACCGTGCAGCCACGGGTCTCTCTGGTGACGCTGGGCGTCGAGTCCGTCGCGCGGGCTCGCGCCTTTTACGAGGCGCTGGGCTTCAAGGCTTCCTCCGCAAGCCAGGACGGCGTAGCGTTTTTCCGTGCAGGCGGCGTGGTGCTCGGCCTCTTTGGTCGCGATGCCCTGGCGGCCGATGCCGGGGTCTCGCCTCATGGTTCGGGGTTTCGTGCTGTGGCTCTGGCCCACAACTGCCGGAGCAAGAGTGAGGTGGATGCGGTGCTGGCCCACGCCGTCGGTTGTGGCGCTACCCTGGTCGAGCCAGCGCGGGAAGTCTTCTGGGGCGGCTATTCCGGATATTTTGCCGACCCGGACGGTCATTTGTGGGAAGTCGCCTTCAACCCCCATTGGCCACTGGATGGCGATGGGGCCATCAGCCTTCCCGATTGATCGCCGGCTGTGCGCGTTTCAACTGGAGTGTCAGTCCGATGGGCTGGATCGAAGTCGTCCGCGGCACCGTGCGCCGTCCGCTTTGCTTGCTGCTGGCAGTCTTCGTCATCGCAGTGCAGCCGTCGTCGGCTGCTGAGCGGACAGGACCGTTGGCCGGTGTGCAGCACTGGGGATATCAACTGCAGAATTATGACCTCAACCGCTTGATCCTGGCTCCCCAGGATCTCCTGGTGATCGACTTGGCCAAGGATGGCGCCGATCGCAATTTCTCGCCGCGAGATCGAACGCCTGCAGCATCGCCCCGACGGTGGCCGTCGCTTGCTCCTCGCTTATCTGTCGATCGGTGAGGCCGAAACGTACCGCGACTACTGGCGCTGGTACTGGGGCGGCAGCTGGTACGCCAACATCATCGGTTGGTTCTTGGCGCCGAAATGGGTGGGAACTGAAAACAAGGAGTGGCGCGGAAATTATGCCGTCCGCTATTGGGAGGCAGGCTGGCAAAACCTGATTCTGGGTGATGGCGGCTATCTCGATCGCATCCTCGCCGCAGGCTTCGACGGCGTCTACCTCGACAAGGTCGACGCCAGCCTGGAATCGATTGCCAAGGGCCGTAGCAGCGCCAGGGACGACATGCGCACATTCGTCCGCCGCATAGCTGAGAAGGGGCGCTCCAGGAAGCCAGGCTTCATCGTCGTCCCCCAGAATGGCGAGGAGTTGCTGGATGACGACGCCTATGTCGCCCTGATCGATGGCATCGCCAAGGAGGACTTGCTCTACGGCGAGTTCAAGGAAAAGCGCGCCAATCCAAAAGACGCCATCGCACGGCGAACCGGAGAGCTGCACAGAGCCTCGGCGAAGGGCAAGACAGTTCTGGCAGTCGAATATCTTGACGATCCCGCCATCATTGCGGACGTCCGCAAGCGCCTCGAAGCTGAGGGCTTCGTGCCGAACTTTGCCGACCGCGCACTGCAAACCTTGCGCTACGGTGACTTGCCCGGCACCGCGGGCGACGCACAGCGGTAGATGGGCCGTACCGGTAAGCGTTCGTCTGGCTTCTCCCGCCGCAGTGGGACGGCCACTGTTGTGTCTTCTTGCGCGCAAGCCTAGTTTGCCGCATGTGCGCTGGCATGGGCGCGACCTCGAACCATCGAGCAGCGATCCGCTCGATCGTCCGAGCACTGGAGAGGCTGATGCATCACGACAGCTACGACGACACCTACATCTCCGAAATCCTGAACGAGGTCCGGACCGTCGCCATGGTCGGCGCTTCCGCCAACATCAATCGGCCGAGCTTCTTCGTGATCAAATACCTGTTGGGGAAGGGCTATGCGGTCCATCCCATCAATCCCGGCCTGGCCGGCAAAGAGATCCAGGGACGCAAAGTTTACGCCACGCTCGCCGACGTCCCGGCCCCCGTCGACATGGTGGACATCTTCCGCAATTCCGACGTGGCCCTCGACGTCACGCGTGATGCTATCGCTCAAAAGGATCGTCTCGGCCTGAAGGTCATCTGGATGCAGTTGACGGTCCGCAATGACCAGGCAGCGCAAGAGGCGGAGGCCGCGGGTCTCAGGGTCGTCATGAACCGGTGTCCCAAGATCGAATACGGGAGGCTTTCCGGCGAGATCGGCTGGATGGGCGTCAATGCCGGTGTGGTATCTTCGCGCCGCCCCAAGCTCGGGGGAGGGGTCCAAAACCAGCTCATCGGCGGCCCGAAACGCACCTGACAACGCTCTGGCGCCATCCCGCGTGCGCCGCCTTGCAAACCGCCACCCGAGAGAAGGCAACCTTGATGTCAAAAGAAATCGCCGTCGAAGTGCACAGCGGCGTGCAGCTCATCCGCATCAACAGACCGGAAAAGAAGAACGCGCTGACCGGCGCCATGTATGACCAGATGACGAAGGCGCTCACCGCCGCACAAACCGATGACGCCATCGCGGTCAGCGTCATCACCGGCACCGGCGGCGTCTTCTGCGCCGGCAACGACATCCAGGACTTTGCCAAGCGCGCAACGGATCTCAACAGCCCCGGCGGCGCGTCGAGTTTTATTGGCGCACTCCCCACGCTCGACAAGCCGCTGATAGCTGCCGTCGACGGCCTCGCCATCGGTGTCGGCGTGACCATGCTGTTTCATTGCGACCTCGTCTATGCGAGCCCCGCGGCAAGCTTCCGCACGCCGTTTCTCGATCTCGGTCTCGTCATGGAAGCCGCATCGAGCTATCTGGCCCCCGCCATCATGGGCCACCAGCGGGCGTTCGAGCTGCTGTGTCTCGGGCAAGCCTTCGACGCCGAGGCCGGCGTTCGCGCGGGATTCGTCAATCGCGTCGTGCCCACGGTAGACCTGGAGCGCGAGGCTATGGCCGCCGCCACGGGGCTGGCCGCAAAGCCCCGGGCAGCCCTGCTTGCCGCCAAGCGCCTGATGAAGCGTGGTGTCCGCGATCACGCCATCGAGCAAATGCAGCGCGAGGGCCATGTGTTCGCCGAGTTGCTGCGCAGCCCCGAAGCGCGTGAGGCGTTTGCAGCGTTCCTCGAAAAGCGCAAACCCGACTTTGCCAAGGCACGTGCTGCAGGCTAGGCCCAATCACGAGGCATGCGTGGCCATCCCGCGTCGTCCGCTGGTGGCGGTCCCAAGCGGTTGCCGGCGGCGGCTCTCCGGCGCCGGTGCATGCGGTCGCCCCAGCGTCGAACGGATGATCTCCAGCCCGCCTTCGATGACGCCGCTCCAATCGAGTCGGACCAGCGCTCGCGGCTCCCGTTCGGGTCGTCGTTCGCTCACCAGCGTTGCCGGCAGATGCACGAACCCCGTGCGCTGCGGCCGGCCGTGGCGCCGGGCCAGTTCCAGCGAGCGATAGAGCAGCGCGTTGCACAAATAGCCGCCGGCATCGCGCGAGATCTGGGCCGGCAAACCCCGCCGGCGCAATTGCGTGACGATATGCGACGCCGGAATGGTTGCCGGTAGGAAATCGGGACCTTCCGCGCTGATGCAACTGTCAATCGGCAGCAGGCCTGCGGCGTCCTCGCTCAAACTGCACGCGTTGCGGCCCCGCGTCTCGATCTCGAAGCCCGTGGCCCGTCCCGAGACGCCGAAATGCAAGGCAACGGCCGGGCTGGTGTCATCCAACAGGGCTTCGAGCAGATTGAGGCTTGCCGCCCACTCCGTCGGCAGGATGCAGCTCTCGATGCGGACACCAGGAAATGCCGCACGCGCAGCCTCCGCCAGCGGCGGCACCAGAATGGATGTTGCATTCGCCCCGACCGAGGGGAACGGGCCGAAGCCGGTCAAAAGAACTGTAGGGCGGTTTGTCGGTGATATCAGCATGAAGGGTCTGGCATGTCGTGGTGTGCTACGAAGAACGCGATGACGGGCCTGAGGCTCCCAGGGCGCCCCGCTTGCGGCTGGTTCAACCCGCAGGTGGCCCCGTGGCCATCGCGCCGTCCGGCAGGGCATGGGGGAGACGCGATAGGATCTCGGCCACGGCGTTGCCAGGCGTAAGGCGCCCCGCTGCCACGTCCGCCTCGAGTTCGGGCATGCGCCTTGACAGGTGCGGATCGCGCCGAACGAGGTCCATGAGCCGGTCGGCCAGCATATCGTGCATCCAGGAGACGGCCTGGCGGCTACGCCGCGCCTCGCGTTCACCGCTGGCTGTCATGATCCGCTTGTGCTCTTCGATTTGCCGCCAAAGCTCATCCAGGCCGGTATTCTCCTGCCCCGAAATCGTCAACACAGGCGGCAGCCAGTTCGGGCTCGCCGGCGTCAGGATGTTCAGCGCGCCCCGGTATTCCGCGGCCGCCCGCGTCGCCCGCTCGACGTTGTCGCCATCGGCCTTGTTGATCGCGATCATATCGGCCAGCTCGATCACACCCTTCTTGATGCCTTGCAGATCGTCGCCGCCACCCGCCAGCAGCAACACGAGGAAGAAATCGACCATCTCCGCCACGGTCGTCTCGGATTGGCCGACGCCCACGGTTTCGACGATCACGACGTCGAACCCGGCGGCCTCCACCAGAGTCATGGTCTCCCGCGTCCGCCGTGCCACGCCCCCGAGCGTTCCCGACGTCGGCGAAGGCCGGATGAATGCCGACGGTGACTGTGACAGCCGCTGCATTCGCGTCTTGTCGCCGAGGATCGATCCCCCCGATCGCTTCGAGGTCGGATCGACGGCGAGAACGGCAACCTTGTGGCCCGCAGCGATCAGGGTCATGCCGAGTTGGTCGATGGTGGTCGATTTTCCGACCCCAGGTACGCCTGTAATGCCGATGCGCTGGGCATTGTTTGAGGCGGGCAACAGTGCCTGCAGCAGCGCGCGCGCGCGATCCTGGTCGCCCGCACGCCCGCTCTCGACCAGTGTGATGGCACGCGCCAGCATGGCCCGGTTCCCCGCGCGCACGCCAGCCGCAAGCTCCGCCACGGACGGACCGCGCCCAGTGGTCGCCACGGCTCGCTCGCTGTCGGTCGGGGTCTGCGCCTTGGGAATCATCGACGTCATAGGTCCCAGGATGAGGGTGAACAGGGCGCGCGGCAAGGTCCACGCCCGTGGCGCCAGGGCTCTCGCCAAATCAGAAGCTTAGTG
Source organism: Hyphomicrobiaceae bacterium (assembly GCA_041397705.1). Classification (GTDB taxonomy): domain Bacteria; phylum Pseudomonadota; class Alphaproteobacteria; order Rhizobiales; family Hyphomicrobiaceae. Next base: position 162,681 of record JAWKWC010000002.1, read on the forward strand.
TGGCGTCTTCTCCGAAAGTCTGCGCGTCGAGCTTGCCGGCAAGATGCCGCGGATGTCCACAATGCCACGCCAGTCCGAGTTTTTCCCGTCATCCGGTCTCACTCTCGTGTGGATGACCCGGAATTCTGGACAATGCCGCCCCCTCGGCCGTGTCAGAACGTGCAATGGTCAATCGTGCGCCACACTCTTTTGGCAGAAAAGTGCAATTCTGTTCCAGTGTTCCGGAAAAGTGGGGATCCGAGCATGAACAATAGGCTTTGGATGCATGTGGTGGCAGGCTTTGTTGCCCTGCTGGCCGGCGCTGTGGCGGCGCCCGTGGACGCAGTGGCCCAGTCGCATCGCATTGAAAAACGGACCAATACCGCTCTATCCGGGTCGGCTTACGCCCGACTGCGGCGCCTCAGCTACGATCAATGCGAACGGCGTTGCTTGGCGGATCGTCGCTGCGTGGCACTCCAATACTATGAAGGCCAGTCCGGCCGTAACCGGTCCCACAACTGTGCATTGTTCAGTTCCGTGGGCCAGACCCGCCGGGCGTCCAACACCGTCGTAGGCTTCAAGCGCACGGCGACGGCCGACCAGCCGGCAGGCACCGCTCGGAAGTACCGTCGCGCCGCTCCCAAGCCGGCGCCAACCGTGCAGCCGCCCCCGCCCGTAGCCAGGCGGAGCCCGTATCCGGCCCCGGGCTCGAGTGGCACCAGCATCGGCAGTGGACGATACCCGACCGGCGGCGGCTACAGCAGCGGCTATGGGTCGGCTCCCAAACCGTCGGTGCCCGCCTATCGGCCGGATGCGCGAAGCCAAGAAAGCAATGGTAGGGCTGCCGCCGCAGCCGCAGCCGCTGCTGCCGCAGCGCAAGCCGCCGCCCGCGCCGAGGCCGAGCGAACCGCAAGGTTGCAGGCGGACCAAGCTCGTATCCGCGCCGAAAGGGAAGCACGTGCCCGCCTTGAGGTCGATAGAGCCCGTGAAGCCACATCCACGCGTGGTGGGGACACAGCCACCTCCCGCAGCATCGCCTCCGACAAGACTCGTAGCATTACTGCCGCCCCAGAGCAGCCGGCCAAACCCGAAGCCGTCGAAGCCCCCGCGCCTACGCCCGTGGCGCCCCCCGACAACTCGCTCGGCTATCACATCGTGCCCGTCTATTATGGCACGGATCGCAATCGCAAGGACACCGCCAAGCGGATTGTCTATGGCGCCGACCGTGCCCGCCGCCTCGAGATGGGCGAGGCGATGGTCACTGTACCCTTGAGCCACAAGGTGCCGAATATTGAGCGCCCGTCGGCGTGGACGTTGCCTTGGATCGGGACCATCTGGCAGGCGACCGAGGATCCCAAGCAGCACTTCACCATCAAGGAGATCAAATCCCTCAACAAGGACGAGCTTCTGGCTCTGGTGCGCAAGCGCCTCCAAAGCTCACAATCCTTCAAGGATCAGGCTCTGGTGTTCATCCACGGCTACAATGTGGGCTTTGACGATTCCCTCTACCGCACAGCGCAGATCACCTACGACCTGCAATTCGATGGCGCGGCATTCACCTATAGCTGGCCCTCCGGCACCGGCTGGACCAGTTATCCCTATGATCGCGATAGCGCCCAGCAGGCCGAGCCCTATCTCTATCAATTCCTCCAGATGGTGCAGAACGAGACCGGCGCCAAAAGCATCAATATCATCGCCCACTCCATGGGCAATCAGATCCTGCTGCAGGTGTTGCGCGACCTGAAGCGGCGCAGTCCCGCCGTCTCGAACATCAACCAGATCGTTCTGGCAGCCCCCGACGTGGACCGCGACGCTTTCGAATTTCTGGCCTCCGAGATCCGCGGCATTGCCAAGGGCATTACGCTCTATGCCTCGGCGAGCGACAAGGCGCTCGACGCCTCCCGCATCTTCGCCGGCAATCGCCCCCGCGCCGGCGACGTTCCAACGCCCCCCGAGAGCCCCGTCGTGGTGGCCGGCATCGACACGATCGACATCTCCGCGGTCTCGACGTCCTACCTGGCTCTGAACCACTCGAGTTACGCCGAGCACACGGAGTTGCTGACCGATCTCAATCATCTGATCCGCACCGGTCTGCGCCCGCCGAACATGCGCATCACTGCATATCGGCGGATCGAAGGCCCCCACGGGGCCTATTGGCGCTACGGCAATTGAGCCATCGCCCCGACCCGCGTTTGGCAGTGGGTCGGGGCGAAAAAATACCGCCTGACTGCCCGTGAGGCCGCGAAAACCGGCCAGACCCGGTCAATTGTGAGACCACATTTAACCCGCTGTTTACTCCAAGCCCGCATGATCGGAGGCATACGGTTTAAGCTGTGCCTGTTCCCATTCGATCTCGAGCGGTCATCACATCCCAATGATCAGCGTCTTTCGCATTTATCTTGGACAGGCATGGATGGCGTCCGGCCGGGACAAGGCGCTGATCGAGTTGCTCGATACGCTGCCGGACTTCTTCTACCGTTCGTGCACGCCCCCCCTTGATGCCGAAGCCTCGTGCAAGACCTCGCTCGAGCGCCGTGCCGTGACCCGAATCGGGATGACACACGCACATGTCCTGATCTTGCCGGCCGACGCCGACAAGATCTCCAGCAATTGGTCGGGCACCGAGCTCGAAGTTGCGTTGACGGGCTTGCGCCAGCGGATCCCGATCGTCGCAGTCTGCGGCCCAGGCCAGGAGCGCGACGACACCCTCGTCACCCGCGCGGCCGATGGCGTCGCGCGGTGGGACGCCAAGGATATCGGCTGTGCCATCCTCCAGGCGGTCGAATCGGAAGCCGTCCAACGCCGCAAGAGGATCGCCCAGCTCGATGCGGTCACCGACATGGTGCTGAGTCGCGACGACGCCAAGCAGGCTGCCAGACCTTCGACAGCTCCCAGCGATGGCGGCCGTGAACTTCCCGTCGAGGCGATCAAGAAGGCCTTCAACGAGTTCAAAACAGCGTCGCGTCGCTAGACCAAATCGTCGCCACGGTCCGCGCCATCGCATGCGTGCCGGTGGCCGCGACAGCCGCGGCACCACCAACCAGTCCACCTAGTGCGAATCGTCAAGTTCCAGGTTCTCGACCTGCAGACGCTCCAGTCCACGCGGCGCGAAGTAGGGCACGAAGCCAAGCTCCAGGATCTCCGTCCGCGCCCGTTCGATGACGGCCGGGTCCTTCAGATACTCGACCACCATGATATGCTTGCCGGCCGCATGGGCGGTTTGCAGCAAGTCGATGCTGTACTTGATCATGCTTGCCTGATTGCGACGCCCATCGCCATTGACCCCGAACAGCAGGTCCTCCTTGGCAATGGCGTCGATGGCACTCAGATACGACGGCTCGCTCGCCAGATCCTCGGCGTTCTGCGCCACGATCAGCATCGACGGGTTCAACCGGCGAGCCGCGCGTGAAAGCTCCTGCACGAGCCGGATCATCTGCGCTCTGGGGGTGCTGCCGTCGGCGTTCGTACCCTTTGGAAAGTCCTGGTAGACGTCGATCCTGTCCAGGTAGATGCCGTCGAAGCCAAGAGCCACGATCTGTTTCACATAGTTCTCGGCCGCGTCCTCATAGAGGATGCTCTTCCACTCATCGTTCCAGAACCTGACCCTGTAATTGCCGGGCCACTGCTTGTTCTCGGTCCAGATCCAGTCCGGCTTTTTGCCGCCCGAGCAGCAGCGCTGCCAGTAGTGGCGATAAACCTCGGCCTCGCCGATCGAAAGATAGGAAAGAATGAGACGGCGCTTGCCGAATGGCATTTTGCGCAACCGCTCCACATCGCGCCGACCGCCGCCAAAGAACGCATCCATGACGATGACGTCGTAGCTGGTGTCGGCAAGCTCCCTCGGTTTCGCGCCTTGCAGCTGGTAGGTCCAGTTGGACGACAACTGCAGCAGCTCCTTCATATTCTGCGCCGTGCGATCCTGGCCGGAGGCAGAAGCCGGCGCCAGCGAAGCTGCGGCGATCAGCACGCAGGCCAAAAATGCCGCCACGCGGTCAAGGCAATTCGACATTCCCCGCCTCTTGGCTCGTCCTCTGTTCAGGCCGCGATCGTTTTCGCCGCCACAGTCCCAAGTGCACCCGACGCCACCATGTGCATCTGTCCTAGTCGCATTCGCTCCTGAGAGCCAGCGCGCCGACGCCGTGGCGTCATCCACCAGGCCAGTGATCGCCGGTTCGCCAGCGAATTTGGCAGATCACGGCCAGCGCTGACGCCTTGGGGGCACGGCGCGCCATACGTGTGCAGCTAATGACGCACCGAAAACATGACGGGCCCAAGGCCTCTTTCACGCAGCAATTAAAAAAACATCGCCGGTCCGACAGGCCTGTCGAACCGGCGACGCGATTGCCGTCTGCATTGTCCGCTCCAAGCGCTCGCGCGCTCCACCAGGATGGGACAATGGCCGTGCTGTCTCTAAGCGGCCCGGCCTGGGCGGACGTGCACGCCAGGCGCCGGCTGCTCGAGCAGCACCTCGCGCCGGAAGCGGAACGTCTTGGCAGGCCTGCCGCCGGTGTTGTTGCGGATTTCGCCGGTCGCCTCGACCAGCTTCGTCCCCTCAACCAAACGGCGGAAGTTCTGTTTGTGCAGCGTCGGGCCAAGCACGGCTTCGACGGTGCGCTGCAATTCGAACAACGTGAACTCAGCCGGCAGCAATTCGAACACCACTGGCCGGTAGCGGATCTTGGCACGCAACCGGCCAAGCGCCGCCGCAGCGAGTCGGCATTCGCTTTCGGTGAGTTGTTTGGCCGTGTCCGGCAAGGTGACACCGGCTTCCACGATCAGGTCGTATCGGTCGACGACGCGCTGGTCGTCCCAGCCGCCACCTCCCGTACCGAAGGCGCAACGTACACGCTCGATACGGTTTGCTGCGACCTCGTCGTCATTGCCGGCTGCAGCGGCCCACCGCTCCAGTTCGGGCAGTACGAGCTCTGCCAGAATGGCCGGACGTCCCCTCCGGAAGTCCTCCCACGGCAGAATATCGTAGCACTTGACCCACCGGCCCGGCCGGTCGTGGTATCCCGAAGCTTCCCGCATCAGCGCGATGTAGCTGACCGAGAGGCAACGCGAACGAGCGTGTTGTCCGTACGCCGAGGACGGCGAAGTGCCGCCGCGGTCGTAATCGGTCAACAATTGCTCGGCAAAGCCCAGCACACGTCCCGTGGCGCCGAGTACGGCTTCACGCAACGCCGCTTCCAGGCAGGGCTGGGCGGACGGGTTGAAACGCACTGACGGGAGCGATACCTCGCTGCCCGCTTTCGCAGACCGGTCGTTGCCCACCAGGACAACAGGCTGCTCGTCTTGCACTGACAGCACCACCGCAGTCAGGCACACAGTCAAGAGATCTTCCGGATGAGAGTCCGCCTGCCTCCCCAGGTCGTCGGTCTCCATCCAGCTCTCGCCCCCCGCAACAGTCGGGGCTATCGCCCCACGCGTAATGTCATCATGCATGGGTTCTCTCCTTGAGCGGAAAACATATGCCAAGGAATTGGGCCGATTTCTGGTGCAATTACGGCGCTTATGAGGCTGGTAGCGCCTTGCGACACGCCCTACACCAGGGACTTATAGCGTTCGATGAATGCATTTTGGGCGCATTCAACCGCAATTGCCTCAAGTTGCTGTACTCGGCTCGACAGCGGTTCGGGTAATGCAACTTGGGGTCCAAAAAATTCGCGACCCTCGTTCAATGAGAACCCGGCGAGGCATGTGGCCTCGTGAAAGGCGGCGATTCGATCGGCTTTTTTGATTCCGGCGCGTACTGATTCGGGCAACGGGTAGGGAATGGAAAAGCGCACGTGTATGGCCTCGAGCAATCGATCCTCGAAGGCTTTGTAGTCGAGCCCGATGGCGGCTTTGAACGGGCTGATGAGGTCGCCGACGACGTACTCTGCGGCATCGTGCAACAATGCGGCCAACCGGTGCGTCGGCCCCGCCACCGGCTCAAGCGCTGCAACGATGTCGTCCACCAGCACGGCGTGTTGCGCCACCGAGAAGGCATGTTTGCCGAGCGTTTGCCCGTTCCAGCGGGCAACGCGCGCAAGGCCATGCGCAATGTCCTCGATCTCGATGTCGGCTGGCGAGGGATTGAGCAGGTCGAGCCTTCGCCCGGACAGCATCCGCTGCCAGGCGCGAAGCGGCGGCTTATGTGTTGGAGCGGTCATGATGGGTCGAGTTTGAACGCCCTCTGCAACTTGGCGCAAGGCCCGTGCCGATGGCATTCGACGAGGTGGTCGTTGACGAAGCCCACCGACTGCATGAAGGCATAGATCGTTGTTGGGCCAACGAAGCGGAAGCCATTCTGCTTCAGAGCCTTCGAGATCGTCTTGGAAAGATCGGTCTGGGCCGGCACCTCTTCACGTGAGCGGCGCTCGTGAATGATCGGTTTCCCGTCCAGGAATCCCCACAGGAAATGGCCCAATGACATCTTCTCGCGAAGCCTGAGATAGGCCTGCGCATTGTCGATGGTCGCGTCGATTTTCAGCCGGTTGCGCACGATCCCGGCATCCGCCATCAAGCGCGCTCTGTCCTTGTCGGTGTAGCGGGCAATGCGCTCGGCATCGAAATCATGAAAGGCCGCGCGGAAAGCGGGCCGCTTCTTCAGTATGGTCAGCCACGACAATCCCGACTGGAAGCCTTCCAGCACCAGTTTTTCGAAGAGATGCCCGTCTCTGGAATGCGGCACCCCCCATTCCTCGTCATGATAGCGCGTGTATTCTGGATCCTGAATCCCAACCCAATCGCAACGTTTTTTCTCCTTCATGACTGCCGGCTCTCGCTCTGGGTCCGGTAGCGCTGCAGGGCGTCGGCATCGATCGCAATCGGAACGCCACCCGCCTCCAGCGCGATGCCCTTGATTTGCGCATCACTGGCGCGGTCGAGACGCACGAGCGCCAGCCCGCCGTCCGATGCGACGGAACCGATGCTGCCGATTTCCGCTGGCCCCGCCGTGACGCTCGCGCCCGCCACCAGCGGTCCGTTGCCCTGCACCCGCACGATACGCTTGCGCACCACGGTTTTGTGCTGCATGCGCGCCACCACCTCCTGGCCGACGAAGCAACCTTTGGTGAAGGAGACGCCTGCGTTGAGGTCGAAATTCGCCTCGTGCGGGAAGGTGTCGGCAGAGTGGAAATCGTAGCCGGCCTCGGCAATGCCGAGCGAAATGCGGTGGTCGTGCCACGCCTGTGCACCAGCGTCGCTGGCGGCGAGCGCGCCCATGGCCTCACGCGCCACGATGAGCCGCCAGCCAAGCTCTCCATGTCGTGGATCAGGAAAGCAAATCTGCTGCGGCAGCGATGGGGGTGCGCCGCCCCAGCCGACGGCCACGCCGTGGCTCGCCGTCATGTCGCTCAGGGTGACTTTGGCGCGCAGCTTGTAGAGCGTCAGGCGCTTGATCAGATCGGCCACCTGATCGCCGCGCGTCTCCAGCACAAAGCCGTCCCCATGCCGGACGACGAAGAACGCGAACAGGATTTTTCCCTGCGGCGTCAGAAGGCCAGCATGAATCGCCGGTTGCGTGTCCAGCAGATCCATGTCGTTGGTGATGAGATTGTCGAGGAAGTTCTTGGCATCCTCGCCGCTGACCGCGATCACGCCGCGGTCGGCCAGTAGCGCCAACGTTGCTGTGCTCATGACCTGCTCCTCGATCGGAACGCTTCTCGTGCGTGCCAATCTGCGCTACGTGGCTAGGCAACTCTCAACTCTTCCCGAACCGTTCGGAGGCCTGCCGGTGTCAGACACGTACGATCTCATCATCCGCGGCGCAATGGTCGTCAATCACGATGGCGCTGGCGAGCGCGACATTGCCGTGCGCGGCGGGCGGATCGCGGCCATCGGCTCCCTCGGCGCGGCCAAGGCCGCCGAGACCCTCGAAGCCAAGGGCCTCACGATCCTGCCCGGCGTCATCGACAGCCAGGTGCATTTCCGTGAGCCTGGCCTGGAGCAAAAGGAGGATTTGGCAACCGGCAGCCGGGCAGCCGTGATGGGTGGCGTCACCGCTGTGTTCGAGATGCCGAACACCAAACCCCTGACCACGGACAAGGCAGCCCTCGCCGACAAGGTGCGACGGGCCCGGGGCCGCATGCACTGTGATTTCGCCTTCTACGTCGGCGCCACACGCGAAAATATTGAGGACATCCCGAATCTCGAAAAACTGGAAGCCTCGGCCGGGATCAAGGTGTTCATGGGGGCGTCCACCGGCGATCTGCTGGTCGAGGACGAGCCGTCCCTCGACCGGATCATTGCGCGCATATCCCGCCGCGCCGCTTTCCACTCCGAGGACGAGGCTCGGCTGCGCTCCCGCGCCGGCCTGCGCGAGCACGGCAAACCCGTAACCCACCCCCTCTGGCGCGACCCCGAGGCGGCCATGATCGCAACCCGCCGGCTCGTTGGCCTGGCCGAAAAGCATCGTCGCCGCGTCCACGTCCTGCACATCTCCACCGCCGATGAAATTCGCTTCCTGCGGGACCACAAGGCCTGGGCCACGTGCGAAGTGACGCCGCATCACCTGACCCTGGTGGCGCCCGATTGCTATGAGCGGCTTGGCACGTTTGCGCAGATGAACCCGCCGGTCCGCGACGAGGCCCACCGGCAAGGTATCTGGGCCGGCATCGCCGACGGCACCGTCGACGTGTTGGGCTCCGACCATGCCCCCCATACGGCGGAGGAAAAGCATCACCCCTATCCCGAAAGCCATTCCGGCATGACAGGCGTGCAAACGCTCGTGCCGCTGATGCTGGATCACGTCAATGCGGGGCGTCTGACCTTGCAGCGCCTGGTCGACCTGACCAGTGCGGGCCCCCAGCGCATCTTCGGGCTCGAGGGCAAAGGCCGCATCGCCGTCGGCTACGACGCCGACCTCACCATCGTCGATATGACGCGCACCGAGACCATCACAAACGCCTGGATTCAGTCGCGCGCCCAGTGGACGCCCTACGACGGCGTCAAGGTGAAAGGCTGGCCCGTTGGCACATTCGTACGCGGCCGCCGTGTCATGTGGCAGGGCGAGATCGAGCAGACTGCAGCCGGCGAGCCCGTTCGGTTCTACGAAGGGAGCTGAAGGCCTAAAGGCCCCGCGTCAACCGCGCTTGCCGCTGCTGGCCTCGGCCGCCTGCAGGCTGCGCGAAACAATGACCTTGGTACCCACCCCCACCCGTTGGGCCAGATCGAGCACGTGGCCGTTCAGCATGCGGAAGCAGCCTGACGACTGCGCCCGTCCGATCGACTTGGCGTTGTTGGTGCCGTGAATGCGGTAGAGTGTGTTGCCGAGGTAGAGCGCCTTGGCACCGAGCGGATTGCGCAGCCCGCCGGTCATCTTTTCGGGAAGGCGCGGATCGCGCTCGCGCATCTCGGCGGGCGGATGCCAATCGGGCCAAGCGGCGATGCGACTGATCTTCTCTTCGCCTGTCCACGTGAAGCCTTCACGGCCCACGGAAATCGGGTATCTCAAAGCTTCGCCATCGCCCTGGACCAGCAACAACTGCCGCCCGGCGGTGTCGATGATAATGGTACCGGCCGCATGACGCCCGCTGTAGGCCACCCTTTGAGGCGGAATCGGCGTAATGGCAGGCCGCGGCCCACCATTCGCAATCCTGGGCATTTGCTCATCGTCGTCATATCGACGTTGCGACCGGCTATCGTTGGGGGACAGGAAGGAGTCCTGGTAATCGTAGCGCCTGAGATAACGGGGTGGCGGCACGGTACGATAGCGCGGCGGCGGCGGTGCATAATACGGCCGATAGTAATAACTGCGCTCGCGCCGCTCCCTGTAGACCGGGCCGCTTTCACTCCAGCCCCAGTTTTGGGCATGCGCCTCGCCAACAGCGAGGACCAGTGGGATCGTTGCCAAAAAAACGCGACGCATCATGATGTTCGACTCCCGTGTTGCGTCATATAGGGGCGCAGTCGGGCGATGAAAAGGCCCGCCTGCGACTTTCTCTCATGACTTGGCGCGCCTTGATTAAGGCGCGCCAACGCCTGTTCCGTTCTGGCACACGGCAGAGTTTCAAGGCCGTTGTTTGCAACTCTCGGCTCTGCCGCAGCTTCAAAAGGCTCGACCAGTTCGGTCCGATCTGGCCACAACGCCGCCGTGTCCGCAGCGGCGCTCCCCCGGATTGCCCCCCTCGCGAAACTGGCACTGTCGCATACCATTGGGATTCACGAAGTATGCCAGATCCCTCGACCGAGTGACCGCCGCGGTTGCTGCAACCCAGTCGCTCGCAGGATCGTCAGAGCAACACGAAACGGGGCCCGTGGCGGCTGATGCCACGGGCCCCGTCCTGAAAATCTAACAAAGGTGGCAAGGTGGGTCGGCTTGAACCTAGCGCGCTGCCGAAGCTGTCTTTTTCACCGACGCATTTATGACCACCACCTTGGTGCCGACACCAACGCGCTGGGCCAGGTCGATGACATGCCTGTTGTGCATCCGGAAGCAACCCGACGATGCGGCCCGGCCAATCGATTGGGCATCACTCGTGCCGTGGATGCGGTAGAGGGAGTTGCCGAGATAAAGCGCCTTGGCGCCGAGCGGATTCCAAAGTCCGCCGGTCATCTTGTTTGGCAGCTTCGGATTGCGCTCGCGCATTTCAGCCGGCGGATGCCAGTCGGGCCACGACGCGACGCGGCTGATCTTCTCCTCGCCGGCCCAAGTGAACCCTTCCTTGCCCACCGACACCGGATAGACATAGGCGCTATCGTTCGAGCGAATGAGATAGAGCTGGCGCGCTGCCGTATCGATCACGATTGTGCCGGGCGGCTGGCTCGACTGGTAGCTGACGGTCTGAGGCGGGCGGGGCGACAGTTCGGGCCTCGGACCGCCTTCCACCACCACCGGACCTTTCGGTTTGGCAGGTGCCAAATTGCGTGCGGGGGCGTCCTCGTCGTCGTCGTCGTCTTGATCGAAGAACCAAAAGCCACCAGTCAAGCCAGCCGGAGCGGCCGAAGTCGAGCGGTTGCCCTTGCGCTGCTTTTTGCGCGCAGACGGCGCCGCTTTCGGCGTGTCCTCGCGCTCAGGCTTGTATCTCTCGAGCAGATCTGGCTGATGCCACGGAACCCACGACTGTGCGCTTGCCGGCACGGTGGCGGCCAACAACACGGCCACGGAAAGTACGGTACGGTACATTGGAAGAGCCCCTCGCTGAATGCGGGCTCCTTGGTAAACTTTCACCAAGCCTCACGGCCACCGGCCAATGGCGATATGGTTACTGCCGGCGCCCGCGACGTCACTAACGCCAACCGTCCAATGGCTGGGGCGCACATCCTATTTGCGCAGAAAGTGCCACGTGCCATCGGCGCCGATGCCGACCCGCCAGAAGTCATACACGCCGCGCTCCAGCATCGACTTGAGCTCGGGCTCGGGGACGATCCTTTTGAGCTCCTCTTTTCCACGCGCGTCGAGATCCTTGAGGCCGGTTTCTGCGAAGCGTGGCCAAACATAAACGCGATTGTTCTCGGGATCGGGCCCGAGTGGAACGGCAATCCAACGGCTGTTCAGAAGTTTACCCAAGACGACCAGAAGATCTGTATCCGGGTTCTGTTTGGCCAAAGCCTTGAGGCCCTCGAGGGCGTCGCCATGGTCGCTTTCGCCAATCGCCGGTCTGATCTCATTGAGTTCGATCGCGATCCGCAGATCCTCGAGCTTTCCCGTCCTGACTGCTTCAAGTATTGCCTCACGCATGTCGGCTGCCGGCTGGGGCAAGCCATTCCCGCCCCGGTCCGCCTCCAGTTTCGCCTCATCCGCCGTCTCGGCAGGCGATGGCGTGGGGTTTTGTGCGCCGAGAGGATCGCTCGCATAGACAAGCGACACGATGCTCAGTAGCAGTAGAACAAGACGTGACAAGAAAGTGCGTCGCAGCGTCCGTATCGCGATCGTGCTGGCGAAGGAGGGGGACGGGGGACTTGATGCAGGCAAAGGGCTCCGACAGAAGTTGCCGGCAAGGTGGCCGGTGCCAGCCGGCCAGCGCCGCCGCGACGCTACGGCGAGGTGCGGGCGCGTAATGTGGTTCATTCCAAATCCGCTCATCATCCCAGTCGGCTTCATCATAGGTGTACTCATCGCATTGCCGACGGGGCCGATCAATCTTCTGGGATTGCAGCGCGCCGCTGAGCGCGGTTTTTTCGGTGGGCTTGCAGCTGGCATCGGCATCATGCTGGGCGATGGCTTGATCGCCATCGTGGCGGCTATGGGCGTCAATGCCGTCTCGGGCGCGCTCCGGCTCTACCGCACGGCCATTCAGATCATCGGCGGTCTGGCGCTTCTGGGCGCCGGCCTCAAACTCCTGCTGACGCCAACGACGTTCACCAGCCATCTCGAGAGTGCTGGCACCACATTGAGCGATTTCGCGTGGGACATCCCCAAGCACTTCTTCTTGACCATCACCAATCCTGGCGCGGTGCTGAGCCTGATTGCAATTTTTGGTGGAGCAAGCTCATTCGTGGAGGTGGAATCCACCGCTGATGCCATCGCCATCACGCTGGCCATCATGAGCGGAAGCTTCGTCTATTGGCTGGTGGTTTCCCATATCATCAACCGTGTCAGGCATCGCCTCTATAGCGATCTGATGGGGCGACTGAATCGCTTTGCCGGCGTGCTGCTGATGGGCTTCGGGTGCGTCTTGATTGGCGAGATGATCATGAAATACATCGGCATTGGCGGCATCATGCCCTAATGCGATGCTCCACGGCGACCATCGCGGACTTAGATCTGGCGTGCGGTGCATCGCGCGGTCGCACGGCCGTGCGAGCATCAAGCGTGCTGCAAGCTGGCAAGAATAGCGCGTGGGCTGCCTGAACCCCATCGTGTGCTGCGCCAATCCCGATCGCGCGGGCAGCCGCAGTCATTTCGCCGAGATGATCGCAAACTGAAGCCGGCGCGACCCTTGAGCAGCAGGTTTACTGGTGGACCTGATACAGGGTGAACTCCCCCGAGCGCACACGGTCGACCAGCCCGCCGGTCAACTCGGCTACGGCTTCTTCCCCATATGCTGCAACCAGATCGGAAAGCGCCGTGTAGATGGCGGCATAGGCCATCAACTCCGGTTTGATTCCGCTCGTCGCTCCCGCTTCCCACGCATCGAGAATGCAATCGAGTGCGCGAAGACTGTCATCATCGCTATCAGCGAGACCAAGCCCCATGGACTTTCCCATCTTTTGCGTTGGCCGCAAACTGTTTCAAAACGCTTGTCGGCAATTCCCTCGCCAACGGCTGCCTATCATGCCACTCGCGTTTGTGTGGGATTAGCAACAAAAACGGTAAACGTCGCAGCAGGGCGTCAACGGCACCGAGTCGCGGTGCCCACAACACGCAACTCACTTTCGAGAACCACGCGCGCAAGATCGCGTATCGCATGCCCGCCAGGGAGGCTCACGGAACATTTTTTGCGAGCGCCTCGGCAATCTGCGCGCCTTCCGCAAGATAGCGGCCGATCGCAGTTTGCGCCGTTGGCGTGCACGATTGATACGTGCGGCTGTAGCTTCGATAGCCATCGTTGAATTTGCGCGCCAGCATGGCGCGGCGCAGTGCCGACCCACCATCCGATTGCAGAATGTCACGCATCCGCTCGCGCCAAAGTTGCCGGTCGTTTTGTCCGCACAGCTCACGCAAATAGTGCACCGCGCCCAGGATCTCACTCAGCCGCGCAAGTTTGCTGTCGTAGGGCTTGGCGTCCTCAGGCGACAATGTCGCCGGCGTTTCCGTCAGTCCTGGCGGCGGCGACGATTGGTCCGAAGTTGATTGCGCAGACGCAGGCGCTGCTGCCACGCCAAGCAGCAACAGGGCCGCCGCGCATGCCAAACTCTGCACTCCCAAACCGGCTCTCCTCATCCCCGCCTCGCACGTCGTTGTCCTGGCAAATCCAACGACTCTCCATGAGCCCACCCGAACCTCACTGCCACCTGTTCGTGGCCGGTGCAAGGCGTGCCGTCAGCCGTGGCGCTGCAGGAGGGCTTGGGCCCGCTCTATCAGAGCAAGCGCCCCATGGGTCATGGGAAGATTGCCAAGATCGGAGAGCGCGACAAACCGGGTTGCGCGGCAGTCGTCTGCTGGCATCGGTTGGCCGGCAATCCAAATGCCGAAATGAACGGCGATGACATAGTGCCAAGCGACGTCGCCGGATGGCTGTCCCGGAAGGCTGGCCCCGCGTTCGATCACTTCGTGCAGGTCGACGAGACCGAGGATGCGGGCCTCCACGCCCGTTTCCTCGCGAACCTCGCGGCGCGCAGCATCCCGCGCCAGCTCGCCGGGCTCGACGTGCCCACCAGGCAGGCTCCAAAGACCGGCCATGGCGCCTTTGCCCCGCTCGCCAAGAAGAATTTGGCCATCGCGAAAGATGGCCGCGCTTGCCGCCAGTCGCGGCCAACCGGTGTTTCGCTCAGAGGGAAGTGTCATGGCGGCAAGCTCGTGTGTTGACGTCCTGGGCGAGGACGGAGTGCCGCCCAAGATATGGTATCAGTCACGCCAAGTCGCCCACACGTCAACAGCCGTCGGATGTCCACCCGGACGATCGATCCCGCGCTGGAAGGCACGCCTTGGAGGAGTTGATGGCGTCACGCTACAGTCTGACATCCAGCCCGCAGGTGGTGCAAAAGACATTCGCGTTGGAGAGCATCGACCCATTTCCGCCCCGCCGTGCCATTGCCCCGACCGAACCCGTCACCATCGTCCGCCGCGCTCTCGGTGGCGGGCGCGAGGCCTGCCTGGTGCGCTGGGGCTTGATCGCCGGCTGGATGAAAGACCCTGCGGCGATGTCGACACTGTTTTCAGCCCGCGCCGAGACAGCGAACGAGAAGCCATCCTTTCGGGGCGGATTGCGCCACAGGCGATGTCTCGTGCCGGCCGATGGCTACTATGTCTGGTCCGGCGAAAAAGGGGCGCGCGTGGCCTACCATTGCACGCGCGTGGCAGGGGGCGTGATGGCCATGGGCGGCATTTGGGAGCACTGGATCGGTGCCGACGGCAGCGAACTCGAAACCATGGCAATTCTAACTGTGGCAGCCAGCGCCGATGTCGCCCCGTTTACCGATCGCATGCCGCTGATCCTCGAGTCCGCGGACTGGGCCACCTGGCTCGATTGCAGCTCCGGTCAGGCCTCCGGAGTGATGAGGTTGATGGTCCCGGCCGGGCAGGGACTGCTTCAGGCTGCCAAAGTCGAAGGCCCCCTGCCGAGAGCCAGCCTCAAGGATGCCGGTGCCATTTGAGCCCAGTGTCCGCTTTCTGCCGCCGCTGAGTTCGGTTATGCAATCACACCGGGCCGAGAGTCATGGGTCGAAGCAGGTAACGAAGGGCCGGATTGCGCAACACAAGTGGGCGAGCCGACATGGGCAGAACGTCAACGCATTCGACCACGGTCATTCTGGGCCGCATGTTCGATGCACCGGTGGCTGCAGTTTTTGCGGCTTTGGTCGAGCCCGATCTTCGCGAGCGTGTCGGCAACGCCGGCGGCGATGTGGTGGTGCTGCCCGCCCTCTGCGATTGCCGCGTCGGCGGTCGTGAACTTCTCAAGTTCGGACCGCGCACCAACCCCCGCTTCTCCGTGGAATGCATTTATCACGACATCGTGCCCGAGAGCCGCATCGTGGCGACCGAGATTTTCACGGTCGAAGGCGAGCGGCACGCGGTGGCGCTGACGACGTGGCAACTCGATCCCAAAGGCGCCCGGACGCAGCTCAGGGTCGCCGCTCACCTGATCCTGCTCCACCCATCCGCCTCATCCGATGTCCCAAGGATGCGCCACGAATCCATGCTGGACGCCCTCGAAACAGTCCTCGACATCGTTGCAGCCGGCGAGCGCTAGGCCTGAAATCACAACCATGTCGTGATTTTGAGCGGATTTTGCGCCTGCCGGAGCGCCCCCCGCCCCCGCAGGGATTGTATGCGACGCAATCGTGCACTAATTCCTGGCCAGCAGGGTAGGCGCACTGCGGTTGGAGCGTCAGCCAAACGACAGCGACTTTGGCCCTTCACCATCGGGAGATCGAATTGGACAGTGTTCTCATCATCGGCGCAGGTGCCGCCGGCTCCGTCACCGCCCAGAAATGCGCCATGAACCGCGATGTGTTCAAACACATTCACCTGGCCTCCCGCCGGCTGGTGAGCTGCGAGGCCGTCGCCAAGCGCTGCAAGACCCCGATCGAGATCAGCCAGGTCGACGCCGACAACGTCGCCGAGACAGTGGCCCTGATCCGCAAGGTCAAGCCGGACCTCGTCATCAACATGGCGCTGCCATACCAGGACCTGCCGATCATGGACGCCTGCCTGGAGACGGGCGTCCACTACATGGATACCGCCAACTACGAACCCCGCGACGTCGCCAAGTTCGAGTATTCCTGGCAGTGGAAATACCAGGACCGCTACAAGGCGAAGGGGATCATGGCGATTCTTGGCTGTGGTTTCGATCCCGGCCAGTCGAACATTTACTGCGCCTACGCCCAGGAGTTCCTGTTCGACGAGATCGAGACCATCGACATCATCGACTGCAACGACGGTAGCCACGGCAAGGCGTTCGCCACCAACTTCAACCCGGAAATCAACCTGCGCGAGGTCACCCAGCGCGGCAAGTACTGGAAGGACGGCAAGTGGATCGACATCGATCCGCTCT
This sequence comes from Hyphomicrobiaceae bacterium, assembly GCA_041397705.1. GTDB lineage: Bacteria > Pseudomonadota > Alphaproteobacteria > Rhizobiales > Hyphomicrobiaceae. The sequence goes on from JAWKWC010000002.1 coordinate 179,243, forward strand.
CGATCGCCTGCATGATCGATTACCCGGAAGTGGGCCCGCGCAAATCCTACCTGATCTATCACGAGGAAGAGGAAAGCCTCGTCGAGAACATCCGCGGACTGAAGCAGATCCGGTTCTGGATGACGTTCTCCGACAACTACATCAAGCACCTCGAGGTGCTGCAGAATGTCGGCATGACCCGCATCGATCCCGTGATGTACAAGGGAAATCCCGTCATCCCCATGGAGTTCCTGAAGGAGCTGTTGCCCGCGCCCTCATCACTCGGCGAAAACTACACCGGTCGCACCTCGATCGGTTGCATTTTCGCGGGCAAGAAGGACGGCAAGGCCAAACGCGCCATCATCTACAATGTGTGCGATCACGCCCACTGCTACACTGAGACCGGCGCCCAGGCGGTGTCCTACACCACGGGCGTGCCGCCCGTCGTCGGCGCCATGATGCTGTTCAACGGTGCCTGGAAGAAGCCGGGCGGTGTCTACAACGTCGAGCAGTTGCCCTCCAAGCCATTCATGGACGAGATCGGCAAGCAGGGCCTGCCGTGGCACATGAAGGAGATGTCAGCGGGCGATCAGGCGGAACTCTTTGCGGTGAAGACCTGATGCCTTCGACGATTATTTGGTTTGCCACGGACGAGTTCGAGGATACGGACGAGGACCGGCTTGCGCGGATCAACGAGGAGATCGGTGGTGCCGCGCTCGCCAAATGGCTGTCTGCCGAGTTGCAGGCCAGGGGACTGAAGGCATCAGTTCCCTGGGCCGAAGACCATGGCTGGGACTTCGACATCAGTGACGAAGGTGCGCGCTATACGATCGTGTGCACCATCGAGGATGCGCCGGATGGCGAGCGCGAGGCGTGCGTGCAGATCCACAAAGGGCGTCCTTCGGCGTCTCCACTCGAGCAGACCGAGAGGGTACTGCAGACTGTGGTCGAGCTGATTGAGGGCCGTGGCGCGGCGATCCGTATCGATTGACGGGTGGGCCGACCCAAGGCGATCCGCGCCACCAGCGCCAGGTCGCGATCGGGCCGTTGGATCATGCGCTCGAGAATCGATTGTGCATTGTCCGAGTTGGCCTGCCGCACCCAAGGCAGCCACGCATCCTGCAGCAGATCCTTGAGGCAGGACCAGAAATCGTCGACGCAGGCCTGGTCCTCGGTCTTGCTGTCGTGAATGGTCCTCGGGACAATCGATGTCTTCGGCATGTGGAAGCCGCGCCCGAGTGCATCGGCTCTGTGGGGGTGACTGCGGCGTGCGCACGGCAACGCAATCGCCGTCTCTGGCTATTGGTTCAGCAGAATGATCACGCCAATCACGATCAGTGCGATGCCGGCGCCCTCGCGCGAGACCACCCCTTCCTTGAACAGGCTCCTTGAAACAAGGCCGGCAAAAAAGATCTCGACCAGCGCCAGAGTCCGCACCTTGGCTGCACTCGTCAGCGCAAAAGCCAGGAACCACATCTGCGAGGCAAACGCCCCCATGAAGCCGGCAATAATGGACTGGCGCCACGCGCCGAAGATCGCCATGAGCGTCTTGCGATCGAACAGGCCGAGGTAGACGGACAAGAACGCCACCTGCATCATCAGTCCAAGCACGACTGTCGACGTGGCGCCCACGACGAAATTGGGGTGATGGAGCTCGAGAATGCCGCCGCGGTAGCCGACCGCCGAGGCGCCGAACATGGCGCCGGCAGCCAACCCCAGCAGGATCGGCCGTAGCCCTAGGTTCTCCATCCCACCCTTCTTCGGCCACGACATCACGAGCACGCCCGATGTTGCGATCAGAATGGCGGCTGCCAAAGGTAGTGTCAGGTGGTCGCCGAGGAAGATCAGGCCGAACAAGGCGACATGCACCGGCTCGATCTTGTTCAATGCGGTGATCAGCACGAACGACTTGTCTCGCATTGCGGCGAGGAGCATGGCGGTTGCGGCAAACTGGGTGGAGGCGCCTGCCAGCGTCCACGCGATCATCGACGGCGTCGGACGCGGGATAGGATAGCCCGTCACGATGAGAACACCGGTCAGGAACAGCAGCGCAAATGGTAATCCGAACAGGAACCGGACGTGTGTGGCGCCGATGGTGCCAATGGTGGCCGTCAGCTCGCGCTGCATGACATTGCGCAGCGTCTGCCCGCCGGCCGCCAACACGGTGAAGACGGCCCAAAGCCAGCTCGTCACGTCTTGCTCCTGGAAATGACTCGAATTGATTTGCTGGAAGCAAGCATACGCCGCGACAGGGTATCCAAGACAAGCGTCTTGTTTGTCACGCCAAGGCAACCGTGCCGAACCGGCTCGCGCAGCCGGTCCGCCACCCGCGCCAATCGACCGGCCACCAGCCTACTTTGGCGGCAGTCGCTTGATGTCCGCTGCCGATGAGCGCCGTGGCGTTTTCTGGGTTGGCGGCATCAGCGCTGCCGTGAAGATGCCGGTCAAAAGCATCGCGATCATGCCCGACCAGAACAGCGCCATCCAAATCTTGGGTGGCCACGCGATCCACAACAGGAGCGGCGCAATCGCCGTCCAGACGCCGCATATGGTCGAAAGCGACTGCACGATCCGCCGTGGAATATAGGCGTCCACCAGAACCACAAGATCCAGGTTGAACCGCCCGACAGGTGTAATCGGCCCCATGCTCGCTCCCTTTCCTCAATCGGAAAAAGCTCCGGCCACCAGCAGGCTCAGCGGCTATCACTGCCAGAGGATACCGGCTGGTGCAACTTTGCCCCGTCGCGATGTTTCGATAATTTCTGATAAAACGGCCTCATGCGGGCTGGGTTCCCTTGGAGGCGCACAGGAACAGGCATGGTGAATCATATCCTCGACATGGGTCTCCAGGCCGCCACACAGGCGGTACGGTTCGGTTGGTATCTGGGACTGAACAGAGCCGTCGGCTGGCAGTCGGACCGTCTCGGCCAGCGCCCGCGCTACAAGGCCGCCCGTCCCGTCCCCTCCGAAACCGAGATCCTGGCCGATCTGGCGCAGCTCTACCTGCGCGATGCCACGGCCGTCCGCGACGGCATTTTCCCACCGCGCGGAGATGGCATGACGCCCGCCCGCCATTTGGCGCGCGCCCGTGCCATGCTCGCGGATCTGCCATCTGCCCTCGACCGGCGCCAGCGCCGCGATGCCGACAGCGTCCGCGAGATGGCCGATACGGTCGACGTCCCCGACTATTATGCGCAGGATTTCCATTTCCAGACCGGCGGCTACCTGACCGAAGAATCGGCAAGCCTCTACGATGTCCAGGTCGAGACGTTGTTCCTCGGCGGTGCCGGCCCCATGCGTCGCGAAGCTCTGAGCCCGATTGCGGCGCATTTCAAAGGACGCGACCAGCGGCGCCTGGCGTTGACCGATGTGGCATGCGGCACGGGGCGTTTCCTGCGCGATGTGCGCCTCACGTGGCCAGCGCTGAAACTGACCGGTGTTGACCTTTCGGCCAGCTACCTCGCCGAAGCCCGCCGGCACCTGCAACCATTACGCCCCGCCGAGCTCGTGCGCGCCAATGCCGAAGCCATGCCCCTTGCCGACGCCAGCCAGGACGCGGTGACATCGATTTTCCTGTTCCACGAATTGCCCCGGCATGCGCGCCGCCAAATCACGGCAGAGATGGCCCGCATCACCAAACCCGGCGGTATCGTGGTGCTGGTCGACAGCCTGCAGATGGGTGACCGGCCCGCCTGGGACGGCCTGCTCGAAGGCTTCCCCGTTCGCTTTCACGAGCCCTATTTCCGCGACTACGCCATCGACGATCTGGAGGAGCATTTCGTCGCGGCAGGCCTAGCCGTGCAATCGGTCTGGACTTCGTTCCTCGCCAAGGTGATCGTTGCCGTCAAGCCGGGGGCCTGAGCCCGGCAGCCAACAGCACCAGGAGCGGCGCGCCATGACGACCAAGAGAGCCTTTGTCACCACCAGCGATGGCGTCAAGCTCTATACCGAGAGCACGGGCGAGGGCGATCCGATCGTCTTCGTCCACGAGTTTGCTGGCCATCATCTCTCCTGGGAGACGCAGGTCCGCTATTTCTCGCGCCGCTATCGCTGCATCACCTATCAAGCCCGCGGCTGGCCTCCCTCCGATGTGCCGCCCGATAAGGAAAGCTATTCGCAGGCCCGAGCCGCCGACGACATCGCCGATGTCATCAAGGGGCTTGGCCTGGAGCGCGCACACATCGTCGGCCTCTCCATGGGCGCAACGGCAGCGATAGAGTTCGCCATCCGCCATCCCGGCAAAGGTCTCTCGATTGCAGCAGCGGGCGCCGGCACCGGCTCTGTCCGCGATGCGGCAACGGTTGCCCGTTTCCGCCGTGAAGCCGAGGAAATGGCCGAGCGCATCGAGCGCGACGGCATCGCCGCGCTGGGCGAGATCTATCTGTCCGGGCCAGCCCGACTGCAGCTTCTTGCCAAGGACCCCCGCGGCTATGCTGAATTCAAGCGCCAGTTCATCGAGGGCGCATCCAAGGGGAGGGCGCTGACGATGCGTGGCGTGCAAGCCCGCCGCGTACCCTTCTTCGAACGCGAAGCCGAGCTCAGAGCCATTCCGGACCCCGTTCTCATCATTTGCGGCGACGAGGACGACGGCACTTTGGACGTCTCAGTCTTTATGAAGCGCATCATCCCCCGTGCCGGCCTGATGGTTTTCCCAAAGACTGGCCACGGCATCAATCTCGAAGAGCCGGCGGGCTTCAATCACGTCGTCCAGGACTTCATCCACGCGGTCGAGAAGGACCGCTGGCCCGAAAGTGTCTCGACGGCCGGCAAGAACTTTGCCCTGCTGCCGAAAACGTGAGGCGCAACCCCTCGCGGCTCACCGCCATCCGTGAGGGGCCAACCCTGGCGAGTATGACGGCATAGAATGGCAACGGTTGAACTCTTCGAGCGCTTGTCGCTCGCCTTGGCGATTGGCCTCCTGATCGGGATCGAGCGCGGATGGCAAACGCGTGAGGAAGCCGAGGGCGAGCGGTCCGTTGGTCTGCGGACGTTGGCGCTCTCGGGCCTGCTTGGCGGAATCTGGGCCGCGGTAGCACAGGCCGTTGGGCCCGGCGGCGGCTTCGTTCTGGCCGCAGCCTACGTGGTCTTTGGCGCAACGATCGTGCTCTTTCGTTATCGCGAAACCTCGCTCGAGGGCACGCTCGGTGCGACCACGGCCATCGCCTCGCTGCTGACCTTCGCGCTCGGTGCCTACGCTGTGCTCGGCGACAAGGCTGCGGCCGGTGCTTGTGGCGTCGTGGTGGCGGTTCTGCTGGCGCTCAAGAGTGTGCTGCACGCGTGGGTCAAGCGGCTCAGTTGGATCGAACTGCGATCCGCCCTTGTGCTGCTGGCGATGACGTTCGTGGCCCTTCCGATCCTGCCCCGCCGGCCCATCGACCCCTGGGGCGCGGTGAACCCCTTCGAGATCTGGTTGCTGACGGTGATGCTGGCAGTGGATTTCATTCGCAGGCTACGTCGCGATCAAGCTTGCGGGTGGTCGCTATGGCGTTGCGCTGACGGCGCTGGGTGGCGGGCTCACCTCATCGACAGCCGTGACGTTGACCCTGGCCCGCATCGCCCGTGAGCATCCCCTCCGCGCTGGTCTCCTCGCAGGTGGTGCTTCCATCTCGGGTGCCGTCATGCTGTTGCGCGTGCTGGTGCTCTCAGGAGCTATCGAACCCGCCCTGATCGCGCATTTGATCGTCCCCGTTGGGCTCGGCATTCTTGTGATGACATTGGGGGCGTCGGCCTCCTCATGGTCCGCAGTGAGGCCGATGCGGCAGCAAAGCCCGAGTTGGAGGTCTCCAATCCCCTGGACTTGCCAAGCGTCCTCAAGTTTGGCGCGCTTCTGGTCTGCATCGGCGTTGCAACCAAGCTCGCCGTTCACACAGCAGGAAGCACGGGGGCCTATGTCCTGGCGGCCCTCTCCGGCATCGGCGATGTCGACGCCATCACCCTGTCGATGGCACGCTTGAGCGGCGTCAGCCTGCCCTATGAGGTGGCCTCGATTGCCATTTTGATCGTCGCCGGCGTCAACACCCTGGCGAAAGCCGTGCTGGCCTGGTGGACGGGTGGCCGCGCCATGGGCGGCTTGATGATGCTGGTGGGTGGGGCCGCCGCCGCTGCCGGTCTCATTGGCTACGCCTTCGGCCCCGTGTCCTGGTTTCCCCTGCCGCTCCCGTCGTAGTGCCTCGTCGCGGTGGTGGCTAACGCGAAAACGTGCCTCCACCGTCGGCGGGAACGGGTCTCTCGAGCGACCATCTAGACGTCGATGCGCACCGCGATGGCCGCGCTGGCAATGACGGCCGGATCGTTGTTCTCGGGATCGGCAATGTCGAGGCCACCCTTGACCGCCTTCACCGTCACAGTACCGACCGGCAACGAGGCCTTGACCTTTTCCAGGTCGACCTTTTCGGGATGCTGCACCCCAATCGTCACCTCGACGTCGACTTTCGATTTGTCCACCTTGAGCGAGCGGATGAAGGCGAGCGAGGAATGGTGCAGCGCATCCTGCACGGCACGCAGCGCTGCCTTGGTATAGTCGGAGCCGTGCAGGTCGTTGCCTGAACCCAACTCCAGAATGACGCGTTTCTTGGCCATCGTTGAGCTCCTCAAATGTCCAGGCTGACAATGGCGCAGGCGTTGGCGATGAGCGTGCCGTCTGTACCCTCATCGTTGCGGATCTCGAGCCCGCCCTCGACCACGGTGACGGTGCCTTTCCCGTAGGGCAGCACCTTCAGCACCTCAGCCTTGTCGACCTTTTCAGGGTGCGGCACGCCGATGTGCACGTCCACTTGCATGGCCTCGAGCGGCTGGCCGAGCGCCGTCGCGATCGAAAGCGAATTGTGCCACAGCGCATCGCGCAAGGCGCGGGCGGCGGCTTTCGTCGGGTCGGTGCCGCGAATATCGGTGCCCATGCCGATTTCGAGCACCATGCGTTTTTTAGCCATGGCTTGTCTTTCGATGATGAGGGGATAGGCCAGCATCATGCGATGGCGGCGGGCGCGGTGCACGCAAAAAGTGCAAATCGCAGGCCCGGCGGCGGCAGGCAGGGCGAGCCAGGTCCCGGGTGCGGCAAGGTGAGAAGACGGAAACGCTTGGAAGGGCAGCCGACTACTGTCAATTTCCCTGACGGCCCCATCTCGGGGGTGCCGAGGCTACCCCATGAACGATCTCAAGCCTGCCGATTGGCAACGACCATGACCGGGTGAAACGCATCCTGCCCTGGCTGGTGGCGGTCGCCTTCTTCATGCAGGCGCTCGACACGACCATTCTCAACACTGCCGTACCGACGATGGCGGAGAACCTGGGGTCGCGCCGCTCGACATGAAGGCCGTGCTCAGTTGCTACACGCTCACCGTTGCAGTGTTCGTCCCGGTCAGCGGCTGGTTGGCGGACCGATTCGGGACCCGGCGCGTCTTCGCAACGGCCATTGCCTTCTTCATGCTGGGCTCTCTGGCGGCAGGACTGTCCAACTCCATTCATGGCCTGGTCGCCAGCCGTATTCTGCAGGGCTTCGGTGGAGCCATGATGGTGCCGGTCGGCCGCCTGACGATGGTGCGAACGTTTCCGAAGTCGGAGTTGGTCCGCGCCATGACCTTCGTCTCGATGCCGGCCATGATTGGACCGATGCTGGGGCCGGTGCTCGGCGGCTTCATCGTGCACTACCTCAATTGGCGCGTGATTTTTCTTGTCAACCTGCCCGTGGCGCTGATCGGTCTGGTCATGATCTTCACGCACATGCCCGATTATCGCTCCGAAGGCATGCGGCCCCTCGATTGGGTGGGGCTCGTCCTTTTTAGCAGCGGCCTGGCGTTGCTATCCTACGTGCTCGAGGTGTTTGGCAGCCACATGCTGCCGGGTGGAGCCGTCGCCGTCCTCTTCGCCGTGGCGATTGGTCTCTTGATCGCCTATGCCTTTCACGCACGACGTGTGCCACACCCCTTGCTGCGGCTCGGCCTCTTCCAGATCCGGACGTTTCGGATTGCGGCCGTCGGTGGCTTCACCACCCGCTTTGGCGCTGCCGGCGTCCCTTTTCTGCTGCCGCTGCTTTACCAGATTGGCCTTGGCTACACGGCCGTGCAGTCCGCACTGCTGATCCTGCCGCAGACGCTGACCGCGCTCACCGTCAAGGCCGTCATCCCACGCATCCTCGGGCGCTTCGGCTATCGTGCGGTGCTCAATTCCAACACCATCGCGATGGGCGCGCTGATTGCTCTCTTCTCGACGGTCGGTCCGTCAACGCCGGTTGGCATCATCGTCCTGCAGGCCTTCGCGTTCGGCTTCTGCCAGTCGCTACAATACACCAGCATGAACACCCTCGTTTACGCTGATATCGGCCAGAACGACGCCAGCATGGCCGCCACCATGGCCAGCACGTTGCAGCAAATGTCGATGAGCTTCGGCGTGGCGGCGGCATCGTTGACGGCAGCGGTGTTCATTCCCGATGCCCTTGCCAGCAATCCTCAGGAACTGATCTCGGGCATCCACAGCGCCTTGATCGCCCTTGGCGCCATGACGATCCTCTCCACCGTCATCTTCCGCGGCTTGAAACGCGACGACGGCGCCGAGGTCAGCATGCGCGGCGATGTCGCGAAGGTCACCCGCCCGTCCACACCGCAAAGCCCGGAGTAGGCACCAGTGTCTGCCGCCATCTTCGCCACCTTTGTGGCGGCCTGCATCCTGCTGGCCGTCACGCCCGGCCCAAACATGGCGCTGTTGATCGCCGCAACGTTGTCGGGAGGTCTCGCAGGCGGCCTCATGACACTTGCTGGCACCTTGACGGGCCTGTCGATCCTGGTGGCCGTGGCAGCGCTCGGCATGACGTCGGTGATGGTGTTGATGGCCTCGTGGTTCGATCTGGTGAGATGGGCCGGCGCGATCTATCTGATCGTTCTGGGCGCGCGCCAGCTCATGATCTGGTGGCGCGGGCGAAAACGCGCCACCTCCACGGTGCCGCTCGGTGTCCCGCCTTCCGCCGTGTCTGGCCGTTCGCGCTATTTGCAGGGGCTGGCCGTTTCCCTTTCAAATCCCAAAGTGCTGCTTTTCCTCGGTGCTTTCTTCCCTCAGTTCGTCAATCCCCAGGCCGCCCCTGGACCACAGCTGGCGGTTCTCGCCGTCGTCTTCCTGGCCGTCCTGGCAGCCGTCGACGTGACCTACACCGTGGCCGTTGCCAGGGCCCGGGCAACAATCGATCTTAAACGCTTGCAAGCTCTAGATCTCCTCTCGGGCATCCTGCTGGTGGCGGGCGGCCTGGTCTTGGCAGCAGCCCGCCGACCCTGAAGTCTCGAGCGAACGTCAGGCGGAAAACGGGGCAGGGGGATGAAACGCGCAACCTCCATTGCAGCAGGACGGCTCGCCGGGCTAATCTCTCCCTCATGAAACGCATCGGCTTCTATTCGGGCTCTTTCGACCCCGTCACCAACGGACACACCGACGTGCTGCGCCGCTCCGCCGCACTCGTCGACCGTCTTGTCATCGGCATCGGCGTGCACCCCGGCAAAACGCCTCTTTTCTCGACGGAAGAGAAAACGGCGATGCTGCAAACCGAGATGGCCCCGGTGACCGCGCAATACGGCACCGAGATCGAGGTCGTGACATTCGCCGGCCTCACCGTCGACGCCGCCCGCGATGCCGGAGCCACGATGATCTTTCGCGGCCTGCGCGACGGCACCGATCTCGACTACGAGATGCAGATGGCCGGCATGAACGCTGCTATGGCACCCGATATCGACACAGTCTTCCTGCCGGCAAGCCCGCTGGTGCGCCATATCACGGCAACGCTTGTGCGCCAGATCGCGATGATGGGCGGACAGATATCGCAATTCGTCTCGCCTGAGGTCGAGGCCCGCCTCCAGGCCAAGGCCGCTGCCAAATCGGCCCAAAAGAGCGGATAACGCAGTGCCCGTGCCGGCGTTGCCCGATTGCCGCCACAACTGGCGGCCAAGCCAACCGCCTCAAATCTTGTGATCAGGGAGCATCCGCTTGAAGACGTTTTTTGCGAGCCTGGGCCTCGCCCTACTGATGCTGGCGCAACCCGCGCTGGCCGTGCCGAAGACCGATCCGGCCAACACGCTGGTCATCGAACTGAAGACCGGCAAGGTCTACATCGAGCTGTTGCCGAAACTGGCACCCAAGCACGTCGAGCGCGTCAAGACGTTGGCCCGGCAGGGCTTCTATAACGGCATCGTGTTCCATCGCGTGATCAAGGGCTTCATGGCCCAAACCGGCGATCCCACCGGCACCGGCACCGGCGGCTCCAAGCTCGGCAACTTGCCGGCCGAGTTCACGCCGACCCAGTTCGAGCGCGGCACCATCGGCGCTGCACGGACCCAGGACCCCAACAGCGCCAACAGCCAGTTCTTCATCTGCTTTACCCACACGCCATTCCTCAACGGCAAATACACCGTTTGGGGCAAGGTCGTAGAAGGCATGCAGCACGTCGACCAGATCGCCAAAGGCGAGCCGCCGCCCAACCCCGACAAGATGATGCGGGTATACGTGCTCGCCGACGGCCCGAAGAAATAGGCGGCAACTCCCGGGGCCGAAACATGGGACCACAGCCATCGAGAGCTGGTTCCAGATCACCCCGAACAAATTGGCTGGGGCTGCCCCCGCCACCACCGATCAACAAGCCCAGGCAAGACCAACTGGGCTGACACCTGAAAAGGAAGTGTCATGGCTGATATCAAAGACCCCGAGAACACCATTCTCATGGAAACCACGAAAGGCCCCGTCGTCATTGCTTTGCGGCCGGATCTGGCGCCGGGCCATGTCGAGCGGATCAAGCTTCTGGCCCGCGAAGGGTTCTATGACGGCATCGTCTTCCACCGCGTCATCGACGGCTTCATGGCCCAAGTCGGCTGCCCACATGGCACCGGCACGGGCGGCTCCAGCCACCCCAACCTGAAGGCGGAGTTCAACGCTGAGCCGCACGTGCGCGGTGTCTGCTCGATGGCGCGCTCACAAAACCCGAATTCCGCCAACAGCCAGTTCTTCATCGTATTCGACGACGCGAGCTTTCTCGACAACCAGTATACCGTGTGGGGCCACGTCATCGAGGGCATGGAGAATGTCGACAAGATCAAGCGCGGCGAACCGGTGCAGAACCCCGACAAGATCGTGTCGATGAAGGTCGCAGCCGACGCTTGAGGCAGTGATGGCGAGGTGGCCAAGGCTACGTCTGCTCGCCATGCGCTTGGCTGCCGCCTCGCTGGTTTTCAGCCAGGCGGCCGCGGCCGGCGCGACTTGCAACGTCACGCCTTTCGTGGCGTTGCACCGTCCCGTCGATTTGGACGTCACCGCCGCGTTCGGCATGCGTGTCCATCCGCTCCTCGGACGCCAAGCCCTGCATTCAGGTGTCGACTTCGCTGGCCCCCTCGGTACGCCCGTGAGATCAGCTTCGACCGGTGTCGTCGTCACGGCCGCCTACCAGGGCGGCAATGGAAACCTCGTGGTGTTGCGCCACGGCGATGTGTTTTCGACCAGCTACGCGCACCTTGCCCGCATTGACGTGAAGGTTGGGGACTGCATCACGGCCGGGCAACTCCTGGGCCGCCTCGGCACCACCGGGTTGAGCTCCGCACCCCACCTCCACTTCGAAGTCTGGAAGGACGACCAGGCCATCGATCCCGCACCGATGCTGCTGGCGCAATGACGTGAGGCATCGTGATCGATCAACGCGGCGTGACGTTCTCAATGGAGTGTTGCTCGCGATGGGCGGGCTCGTTCTGCAAGGTGCGAAAAACATGTCCGCTGAAGCCAGCACCGCCCGCGTTTCGACCGGCGCCGACCGGCTCGTCTCCGATCAGTTTTCCATGCTTGCGGCCAAACGCGTTGGTCTGGTCATCAATCACACCGCACGGGTGGGCGAACACCTGCTTTCCAGCGCAATGGCGAAGTCCCGCGCGCTCACTCTTGCCGCCATTTTCACGCCCGAACACGGCCTGACCGGCCAGATCGAAGCCGGGGCCAAGGTGGCTGGGGGACACGACCGGGCGACAGGCGTTCCCATCCACAGTCTCTACGGCAAGACCTCAAACCCACATCCGAGATGCTGTCAGGCCTCGATGTCCTGGTCTTCGACATGCAGGATATCGGCACGCGCTTCTACACCTACATTTCGACCATGGGCCTGTGCATGCAGGCCGCAGCACAAGCAGGCCTGCCCTTCGTTGTCCTGGACAGGCCCAACCCGTTGGGCGGCGATTACGTCGCAGGGTTCATGCTCCAGGCCGATTACGCCTCGTTCGTTGGGCGCTATCAGATCCCCATTGCACACGGCCTCACGATTGGCGAGCTGGCGCGCATGATCAAAGGCCAGCGTCTGTTGCCAGGGCTTCAGCGGCTCGACCTGCTTGGATCGTCGAGCTTGAAGGATGGCGGCGGCACATGCAGTGGCCAGCAAATGGTCTGCCCTGGCATCCGCCGAGCCAACATCCCGAATCTTCGAGACGGCGCTCGCCTATCCAGGCCTGGGGCTCTTCGAAGCCACGGCGGCAAGCGAAGGTCGTGGTACCAACGCGCCGTTCCTGCAGATTGGTCACCCCGCCATCGACGGCGCCGACATGGCTGAACGCTTGACGTCAGCGCGCCTGCCGGGCGTCGCGTTTGCGCCTATCGCCTTCACGCCGCGCGCAATACCCGGCATGGCCTCGGCGCCGCGGTTCAAAAACCGGACGATTGAAGGCATAGCCTTGACCTTGACCGACCCGGCCGCCTTCCGCCCGGTCGAGACGGGCGTGCAGTGTCTGGCAGCCTTCACTGATCGCCTGCACAGCCAAGGTGAGAACTTGATTGCCGACCCCGTCGCATTCGACCGGCTGGCCGGATCGAATGCGCTGCGCGAAGCATTGCGACGAAAAATTCCAGGTGCTGATATCCCCGGGATGTGGGAGGAAGACATCAAGCGGTTCCGGCAGAACCGCCGCAAATATCTCATCTATGACTGAGACCTCCACTCCCAGCGGCGATGATTGCGGTTGCCCACGCGATCGTTTAATGTATCAATCAATACAATATTGCGGTCGGGTCTCGCGTGCAGGCTCACCGGCACCGGAGTTTCAGGCCAAGCCATGTCCCGCCCACGCACATTCGATGATGAAAAGGTTCTGGACGCAGCCATCGGCTGCTTTTGGCACCGTGGCTTGGAATCGACGAGCCTTCGCGATCTTACAGAAGCCATGAGCATCAATGCTCCGAGCCTCTACAACGCCTTTGGCGACAAGCGCCAGCTCTTCATTCTGGCGCTGGAGCGCTATGCCAACACATCGATGCGCGCCCGATTGGCGCTCATGCGTGAGGCCCCCGCACCCAAGCAGGTGCTCAAGTCATTTCTCCTCAATCTCGTGGAACGCTCTTGTGCCGACCCCGATCGCCGTGGCTGTTTGATCATCAACACCGCGCTGGAAGTCGCCCCCCACGATCCCGAGATCGCAAGCATTGTTCGCGGTTATCTTGACGAACTGCTGAACTTCATCCGAGGCAGGATTGTCGCTGCTCAAGCTGCTGGCGAATGTGATCGTGCACTCGACGTCGAGGCCGTGAGCGCCATGCTGCTGGGTCAGGTCGCAGCCGTGCGTCTGTTGTCCCGGACCGGAGCCGACAAGAAGCAGCTCGAACTGATGTTGCAGCCGGCTTTCGCAATACTCGATGCCGGCGTTTCCCCCACCAAACACTAGCGCCGGACCTACTGCGGAGACCCCGCCAAGGTCGCGTTCAACCAGGAGCACTCGACAATGATCAAGTTCTATTTCTCTGGCGCGCCCAACCCGATGAAGGTTGCCTTGTTCATGGAGGAAGCCGGCATCGCCTACGAGCCGATCCCCGTCGACACCCGCAAGGGTGACCAGTACAAGCCCGACTTCATCAAGGTCAATCCGAACAGCAAAGTGCCAGTGATCGTCGACGGCGACGCCACCGTATTCGATTCCAACGCGATCCTCCTTTACCTTGCCGAGAAGTCGGGAAAGGTTCCTGCCCGCCGACACGCCCGCCAACCGCGGCCAGTTGCTGTCGTGGTTGATGTTTGTTGCCACCGGGGTCGGCCCGTTTTCGGGCCAGTCCGTGCACTTCCAGCACATGGCGCCGGAGAAGATCCCCTATGCCACCAACCGCTATCGCTGAGGCGATGCGCCACTACACGATCCTGAACGACCATCTCTCGGCCAACAAATACATGGTCGGCGGCACATACACGATCGTCGACATGGACGTGTGGGGATGGGCCCGGATGGTGCCGTTCGTGCTCGACAAGGAGGCTTGGGAGAAGCTCCCCAACCTCAAGCGGCTCGTTGACGAGATCGAGGCGCGGCCGGCAGCGCAAGTAGCCCTGAAACTCAAGGACCGCTTCACCTGGAAGACGGAACTGGACGACGAGGCGCGCCGAAACATGTTCCGCCACATCGCCGTCAAGGCCTGATCACCGAGCCGCTCACCACGACCGTGCGCCGTCTCATGCTCGAGCGGTGAGGAGGAGAGCTTTGCGATGCCGCGGCCACAGCGTGCGTCGCAATACGTCAAGCACTGAACACGACGTCAGGCACTGAAACGGATACTGGGGCAACGATGATCGAACTCTACGACCTCGCAGGCGATGACCCGGCCGTGCGTTTCAGTCCCTACTGCTGGCGCACGCGCATGGCGCTGGCGCACAAGGGCCTTGAGGTTACCACCATTCCCTGGCGTTTCACCGATCGCCAAGCCATTGCCTTCTCAGGCCAGGCTCGCGTGCCCGTCATGCGTGATGAGGGCGAGGTGATCTTCGACAGTTGGGCGATCGCCTGCCATCTCGAAAGCAAATACGCCGACCGGCCAACACTATTCGGTGGCGCGGCAGGCCAGGCGCATGCGCGCTTCATCAACTCGTGGGCTGATACACAGCTGTTGGGCTCAATCGCCCCGATGATCATCGCCGACCTCTGGCGTCATTGCTGAGAAGGATAGGGCCTACTTCCGCACCTCGCGGGAGCAACGCTTCGGCCGCACACTTGAAGAGGCACAGGCCAACAGGCAAAACGATGTGATCGCCTTTCGCAGGAACGTGCTGGCCCCCCTGCGTCGCACCCTCGAATCGCAGCCCTTTTTCGGCGGTGAGACAGCAACCTACGCGGACTACATCGTCTTCGGATCATTGCAATGGCCGCGCATCGCCTCCCGCTTCGACATGCTCGAGCCAGACGATGTCGTGGCCAAGTGGCGCGAGCGCATGTTGGACCTGCACGACGGGCTCGCCCGCAAAGCTGTCCGTGCCTAGCGCCAGCCAGAACCCGTCATCGCATGCGCCCGGCCGTGTGCCAGCCGGATCGCTCACTTGAGAGTGGAGGAGTGTTGCCATGTCCCCAGTCCCCGTAAAAGCCTGCGTTTTTGACGCCTACGGCACGCTGTTCGATTTCGCCTCAGCGGCGGCGGGCTGCAAGGACGTACTCGGCGACCAGACCGCTGCGGTGACTGGCATGTGGCGAGACAAGCAACTCCAGTACAGTTGGCTCCGGGGTCTGCAGGGCCTGCACGCCGATTTCTGGCAGGTCACCGGCGATGCCCTCGATTACACGCTCGAAACGCTTGATCTGGCCAAGCCTGCACTGCGTGACCGGCTGATGAACCTCTACCGGACGTTAGCAACGTTTCCCGAGGTTCCCGGCGTTCTCGCAACGCTCAAAGCCCAGGGCTACCAGACAGCCATCTTGTCCAACGGTTCGCCCGACATGCTCGCGAGCGTCGTGGCGGGCGCCAGCCTGCAGAACCTGCTCGATCACGTCATTTCCGTCGAGGAGGTGGGCGTCTTCAAGCCGAGCCCAAAGGTCTATCAGAGCTGTGTCGACCGTCTCGGCGTCCCCGCGAACGCGATCGCTTTCCAATCCTCCAACTCATGGGACGCCTGGGCAGCTTCGGCTTTCGGCATGCGCGTTTTCTGGTGCAATCGTTATGGCCAACGCCCCGAACGATTGCCGGGCAAGCCGGATGCCGTCATGACATCGCTTGCGGAACTGCCAGCTCTGATAGAAATGGCCTGACCGGCACTGGCAGCCGAACCGGAATTGGCACGCCGCTCAGGACTCGAGGGTGAACCCGATCTCGACCGTCACCTGCCAGTGGCGGACATCACCGTCTTCGATATGGCCGCGAATTTCTTTCACTTTGAACCAGCGCATGCCCCGCAGGCTTTCGCTGGCTTTCTTCACGGCCGTCTGGACGGCATGATCGCTGGACTGCGTGGAACTGCCGGTTATGTCGATGTGCTTGTAAACATTGGATGGCATCTGGATTGCTCCTTTACGTCGAATATTGCGTCACAATGACACACATCGTCGCGAGTGACCACCCACCGCGCGCCCCGCTGCAGCCGGTCGTTTTTTCCCCTATGGCACCGTCAAGGTCGGCGCACGCGCTGCAATAGGGTATTGTTGTCTCGACGTGAGCCAACCAAATGAGTGTCATGAAATTCGCACGCTTCCCCCTGGCCGAGGCCGAGGGGGCCATTCTCGCCCACTCGGTTCGCACCCCTCAGGGCATGCTGAAGAAGGGCCGCTCGTTGTCGAAGGCGGACCTCGAGCGCTTGGCGGCTGCAGGACTGGCCGATGTGATCGCAGCCCGCCTAGAACCCGGCGACGTTGCCGAGGATGCGGCAGCAGCTCGCGTCGCAGCAGCCGCAGCCGGCCCAGGCACGCGCACAGCGCCACCCTTCACCGGCCGCGCCAATGTGTTCGCGACCCATGCCGGTCTCGCTGTCGTCGACGCCGATGTGGTCGCGCGCATCAACGCGCTGGATGAAGGATTGACGATTGCGACCGTGCCGGCGTTCGAGCGGGTCGCGGAAGGCCAGATGATCGCGACGGTGAAAATCATCACCTTTGCCGTGCCCGAGGCCGTTGTCTCCGCGGCCGAGACGCTGCTGCGAGAGGGCCGTCCCATTGCCAGCGTGCACGCTTTCAAACCCTCCTCAGCCGGGCTGATCCTGACCGCGACGCCCGGCACGAAGCCGAGCGTCCTCGAGAAGCGACGCACGGCCATCGCCGACCGGCTATCGCAATTGGGCAGCCAAGTGGCCTTCGCGGAGACCGTCGCGCACGACGAGGCGGCCGTCGGTGCTGCCATTGGCCGGATGCTCGCAGCAGGCGCGTCGCCGATTATCCTGTTCGCCGCGTCTGCCATCGTTGACCGGGGCGACGTGATCCCCGCGGCCCTGCTGGCGTCAGGCGGGCAAATCATCCGCCTCGGCATGCCCGTCGATCCCGGCAACATGATGCTGCTCGGCCGCCATGGCACGACGCAGGTCATCGGCGCACCAAGCTGCGCAGCATCCCCAAAGCTCAACGGTTTCGACTGGGTGCTCGAACGCCTGCTTGCGGGCTTGGATGTGGGCTCGCGTGACGTCGGCGGGATGGGAGTCGGCGGACTTCTGAAGGAAATCGCGACCCGCCCCCAACCCCGTGAAAGCGGCATCGAGGAGACCGATGACATGACCGAGGCCGAACCCGGTGGGGCACGACGGGCGCCACGCATCGCCGCGCTGGTGCTGGCCGCAGGCCGCTCGACGCGCTTTGGCCCATCGAACAAGTTGCTGGCGGATCTCGATGGCGCCCCGGTCGTCAGTCACAGCGTCAAAGCCGTGCTGGCGAGCCGCGCGCGCCCCGTGCTGGTGGTGACGGGACACATGGCCGACCAGGTCCGTGCAACATTGACCGACCTCGACATTACCTTCGTCGAAAGCCCCGACTACCGCGACGGCATCGCTGCTTCGTTAAAGGCAGGTCTTGCCGCATTACCCAAGGGGATCGACGGCGTGCTCGTGGCGCTGGGCGACATGCCCGGCATCACCGGCGACGATATTGACCGCCTGATTGCGGGTTTTGCACCGAAGGAAGGCCGCTCAATCGTCGTCCCGGTGCATGGCGGCAAGCGCGGCAATCCCGTCCTGTTTGCAGCCCACCTCATTCCCGAGATGGCCGAGGTTGCCGGCGACATGGGCGCCAAGCAGGTGATCGGCCACCACGCAGAAGAAGTCGCCGAGGTCGATCTCGGCTCACCCCGGATCTTTGTCGATGTCGACACGCCCGAAGCCCTTGAGCAAGTCCGGCGCGGTGGGGGACCGGAGACCTCTATCCGGCCGTGACCTCGCTTCGCAGTGGACGGACGGGAGGCGAGGGGGCGAAGGCAGTTCGTTCCGCTTGCACGAAGACAGCGAGCCGCCCGCTGTGCCTGTCGCGTCCAGTACCTGACGATCCGCCGATCAAGCTCGCTGCTCCTCCAGGATCGCATCGGCGATTTTTTCAGCCGTCATCAAGGTGGGAAAGTTGGTGTTGGCGCAGGGAACGATCGGAAAGATCGACGCATCGCACACGCGCAAGCCTGTGATGCCGCCGCGCACCCTGCCGCGGTTGTCGGTGACCGCCATCGGATCGCCATCCGCCCCCATGCGGCACGAGCACGAGGCGTGCCACACCCCGATCGTGGCCTTGCGAACGAACGCCTCGAGCGCCTCGTCATCGCGCATCACCTGATCGAAGGTGAAGCCTTCCGTGATGACATTATTGATGAGGTAGGTGCGCAAAGCCTGCGGTCCATCCATCAAACGTCCCGCCACCTGGGTGAGGATCTTGTTCTTGGTGTTGACGATGCCGAGTGCGCGCACACGGTCCGAGTAGGTTGCCGGAAACGGGTCGGTCGCGACCGCTTTCATGGGCTGCGTGTCGTACATCTGCCCCATCATTCGGAAACCCGTCATCAGCCGATCGAGATCGCGCCGGTCCGAGAGCAGGTTGAACTCCACCAGCGGCTCTTCTCGCCAGTCCTTCGAAACGAGTTTGACCTCGCCCTTTTCAGAGCAGGTGCGGTTGACGAAGATGAGGAACGAGGCGATGCGCTCGCCGACCGCATGCCAGGCGGATTTGGTGACGGCGACGGAGAACATGTCGCCCGGTGGAATACCGTCGAGGTTGGAGGAGTAGCGCAAACCGACCAAGAGATGGCGCCGGGTGTAGTCGTTCATGCGGGCGTGCGGCTTGACGTAGGCCGAGACGGAGATGGACGGGTGGTCCATCAGTTGCTGGCCGACACCGGCAAGCGCCGCGCGAACGTCGATGCCGAGCTCCTTCAGATGACCAACCGGGCCGATGCCGGCGCGCATCAGGTGAGCCGGCGAATGGATCGCGCCTGATGACAAGATGACCTCTTTGGCGCGGAACTCCTGCGGGCGGCCTTTGACGCGCGCTTTCACGCCGACACAGGCGTTACCCTCGAAAATCAACTCGGAAACCTGGGTTTCGGTTGAAATCTCCAGGTTGGCCCGCATGCGCGTGCCGGGATCGAGATAACCGATGGCAGCCGAGACGCGCCGCTCGAAGGCATTCGAGATGGTGAGCGGGAAATAGCCGTCGCGAAATTCTCCATTCTGGTCCGGCAGGTATTCGAAGCCGGCCTGCTTGAACGCCTCGCCGGAAGCCTTCGCGTGTTCGGTCCAAAGATCCGGAAAAATGCGTCGAACGGGAATGCGGCCCTCTTTGCCGTGGAAGGGGCCGTCGAAATCCATGTCCCGCTCGACCTTTTTGAAATAGGGGAGCACGTTATCCCAGTTCCACCCCTTGGCGCCGCGCTCCTCCCAAATGGCGAAGTCTGTGGGCGCGCCACGGTTGGCAAGCTGGCCGTTGATCGATGAGCCGCCCCCCAGCACGCGGGCTTGCTCGTACTTGCGAAGCGGCGGTTTGTCTTCTTCGGGGTTATTGTGGCTGACGACCTCTGTGCGAACCTTGAGGCTCGTCCAGTGAAAGCGTGGGTCGAAGTAGGCGGTGCCTGGATAGCTGTCCAGGATCTCGGCCGGAACCTTGCCGTGTGGCGTGTCGGGACCAGCTTCCAGCAACAACACCTTGTTGGCGCTCTTTGCCGACAGGCGATTGGCGAGGACTGAGCCGGCCGAACCGCCGCCAACGATGATGAAGTCGTATGCCATTGCGTTCCATGTCCCTCAGACAGCAAAAGGCCCGGCGCATCGTGCCGGGCCCCTTCGTTGCGCATCGAATGTCTATTCTGCAGCCACAGGCTTTGGCTTCAAGTCCTTTGAGTATTTGATCGACACGGGCGCGTCGGACTCGAACGGGCTCTTGAGATCCAGCTCTTTCGCCCATTCGCGCACCTGCGGGAAAACCTCCGTGCCGAGCAGTTCGATGCAGCGCAAGCTGTCCTTCTGGCTGACCTTACCGTCTTGCGCCCAAACTGCCATGATGCCGGGCCGTGTCTCCTGCAGCAGGTGCTTGATGCGCGGCAGCACTTGGCTCGGTGTGCCCGCCATGATCATGCCGGACTCGAGCTGCTGCTCGAACGTCATGGCGCCGCGCGGGTTTTTCGAGCGCCCGACCGCGAACTCGACAAAGGCGCGCCGCCCCGACGGCGAGAAGTAGCCGGCCGGATTGGCCCAAACGGGATGGGCAAGCCCGGTGAATTCACCCTGCATCCACGTGAACTCGCGTGCGTTCTTCACCGCGGTTGCTTCGTCGTCGGCAACATGGATGCGTGCGAGATAGCCGCGGTTTTCAGGACCCGAAGTGTAGCCGGCCTCTTCCGCCGTCTGGTCGTAGAGGGACCAGATCTTCTTGGTATCCTCGATCGACGTGTTGAGCGCGATGTAGGGATAGCGCTGCTGCGCCGACCAGATCACTGTTTCCTTGGAGATGACGCCGGGGATCCAAACGCGGGGATAGGGTTTCTGCAGCGGCACCGCCCACGGATTGACCACGCGATGCTGATAATGCGTGCCCTCCCAGCGGAAGGGGCCGGGCTCGGTCCACGCCTTGACCACGAGATCATGCGCTTCGACGAAGCGTTCGCGGTTGTAGGCCGGGTTGACGCCGGCGGAAAGTTGCTCCTGCCCGCCGCCACGTACAAACCCCGAGACGAGGCGGCCTTTCGAAATCATGTCGATCATGGCGAGCTCTTCGGCAAGCCGGATCGGGTTTTCGGCAAGCGGCAACGGGTTGCCGAGAATGACGATCTTCACCTTCTTGGTCACGGCCGCCAGGATGGCCGCGAACATGTTGGTCTTGGCCTGCATGCAGAACGGCGCGTTGTGGTGCTCATTTAGCATGATCCCGTCGATGCCGACTTCCTCGACCTTCAGGTACTGCTCGAGAAACTCGTTATAGAGGCGGCTGCCTTCGACTGGATCGAAATGCTTGTTCGAAAAGGTGAGCGCCGTCGCGCCATACTCCAAGCCGGCTTTTTCGTCGTAAGCCGACATCGGCTGTTCGGTGAAATACATGAGGTGCATCTGATGAACTCCCTCGATTGATATCGGTCGTTATTTGATGAATCCGGCAACGAGCTTTGCGAGTTCCGCGGGCTTTTCCATGTCGACGGCGTGGCCCGATCCTTTCACGATTTCGCTCTTGGCGCCGGGCATGGCAGCCGTCCACTGCCTGGCCGTCGAAGGCGCAATGACCTTGTCATGCTCGCCCCACACAACCAGCGCGGGGGCCTCGGCAACGCCGAGCAGGTGGGGAAGCGTCTGGCTGTACATGTAGGGCTTCCAGGCGATCCGGAAGCACATCTCGCGCGCGATGTCCCACGCTTCGAGCTGGTCGATGGAGACGTCGCCAAAGTGCTTCGTGAAATTCGCGCGCTCGTGAAAGAAAGCCTGCGGATAATCGAGGTATGAAATGATGGCCTGATCGAGGATATAGCCTTCCTCCGGCTTGATGCCGAATGGGGCGACGAGAACCACGCCCGAATGCCCTTTCGGCGCCATGGTCGCCATCTCGGCTGCGACCCACCCCCCGAAACCCAAGCCAACGAGAGCCGGCTTTTCCAGGCCCAAAGCATCGATCAGGCCCTGCATGTGCACGGCCACGTCGCGAACGGAGCGCATCCATTGCGGGCGGGGCGAACGTCCCCAGCCAGCGTAATCCGGCACGGCGACGTCGTAGCGCGCAGCCAATGTGTCGTAGAAATCGGTTCGGTCCAGCGTGCCGATATCGTGCGGCAAGACCAACACGGATTTGCCTTTCCCCCCGCGTCTCAGGAAATGCTCGGCACCCGACACACTGACGGTGTGCTCGGCCCACTTCGGCCCCTCTGCCATGTCGCTCGCTCCCGTCTCGCTTCAAATATAGAGCTACGGTTGCAGGCGGCCCGACCAGAGTCAATATGTCCGTACATTTGAACATTTAGCGCTGGATGCTGAAATCCAACGGCCCTCAATAGGCATCGTGGCCAGGAAACGTGGCCAGGAAACGTGGCCAGGAAACGTGGTTGGCAGACGTGGCCATGAAACTCATGTCGCAACAAGGTCTCGACCGCGTGGCCCGGTCCAAAACACCCCGGTCACACGTCGATCACCGGCCTCCCGGCCCCGCGCTTTTCGAGTTCTTTTTGCAGCAGCGCCAGATTGCGCATGTTGGCGCGGAACATCACGTCGAAGGCATCGCCGACGACTGGCACGATGCCGATGACGGTATCGAACAACGTGTTGGCGATCATGCGTCCGATGGTGAGATGAGACACGCCGAGCTTGCGGGCTTCCCAGATGATGTAGCTTGAGATCACCTGCGAGGCGAGGTCGCCAACCACCGGTATCAACCCGAGGACGACATCTACGCCGACCCGAATGGTCGTGCCCGGAATCGCAATGGCGCTGTCCATCAGTTTGGCAAGTGCGCCCACTCGCGCTAACGCAGCCTCCTCCGCAGCATGGTCGAAGAACTCGGGCCCGCCCCTGCCAGCCGACCAAGTCGCCGATCCACCAGTCGTCCTCAATGCCGTCTCCCTCATTTCCAAGCGTTCAATTTAAATAGGAAGTCCGGCCGAAATTGCAATGTCGTGGACCCATTGACCAAAACTGGCGTTTGCTGTGCCGGCCCGTTCGTGGTGGAGTCGCCAGCAGACCAGCGGTTTCAGCCAAGGAGCAGGATATGGCCCGCATTGCGATTACCGACGATTTTCAGAATGTGGCCATGAGTTATGCGGACTGGTCGCGCATTATGGCGCAAAACGAAATTACCGTCTTTAGCGCGCCGTTCGCCAGCGAAGACGAGGCGGCCGAGAAACTGGCCCCCTATGACGTCGTCGGCATCATGCGCGAGCGCACGGCCTTTCGCAAAAGCCTGCTCGAGCGGCTTCCCAATCTCAAGCTGTTGGTGACGACGGGCATGCGAAATGCCTCCGTCGATACCAAGTTTGCCGCCGAGCGCGGCATCATGGTGTGCGGCACCGAAGGCGGCAACCACGCGACAGCCGAGCTCGCCATGGCGCTGATCCTGGGTCTGGCCCGCAATTTCCAGACCGAGCTGCGCAATATGCAGGACGGGCGCTGGCAGACCACGGTCGGCCAGGACCTCAAGGGCAAGACACTCGGCCTCCTCGGCCTCGGCCGTCTCGGCAGCGCGACGGCGGGTTACGCCAAAGCCTTCGGCATGAACCTGATCGCCTGGAGCCAGAACCTCACGACGGAGAAGGCGGCGGAAAAAGGCGTCGAGCGCGTCGACAAGGACGAGCTGTTCAAGCGCGCCGACTTCATCTCGATCCACCTTGTACTGTCGGATCGCAGCCGCGGTCTCGTCGGTGCGCGCGAGCTTGGCTTGATGAAACCCACAGCCTCGATCGTCAACACCTCGCGCGGGCCCATCATCGAGGGTGAGGCTTTGCTGGCGGCACTGAAAGCCGACCGCATCAATGGTGCAGCCCTGGACGTGTACGATGTCGAGCCGCTGCCGGCAGCCCATGCTCTGCGCGCGGAGCCGCGCGCATTGCTGACCCCGCACGTGGGCTATGTGACGGCTGAAACCTACCAGCTTTTCTATGGCGGCATGGTCGAGGCCATCGAAGGGTGGCTCGCAGGCAAGCCCGTCCGCGTGATCGTGTGACGGCCCGATGCACCAGTGCGGCGCGGCCAGTCTTATGATTGGCCCGCCAACTCCGCGCGCAATTCGCGCTTCAAGACCTTGCCGGCAGCATTGCGCGGCAGCGGCTCGGGCAGGAAGGTCACCGTCTCCGGTACCTTGTAGTCGGCGAGCTGGCCAGATCCGAAGCGGCGCAGGGCTTCCGCATCATCGAAGCCGTCGCGAGCATGCACGAACGCATGAACGCGTTCACCGAGTACGGGACACGCCTTGGCGACGACGGCAACCTCGATGACGGCGGGGTGGGCGGCAAGCGCATGCTCCACCTCGATCGAGAAGATTTTATATCCGCCGCGATTGACCAGGTCTTTCGCCCGGTCGAGCAACGTCAGAAAGCCGTCGGCATCGAGGCGCCCGATGTCACCCGATCGCCAATAGCCCGCGACGAAGGACTCTGCCGTCGCCTCCGGATTGCCCCAGTATCCGGCGACCGTGTTCGGCGCTCTGAGCCAGATCTCGCCACTGTCGCCGGCAGCAACCTCGCGCCCGTCCTCGTCCATCACGAGAATTTCAGCCGACGGCACGGCGCACCCGACCGCGCTGGCGCGTTTGGCGGCTTCGGCAGGAGGCATCAGCACGACCGGCCCCGTCGTCTCCGTCGCGCCGTAGGCGTTGAAGAGCTGCAGTCCGGGAAGCCGGGCCGCCAGGCGCTCGATGGCGATCTCGGGCATCGGCGCACCGCCGTAGCCGCCGACCCGCCACGCCGAAAGTTCTGCGCTCGCGAAAGCCGGTGACAGCAGGCAGAGATTTTACATCGCCGGCACCATCACGGTGTGCGTCATGCGCTCTGCCACCGCGAGTGCAATGAAGTCATCGGCCTTGAACGCAGGCATGACTATCAGTGTGCCGGCCGCCCGCAACATGGCGACAATGCCCGCGGTAAGCCCCGTCACATGACTGAGTGGCACGCTCGCCACCGACCGGTCGGCCGCAGTGAGCCCCATGCACGTCTCATAGATCATGGCGGCATGTACCAGCCCCATGTGCGTGATCATGGCCCCCTTCGGCCGGCCCGTCGTGCCCGACGTGTAGAGGATCGCCGCAGTCTCCTCCTCCCCGACATCGACAGGAACGGAGACCGGCGAGTGGGCCACCATCTCCCGCCAGCGATCACCCTCGAGCCCGTCGCCAATGGCCACACGATGCAAAAGCGCAGGCGTCAACGAAGGCGCGGGGAGGGAAGGGGCCAGCACATCATGGTGTACCAGAACCTTGGCGGCACAATCGTTGAGCACATAGGCAAGCTCGCCCGAACCCTCGCGCACATTCAGCGGAACCGCGATCGCGCCCAGCCGAAGGACCGCATAAAGCGTGATCACGAACTCGGCCGAATTCGCAATCAAAAGGGCCACGCGATCGCCCCGCCCGATGCCAAGGCCTGCCAGCCCCCCGGCCAACCTTCCGGCACGGGCGGCGAGACCCTGGTAGTCGAGCCTGGTCCGCCCGCAAATGAGCGCTTCGCTACCGGCTCTGCGCGCCGTGGCCGCCTCCAGCATGGCATTGACGCTGGCCGGCCGATCCGCAAGCAGCGCACGACGCGGTTTCCGAAATGACGTTCCGATTGCAGTGTGGGACTAGCCCCGAGCCAGGTCATGCGGTCGTCTCCGTCGGGCTCGATTGTCACCTCTGTCGCGCTCAAGCGGACCGTTCACAACGTCCTTCGGCGCCGTCCGTTAGCAAGTCACGCCTGCTCAGCGCTGGGCCCGCAATCAGGCTTCGAATGAAACGGGGTGCGCAACCAGTTGACGTCCGCCGTCTGGACGCTGACGCAAAAGGTAAAGGGCGCCGCTAGGGCGCCCTTGAGAGAAACTGCTCACCTGCGAGCTCGACGCGCTGGAACGCGCCTGAGGTCCGTGGCCCAGTGAACCTTCGACCACAGCCGGCGCTTTGCCAGATACAGCAGCAAGGCGGTTGCCAGCAAATAGAGCATGACGATCCAGCCCATGCTCTTGCGCTGCGGCAGGCGAGGATCGGCCGTCCAGGACAAGAAGGCCGTCACGTCCTTGGCATACTGATCGATGGTCTGTGGGACGTCCTTGCTTTGATACTTGACCCGTCCGTCGGACAGAGGCGCGATCATGGCAATCTGATGCCCCGGAAAGGCCTCGTTATAATTCATGCCCACAGACAGCTTCATGTCGGCCGGCGGAGTCTTGTATCCGGTCATCAGCGCATAGAGATAGTCGGCCCCGGCTTCCTGGTAGCCATTGACGATGTCTTTCAGCATCTGCGCCACGTGGCCAAGAACCGAGCCGTGGTATTCAACGGTGCGCGCCTTGGTGATGATCGACAAATCCGGCGGCAGCGCACCATTTTGCGCAGCGCGCGCCTGCTTGTCGTTGTCGTATGGCCCCAGGATCGGATCCGACAGGCGGGCAGGCCGCTTGATGATCTGCCCCTTGCGGGTTGCGATATCACCTTGGTCGTTGGGGCCGTCGAAGATCTGATTCGGCCACTGTGCGGCGAGAGCCTTGACCGCTTCCTCGTTGAACTCAGGCCCGCCAGGTTCGACGAGATTGCGGAAATAAACCCGCTTCAGCCCGTGGCAGGACGAGCAGACCTCCTGGTAGACCTGGAAGCCACGCTGCAGTTGCGCCTTGTCGAAGTGGCCGCCGACCCCGGCAAACGTCCAGTTCTGCCGCTCGATGTGTGGCGGGGCGGCCTCTCCAGCCGCCACTGCTGAAGTTGGCTTCACGGTCGTCGCCACGCCAGCGAGGGCCACAGTCGCCACGGCCAGCCTGGTCAGACCCGTGATTCCGAAGTGTGTCTTCATGGTCTTAATCTCCGGATCCGATCTTCACTCAGCGGGCGAGGCTTTTGCGGCGTCCTTGCCGAGGACAGCCTCGGTAATGGAACGCGGCATCTGCGTTGGCGTTTCGAGCACACCGATGATGGGCATGATCGGGATGAAGAACAGGAAGTAGTAGGCCGTGAAAATGCGGCTCCAGATCACGTACCAACCCTCGGGCGGCTTGGAGCCGAGATAGCCGAGGCAAACGAACGAGACGAACCAGAGCGCCAGCAGCCATTTGAAGATCGGCCGGTAGCGGGCAGAGCGCACGCGGCTGGTGTCAAGCCACGGCACGAACAGCCAGATCAGGATGGCGCTGAACATCAACACGACGCCGCCAAGCTTCGAGGGGACGGCGCGCAGGATCGCGTAGAATGGCAGGTAGTACCATTCGGGCACGATGTGCGGTGGCGTCACCAGCGGATTGGCCTCGATGTAGTTGTCGGCGTGTCCAAGGTAGTCCGGTGCGTAGAAGACGAACCAGGCGAACACGATGATGAAGGCGAAAACAGCGAACAAATCCTTCATCACGGCGTAAGGGGCCATCGGCACGGCGTCGGAATGTGTCTTGATCTCGATGCCCGTCGGATTGTTCTGTCCCACCACGTGCAGCGCCCAGATGTGCAGGCCCACAACGCCCGCGATCACGAACGGCAGCAGATAATGCAGCGAGAAGAAGCGGTTCAGCGTCACACCCGAAACCGAGTAGCCGCCCCACAACCACTGCACGATTTTGGTGCCAAGTCCGGGGATGATCGAATCCAAGGATGAGAACAGGTTGGTGATCACCGTCACGCCCCAGAAGCTCATCTGCCCCCAGGGCAGCGTGTAGCCGAGGAAGCCGGTGGCCATCATCAGCAGGTAGATGATGACGCCGAGGATCCAGAGAACCTCGCGCGGCGCCTTGTAGGAGCCGTAGTAGAAGCCGCGGGCAATATGGATGTAGACCGCCAGGAAAAACATCGACGATCCGACCATGTGCACGTTGCGGATCAACCAGCCGTAGTTGACGTCGCGCCGGATGTGCTCGATGGCATCGAAGGCCAGCTTGTCATTCGGCACATAGTGCATGGCGAGCACGATGCCGGTGACGATCTGAATAGCCAGGCAGAACGTCAGGATGGCGCCGAACGTGTAGAGATAATTGAGATTGCGCGGCGTGGGAAAATCAACGAACTGGCCGTGCATCATGCGGGTCAGTGGCAGTCGCTCATCCAACCACTGCTCGAGGCGGGAGCCCGGCTTGTAGGTATCTTCGTGCTGTGCCATGGGGCTTCATTCCTTGCGCTGCAGCAGCCGATCGGCAGCCGCGCTCGTTGACCGCAACCCGGCTGCCTAAAGGCAGCCGAGCGGCCTAGCCAATCTTGATCTTCGTGTCGGATACGAACTGGTAGGGTGGCACCTCGAGGTTGGCTGGCGCCGGCCCCTTGCGGATCCGCCCGGCCGTATCGTAGTGCGAGCCGTGGCATGGGCAGAACCAGCCGCCGTAATCGCCGCGGGCGTCTGCCAGTCCCTGACCCTTCGGAATGCAACCCAGGTGTGTGCAGATGCCGACCAGGATCAGCCAATTCGGATGGTCCTTCTTGACCCGGTTCTGGTCAGTCGCGGCCGCTGCAGGCGGCAAACTGTCGTTGCGCGCCTTGTCATCCTTGAGATCCTTGAGCGCGACGGTGCGCGCCTTCTCGATCTCTTCCTTTGTGCGGTTGCGCACGAAGATCGGCTTGCCGCGCCACACGACGGTGATGGCCTGCCCCTCCTTGACGGGGGAAAGGTCCACCTCGACCGAGGCAAGCGCCTGGGTCGATGCGTCCGGGTTCATCTGCTGTACAAGCGGCCAAAGCGTTGCTGCTGCGCCGACTGCGGCCCAGCTCGTTGCCGCAACCGTCAAGAAATCTCGACGGTTCGGGTTTTCCGTCTCAGACGCCAAATTGGCCTCCCTAATCTTCTCTTCCGCCTCATGGCTCTCAAGACACGACCTCTTGCCGCGCCAGACAGAGCTGTCGTCCCACCGTCTTGAAAGTGTGTAAGGCGACCTGCGTTCGGCATGACAGGACGTATTGACGCGCGCTCGTTCTTGCATCGTTTGGCGAGCCCGACAAGCATGTGAGCGAAGTTGCAAGAGGGGCAATTTGGCGCATATGCCGGTTTTGCCGCCGTGCCGCCCGATTTGGCGTCGTGCGCCGTGAACCGCAGAGACCGCAAACCACAGCCTTCCAAAGCGCCGCCGGCTCCACCATGAGGTGCCGTAGAGTAGAAATTAGCAAAGCAAAATCAATATATTAAAGAGGGCGTAGCGAGCTGCGCGCGCCTCGAGATGCAGCCCGCCCCCGCGCAACGGCTTTCGCATTGGCACGACAAGCCTCTATAGAAGCGTGTCTCTTGCCGTCGAGGAGCCCGCCGATGCGTGCGCTCTGCCGTGATTGCTGCCAATGGCACCGGGCCGGCCCTGAACGCTGCCCCGATTGCGGTTCAGCGCGCCTCGCAGCCCACCCCGAGATCGAGCAGCTGGCCATCGCTCACATCGACTGCGATGCGTTCTATGCCTCCGTCGAAAAGCGGGACCGGCCGGAGTTGCGCGAAGAGCCATTGATCGTCGGCCACGACGGCGGCCGCGGCGTTGTCACGACTGCCTGTTATATCGCGCGCCAGTCGGGCGTGCGCTCGGCGATGCCGATGTTTCAGGCGATGGCGCTCTGCCCGCAGGCCGTGGTGATCCCTCCGGATATGGCAAAGTATCGCCGCGTCGGCCTCGAGGTCCGCGAGATCTTCCGCGAGGCAACCGACATCATCGAGCCCGTGTCGCTGGACGAAGCTTCATTCGATCTTCGCCTGAGCATCTGCACGCGCAGATGCCCGCTGCAGAGGCCCTGGCATTGATTGCCCACCGCGTCGAAGCTGACATTGGAATCACCGTCTCGATTGGCCTCGCGCCCAACAAGCTATTGGCCAAACTCGCCTCCGAGCTGCAAAAGCCCCGCGGCTTCTCGATCATCGGACGGGCGGAAGCGCGTTCCTTCCTGGCCGCTCTTGCCGGTCGCCAAGATCAATGGCGTCGGGCCGGCAACCCAGCGCCGCCTCGAGGCGGCAGGCATCGTCACGATTGGTGATCTCCAGCACCTGAGCGAGACCGAGCTGGTGGCGCGGCACGGCCGCTTCGGCAGACGCCTTGCCGGTTTCGCGATCGGAGAGGATCAGCGCGCCGTCATGCCCGACCGGCCCACCAAATCGATTTCGGCTGAAACCACATTCCGGCGCGATACGGCCTCCAGCCACGAGCTGATGGCGACCTTGGAGCGCCTGGTTCCCCGTGTGGCTGACGCCCTCGTTCGCAAAGGGCTTGCGGGCTCTGCAGTGGTGGTCAAGCTCAAGACGTCGAACTTCCGGACCGTGACGCGCACGCGGCGGCTTGCCAATCCGACCCAGCGCGCCGATCTCTTGCTCGAAGCAGCCCGTCCTTTGGTCGAGAAGGAAGCTGACGGACGCCTCTTTCGCTTGGCCGGTATCGGTGTGGACGGCGGCGTTGTCCCGGCGGCCGAGGCCGACCCGCCGGACTTGTTCGGCTGAGAGCCCTGATAACGCCGGTGAAACTGTCGCAAACGTGCAACGAAAGGCAGCCGGACGCTGTCCGACTGCCGATCGCATGCCTTGCACCAGTGGTGTTATTTCAGCGGGAAGCCAGCTTGGATCGCGGCTTTTCATCTTGTCGCGCCCGCTGAGCGACTTGATTGGTCCCATGCGATTGAGAACCCGCGCGGTCCACGTGTACTGGCTCATCTCGTGTGCCTTGGAATAACGCTCGAGTTCGGCGTCGTAGGCCTTGCGATTGTCGCCATCCTTGCTGGCGTCATAACGATCGCGAAACAGGATGGCATGCTGGGGAAGGCGGGGTTTCACGGACGACTCCGAGCCCGGCTTGGCATAGCCGACGCACAAGCCGAACACGCACATCGCGCCCGGCGGCAAACCCAGCAATTCGGCAACGCGCGTGACGTTGTTGCGCATGGCGCCGATGTAGACCGTGGAGAGGCCGAGCGATTCAGCGGCCACAACCGCGTTCTGTGCGGCAAGAGCGGCATCGATGGAGGCCACCAGGAATGTCTCGAGAAACGGCAAGCCCTCAAGCGGCGTGTTCTCGGCCTGGCCCATGCGGTCGTTGCGCGAGACGTCGGCGAGGAAGCACAGGAACAGCGGACATTCGACGATGTGCTGCTGGTTGTTGGCGATTTTCGCGCACTCTGCGCGCACGGCCGGATCTGTGACCTGCACCACCGACCAGGTCTGCAGGTTTGACGACGTGGCGGCTGATTGGGCGGCCGCGATCATGGTTTCAAGCGTGCCTCCAGGCACCGGATCGGGCTTGTAGCCCCGCACGGACCTGTGCGTCATCAGCGTGCCGATCACCTCGTTCCAGGGGCCGGCAGCCGGAATGGCGCCAGGCCCATAACGATCGGTCAGGGCCTGGGTCTTCTGGGCGACTTTCAGTGTCGGTGCGGCGTCATTCATCGTTGGTCTCCGAGGCGAATGTGAAAAAAGGCGCGGTGGTGGGTGATGTCAGCTGGCGGCGTCAGTCGTCTCTGCCGGACTGGCAGCCTCCAGTCGCTCCATGCGGCTTTCGAGATAGGCAGCCGAGCGCATTTCGATCAGCCGGCTGGCGGTCCGCTCGAACAGGAAGGATTCATCTCCCGCTGGATGCAATTCGTCAGGCTCGG
Source organism: Hyphomicrobiaceae bacterium (assembly GCA_041397705.1). Classification (GTDB taxonomy): domain Bacteria; phylum Pseudomonadota; class Alphaproteobacteria; order Rhizobiales; family Hyphomicrobiaceae. The sequence continues at coordinate 210,586 of JAWKWC010000002.1, forward strand.
CCTCTGCCGAGGCGATCAGTCCGACCCGGGCATCGTAGAGCGTGTCGATGAGCGTGATGAAGCGGCGCGCGGCAGCCCGCCTTTCCGGCACCAGACGAGGAATGCCCTCCAGAATGACGGTATGAAACCGATGCGCGATGGCGAGGTAGTCGAGCGAGCCGAGGGGCCTGTCGCACAATTCGTCGAATGTGAAGCGGGCAACGCCGCGAGCGCCTTCCGGCACCAGGATCGTGCGGCCTTTGACGTCAAGCTCGATGACTCGGCCTTTCGAGAGACCGGTCAGCTTTTTGAATGCGGAGCCGAGCGCTTGTGAGGCCTTGGCATCGGCGGGCGTGAAATAAAGCTGCTGACCCTCGAGTTTTTCGAGCCGGAAGTCCTTCGACGACTCGAGCTCGAGAACCTCCATGTTCGCCTCGATCAGGGCGATCGAGGGCAGGAAGAGCTGGCGATTGAGACCATTCTTGTAGAGGCCTTGGGGCGGCACGTTCGAGGTCGCAACCATCACCACGCCCCGGTCGAACAAGCCCTTGAACAGGCGGCCGAGGATCATGGCATCGGCGATGTCCGTGACATGCAACTCGTCGAAGCACAGCAGGCTCGCCGATTCAGCAATTTCGGCGGCGACGTGCGGAATGGGATCGCCATCCACGGTTTTGCGGGCAGCCCCGATACGATCGTGCGTCTCTGCCATGAACTCATGGAAATGCAGTCGGCGTTTCGACGCCATCGCCGTCGATTGGTGAAAGAGGTCCATCAGCACCGTCTTTCCCCGCCCGACCTTGCCCCAGATGTAAAGGCCTCGAGGGGGAGGGGAGGGCTTGCTGAACAGTCCCCCCAGGCTCCAGCGCCGGTTCGGCTGGTGACGGGCGAGCGCTTTCGACAAGTCGTCGAGGCGTGCCGCTATGGCAAGCTGGGCCGCATTGGCGTCCATCTCACCGGCAGCAATCCGTGCCTTGAGCGTCTCGAGGGGGCCATCAGCCATGATCTTGCGCGCAGTCCGCCAAGCATTGGAAAAAGGCGCATGCCGACAGGTGGGGCATGCAGGAGGAGATTCAAGTCCGCTCGGCTAGCGCCCATCACAGGGCTGGTCAAGTGCGGATGCAAGTCATCAGGTGCCGCCATCATCCGCATTTGGCCCTGTCCGCGGGACTGACAAGGGCCGGGGCATCGGCTAGGACTGCAGCGTGTTCAAGCGCTTCAAGGACGGCGCGCGTGCCCTTTAGGCTAGGATCGCGTGCATCCACAGCAGGTCGTCACCAGGAGAGAGAGATGGCAAAAGTATCCTTCATTGGTCTGGGCGTCATGGGGTATCCGATGGCAGGCCACCTGTTGCGCAAGGGCGGCCACGAGTTGACCGTCTACAACCGCACATTCGCCAAGGCCGAGAAGTGGGTGGCCGAGTACGGCGCCGGCAAGGCTGTGAAGACGCCGGCCGAGGCCGCCAAAGGCGCAGATTTCGTGTTCTGCTGCGTCGGCAACGACGACGATCTGCGCTCGGTGACCACCGCCAAGGATGGCGCTTTCGAAACGGTCGGCAAGGGCGCCATCTTCATCGACAACACCACCGCCTCCGCCAATGTGGCCCGCGAACTCTATGCCATCGCCAAGGAAAAGGGCTTTGGCTTCATCGACGCCCCGGTCTCAGGCGGACAGGCGGGGGCCGAGAACGGCGTTCTGACCGTCATGTGCGGTGGCGACAAAGCCACCTTCGATCGCGCTAAGCCGGTGATCGACACCTACGCCCGCGCCGTCAATCTGATCGGTGAGCCAGGCGCCGGCCAGCTGACCAAGATGGTCAACCAGATCTGCATCTCCGGTCTCGTGCAGGCGCTCTCCGAAGGCATTCATTTCGCTCAGAAAGCAGGTCTCGACATCCCCCTCGTGATCGAAACCATCTCAAAGGGCGCCGCCGGCTCCTGGCAGATGGAGAACCGCTGGAAGGCGATGATGGATGGCAAGTACGACTTCGGCTTTGCGGTGAATTGGATGCGCAAAGACCTGTCGATTGCGATCGAGGAGTCGCGCAAGAATGGCGCGCACCTGCCGGTGGCAGCCCTGGTGGATCAGTTCTATTCGGAAGTGCAGCGACTGGGCGGTGGTCGCTGGGATACCTGCAGCCTTCTGGCGCGTCTCAACAACCAGCGCCGACGGCAAAAAGGTCTGATCCGCGCAAGCTGCAGGCAAAGAAAGGGGCGGCTCAGTTCGAGCCGCCCGGCATGGCGTCCTGGATGCGCTGGCCATCGAAGCCGATCGCTTCCATCACATCGGGCACGATGACAAAGAACGAGGCGCCGACCAGGACCGCGCCCAAGACGGTGATGCGGTGATCGCCCTGGAAGAAGCCAAGAAACGCAATAAAGAGTGCGAAACACAACGTGGTGCGTGTGTCCCTGATGGAAGCGGCGCAGCGTTGATCGCCTCCGCTCCTAGGCAAGACGTATTGATAAGCCATTTGATGTCTGACAGTTCACAAAGGCCACAGGCGAGCCTTCGCGGGGGCAGAACAATTCCGCAACTCGCGAAAGCCCTTACTCGAACAGGATCGCTTCGCGCCACTGTGCAGCCGCCTGCGCCGCTTTAAGCCGGTCGGCGGACGACAATTTCTCGAAAGCCTCATCCAGCCGCGCATCCGTAACGCCACCAGCCTTGGCAATGAGATGCCATTTCGCGGCTTCGACAGGGTTCGCACGCACCCCGATGCCCCCCGCATAGGCGCGGGCGAGCCTATTCTGCGCAACCGGCAGCCCCTTAGACGACGCCGATTTGAGGTATGCCACAGCGCGTCTGGCATCGGGGGGCGTGCCCTGACCTTTGAACAGGATCAGTGCGTACTCCAGTTCGGCTTCCGCGTAGTGCTCACGTGCAGCCGCCCCAATCCACTTCGCCGCCTCGAAGGCGTTGGGCTCGATACCGCTGCCGGTGCCCGTCGCGTAAAGGGTGCCGAGATCGTACATGGCCGCAACCACGCCCTGCTCGGCGGCATACCGCATCAGCAGGAAGGCGCGCGCAGGGTTTTCCGGTTTACCCGTGCCTGCCAGAAACAAAAGCGCCAGATTGTAGCAAGCCTCGGCATGGCCCTTGCTCGCGGCTTTCTCGATCAAGTCGCCCGCGCGCACCAAATCCTTCTTGACGCCCAGGCCGCGTGCATAAAGTAACCCCAGCCCCAGCATGGCCTCGGGATCGCCGAGCGCCGCGCCGCGCTCATACCATTGTGCGGCCAGCACATAATTCTGCGGCACGCCGAGGCCCTCGGCGTGAATACGGGCCACCAGCGTGTGAGCGACGCCGCTGCCCTTGGCCGCGTCCTTGGCTGCCAGCGACAACGCTGTCAGATAGCGACCCTCCTCGAAGGCGTCATAGGCGGGGTCGTTTCCCTGCCGCCCATCGGGACCTGTCGCGGGGGGGAGGTGAGGCAGCACGCGGCTTGCAGCTTCTGATTTTGACTTGCGTCCCGGCGCCAAGCTCTGAGCCGGCCGGTTATCGGGGGCCAGGTTCTGGCTTTTCACTTTGGTCTTCTTGCGGGCAGCTGGTTGTGGCTGGCGCTGCGCTGGCGCAATGCGCTGCTGCCACGAACTTGTCTCGGCGGCCCCGTTGACCGATGCCGCGCTCGTCAACAGCAAAGCAAGCAACAGCCGCCGGGCTGCTGAGGCAACCGAGGCGGATCTGTTGCCACGACAACACCATCCCTCAGCACGAGCGCTCATTCGCGCGCCATCGCAGCAGCGTACGCCCGATTGGACTCCTCGAGTGCCGCGCCGGCACTCGCAATCCAATCGATCGCAGCGTCATCCTCGCCGTCGCCGGGAACGGTGATGCAGACGAAATCGGCGCCCGCCAGAACGAGTTGGCGCACGGCTGTGACGTCCCGGACGTTCATGGCGACCACAGGCACTTCGAAAATCTCAGCCCACCAGCCGACAAGCTCGATCTGACGCTCCTGTGCCTCTTCACGCCGCTTGACGAACTCAGGGATACCGAAGGCCACATAGTCTGCGCCGAGTTCCCCAAGGGCCATGGCGTCATCGCGCGACCGGCCCGCATCCGCACCAATGATCGCCCGCCCGCCAAGCCACGCCCGCGCCGCCTCGAATGCTGCACTCGCCTTGTCCGTGACGGGCAGGTGCACGCCATCGGCACGTAAGGTGCGCGCCAGTTCGCCATCGCTCTCGATCAGCATGGCGGCGCCAGCCTCCTGCCCACAGGCAATCAGTGGCCGGACAGCGGCTGCTGATAAAGCCTCGCCCGAAGGTGGGGAGATGATGACAGAGGCAATTGGCGCAGCTGTGAGCCCACGCGCCAAGCGCACCTGCGCACCCTCGTTCGCGGTCACGGCCAGCATCAATTGCGCCGGCGGTCGGGGAATTTCGTCGCGCATCGGTCTTCAATCAGGTCGGCTGAACTGGGGCAGGTCCCTATCGGCGCGAATTGCGGCAAAACCGTGGGGGCTAGGCAATTGTCCCCAAGGGCCTGCGTGGGCCGGGTCGAGGCTTACCATCCGTCGCAAAAAGAAAGGGAGCCATTTCGGCTCCCTTCTTTTGTAGCATGTTTCGTGTGTCCCCTTGGGGAAGGACACCGTGAGCCTCTGATCAGGCCGCAACCGTACCCTCATCGCTCGGGTCGCGCAGCACGTAGCCGCGTCCCCAAACCGTCTCGATGTAGTGCTTTCCGCCAGTTGCCGTCTGCAGCTTCTTGCGCAACTTGCAGATGAACACGTCGATGATCTTGAGTTCCGGCTCGTCCATGCCGCCGTACAGATGGTTGAGGAACATCTCTTTGGTCAGCGTGGTGCCTTTCCGCAGGGAAAGCAGCTCGAGCATCTGATACTCTTTGCCAGTCAGATGCACGCGCTGATTGTTGACCTCGACCGTCTTGGTGTCGAGGTTCACGCGCAGCTCACCGGTCTCGATGACCGATTGGGCGTGCCCCTTGGAACGGCGGACAATGGCGTGGATCCGTGCCACCAGCTCGTCCTTGTGAAATGGCTTGGTCATGTAGTCATCGGCACCGAAGCCAAGACCCTTGACCTTGTCGTCTATTTGCGCAAGCCCCGACAGAATGAGGATCGGCGTTTGCACCTTCGAGACACGCAGCATCTTTAAGACGTCGTAGCCGCTCATGTCCGGAAGATTAATGTCCAGAAGAATAATATCATAATCATACAGTTTGCCAAGATCGACCCCTTCTTCACCAAGGTCGGTCGTGTAGACGTTGAACCCTTCCGACTGCAGCATCAGCTCGATGCTTTGTGCCGTCGCATTGTCATCCTCGATCAGAAGGACCCGCATATTTGCCTCTCTTCCCCGATCCGCCGCCGGACCCGCTGCCCCAAGCTCTTTACGCACCGTGTCGGGCCTCACCATCCCGGCACATTCATCTTTTGGAAATGTAGGGCCCAGAAGTTAACAATTCATCATCCCGCCACCGAAGCTTGCGATCAAAAAGCTTCAACTCTGGCGATTCGAACGGAAACATCACCGCACAAGGCGCAGCCTGCTGACGGACAGGCAGACGCGCCGGCGCGCGGTGAACATCGTCCACTCGACTGGTCCCGCAACTTTCCTTGAACGCAACATCCGAAAGCGGCCGGAAAAGAAACAAGCGGCTCTGCGTCTCGATTGATGTCGTGGATTAGTACCTGATTTGCACATTTGTCCCTAGTCAGAATTCGCCGTCTTGTGCCTCGATTCGACGGCCGAGCAACCCAGATTTCGCCAGGCTTTGTGTGGCTTCGTTCGCATTGGATGGAAAAATATCGAAGCAAAAACAGATGCGTAGTCGTAATGCGTGCTGCGGTCGAGGTGCTTGCAGGTGATTCGTCGGCTGCCCAAAAGTGTCTTTTTTTGTGGCAAGGCCATTCAATCGATGCGCGAGCGTTGCTTTACCGCAACTTAAGGCGCTTCAGGCATGCTCATGGTAATCGATGGCGTCCCGGTAAGGGTCGCCTTGCGCTGTCTTTGTGTCGAATTCGAACGCTTCTCGTCGCGTTGGTCTTGCACAAGGCGAGCAAGGCATCCTAAATAGATGGCACGAAAGTTGAATTTAAGGCCGGCGTAGAGTTCATCGAGCGAGTGGGGGTTTTGCGTCATGAAGCCACGAGAGAGCGCTCTTCGTCTGATGCGGTTCGAAGCCCGCGAGAAGGCACGCAAGGTCAGCGACCTTGAGTCCATGATTCGTGAGTTCGAGCTGATGATTGACGATCTCGATCGTCAGATCGGCAGCGAAGAGGAGCGGACTGGCGTCCGCGACATCAAGCACTTTGCCTATTCAACGTTTGCCAAGGCTGCGCGCCAGCGCCGCGAGAACCTGCAGACATCTGTCGATGACCTGAAGGCCAAATTGGCCTTGGCCGTCGAAGAGCGCGACATCGCGGTCGACAACCTCGACAAGATCGAGACGCCCGAAACGCGCGAAATGACCACGCAACGGACCCGCCGCGATGGTGGCGAACGCAATCCGAGTGCACTTGCGAGCTGATTAAGCCGCTTTCGGTCACAAAGCGCCGTTAAGCAAGGCTCCAGCCCTGCGATGATCCTCATCATCGCAGGGCTGGGGCTTTTGGTGCTTATTCTGCGGGCAGCGGTTTCGAGGCACCGCAAAGTTTGTGAGGAAGCGCCTCGGCGTCGCGTTGCATCCGGCCAAGCAGTCTGGGAGGGTGGCTGCGAGGTGCGCGCGTGCCAAGGTGACGTGAAATGCTTGCGTGTGGGCGCCGGCGGGGACGGGGATCTGTGTCACGATCATGGCTTCGAATTTTGGCATTGAGGCCGCGCGCCATGCTGGCCCCGGCGCGCCGTGGAGTGGCAGGCGTGGGCGGGTGGACGGCGGGCGGATGGATGATTACGGCGCTGGCCGTATCCGGATGCTCAAGTGAATCGCTGCAACTTCCCAAGATGGCGCAGTTCACTCAACCCCTGGGCGGTGCAACGGCCATCTCCATGCAGGTCTCCGAGCCACCCATCGATGTCTACTCGAAAATTGCCCGTGGCGCGTTGCGATGCTGGTTCGGTGTCGAGGGGGCATTGAAGGCCACGCATACGTTTCATGCGCGCGCCGAGCCCGAGTCCAAGGGTGGCGCTGCTCAGATCCTCGTGCAAACGCGGGCGCCCGACGATCCCAACCATGGGGCCCTCACGGCCTATCGCATCACCATCGCGCCTGCACCAGGGGGCGCCCAGGTCGATGCTGAAAATGCGCGCTTTTCCAAGCAGCAGGGCGAGATCATGACGGGGGATGTGAAAAACTGGCTCGCGGGCGCCGACAACTGCACCGTCATGGGAAGCGGCGGTTGGGGGGCAGCTGCACCGGCAGCCGAGCCTGTCAAGAATGCCGAGAAGCCCAAGGCTGGCAAACGCCTCGGCAACTAGCCGAGCCTGTGCTGATCGCCCGGGAGCACGGCCGGCCCTCTCGAAGCGGCCGGCAGGTCGCCAACGGTTCGCGCGACCAAGGCGCGTATCGCGCGCCAGACGCAATCTGGAGACCCAAGGCCAGCGAGAGCCATGGCATCGAGGCCAAGCAGAAGGACGCTGATCGCCCTTCAGGCCTCGATCAATTGCGATAATCTTGAATGCGCGTGGCGCGCAGACCAGCAAGCCCATGCCGGTCGATCGAGCGCTGCCAAGACAGGAACTCGTCAACCGTGAGCTTGTAACGCTCACAGGCTTCCTCGAGGCTCAAAAGGCCGCCGCGGACGGCTGCCACCACCTCGGCCTTGCGGCGAATGACCCAGCGCTTGGTATCGCGCGGCGGGAGGTCGGCAACCGTCAGCGGGCTGCCGTCCGGTCCTATGACATAGCGCGCACGCGCTCTGAACTGTTGATCGGTCATGGTACTCGTTACACTCTTTCAGACCTGGGACAACGTAACCGAACGCGATTAATCTGCTCTGAACCGATGCGGTTAATGCTTCGCGCTCTTGATCATTACAATTATCATTTAATTTCCGATAGATACACCAGTCTACTGACGCATGGTAAACGCTCGTTCGGAAAAGTAACAGAAATTGATGATTTGGTGGTCAAGTTGTCGCAGATTGTGCGATTGTGTTGTGATTCAATTGCTTCCTGTCCCAGCCGCGTAGGTCGAAGTTTTTGCTTTTTTTCGCATCCGCCCCTTTTGCGGCTGCTCTGGCGGCGATCGTTGGTGAACGCAGCCAGCGATAGGGCGCGCCAATGCCCTGATACCGGCCTTCCGACGGGTCCGCTCGGCCGCCAATCCCAGACCACTTGCCCCAAATTCGACAGCTTGTTCAGCTAGTCCGAAATGCCATGCCCCGGCCCGGGGATGGCGCGGCCATCTCGGCGACGATCTGCGCAGCGGCTTGGTGCCAGAACTTTGACCTGTAGGCGGTCATGTGATCCATTGCGGGCCGGATCGATGGGGTGCTGCGCGCCGACGCGCCAGTGACGTAACGCAGATATGGGGGATTGGATGGCGGGAATTGCTTTACCGGCATGGTTAGCCTCGCTGCGCGCGGGTTGGCTGCTCGTGTTGCTCGTCGGCCTGGGCGATCTGACAGCGTCGAGCACAGCGCGCGCGGCATACCGCGTCGGCATATATGGAAAAAGTGGCGCGCGATCTGTTGTCGGCCTCCCAGTCGCGATCGGCAGGCGCCTTTGCCGCCACCCTCCATCGCCATGCCGACACGGGCTATATCGGCAGCTATTCGCTGGGCACATACCGCACCAAGCTGGCCAACGCCGACCGGCCTGGCTATCTCTCGGGAATGGTGCGCTTTATCGGCCGCTATGCCGCCTCCGAAGGCGCCCAAATACCCGGTGGCTGGCTACAAGATCAAAGGCAGCCTGCGAGGCAGCCAGGGCATCATGGTCGACAGCGTCGTCACTCTGCGCAACGGCTCGAGCTATGACGTCCGCTGACATTTCTGGTGAAGCGAGGCAACACCTATCGCGTCCGCGATGCCATGGTTTACGGCTTCTGGATGCTGCCATTTCTCAAGAAGCTGTTCGAGAACTATATCGCAGAGAACGGCGGCAACGTCCGGGCTTTGGTCGCCGCCCTGAGCCGCTAACACCGCGTCCGCGCCAGCCCACGGTGCCGGAGAGGGCCGCGCGCCCGCCGGCAGCGGCCTGCTCGGATTCCCCTGGGAGGACCCAGCTTCTGGCGTCAGCAAGGAGGCCGTTCAGTCCAGCGCGCGGCGTATGGCGCCAAAGACGTCGGCAAACATCTGCGCCGTCAGCACACCCGTATTGGTGTTGTAGCGCGAGCAATGATAACTGTCGTTCAAGGTCAGGCCGTCGCCGATGTCATGAACCCGCCCATGCCCGAACGGATAATGCGATTTGCGCAAAGCCCTGGCTTTCAGTACGGCATCGTGGGCGATGCGTCCGAGGGCCAGGATGGCCACCAGCTTCGGCATTTCCGACATGGTCGCGTCCAGGAAGCCATTGCAGACATTGATTTCTTCGGTGGTGGGCTTGTTGGCCGGCGGCACACAACGCACCGCATTGGTGATCCGGCAGTCGACAAGTTCCAGCCCATCGTCGGGTCGCGCATCGTATCGGCCCCTCGCAAAGCCGCTGTCTGCAAGCGTGGCGTAAAGTAGGTCGCCGGCAAAATCGCCCGTGAATGGCCGCCCCGTCCGATTGGCGCCTTTGAGGCCGGGAGCCAGGCCAACGATAAGAAGCCGCGCCGTGCAGGACCCGAAGGAAGCCACCGGAGCATTATGCCAAGAGGCTCCTTCGCGCGCGCCTCCTCCCGAAACGCCGAGAGGCGCGGGCAAAAACCGCAATCGCGATCTGGCTCAGACGTGCAGGCGGATGTCACGAAGCCCCAGCCCGGACGCCTATGCGCGCCCCATTTCGACAGTGCACGGGTATCACGCACTTGTGATGACGGCTGAGCGTCGAGATCGGCCGCAGAAATGCCGGAGCGAACACGCCATTCGCATTGCGGCATTCAACAGGGCGTCGGCGAATTATCAGGCATCGAAGGGAGAAGGGACGACATCAATTGTCGATCGAATCATCCGATCCAAGATCCACGTAATCGTCGCCTTTATCGGTCCGCTGCTGCGAGCGCATTTGCTGCAAGCGCGTTTCCTGGCTTCTCTCGGAATGCGCGCAGCTGGATCGCGACTGATTTCATTTTCGAGATCGGCAACGTCGATAAATTGGTCGGCTTGGCGGCGCAACTCGTCGGCAATCATGGGCGGCTGCGTATGTAAGGTCGAAGCGACGCTGACACGCAAACCCTTCTGCTGCAGAGCCGCAACCAGAGGCCGGAAGTCACCGTCGCCAGAAAAGAGGACAATGTGATCGAGGCTGGAGGCCAGTTCCATGGCATCGACAGACAGCTCGATGTCCATGTTTCCTTTGACTTTTTTGCGTCCCGAGGAATCCGTATATTCTTTGGTCGGCTTCGTGATCATCGTGTAGCCGTTATAATCCAGCCAATCGATCAAAGGCCGTATTGATGAATATTCCTGATCTTCTGCCAAGGCAGTATAATATAATGCGCGAATTAATCGACCTTTGGTCGAAAAACCGAAAGCAATCTCTTATAATCAATATCGAAGCCGAGTGCTTTGGCAGTCGCGTACAAGTTCGCCCCATCGATAAAAAGCGCGATGCGCTCATTTGGATAGAAGAACATTGGGGCGACTACCTTCCTGTGATTCGGTTTGTCCGGTCCCGCCGAAATGACGTGGCTCAGATGTCGATAATCGAACGCTTAAAGCTCCTGGTCGTTCATCAATGCCACAAATATGGCTAGGGCGAAGCCGTGCCTTGGGGAACATTGTGACTGAGCCGAGTCTTTCATTGTTCGCATAGCATGTTTTCATCCGCAAGACCAGCACATGGTTCGCTCAAGCCGAGGCAACTCAATTGTTCGATATGACAAATAAACGCCTGCGGCAGGATTGGGTTCCGCCGGGGCAAAGCCGGGTCTTGCCATCCAGAAACCGGGTGGTTCTGTTAGCCTTTGGGGCGAGCATCCCCGGTCGCTGGGGGCAGCCCAGTGACTCGATCGCCCATGCGATTGAACGGCTTTCAAAGCTTGGGCTCGTGCTCCTGCGCCGATCGGCGAATTATTCAACGCCGCCGCTCGGCTTTGTTCGCCAGGGTCGCTATGTCAACGCGGTAGCCAGCTTCAAGGCCGACATCGCGCCGGGCCAATTGCTGCGTGCTCTCAAGCAGTTGGAGCGTGAGGCTGGGCGTCGGCCGGGCCTGCGCTGGGGGCCGCGCCCCCTAGATGTCGATATTCTCGACATGGGTGGCAGGACCATTGGCTATCGGGGGCGCCGCAAGCCGCAACGTCTGGCGGGGCGGCTGCAACTGCCACATCCCGAAATGGCTAATCGAGGCTTCGTCCTCGTTCCGTTGGCGGAGGTCGCACCGGGCTGGCGCCACCCGATCGACGGCTGGACCGCGATGGAGCGATTGAACCGTGTCCCAGCTCTTGCACGCGGCATCTATCGCATCCCGATGCAGCCGCCACGCTCGTGACGTGACCGGCTTCCTCACACCGGCTGTGGCCGATGAGGGCGGTCACCGTGTCGTCGTCGCCGTTCTGGCCGCAGTCCGCGCTGGCACGCCTTTCGGTGCCAAATCCGTAAGCAAGGCGTCGGCCAAGGGGCCCAGCAGCGCGCCAGCATTGAGGCGGCTCGCAAACGGCGATTGCGTCGAGCCTGTGCCGATTTCGATGACATAGGAATAGGCTTCGCCGTTGCTAAATCGTACGCCGCCCGCAATCCACGTATCGATGGTCTGATTGGCATCTTCGTTGGTGTCGGTGCCGGTCTTGGCGAAATGCAGGGAAACCCGGGAGTTTCGCGTCGCACACCACGACCCCAGGGATTTCAACGTGCCATGGCGCCGTCCGCCGGCCTCATAACACAAGGGCGCCGACAGCACGGACTTGAGGAAGGGCACCGCCTTGCTGCGAATGAGCGTGTTGGGAATGATCGCTCCGTCGCGACTTGCTCCCTCCCGTGCGCCATGCGCCGACAGCTCCCAGGCCTTGACCAGGGTCGGTGCCTGGAGTGGCCGTCCGCCTCTGCCGGTCATGGCAGCAAGAATGACGCCTGCCATGTGATGGACGCGCCGGGGCGATCCGGAAATCAAGCCCCGCGCCGCTGCGGTGGATTCCGGCACGCCCTCGCCATTGGCATCCGGCGGCGGCATCGTGAAACCGAAGCCATCGATCAGCCGGCGAATACGGGCCTGACCGAGACGCGCACCGCGCCACTCGATCGCCGGACTGAGCGAACAGGCAAAGGCCACAATGGCGTGCCGGCCCCGATGCAATGTGCCATGGCCGCGCGCGCACGTTTCAAGACCACGCGCCGGTGCCGACGGATCGACATAGAGCGTGGAGGGCGTATCGTTACTCCAGTTGCCGGCCGCAATCGCAACCAGCATCTTGCCCGTCGAGGCGATCCTCCGCTGCTCGTGGCTCGGGTCGTAGCGTCCAGAGCTCGCATCGCGCGCAAACGGCGAGCCGAAATAGGCGGCCGTTTCACCCGCCTCCCAGTAGCGCACAATTTCGCCATTCGCATTGGCCGCCACGACCGCAATGTTCGGCATCACCAGGCTTCCGCGATTTTCCTGCGCGCGCTCCGGGTCCAGCGTGAAGCCTGGCGCCAGCCGTTGACTGATGGCTCCGGTCGAGCTCGGCCAGCAGGCGGCGGATCGTGCTCTCGAAAGCGAGGTTACGCGCCACGTCCAGCGTCGTCGTCACCCCACGCACGCTTTCACGCCAATTCAAACCAAAGCGCTGCTTCATTTCCTCGCGAATGCCAAGACGGGCCACCGGGAGCAGCGCGTGGGCACGGATCATCGGATTGGCGCTTGCCCGCCGTGCGAGATTGGGCGCATGGTCCTCCAGCGCCTGCTGCAACTTGGGGCGGACTTTGGGATCAGGCGGACCATTCGCGAGCGACACGAGATCGAAAACCACTTGCCGCTGCAGGGCCGGGCTCGTGATCAGCTTCTGAGCACACGATCTGGCGCGGACCTCGGTGATGTAGCGCCAGTGATCGAGCCGCACTGCGTTCAAGCGCTCGCTGCCTTCGAGCAGGATGATGGGCTTGTTGACCGCCGACGCCAGAACATACTGCTCCGCGATCGTCAGGTCCTTGGCAGCCTTGCCGAAGACGACGCGAGCCGTCATTTCCACACCATGCAACGGTTGCCCGCCCGTGCGTTGGGCGAGCCAAAGATGGTTGGCAGCCCACTGACGCAGCGGCGTGTCGTCGCCACCCGCCGTCAGGTGGCGGTAGATGACCGGCGCCAGCCACCACTCGCCGAATTTGCGCCGGATCTTTTCGAGGCTCCCCTCGCGGCGGCTGGGCGGCGTCTTGTAGATGACGCGTGCGAGCTGCATCGGCAGCGTCGAGCCCCCGACGCCAATGGCCGGCCGGCGCAAGGCGATCGAGCGCCGGATTGACGTGTAGGGGATCTTGAGCACGCCGATGAGGTCGATGCCGAACGGATTGAGCGGGCCGGCAATGTAGCGGTCTTCGTGGTAGGTCAGGCAGTTCCAGTAGTGCTCCGGCACCGTCGTAACCGGGATCGATTTGTGATCGGGATTGGCTGTGTAGGCACCGACCTCGATGGCCGCATCCGTCCAGTTGACGTCACGCTGGCTGTCGAGCCGCCCATCATAGGTGCCGACAAAGCTTCCCGAGCGGTCATAGATGGCGGTCGCAAGCCACCGCTCCGCATCATAGGCCAGCCTGTCGCCATAGGTGTGGTCGCCGACGATGCCGCGGATTGGCGCCACTACATAGACCAGCACCAGCGCGAAAAGCACGTAGATCAGGCCCGCGCCGAAGACATAGCGGAAGGGGCCGAGGCGTGGATTGAAGGCCAGGCCGCGAAATGCAAGCCGCCACACGCCGACGCACGCCGCAATCCCCAGCTCGATGGAACGGGTCAAGAGTCTGATCATTGCCAGCATGTGCGCGAACGCCCGGTCCTGCCATGTGTGGCAGCCGACCCTCGGCCGCAGCCCCACCCTGGAAGCAGCTAACGGACTTTTGTGGCAGGGCTTCGTCCTCAATGAGGCAGAAGCCCTTTTGCATGCGGCCCATCAGGCGCTACTTGCGCCCGTAGAAGGACTTGATGGTGTCATCGGCGACCTCTTGCAGGAACCGGGCGGTCGCCTTGTCGATCTTGCCGTAATAGTCGTAGGTGTTACCAAGTGCAGGCTTGCCATAAAGCCCCGCATACACAACACAGGCCGCGAGATAGGTTCCGATCAGATCTGGATGCGAGCCGTCGAAGGACTTCTGCAACTGCATGTCCGGCTTGCGCTTGTACGCCTCCTCGAAGGCAAGGCCGACTGGGAGCACAAGCGCACCGATCGCATTGCCGGTCTCCACATACATTTTGGCAATGTCGTTGATCTGGCCGGCTGCGGCCTGCTTGTGCGGCTTGATGTAGGCGTGCGTCATGTAGAGCGCCGTGCGCCCGCCCGCTTTCTTGATTTCCCCGTCGAACGCCTTCACCGTTTCCAGAAACTGCGCCCGCCGCTTGTCGCTGAGCGGGGCTGCGCTGCCGCCTTGCAGCACGACCACCTGGAAACCGTCCTTCACTCTGAGCTTGCCGGGTTTGAGGTAGCTGGTGATGTCATGATCGAACAAGGCGCCGCCGCTGATGGTGACGGATTTGTACTTGAGGTCCTTGGCGTCGTGCAATTTCGCAGCAATGGCCATGCGACGCACATGATTGTGCAGGCTGTCGCCGTAGTAGAGATAGCTGTTGCCGACGAAAAGCACGCGCGAGGGAGATGCGACCTGAGGTGCCGTCACCTTGGGGGCAGGCGTTTCGGCCCCTGCGCTTGCGGCCATCATGGCACCCAGCGAAAACACGAGCCCCAAGGCTCCAATGACCAGGCGGACGGTCCGGCGCGTACTGCAGGTCAGCATGGGGCCTCACGTGGGTTTCGATCTCACCGAGCGAGTGGCAATTTGCGATGCAATGCGGATCTCGTTCGGCAGTGTGTGTCAAGCCAACTCGCCAGTGTGTGTCAAGCCAACAGGTGCGCCATCCTGGCAGCCATCCCGTCGACCAGCGGCACGCCCCGCAAAGCGGCGCAACCGCGAGCGCATGCAGCAGCGCGGGGCCGGGGTGGTCGTCGCGCCCGTCCAAGCTCACAAGACAAGCCCGTCGCGTACCCCGCATTGCCTTACGAGGAACCTCAGATCACCCGCCCCGAAGCCTCGTCGATCAGGTGCATGTTGTTGAGGTCGGCCGCGAGCGTCATCGGTTGGCCTTCGCGCGCCCCCGACTTCGGTGCAACACGTCCGCAAACCTCACGTCCGTTGACCGTGAAATAGACATAGGTCTCCATGCCCATCGGCTCGGTCACATCGAGGTGGGTGTCAAACGATGCGATGTTGGGATCGCCCGTCTGGCGAGCCTCCGTGATGTGCTCGGGACGAAGCCCGAGCGACAGCTTGCCATTGCCCTTGTGCTGGCCGTACCTCTGGGTCCGGTCCGGCGGCACGGCAAACGCCGTATTCTTGTCGACGCGCACGAACAGCCGGCTGTCCTTTTCCTCGAGTTCGCAGGGCAGGAAGTTCATGGCCGGCGAGCCGATGAAACCGGCGACAAAGCGCGTCGCCGGGTTGTCGTAAAGGTCGGTTGGGCGCCAACCTGCTCGATGTTGCCATTGTTCATGACCACCACACGGTCGGCCAGCGTCATGGCCTCGACCTGGTCGTGCGTCACATATACCGTCGTCACCGGCACCTTCTGGTGCACGCGCTTGATCTCCGTCCGCATCTGCACGCGCAGTTTGGCATCCAGGTTGGAAAGCGGCTCGTCGAACAAGAACACCTTCGGGTTGCGCACGATCGCCCGGCCCATGGCAACGCGTTGGCGCTGGCCGCCCGAGAGCTGCTTCGGCTTGCGGTCGAGCAGCTCCGTGATGTCGAGGATCCGCGCGGCTTCATCGACCCGCGTCTTGATCTCCGCCTTCGGGAACCGCTTGAGCCGCAGCCCGAAGGACATGTTCTCGGCGACGGTCATGTGCGGATAGAGCGCATAGTTCTGGAACACCATGGCGATGTCCCGGTCCTTCGGAGGCACATCGTTGACGACGATATCGTCGATGGCGATATCGCCGCCGGTGATGTCCTCGAGCCCCGCGATCATGCGCAGCGTCGTCGACTTCCCGCATCCCGATGGCCCGACGAGCACCACGAACTCCTGGTCCTTGATGTCGAGGTCGATGCCCCGAACGGCCAGAACCTCGTCGTATTTCTTGATGACCTTGCGCAGCTTTACTTCGGCCATGGGGCCCTCATCCTTTGGTCGCGCCAGCGGTCAGGCCGGCAATGTAGTAGTCCATCAAAAACGCGTAGATGATGAGCGGAGGGGCAGCGCCAAGCAGGGCGCCTGTCATGATCTGCCCCCAGTTGAAGACATCACCCTTGATCAACGTGGTGATGATGCCGACCGGCATGACCAATTGATCGGTCGAAGTCGTGAAGGCGAGGGGATAGAGAAACTGCGCCCAGCTCACCGTGAAGGCAAAAATCGTCGCAGCGATCAGCCCCGGCAGGGCCACGGGGATGAAGATGCGCGTCAAGGTTTGGAACCAGGTGGCACCATCGATGAGCGCAGCCTCGTCCAGCTCCTTCGGGATCGATGAGAAGTAACCGATCATGATCCACGTGCAGAACGGCACCGTCAGCGTCGGATAGAGAATGAGCAGCACCCACCACTGGTTGATGAGCTCGATCCCCGTCCACTCTCGGAACGTCGCCATCATCTTGAACAACGGGATGAAGAGCAGCGTCTCCGGAATGAGGTAGGTCAGGAACACACCCGTTGCCAGCGTCGCCGAGCCCCAGAACTTCATGCGCGACAGCGCGAATGCGGCTGGGATGGAAATCAGCATGGTCAACGTCACAACGCAGATGGAGACGATCGCCGAATTGAAGAAGAAGCGCTGAAACTCATCGCCTGTCAGCAGTGCCGCGTAGTTTTCCAGGGTCGGATTGTAGACCCACCATGGATTGGTAGCCGCCGAGATTTCAGCACTCGTTTTGAGCGAGGTGATGAACATGTAGATCGGCGGCGTCAGGAAGAAGATGGCGAACAGCACGAGGAAGAAGTAGGACCAGCGCAAGGCCCACGTCCTATCGCGCGTCATGCTGCCGTAGCTGGACTTGGCGGGTTTGGCCGGAACGCCGGCTGCAGTTGTGGTCGCCATTACGCTTCGTTCCCTCTCCGGTTGACGTCGCGCAGGATGAAGATTGCGGCCACCGACAGAATAGGCACCATGAACAGTGACACCGCAGCACCGAGTGGTATATCGCCGCTTTCAATGCCGAGCCGGAAGGCCCAGGTTGCGAACACATGCGTTCGGTCGACCGGACCTCCCGCCGTGAGCACGCGCACGATATCGAAGTTTGCAAACGTCACGATCAGCGAGAACAGCGTCGTGATGGCAATGATGTTACGCATCATCGGCAGCGTGATGTACCAGATGCGCTGCCACCAGGTCGCGCCGTCGATCTCTGCGGCCTCGTAAAGCTGTTCCGGCACCGACTTCAACGCCGCCAGGTACATGATCATGAAGAACGGAGAGCCGATCCAGATGTTGACGAGGATCACGCAGAAACGCGCCCAGGCCGCATCCCCAAGCCAGGGTATCCGCCCACCTCCGAACTGCGCAAAGATCCAGTTGAAAGCTGAATAGGACGGATCGAACAGCCACAACCACGCCAGTGTCGACATGGCCGGCGGGATCACCCATGGCACCAGCAACATGCCCCGCCACTTGCGCTGGCCCTTGCTTGGAATGTTGTGGACGAAGTGGGCGACGATGAAGCCGAGGATCGCCTTGAAGATGACCGCTGTCACGGCGAAGATCACCGACTGTTCGACCACCAGCCAGAAGGCCTCGCGCTTGAACAGGTAGGTGAAGTTTGCGAAGCCGACGAACCGCTTCATGTTCTTCGACAGCGACGCCAGATAGACTGCGTAGCCGGCTGGATAAGCGACCAGCAGGAAAATCAGCAGGATCAGTGGCAGCGTCATCAGGAAGGCGATTGTCGACTTGCGCTGTAGCATCTTGCGCAGGCCGGACTGACCAGCAGCTTTTGCCATGCTGTCGTGGCGTTCGAGGGTCGTGTCGACCATGTTGCGTCTCACTCAAGCGGCGTCCCGGGCCAAAACCGTCGCGGCGGCCGGGACGCCGCCCGTCGCGACGTTTGGCAGGTCTCAGCGGCGGCTGGTAATGCCGTCGAGTTCCGACTGGGCCCATTCGATCGTTTTGTCGATCGACACGTTCTCGCGTGTCGCCTTGGCGATCATTTTGGGCATGATGGCCTGGGTGTAGATCTGCGCGCCGATCTCGTATGGCGCCGGATAGGCAGCGATGGTCGACACCTGATCGCCCTGGTTGGGGTAATGAGTGAGCGTCCCCGGAGGTGGTCCCTGATCGGTCCAAACCTTAAAGTCGTTGAACTTCGCGTAGGGCGGCAGGTCATACCCCAGGCTGGCATTGACGAACATCTCGGCAGCGCGTCGCGTCGAGATGTGACGCAGGAAGGCCTTGGCGGCCGGCTTGTTCTTCGAGAACGACCACAGCGCGTGGTAGAAGAAGTTGGTGCCGATGAAGCGACCCTTGGGACCTTTCGGTACGCCGTGGTGCCAGATCTGCTCGGCGACCTTCGGCGCATCGCGCTTCGCAACGGCCCAGGCGCTCGGCGGGTTGAAGATCGATGCGCCGCGACCCGACACCAGCCATTTGTTGTTCGACGCATCGTCCCACGCATAGACTTCCGGCGGCAGCGCCGCCATCAGCTGCTTCGAGTAGTCGAGGACCTTGCGCACATTGTCCGATTTGACCGTAATGTTGCCTTTGCTGTCGACCAGTTGCGCGCCATGGGCCGCAAACAACGAACCGACCCACTGCACCGTATCTGCCGTTTGCCCCATCGGCAGGCCGAACGGTTTGCCGGCCTTGTTGCAGGCTTGCGCCACCTTTAGATAGGCATCCCACGTCCACGTATCCGCAAGCTTCGGGTCGGGCGCCTTGCCCGGCGGGAAGATCGCCTTGAGATCGATACCGCCGTGCTCCTTGAACAGATCGAGGCGCGAGCAGCAGGCGTAGGACAGCGTACCCCGGCTCGAGGGAACCGCTCGCCAGCTGCCGTCCTTCTTGCCGAAGTGCTTGAATGTGTCGCTGACGTCGCCGCCATTCTTGATGGCTTCATCGACCACGTCATCGACCGGCTCGAGGTTGTCGGCATACTGCGACGGCATCCAGTTGGTCATGGTTACGATGTCATGACCGGACTTGGCTTGATCTTCCGCCGCCACCGTCAGGAGCAACTTATTCCCCTGGCTGGTGATGAAGTCGACCTTGACCTCGACATTCTCTTTCTTCGAGAATTCTTCTGCCAGATCGCTGAACGCTTTGTTGCCGCCTGGTACCCAATGATCCCAAATGCCGATCGAGAGTGAGCCCGCCGCGCCAGCTGTGCGTACGTAAGGGGCTGCGACGGTCGCCGCAGCGGCGGCAGCCGAAGTAGCGACGAATTTGCGGCGATTTAGTCTCCCGGACGGCATAATGTTCCCTCCTGCTGGTTATCTTTGGGGACGTTTCCTCAACCTAGTTGGCAGTCTCGCCCTGTTGCGAATAGTCGAAGCGGCTGCCTGATATTGGCGCCAATGCGCAGTAACAATCATGAGTGTAGGAGTGAAGTTTTGCCGTTGGCAATTGTGATTCCATTGTGCAGTGCACGAAAGCGTCCTCCATTGCGGCGCAAGCGGCGGCAGAATTGGCGACGCGCGCCTCCTTAGAGGCGACCGGCAAGGGCCACAAGGATGACGCCGGGAATGATCAAGGCGATCGTGATCACGGTGCGTGTCGTGATGATCTCGCGGCCGAACCACAGCATGCCCATCAGAAGCGTGAACAGTGGCGTGGCAGAGACGATCGGGATCACCGAAACCATGTCGCCGACCTGCAAGGCGTTGTTGAGAAACTGCAGCGACAGGGCCACGGACACACCGGACGCGATGAACCAGAGCGCACTGCGCCGTGTGCCCGCGAGTGGCCGTCGCTGGGTTTGAAATGCAGCCAGGCACGAGACCATTGACACCGAATTGGCAACCAGCACGGCGAACGACGCACTCGAAACCTCGACGAGCCCGATCTTTGTGACGGTGTGGCCTGTTGCGCGGATGAGGGAAGCCCCCAGCGGCAGGGCCAGCGCCCAAAGTGGCCAGCTGCGCTTGATCCCCGTCGGACTCCATGCCGCGACAATGGCGCCGGCAACCACCAGTGCTGTGCCCGCGGCAAGCGGAAGGTTCATGTGCTCGCCGAGCAGAACGATCGCGAAAAACGCGCCAAACAGCGGCGTCACGGCGGTCAGCGCACTGGAGAGCGTCGGTCCCATGATTTTGATGCTTTGCGCCGCCAGCATCGAGGAGAGCGCCGGGCGAATGACACCCACCAATGCAAACAGCAGGCAAGCCTGTGTCGTCCAGTACCAGCTCACCAGGAAGAAGGGAGCCGCAATCCAGTAGATCAGCGCGGAAGAGGCGATTGAAATGATCGTGCCCGTGCGCGCATCGGAGTCTTCGAGGCCAAGGTTGGTGAAGTGGTTGGAGAGGGCAAACAGGAACGCAGATGCCAAGGCATAGAGCGGCGCCAGCATCGGGAAACTGCTCATCCGTTGCTGGCCTCGAGGCCATCTTCAGCCTTTGCCATCGCCTCCGCCTTGCGCTTGTAGCGCCGCGCCCCGCTCCGCAGGCCGAGCGGCACTGTGATGCGCGAGATCCACCGCGCAGGCGTCGTCTCACGCATCAGATCGAGACGCGTTCCCTCGTCGACGTCGGCAAGCACGAAGCCGATGTAATCGTCGATGCCCTCGATCAATGCGGGCTCTGTCCCGTCCGGCAGGATTTCATACAGGATGGCCAGACCCGGACGCTCGTCGGCGATGCGTGTCAGCATGGTCAATTGCGTGTCGCCGGCGGAGATATGAACGGCTTCCAGATTGGGACGGCCCGGCAGTGACTCTGCGTGCACATGCAGAGGCATCAGTCCGTCGAAGACGATGTCGCGCGCACGCAGCATGCGCCACACCAGCTCGCGCGGCGCCTGGATCAGCACGGCATGCTCATAGCGCCGCCGCGTGCGGCCGAAGATGGTGTCGCCGATGGCGATCAACAGATCGCGCAGCATGAAGATGAGGCCCATCAGATGCCTCGTCGATGCGATAGCGCCCGCGTGGAGGGGATTGCTGCTACAGCGATCACATCGTCGCCCCGATCACCCACGGCACATACTCGGCATCTCCATAGCCAAGCTCCTCGCTCTTGGTGCGCGCGCCGGATGCCGTACGCAGCAGGAAGTCGAAGATCTCCGCGCCTTTTTCCTCGATCGAGACGCCGTCGACGATGTCGCCGCAGTTGATGTCCATGTCGTCGATCATGCGCTGGTAGATGTCGGAGTTGGTGGCAAGCTTGAAGGATGGCGTCGGCTTGCAGCCATACGCAGATCCACGACCCGTGGTGAAGGCGAGGACGTTGCAGCCCCCCGCGACCTGGCCTGTGGCCGAGACGGGATCGTAGCCGGGCGTGTCCATGAACACGAAGCCCTTCTCCGTAATCGGCTCGGCGTAGCGGTAGACGGCATTGAGCGTGGTCGTACCGCCCTTGGCCGCTGCCCCAAGCGATTTCTCGAGGATGGTGGTGAGACCGCCGAGCTTGTTGCCGGGCGAGGGGTTGTTGTCCATGCTCATGCGCGCCCGCTGCGTGTAGTCCTCCCACCATTTGATCACGTCGACCAGCTTTTCCCCGACCTCCTTGTTGCGCGCCCGCCGGGTCAACAAATGCTCCGCACCATAGATCTCAGGCGTCTCCGCCAGAACGGCCGTGCCGCCATGGCGCACCAGCGTGTCGACGGCAGCGCCGAGCGCAACGTTGGCCGTAATGCCCGAGTAGCCGTCGGAACCGCCGCATTGCAGCGCCCACACCAATTCCGAGGCCGGCAGCGTTTCGCGCTTCGCTCGCCCCGCGATCGGCAGCATGTTGGCAATCGCCTCGACGCCGGCAGCGATCGTCTTTTTCGTGCCGCCGGTGTCCTGAATGGTCATCGTGCGAAATGTGTCGCTCTCGACCAGACCGTAGGCGTCCTTCATGCGCGCGATCTGGAAGCCTTCGCAGCCCAGACCCACCACCAGCACGCCGGCCATGTTGGGGTTGGAGGCATATCCCCATGTCGTACGCTTGAGCACCTCGAACGTCTCGCCATCTGAATCGATGCCGCAGCCCGTCGAGTGCACGAGCGGTATCACGCCGTCGATCGTCGGGTGGTCGGCCAGAACGCCGGATTTCGTCACGGCTTCCGCAATGAAGCGGGCAACCGTTGCCGAGCAGTTCACGGAGGTGACGACACCGATGTAGTTGCGCGTGCCGCACTTGCCCGATTGCCGCCGGAAGCCCTCGAACGTCGCCTGCTGCTCGACCGGCAGGATCGTCTCAGTGCGCGCACCTTCGGCGAAGGCATAGTCCCGCTCGAAGGCGGCGAAGGCGCAGTTGTGGGTGTGGACGTGCGTGCCCGGCTGAATGTCCTCGGTCGCAAAGCCGATGATCTGCCCGAATTTCAACACCGGCTGGCCCTTGGCGATCGGCCCGGAGGCCATCTTGTGGCCTTTGGGGATGCGCGCAGCCGCCGGCACCGACCGAACGGTGATCCCAGCCGGTATGGCGTCGACCGCGACGATGATGTTGTCTTTTGCGTTGAGCGACAACGTGCGTGGTACGCCACCGGTGCCCGTCTTTGCGGTGCTGCTCATCGCCGATCCTCCCTGCCGTCAATTGACTGGCGTTTACCTTGCGAGCGTTACGCTCCTTTGCCTCGAATGTGCTACACTTTCGAGCGGCTGACGACAGTAGAGTTCCATGCCGACTGCGCCGCCTCCGCTGATGCCTTATTCCAGCACTGCAGCAAGATCTTAAGCCGACGACGGAACCTCCGCACCGGTTGTGAGGCACCAATCCCCGGGCCGCCGCCGGCCTCTCAGATTGATGTGGACCATGGCATCACCTCACAATTTTGCCACTGGCAGTTCTGCCCCGCTCACCTCTAGATGCAGCGTCACACCACCATCCTCTGAGAGGTGATCCAATGCGCAACGACGAGATTGCTGAAGCATGGGAAGAAGCCGAGGCGGCCCTGCAGGAACACTGGCAAGGCAGCATCGACGCCGGCCTGGAAGGTATCACGCCCGAGGTGACGGCCGAGGCCATCGCCTTGCTGGACGCCTATGGCAAAGCCCTGGCCGGACTGCCCGAACCAGCGACCGAAGCGGCCATCCTGGCCGAGATGGAGCGCACGATCGTGGCCTTGAACGACCTCAACGAGCGCCAGGGCGGCAGTTTGATCGAGGCCGACGAGCGGGAAATGGTTTGCGGCTTTCTGATCGATGCGGCCGTGGCCTGCGGACTGGATGCCGAAAAATTCGAAGACGGCGACCCCACCTACACCTGGCGCGAGTTCTGAGCCCATCACGTTTCGGCGCGTCTAGCGCATGCAACCAAATGGCGGGCGATGTCTCTTGTTTCGCCCGCCCGGTCGTACATCCTCACCTCCATCGGCGTGAGGGGGATAAAATGAATTTGGAATTCTGAATTCCGAATGCTAGGAGGAGCGAAGCCCGGCGGAGCAGGCTGCTCCATGTCGTTGGCGCAACTCGACATCAGACCGGCTGAATCGACCAGGTGCACGATCGCCTGCTCGGCGCCATCATCGATGGTACCTTGGAACCGGGCCGCCGCCTCACCCAGGAAGAGCTGGCCGACATGCTCGGCGTTTCGCGCCAGCCGGTCAGCCACGCGATTCAGGTCCTCCGCCGCCGCGGCTTGTTCGTCGACGCCGGCAAGCGTGGTGTCGCTGTGGCGCCGATCGATGCGCGCCGCATCCACCTTACCAGGTGCGCGGCCTTGGACGGCGTGGCGGCCGAGTTGATGGCGGCGCGCTTTCGCGACTGGCACGCTTGCCCCCGGTGACATCGTCGAGATCGAGGCGATCCTGGCCAGCGCCTCTTGCGCAGCCCAGACCAGCCCCGCCCAAGCCCTGATCGACGCTGACGTAGCCTTCCACTCCGCGCTTTATCGCCGTTGGCTGAAGGCATCGCGGGATAATGGCGAGCTGATGCTCGCATTGCATCAGCGCTGCATGGCCCGCGCTGATTCCGGCATGCGTCGGCGTGGGACGACGCACTGCCGTCGCGAGCCATCGCAGCCGGCGGCGGCCGTTGCGGCGACAGCCGTCCCTCGCGAGCTGCGCCGGAAGGTGACGTAGAGTCGCCGCCGAGCCGCAACGTGGTCCACGACCCAGGCCCGCGACCTGACACCATCGACACAACAACAATTGTCAGCAGGAGGAAACGCCCATGAAACTCACCGACGCCCAGGTCAAGCAGTTCAACCAGGAGGGCTGGCTGTTCCTGCCCGATCTCTTCACGGCCGAGGAGGTCGCCGTCCTCAACGCAGAGGCCGAGGAGATCTACAAGCAGCAGCGCGAGGAAATCTGGCGCGAGAAGTCAGGCGCGCCACGCACCGCCTTCGCAGCCCACCTCTACAACGAGGCCCACGGCATCCTCGGCCGCCACCCCCGCATGATCGAGCCGATCGAGCAGGTGTTCGGCGAGCCCGTCTACATGCACCAATACAAGATCAACGCGAAGGCCAAGTTCTCCGGCGACGTCTGGCAGTGGCACCAGGACTACGGCACCTGGGCCCGCGACGACGGCATGCCCGAGCCGAAGGCCATGAACATCGCCATCTTCCTGGACGAGGTCTTCCCCTACAACGGCGCGCTCATGCTGATCCCCAGGAGCCATACCGAGGGCGTGCTGGCAGCCGGCCACGACAAGGCCACGACCAGCTACCCGCTGTGGACCCTCGACGAGCCGACCGTGCAGCGCCTCTATGACCAGGGCGGCCTCGTCGTGCCGACCGGCAAGGCCGGCGGCATGCTCATGTTCCACGGCAACCTCGTGCATGGCTCGGCCGGCAACATCACGCCGTTGCCGAGGAAGATCGTCTACCTCACCCTTAACGCCGTCTCGAACTACATCCGGAAGCCGACGCGCGCCGAGTGGATTGCGCATCAGGACTTCACCCCGATCACGCCCTGCGCCGATGACGCGCTCGCCCAATACGCCCGCCGCTACAAGCAGGCGGCAGAGTAGGCCTGGCCGAGCGGCAAGAGATGGCGCACGACACCAAGGGCCGCGTCACGCGGCCCTTTTTGCGTGCGGGGTACGCGGCGGAGGAATGCGGCGTGCCGATCGTGTGCCAGGGTCACGGAAACAACCCTGGACGATTGTGGGCAGCGCGCCGTGTCGATCACGCAAACGGTCGAGGTTATACGGGAGGGAGCACGTGGACCGTTCCGTGAGCGTTGCGAGCGACAACTAGGGTCATATTGCCACCGTTAAACTGCCGCGCCGCCCTCCGCAGCCCTCACCCCCAACCTTCACCCCGCCAGGGCGTCCGGCTCGAGCACCAGTGTGGCGTCGCCGCCGGTGGTGATGGAGTCTTTAAGTGAAGGCGCCATGACCGCGTGGTTCTCGGCAAAGTAGCGCGCCAGCGCGACGTTTTGCACGCCCGCTCCGTCTCCGCCGCGCACAGCCGAAAGCGCGCCGCGGGCAAGGTAGATGCCGCCCGCCGTCAGCCCGAAAAGTCGCAGATAGGGTTGCGCGCCGGCAAGCGCGGCTTCCGGGTTGGTGGCGAGCGTTTTCCCAAGCCAGCGCGAGGCTTCGGTGAGTGCCGCCACAGCTCTCGCCCAGCCGCTCGCCCATGCGCCCGAACTCCGGCCGGTTGGACGTGCGCAGCTCCTCGGCAGTTTGCGCGAGTTCGCGGAATGTAGGTCTCGACCACGCGGCCGCCTTCGAGCGGCAGCTTGCGGGTCAGCAGGTCGATCGCCTGGATGCCGTTGGTGCCCTCGTAGATCGGCAGGATGCGGGCATCGCGATAGTGCTGGGCGGCCCCCGTTTCCTCGATGAAGCCCATGCCGCCGTGGATCTGCACGCCGATGGAGGCAACCTCGACGCCGATGTCGGTCGAGAAGGCCTTGGCAACGGGGGTGAGGAGGGCGGCACGGTGGGCGGCGGCCTGGCGCTGCGTGGTATCGAGGCCGTGGCGCGCGATGTCGAGCTCGCGGGCGGTGACGAGGCAGATGGCGCGCGCGGCCTGCGTCAGCGACGTCATGGTCATGATGTTGCGGCGCACGTCCGCGTGCTCGATGATCAGGCTCATCTCACCCGCCGAACCCTTTGCAGAACGTCCCTGTCGCCGCTCCTGCGCATAGGCGATAGCCCGTTGCGTGGCGCGGTCGGCAATGGCGACACCCTGCACGCCGACACCCAGACGCGCCGCGTTCATCATGATGAACATGACGTTGAGGCCGCGGTTCTCTTCGCCAACGAGATAGCCGACCGCGCCCTCGCCGCCTTCGCCGAACTTCATCACGCAGGTCGGGCTCGCGTGGATGCCGAGCTTGTGCTCCAGGCTGGCGCACACGACGTCGTTGCGTTCGCCGAGGCTGCCGTCGGCGTTGACCAGCACCTTCGGCACCAGGAACAGCGAAATGCCGCGCGTGCCGGGAGGCGCATCGGGCAGGCGGGCGAGGACGAGATGGATGATGTTCTCCGTCATCTCGTGATCGCCATAGGTAATGAAGATCTTGGTGCCGGTGATGCGATAGGTGCCGTCGCCCTGACGCACGGCCTTGCTGCGCAACTGGCCGAGGTCGGAGCCCGCGTGCGGTTCGGTCAGATTCATGGTGCCGGTCCAGGTGCCGGCCGCCATCTTCGGCAGGTAGATGCGTTTGAGATCATCGCTGCCATGCGCCGAGACGGCATCGATGGCGCCCTGCGTCAGCAGCGAGGCAGAGTCCGAAGCCCAGGTTCGATGCGTTCCAGATCTCGGCAGCGGCAACCGAAACCACGTCGGGCAGCGCCTGGCCGCCAATCTCTTCCGCTGCCGAAAGCGATGCCCATCCCGCCTCCGCAAATGCTTGATAAGCGGCCTTGAAACCGTCGGGCATCTCGACCTTGCCATCGACAAGGCGCGCCCCGGCCTTGTCGCCGGTGGCATTGAGGGGCGCCAGAACCTCCGAGCCGAAGCGCCCGGCCTCCTCGATCACCGCGCGGATGGTCTCCTCGTCGACGCTAACGGTTCCCGTGGCAATGAGGTCATCGAGACCCGCAGCCGTCTTGAGTGCGAACATGATGTCGTCTACTGGAGCACGGTAGGTCATCTTCCTGCCATCCTTGCAGCCGCGAGGGACCTTCCACAACGCCACCATGGCGGGCGGAAGGGGCGATCACTGCCAACGAGGTTTAATCGCTCTGTGAGACCAGCTCAACCGAGCACAATGGCGGTGAGCCGCGACACGCTCACTGAGGCGGCCCGCATCATTCGGGCCGGCGGCCTCGTGGCGTTTCCGACCGAGACGGTCTACGGCCTTGGCGCCGATGCAACCAATGGCCGCGCCGTGGCGCGCATCTACGAGGCCAAGGGCCGGCCGAGCTTCAATCCCCTGATCGCGCATGTGGCGGATCGCGCGGCAGCCGCAGAAATCGGCGTGCTCGAGGGCGTGGCACTGACGCTGGCGCAGGCCTTCTGGCCGGGGCCCATGACGCTGGTGTTGAACAAGACCACCACCTGCACCGTTTGCGCGCTGGCAACCGCCGGTCTCGATACGGTGGCCGTCCGCGTGCCATCGCATCCCGTCGCCCGCGCCTTGCTCGAGCTGACCGGCGTCCCCGTTGCGGCCCCCTCGGCCAACCGGTCGGGGCATGTCAGCGCGACCACCGCCGCGCACGTGGCAGCCGACCTCGGCGACCGCGTTGATTTGATCGTCGACGGCGGTGCCTGTGAGGCGGGGATCGAATCCACCATCCTCGACGCCACATCCGGCGAGTTGGTCCTTCTGCGACCCGGCGCCCTGACGGTGGAGGCCATCGAGGCAGCCATCGGCTTTGCGCCCCGGAGTGCGGCGACTGCCACATCAGCGCGAGCGCGCCCCAATGCGCCGGGCCAGCTCGAGAGTCACTACGCGCCCGGCCTGTCGGTGCGCTTGCAGGCGAGTGCCCCAAGGCCAGGCGAGGCGTTTCTCGCCTTCGGGCCCTTTGCCCCGGCCTATGACGGCCCCTTGCTCAACCTCAGTCCCACCGGCGATCTGGTCGAGGCTGCAGCCAATCTGTTCGAAGCCTTGCGCCGCCTCGATCATTCCGGCGCCAACGGACTGGCAGTGATGCCGATTCCTGATATCGGTATCGGACGCGCCATCAATGATCGGTTGCGCCGCGCCGCCGCACCGCGCCCATCGGGCGCCAAGACCACGCACGCCGCCGAAAAGGGTGCTGATCGATGAACCTGTATCTGCCCATTGCCGAAATCGCCCTGCCATTGCCGCTGCTGTTCGGGCTCGGATTGGCAGTCGGCGTGCTGTCCGGCATGTTTGGCGTGGGCGGTGGTTTCATCACGACACCGATGTTGATCTTTCTGGGCGTGCCGCCGGCCGTGGCGGTTGGCACGGGCACCAGCCAGGTTGTGGCATCTTCCGTTTCAGGCGCCCTCGGCCACTGGAACCGGGGCAACGTCGACCTCAAGATGGGGCTGCACCTCATCGTCGGCGGTCTCATCGGTGCCACCACCGGCATTTACCTGCAGCAGTTGTTGAAGGCGGCCGGCCAGCTCGATTTCTTCACCACGCTCACCTACGTCGTCATGCTCGGCACCATCGGCATGTTGATGATGACGGAAGCGGTGCGGTTGCTGGTCAAGCAGGCCCGCAAGCAACCCTCCGGGAGCGCCCGGCGGGCCGGCCAGCACAGTTGGCTCTTGAAGTTGCCGCTCAAGACGCGGTTTCGCGCCTCCAAGCTTTATATGAGCATGCTGCCACCCGTGATCATCGGCGCCATGGTGGGCTGGCTCACAGCCTTCGGCGTCGGCGGCGGCTTCGCGATGATTCCGGCCCTCATCTATATTCTGCGCATGCCAACCCGCATTGCCCTAGGCACTTCCGCCTTTCAGATCATTTTCGTGGCCTCGTTTGCGACCTTGATGCAGGCCACCCAGAACTACACCGTCGATGCGGCCTTGGCCCTGCCGCTGATCATCGGCGGTGTCATCGGCGCCCACCTCGGAGTGATCGCAGCCGGCCGGCTGAACCCCGAGCAATTGCGCGCTCTGCTTGGCATCCTGGTGCTTGCCGTTGCCGTGCGCATGTCCATGGGCCTGGTGTTGAAACCGGCGGATCTCTACTCGCTCGATACCGGCAATCTCAGGGTCGAGAAAGCAGCGGCCGCCAAGATAGAGAAAGCCAAGCAGGCACCCAAGCAGGCGCCCAAGCAGTGAGACTGAAAGCAGTCCAGGAGAGCAGACGATGCGCCCCGATGCTGTCGAACTGACGCGTGAGCTGATCCGCTTTCGCACCATCAATCCGCCGGGCGAGGAGGAGGCGTGCGCGCGTCATCTGGGTGGCCTGCTCGAGGCTGCCGGCTTTCGCTGCGATTATGTTTTCCTCGGCGAGGGACGCGCCAGCGTCATCGCGAGCATCGGCAATGGCGCCGGCGGCGTGCCTCCGTTGGCCTTCACCGGCCATATCGACGTCGTACCGCTTGGCGCCAGGGCTTGGTCGATGGATCCATTCGCCGCCGATACGGCAGATGGTCGTGTCTATGGTCGCGGGGCCTCCGACATGAAGAGCGGCGTTGCAGCTTTCGTCGCCGCCGCCATCGAAGCAGCACCGCGATTGGCCGTCGGACCAGGGCTGGTCCTCATCATCACCGCCGGTGAGGAGACGGGATGCACAGGTGCCAATCATATCGTCGCGACAGCGCGCAACTTGCTGGGACAGGCGGGCGCGTTGCTTGTGGCCGAGCCGACGTCGAACCGCCCCATGGTCGGCCACAGGGGGGCGCTGCGGCTGAAACTGACGGCCCGCGGCGTCACGGCTCATGCCTCGATGCCCGATCAAGGCGTCAATGCGGTCATGAAAGCGGCCCGCGCCGTCGCCCGCCTCGATGATTTCGATTTCAATGTCGCCCGCCATCCGGTGATGGGCGCGCCAACCCTCAACGTCGGTTGGATGCACGGCGGCATGAACATCAATTCGGTGCCTGATCTTGCCGAAGTGGGTCTCGACATCCGCACCATTCCATCTCAGCAGCACGGTGCCGTGGCAGCGCACATGCAAGCCTTTGTCGGCGATGATGTCGAAGTCACGGTGTTGGACGAGGCCGTGCCGGTGTGGACGGAGCCGCAGACCGACTGGGTGCGTCGCGTTTTCTCGACCACCAGCGAGGTGACCGGCATGTCGCCGTCGGTGGCAACGGCTCCATATTTTACGGATGCCTCAGCCTTGACGCCGGCCTACGGCGGCATTCCCACCGTGATCCTCGGGCCAGGCCCGGCCGAGTTGGCGCATCAAACGGACGAGTGGTGCGCGACTGAGGCGATCGAGCAGGCAGCGGAAGTGTGCGCCCGCCTGATCGACGATTGGCAGCGTCAGGGGCAGGTGGCCTGAACGCGCACGAGGGAAGGATGGTCGTACCTACTCGCTGACGCCTGAGAGCATGTGCGTCAACGCGGCAAAGAAATTCTGCGGCCCGTATAGCCGGAAATTCTGTCGACCTCGCGCCCGTCCTGCATCAACACGATCGTCGGCAGGGTCGAGACCCGCGTATTGAGCCCGAGCTTCAACTCGTCGATGTGGGTGATATCGATATAGCGCATCGGCACGTGCAGGGCGCGCGGCGTCGCTTCGTAGGCTGGCTGGATGTGGATCCGCACGAGGTCGCAAATGCTGCACCCCCTGACCTCGATCACCAGCAGCTCCATGTGGGAAGGCTTGGCGGCCACCGGCCCAAGGGCAGCATCGATCTGCGGCGGCATCAAACCGAGAACCATAGCTACGATAAAGGCTGCGAGCTTGCGCATGGCGGGGGTACGCTTCCAGACAGTTGCAGTACGAGACGACGGTTAAGTCTCTGGAAGCATACTTCATGCCAAAGCCGCCGCCCCCGACGCTCTTGAGCAAAGCTTAACAGCGGTCCCGTTTTGGCACACGGCGCCCCCGCATCGAGCAGGCGCTGGGCCGAACCCGGGTCGTCAGCCGCCTGAACCTGAACCAAAAATCGGCGCTTGGCCGTCAGACAGACGCGGGCTTGGCTGCGGTCAAGGTGCCGCTTTCACCGTCGAGGCCACAACCGCAGAAACCGCGCCGCTGTCATCGCGATCCGGTGAGCCGGACTCCGGCGGTTGCACCGTTCGCGGCGCGCCGTCGATTTCGGCCAGCCATTGTGCCGTGCGGTTGAATTCGGGGTCCGCCTTGAAGGCGCGGCTGGGCTCGAACCCCTCGGCCCGGCTGATCGCTTGTGCAACCAGTTTCCTGAATTCCGGCACATCGAAGTAGGAGGCGTGCACAAGTTCCTTCCAAGTGAAATAGGTGGTGATGGCAGAGTCCGCGGTGTGCTTGGGCTCCGCTGACGCCAACTGGCCGATCGTGCGCCGGAACTTGGCGAGTGAATGACTTGCCACACCGTTCGAGTAATCCGTGACCAAGTCGGCCAGGGCGCCCGGCAAGCGTGGTGGCGAGCGGTCGATCCACACCGGCCGGTCGATCGCGCCGATAGCCGTCTCACCCTCCGTGTCGTTGCCGAACGCCGCCCTCTTCACCTCGTCATTGGTCAGGTTATTCAACACGACGCTGGCGCCATTGCTGATCAGCCGCGCCAACGCCCTGATGATGAGCATGAAGAACAGCGACAGGAACCCGAAAAACAGCGGCACCCAGCAAGGACAGGATCAACGTCGACAAGGCGATCGCTGATTGGAAAGAATCGAGTTGTCGCCAGCCACCGTCAGTACGGCAGTTGGTGACCAGATAGAGCAGCAGTCGGCTGTTGGTCCGAATGTTCTTGCCATGACCACAAAGCCTGCCCTCGGCACAAGGTGTCCCGTCGCGGTTCTCGAAGAACGCGCTGCGATGCTCGTTGCGTTCGGCCGAGCGCTTGCCCGGCAAATCCGCGGTAATCGCCTTGCGTGCTTCGGATACTTCTCTGGGCGCTGCCCGTTCTGCAACGCTCATCGGCTTATTGACCTGCGTCCATCGGCCGACGGCATGTCAAGGGTGTCAGAGCCATTCCATCTTCTGCATCCCATATACCTCAGCACCGCCCTCAATTTCCCGGACCGCCCCGACTGCTGTAAAATTGGCGCAGCCCAGATCTGCAAGCCCCATCATCATGACGGGCGAGTTGAGCAGCATGACATACAGCAGCGGCACGGCAATGACTGACAGCGTTGTCAGCGCCGAGACGGCGAAGGCCTTGTCGAAGAAATGAGTTTGCCGGGCAGGAATGCCAGGCCTTGCACAGCCTCGTCGTCGGTGTACGTCATCAAACTGCCGGCAGGGCAAAATAGGTGCAGCATCGTTCGCGCACCCGTCGGCGATAATGCAACAGCGAAAGGTCCCAATATTTCAGGCCGAAATAGAGGACGAAGATTGGCAGGCTCATGAGAGCTGCCGTAATCAGCCTCAGGCCACGCCGCTGAACCCACTCGATAAACGTGCGTTTGTGGTCGCCAAACCACAGGTGCCGCCACATCTCAGGAACATAGCCAGCAGCATGAAGGAGGCGACGAAGATGACCTTGTGCATCAAGGTCCAGGCGCTGAAACAGGAAGCGTTCCTTCTTGAGGAAACGAACGGCGATCCGACTGTGATCCACCGCTGCAATCCCTTGAGCGTCACAGGCGCCTGGCCGCGCTTTCGAGCAGGGCCCAGCTCACGACCGACCCGCCGTAGCTGTGGCCGACGATGCAATAAGGCTCGCCCTTCGCCTCCAGCGCATGAGGGTGTAGCGGCTTCTTGCCGGCCTGCCGTCGCTCGATCTCGCTGTTGTTGCCACTCCAGACAAAGGGCGTGATCTCGAGCTTGCCGATCCGGTGCCGGGCACGGCGTCGATCATGGCGCGCATGTCCTGATCGAAGGCGCTGCCCGTCTGCCACCACTGCCGCAGCGCACTGGTCCCAGGCACTTCGGTACTGTCCGGTTCGGCTTCAGAGTGCGCGAATGTGCCGTGTACGGTCACAATGGTAGCCATGATGCCTCCCCATCGCCGTCCCTGCGCGCACGCACGGCGGCCCCTCTCGCAGTCCAGCGTCAGCGACCAGCCTGACCACCGAGTGGCTGGCCTGGCCTTGGGCACGGTCCGCTCCGTCAGGCGCCCCACGCGTCGCAGACAACATCAACCGACGTTCAGCCATCTGGTCTGGTCGCGTCCCGAAAGGACCAGTCCCGGTAAGCCGGCTAGCGTCAGCTTCTTACGCCGTTGGCGCACGAGTAGGCACGCCAGTATGGCGTTTTGGAGATCCGCGTCATGCGCTTGCACCCCTTGTCAGCGGATATCCGACCCTGACGCCACACCCCGGCGGGTGATGTTGCAAGTGTCCATTAATCGCAATGCCCGGCCACAGCCGGCCATCGACCCAGGCAAGTGCACCGATTGCAAGGCTAGCGGGAAGTTGTGATCAGAATTCGGCATAGCCAGCCCACACCCTATTGGCTGCCGACAGGCCATAGCCCCGTCCCGCCAGTCGGCCTACTCCTTGTCGCGTTTGGCCTCGAGGATCTCGACCATGCGCTTGTCGACGTAATTGCCGACCAGCATCTTCATTTCATCGAGCTGGTCCGCAAAGAAGTGGTTGGCGCCTTCGATGATGGCATGCTCGATCTGAATGCCCTTTTGCGTCTTGGTCTTGACCGACAACTCTTGCACCGATGCTGACGGCACGACTTTGTCTTTGTCGCCGCTGATCACCAGGCCCGAGGACGGGCAGGGGGCCAAAAAGTTGAAGTCATAGAGGTTGGCCGGCGGCGCCACGCAAATGAAGCCGTCGACTTCCGGCCGCCGCATCAGCAGCTGCATGGCGATCCAGGTCCCGAACGACACGCCGGCAATCCAGCACGAGCGCGAATCGGGGTTTTGAAGCTGCACCCAATCGAGGGCCGAGGCCGCATCCGCAAGCTCGCCCGGTCCGTTGTCGAAGAAGCCCTGGCTGCGCCCGACACCGCGAAAATTGAACCGCAAAACCGAAAAGCCGCGCTCAACAAACGTGTAATACAGCGAATAGACGATCTGATTGTTCATCGTTCCACCGAACTGCGGGTGGGGATGCAACATCAGTGCAATAGGGCTATCGGGACGCCCGGCGTGATGATAGCGGGCCTCGAGACGGCCAGCCGGTCCATTGATGATGATCTCGGGCATAAGTCGACTTTCGTCCTGTCCTGGAAGGGATTGGCGGGTGCAGCTCCGGGGCTTGAGGCCACCTGTTCGACGGCCGGCTGCATAGGGTGGCTGAAAGAACCATGTCACGCTGCGTCAAAAATACTTGACTGCGTCACTCGGCTTTTCCATATAGCAACTTACATTTGGAACGGTTCCAATGATCCGGCGGGCGCCCAAGGCGCCTTGTTCGAGGGCCGTCCGCAGCGGTCGGTGTCATAGCACGCCAACGCCGAAGCGGGGCAAGTGAAATTCGAGCCGCAACGATCGCGAATGCGCGATTAGACCGGCGAACCAGGGTCGGTAGTGTAGCAACGACCGGGAGTTGTAGTGTGGAGCTGAACACGCGCGGGCGTTATGCCGTCATGGCGATGGCCGATATCGCAAGTCGCGATAGCGAGGCAGCAATCCCCCTGTCGCAGATCTCTGAGCGTCAGCAGATCACGGTCGCCTACCTGGAGCAACTGTTCCAGCAGTTGCGCCGGGCCGACCTTGTCGAGAGCGCCCGCGGCCGCAGCGGCGGGTATCGCCTCTCGCGCCCGCCTTGCGACATCACGATTGCCGAGATCCTGGCCGCCGTCGAGGAGCGCACGCGCATGACGCGTTGCCTCGTCCCCGATGGCGAGCCCTGTCTGGCGGGCGAGCGTTGCTTGACCCACAGTCTTTGGGAAGCCCTGGGTGATGAGATCGCGGCATTCCTCGGTCGTGTCACCCTGAAGGACGTCGTTGCCGGCCTGCCGCGCCGGCGTGCGCATACGCCCCCGGTGGCAGACAATGTCGCCACCTTGGCTGGAAAGCCGGCATGATGGCAAACCGCGTCTATCTCGATTGGAATGCATCGGCGCCGCTGAGGCCGCAGGCCCGCGCAGCGATGCTGGCCGCGCTCGATGCGGCAGGCAATCCGTCGTCCGTCCATCGAGAGGGGCGCTTTGCCCGCGCGATCATCGAAGAGGCCCGCGAACGGATTGCAACCCTCGTGGGTGCCGAGGCCGGAAATGTCGTATTCACCAGCGGCGCCAGTGAAGCCAATGCCTCGGTGTTGGCCCTGGGCTGGAGCTGCATTTTCCTGTCTGACGCCGAGCACGACAGTGTGCGTGTTCCCGCCGAAAGAAGCGGCGCGACGGTGATCAAGCTTCCTGTTCGCCCCGACGGCGTCGTGGCCATCGAAGCCCTGGCCGAGCACGTTCTCAAGGCCGGCCCGCTGACGGGGCGGTGTCTCGTGGCGCTGCAGGCCGCCAATAACGAAACCGGCGTTCGCCAGCCCGTCGCCGACCTCGCGGCCTTTGCCAGGGGGCACGGCCTCAGCGTCTTGTGTGATGCCGTTCAGGTGGCTGGCCGCGAGCCAATCGATGTTGGCCAGCTTGGCGTCGATTTCCTCGGCCATTTCCGCCCACAAGCTCGGTGGCCCACGAGGAGTTGGCGCGCTCATTCTCGCGCCCGATGGTGACTTTGCCCCGCTCATCGCAGGCGGTGGCCAGGAGCGCCGCCGCCGTGCCGGTACGGAAAACGTTGCAGGCATAGCCGGTTTTGCTGCCGCAGCCGATGCCGCCAGCCTCCAGATGGCCGAAGAGCAGGCGCGGATTGGTGGCCTGCGCGATCGCCTGGAGCAGCTGCTGCTGGCCGCCACGCCTCAGGCTGTCATCCTAGGTGCCCACGCGTCGCGGCTCGCCAATACCACTTGCGTTGCCCTGCCGGGCCGCCTCGCTGACGTCCTGGTCGCAGGCCTCGATCTTGCAGGGGTAGCTGTCAGTGCGGGCGCGGCCTGTTCGTCGGGCAAGGTAACGACCAGCGCCACCCTGCAGGCGATGGGCCTCGAACCTGAAATCGCCGGCGGGGCGATCCGCGTCAGCATCGGCCCGACCACGACCGAAACAGACATTTCCGCATTCCTGGCAGCCTGGAACAGGGTTGCCGAGGCGCGCAAAGCCGCCGCCTGAACCGAGAGAATAGGGAAGTTAGCGCCATGGCCGCAGTCCGCGAGACCGTCGAGCAAGTCAAGGCTCTGGATGTCGACAAGTACAAGTACGGCTTCGAAACCGAGATCGAGTCCATCAGAGCCCCGAAGGGCCTTGACGAGTCGACCGTACGTTTCATTTCCGAAAAGAAGGGCGAGCCCGAGTGGATGCTGGCCTGGCGCCTCGACGCCTTCCGGCGGTGGCAGGCCATGACCGAGCCCAAGTGGGCCAAGGTGCACTATCCAAAAATCGACTTTCAGGATCTCCACTACTATTCCGCGCCAAAGTCGACCGAAGGACCCAAATCCCTCGAGGACGTCGATCCCGAGTTGCTCGCGACCTACGCCAAGCTTGGCATCCCCCTCAAAGAGCAGGAACTGCTGGCGGGCGTCCGCAAGCAGGGAGAGCCCTCCCAACTGGGCGAGGCAGACGGCTATCAAAGCATGGCCGGGCGCGTTGCCGTCGACGCCGTTTTCGATTCTGTCTCCGTCGTCACCACCTTCCGCAAGGAGCTGGCCAAGGCCGGCGTCATCTTCTGCTCCATCTCCGAAGCCCTGAAGGAGCACCCCGAGCTGGTGCGCAAGTACCTGGGATCGGTCGTTCCCCAGTCCGACAACTACTATGCGGCACTCAATTCCGCGGTGTTTTCGGACGGCTCGTTCGTCTACGTGCCCGAGGGCGTGCGCTGCCCGATGGAGCTGTCGACCTATTTCCGCATCAACGAACGCAATACCGGCCAGTTCGAGCGCACCTTGATCATCGCCGACAAGGGCGCCTACGTCTCCTACCTCGAAGGCTGCACGGCGCCGATGCGCGACGAGAACCAGCTGCACGCCGCTGTCGTCGAGTTGGTGGCGCTGGATGATGCCGAAATCAAATACTCCACCGTTCAGAACTGGTACCCCGGCGACAAGGATGGCAAGGGAGGCGTCTACAACTTCGTCACCAAGCGTGGTGACTGCCGCGGCCGCAACGCCAAGATCTCCTGGACCCAGGTCGAAACCGGTTCAGCGATCACCTGGAAATACCCGAGCTGCATCCTCAGGGGCGACGGCAGCCGCGGAGAATTCTACTCGATCGCCATCTCCAATGGCCGTCAACAGGTGGACAGCGGCACCAAGATGATCCACCTTGGGCGCGATACTTCGAGCCGGATCATTTCCAAGGGGATTGCGGCCGGCCACTCTCAAAATACGTATCGCGGCCTCGTTTCGGCGCACCGGAAGGCCACCAATGCGCGTAATTTTACCAACTGCGACAGCCTGCTTATCGGCAACCGCTGCGGCGCCCATACCGTGCCATACATCGAGGCCAAAAACGCCACTGCTCATTTCGAGC
Source organism: Hyphomicrobiaceae bacterium (assembly GCA_041397705.1). Classification (GTDB taxonomy): domain Bacteria; phylum Pseudomonadota; class Alphaproteobacteria; order Rhizobiales; family Hyphomicrobiaceae. The sequence goes on from JAWKWC010000002.1 coordinate 248,179, forward strand.
ACGAGGCGACGACGTCCAAGATCTCCGACGACAAGTTGTTTTACTGCCGCCAGCGCGGCCTTTCGGATGAAGAGGCGGTGGCCCTCATTGTCAACGGCTTCGTGCGTGATGTGCTCCAGCAATTGCCTATGGAGTTCATGGCCGAAACGCAAAAACTGATCGGCATTTCGCTCGAAGGGAGTGTCGGCTAGAGGGACGGGAATCGACGTGCGCATGCAAGGGTTTCGACCGGTCGTGCGCTATAGCTAAGCAGGTCTCGCTCCAGGCGAAGTGGCGTCAAGTGAGCCACATGAGCTGAGGAGCCAACACCGGCCAGGCGCCAGAGGGCGCGGGAGCCGGGGCACCAGGGAGAACCCGGGCCAGGAACTTGGGAGTGAAGCTCGTAAGGCCCTCTCAGCGGGGTGGTCTTTGGTCAAGGAGAAGTACGATGAGTGACGCTGCAGGATTCGGTGCAATGACGCGGACGGCCAAGCTTTTGCGCGAGATTGACGCCGATGAGTGTCGGCGGCGCAACGCGCTTTCCAACAAGAGGGTCGATCTGAGGCTCAATCAGGGCTCGGTGGTCACCGTGCTCGAGAGCCTCGATCAAGGTCGGGCATTCCTGGTCGAATTCGGCGAGACGACCCCCGACCGCTGCGATTGGCTCGGTGTGCTCTACCCGTCGGAGATCGAATTCGACGGCCAGTTGCAGTAGGCGCCGAAGCGGCACGCGACCGTTGATCGGGGTCCAGGCCTCGACGCCGGGAGCGCGCCACTCGAAGGCCCCGTATTCGAGGGCCACGCCCGGGAATGCAAGGCGTCCTTGCCGCAGTGGCAAGGGCAGGGCGCTGTCGTGCCGGCTTCACTGGGCGCGCTCGTTGCAGCACGACTTAGGCGCATGCAAGAGCTGCAGCGCCAACGGAAGGAACCGGCGCCGGCGACCCGGCGAAGGATCAAGGCCAACAGCAACTGCCAAGGCACCCGCCGAGGCTAGCTGTTGGAGGCGAAGCACTAAGGCGGGGCACACGGCGGGACCATGGCAAGCGCAGTGCCGTGGCTGCATGTGGCCCGCAACACGAGATCAGGTATCGCACGCACCAGAGGCGTGCGCAGTGACGACAAAAGGGACGACGTAATGCTCGAGATCCGCGATTTGCACGCACGTATTGCCGAGGACGGCACCGAGATCCTGAAAGGCATCTCGCTGGTCGTGCCGAAGGGTGAGGTGCATGCCATCATGGGCCCCAACGGCTCGGGCAAGTCGACGCTGTCCTACGTACTGGCGGGACGCGACGACTACGAGGTGACGTCTGGCGACATCCTCTGGGACGGCCAGTCGCTGGTGGATCTGAGCCCCGATGAGCGCGCCGCAGCTGGCGTGTTCCTGGCGTTCCAGTATCCCCTGGAGATCCCGGGCGTCGCCACCATGACGTTCCTGCGCGCAGCCGTGAACGCCGTGCGCAAAAAGCGCGGCGAAGCGGAAATGACCACGCCGGAGTTCCTGCGCGTCGTGCGAGCCAAAGCGGCAGAGCTCGAGATCAAGGACGAGATGCTCCGTCGTCCGCTCAACGTCGGTTTCTCCGGCGGCGAGAAGAAGCGCATGGAAGTCCTGCAGATGGCCATGCTGGAACCGAAGCTGTGTGTTCTCGACGAGACCGATTCCGGCCTCGACATCGACGCCATCCGCATCGTTGCCGAAGGGGCCAATCGCATGCGCGGGCCGGAGCGGGCCATGCTGGTGATCACGCACTACCAGCGCCTTCTGAATTACATCGTGCCCGACAAGGTACACGTGCTCTCGGGTGGCCGGATCGTGAAGTCCGGCGGCCGCGAGTTGGCACAAGAGCTCGAGAAATCGGGCTACGCCGAGTTCGCCGGCAAGGCGGCCTGACGGCAACGGAAATCCAGCGGGCGTTGGACAACGTTACACGTCCAAGGCACCGCATGAACACCCGCCGCTACGCCGCAAGTGGAAGATGCAGTCTGTGATCGCCGATCGACGATCAGGCGAGACCAAGGGTTGAAATGACAATAACCGCCACCAGAACCGAGGCCGAAACCGAATTCGCCCACCAGTTTGCAAAGGCGGCACCGTTGTTGCCCGGCGCTGGCTGGGTGCCGGAGGTCCGCGCCGCCGCCATGCGCGCTTTCGAGCGCACCGGGTTGCCACATCGCCGCATCGAAGAGTGGAAATACACGGACCTGCGCAATCGCGTGAAGGCCGCCTATCCGCCGGCTCAGTGCTCGTCCCGCAAGGTTGACGCGGCACTGCTGGCCGACGTGCTGGGCGCTGAACTGGCAGCCGTGCCCGCGATCCGGCTCGTCTTGCTCAATGGCCGCTATGTCGCGCGCCTCCTGCCATCGAACACCGAGATGCCCGAAAGCTGCCACCTCGGCCCTCTGTCCGGTGCCATTGGCCAAGCGGGTTACGAGTGGATGCAGCCGGGGTTCGCCCTTCCCGGTGACGGAGCCGGCGAGCCTGTTCTGGCCCTCAACGCGGCCTTTGTCAGCGACGGCATTGTCATGCGGATCGAGGACAACGCTCACCTTGCCCTGCCCGTGCACATCGTGTCCATCATTGATGCCGATGCGCCCAAAGCGGTTGCAACGCGCAACTTCGTGCGGATCGGTAAGGGCGCCGCCGCGACCATCATCGAAAGCCATGTGGCAATCGGCGACGCACCGAGTCAGACCACCGCCGTCACCCAGCTTCACGTCGAGGCCGGCGGCAGCGTGCATCACGTCAAGCACGTCGAAGGCGATTCAGGCGCGCTCCACCTAGGCCACTGGCAACTGCAGATCGGCGAAGGTGCCACCTATCGCGGCTTCCAGTTGACGGCCGGTGCCGGCCTGCTGCGCAACGAGAGCCGCGTGGCCTTCGACGGGCCTGACGCTCGTCTCGACCTGTCCGGCCTGATGTTGGGGCGCGGCTCCGACCATATCGACACCACCATGGTGATCGACCACACGTATCCGGGCTGCGAGGGTCGCGAACTCTTCAAGATCGTGCTTGATGATCAGGCCCGCGCCGTCTTCCAGGGCAAGGTCGTGGTCGCTGCCGAGGCGCAAAAGACCGACGGCAAGCAGATGGCGCAGGCGCTGATGCTGTCCGAAGATGCCGAGTTCGATTCCAAACCTGAACTCGAGATCTACGCCGACGACGTTGTCTGCGGCCATGGCTCGACCTCGGCCGAGATCGACGCCGATATGTTATTCTACCTGCGCTCGCGCGGCATACCCGAAGCACACGCGCGCAGCCTGTTGATCGAGAGCTTCGCCAGCGAAGCGCTCGACAAGGTCGAGAACGAGGCGTTGCGCGTCGCGTTGAGTTCGATCGCACTTCGTTGGCTCGGTCACGAAAACCGATGAACACACGCGACGGCTGTGAGCCGCTGACAAGGATAGAGCCATGACGGCACTTGAGGCCGAGATGCCCGATGCCCCTCTCGACGTGGATATGATCCGCGCCGACTTCCCGATTCTGTTCCGCGACGTCTATGGCAAGGCCTTGGTTTACCTCGACAACGGTGCTTCCGCTCAAAAGCCCAAGTCCGTTCTCGATGCCATCGATCACGCCTACAAGATGGAATACGCCAACGTCCACCGTGGCCTGCATTTCCTCTCGAACGCTGCAACCCAGCGCTACGAAGAGGCGCGCGCGAGCGTGCAGCGCTTCCTCAACGCCCGCTCCGAAGAGGAAATCATCTTCACCAGCGGCGTCACCGCGGCCATCAATCTCGTGGCCTATAGTCTTGGCGCCACGTTCAAGGCCGGCGACGAGATCATCCTTTCGATCATGGAGCATCACTCCAATATCGTTCCCTGGCATTTTCTGCGCGAACGTCACGGCGTCGTCCTGAAGTGGGCGCCCATCACAGATGATGGCGCCTTGGACATGGACGCTTTTGCCAAACTGATCGGACCGAAGACGCGCCTTGTCGCTATCACGCACATGTCCAATGTGCTCGGCACCATCAATCCGGCGAAAGACATCGTCCGCATGGCCCACGACAAGGGCGTACCGGTGTTCTTTGATGGTGCCCAGGCTGCCGTCCACCTGCCAGTCGACGTGCAGGACCTCGACTGCGATTTCTACGGCTTCACTGGCCACAAAGTCTACGGGCCGACCGGCATCGGTGTCCTCTATGCCAAGGCACGTCACCTCGAGGCCATGCGCCCCTTCATGGGCGGCGGCGAGATGATCGAGACGGTGACGACGGATACGGTCACCTACGGCCACGCCCCTCACAAGTTCGAGGCCGGCACGCCGCCGATCGTTCAGGCCATTGGCCTTGGTGCGGCAGTCGACTATATGATGCAGGTTGGCCGCAGCCGCATTGCAGCCCACGAGGCCGACCTTGCGAGCTACGCCCATGAGCGCTTGTCGGGGCTGAACTGGCTGAAGATCTACGGCCACGCGCCCGGCAAGGGAGCCATCGTTTCCTTTAATATCGATGGCCTGCACCCACATGACGTTTCGACCATTATAGATCGGTCCGGCGTAGCGGTTCGCGCCGGTCATCACTGTGCCCAACCCCTGATGGCCCGACTTGGCGTGACAGCCACGTGCCGGGCTTCGTTTGGCATGTATAATACGCGCGCCGAAGTCGACGCGCTGGCTGAGGCCCTGGTCAAGGCGCACGACTTCTTCGCCTAAGTCGTGCAGCCGGTCAGGCAAAGGATGCGAGTTGAATGATGGACGGCAAACCAGTCGAGAGAGATGTGATGGACGTTGGGGCTGCTGACCTCGCATCGCCCCCCGTCAACGCGACCCCTGCACCCTCGGTTGCAGAGGGCGGCACGCCTGTCGAGGGTTCGAAGCTGTCGCAGGAAGAGCTGGATCAGCTCACCGCCGATATCGTGCTGGCACTGAAGACGGTCTACGACCCGGAGATCCCCTGCGACATCTACGAGTTGGGACTGATCTACAAGATCGACATCGAGGACGATCGTTCCGTCGCAGTCGAGATGACGCTGACGGCGCCGGGTTGTCCGGTCGCGGGCGAGATGCCGACCTGGGTCGAGAACGCCGTGGCGGCCGTGCCCGGCGTGCAGGCGTGTGCCGTGACGCTCACATTCGATCCCCCCTGGGATCAAAGCCGCATGTCCGACGAAGCGCGCCTCGCGCTCAATATGTTCTGACGCGCCCGCCCGCCGAGCCTTGGCGGCGAGCCGCATGGCGTTGGCGCAGCGGCCTAGCGGCGACCACCTTCGATAACTTCAAGGTGCGGGGGGCCTTCATGCGTCCCGTCAACGGCTTGGCCTGAGAGCAGGAACAGTGCGATTTCGCGCGCAACCTTGCCGAGTTGCTCCAGGGGGATGTCCGGATCCTCGATACCATGAGCCAGGAGATGGCACATTTGTGCTGCGAGCTCCCGGCGGTCGGTCGCGAACGGAAGAATCGGTCCAGCGATCATCATCGTCCTCCTGGTCATTGGGAGTGACGTAACAGTCCTAGCGCGGGACTGTGTCATCTCGACGAGGAAAATGTGCGCTGATTTGGTCGCTGGGTCTCGAAACCGCCGCGATTCATCCACATCAATTGTGCTGCAAAGAGTGAAGTTCAGCCCCACTGACGCTCTGCGGCAACACCCGCGGCCCCGGCAGATGGCACGAGCCAATCTGCACGAGGCGAAGGTTCGGTCGACCGCTTACTTGAGGTCGAGCAGCTCGACATCGAACATCAGCGTTGCGTTGGGTGGGATGACGCCACCGGCACCCCTGGCGCCGTAGCCGAGGTCGGGCGGGATGATGAGCGTGCGCTTGCCCCCGACTTTCATGCTGGCCACTCCTTCGTCCCAGCCCTTGATCACCCGGCCGGTACCGATTGGAAATTCGAACGGCCGGCCGCGGTCGTGCGAGCTGTCGAACTTCTGTCCTTCGCCCCGTCGGTATAGAGCCAGCCGGTGTAATGCATGACGCAGGTTTGGCCCGTCTTGGGAGAGCGCCGGTTCCAACTTGCGTATCAACGATTTTGAGTCCGGAGGCTGTCGTCACGATCTTGTCCTTGGGTTGAGCGTTGGCTGGTGCGGGTGCGCCGTTTGTCCACCAGCCAGCTGGTACCGGCCAGTGCAAGCGCGACGAGCACGCGACGGACGCGGATGAGAAACGGTGCAATCAATTTTCGCGCTCCTTGGCATGAAGGGGATTGAGCGCAATCACGATTTCGCGGGACCATAACCGACCTGATGGCGCTGCGCCACGCGATTGGAACCGGTCCCGCGGGCAAAATCCAGGGCAATGCGAGCGGTTTGCCGTTCGCCAAGGACCACCCCATATCCAGCGGGACCCAATACCCAGATTTGACGCGGCGCATGCAACCATGGCGGAGACGGTCATCATGAGCGAGAGCTCTCGCCTCAAGGCGCTGTCGGACAGGCTGGCCCGCGAGTTCGAGCGCTTGATGCGACCGGCAGAGGTCGAGGCCGCATCGAAGGAGGTTGCCGAAGTCGCTAGGGCCGAGGCACCGTTGATCTGGCTTATCGGCAAGGTACAGTCCGGCAAGAGTTCGATCGTGCGCGCGATAACCGGCGCTGCGGCGGAAATAGGCTTGGGATTTAAGGCCTGCACACGGACCGCCGAGATCTTCGACTTTCCCGGGGCCCCCGTCATCCGCTTTCTCGACACGCGCGGGCTGGGCGGGCGGGCTATGTTCCCGACGACGACCTGGCCTTCGCCGAAGGGCGCGCCCACCTTCTGCTCATCGTCATGCGCGCCCTCGATCATCAGCAGAACGAGGTTCTCGACGTCGTCCGGCGTGTGCGCCAGCGGCAGCCGGACTGGCCGATCGTCGTCGCACAAGCCTGTCTGCATCACGGCTATGGCACGCGGGCGGCCACCCTCACCTATCCTTACCTGCCTGACGATCCCGCCGCGTGGTCCGATGAGGGGTGCCGGCGACGGTGCGGCGTGCCCTTGTTCATCAGCGCCAATTGGTCGCGAGACATTGCCCGGCAAGGGAGCCTGTCGTCTTCGTGCCGATCGATTTCACCCTCCCGGAGGACGCGCTCGAACCGCAACACTACGGGCTCGATGCGCTGCTCGGTGCGATCCGGGACGTGGCGCCGGTCGGTTTGGTGGCCACCCTCGGCGAGATTGCCGCTCGCTCGGCCGATCAAGCGGCGGGTCGCGCCAAACCATCTATCCTCTGGACATGCCACCGCTGCTGCCGCCGACCTGGTGCCGCTGAGCGGCGCCGTCGCCGTTCCCGGCGTGCAGGCCCGCCTCCTCAAAGAGCTGGCCGACCAGCAGGGTGTCACATGGGACCGGCGCATGCTGAGCAGGTTCAGCGCATGTCTGGGCGCCCAGGATCACCAACCCGCCTCGCTGCCCGGTTCGGCATTCGCCAGCTTGTGAAGTTGGTGCCCGTCTATGGTCAGACCGTGGGAGCTGCCGCCGCCGCCGCCAGCAGTTTTGCCACCACCTGTGCGCTCGGCTGGGCCGGCCTGGAGTTTCTGCGCCGCCGGCAGCGGCATGGCGGATGCAAGCGCCGTCGCTGCCGCCTACCGCGAAGGCCTGGACAAACCTTCGATCTCGTCAAAGCCCGAGCTTTCTCTGTCGGAGAGCCCACGCCCCGGCCGCCGAGCGAAAGGGTAATGATGCGTGATGCCCGCCTGAAATCGTGGATCGGCGCGGCCGCGATCGGGCTGGCCGCACTGCTGCCGCTTCTGGTTCTGCTGCCGCTCGGCTGGATCTGGCTTTGGCAGCACGGCCTCGCACTTTATTGGCTGGCAGGCGCCCTGGTTGTCTCATTGCTCGTATATGGCGGCAGGCTTTGGCTCTTGCGCCGCTGAACGCGCCGAGACGACGCCGGACCCGAAGCAGCGCCAGGTGAAGCGCGCACTGCAGGCCGTTCGCCGCGTGAGGCTGCCGCCCACGCACTGGTCGCGCGCTTGGCGGCTGATGCCGATCCTGCCCGCATCACCAGCCGCGAAGCGTTGATGGCGCTCGGCGTCGAAACCATCGAAGCCGTAGCCCACGAGATGAACCCCGGTCGCGATGACCCGGTCTGGAACTTCACCGTGCCCGAAGCTTTGACCTTGGTCGAACGCGTTGCCGGCAAGTTGCGACCGCTGGTCGTCGACGCGGTACCGCTGGGCGACCGGTTGACGGTCGGACAGGTCATGGCGCTCTACAAGTGGCGCGGCATGCTCGATCTGGGCACGCAGGCCTATGACCTCTGGCGCATCCTTCGCCTCATGAATCCGCTGGCTGCCGCGACCCAGGAAATCCGCGAGCGCCTAAGCAAGTCGATCTACGAGGGGCTGCGCCAGGAACTGGCAAGCGGTTGGCAAGTGCCTTCGTGCACGAGGTCAGCGAAAGCCGCGATCGATCTCTGTAGCGGCCGTCTGCGTGGTGCCACGAGCGACGTCCAGCCGCCAATCTGGGCGCAACGGGACCGGCAGACCAAGCGCCCGTCACGATCCTCGTGGCGGGTAGGGCAGGGGGCGGCAAATCCAGCCTCATCGTGCACTTGCCGAAGAGGTGCGTGCCGCCGTCGACGTCCTGCCCGTCACCAAAGATTTCCACGCCTACGACATCCAGCGTGACGGCGCAGCGCCGGTCCGCCTCGTCGACAGTCCCGACATCAACGACCGCAACGCTGCCGACCTCCTGGCCGCCAAAGCGGCGGACTGCGATGCCCTGATCTGGGTCGTGGCGGCGGATCGACCCGACCGCGATCTCGACCGCATCGCGCTGGCCGCGATCAAGGCATGGTTCCGCGATCGGCCCGAGCGCCTGGCGCCACCCATGATCGTTGTCGCCAGCCATATCGACCGGCTGCGCCCAATCCAGGAATGGGCGCCACCCTACGACGTCGCGGCACACCTGAGACGCCCAAGGCTCGCAATATGCGCGCAGCACTCGATGCCATCGCCGAAGACCTCGCAATCAACGCTTCCGACATCGTGCCGGCGTCGCTGACCGCCGAGCATGGACATTACAACGCCGATGTCGTGTGGGCCCGGCTCTTGGACGCCTTGCCGGAGGCGATGAGTGCCCGCCTGCTGCGGCGCGTGGCCAAAACCCACGCCAGAGTCGACTGGCGCCGCATCATGCAGCAGGCTGCCGGCGCCGGTCGCCTGCTGATCGGCGCCATGCGCCGCCCGTCCTGGCTGCCGCCTAGTTCTGCGAGCCGGCTTTTGCAGCGGGGCGGAAGGTCGCGGGGAGTGGGACTAACTTTCGCCTTCGGCACTTCCTGCTGCCCTTCAGTCAGTTTCCGGGGCGGCTTACGAGTCGGGCGCTGCGGCGGGCTGGCGCGGGCTCCGCCGTGGTCGCAGGACCCGCAGCCGGTGGCGCTGGCGTAGACGTGGCTGGCCCGGATGCAGATGCCGGGGCAGGCGGCCTGTCGGGTTGCGGCACGGCGGTGGCATCCGTCGGCGCCGACGTTCCGCCAGTCGCAGCCGGTGTCCCAGTCGCCCCCGCAGGTGGGCTCATGCCGTCGCCTGCCGCGGGCTTGGTGGCGTCCTTGCCAACCTTCTCGGCGTTCTGCGGGCTCGTGCGGGCCGGCATCTTGGCTTTCTCCGGCGCCGGCGGTTCCTTCTTCTCCAAGACCTTGTCTGGACGCCGCTCGCGCCATCACTCACCGGCGGTTTGTCAGCCCAGCAGGACTGGCGCTCTTGTTTTTCATCGGAAGTACCCACCGACAAGCCAATTCCGGCCAGGACCGAGGACAGCCAGCCCGGATAGACTGCCGCTGCCGCACCAGTGGCAGCGATGCCGAGCGCGAGCAACAGCAGCACAATACCGGCCACGGCCCGCCCCGCTCCAGCGCGCGCCGGTGGCGTACGGACAGTCGGCTGATCGGGCGACGGTTTGCGGGCAACGGGTGGCGTCGGTCGCGCGGACGGCTTGACAACCTCGCCAGTCGGCGCGGGTGAGGTGGCGCTGGTCGTGCCGGTAGTGGATCGGTCCGCAGCGTGCTGGTGGTTGCAAGTGCTTGCGGCCCACTGGCCGCATCTTTGACGGGTGCAGGGCTCGGCCGACTTTCCGGCGCAGGCGCAATGTCGTCGGTCGTCGAGACCGCGCTGGCCGCAGTGTCGGTGTCCCCGGCTTCCGCAGCGGGCGCCTCGCTCGCTGCAGCCTCAACGTGGCGCGGCTCGCTTCTGCATCCTTGCTCATCGCGCCGCGATCATCGCCGCGGCGGCCCGGTTCGCGGGCACATTGTCGCCAGACGCGCGGGGCAGCTCCGTTCTTTGCTCCGGAGCGATCTCCGTCAGCACCGTTACCTGATGCGTGACCGTCCGCTCCATCGCGTCATCGGCGCGCGAGTGACGCGATGCAGAAGCGATCACTCGCGCCACAGCCACCGTTGTTTGTCCTGGCGCTCGAGGCGTCGCGCGCGCACCGTTTCGAGCAGCACAGTCGACAGCCGTATGGCGCCCTCGGTCGTCCGCTCGGCGACGATCTGGCCGATCTCGTCGTCATCGAGTGTGTTGAGCCGTCGTAGCCAGCATCAACACGTCGCCACTCGACTTTGAACGTCTTCTCCGGGCAGGTCGACGATCTCGAGCTTCCCGCCCCGTCAGGGCGGACACGAGAATGGATTTGACCGCTTGAACTTCGGGGTCATCGGCCTTGTACTGCCCCGATCGCACCATCAGGCCGGCTTGCGAGTGATCCTCGTTGAGCTTCGCCAGCCGGTTGCCGCGCCACATATAGATGGCTGTCGCCGACACTCACCCAGCTCAGTTCACCCGCGAAATGACCGCGGCAACGGCAGAGACACCCATGCCACGGTGGCCATGGGCCGGATCCACCCCTTCGCCAATGCGCCCATTCGCCCGCTCGATCGTGTCACGCAGAGCCTGCCGCCGGCTTTCCGGATCATCGAACAGTCCCTGTGCCGCCGCCTCGCGGAACGTCTCGACGACAATGCGTGAGGCTTCCGCTCCACTTTCGTGGCCGCCAAGACCATCGGCCAGAACCAGCAGGGCACCCGACTTCAGTGCGATGGCCGCAGCCAAATCCTGCTGTTGGGCGCGGGCCCCGATGTATTCGGCAGTTGCCATTTCCAATTGCATCATGCGGACCCTTCGCGAGCCTTGAGTGTGGTTCCCTGCCACAAGGAACGCGTGCTGTTGGGGCGATTGTGATCGGTACTGCGCTGCCTCATTGCGTGACCCATCCCGACCGCTGCCGCAGGCGCAAGGCCGAAGCCAATATGAATGCAGCAATCAATCCGAGGCTCACACCCATGAGAGGAAGAAAGAAGGGATCTGTCTGGTTGAGCCGGCTCGCAAGCAACAGCAACAACGCTGAAAGCGCGATGTGCACGAGACCCAAGGCCATCATTCCCGTCGTCAACCAGCTGTCGGAGCGCCGCCACACGAAGGCAGCCGCAACTCCGACGAGGGTCAGGGAGATCTGCCAGAAGAACCAGGGTAGCCAGAAGATCGCGAGTGCCACGGCAGACATCACAGCCGTGGCTTGGGCTACGCGCTCCAGGTCGAGAGAATCGGTGCGCGTGACGGCAAGCACCCGCTCGGCTGTGGCGGCAATCAAGCCCGCGCATACCAGCATCGCAGCAGCCAATCCACCGGGATGCGTGATGCCCCCGATCATCAGGAAGGCGATGGCCGAAACCGCCGCGACGCCGAGCGCGATGAGACCTGCGGTCCGCATGGCTGTTTCGGGATAGGCGGCGCCCGTCGGATCAACGCCTTGAGCCCCGCCAACGGCCCCCGGTGCCTGCGGGCGGGCGGACGACCCCCCAGCCGTGCCGCCGGTGCCAGAGCCCTGGCCCGCCACGATTGTTTCGGTATTGCGGGCATCGAAGGCATCGCCAAGCGTGCTCGGCGCGCGCGACCGCTGCGCCGATGTGCCGGGCCGCACGGACGCATTGGTTGCCCGCCGCGCGTCTTCCTCCGTGCGCAGCCGCTCCATCGCCGCCTTGAAGTCCTGGATGGTTTGCGGCCGTTCCTTCGGCTTCAACGCCAGGCCGATGTTCAGCGCTTGCACCAGTGCCGGATGGTAGATCTCTTTGTGATAGGCATCGAGATGCCGCTCCACAGGCAGCATGGTATCGTTCAATTGCCGCTTGGCAGCTTCTTCCGGTGCCTCGCCCATGATCGCCAGATAGAGCGTTGCGCACAGCGAGTAGATGTCGCTCCACGCCCCCTGAAGCTTGGTGTCGACCGTATATTGTTCGGGCGGAGAGTAGCCGTGCTTGACGATGGCGCCGATTGTGTAGCTGTTCTCGCGCACGAAATTGCGCGCGGCGCCGAAGTCGATGAGCACCGGTTCGCCGCTCGGGCGAATGATGATGTTGTCGGGCGCGATGTCGCGGTGAAACATCCCCTTGGAGTGAATGAGTTCCAGCGCGTCCAGCATCGGGTCGAGAATGCGGTCGATCTCGTCCTGCGTCGGCCGGCGCCCCAGCTGGCGCAACCAATGCTTGAGGCTCTGCCCCTCCTCGAATTCAAGCACCATGTAGGCGGTATTGAACTGCTCGAACAGGTTCAGCACCCGCACGATGTTGGGATGGCGAAATTTTCCGAGCGTGCGCGCTTCTTCCAGGAAGTAGCGTTTGCCTTCTTCGAAAAAGTCCTTCTGCCCAGACCCCGCCGTCGTCCGAATGGACTGTGAATCTTCACGATAAGCAAAATCGGCAGGAAAATATTCCTTGATCGCCACGTCGCGATCGAACCGCAGATCCCGCGCCAGATAGGTCACGCCAAAGCCACCCGGCCCCAGAACCGTATCGATCCTGTATTGATCGGTTCCGTTGCCGATAATAGTATCTGTGGGCAGTGGCTGGCGACCCACGCTTCAGGCTCCGCATCAAGGTGTTTGCGACATTTGAAGGAAGTATAGTTCGCGAACACTGGAAGGCAATGAGCAAACGGCGTTCACTTATTTGCGAGGATGCCTTTTGGGCTTATGCCAAAGAGCCTAATATGTTGGTCACACGACGTCGTGCGATTGGTCCGCCGCGTTGATCCCTTCTTGCGCGTTGGCGGGAGGTGGTCACTGGCCCGGATCGTGCACGTACATCTTGCCGCGACAATTCTTTTGGAGCCCGCTCACATCAAGCCTTGGATACTGCCCACATGAAGCACCCCACGCGCGATTCTTCCGATCCCTTCAACCGGCGCGATGCCGCTGACGAGGCCACGATCATCATCGGTGCCGAGGAGCCCTCGCAAGAGACTGTGATCGCCCCACCAACCACCCCTCACAAGGTTCCCGCTGAGCCCCCCATGTCGAAGCCCATCATGTCTGACCCCGGCCACACACGCATCCTGCGTCCCATCGGGACCGCCAGCGAGGACGTCAACACCGACCCCGTCGTTGGCTGGCTTGTGGTCCTCTCGGGCCCGGGCAAGGGCAACTATCGTGCCGTCTACAGCGGCTCGAATACTATCGGACGCTCGCCGGGCCAGCGTATCCCCATCGACTTTGGCGATGACTCGATCTCCAGCGAGAAGCAGGCCTTCCTGGTCTATGATGGACGCAAGCGCCAGTACCAGCTGGTGCCGAACCTGGAACGTCCCAACCTCGTACATCTCAACGACTCCGCGCTGCTGGCCAACGGCGAGCTGAAGGCGCATGACAAGATCATGCTGGGCCGCACGACGCTTCTCTTCGTCCCCCTTTGCGGCGAGGACTTCGACTGGTCTGACGTGAAATAAGCACTGCGACGCACGTAGCCCCCGTGTTTTTTGCGGCCGCCCGCGAGCGTGGGCGGCCGCTTGCGTGCCAGCGCCGATTGCGCCATCGCGCACACCAAGCTGTCGCGTGCCAGCCGGTGGCGGTGCGCCGCCAATCTGTGCACATCACACAGCAGCGCTGCCCGCCCCCCACTTGCGCAGCCCCCGCGAGCGGCTAACGTCGGACAATAGGGCATCGCAACGTCATGGAAGGGACTTCACATGGATCTCGGACTACAAGGCAAGACAGCGCTGGTGACAGGCGCCAGCATGGGTATCGGTCGCGGGATCGCTGAAGCTTTGGCGCGGGAAGGGGTGCGCACGGCGATCGCAGCCCGCCGCGGCAATCTGCTGGAGGAGGTGGCGGCCAAGATCGTGTCGGAAGGCGGCACCAAGCCAGTCATCATCGTCGAGGACGTTCTCGCCGAGGGCTCCCCGGAACGTACCGCCAAAGCGGCACTCGATGGTCTGGGTTCGGTCGATATCCTCATCAACAACGCAGGCGGCAGCCGGCACTTCGGCAAGGACGCCACCGAAGAGCAGTGGACCGAGGCGATGACGTTGAACTTCACGCGCCCGCGCCAACTCTCCCATCAACTGCTCGACCAGATGATCGCGCGCAACTGGGGGCGCATCATCAACATCACCGGCAAGTCCGAGCCCGAGGGCGTAAATGGCGCCTTTTCCGCCAAGGCCGGCATCCACGCCTGGGCCAAGGGCCTCTCCCGCGAGGTCGGCAAGCACGGCATCACCGTCAACTCGATTCCGCCGGGCCGCATCATGAGCGAGCAGATCAGGCGCAACTACACCCCTGAATATCGCAAATGGCAGGCTGAAAATGAGATCCCCGTCGGCCGCTATGGCGAGCCCGAGGATGTCGCGGCTCTCGTGTGCTTTCTGGCCTCGCAATTGGCCGGGTACATCAGTGGGACCGTCATTCCCGTCGACGGCAGCCTGCGCCGCTATCAGTTCTAAGGCGCAGGAGCCCGGCAGCACCCGGCGTGTGGTCCTGCTTTACAGGCCGGCCGCAGCGTGGCCATCGCCTGTCGCACGGTCCGCCAGGCGTTTGACGTGTCCAAGCACGGCATCGCACAGATATTCGCGCGCCTCGGCGTCTGTGCTCGGCGCGTCTGCCAGGATAGCGAGCAGGAAGGCAATTTGCCTGTAGCTGACGCGAGGATCGGTCGACGGATAATTGACGATCTGAGAGAATACTCGGCCGAGTGCCTCCGCCACGCTTGCGTCCCCGTCGGCGGAGGTCAGCACGCCGTTGGCACTGTGCTGCGTCTGCAACCAGCGATACTGCGCGATCAGGCTTGTAAGGTCGTGTGACACGTGATCGGTCCCTCGCAGCAGGAGTACGTTTGCGCTCGGCGCGCACATGATGCTCAAAACCTTAAGCCGAAGGTGACGGCCCGAATAAGGGCTTCTCGATAGAATGACTTTTGAGCAATGCGATACCGAATTACCTCAAAAAATGGCATGAGTCTTGTTCCATTAGGGAATAGGAACGATGTATGACGACGCCGCAACTGCCCCCATTGAAGGGCTGGCTGGCGGCGCGGGGTGTTGGGCCGGGGTAGGGACGAAACGAGCGATCCAACGGTGATCGCAAGTGGCACGGAGATGGCGTTGTGCGATGATTGGAAGTCCGCTCGCCAAGGCTGGCGAAAAACAGCGGACGTCCAAACCGCCGGACGCGCCGCCCTATTTCTGGAAGCCGGCTTCCTTCCCCTTCAGCAGGGCCACCACGACCGAGTTAACCGGTGTCGCCACTCCGACCTTGGCGCCTTCCCGCGGGATTGCGCCATTGATGTTGTCGACCTCTGCCGGGCGGCCAGCCAGATGATCCAGCAGCATTGAGGGGCGGGCATTTGGGATCTTCTCGCCGAAGGCCTTCACGTAGGCGACAGGATCGTTGAAGTCGAGCTTGATGCCGCGCGCGTTGGCGACCAGGAACGCCTCGTTGGCGCACGCTGCCGCTATGCTCCAGGCGCTCGGGTTCGCCTGCACCTCGCCGACGCGCAAGCCGGTGAGCGCGCAAGGACCCGAATAGGTGCAATTGCAGATCAGCTTTTCCCAAACCATCTTGTGGATGTCGTCGAAAGCCAGAACCTTGAAGCCACCCGCCTCCCAGGCTTTCTTGACGGCGTCGAGCCGGTCGCTCATGCCGCCATCCATTTCGCCGAGCCGCAGAAACTCCATACCGTTGTGATGCGCATGACCAGGGCCCTTCATCGAGGCGCCGAAGCCGCCGACAACGCCCATCAGCACACGCTCCGAGCCGACGACACCGGCAACTTTGTCGGCTGAGCCCAGTCCGTTCTGGATGGTCAGAATTGGTGCATCTGGCTTGGCGGCGCCCAGTGCCGCCCGGGCCGCACCTTCGACGCCATCGTCCTTGGTGGCGATGATGACGAGATCGGCATCCTTCACGTCTTGCGCGTTTGTGGTCGCGCGCAACTTGACCGTGCGGTCGCCCGACGCGCCCTCGACGCGAAGTCCTTTCTCGTTCATGGCATCGACATGCTCACGCCATGTGTCGATCGCCCAGACCTCGTGCCCGCCTTGGTCCGCGAGCAGGCCTGCATAAACGGACCCCATGGCGCCGACGCCGATAATTGCGATCTTCATGTCATTCTCCTCTGGTGTTCCATGCCGGTTTCCCCAGCGCGATTGAGGTCAAACTTCGGCCCTGCTGCCATGGCCCAGTCAGGCGGCTGGACTGGGTTAGGTCAACCTCGCGCACCAGTCCGCTGCAAAATTTCCACGCTGGAAGATTTGGACGTAGTGCGGTCGAGACCCACCTATACTCGGCGTGCGGTCGTCGGCGCTAGGCCGCACACTAGGAAAAGGCCGAAAAACGTGACTGAAAGCGGTGTTGGCACCGGCCAGAGCGAGAGGCGAAACACGATGCGGCTCAGCACACTGCTGGGGGTGATGGCCTGTGCCCTCGCGGGCTTTGCCCTGCACCCGACGGCACAGGCGGCCCAGACCAAAGCCCCCGCTGCCCGAAGACAGACCGTGAGATCCAGCGCGTGCGGCGGACTCGAGCATCCTGGGCGCTGCAGTTCTTGCCGGATGGGCGTCCCCTCGTCACTGAAAGGCCGGGCCGCCTGCGTATTGTGGCGCGCGATGGCAGCCTCTCCCGAGCTCCCAGGCGTACCGGTCGTCGCCGCTGCCGCCAGGGCGGCCTGCTCGACATCGCGCTGGGCATGCCTTCGCCACCACCGGACTTCTGTATCTGACGTTCTCCGAGCCGCGGGGCCTTTGGGGCAACAACGCCACCGCCCTGGCGCGCGCGCGCCTTGTCTTATCGCCCGGGCAGGAAAGACTGGTCGAGACCCAGGTCATCTTCCGCCAGGAGCCTGCCGGCCGCGGTGGCCTGCATTTCGGATCGCGCATCGCCGTTGCCCGCGACGGGCGCATCTTCGTTACCCTCGGCGAGCGCTTCCAGATGCCATACGCACAGGACCTCGGACGGCACTGGGGAAGGTCGTCCGCCTCGAGGCGGACGGCAAGCCCGCCGCCGGGAACCCATTCAAGGGCCGCAAAGGCGCGCCCTGAAATCTATAGCTATGGCCACCGCAACCCGCAGGCTGCAGCCATTCATCCTGGAGACGGGTCAACTGTGGGTGGTCGAGCACGGCCCCAAGGCGGTGACGAGGTCAACGTCATCAAGCCCAGCGCTAACTATGGCTGGCGCGTGATCGGCTACGATGATTATTCCGGTGCCGTCATCCACAAGTCGACGGCCCAGGAGGGCATGGAGCAACCCGCCTACTACTGGGTGCCCTCGATTGCGCCTTCCGGCATGGCCTTCTACACCGGCGGCCTGTTTCCAGCATGGCGCGGCAATCTCTTGGTGGGCGCGATTAGCCGGTCGCGCTTTGCACAGACTGGTGCTCGACGGCTCGAACATCGTCGCCGAAGTTTTGCTGGCCGGCCGCGATGACGCATCAGAGATGTCCGGCAAGGACCCGACGGTGCTGTCTGGGTACTGGTGGATGCAGCAGACGGAAGTGTGCTGCGCCTAAAACCAGAAGACGGAGCTTCAGATAAGTGATTATCTCGCAGCCGTACAAATGAGGGTAGGCAGGCCACAGACGGGCCACAATTGCTCACCCAGTGCCAGGACGAGTGACGAGCTTCGCGGCAACGGCCGCGCACCGGTTCTCTGTCGCCAGCATGCCCGGAAGGGCAACGGAGGTAGTTCGATGAATATCGTTTCCATGGCCATGCAATACCCGCCCCCATGCTGGTCGACAGGCTGGCATCGTCTCTCGGCATCCAAAGCCCGCTCGTGCGCTCCGCAATCGCAGCCATTCTGCCGTCGATTCTGGCCGGGGTGTTACGGGCGTGGCGGCGCAACCTGGCGGTGGCCGCAAGCTCACCGATGCCTGGGCCGACAGAACACGGACATTCTCGGCAATCTCGGCGATATCTTCGGGGGCGGCAAGCAGGCCGAAGCCGTGAAGAACGGTGGCGACACGCTGCGCGATCTGCTCGGCGGCTCCGCGGTCTCAGGCCTCACAAGCGCCGTTGGCAAGTTCAGGCGCTGGCGATGGCGCCGTGCAAAGCCTCATGGGTTTGATGGCGCCGGTTGCGCTGGGCACGCTGGCAAAGCAGCAGGCCGACAATGGCCTTGATGCGGCAGGCCTGACCAAGATGCTGGAAAGCCAGAAGGACAACATCCTCCAGGCCATGCGCGGGCTTCGCCGACCAATTGAAGGGAACAGGTTTGCTGAGCGCGTTTCCGAATGCGTCGACTCCGCAGCCGGCTGCCCGTCCGCACCTCACGTCGAGCCCGCGCGCGCCCGGCGGCATGGGCATGATGCCGATGCTATTGGCAGCCGCGGCCCTCGCGGTGAAGCCTATTACTACCTGAGCGGCCGCACCGCCACAGCAGCCACTCCCGCAGCCGCCGGCCATCACGCTTGGCAATCAAAATCTCGGCCGAGCTGGGTTCCGTCTGCAGAAGGTTTGCGCGGCACCCTCGTCGGCATCAAGGATGAAGCCTCGGCCAAGGCAGCGCTGCCACGCTTGCAGCAGATGTCCCAGCAGTTGAGCGGCATCAACGACGCGGCAGCAAAGCTGCCCGCAGCTGGCCACGGCACGCTTGCAACCTACGCCAAGCAGATCCTGCCGTTCCTGCGCCCCCTCATCGACAAGGCGCGCGGCCGCCTCGGTGTTGATGCCGTGGCCAGACCTGTCCTCGACCAGATTCTCAACCGAATCGAGGGCCTCTCCAAGGCCTGACAGCAGCTCTGAGCGTCCAAAAGGATGACCAAGCGTGCCCCCGCCGTCCGCCATTGCTGCGGGCGGCGGTGTTGTTTTTGGGCTGATTGCGCATCGAGGTGAAGACTGGCTGTCACACGTTGCCGAAAAATGCCCTGATCTCCCCCGTTCAGCTTGCGCCTGTCTGCAAAATTTGCGTCACGTAGATCAGCGAATTTTGCAGTTGAACGAGGGGAATGGTCGACATGCCCATTGCAAAGCACTTCATCCCTGTCGCCCTGGGGGCGGCGTTATTGGGGCTGGGTGGGACGGTTGCGCGCGCGGATTGTCCGGGCAATCCCAATGCCCTCGGCGTCTCCCGCGTGGTCGAGATCGACACCAAGTCAGGCCCCGGCTTCGGCTTCGAGCACTTCAAGGAGCACGACTTCCTGAGGCCAGGAGAAGTTGTCCTGACGTTTGACGATGGCCCGTGGCCGACGACGCCGGCGGTGCTGGCCGCGCTGAAGGCGCATTGCACGAAAGCCATGTTCTTCGTGATCGGTAAGCACTCGACTTATTACCCGGAAATTCTCCGCCAGGTCGCAGAGGATGGCCACACGATTGGCACGCACACCTGGTCTCACGCCAATCTCGAAAGCAAGAAGCTCGACGAGAACGCGCGCAAGGCTGAGATCGAGATGGGCATCTCGGCGGCACGTCACAGCCTGGCTGATAAGGCCGACGACGTCAGGGCCTTCTTCCGCTTTCCGGCCCTGCGCCATCCCGCCGACATGATGGCCTATCTCGGCAAGCGCAATGTCGCGGTGTGGTCGACCGATATCGATTCCTTCGACTTCAAGCTTCGCAGTGCCAAGCGGCTCGTGCCCTCCATCATGGCAAAGCTGAAAAAGCACGGCAAAGGCATCGTCTTGATGCACGATTTCCAGAAGCATACCGCGGAGGCTGTCAGCCAATTGCTGACCGAGCTCAAGGCTGGCGGCTACCAGGTCGTCCAGGTCACGGCCAACAACACTGTCGCGTCTCTGCCCGAGTTCGACGCCAAGGTGGCAGCCCGCGTCAAAGGTCCGGTGAGTGCCAATTCGCGGCCGACCTCGAGCGTGGTCAAGACCATCAGCGAGACCGGCAAGTAACGCTGCGGCGCCGGCCGTCCCGCTATCCGGACTCCTTCGCAACCGGTGTCGCGTAGCGCCATCTGGCTCGCGCGGGGCGCACATCTGCCGAGCAATCCGCGCACGGCGGCGTTTTCGACCTTGAGGGGGCTATCCTCTCGGCGTTACGCTGCCGCGCGTGACTCGGCCGAAAAGGCTCGGGCACGAGAGGCCTGAAGCATGGCGGAACTCGACAAGTTTGACACGACGATGCCACCGCGACCGGCATCCGAACGCGTGCTGGGCTATCTCGCCCACCTCAAGCCAAAGCTCCTCATTGCCTTGGGTGAAGGCTACGGCCTTGACCACTTCGGCAAGGATGCGCTGGCTGGACTGACAGTCGCCATTCTGGCGCTGCCGCTGTCGATGGCGATCGCTATCGGTGCGGGCGTCCCGCCCGGGGCCGGCCTGATTACCTCCGTCATCGCGGGGTTCTTCATCTCGGCTTTAGGTGGCAGTCGCTACCAAATCGGCGGACCGGCAGCAGCCTTCATCGTCATCGTCGCCAACATCGTCGCGGAACATGGTGCCACCGGCCTAGCCACCGCGACATTCCTTGCCGGCTTCATTCTGATTGGTGCCGGCCTTCTGAGGCTCGGGACCTACATCAAGTACATTCCCGGTCCCGTCATTCTCGGCTTCACCTCTGGCATCGGCGTCATCATCGCCATCGGCCAGCTCAAGGATTTTCTGGGATTGACCGGCGCGGTACCGGCCGAAGTCCTTCACAAAATTCCCGTGCTCTGGGACTTGCGCGGCACACTGAGCCTCCCGGCATTATTGGTTGGCGCCATCACGCTGGCCGTAATTTCCCTGATGAAGCGTTGGCGGCCCGCCTGGCCCGGCTTGTTGGTGGCTGTTGTGTTGGCCTCAGGGCTTGCCTGGTTCTTGAAGCTCCCGGTCGAGACTATCGGTTCCCGGTTCGGCGGTATTCCCAATGCGCTGCCGATGCCGGCCTTGCCAGATTTGTCGTGGACGCAAATTTCAGCCCTGCTGCCATCCGCCTTCACGATCGCATTTCTCGTTGGCGTGGAATCCCTGCTTTCGGCAGTTGCCGCAGACGCCAAGACGGGCGGTCATCACCGCTCCAATGCCGAAGTGATGGGCCAAGGCGTCGCCAATGTCATGTCGCCGCTGTTCGGCGGACTTCCGGCAACGGGCGTCATCGCACGAACCGGGGCGAACATCTCCGCCGGTGGCAAAACCCCCATCGCCGGCATCCTCCATGCCGTCTTCGTGCTGACGTTCATGGTGGTGGCGGCGCCGCTCGCGTCCTATCTGGCGCTACCCTGCCTCGCAGCCGTGCTGATCAACGTCTCCTGGCGGCTGATCGATGCCCACGAAGTCCGCCACTTCCTGGCCCGCGCGCCTTTCGACGACCGGCTCGTGCTCGTCGCCACCCTGCTCCTCACCGTGTTCGTCGATCTCAACACAGCGATCGCCGTCGGTTTCGGCCTCGCCTGCATGCTGTTCATGCACAGGATGGCGCAAGCCACAGAACACCGCCATGGCTCAGCGGCGCTGTTTGACACCGACCTGCCGGAGGACGTGGCCCATCCCCGCTCTGTCTTGACCGAGATGGAGCTGCCGGCGGGCGTCCGGGTGTTATCCCTGAGCGGACCGTTATTCTTTGGTGGAGCCAGCAGTCTCGGCGACGCCTTGCGTTCCTCACCCGGCGGTTATCCCCGGGTGCTGATCCTGCGCATGCGCGACGTGCCGTTGGTCGATGCCACCGCACTTTCCGCGCTCGATGAATTGGCGGGCGACCTTACCAAGCGTCAGGGACGGATCGTGATCTCCGGCCTCCAGCGTCAGCCGCGGGAGGCAATGCAACGTATGGGCTTCTTGAGCCAATATCGGATCGAATTGGCCTCGAACGGTTACGTCGCATTGGAAAAAGCCAAGGCCATCCTGCAAGGCGCCGGCTCATAGACGGGCCTGTTAAGGGGCGTCGTCCGCCAGCAGCTTCTTCAAAAGCTCCTTGTCGTCTTCCGACAAGGAGGCATGTTCGCTGTCCCAATGTTGAGGTGTCTCGACCAGCGGCGCCAGGATTTCAATGCGCGCCTCGCCCGGCAAGTCGTCGATGGTTGGGGCCGGGGAGGACGTCGAATCGCCATTGAGGGGTGTCTGCCGGTGCCGTGGCGGCGGCGGGACCTTCCCTCCTCGCTTTCCAAAACCCATCTGAAACCTCACTTCGCACTGTGTTGCTCGCCTGCGATGCTGCCAGCAAAGATTGAACGAGCGTTAAACCTCCCGCGCTACGATACGTGTGATGGTTTCTATTTGCTTGCCAGCTGTGCCCCGGCGTCCGTGCCATGCAGCCTCCTGGCTCGAGATCCAGCGCCAGATGATCGCAGCAGCCGGAGCAAACCTCTGAACAAAATGGGAATATTGCAGGCCGGAGTGAGGTGAGTCAGTCCCGCCTCGCCCGCCAGTCCGCGTCCGCCACACCCGCCAAAAATGGCTCGGCAACCCGACGTTCTCTCACCGCGCGCCGACGTGCCGGATCATCCTTGCGGGGCCAGCCGTGCACGCTCTGAGCCCAGCCCATTTCCCCCGCGTCGATTTCGCCACCTACCCTGCGCGCTACCCCTTCTTTCCGCCTCGCCAAGGTGCTATCTGGCGTCCCATGACCGACATAGCGCTGATACGCAATTTCTCGATTATCGCCCACATCGACCACGGCAAGTCGACCTTGTCCGACCGGCTGATCCAGCTGTGCGGCAATGTCACGGACCGCGAGATGAAGGCGCAAATCCTCGATTCCATGGAGATCGAGCAGGAGCGCGGCATTACCATCAAGGCGCAGACCGTCCGCCTCGATTACAAGGCCAAGGACGGCAAGGTCTACCAGCTCAATCTGATGGACACCCCAGGCCACGTCGACTTTGCCTACGAGGTGTCGCGGTCGCTGGCCGCCTGTGAGGGCGCGATTCTTGTGGTCGATGCCTCTCAAGGCGTCGAGGCGCAAACCCTCGCCAACGTCTATCAGGCACTCGACAACGATCTCGAGATCCTGCCGGTGTTGAACAAGGTCGATTTGCCGGCGGCCGACGAGGACAGGGTCAAGCAGCAGATCGAGGACGTGATCGGCCTCGACGCGTCCGATGCCATCGGTGTTTCCGCCAAGACGGGCCTCAACGTCGAAAAGGTGCTTGAGGCCATCGTTGAGCGCCTGCCGCCGCCGAAGGGCGAGCGCAACAAGCCGCTCAAAGCCATGCTGGTCGACAGTTGGTACGATCCCTATCTCGGTGTCGTGGTGCTGGTGCGTGTCATCGAAGGCGTCATGAAGAAGGGCCAGCGGATCAAACTGATGGCCACTGATGGCCTCTACCAGATCGACCGCGTCGGCATCTTCCGGCCCAAGCAGGAGAGTGTGCCTGAATTGGGTCCTGGCGAGATCGGCTTTTTCACCGCCGCCATCAAGCAGGTGGCCGACACCCGCGTCGGCGACACCGTCACCGACGAGAAGAACCCGACGGCTGAGGCACTGCCGGGCTTCAAGCCGGCCCAGCCCGTCGTCTTCTGCGGACTGTTCCCCGTCGATGCCGGCGACTTCGAGGACCTGCGCGAAGCCATGGGGCGCTTGCGCCTGAACGACGCCAGCTTCTCCTACGAGATGGAAACGAGCGCGGCGCTGGGCCAGGGCTTCCGCTGCGGCTTCCTGGGCCTCTTGCACCTGGAGATCATCACCGAGCGGCTCGAGCGTGAGTTCAATCTCGACCTGATCACCACCGCGCCGAGCGTCATCTACAACATGCACATGACCGACGGCACCGTGCAGCCCATGCACAACCCCGCCGACATGCCGGACGTCGTCAAGATCGACCACATCGAGGAACCGTGGATCGAGGCCACAGTGCTGGTGCCCGACGAGTACCTGGGCTCTGTCCTCAAGCTCTGCCAGGACCGCCGCGGGCGCCAGAAGAACCTCACCTACGTCGGCAACCGGGCCATGCTGGTCTATGAGCTGCCGCTGAACGAGGTGGTGTTCGATTTCTACGATCGGCTGAAATCGGTGAGCCGCGGCTACGCCTCGTTCGACTATCACATCAAGGGCTACGAGGAGGGCGACCTGGTCAAGCTCTCCGTGCTGGTCAATGCCGAGCCGGTCGACGCACTCTCCATCATCGTGCACAAGACCAGGGCCGAGCAGCGTGGCCGCGCCATGTGCGAAAAGCTCAAGGAGCTGATCCCACAGCACCTCTTCAAGATCCCGATCCAGGCCGCCATCGGCGCCAAGGTCATTGCCCGCGAGACCATCAGCGCATTGCGCAAGGACGTGCTCGCCAAATGCTACGGCGGCGACATCTCCCGCAAACGCAAGCTGCTGGACAAGCAGAAGAAGGGCAAAAAGAAGATGCGCGAGTTCGGCTCCGTCGAAATCCCGCAGGAAGCCTTCATCGCCGCACTCAAGATGGACGAGAATTGAGGCCGGAGCCGGCGTTGGTTGCAACTCTTCGCTTTGTCGCCGGCAAAGGCCCTATTCAATAGCAGGGCCATTGAAGGGGCCGTCAGCTCGGACGATAGGCACCGCCCGCAAATTGTCCGGCCCAGCCGGGTGCGCCCCACCGTGCAAGAGCTTTGCGGAGACACAGGTATGGGGACGGACGCTAGGGGAGCGCATGGATCGCGATCGGGTCGTCAGGCGCGGCTTTTCAAACTCTTGCGGCGCGCCCTCGCCGGTGCGGCCGGCATGCGCTCGAAGCACGGCGCCAATCTCGCGCTCGACATTCTCGAAGCGAATGGCATTCACGAGATCGCGCTGACAAGGGCGGATGGACGCCTGTTGCACATCTCGACGCGTGACAAGGTCATAGCTTCCGAAGTTATCCGCAGCGGCTCGTTTGCCCGCGAGAACATGGAAGCCTTCGTCGGATTGCTGGTGGCCAACGGTCTTGACCCCGCGGCACTCACGTTCGTCAATATCGGCGCCAATATCGGCACGGCCTGCTTGAACGCCTACGATTGTGGCTTCAGGCGTTTTGTGGCCGTTGAGCCCGAGCCGGAGAATTTCAGCTTACTGGAGCGCAATCTGGCTGGCCTCGAGAGGGCCAGCGTCCGCTGCGAACAAGCCGCCATCGGCGAAGTCAGGGGACGCGCAACGCTGCATCGGCACGCCGCCAACCTCGGCTCTCATTCGCTGCTCGCGCCTGGCATGGATCGCACCAATGCAAGCGCGATCGAGGTCCCGGTGGAGCCCCTTTCAGCTGTCGTCGAGCCGGGCGACCGGTTTGTCCTGTTCGTCGACGTTGAAGGCTATGAGCCTCAGGTGCTCCGAGGCGGGGCGGCCGAAATCGAAAGTGGGTGCGCTGCAATCGTCCTGGAGATCACGCCCGGCCGTTATGCTCCCGCCGACGCCGCCGATCTGCAGATGCGCACAGCGGCCTTCGCGAGCACCTTCTCCCTGTTACCCAGCCGCCAGGCCTATCCATCCGGCCACTTGCCGGCATTGATGGCCTCTCACGCTCGCGGCCATTTCGACATCGCACTTGTTCGCTCCGACCTCTCTACGCGCACGTAGGCATCGGCACCGGTACCCTCACGGCCGCTGTTGCGGGCCTCGCGCATACCGGCAGGCACCGCGCCGCTACCCCTCAGGCGGGCGGGTCAGCCCGTTCAAGATGATGTCGAGCTGAGGCTGCACATAGGTGATCAGCTTGTCGGCGTCGTAGTTCTCGAAGATCGCCTTGCGCAACGACATCGTATAGGCCGCAAAGATCAAACTCGATGCCGCCCGGAAGTTGCCGTGTGCAATCTCACCTTGTGCGGCCGCCTCCTCGAGCACGGTCAGCACCATGTCATGGTGATCCGAGAGCTGGCGGGCGTTGTCGCGTTCGCGCGCCGACCCCCATTGCCAGGAGTAGGCGAGCAGCGCAGCCGTCAGCTTGATGTGCGCGAGATCATTCACATAGTAGAGGCGGAGTAGGTGCTTGAGCCGCGCATCGAGTGTGCCGAACTTCGGCGGCAACCGCTGCATTTCGGCGAATGTGCGGTCGTTGTAGGTCTTGAGCACTTCGTAGAGCAGTTCGTGCTTGTTTTCGAAGAGCGCGGCGAAGTCGGCCTTCGAGACGTCCGCGCTCGCACAGATGATTTCGATCGTGGTTTCCTCGAACCCCACCCGGTCGAACAATCGGAACGCTGCCTCAACAACTTTTTCCCGCATCCGCGAGTTCGGCGCCATGATCCGGTCGACGGACACGTTGAGCACGCGTGCCACTTCGGCGAGGTGCCGTGTCGATGGCTGGGTGACGTCGCTCTCCCACTGAGAGACGGCGTTGCGCGAGACGGCGACAGCTTTCGCGAGTTCGGTTTGGGAAAGCCCGGCTTGCTCCCTCAGTTCGCGCAATCTCTGACCTATGCCCATTGGGCCATGCCCCTTTACCCGCTGACCTTTCCGTCCATTCTAACGAGAAGGTATTGACAAAGAAGGTAAGTATAACTTACTAGCATCAAGGTGGTTAGTGGCGGAAGCTTGCCAGTCTGAATGACGGTCTTGCTGCGTCACGCAATCATGTGGCACGGAAAACAGCGGTGTTAGGTAGATCTGCGTCGTTTGTTGCGTCCGATGGGCAGCTGATCATGGGCTGGGTGTCCGTGATGATGAGGGCAGGGGAGGTAAGTAATAATTGCCAAAATGGGGACGTCCAGCGGCCAGCTGGGTCTGTCGCTCGGCCGACGGCGCCAGCCCGCGGTCACAAAGTCTCGATCCGGTAGGGATCAGCAAGCGTTAGGAATCAGTAAGCCTAGAGAGAGTGTGCGTCATGAACGAAGCATTTCACCTCCTTCACCGTGCCGGCCAGAAGGCCGCAGAGGTTTTCGCAGTCAAGGCGGGCGGCAAGCTCACGCCACGCCAGTATGCCGTCATGGCGGCGATCGCCGGCACCAGCCGTGCCAGCCAGACCGACCTCGTGATGATCACAGGCGTCGACCGCTCCACGCTCGCAGATATCGTCAAGCGCCTCGTGCAGCGGGGTTAGTGAGCCGGCGTCGGACCCAGCGGGACGCGCGCGCCTACCAGCTCAGTCTGACTGTGGCAGGAGCCGCGGAGCTGAGCGCCACATTGAACGCGGCCCGCGAGACCGACGATACCTTGCTCTCGGCGCTCTCCGATCAGGATCGCGAGGCGTTTCTTGCCATCCTCACCAAGATTGCCGAAGCGGGAGCACCCGAGGCGGCCCAGGTGCGCGAGGCGCACTGACCGGCCGCTGACGTGACGACGGGCGAATGCCATGAGGGGCGCGCGATGGAAGCTTGCTGCGCGCCCTCAGTTCGTCAATCCGAACAGGTTCTCCGGCTTGGCCTCGAGTTGGCCGCGCTCGACTTGACGGACAATTTTCGTCAGCGCGGCGTGCGTTGGCGCGGGCACACCGGCCTCGGCGCCCTTCTCGGCGATGTAACCGTTCATAAAGTCGATCTCGGTGCGGCGGCCCTTGTGGATGTCCTGCGCCATGGACGGCCGCTGCAGGTCGCTGCGCGCAGCGCCCGTCGTGCCAGCCAGAATGAGCTTGTCCAGCTCCTCCACAGCCCCCGGTTCGTTGTCGGTTGCCCGCACCCACAGATCAGGGTCGATCTTGGCAATGGGCTCGAGATCGAGACCCATGGCGCGCCCGACCTTGACGGCCTCACCGGCGAGCTTGACCACCACGCGTCGGATGCGGTCGTGCCGGTCACGGGCATTGCCGCCAAGCCCGGTGGCCGCCGAGACGCCATTGCGCATGCCGTTGACGCACAGCTTCGACCAGCGCACACCCCATAGGTTGCGCGTGGCGCGCGCCTTGTCGATCGATGACAAGATTTCCGCCAGCTCTGTGATACGCGGCGTGAGGCGCCCATGCACCTCGCCGGCTTCCAGCGTTGGGATCTTGCCGTCCTTCGGCATCGTGCGGCGAATGGCGCCCGGCTCGTAAAGCTCCACGGCAAAGTTGTTGCCGACCATGCAGCCGACCGTCTTGCCCCACCCGACGACGGATGCAATGCGTTCCTCGTTGACGCAATTCTGCGCCGAGACGATGTAGCCGGCTGGTGACAAATAGGGCGCGATCATGTGGCTCGCCCAGATCGTGTCGTAGGATTTCACAGAAAGGATGGCGATATCGACCGGCCGCTCCCTGATGATGTTCTGGAGCTCGGTGATGTGCAGCGCCTTCATCTTCTGCGTGAAGGCCTCTTCAGGGCTCATCCCGCTGATCGAGAGCCCCGTAGTACGCATGGTCTCCACGTGTTCGGGCCATGGATCGACCATGGTCACGTCATGGCCGGCCCGCGCCATGTGTGCGCCCAGATATCCGCCGACGGCGCCCGCCCCGACCACCACGATCCGCTTTCCCGACATTTCGTTCATCCATTGAAGTGCTGCGTTGGACCCAGCATCACAAAAAACGCGCGGATCTGTCTACGAGATCCGCGCGTCAACTGGAAACAGGTAAACCGCGAGGCATATGCGAGGCCCCGCGGTAGTCCGCCCCTTAAAGGCTCTTGTCGATCATCGAGCACAACGTTTCCGCGCTCGAGGACTTCACTTCGCCGGGCGACTCCTCGACGTTCAACACTTTCACCACGCCATTGTCGATCGCCATGGCATAGCGCTTCGAGCGCACGCCAAGGCCGCGGGCGGTGAGGTCCATGTCGAGCCCGATCTTCTTGGCGAACTCGGCGCCGCCGTCGGCCAGCATGGTCACTTTGCCCGTCGCGCCCGTGGCTTTTGCCCATTCGGTCATGACGAACACATCGTTGACGGCGGTGCAGGCAACCGTGTCGTAGCCCTTGGCCTTCAGATCACCGAGGCCATTGATGAAGCCCGGCATGTGGGTCTTGTGGCATGTCGGCGTGAAGGCGCCGGGAACGGCAAACAGCGCCACCTTCTTGCCGCCGAACACTTCGGCCGTGGTCATGGGCTTGGGGCCGTCGGCGCCCATGGTCATGAATGTGGCTTCCGGCAACTTGTCACCAACCTTGATGGCCATGAAAGGCTCCTTGGTTTGAGCTTGAGATATCCTGGGGCTTAGCGCGATGCCGCATTTGCAGAGTTTGGTGTCACCTCAGCCTCGAATGCTGGCTCGCTCCTGCGGCAACTTAGCTTGCCATGACCAAACGGCCAATACCTTAGTGCAGGAGTCAGCCAATCGCGTTTTTCTGGCAGGCGAGCGGAGAGACAAAACGGGCTGAGCGAGAGGGCCGACGCCGATCACATGCCGCACGCTGGCGAGGCATGCGGCTGAGCCGCCACAAGCGATCCAGCAATGCATCGCCTGCATGTGTGTCACGGTAATCGAGCTTTGAAGCGGCCAACAACTCGGCTACTGGTAACCGTTCTCCACGGGGTAGCCCATGCTTCGGCAAGTCAATGCAATTGATTTCTGGCGAGGCTACGCGCTGATCGCCATTTACATCAATCACATTCCCTACAATTTCTACGAGCGCTTCACGCACAAGAACGTCTCGCTGTCCGATTCAGCTGAGTTGTTTGTGTTTTTGGCGGGCTGGTCATTGCGCCACATTGTTGGTCCCGCGGATGATCCGCGCCCCGTCCAACACGTGCTTTTCCGCGTGATGGGGCGCGCCGTCACCCTCTATGTCGCGCAAATGGCCATCGCGCTGATCGCGATTGCCATGCTGGCGGCAGCTGCCCTCGCCCTCGCCAACCCACTGTTCCTCGAGTGGAACAATGCGGCAGCAGTGTTCTACGATCCCGTGCGGGCCCACATTGGTCTGGCACTTCTCAGTCACCAACTCGGCTACTTCGATATCCTGCCCCTCTATGTGGTGTTGATGCTCGTCGTGGCGCCGATCGTGGCTGTGTTCCATCGCGTGGCGCCGGCTTGGCTGTTGCCCGTCTCCTTTCTCATTTACATTACGAGCGTCGTCTTCGGTCTGACAGTGAAGACCTGGCCGACCAAGGGCCAATGGTTCTTCAACCCGCTGTGCTGGCAGCTCATTTTCATTCTGGGCTTTTCCATGAGCCGGGAGCGTGGACCGGGTGCCTGGGCGCGACGCAATATAAAAACGCTTCGGCTGATCGGTTGGCCGATCGTGATCGGGCTAGCGATGATGAGCTGGTTCAATCTGTGGTGGGACCCGACCAAGGTGCCCGAGCCCCGGCTGCTTTTCCTGCTCGGCAAGACCTTCGTCACGCCGATACGCCTGATCCAGTTCCTGGCTCTGATCGCTGTCATGTCGGCGGCTTACCCATATATCGTCGAATGGGTGCCGCGCGTGGTAGCGTTCTGCGCCTCACTAGGAAGAAATTCACTGCCGGTTTTCTGTGTCGGATCGCTATTAAGCCTTGGCGGACAAATCGTGCGGTCGGCAGTGGGAACCAGCATTATCGTAGACACCTTGCTCGTCGGTACAGGGATCGCATTGCTATGGATCGTGGCATGGCTGGCGGAATGGCGTTCACGCTCTTCTTGAGCATCAGGCAAGTGCGGCGCGCCGCTGTCGCAGCGCTGCTGGGGCTGGTGTTTGCCATGCCTTGGGCGCACGCCGAACAGTACTTCGATCCTCTCAAAGCCTGCCAGGACGTGACCGAGGCCAATCGGAACTCCGCCGGCCTGCCCAATACGGCGCGCGCCCTGCGCGACCGCAAGCGGATCAAAGTCTTGGCGGTCGGCACCACCCCGCTCAGCCAGCATGAGCAGGAACAAGGCATCTACGGCCTGGTCGAAAACTACCTTGAGACCGCATTCAAGGGCCTGGATGTCGAGATCGTGGATCGTGGCGTTTCCGGCGAATTGGCCCGCGATGCCTTCCCCCGCATCAAAAACGAGGTCGCCATTTCCGCGCCCGACGTCGTCTTTTGGCAGGTGGGCGTTGCCGACGGCATCGCGCGAACGCCACCCGATGAGCTGAAAGACACCCTCGCCAAGACCATTACCTGGCTGAAAGCCCACAACGTCGACGTCGTCCTCATCGGTATGCGTTATGTGAGGAGTCTCGCCAAGGACCCGCACTATCGCCAGATCCGGCAGGTCATCCGTGATACACAGCGCCAATTCAATATTCTGCGGATCGGCCATTACGAGGCCGTCGAGGCCTTGGACCGTATTCGCGGCGCTGCAACCCGCGCCAGAAGCGAGAGCGACCTCACCGATGTGGGCTCGCTGTGCGCTGCCGATTTCATCAGTCGGGCGCTGGCGGCCAAGCTGTTCGTCAAGCCCGCGGCACGGGGGCCGCGCCCCGGCGCAAGCGATAGTCAAGCGCCCGTGGCGCCCAATGCAGGCAGCCCCGCCGTGCCACCGCCGGCCAATAAATGATGTCTGCCAAAGTTGAAAATTAAGGTGAGGGGGAATGGCGGAACCCGGTGCACGTTCGGTAGGCGCCACGTAAAATCTGTGTAAAAAACAGTATTATCGGTATCTATTTAATCTATTTGCGCACTAAAAATTTAGCCTCTAAGACTATGGCTACCGTGTGTCAGCGTCTGGCGAGGGCTCCAGGTTATGTATCGTCTGGTCGGCGGCGTGTTGGCGTTGCTGGCGACGTGCGTTTCTGCACGTGCCGAGAGCGTAATCGTCTGGGATCGCCTTCCATCGACAACGCTGCAACGTCCTTTTCCCTTTCATGTCTATCTGCCTGACGGATATGGAAACGGGGAGCTGCGGTATCCCGTTCTCTACCTTTTGCACGGTGCCGGCGGCGACGAGACCAGCTGGACAAAGGCAGGCCACATCAAGGACACGGCCGACCGGTTGATCGCTTCTCGGGCCATTCCCCCAGCCATCATCGTGATGCCCGGTTGCCGGGCCTGCTGGTGGGTCGACGGTCATCTTGACAAGGCTGATACCGCGTTCTGGCGCGAGTTGGTGCCAGCCATCCAACGCCGCTATCGCACCATCCTGGGGCGGCGGGGGCGGCTTGTCGCCGGCCTGTCGGCAGGCGGGTACGGCGCTGTCCGTTTCGCAATGCGCTATCCCAATAGGATTGCCGCTGTCGCCGCCTTGAGCCCGGCCGTCTACGCGGACCTGCCGCCGGCCATTTCCTCAGCCCGGTCGCAACCGCCGTTCCGCAGGGCCGACGGTTCCTTCGATGACGCCATGTGGCAGGCAAACAATTATACCGCCTATGCGGATGCCTATTTCCGCCAGCATCAGCGTGTGCCCTTTTACCTCGTCTCCGGCGACAACGATGCCTACGGCATAGCTTTCGAGACGATGACGTTGTTCCGGAGGCTGTACGAGCGCCAACCAAAACTGACCGAGCTGCGTATCATCGATGGTGACCACTCCTGGGATATCTGGACGCGCGCCATCGAGGGCGCGATGCGCTACATGTTCCGCTTTGCAGATAAGCCTGAGCCCATGCTGGTGGCTGCCAATGCCGCGCTCGTTCGCCGGCAAGATCCCGCCACGCCACCGCTTCCAATCGAGAAGTCCGACAACACCGTTGCACGAAGTGCCCCCGCGCTGGGATGGAATGCGCCCTCCTGGCTGCGCGGACCCTGATCGGATTTAGGGCTGTGGCGGCGGCTGCGAGCGGCCCGGGAAGCCGCGGATGATCACGCAGCATCATTCGGCGGCATGAATCGACAAATCTTTGATCGATGAGTGTTCCCCGCTCAAGGGATTATCGGGATCCCAGGCGATCTTGATTTCCTGGAACCGGGACGACAGGGCATCATAGATCATCAATCGACCGGCCATGCTGTCGCCGATACCCAGGATCTCCTTCAGGACCTCGGTCGCCTGCAAGGTCCCAATGACGCCAACAACGGCGCCGAGAACGCCCACATCGGCACAATTCGCCACGGCGCCCGGCGGCGGCGCCTCGGGAAACAGACACCGGTAACTGGGCCACGGTTTGCCACTTGGCGACAGCAGGTGCGGCTTGAAGGTCGAGACGTACCCGTCAAAAGGCCCTACGGCGCCGAACACAAGTGTGCGCTTTGCCAGATAACACGCATCGGACACGAGGTAACGGGTGGCGAAATTGTCGGAGCCATCCGCAACGATGTCGTAGCTGCCGATCAGCTCCATGGCGTTGCTGGCGTTGATGCGCGTGGCGTGCATTTCGACGGCCACGTGGGGATTGAGCTTGGCATCATGTCGCGGGCGCTTTCCACCTTCGGTTGGCCGACGTGGGCCGTGTCATGGGCGATCTGGCGCTGTAGGTTGGAAAGCGACACGACATCGTCGTCGACAAGTCCGAGGGTCCCAACACCGGCCGCGGCGAGGTAAACCGCCATGGGACTGCCAAGACCGCCGGCACCGATCAGCAGCACCCGCGCGCCCTTCAGCCGCTGCTGCCCTTGCCCGCCAACATCCTTTAGGACCAGATGTCGCCGGTAGCGGGCGATTTCTTCCGGAGACAGGGCAGAATTGGGCATGTGGGTCGATCCATCGAGCGGGCGCGGTTCGCCCGGTATCCAGCGGGCATCAAGAGTAGCACATTAACGCGCTTGCATGGTTCCCACATCAAAGTCCAGTCAGCCCCGAGCAGCCGTTGACATTGCCGGGAAACCGCAGCCGTTTGCCGCTCATAGCGGCATCCTCCCCCGCCTCGGACCGTTGCCGCATGACAAAAATTCGCCACGCAATGACCAGGCCCGTAAGAATGGCGAAATTGGCGAGGTTGGCTGCCAGGCCCGTGGCAAAGGCTGGCTGATAGGATCCCAACCGGTCGTAAATGACGCCGGCCAGCCACCCGCCCGTCGCCATACCGGCAGTACCGGTCAAAAGCAGCGCCGGCATGCGCCAAGCCGCCTGATTGGCGGGGAAAATCTGGCGCGCCGTCAGCAGATAAGCGGGGATCAGGCCACTGAACCCGAGCCCGAACCCGGCCGCGACGGCAAACAGGCCGGCCTCGTCCTGGGTGACCAGGAAACCGGTCACGCCAAGTGCCTGGGCGCCCGAGCAGATCAGCAAGGTCATCAGCCCGCCGATGCGGTCGGATAGCCACCCCCAGAACTGCCGGCTGAGGAATGCGCACACAAGCAGCAGCGAAAGCATGGCTGCGCCCTTCGCGGGCGCCATGCCCAGGTCGCCGCAAAACGCAATCAGGTGAGCCGACGGCATGGCCATGGGGATGCAGCACAGGAACGAGGCAAAGGCCAGCGCAACGAACAGCACCCCCGGCGGAATGCCGAACGAGCGGGCGCTCCCGGCAACCCGGCCGTTGCGCATCGTGGCGTCGGCTTGCGGTGCCGGCTCGGGCGCAGCAGCCGGAGCCGGTTTGAACATGATGAGGGCGATCGGAACCACCAGACAGGCGACCAGCATGCCGAAGTACATCATGGTGAGCTGCCAGCCCCACATCGCAACGGCGCGCTCGAACAGCGGCGGCCAGAACGCACCGGCGGCGTATTGGCCACTGGCGATCAACGCCAACGCCGTGCCCCTGCGGGCCTCGAACCAGCGGGAAACGTAGACGTACAGCGGCGCGTTGATGGCGCCGTTGCCCAGGACGCCAATGAACAGACCGTGTCCGAGGTAAAGCTGCCACGCAGACCCCAATGAGGACAGCAGCAAGCCCAGTCCCACCATCACCGCCCCGAACATGATCGTCATGCGCAAGCCGATGCGTTCGGCGATCAGGCCCATGGCCAAGCCCCCAACGCCCGTGCCGAGCCAAGCGAGCGCATTGGCCCCTGATGGTACGGAGCGTTGTCCTCCCAGATCCGCCGCAACGGACTTGAGAGAGACCGTCACCACGTAGGGCGAGCCGAACGCAATCGCCAGCACCAGAAGCGCTGCAATCGCGATGGCCCAAGCCTCGCGGCTATCGACGCCTGTCGTCATGGACGGGCCTTCCGTGTGTCCCCAAGCCGAAGACTTGACACTGTGTCATTGAGCTTAGCGGCAAAGCAAGGCGCCGGGTTGGGAAATTCAGCCCCAACTCACGACGTACGCATTTGTGCCCCTCCCACAGGGACTGCTCAGCCGGTACGGGTTAACCTCCAAGATGCACTCGTGCTGATTTGGGGTGCCGCTTGCCACACGTTGGCCTTATGCTTCGCCCAGGTTCATTATGGTTTTGGGGCGGGGGATGAACCACGCAAGCGGTCTGTGGTAGCGGGCGATTTCGCGGCGGGTATGCGTGTCCGAATCCCCCCAAGGGAAGCTTGACGAGTAGAACAAGCAGATGCGCAACACCATTGCGGTGATGAATACAAAAGGCGGCGTCGGCAAATCGACGATCGTGCTGTCGCTGGCTGAAACACTGGCAGCCCACCACGGCAAGAACGTGCTCGTGCTGGATTCCGACGCTCAGGCCAGCGTCAGTTCCATGCTGATGCCCACCACCACGCTGCGCAAGCTCCAGGGCGACGGGCTCACCATGGTGGACTACCTCGTCGCCACGGTTCTGCGCGAGACCCCCGCCGAATGGACCGACTACGTTGTCGGCGGCGTTTCCGATGTCGACGATGTCAACTCGGTCTACCTGATGCCGAGTGACATGCAACTGACGTTGTTCGAGCGTGAGGTCTCGAAAGGCGATCTGCACGCGCGCTTGCGCTCAACCATCGGCGGGCTCCTCAGCCGCGCCAGAATCGTCTTCGACGTCGTTTTGATCGACTGTCCGCCCGGCCTCTCCGTTCTGACGGAGAGTTGGCTGCGGGAGGCCGATTACCACCTCTCGCCGACCAAGGCCGACTACATTTCCGTGTGTGGCTTGGACGTTTTCCGTCGTTTCCAGGCGCTCAACCCAGAGATGGGCTTTGCTGAGAACCTTGGCGTTGTCGTCAATATGATGGAACGACAGTCGCCGGAGGATCAGGAGTATTACCGTTGGCTGGCGGCCAATCCGCAAAATCGCTGCTTCGAACAGGTCATTCCGCGCCTTGCAGCCGTCCAGAAAGCGGCCCGCTACAGTGACGAGGAGCGCTCGTTCCAAGCCAAGTATCCCGGTGAGATCGGCGTGGCCGTGCGCCGGTTGGCCGACGAGGTTCTCTCGCGCATCGAGACCAACGCTGCCGATCTCCAGCGCGGATCAGACGGAGCCCGGGCCCGCGATGCGGCAGCCGCCGGAAGGTCGGATCCCCGCGCGCCCACAACCTCACCACCGGCGCCCCCGCATCCCCAGGCCAGCCCGGCCGCACCGCCGACTGGCGGCACACGACAGCGCTGACGCGCGGGTGTCGATGCCGCGACGCCTATCAAGTTCATGGAATCAATCGTGAATGAGAGTTCTTGCTCATGGCCTGCGAGCCACCGCAGGACCTGGGAGGGGCGACGGACTGGAACGTCGACGTCACCGCCCCTCGCAATGGGACCACTGGGCTTGCACTCAATAACGAGGCGGGTCCGCTGTTAAGCTTGAAACTGTATTAATGCCGACGCTCAGACGTCGAAGCTTGCAGTTTTTCAATTTCTTCCTTCAGTCTCAACTTCTCAAGTTTCAAGCGCATGATGTCGTTGTCCCTGGCCGCCGGGCGGGCCGCCTCTTGTTCAATCCGGCGATCGAGAAGTCTATGCTTTTCGGATAGTTCTGCGAGGTGTGACGTCAGAGACATGCGGCTCTCCGTTCATGGTTTGCAGACGAACAAATTGTGCCACGAGGCAGCGTTGTTTGTCCACCCGGCGATCCATGCCTGGTGATCAAACCATTATGATGAACGAGGCAAAGTGCCATCGCGCGCGGTGATGTCTGAAGCGGTTCCTTTTCCCTCATTGCAGCGAAGGTGAAAAATTGTTGCGCAAGTGAGATGCGACGCCTTGGCGCGCGGCGATGGACGGCTATAATCACCACATGGACAAGAAAGAAACAGAAGACCTCTCGTTCAGACAGGACGAGCTGCCGGCCGACCGGACACTCGTCGTGGTCGACGACGATAAGGCATTCCTGCAGCGGCTTGGCCGCGCCATGGAGCAGAGAGGGTTCGAGGTGCGCCTCGGTGGATCGGTGGCCGAAGGCCTCGATCTCATACGCCAACAGCCGCCGGCCTTCGCCGTCGTCGACATGCGATTGGAAGATGGCAATGGCTTGGACGTCATTGCCGAGTTGGCGCGCATTCGCCCGAGCTCGCGCGCCATCGTGCTGACCGGCTACGGCAACTTCGCGACGGCAGTGTCCGCCGTGAAGCTTGGCGCCGTCGATTATCTGGCCAAACCGGCTGATGCGGACGAAGTCACCGACGCGCTGCTGGCCCCCGCCAACGAGAAGGCACAGCCGCCCGAGAATCCCATGTCGGCCGACCGTGTCCGCTGGGAGCACATTCAGCGGGTCTATGAGCTGTGCAATAGGAATGTGTCGGAGACGGCACGCCGCCTCAACATGCACCGCCGAACCCTGCAGCGGATTCTGGCCAAGCGCGCGCCGAAGTAGTGGCCAGGGCTTGGCCGCGCGTGTTCCGCCAGCTCCGTCACTGCGCTCGAAAAGAACTCCGGCGCGCACTGGGCGTGCAAGCTGCCCGTGCCACCGGAGTTGTTGTCTCAGGCCCGAAGCCTGAACCCTTATTCCGCTGCGTCGAGCATCTCTGACGGCGCATGGCCGCCGAGCGGATCGACCAACATGCCAAGCGCGTGCAGATAGGTCTCGAGCACCGCGTCCTCCTCCTGCCGCTCCGTCTTCGAGCGTTTGCGCAGCGACAGCACCTTCTTCATGATCTTCGGGTCGAACCCGACGGCCTTGGCTTCCAGAAATTTCTCGCGGATGTCGGCGGCGAGCGCCTTCTTTTCTTCTTCGAGCCGCTCGATCTGTTCGATGTACTGGCGTAGCTGGTTCTGCGCAGACTGCTGCAGCGTCATTGTGATCGCCCCCGTTGCATATGATGCAAAGGAAGCTACGCGTACCGTGCGTCAGTTCAAGGGCGATGATTGGTCTTTGCCTGCAATCCACATGGCACCAACTCCGGCAACTGTTCACCCTTGACATTGCTGAGCTAAGTGTACGCGATTCGTAATGAGAGCCGCTGCACAGCCTGCAGCGCGCGGTGCTGCAGGAGTTTGCAAGATGGAAAGCGATTTCCGCCCGCTCGAGGGCGTGCGCGTTGTGGACGTCAGTCATGTCATCGCCGGGCCCTTTGCAACCTTCCATCTCGCCCTGATGGGCGCCGACGTCCTCAAGATTGAAGGTCCGGCAGGCGACGTGATGCGGCGCGGCGCCAAGGGGGCCGAAGCGTTCCTGGCTCTGAATGCCGGAAAACGCAAAGTCTCAATCGATCTGGCAACGCCCGAGGGGCATGCGCGCGCGCTGGCCGAGATCAAGGGCGCGGATGTTTTCGTCGACAATTTGCGGCCCGGGGCGAGCGAACGATTGGGACTGGGCTGGGAAGCGCTGAAGGCGATCAATCCTCGCTTGGTCTATTGCTCGATTTCCGGCTTCGGGCGGGACGTCACGCGCTCGGCCTACGATCACGTGGTCCAGGCTGCTACCGGCGTCACCCTGACATCGGGCGCCGAGGGGGATCCTCCGTCGAAAATCGGATTCCCACTGATTGATTCAGGCGCTGGCATTCTCGCCGCTTTGGCCATCGTGTCAGGGCTGCGAGAGCGCGATCGGCGCGGGCAGGGGATGCTGATCGACGTGTCGATGGCGTCGGCCGCCCTGCAACTCATGTATCCCCTCACGTGCGAGGCTTTGACCAACGGAACCCGGCCGGTGCGCCAGGGCAATCAGGCATTCTCCGGGTCCCCGGCCGCAGACATTTTCGCCACCCGCGACGGCGGCCAGATCGCGCTCGGCGCCAACACGCCGCGCCAGTTTCTGGCCCTCCTCGATGTCTTGGGGCTGACCGGCATGGGACAGGAGTCAGCTCTCTTCGATCCGCCGCTCACGCGCGAACAGCCGGCGGCCTTTTTGCGCACCCAGCGCCCCGATATCGTAAAGCAGCGCCTTGCTGCTGCCGTCGCCGCCCTCGATGGCGAAGACCTGGAGCGCCAACTGATGCAGGCGCGCGTTCCCGCTGCCCTCGTCAAGCCACTGGACGTGTTTGCGCGCGAGGCCCACGCGCGCGGCGAGATTGCAACCACCGTGCTCGAGGAGGAGGGCGCTCGGGTGATCTCGACTGGCCTCGGCTTTCGCGTTCGCTGAGTGTGGCCGTGCCGTCAGGTTGGACGCGCGGCGGTGATAAATCGTTCATCAATGCAACCTAAGATTGATATTCTTAGTGTATTCGCATGTGGTGAGCTGTATGGAGTTTCGAACCGAAGGTCAGCAGGGTTTTCCCGGTATCGATGCCTTCGTCATAGACGAGCCCTCGATCGCGCT
This sequence comes from Hyphomicrobiaceae bacterium, assembly GCA_041397705.1. Lineage (GTDB taxonomy): Bacteria > Pseudomonadota > Alphaproteobacteria > Rhizobiales > Hyphomicrobiaceae. Next base: position 287,342 of record JAWKWC010000002.1, read on the forward strand.
GGCGGCATGGCCTGCCGCTGCAACCGTCACGGACTTGGCGTTGCGTCATGATCCCGGCGCCATTCTGGCAGCCGTGCAGCATGAGCTTGAAACAATCGGCCGATTTGCCGCCGCCACCGCCAGTTTGCTGAATGCAATGGCCCTGAGACGCGGGGATGGCGCCGCACTGCTGGCGCAGTTGCCACCAGCCTTGCCCCCAGAGCCCAAGCTGTTGGCAGCCGCACTCGTTCGCCTGGTCGAATCCGATCTTGAGCGATCCACGGTCGCGCTGCTGCAAGACCTCACCGTAAGGCTGGCCATTGCAAGGAGTTTGGCTATGGCGCTGACCCCCAATACCATGACGGCTTCGCTTCGAGACTTGGCGCGGGATGGCTGGCGGCGCGCCTGTCAGGCTCTGCTCGAAACCATTCGCGTGCTCAGGCGCGAGGCTGCGGCTCCATCTGCACCTGCGGGCGAGGCTGGGAAACCGGCAACCGAACGCCTTCTGGCAGCGGCAATGCTGGGTGGAACGCCCTGCGTCGGGCCAGACGGAATTGTCGACATCCCCGGTTGGCTGGAGCGCCGGGCTGAGCCGCGGATCGTTGTGAACCACCATGCGATCCTCACCCTTGGCGTCGTCAGTTACCCCATCATCGTGCGTGACATTTCACGAAGCGGTGCGGGGCTGGACAATGTTCCCCCGATCGAAGCCGGCAGTGCATGCATCCTGTCATTGGGAGCCTCCGTCGTGCGAGGCGTCATCGCGTGGCGGGGAGAAAGCCGATGCGGCATGCGCTTCGACAATCACCTGGCCGACCTCGACGAGTTGCTTGCCGACATCGGCCACCGCGTCTGACCCGCTGTCCGTGAAGGCAGGTGTCCAAGCTATTCCTCACACCGCCGCTGCCGCTTTGGCCTCCGGCGTGAACACCCAGTCCGCCATCACCTGGCAACGCCGCATATGCCGCGGCTCATCGGGGCGATAGTCGGGAATGGCATTGTGCATGGTCCAAAGATTGTCCCAGGCGAGCACATCGCCCTCGGCCCAGACATGCTTATACTTGTACTGCTCCTGCACTTGATGCTTGAACAGAAAGCTGAGCAGCTCGTCGCTCTCGCCCTGGCTCACACCGTCGATGTGGGTGACATAGCCGACCGTGCAGTAGAGAGCTTTGCGCCCCGAGATGGGATGCGTCAGCACGATCGGGTGCGAGACCGGCGGCTTGGCCGCGCGCTGTTCCGGCGTCAGAGGTTTGCGTTGCGTGCCCGGACGCTGCAGCATTTCCTCCCAGAACTTGTTGAAATCGTGCGTGGCCGTCAGCCCCTCGATGCGCGTCTTGATATCGGCAGGCAGATCGTCATAGGCCGCGCACATGTCGAGAAACTCGGTCGACCCCAATGGCACGCCATCGCGCACTGGCACTTTGAGGGCGTGCAACACGTTGAGAAATGCGATGGGCTCGGAATAGCTCATGTCGGTGTGCCAATCCTGGCCGGCATCGGCGAGGCCAATGGCCTTGCCGTTCTCGATGATGTTGGAGAGCACCATCACCTCGGGGTGACCGGGCACGGTGTAATGGCCGGCAGCCACGTTGATTTCGAGAGAGCCGAACGCGCGGGCGAAGTCTTTGTGCTGGGCAGCATCCACCGTCTGCTTGGGAAAGCAGAGCACGGCGTAGCGACCGAAGGCCCGAAGTATTTCGCCCTTGTTTTCGGCCGACAGGGGCTTAGAGAGATCGATCCCCTCGATGCGCGCACCGAGTGTTCTGCCAATCGGGGTAATTTTGAGCATGGGGTTTCCTTGATATGTCGGTTGCACTGCAGGCCCGACCGGCGCCATGCTCAAGGCTTACCCGGTGGGCCATCTGCGATCGTTTCGAGATAGGCCACAATGGCCGCAATTTCCTCGGTTGAAAAGACGAACTCAGGCATCTCGTTGTGGCCGGTCGTGATGCCCTCGGCCAGGGCTTCGGCCAGATAGGCGACGGGATACTTGCGGTGCAAGGTGCGAAATGGCGGCGCCTTGTCGAGGGGGCTCGCCCCGGTCCGCCCGACCGCGTGGCAGGCGGCGCATTTGGCGGCAACCAAACGCTCACCAGCCGCTTCTGGCGCATCGGCGCTCCTGGCGGCGCAGATCGTTGTAAAGGCCAGCACGGCCGTCGCCAAGGCCACCCCCGCTGCCTGCCTCGGTCCATGACCCATACCCTCGCCTCCCTGCCGCACTTGCGTGACCCGTGCCGACCTTTTGCCGGAATGCCTAGAAGGGCCTTGATCCCAGTCAAAGTTAATTGGGGATGATCTCGGTGAACGACCGTCAAAATTAAAACAACCGATAACTGCGTTTCCCACCCCTCTTGGCCTCGCACTTGCTTCCGGGCTAGACGATCAGCACAGTTTTCGTAACGCACCCCTTTTCGCGCCAGTGGAGGCAGTTCCAATGACAATGACACTCGAGCAGGTGGCCCATGCCATGGTGGCACCCGGCCGTGGCATTCTCGCAGCCGATGAGAGTACAGGCACCATCAAGCGTCGCTTCGACTCGATCAAAACAGAGTCCACAGCCGACAACCGGCGCGACTACCGCGAGATGCTCTTCCGCTCGAGCGACGCCATGAAGAACCATATCTCCGGCGTCATCCTCTATGACGAGACCATCCGCCAGAACGCCAAGGATGGCACCCCGCTCGCCAAGATCATCTCCGACGCCGGCTCACTCCCCGGCATCAAGGTCGATGGCGGCACCAAGCCTCTGCAGTTTTGCCCGGGCGAACTGATCACCGAGGGTCTCGACGGCCTTCCCGGCCGCGTTAAGGAATACGTCGGCCTCGGTGCTAAGTTTGCCAAGTGGCGGGCCGTGATCGACATCAACCCGGGCATCCCGAGTTACACCTGCGTCAAGGCCAACGCCCACGCACTGGCCCGCTACGCCGCCATTTGCCTCGAGGGCGGCCTGGTGCCGATCGTCGAGCCGGAAGTCCTGATGGACGGCGCCCATGACATAGACCGCTGCGCCGAAGTGACGGAGTGGGTGCTGCGCGAAGTCTTCCAGGAACTCTACACCAACCGCGTCACCCTCGAGCAGATCGTGCTCAAGCCGAACATGGTCATCTCTGGCAAGAAGTGCCCGACCCAGGCGTCGCGCGAAGAGGTCGCCGAGAAGACCGTGAAGATCCTCAAGCGTACCGTTCCCGCCGCCGTGCCGGGCATCGCCTTCCTGTCGGGCGGCCAATCGGACGAGGACGCAACGGCGCATCTCCATTTCATGAACGCCATGGGCAATCTGCCGTGGAGCCTCACCTTCTCTTATGGCCGCGCACTGCAGGCCGCCGCCCTGAAGGCCTGGAGCGGCAAGAAGGAGAACGAGGTGGCCGGCTCGAAGGCATTCTCGCATCGTGCCAAGATGAATGGCCTGGCCGCGTCGGGCAAGTGGTCGAAGTCGCTCGAGAACGCCGCCTGATTCCACTAAGCGGCCCGCATCACCGAGACTTTTCGAGGGCCTGGAGCACGACTCCGGGCCCTCGTGCTATGTCCATTGGCCCCAGTCCCGTGCGTATGGCGCGTTGGCCGGAATGCTCGACTGGGCGCGGCGACGCAATCCACGAGATAAATGAGGCCCATCCATGCCCTCGACCGCTTTCGACTCCAGCATTTTCCGCGATGCGTTCGGCACACCCGCCATGCGCGCAGTCTTTTCCGACGAAGCTCTCGTGCGCCGCTATCTCGACGTCGAGATCGCGCTGGCGAAAGCCGAGGCGAAAGTGGGTGTCATCCCCGAGGCCGCCGCCGCCCAGATCGCACGCGCCGGCGCAAGCCTTGACGTCGATCTGGCGAGGCTCAAGACCGAGACCGAAATCGTCGGCTACCCCATCATCGGCATTGTCCACCAGCTCGGCAAGGCGGCGGGCGATGCGGGTGGTTATGTCCACTGGGGTGCCACCACCCAGGACATCATGGACACCGCGACCGTGCTGCAGATCCGCGCCGCACTGTCCCTTGTCGAAGCCGACCTTGCTGCACTCGACGCCACTTTGACCGGCCTCGCGGCCAAGCACCGTGACACCGTCATGGCCGGCCGCACACATCTCCAGCATGCGCTACCGATCACCTTCGGCTACAAGGCCGCGGTCTGGCTTTCCATGATCCGTCGCCACCGCCAGCGCCTCGAGCAGCTGAAACCGCGCGCGCTCGTGGTGGAGTTCTCGGGCGCAGCCGGCACGCTGGCCTCCCTCGGAGACAAGGGGCTCGAGGTGCAGGCCGCCTTGGCAGGCGAACTCGGCCTCGGTGCGCCCGACATCACTTGGCATGTCGCCCGCGACAACGTCGCGGAAATCGGCGCCTTCCTGGGGCTCGTGGCGGGCAGCCTCGCCAAGATCGCCGTCGACGTCATGCTGATGATGCAGAACGAGGTGGCCGAAGCCTTCGAGCCCTTCGTGCAGGGTCGCGGTGCCTCATCGACCATGCCGCAAAAACGCAACCCGATCTCCTGCGAGTTGATCCTGGCGCTATCGAAAACCGTGCGCGCCCAGTCGGGCCTTCTGCTGGACGCCATGGCGGCCGACCATGAGCGCGCAACGGGTCCCTGGCATCTCGAATGGATCGCGCTGCCCGAGGCGTTTATCGCGACGTCTGGCGCGCTTCATCAGGCCCGCTTCATGCTGGACGGGTTGATCGTGGAGCCGGCCGCCATGCGCCGCAATCTCGACGTCACCGGCGGGCTGATCGTCGCCGAGGCCGTGATGATGGCGCTGGCGCCCCACACCGGCCGCGGCGCCGCCCATGATCTCGTCTATGACTGTTGTCGCGGCGCCCTGGAGCAGGGCACGCCCTTGATCGACCAGCTGCGGGCAAGGCCCGAGATCACCGCTCACTTCGACGACGCAGCGCTCACCCGCCTCGTCGATCCCGCCGGTTATCTGGGCGTCGCCGGCCACATGGTCGACCGCATGCTGGCGCCCGGCAGACGCTAGAAGCGCCGCGGTCGATGCCAAAGACCAGACAACAAAGCGGGGTGCAGGGGCTAAGCTCCTGCCGCCGGTCTGCGAGGGGCGCGCAGCCCCTCGCAGACCGAAGGTCCTGCCAGCGGCCGCCCAGCCTGCTTGCGCTCGTGCCACGCCCCATCTCATCCGGCGCCTCCACCCACTGGACACGGCATCCCCGATGATCTAGCAAGACGGGCGCGGCGCTTTAGCCACCGCCAGCCGGCCCTGGCGTGTAAGCCTAGCCGGAATAAAGCGGGTGTAGCTCAATGGTAGAGCAACAGCCTTCCAAGCTGATGACGAGGGTTCGATTCCCTTCACCCGCTCCAACCCTTTTGGGTCCGTTCCGGACGCATGGGCCACCGCAGCGCCGCTTTTACCGCTCGCGCATGGCGGTGCGGAATGAGGCGAGCAGCGGATCGAGCATATATTGCAGCGCCGTGCGCGATGCGGTGGGGATGGTGACGGACGCCCCCATGCCAGCAATCAGTGGCGGCACGTGTTGCCCGCTTGGCGCATTGCCGTCGATGCGGACATTTGCGGCATAATAGGCCATTCCCGTGCGCTGGTCGCTGAAGCGGTCTGCCGAAATGTGCTCGAGCCTGCCGGCAAGCGGCGGCGACGTTTTCTGGTTGTGCCCTGTGAGGCGCACTTCCACCGGCGCGCCGACGCTCAGGTCGGCGATGTCGGCAACGGGTATCCGCGCTTCGACGACCAGCTGATCGCCATCGGGCACGATGTCCATCATGCGCTCGCCCCGCCCAACGACGGCGCCTGCCTTGAACGCGCCAAGCCCAACCACCCGTCCGTCGGCGGGCGCGCGGACGACGGTACGCCCGCGGGCAGTGGCAGCGGTCGCAAGCTTCGGCACCATCTCGGCAAGGCGCAGGCGTACGTCGCGCAACTCCTGAGCCACTGCCGTCGCCCTTTGCAGCCGTGCCTGCCGCGCGACATGGCGCTGCTCCGCCACCGCCTGCTCGGCAGCCGCCAGCGTCGCTGTGGCCTGGCCGATCTGGCCGGTCACATTGGCGATCGTGCGCTCGAGCTCCAGCAGCCGTTGGCGGGTCACGATGCCCCTCGCCAGCAGCGGTCGCAAGGACGCCAGTTCCCGGCGCAGCGACGTGTCCTGCGCTTCCAGGCTTGTCAGTTGGGCCTTGGTACCGGCGATACGCGCTTCAAGCTGGCCGAGCCGCTCCTTGGCAATGCTGCTTTCGCCATCCTGCTCGCGCCGACGCGAGCGAAACAGCACCTGCTGGTCGTGCCACACCGCCTGCGCGCGAGCATCGTTTTCGCGCCCAGCGAACGCGGGCGGAATTGTGAGTTCGTCATCCTCGCGCTGTTCGGCAACGAGGCGGGCTTCGCCGGCCCGCAACGTCAGCACCGTTTCATCGAGCACATCGACACTGGCTGCAAGCTCGCCGTCGTCGAGCACAACGAGAGGCTGGCCGGCTTTCACCGCTTCCCCCTCCCGCACCAGAAGATTGCGCACGATGCCGCCGTCGACATGCTGGACAGGACGCCGGTTGCCGTCGACCTTGACCACCGCCTCGGCGATGACCGCCCCATTCAAGGGCGCCAATGCGCTCCAGGTGCCGATCAGGCCGAAGAAAACGGCGATGATCATCCAGCCCTGGAAACCCGCAACATCGGCACAGTCATCCAACCGCGCGGGAAGGCGCTTGGTAACAGGCTGCAATGCAGGGCCCATTTGTGGTGCCGGGGTGACGCCAAGCGCCTGGCCGCCGCGGCGCAAAGGCAAGGACAAATTCGGTTTCACGAGGGCAGATCCGCTGCAGCACGTGTGGCACCCGCTGGGCCGCGCATGCGCGGAGCCCCGCGCTCAGGCGCGACGTGTGCGGTCTTGAGCGTTTGCAGCACATCTTCGCGCGAGCCCTGCGCCACCAGCCGGCCGTCCATCAGAACGAGCAAGCGGTTCATCAACGACGTGCATTCCGGTCGGTGCGACACAAGCACAACGGCCGTCCCATCGGCTTGCAACGCCCGGATGCAGGTAGCGAGCGCCGCATCGCCCGCCCGGTCGAGATTGGCGTTGGGCTCGTCCAGCACCACCAGCCGGGGCCGGCCGAACACGGCGCGGGCAAGGCCGATCCGCTGCTTCATGCCGCCCGACAAGATGCCATCGGTCTGGCTGATGCGCGTCAGGTAGCCTTGCGGCAGGGCGACGATCAAGTCATGCGCGCCCGCACGTCGCGCAGCTGCCATCACGGCAGCTGGCGGCGCATCGCAAAACCGCGCGATGTTCGCTGCAATGGTGTCATCAAAGAGCTGAACGTCCTGCGGGAGATAGCCGATCGGTGAAGGGTTGGTCATGGCCACCAGGAGTCGACGGGGATGCCGTCGAAGCGCAGCGCGCCCGTTGTCGGCACCGCCGCACCCACCATGAGCCGCACCAATGTTGATTTTCCCGCACCCGATGGGCCGATCAGGCCGACGCATTCGCCAGGCGCAACCCGGAAGTTGAGCCCTGCAAGCAAGGGCGCCCGACGCCCCCCTACGGCAAACCCCAATTGGTCGCCAACAAGGATGCTTCGCTCGGAGGGGACTGGCCGCAGCCCGGCCGTGCCGGCGCTCTGGGCGCCGTCGAGGGCGTTGCCCAGTCGCGTCCAGGCCGCCCTCGCGCCGATGATGGTTTGCCACTGCCCGATCACCTGCTCCACCGGCTGCAGCGCGCGACCGAGCAGCAGCGATGCAGCAAAAATCGCCCCTGGGGTGATGGCGTGGCCAATTGCGAGCCAGGCGCCGAGGCCGAGCACCAACGATTGCATGGCAAGCCTGAGGAAGCGGACCAACGCGGTCATCGACGCCGTTCGCGCGGCAAGCAGTTGTTGCTGCGTGACGACGCCACGGCGCAATCCGATCCACCTGTGAACGAGATCCGGCAGCAGCCCAAGGGCCCGCGCCACATCGCCATTGCGCAGGCATTGGTCGGCCCACTGGTGGCTCTCGACCGCACTGGCGTGCGTTTCACGCGCTGACGCGCGCAGCCGCGCTTCGCTGAGGACAGCCAGGCCCAACAGCAGCGCCATGCATACCAGTGTGAAAAGACCCAGAGCCCAATGCAGCACGAATACGGCCACCGCATAGATCAGCACCCACGGCAGATCGAGCAGGCCCGAAATTGCCGGGCTGGTCACGAGCTGACGGCAGGCATCGAGATCTCGCAAGGCCTGGCTGCGACTGCGCCCGTCCGTCTCTCGCATCATCGCCGAAAAGGCCGGCCCCGACAGCAGCCGGTCCAGCCTGAGGCTTGCCGCCGCCATCACATCACCCCGCGCCCGGTCAAGACCGGCTAGCGCGCCGTACGCCGCCAGCACTGCCACCGTCAACATGACCAGCGTCATCTGACTGCCGCTGCCCAAGACGCGGTCATAGACCTGCATCATGTAGAGTGGGCCTGCCAGATGCAGGCAATTGAGTGCCAGCCCGAATGCGGCCGCCGTCGTGAGGTGACGGCGGCACGCTTTCAGCACCACAGACAAGGGATCTGCAGCAGGGTGTGCCATTCGCTCCTCAGGTGGCGTGATGGAGATCGTTTCCGGAAAAAATGCCAGCCATCGGGTCCGGTTCGGAAATCGAGGCCGCCATCACGTCGGCCTTGGCGGCAGCCACCGCATCAGTATTGCAAGGGCCCCGATCGTGTCCCCAGCCATTCCCGCCACCGTGCCCGCGACCAGGGCCTTGGCCGAAATTTCCACCCGCTGCGGGAAGCGCCATGAAGCCATTGGCATCGTCGGCAGAGGCCAGTGCCGCGAGCTGCTTGTCGCCCTGCACGACGTCGATGATCTTCGAGTGCAGCCTGTTGATCTGCGCCGCCGATCCCGGCCCCGCATCCACATTGTCGATGAGGGCCAATTCGCGGCCGATGAGGTCGACCACTTTCTGCGCATGCGCAGCGGATCGCCCAGTGAGCTCACCCGTTTCGAGAACGGAGGCAAAGCCCTGTTGTGTCGCGACGAGGTCGTCGTGCACCGACTGGCGATTGCCGTCGTAGACGCCGCCGATCAGCTTGGCCGTCGCGTCATTGAAGACGGTGCCCGCGACAGCGATGGGATCGACCACGTCAGGAATTCCCGATCCGCTATCGGGAGGGTCATCGCCGATCCCCAGCATATTGCCTGCGACGTCCTCTGCATTGGCCGCCATCACGTCGGCGGCGGCATGGACGAGTTGGGTATTGCCCGTCTGCAATCCGTCGATGAGGCCCGCGAGGCTGTGCCATGCACACCCTCGGATGCAAATTCGTTGTTGAAGCGGGCCGAGTAGAGCCCGCCTTGGGCAACCGTGAAGGCATTGGCCTCGGCACCGAAGGCCTGGATCTCCGCTGTCAGCGCGGAAATCGCGGCTGGATCACCTTGCCCATCGGCCAAAGCCACCGCTCGATTTGCCAAATCTGCCGCTGTCTCAGCGAAATTCCGCATGAATTCGGTCTGCTCGGCATTGCCCTGAAATTGCGCGGGCGGCGCCAAAACATCTGGAACAGCACCAAAGCCGTTGTGTCCCCTGGCACTCGCCAGCGCGGCAAGCGCATCGTCGCCCTGAACGATGTCGATCAAGTCACGCTGGATGTCGTTGATGTACTTGGCAGCGAACGGGTCCGTACCGATGGTTCCAATCGCTTGGCGCTCGAGGCTGAGCTGGTCGATGATATTCTGGACGTGGATGGCGCTCGCGCCCTCGATTGACCGGGGTTCTTCTCCAGTAGATTGGTCAGTCCACTCTGGACAAGGTCGATGTCACGAAGAATGGCATTTTGGTTTTGTGGCCCAATGCCGCCAAGCATGCGCACGGTAGCGTCATTGAATATTTCGCCGAGCGAGGCGAAGTCGCGGCCCTTGCTATGCATCCCGGAACTCCTTGCAATTTCCCCCGAAACCGCATGAACAGAAAGTCATCCAAATATGACGCCTTTATGGTTTTAGAAAATGGGAGAACTCAGAAAAAAAGTCCGCATAGAGAGGAGGAAATTGGCATTATACAGGGTATTCGAGAAATAATCATTTGGAGCGCAGGTCACGGCGGACATAATGCTGGAATGAGCCTTTCACTCCGCTTTTCGGACCGAGATCGACCAGGCCGAAAGCGCGGCGAGCGACTGAGTTTTGTCCTCGCTGGACGCCGCAGTCCGCGCCCCGTCAGCCGGCCCGATCCCTTTGACCAGAGACGCCAAACCGTAAAGAGCCGTGACACGGTCGCGCTCGTTTTCTGCCAACGCCCTGTCGGAGGCGAGCACGGCCTGCTGCGCCGTGATCAGGTCGAGCACGCTGCGCTGCCCGATGCGATGCTCGGAGCGGATACCGTTCAATGCCGTTCGGTTGGCGGCAGCCTGCGCCTGCAGAGACTTGCGCGCCGCGTTTGCGGAAACATGTCTGGACCACGCCTGCAAGGCAGCGCTTTTGACTTGGGCACGCATGTCGACCACGTCATACCCGGCTGCGACGTGACCGAGGCGGGCTGCGGTGACATCGGCAACCGTGGCCCCACCCGAATAGAGCGGCACCGTTACGACCGCCCGAACCGACAGGTCATCAGGTTCCCTGACGACGCCCGGCAGATCGAACCGTTGCCGGTATCGCGCTTCCAGCGACAGCGTCGGCGCATAGCCGGACCTGGCACGATCGATGTCGTAACGCGCGGCTGCTTGTCGATGCAGGGCCATCACCAGGCCCGGGCTATAGCGAGCCGCCGCTGCGGCAGCCGCATCGGCGCTGGCTGGCAATCCGCCCAACCTAGCCGGCGGCGGGGCAAGCGGACCGGGCTTCCTGAAGACGATCGCTTCGAATTGAGCTGTGCCAGCGGCAAGGCCGGCCTGCGCTGCCGCTTGGCCCGCACGCGCCCCTGCAAGTGCAGCCTCGGCCTGGGCGACGTCTGCGACAGTTGCCTCCTGCGCCCGGGCTTTGCTCCGCGTTGCCTGTAAGGTTTGTTCAAACAGCAAAACCCCGTCCTGGGCGATGCGTACCAGCCGGCGACCGAGCCGCACGTCGGCGAAGGCCGTGACGGCTGCGAGCAAAACCTGCTGTTCGACAAGGCGACTGCGCTCATGTTCGGCGCCGGCCGTGGCCCGCGCCGCCCCGACCGCTGCCGCCGTGCGCCCGCCATCGTAGATCGGCTGACTGGCCGTGACGGCAAACCCAGCAGGACGATTGCTGTCGCCAAGAGCGAGGCCTGCCGTCCGCGCATCTCTGGCAAGACCGGCGTCGGCCGTAAAGGAAACGGTCGGCAGCCATCCGGCCTTGGCCTGATCCACGTTTACGTCTCGCGCACCAGCGCGTGTTCGCGTCGCGGCAATGGCGGGATTTCGCGCCCGAGCAGCCTCCAACACCTCGCCAAGCGTTTCCGCAGCCGCGCCAACGGCGACCAATAGGATGCTTGCAGATTCGAAGAGGCAATAGGCGAATGCAATGGTGAGCACAACGCGAAAGCGGAGCAGCATGGATAGAATATCCCCACGCTTCGGACTGTCCCCGAAGCCGGCCGCAGTCTCCCCGCCGTCTTTAGAAGCGGCACTTCATGACCGAATTGGGACGCTGAATTGCAGCGTTGGCGTCGCAATAGCCTGGCCGCCCGCTAAGTCTCAAACCATATGCAAATTGATCCGAATAACGTTTTCCTTAATCGAAATGCCTGCGGGCCGGCTGTTGCGCCGCTGCCAAGTCTTAGTCGAGATAGCGAATGTGCGCTTCGCGTGTCGCCAGATCGAGCACGGCATAAGACCGGCGTCGGTCCGCCCCGCGCGGCTGCGAGCATGATCCAGGATTGATCACCGTGACCGGCCCGGCGCTTTCGATCATCGCAACGTGCGTGTGGCCCAGTATGACATAATCGTAGGGCAGGGCCGAGATGCGCGACAACTGCGGGCTGCCCGGATTGATGTAGCCCGAGTACGGCGACCACGGCGTGGCGTGGATCATGAGAACGCGCTGACCTTCCGCCTCGAGTTCGATCGAGGTCGGAGCCTCCGCCAGCATGTCCAGCAACGCCGTGTCGTAGCGGTCCCGGCACTTGGCGAGGTAGCCGGGATTGGCCCCGCCGAACAACACGTGCTCGTGATTGCCTCGAATGCACCTCGCATTGGCATCTCTGAGCAACGTCACGGTGTCAGGGCAAAAACTGAACTCGCTGATGGCATCCCCCGCACACAAAACCTGATCCACCGCAGGCATATCGCCAAGCACGCGAGCGAGGGCAGGCGCGTCGGAATGAATGTCGGAGATGATCGCCAGCTTCATCGGGGACTTCCGGCTTGGAGGTTCAGGAGTAGCGCCGAAGCGCCACCGCCTCATGCGTCGTCGTCTCGGGCCTCGTCACTGTGCCACGTAACCCGGTAGAGATCGAACCGGCGATCGAGAAAATTGCGCACGCTGCCTTCCCGTCGCGCAACGGTGAGATCCGAGAGGCGCAAGTCGGCAATGGCAATCGTCTCGGTGTTCGCAGCCGTGTCCGCCGCCACGCCATCGCGTGCGAACGGAATATCGCACGGCGTGAGGACGGCGCTCTCTGCGTAGTGGATATCCATGTTTTCGACGTTCGGCAGGTTGCCGCACACGCCGGACATGATGACGTAGATCTGGTTCTCGATGGCTCGCGCATGACAGCAGTAGCGCACGCGCAGGAAGCCGCGGCGGTCGTCCGTGCAGAACGGCACGAACAACAGCATGGCGCCCTGGTCGGCGAGGTGGCGCGTCAATTCAGGGAACTCCGCATCATAGCACACGAGCACGCCGATCGGTCCGCAGTCGGTGTTGATGACGTTGACGTCGTTGCCGCCCTTGATGTTCCACCAGTAGGCCTCGCTCGGCGTCGGATGGATCTTGTCCTGGCGGAATACTGCGCCGTCCCGCAGGAAGACGTAGGCGATATTACGTATCTCGCTTTCGGAAACCCGCGTCGGGTGCGTCCCGCCGATAATGTTGATGTTGTGGGAGATGGCGAGTTCGCGCATGAACTCGACGAACCAGTCGGTGTAGCTTGTGATGCGCTCGATGCCTTCCAGTGGCGGAAGCGCCTTCTTTTCGAGCGACAGCAGTTGCAGGGTGAACAGCTCCGGCAACACTACGAAATCCGATTTATAGTCGGCCGCCACGTCGACAAAGTAGGCGACCTGCTGGCGGAACTCTTCCCGGTCCTTGATGCCGCGCATCTGGTATTGCACGGTCGCAACCCGCACCTTCTGTGTCAGCGCCAGCGCATTGGCCGAGCGTTTAGTCGTGTCGTCATATTCGGGGTTGCGCCAAACCATGTGGCTGGCGTTGCCGAGCGACTCGCGATCGCCGGTATCGTAGCGTTTCAGCACGCCGATCGGCTCGAAGCCTTGCGCCATCTGGAAGTTCACCACGGGGTCGCGGAACTTCCGTTCCGTAATCGCCTGTAGATAGTCTTCCGGGCTGGCAAAATCGCGCGAGCGGCGGGCATAGCCAGGCATCCTCCCGCCAAAAACGATCCCCTTGAGACCCAGTTCCCGAGCAAGTGCCTTGCGGGCATTGTAAAGCCGCTGACCGATCCGCAACCGTCGGCGCTGTGGATCGACGGAGACGTCCATACCGTAGAGCCAATCGCCGTCGGGATTGTGCCGCGAGGCAAATCCATTGCCCGTGATCTCATGCCAGGTGTGCGGCGCGAGCCCGTGACGTTCCGCGATCACGAACGTGGCGCAATAGCCCACCACCTGGCCGTCGTACTCGGCGACAAACTGGCCTTGCGGGAAATTATTGATTTGGCCCCGTATCATCTGCGCATTCAGGGCCGGCAGCGGATGATAGATGCGTCGGCTGAGGGCGGCCACGGCCTCCACATCGCCCAGCGATGCGCGGCGCACGGTCAATCGAGCCTGCGGCAGAGATGGCGTCTGCTCGCCGGCGTGTGACGACGGTTTGGTCGCCGCGCCCTGAGACAGGTTGGTTTTGTTATCCATGGTCTTTCCATTGAAGGTGACGCGGATGCGCGTCGCGCGAAAAGCCGTGTGTCGTGTTCATCGCAGGCGAAATCCAGCGCTTGGTCCAGATATAAACCTATGTGCCACGTCCCGACTGAGCCCGGAAGCCGCCGCCCGCGCTTGCCGCGCAGTTGTGCCTGGAGTGGTGGGGAGCGGCGTAGCCGATGAACGGTGGTTCCAGCGGATTGGGCTGAGCCAAGCCATGCCTACCGCGGTCGTAGATGCAATGCGAACCAAGTGAAGAGGTGCTTGGACGAAGGACGAGGCGTCCTGCAATGGCAGATGCGCAGGCGGCCTCACAAGTGTCGGCCAACGCTCCGGTTCACGCGGCCGCTGGCCCTAGCCAGCCAGTCCGCGAGCACCGGTATTCACAGATACAATTGTTAGCTGTGAGCCTTGTCATCCGCCGTCGGCAGCGGATTGCGAACCAGTCTCATGCTGGATCCACGCGCGTTCACAGCGGGCCAAATCACGAGCTCTTCGGCGCGGGGAGCAGTCGGCTCGACGGGGACTGAAGTCTTCTGATGAATTGCAGTTTCCAATTCGCTGTCGATGTCGCTGCTATTTGTTGTTGTGGCATTCGACATCTCAAGAGAGGTCATGCAATGACTCCTTTTGCTGTTTTCTGGGATAAGATTACTGAGAAATACTGAGAGTAGTTCCTCTAGCATGGTTCGCTGCCAGGATCAAATTTTCACGCGCCTGTAGGCCTCAATCAGCCTGCTGTCGGCACCACTCGGCCAGAATTTCGCGCCCCGTCGCTGACCAAATCCCCGCATGGCCTAAGATATGGTCGAGCACGTGCTCGACGGCAGCGATCCGATGAGGCACGCCGCAGATCCAGGGCCTCAGCGACAAGGTTACAATGCGCGATCCATGTACTTCTGCTTCTCTGTACAGTAATTCGAAGTGGTCTTTTAACTGCTGAATGAATTGGTGTGGCTTGTAGCGATAGAAATGAAACAGCTGGAGGTCCGACACCTCGTAGGCATGTGGCATGGCGTGCAGTTCGCCGGACGATGTGCCAAGCCGGTAAGGCATGTCGTCGTTCGCCCAGTCGCAGACGTAGCCGCAACCTTCCGTCGCCACGAGGTCGAGCGTCCGCCAGGTCTCGGAATGCGCGGGCGAGTACCACCCGGCCACCGGCTGGCCGGAGGCTTGGCGCAGGGTTGCGAGGCTGCTGGCGATCCACTCCCTTTCCTCGTCCTCTGGCAGATCGCCGGCATGGATGTGACCCATGTCCAGGCCATGGGCGACGACCTCGAACTGCAGCCGCCGCGCCTCCTCGATCAAATGCGGATAGCGCGCGGCCAGGCCGGCAGACATGGCAACCGAGGCCTTGAGGCCGCGCTGCTCCAAGGCCCGGAAGACACGGGCCGCACCAACTCTGTTGCCGTAATCGCGCAGCGTATAGTTCCAGTAGTCCGGATAAGGCCGATCCAGGGCTCCGAGCGGCTTGACGCGCGCCGTCGTCATGTCCAGTGGAAAGAGCTCGAGTGTCGGCACGATCCAAAGGGCGATGCGGGCCCCACCCGGCCACGTGACCGGCTTTCGCTCGAACAGGTTGGAATAGGCGTAACGGTCATGATCCATGCCCGCCCGGCGGTAGGGGTAGGTCAGGTAGTCGTTGGGAAGAGGCATGGTGCGTTGTCCATAGACTTCGTGCGTATCACGGCCCGCCGCGCCGCCCATTGAAACGGAATGGCGTATCAAGTTTCGCACCTGCAATGGCATCCGGCCATATCCAATTCGGCCCCTCGCGGCCCTGACAGGCGGAAAAGCCAGGTCGCGTCCGGCCGGCAGTTCAGAGCGCCTGCTGAAAGAGCAACTGGTTTTGGCGCCAGCTTCGCGCCAAGATAAGGACCACGCGCGCCGCCGACGCCAGGTGCTGACTTTGAAAGCGAGACACCATGCCAAAACTGCCTCTTCTTGCCACGACCGTCGTTGGCAGCTACCCGCAGCCTGACTGGTTGGTCGACAAGACCGTGCTGAGAGCACAGCGAGTCCCGCGCGTGCGCGTGCCGGAGATGTGGCGCGTGGCAGATGAGTATCTGGTGCAGGCCCAGGACGATGCGACGCTGCTCGCCATCCGCGACATGGAGCGCGCCGGGATCGACGTCATTACCGATGGCGAAATCCGCCGGGAGAGCTACTCGAACCACTTTGCAACCACGCTCGACGGCGTCGATTTCCACAAACCCGGCATCGTCGAAGCCCGATCTGGTGCGACCCATGTGCCGCGCATCGTCGGCCCGGTCAGGCGCGTACGCGCAGTCGAGGTCCGGGACATGACGTTTCTTCGGGCCAATACCGATCGTGTTGCCAAGATTACGCTGCCTGGCCCCTTCACCATGAGCCAGCAGGCCAAGGACGAGCATTACAAAGACCCTGAGGCTCTCGCCATGGATCTGGCAGCAGCCGTCAACGCCGAGGCCCACGAACTCGTTGCGGCCGGTGCCGATGTCATCCAGCTCGATGAACCCTGGGTCCGCAACGATCCCGATGCCGCGCGCCGCTACGCCGTCAAGGCCATCAATCGGGCCCTCGAAGGCATCACGGCAGCAACCGTCGTGCATCTGTGTTTCGGTTACGCCGCTGTCGTCCCCGGCGAAACCAAGCCGACCGGCTATAGCTTTCTGGCGGAGCTGGCAGGAACGAACGCGAACACCATTTCGATCGAGGCCGCGCAGCCGAAGCTCGATCTTGCGGTGCTGAAGGATCTGGCGCCGAAGACCGTCATGCTCGGCGTCATCGACCTCAACGACCCCGCGATCGAAACCGCGGAGGTTGTTGCCGGCCGCATCAGGGCCGCGCTCAAATACCTGCCTCCTGAGCGCCTGATGCCCGCGCCCGACTGTGGGATGAAATACTTGCCGCGTGACACAGCCTTCGGGAAGTTGAAGGCCTTGGCCGACGGCGCAGCCATCGTCCGCGCTGAACTCGGCTGAGGGGGGGGGAGAGCAGTGCGACCTCGCACCTGGCCCACGACGCGTAGAAGGAGAAAGTGCCATGCAGTCCGGCAGAATCGTTTTTGGTCGAATGGAAGAAGTCATCTACGGCAAGCCGGCTGCTGACGCGATTGCCGAACTGGCCCAGCGTCAGGAGGCCACGCGCGTGCTCTTGATGGCCAGTGGCACGCTCAACCGCACGACCGATGAAATTGCGCGCGTGCGATCTGCCCTTGGCAATCGTGTCGCCGGCACCTTTGCAGATATGCCACCCCACACGCCCCGCAGCGCCGTCATCGCCGCCGCGGATGCAGCCCGCTCTGCCAACGCGGATCTCATCGTGACGATTGGTGGCGGCTCGATCACGGACGGCGCCAAGGCGGTCCAACTGTGCCTGGCCAACGAAATTCGCTCGCCTGAGGCGATGGATGCCCTGCGGCCCGTCAAAGGCGCCGATGGTGCGATTGGCCCACCGCCCGGTCTCAAGCCGCCCGCTGTGCGTCAGGTCACCGTGCCCACCACGTTGTCTGCAGGTGAGTTCAGCGCCATTTCCGGCGTCACCGACGAGCGCACGAAGGTCAAGGAGCTGCTGCGCCATCCCGGCATCATTCCCCAGGTCGTCATCCTCGATCCCGCAGTCACCGTTCACACGCCGGAGTGGCTCTGGCTGTCGACGGGTGTACGCGCTGTCGACCATTGCGTGGAGGGCATCTGCTCCAACGAAGCAAACCCCTACGGCGACGCCCAGGCATTGAAGGGGCTGGCCCTCCTGGCGCAAGCGATGCCAAAAGTGAAAGCAAACCCGCAGGATTTGGAGGCGCGGCTCGATTGCCAGCTTGGCGCCTGGCTTTCCATGGGGCCACTCGCTACCGGGGTGCCGATGGGCGCCAGTCACGGCATTGGCTATGTCCTGGGCGCAGCCTTCGACATTCCCCACGGTCACACGTCGTGCATCATGCTGCCGGCCGTGATGCAATGGAACAAGCCCGCAAACGCTGGTCGACAAGCGCTGGTTGCCGCGGCTATGGGGCGCGCTGGAGAAGACGCCGGCACAGTCCTGGACGCCTTCATCGCCGGGCTCGGCATGCCACGCAGTCTTTCCGCCGTCGAGATTGGGCGCGACAGCTTCGAGAAGATTGCCGAGGGCGCCATGGGCACCCCATGGGTGCCGCGCAATCCCCGTCGCATCGAGGGGCCGGCGCAGGTGCGCGAAATCCTGGAGTTGGCCGCCTGATCGAGCGGAGGCGCGCGCGTGGCGATCACGATACGACCGGCACGGCTCCCAGAAGAGGCGGGGAAGGTACGCCGCCTGTTTCGCGCCTATCAAGGTTCGCTCAGCATCGACCTCGGCTTCCAGGACTTCGAAGCGGAGGTGGCAGCCTTACCCGCCGCCTACGCACCGCCGGCAGGTCGCCTGCTGCTGGCCATGCTGGACGGCGCGGCCGTCGGCTGTATCGCCCTGCGCCAGCAGGATGGTGAAACTGGCGAGATCAAGCGGCTCTACGTCATGCCGGCGGGTCGCGGTCATGGTCTTGGCCGCCGCCTCGTGGCAGCCCTTGTCAGCGAGGCGCGCGCCATCGGCTACCAGCGCTTGTGCCTGGACACGCTCCCTGAAATGGGTCACGCCCAGGCACTTTACCAGCAAATGGGCTTCGCACCGGTTGCGCCCTACACCTTCAACCCCGTGCCGGGCGCGCGCTATCTGGGCGTCACTCTTTGACCCCTGTGCACGCCAGTGTCCCGCTGGACCGTCGTCCCATTCCGCCTCATCATGGGATTGCAAAGGGCAAGACCCTTTGCCGGGGGCATGAGGGCAGCGACCTCGCTCTCGGTTCTCCCGGCAAAGCCACAAATTTCGAGGCAAGCATGCTCCGCATCCCCGAGTCCGTCACGGTCGTCGACGTCGCCGCCCGCGATGGCATCCAAAGCTTTCCCCGCCCCGTGGATACCGAGACCAAGGTGGCCATCGTCGACCGCCTCTCGGCCACCGGTTTGCCCGTCATCGAGGTCACGGGCTTTGCCCACCCCCGCGTCATCCCGAACTTGAAGGATGCCGAAGAGGTGGCAGAGCGCATCACCCGGCGCCCAGGAGTCGTCTATCGCGGCCTCGTCCCCAACGCCCGCGGTGCCGAGCGTGGCATCAAGACGCCGCTCGACGAGTTTCTCGGCCTGATTACCGTCAGCGAAGCCTACAACAAGAAGAACCAGAACATGACGCTGGCCGAGGGCGTGGAGGAAGCGATCCGCACCTTTCGGATCGTCGACCAGGCCGGCAAGCGCTGGGCGATGGCGCTGGGCATGAGCATGTGGTGCGCCTACGAAGGCCGCATCGCACCGGAGCGCGTGCTGACCCTGATCGACCAGTTCCGCAACGCCGGCATGCGCCGCTTCTATCTCGCCGGCAGCCTGGGAATGGAAGATCCCCGGCATGTCTCGGAGTTGTTTGCCCGCGTCCTCGATCGCCACAATGACATTGAGCTCGGGTTCCATGTGCACAATCTCGCAGGAACCGGCCTCGCAAATGTGCTGGCGGCCCTCGATGCCGGCGCTCATTTCGTTGAGGGTGCGATCTGCGGCATCGGCGGTGGCATCGCCATGCCCAGGACCATTGCCTCGGTCGGCAATCTCGCGACCGAGGACATCGTGCACATGCTGAACGAGATGGGTGTCAAGACCGGTGTCGAGACCGCGGAGATTGCGGCAGCAGCACGCGATGTTGCCAAGTTGCTCGCCATCGAGGCGGGCAGCCACACGGCGCATGTCGGAACCCGCGCCGACGTGATGGAAGGCGGCCGCTCGGCCCCGCGTGAGCATCCAGCCTGAGCTGCAAAAAGAAAGGCCCGAGCTTTATGTCAGCTCGGGCCTTTGCAACCATGTCAATGGTGCCGCCTGCGATCAGGCAGCGCGCTGTGGTCGCTCGAGTGCGACGGAGCGCGGCGCACCAAACAGCGTGCCCTGACCGAGTATGGCGCCGAAGCCGTGGATCCGTGCCAGGTCTTTCTCCGCTACGATACCCCCAACGATCAGGCCGAAACCGAGGCCGGCGAGATGACGGCAGATGTCGGCCGGCGGCACCCGGCCGCCGGCAATCGGCAAGCCGTCCAGGAAGACACCCGCGTCGAGTTTGACGAAGGTGAACCCATTCTGTTGCAGCATCTCGAAATCCATATCGAGATCTGTCACCTCTTCCAGAGCGAACTTGAGACCGATGCTGGCCATCGCCGAAATCGACTGCCAATGCACGGTCGAGAAGTTGCGCGCCTCAGCCTGCGAGAAGCTCAAGACGAGCCGCGCGCCCATCCCGTCTTCGTCCGTCAGCAGATCGGCAAACGACCCCAGGAAGTTTTCGTCGGCCAATGATTCGCCCGTGAGCGAGGAGAAAAGTGCGGCCTTGCTCTGGCGGGTCTTGAGCCGTTGCACGATCTCCGCGGCGCGCTCGAGCTTTGCGGCATCGATCCGGGCCAGAAGCCCGGTGCCGGCAACAGACGCCACATATTCCGCGGGCTCGATTTCCTGGCCGACGTCATCGCGCAGCCGGACCGTCAACTCGAAGTGGCGGGCCTTGCGATCGGCCAGCCCCATGATCGGATCCAGATAGACATCCATACGGTTGGCCTCGACGGCCTCGGCGACGACGGCCAGGTGCCCGAAGGGCGTGGCATCGCCGGCGATAGGTACACGCGGGCTCGCTGCCGTGTCGCTTGCTATCTCCTCGCGCACGCTCGCTTCCAGTTTCGCGCTTGCGTCCTCGCTTCGACGGGTCGCTCGGCCTTCGGCGTCGTGGTGACCTTGATCCCGCCAGTCACTGGCACATCAGGCGTCGGCGATGGAGCAGGCCGTCCAGCGGACGACGGCCCACTTCGGGCTTTCGGCCCGTCCTCGGGCAGCAGCGGCTGATCGAGTTTCGCCGCGAGTTGCTCGATCAAGCCCTGCATCGATGCGATGTCGAGCGGCGCGGCGGCCCGTTGCGGCGGCCGGTTGTCGCCAACGGGCGCCATCTCGCGCGACGGCCCGGCAGGCTTCGGCAGGCCACCCTCCGGCGCTCGCGGAGATTGCGCCATGGGTTCTTTGGGCGCCGGAGCGTGATCGCGGACCTCGTCAGCGCCGGGTCTGGAATCGCGCGGCGTCAGCGCCGGGTCAGCTTGAGGCCGCGGTGGTGTCGGCTGCGGCGGCGGACCCCGGTGGAGTTCGCGATCCGCTGCAGCAGGTGCACCGTTGGGCATCGGCTGACGGTTTGGGGTGGGCATCGGCGGGCGTGGCGGTCCACGGCGTGGCACGGGCGTCAAGTTACCAGGCCGTCCGGCCTCCGGACCCGGCCGGCGCAGCATACCAGGGGGCGGCGCGTGCATCCGCTCCAGTCGGAGCAGCTTCAACTCCGTCTGTAGCTCTTCGATTTCCTGATTGAGTTCATTGACCCGCCGGGAGCGTCTACCGATGGCTGTGCCAGCCACAAGGACCGCGAGATAGGCCAACCCGACGACCGCTGCGGCTCGCAACTCCAGCCCGAAGTGGATATGCAACGTCGCAACGCCCAGAACCGAAACCAAAACCAACGCGAGGAATATTATCGTGTAGAAAAAGTCCCGAGCGATACTCGACCGGGGCTGGCGAATGGGTTGAGCGGTGTCCGTCATAGCGCGCGACTCGCTTTCTCTGTGGTTTGCAACGATGAGAAAGGGTCGGCGCCATGCGATCAATCGCTGGGGGCGCCCTATCGACAGAAATATCCTTGGAATACGAAGGCACTGCGCTCTATGAGGCGGAAATGCCACGCTTGTTGTGTCACAGAGCAAATTGAGGTTGCAATCTAAAATTTAATACAGTTTCAAAGTGCACGCGTAGGCTGCAAAATGCACATCAAGAGGCGAAAGGGACGTCATCAAGCAGGCGCGCCGCCTAATGACGTCCCGAAACTCAGGCAACGGCCTTGAGCACGCTGCGAATACGGTCTGCGATCTCCGCAATCTGGCCTTCGCTCACGATCAAAGGCGGCGCGACCACCAGTGTGTCGGCAGTCACACGGCAATAGAGGTCGTGATCGTGGTACATGAGCTCGATCGCCTCGTACCCTCTAGCGCCGGGCTTGCCCGCGATCGAGGCAAGGTCGATGCCGCAAATCAGTCCGATCGGCCTGATGTCGACGACATTGGGTGCGTCCTTCAAACTGAGCATCGCCTCGGCGAACGGCTTTTCGAGCGAACGCGCGCGCTCGAACAGCCCCTCTTCGCGGTAGATGTCCAGCGTCGCCAAGCCGGCCGCCACGGCCAGCGGATGGCCTGAATACGTGTAGCCATGAAACAGCTCCACCATGTGCTCAGGGCCGTTCATGTGGGCTTCGTAGATGCCTTTCCGCACGAGCACGCCGGACATGGGCGCGGCTGCATTGGTGACGCCCTTGGCGAACGTGATCATGTCGGGAACGATGCCGTAGCGCTCAGCTGCGAAGCAGTGGCCAAGCCGGCCGAAACCCGTGATGACCTCGTCGAAGATCAACAGGATGCCATGCTGTTCGGTGATCTGGCGCAAGCGCTCGAGATAGCCTTTGGGCGGCGGGATGCAGCCAGTGGAGCCAGCGACAGGCTCGACGATCACGGCAGCGATGGTTGAGGCATCATGCAAGCCGATGAGCCGCAGCAGTTCATCGGCCGTTTCTGCACCCCACTCCGGCTCTTGCGAAGAGAAGGCCTGCTTGTCGCGATTGTAGGTAGTCGGCAGGTGATCGACGCCGGCCAGCATATTGCCGAACATTTTTCGGTTGGCCACCATGCCGCCGACCGAGATGCCGCCAAAGCCAACGCCGTGGTAGCCCCGCTCGCGGCCGATGAAGCGCGTCCTCTGGCCTTCGCCGCGGTTACGGTGATAGGCAAGCGCCACTTTCAGCGCGGTGTCGACCGCTTCGCTGCCCGAGTTTGCGAACAGACAGTAGTCGAGATCGCCGGGGGCCAGCAGCGTCAGCCGGCTGGAGAGCTCGAACACGCCGGGATGGGCGTACTGGAAAGGTGGTGAGAAATCGAGCGTTGCGGCCGCATGCTGAATGGCCTCGACAATCTTCTGGCGACCATGTCCAGCGTTGACGCAGAACAGGCCCGAGGTAGCGTCGATGACCTTACGGCCATCAGGCGTCATGTAGTGCATGTCTTTGGCGCCGGAGAACAAGCGTGGGCGCTTTTTGAAGGCACGGTTGGGCGTGAACGGAAGCCAATAGGGCTCGAGCTCGTTGGGCTTCATGTCGAGCGGCGCCATGTCGTTCTCCTTGAAGATTTGGCACGGTTTGGCCACAACCTATCAGGACCCAGCGGTGGCGGAAATGACTTAATTTGATCCCTCGAAGCCAGTCCTCTTGGCTCAAATTGGGGGAGGGGGGATCGAGCCCGGTGGGCCAAAAAGATCAAAAAAAAACCGCCAGTCAGGCAACGAGCGCTTTGGGCGCCCGCCAAGACCGGCGGCAACCTCGAATGAGGCAAGTTGCGCTTCCCGACGAAGCGAAGGGAGAAATCCGACCGACCCTGAGAGCAAGCCGCACCACGTCATGGAACGAGCCATAAGCTGGTGGCAGCACACCGTCGAAATCGTCGTCAGATTAGGAGCAATGCCGCGCGGCTGAGTAAGTTTCGCTGCGCCGCACATAAAGATCTGCGTTAACAGGCGGCCCATCGCCGCAGTACGATACCGCCGTAAAGAAGGCGCCCGTCCAGGCCAGAGAATCGGCGATCTGCGCTGCGATTCGCCTAACGATAGCTTCGTGAGGTGCTGCTGCAGGCGGGTACAATGGTTTTCACGGCGATGAACCGGGTGATCTTCGGCAAACCGGCAGCCTCATCATCGTTGCAGGCCGACGTCTCGGCGCAAACGTCTTCATCCTGTCCGGCAGGACCTCGTCCTGAACCGATGAGGTCGAGAAGCTCCAGGTGGCGCTGGGCGGTCGGTGCGGGCGTGTGCGATCACATGCCCGCCGCATTCCCCGCGCGATGCCGTCGTGGCCTGCGCCAACCGGTGCAGGCCGAGCTTGCGACCTGCTGGTGACGTTTGGCGGGGGATCGGTGACCGATGGCGGCAAAGGCCGTCACCATCTGCCTGGAGCACGCAATCACCGATATCGACGGCCTTGAACCCTTCCGCTCGACCGTAAAGGATGGCAAGCGTCAGTACCCGAGTTTCGCGCCCCGAAAGTGCGCCAGATCGCGGTGCCAACGACGCTGTCAGCCGGCGAGTTCAATGCGCACGCCGGTGTCACCGACCCGCGTCTGCGCTTGAAACAGAGTTTCATGAACCGCGGCATCGTGCCGGAAAGCGTGATTCCTCGATCCGGCTGTGACGGTGCACACGCCCGAATGGCTGTGGCTCGCATCCGGCGTGCGGGCCGTGGACCACGCTGTCGAAACATATCTCTCGCTCGATGCCAACGACTACACCGACGGCACGTCGCTGCAGGCGTTGCGATCGCTCGGCGTTGGCCTGCGCGGCGTCAAGGCCGATGCCGGCAACCTGGAGGCGCGGCTCAAGTGCATGATGGGCTGCTGGTTGTCGATGGTCGGCATCGTGTCCGGAACGCGCCTGGGCGGCGGTCATGCCATCGGCTGTTCTCGGTGGCTCTGCCGGTGTGCCGCACGGCCACACATCGTGTGTGATGCTGCCCTATGTCCTCGACTATAATTTCTCCGTCAATGGCGAGCGCCAGGGCGAGATCGCAACCGCCATGGGGCAGCCGGGCAAACGCGCATCTGAGGTGCTGGACGGTTCATTCGCTCTCCGGGCATGCCCCGCACACTCCGCGAAGTCGATGTGGCGGATGACCTGCCCCGCTTGGCCGAGAACTGCATGCTCGACGATTGACCTACTCGAACCCCACCGTTCACCAGGCCCAAACGGTCATGAAATCTCACATTTTCACTATTGAGGGCCGCGGCGGCACACCGGATTCCGCGAAGCGAAAGCTGCAACCCAGACCCCTGGGATCTGCTGCGCTCGCTCATCTTTCATTCATGACAGCGATCAGACGGCGCCGTTGATCCACTCTTCGAGCTTGCGCTTCTGCACGAGCGCACCAACTTGCTGGGCGGCCACCTTGCCGTCCTTGAAGATCATAAGCGTCGGCATGGCCTGGGCTCCGATACTGCTGAGTGATGCCGGGCTTTTGAGGTGACGCATCGATCTTCACGATCTTGACTTTGCCTTACTCTCCTTGGCGACCTGCTCGAGCGCTGGTGCCATGGCCTTTTGATCCGCACCACTCCGCAAAGAAGTCGACGACAACCGGCAGATCCGACTCAGTACTTCATTCACGAAGTGGAGTCGAAACCATTGCAGTCTGTGTGTTGTCTCCTTGAACGGCCGGACCCGTTGTCCGACTCAGCGCGGATTGCCGCCGACGTGTCGCGAACGTGGAAGCCCCCGTCACCCGTCAGGTTTTGCGCTGCGGGTAAACAGTGAGCTTGCGGCAACATCCAGGCGCTCTGATGGGTAATTCCATGAGCGAGAGCCCATCCGTCCAAATAGGCCAGCGCGCACGGTTAACGTCCAGGAAAGGGCTTGAGCAACGGCCAGCCGATAGGCGGCAAGCTGCAAAACGTAGGCCTCCGCAACCTGAGAAGGATCGGTCGGGGGAGGCGATTGGTCTTGAAATGGCCGAAGTCGAGGATTTCGTGATCGGTGATGACGATACGGTCAGTCTGGCGGCAAGACGCAACCGCCGGGCTCTGCCATCGGGATGGGGAATGGCGGCCGCGATCGGCACCTCAGCCCTCGAACCCGGCCCGAACACAGGTGCAAAGTCGCTGCTTGTCAGCACATGCAGCGTCTCCACTGACGATAGACGCGTGCCGCCGGCAAGTGCGTTCCGGGCGGCAACGAACCGATCCGCGGCAGTGCGCCATTGTTCGCGCGGCACGCTTGGCAGATGCTGCAGCAGGGCATGCGTGATGGTGCCTGCAGGAAGCGATTGCCGTCCGCCAGCACGCGGCGAGGTGCGAGCGGGGCTTCCCCCAGGATTGCCTCGCCGCGGGCTCCCGCTCGACGGGGTCGCCACTGTCGACTTCCGGCAACAATCATTGAGGGAGCAACGTGGAAAAAGCCCTCCCTTAGATTTGCCGGCCTGATCGCCCAATCGGGCGGCGTCTCGAGCTCGATCGCCGACGCCAGCTCGTGGGACCGCGATTTGGCCGCCGCGGTCTGCTCTTGCTGAAATGCGGCGGACGGGATTGCCGAGCACGTCCGCGCCCGTCGTCATCTCATGATCGACGAGGCTCGCGATCGTGTCGTACCAGCAGCCAGGCGCACGCCCCCGGACGCTTTCGTAGCCCGCAATGTAAAGGCGGTCGCGGGCCCGCGTCAGCGCCACATAGAGGAGACGATTGTGCTCTTCGGATTCCCGATTGCGCACCCAATCGCGGGCACGCCGCACCGTTTCCAGACCCGACGAACCTTTCACGGGCCACAAGAAGGGGTCGAGATCATCACGCGGTTGAGGCAGCTCGGGGAAGTCGACGAGACCGCCCGGCCGGTTCGCATATGGCGCCGAACAGGTATCCGGCAGAAACACGATCGGCGCCTCCAGGCCCTTCGAGCCGTGCACCGTCATCACCCGCACTTCGTTGCGGCCGTGCTCCATGTCGCGCTTGATCTCACGCTCGGAAGACTTCAGCCAATCGACGAACCCTTGGAGGGACGGCGGCGCCTGATCGTCGTAGGTAAGCGCCAACGACATGAGCTCGTCAGGAAGGATCGGCAGCTTCCGGACCGAGACGCGCGAGCAGGCATGACGCATACCGTCATGCACCAGAACCTGCACCAGGAACTCATAGGGTGGGACGGTATCCGAGCACGCGTGCGCCGTTTGAGAGTTCACAGCAGGCGTAATCACCGGGTGATCGGCGTGCCGCCAGATGGCGAGCATGGCCGACCACAGCGAGCCGCGCCGATGCTGGCGCCGCCTGAGATCGTCGTCGTCGAGGCCGAACATCGGGCTCTTCAGAACAAACCATAACGAAGGTCGTCCTCCGGTAACAAGAGAACGTCGCATGGCGCCATCATCACCTTGACCACGATCTGGTCGGCAAGCCGCAACCTGTCGGCACCAGCAACCGGAATTCCACGCGCCTTCAACGCCGCCACCATCGTCTTGACGGGCGCCCGCTTGCACAAGAATAAGAATGTCTTTCGGCCACAATCGGGCGGCTTCCGACACCAGGGCCTCGCCACTGTCGATCAATGCGCGATCGTTGCCGCGTGCAGTTTGCAAGAAGCCGCGTTACCGGCGACGTGGTCGCCACTTCTTCGAGCGGCAGCCACGGTGGTGCAGCTTCCCCCTCGTCGGGCTTTTCAGCCTCCCAGATTTCGAACACGCCACCAGCGCCCAGTCGGTCGACGGCGTGGGTTCGATAGTAGTTGCCGTCGATGTCAGCCCCTTGGCCCGCTCCCCCATCTGAGAAGATCTGATCAGCCCGCTCGAGAACCGGAGCAACCGTGCGGAAGGACAAGGACAACGGCACCGGTCGAACGGTTGGTCGGACGCGAAAACCTGCCTTCGAGCTTGCCCCCATTTCCGCAAACATCTTCGGCGCTGCGCCTTGGAAGCCATAAGATCGATTGCTTTCCGTCCCCAACAGCGAACACGGTGCGCCGCGCGTTGTTTTTCGGTTTCCGCCGTCGCCGACCCCAGAAAATTCGCGGGCCAGGCGTCATTCCGCTTGCCTGTGCGCAGCTGGTATCCTGGGCTTCATCGACCAGGACAGTCGGAAGCCCCCATCGAGCGGCCAAACACCACTGCGCATCCGGACCGAGCCGCAGCAGATTGCCGGCGACAGATGAGATCATCGAAATCCAGCGCCGCGCAGACGCTGCATTCAGGTCGTGGAAACGTTGCTCAATTGCGTTGGCCAGACGCCAGCAACGGTTGCTTCCGCCACAGCAACCCGTTGGCGCCAGCCAGTTGTGCAAATCGTTCCTGCGCTGACCGCAAGCTCGCGTCCAGATCGTCATTGGCCTTCTTGAGGGCGGACGTCATCAGACCTTGCGGTATCCGGTGCCGATGCCGGCGGCTCTCGAAGCGCCGATGCGCGCTGCGTGTGGCGTGGCTAGGGCGGCCGTCAGCTCAGCCGCGCGCTGGGCGTCAGTCGTGGTTCCGCCGCAAGACGTCGCGCGCCCGCGTCATGACGGCGGCTGAAAGAACCTACTGCGGCTGACTGTCGATGGTCTCCCGGCTGTCACTCGGCGTCAGATCGAGCGCACGGCGATACAGCGCTGCGGCTGCATCAGAGGATCCACGCGCCTTGCCATATTCGAGCCGGCTGCAGAAAGCTCAACCAATCACGTCGCGTCAGCGCCTGCTTGATGACGTCGGCAAAACTATCGTCGTGCGCCCAGGCGATGACTTCGCTGACGCGCCCTGCGGCGAGTCCGGTTGGCTCGTGGCGTCGCCGTCATCGCGTCGATGGCCTCGCCGAGCCGGAAAGCACGAGTTCGTCGTCCAGGATTTCAGGCCCAGGTGGAACGCCCGCTTCCAGCGGAGAAAGCGTTGCAGCAGGCGTTCGCAGAGGCGTGAATGGTTTGGATCTTGAGACCGCCGGGCGTCTCGTGGCCGCGGTAAAGGTCACGCGCCCGTCTCAATTCGTCTTTCGAAGGCTCTTGTAGCAAGAGCGGCGAGTTCATCCTTCAGCGTGTCGTCGCCGGTGGTGACCCACTGGGCGAGCCGATGGAAGACGCGCTCGGACGCATCTCGGCGGCAGCAGCCTTGGTATACGTCAAACACAACAGCCGCTCGAGGCGATGTGCCCGCCAGCATCAGCCTGAGAACACGGTTGGTCAGCACATGGGTCTTGCCCGTGCCGGCATAGCGGACACCCAGACCGATCGATCCGGGTCGGCCGCGCGCGCCTGCCTGTCGGTCGTCTGTTTGCGCTGGCTTTCGATCAGCGCGTCGGGTCCCGAGTCTGAGGTGGTCATGACGTGCCCTCCTCGTCGTCACCCGCCCATTCGGCAACGCGCCAGATGGGCGTACTCGTCGTAGTCGTAGGCGAACTTGGCCCGGCGCATCGGCGCCGATGCGACGTCTCCGGGGTGTCGAACTGCGCGATCGATCGGCTTTGGGTGGTTCGTGACGGCCCCCTCGGCCATCTCGCCAGCTGTTTTGCCCTTTTGTCGATCAACGTAATGTCCTCGCCCGCCGGCTCTGCGCCAGTGGCGCGTATGAAACGCAATGCCGTCGGCATGCGCGCTGCCACACCACTGAAAGCGCCTTGCGCCACCATGGCAGCCTCTAGCGTCAGCTGCGGTGCCGTACCGGATCTGCGACCTCCGCCTGGCTCAGCAGCCCGCCCGTCTTGTAATCAGATACGATCAACGAGGTCGGCGACACATCGATCGATCGGCCCGTGCCCGCAACTCGAAGGGAGCCACCGGCGCGGGCAAAATGAGCTGCCCAACGAAATCTCCGACCCGTCGTTCCGACTGCGGATCGCGCCGGCCCGCTTCCGTCTCGGCAAACCAATGCGCAAACCGCTCGAGGCCGAGGCCGCCAGAACGCCTTCACTTTCGCCTCTCCCCCGAGATCGCCAATGACCTCGTCGGCAAGGGCCATGAACGCGCCCACAATATCGTCCGGCAAGGTGTCGGGATGCGCCTTCGTGAAACGCGCCAGCGTTTCGTGCACGATTTGGCCGCGCTCCGACGGACCGGGCTCTTCGCCGAGCGGTGTCAACGCATCGAGTTTCAGGATATGGCGCGCGAAGTGGCATAGGGATTGGCGATCCAGGTCTCGATGTCGGAGACCGTGAGGCGGCGTGGCGCAATGTGAGCGGCGATCCGGTGCTGCGCCCTGGATGGTCGCGTCGGTTCGACCCTGTCGCGCGAGGCGGCCCATTGCGCCAGGGGTTTATCGGCGGCCAGTGCCTCGGTAAGCCCCAGCCCCTCCAGCAAGGCTTTGAACCGCAGCAGCCAGCGCGAGGCGACCATTGGCACGCCGCCTGACTTGTTTGCCCGGGTCATGATCACGCGCTGCGTGCCGAGCAGCTGTGTGAGATCGTGAGCCGCGCGCCCAATTTCTTCTTCCGGCGAGGGCAGCCCGAGGCTCGAACGCATGCCACGGTTGAACCAGGGACGGGATCGGTCGCCCAGGCCAGATGCCTTCGTTGAGACCGCTGAGGATGACGACGTCGGGCTGATGCAGGCGCGCCTCGTAAGGTCCCCAGATGTAAAGCCGGGGATGGGCGGGAACGCGCGTGCGGATATTCTCCGAGCCGACGAGGGTGCGCAGCATTTCCGGAAACTCGGACGGCGCGATCTGCGGCTGAGGCGTTTCGTCCGCCATCAGCCGCGCCATCAGCAGGCTCGCAGCTTCACCTTCATCACGCGCCCAGAGCGCCGACGTCGCCGCATCCGCGCCAGCCTCGGTTGCGTTCGCGCTTTCTTCGTCCGGGCTGCGCGTTTGCGCCAGAGCCTCGGCGGTTGCAACATGGCCTGCAACCAGTTTGCCGAACGGTTGCGGTTGATTGCCAGCGGTGATCGAGTGCAATGGCGCGAACGCTTGCGCCAGGCGCTGCCACAAGTCGTCGATGGCGTCCCAGTCACTGTCCTTGAGGAGGCGGACGACCCGACCTCTGCTCTCCTGCGAGTGTTTCTGCACGGGCCCGGTCGAGCGCGCGCCGCCGTCAGCGGCCCACGCTGGTAGGATTGTCGGAACGCCGCAATCTCGAGGTTGCGCACGCCGCCTGACCTCGCCGGGTTCGAGCCCCAGTCGCGTCAACGGATGCTTCAAGAGGGCCATGAGGTGTGCCGGCGCAAACCCAGAACGGTGCGCGTTGGCAACCAGTTCGAGAAAGGCTCCCGGAACGGTCTTGGCAAACGGCCGGCCTGCCGAATCGTCGACGCGAATACCCCACGCTTCCAGCCGTGCGCCAACCCGGCGCGCCAGCAAGCGGTCGGGCGATACCAGTGCGGCGACCAGCCCCGGCGTCTCCGCGGCCTCCCGCAACGCCAACGCCACCACCTCCGCCTCCGCATCATCATTTGGCGTTTCGATTAGGCTGACATTGGCCAGTGCCGCAGAAAAGTCGGCTTTCGACGGGGCCTCGATCAATCGCCGCCAACCTGCCATCGTGCCCGGTGGTCGCATGGCCTCGGCAATCAGTCTGTTGCGTGCCGTCAAATCCGAGCCGAGCTCTGCACCCGGCAATGTCTTCACGTCATCGCGCGTGGCACCGAGTGCACCGATCAGTTTCGCCAGCCCGAACTGTGGGTGCTCCGGATGTCCGCCGGCAAGCGCGGCATAGGCGTCTCGGTCGAGATGTGGATCGAGTCCAGGCAGCACAATCGCGCCATTTGGCAGCGCTGCCACCGCGCGCATCAATTCCGCGGTCGCCGGCACCGAGCCGGTTACGCCGGCAACAATGATCGGCGCCTCCGGTGGGTTGGCAGCGAGCCGCTGCGCTTCGGCGAGAATCAGGCGATTGCGCCGGTCAGCCGGCGAGAGTTGGTTGCGCTCGCGCAGATGCCCCGGCCAGAACTCGGTGATGATCTTCAGAAAGTCCAGTGTCTGCTGCCAATGACTGGCATAGGCATCGGGTACCAGCTCGGCGAGGCGCCCGATGGCGACATTCTCGGTTTCGAGCATATCGATCAAGCGCGCAAGCTCACTGGCGAGGCGAGCGGCTTGAGCGGGCGTTGCCGCACCGGCCGCAGCATAGGGTCTGCCCGCTGTCGTATCCTCGTCTTCGTCGGGCCTCGCTTGGCGCAATGCCTGCGACCAGGCCTGCACCAGTTGGGTGAGCAGCAACACGCGCTCCAACGGCCCGATTGCGGGCGGCAGTTCAAGGTCGTCGGTCGAAGCGTCAGGAGCCCTCAGCACGCTCTCGATCAGGCCCAGGTCCTCTTCGCCTTCGGAAATCGCGCGAATGGCTGGCAGAAGCAGCGCACCGCCGCCGGCCGCATCGACGAATGCATCCTGCAGCGTCCGCGCAGCCCGTCGCGTCGGCATGAGAATTGTCCACGCGGGCAATTCCAACCGGTCAGGTTTGCTCCCGCCATGGCGTGGCAGGTCCCCGTTGAGGATGGCTTGCGCCAACGCCGGCAGAAAGGGCCGCCCCGGCGGAATGGTGAAAATGTTGGCCTGTGCCGTTTCCTCGGAACCAAGCGTCATGAGCGGCCGTCCTATCTCATCTGCCTTCAACGCGGTTGGCCCGCAGCAATCAACGCTTCTGCGGACGCCAGCGCTTGCGGGTCTCCGACGTGCATCCACGTGCCGTCGAGGACAAGGCCGTAGAGGCGATTCTCGGCCAAAGCGCGGTCCCACACGACATTGAGTGAAAACGGCCCCGTAGGCGCATCGCGCATCAGCCTGCCGGTGGCGATCGATGCACCGGCAAACACATGAGGTGCCTTCTCCCCTGGAGCGCGACGCGAAAGGCGCCCATCCTCAGCGATTGAAAAGTCGCCGTTACCGGTGTAGCCGATGCTTGTGGCGCGGTCGGCCAGGAGCAGCAGCCCGTCCATGCGCAGTGGATCGAACATAGCGATGAGGCGGCTGAGGTTCGAGGCGCGTTCAAGCCAGACGGTGTCGGAATTGTGCACCACGAATGGTGCCGCCCCAAGCAGCGGCAGCGCTTTCACCACGCCGCCACCTGTCTCGAGCAATTGCGTGCGCTCATCGGAGATCTCGATCCGCGGTTGCGTGCGGCGGGTCACATGCGCCTCGATTTGCTCCGCCATGTAATGCACGTTGACGACGGCTTTGCGAATGCCAGCGTCTCTCAGTCGGTCGAGAACGTGGTCGATAAGTGGGCGACCGCCAAGCCGCACCATCGGCTTTGGCCGATCGTCGGTGAGCGGCCGCATCCGCGTGCCAAGACCGGCGGCCAGCACAAAAGCTGTATCTATGGTTTGGGGCATGTGTCGGTGCCTTCGTCTGGAGGCAGCTGCGCCGGCGGAGTCCCGAGCCTCACGCAACGATCGGCTGCAATCGAACATCCTCCGGGAAATGCTCGTCATACCAGGCCTTGAGCGCGGCAAGCTCCGGGTGGCGAAGATTGCGCGCAAGATAGTGCCACGTCCGCGCCATGTGCTGGAGGTATCCAGGCTTTGCGTCGCGCCGCAACAAGCGCACCCAGAGCCCGATCAGCCGCGTATTTCGCTGCGCCCCGAAAATTGCGTAGGTCTTGCGAAACCGCTCGGCGTCGAAGCCAGCCTCGCGCGCGGCGATGAGGCCGATATAGCGCTCGAGCTCACCCGCCTCGAGATGTTCCGGCACGTCGACGCGCGCGTCTTGCAGGAGCGAGACGAGATCGAGCGCCCACGGACCAGCAAGCGCATCTTGGAAGTCGATCACCCCCACATTGCGAATGCCCGGACGATCCGGCAGCCAGAACAGATTGGGCGAATGGAAATCACGCAGAAAGATCCCAGCCGGCACCGCCATCAGGAAATCGAGCGCCGGCGTCCAAAGATCCAGGAACGTGCGCCGCACTGAATCCGATGGCGGGCCACCCTTCACCTCGGGCCAGTACCAATCCAGCAACAGCGCCAGTTCGATTTCGAGCGCGGCGCGATCGAAGCGTGGCAAAGCATGCTGTATGCCGTCGTGAAGCGGCAAGTGGTGCGGGATCGGCTGCGACCGCAGCGCAACCAATACATCGACCGCGGCTGGCCACAAATGAGCTTGCGCAACGCCATCGCGAAGCGCCCGGTGGAATGTCTGATCGCCCAGGTCTTCCAGGAGTAAAAGCCCCTGTTCAAGATCGGCCGAGTAGACGTGCGGCACGGAAAGCCCGGAAGCCTCCAGCGCGGCGGCGATGGCAACGAACGGGCGCACATCCTCCGCCAGATGCGCGATCCGGCTATAGGGCAGCCCATCGCGAACAGGCGGCCCGTCCGCCATGCGCGGCGAATCCATCAGGATGAATGAGCCAGTGCCTGTCGCGATCCTGGCATAAGTGCGCTGCGAGGCATCCCCTTGCAGATAGGCGATGGATTGGACTTTGGTGCTACCCGGAGCCGTCTGCAGAAAACCATGTATCGCGGCAAGGCGCTCGAGCTTGGGCCCAAAGGTACCAACGCCCAGCAGCGTCAGGTCGCGCCGCGTGTTGGTGAGGCCGGCATTGAAGGTGATCTCAAGGCGGTCGCAAGGCAGTGCGTCCTCGGCCCGCTCCGGCCATTCGATGATCACCAGACCACCCGCAATGGCGTCGTCGAAGCCCAGCTCATCCAAGTCTTCGACACTGCCGATCCGGTAGAGGTCGAAATGAGCGATGGCAATCCGGTCGGTGTCATAGGGTTGCAGGATGGGGAAGGTCGGGCTTGGCACCTCGGCATCAGCGTCCTG
The DNA here is from genome assembly GCA_041397705.1 of Hyphomicrobiaceae bacterium. Classification (GTDB taxonomy): domain Bacteria; phylum Pseudomonadota; class Alphaproteobacteria; order Rhizobiales; family Hyphomicrobiaceae. The sequence goes on from JAWKWC010000002.1 coordinate 321,503, forward strand.
CAACAGAGCCCTGATCAGCGCGCGCGCAAATGTCGTTTTGCCCGCGCCGAGATTGCCGTTGAGCGCGATCGTGTCTCCCGGCTGAACCTTGAGCGCGATTAACTCCGCCAAACGGGCGACGGCCGCCTCGTCCAGGTCCTCCAGCGTTATGGCGCTGCTCATGCCGATTCTGCAGCGGCAGCCGGCATCGAGGATGGCACGGCCATCCGGCCGTCCTCCGGCAACAACACCGTCACCGTCGTGCCGACGCCGGGCTCTGAATCGAGGCGCAATTGTCCGCCGTGAAGCTCGACCAGACTTTTCGAGATCGGCAGACCCAGCCCCGCTCCACGATGATTGGACCCCTGGCTGCGCGACACGAAACGCTCGAGCACCGTGCGTTGATCACCCCTTGGAATGCCAACACCCTGATCGGTGACCTTGAATTCCAGCATACCCTGACGCCTTGCACACTTGAGACCGACGGTGCCGCCGGCGATGGAAAAGCCGATGGCATTCGACAACAGATTATACAGGATCTGTCGGATACGCATATCGTCGCCGACGATGTGATCGACATCCGGTGCAATGCTGACATCGAGCGTCAGGCGGGCCCGCTGGGCCCGATCCCGCACGGCCAGAAGCGCCCCGTCGATGATCGGCCGCACCTTGACCGGCGCGAGCTTCAATTCCAGCGCACCCGCATCGATGTTGGCCAGATCCAGAATGTCGTCGATGATCGAGAGCAGCTGGCGCGACGAGGCACTGACATCGGCCAGATACTCGTGTTGCTTTTCGTTGAGCACGCCGGTCCGCGGGCTTTCGAGCAATTCGGAGAACCCGATGATGTTCGTCAGCGGTGTCCTCAGTTCATAGGAAACATGGCTGATGAATTGGCTCTTCAGCCGGTCTGCGGCCACCAGCGCTTCGTTCCGGTCGATCAGGGCACGCTCGTAGCGTTTGGAAACGGTGATGTCGGCGAATGAAATCAAGGTGCCGCCATCCGGCAGCGGCAGGGCTGCGAAATCGATCACGCTCTGATCTGTCCGCGTCATTTGCCCCTCTGACGTTTGCCGGAGGTCCGAGAACTGCGTCACGACATCCGCAATGACGCGCCACGCATCGGGGTCATCGTGCAGAACTTGACACTGGGCGACGATATCCTCGATGTGCGGATTTTCGCGCAGCATGCGGCCGGACAACTTCCAGATCCGCTCGAACGCCTGGTTGAAAAGGCGCAAACGACCGTCGGTGCCGAACACCGCCACGCCTTCCTTCAAATGATCGAGAGTCTCCCGCTGCACGTCGATCAGCGCATTGTAGCGGCTTTCAAGTCCCATCCGCTCCGTGACGTCCTGGAAGAAGTGCGTAAAGCCCCCATCGGGCCTCGGTTCGATCGTCACATGCAGCGTGCGGCCATCCGGCAGATACCAGCCTTCCTCGGTCGCCACATCCCCCCGAGCCGCAGCTAGCACGCGCGCCTTCCAGGCCCGATAATTGATCGGTTCAGGCGGTGGGCTGTCCATGTCCTCGCCATCATCCGATTGTGGCTGGCTGACGACGTCGGGCAGGCGGGCGGCTTCGTGCAGCCGGTCGAGAATGGCGGCAGCGGTCGGACGGCCGTTGAGCCAATCGGTGTCGAGCTCCCAGAGTTGTTGAAAGGCGGTGTTGGAGAAGGCAAGGCGCCCGTCGGTGCCGAAAATGGCAACCGCCGTGGCAACCCGGTCGAGCGTCCGGTCATAGGCCGCAATCTGCCTGTCGAGTTCGCCTTGCGCGATCTCGGCCTCAGTCACGTCCATGGCGGCTGCCGCTTGCGCGTCGCCAAGGGGGAGGGCGATGATGTCGTGCGACTTGCGCTCGCCCGCAATGTTCAAGGCGAGGCGCTTGCGGAAGATGCGTCCTTCATCGAGCGCGGCCTGCATCTCATTGCGCGCCCGCGTTTCCACCAGATCGATCTGGCGGTCGCGCACCTCTTGCTCGTCAGTGGCCTCGACCGCGGCAACATAGGCTTTGTTGACCCAGGAGATCTGGTTCTCGCTGTCCCGGATCCAGACCGGCATCGGCAACGCATTGAACAACGCCCGCGACAGCGTGATATCCCGGGCGAGTTGGCGGTGCTGGTCCATGATCCGCGCCAGGTCGCGGCGAGAGCCCGCAATGTCGCGCAGCCGCAGGATGGCACGCGCGCCCGAAACGCGTCCGTCCGCCTCGATGTGCCCGCCGGCTGCCGTTCTCAGCAACATGTTGAAGGGGCGGCCGACGGCAAACAACGTGTCGAGGCCTGTCTTCAGGTCGTGGGCCGACTGCGGCTCAAGCCATTGCCCGAAACGCAGCAGCTGCTGAGGGTCGTCCGGCAGGCCCGGCACGGTCGTCAAGGAATTGACCGCGACGTTGACACCCTGTCCCTGCTGCCAATGGATCAGGACTTGCGGCTCGGCTTTGAGAATCGCCTCTGCCGCAGCAAGGCTGCGTCGCAGTTCGGCGGTTTCCGTGTCCCGACGTTGCAGCCGACGCTTGGCGGCGCGTGTCGAGCGCCAAAGCAGGCCGAGCCCGACCGCCATGGCGCCACTGGTGACAATGAGCCCCAGCAGGTGAGCCAGCCGCATGGGCTCCGCAAACGTCTCCCCGCGGTCGGCGATTGAGGATGTGAGAACGATCGTGCACGCGATGGAGGCCACAAGCAGCAGCAACAGCTCGGCGCGCGCATTAACGCTCCGCTGGCTCTTCATGCCTGCTGTGTCACCCGTGGTCTGCATAGGATTCCGCGATGCGCCGGATGGCACCTGTCGAGCTGACGCGGAACAAGAAGAGCTGTCGAGAAGCCGGAGCCGGCTGGGAAAGGCTCCGAATCGTTAATCATTCATTAACGATCATGGCGCGCCCCGTGCGCACTGGCCAGCGCGTTGCGCACATGCGGCCTGAGTTTGTTGTCGCTGTTGCACGATAGTCCCGGTCCGTACACAACGTGTTGCCATAAGGCGACCGACCGGCGATGCGGCCCCAACCGGCGAAAATCGCCAGATGGCACGGCACAGCCGGTCGGGACCAGAGTCAGGGCAGTGCGAGCGCGCTTAGTAGCGATAATGCTCGGGCTTGTAGGGGCCTTCCGGCTTGACGCCGATATAAGACGCTTGATCTGGGCGCAGTTTCGTCAAGTTGGCGCCGACCTTGGCGAGATGCAGCAGCGCCACCTTCTCATCCAGATGCTTGGGCAGCGTATAGACCTTCTTCTCGTACTTGCCGGGGTTGGCATAGAGCTCGATCTGCGCCAGCGTCTGGTTGGTGAAGGACGCTGACATGACGAACGAGGGGTGCCCCATGGCATTGCCGAGGTTCACGAGTCGGCCCTGCGACAAGAGAATAATGCGATTGCCCGACGGGAATTCGATCTCGTCGACCTGGTCCTTGATGTTCGTCCACTTGAAGTTCTTGAGCCCAGCGACCTGGATCTCGTTGTCGAAGTGACCGATGTTGCACACGATCGCGCGGTCTTTCATGTTGCGCATGTGCTCGGTCGTGATGATGTCCTTGTTGCCGGTCGCGGTAACGTAGATATCGGCGCGTGGCAGCGCCTCCTCCATGGTCACGACCTCGTAGCCTTCCATGGCGGCCTGCAGCGCGCAGATCGGGTCGATCTCTGACACCAGCACCCGGCATCCGGCCTGCCTGAGCGAGGCTGCCGAGCCTTTGCCAACGTCACCGTAACCGGCCACCATCGCGACCTTGCCCGACATCATCACGTCGGTGCCCCGCCGGATGCCGTCCACGAGGCTTTCGCGACACCCGTAGAGATTGTCGAACTTCGACTTCGTCACGCTGTCGTTGACATTGATGGCCGGGAACAGCAGCTTGCCCGCCTTCTGCATTTCATAAAGGCGATGAACGCCCGTGGTCGTTTCCTCCGAAACGCCCTTGATGGACTTGGCCAGTTCCCCAAACCAGCCCTTGGGCTTTTCCTTCAGCAGCTTCTTCAAAAGGCCGAAGAACACTTCTTCTTCCTCTGAGCCGGGCTTATCCAGAAAAGCAGTGTCGCCGTTCTCCGCCTGCAGCCCCAGGTGCACGAACATGGTGGCGTCTCCACCGTCGTCCAGGATCATGTTGGGCATGCCGCCGTCGCCCCACTCGAACAGCTTCGCCGTATAATCCCAGTAATCCTTGAGGCTCTCGCCCTTCCAAGCAAAGACGGGGATACCTGCCGCCGCGATGGCGGCTGCGGCGTGGTCCTGTGTCGAATAGATGTTGCACGACACCCAGCGAATGTCGGCGCCGAGCACCTTCAGCGTCTCGATCAGCACAGCCGTCTGGATCGTCATGTGCAGCGAACCGGCAATGCGGGCGCCCTTCAACGGCTGCTTGGGGCCATATTCTTCGCGAGTGGCCATGAGGCCGGGCATTTCCGTCTCGGCCAAGGAGATTTCCTTGCGCCCCCAATCGGCGAGATTGATGTCCTTAACAATGTAGTCCTTGGCGCTCGTCATAGGATTTCGCTGTCCTCTCAGGTGAATTGTGCGAGCCGCGGCTATCGATGCGCGCCTTGACGGCGGGATTTTGACCCACTGGGCGCGATGAACGGTCCAATGCAGCCATCACGGCTCCCTCAAGCCGCTCGCGCAGGCGCCAGCAGCCACGGGATTGCGGAGTCTATAGCGAGGCCCGCCGCCCGGCGCAAGTATCATATAAAGAAATCCTTATGTGTGCATGTGCCTGTTCTGGCCCACTCAAACCGCTGCAATCAGGCGCTTTGGCTGGCCTCGCGAGTGCCCGCAGTCCATCCAGCCGCTGGCCGGGCGCCGGGTTTTTCCACTCATTCAAATTTTAAATAAATTCCATGCGAATTACATTTAAAACCCGAGGTATTATGGAAGCCTATTTTATCTAGTTTATAGAAACCGGAGATACCCCCGACATTATGTATCGAAATTAACGGAAATCAAAAACACGATGCGTATGTTGGATCATGAAGTTGGAGTGTTGGAGGTGTACTGTGTATAAACGACTGAAGGGATGCCTGAAGGCACCGCAATCGGGCTGCGATAGTCCCGTAACGGGCCTGATCGCGAATGAAACGTCGTCGATCGGTCGCTCGTTCAAGAGCGATGAGCGCGGCAGCGTCGGAATCATCTTTGCGTTGACGACACTGGTTGTCGTTTCCGTGGTCGGCGGTGCCGTGGACTACGGTCGCGCAACGACAGCGCGCGAGCAGATGCAGAATGCTCTCGACTCGTCCGTACTGGCCGCCGGCCGCGTATGGCAGATCACGGGAGACATCACGCAGTCCCAGCTGGCTGCTGAGAAATACTTCTATCGCAACAAGCCCCGCATCGTCGAAAATCCGACGGTCTCGTTCGTGCCGAGTGTCGCCATGAACAAGCTTGTCATGGAAGCTTCCGCGGTGTTGGCAACGCCGTTCCTGTCCATGGTGCGGACGGAAGGTTATCAGATCTACACCAAGTCAGAGGCCGAGTTGGCCGTTGGCGGCAACGCCGAGACCAGCCTCGAAGTGTCGCTGATGCTGGACGTGACGGGGTCTATGGCCGGCAGCAAGCTGTTGGACATGCAGGACGCCGCCAAGGATCTGATCGACATCATCGTGTGGTCCGACCAGAGTGAATATACTTCCAGGGTCGCGCTGGTGCCGTTCTCGGCACGTGTCAATGTGGGCAGCTATGCTCCGCAGTTGACGGGCCTGTCGCCGACATATAGCGGCAAGAAGCTCATCGACTGCGTCACCGAGCGAGAGGGTTCGGATCAGTTCACCGACAAGGCGCCGGAGCCTAGCCGCTATCTGGGCTATTACAAGCCCAATAACGGCACCTCCTCGCAGTACTCAAATAGTGGTAATTGCTCTCAGCCCGCCGCCGAGATCATGCCGCTGACGAACGACAAATCGGCTCTGAAGGCGAGAATCAACAGCTTCGAGGCCAGCGGTTCGACGGCCGGTTCGCTGGGCACGGCGTGGGCCTGGTACATGCTGTCGCCGAAGTGGGCGAACATTTGGCCGACAACCAGCCGCCCGGCTCCCTACCACACCCAGAAGCTGCAGAAGATTGCAGTGCTGATGACGGACGGCGAGTACAACTACTTCTCAGGTGGAAGCAAGAGCTCAAGCACCGTCAACAGCTACGCTCAGTCACTGTGCACGGGCATGAAGAATGAGGGCATCACGGTCTACACGGTTGGCTTCTCGCTCGGGAGCAACAACAGCGCCGCGAAAACCATGTTGCAGAACTGTGCGACCGACAGCACCAAGTTCTACGATGCCGAAGATGGTGCGGCCCTGCGCCAAGCCTTCCGCGACATCGCCCTGCAGCTTGCTAAGCTGAGGTTGTCGAACTAGGGAGCTGCGCACCCCGCATCTCCAGCAGATGGCCGATCCCGGAAACGGGGTCGGCCGTTGCGTGTTGAACGCGCTCGGCACGACGTGTCCGACGCCTCCGGCTGGGGCGCAATGGCAGCCAGCCGCTCAACATTCCTCGCCGAATTTATCTTCGATCAGCGCCTTCAGGGCAGCCAGCGCTTTTTCGGCGTCGGGTCCCTCTGCTTCGATGACAATCGTCGAACCCTTGCCGGCTGCCAGCATCATCAAGCCCATGATGGAGGTGCCGCCGACTGTCTGGCCCTCGCGTGTGACCTTGATCTCGCAGTCGAATGTCTCCGCACACTTGACGAACTTCGCCGAGGCACGCGCATGCAACCCCTTTTTGTTGCAAATCGTGAGTTCGCTTCGCAGCGGCGATTGGGGCATGGTTGTCCTGATCGAGGCGGTCAAGATATTAAGTCTCGCCGGAAAGCACCTGACTGGCAACGGAGATATATTTTCGTCCGGCTTCCTTGGCCAAATCGACCGCCTCGACGAGGGTTTTGTCTTTGCGGACGCTTGCAAGGCGGACCAGCATGGGCAGGTTCACCCCGGCCAGCACCTCCGCCCCCGTGTCATCCATAATGGAAATGGCGAGATTCGAGGGTGTGCCACCGAACATGTCGGTGAGCACGACGACGCCGCTGCCCTGATCGGCACGCCGGATCGCCTCAATCAGGTCGGCGCGGCGCGTCTCGATATCGTCGTCGGGCCCGATCGACAAGGTCTCCAGGCCGTCCTGCGCGCCAACCACATGCTCCAGCGCAGACCGGAACTCTACGGCAAGCCCGCCATGCGTGATGATCACGATTCCGATCATCATTCCGCCCTTCGTTGCCTCGGTTTCCAGGCGAGCATCACGACAGATGCCGCGTCTTCGCCAAAGTCCTAAACCTCTTTGCTCTGAAGATGGTCGCTCGACCGCCTCCTCGCAATCGGTTCTTGTAAACGAATCCCCGCGCGTGAACAGGCCTAATCCCGACAACGCGGCCATCCGCCGTCATCTCCAGCGCTCGATGAGGCACCAGGGTCACTCTGCACCGTCCCGGGCATCACGCTGTTCCCGCCCCCGGCAGCAGTCGAGCAGCGCCAGGATCACCTTGGCAGGCGCCGAGGCCTCAGTGGCCGCAAGCCGGATGCAGGGCAGCTCAACACCGAGCAAGGGATAAGTGATCCCGCCATCTGGCATCCGCTCCAGGGGCTGGCCGGGCGTCACGTCGACCACGATGCAAATGTCGCTCTGGGCCACATGATCGACGCGAACGATGCCGACGTGGCGAACCTCGATCAGCCCGGCGATCGAAGCAGGCGCGCTTGCCGACACGCGAGAGCCCTGGCGCCTCAGATGCACCTGATCGTCGCCCACCAGGCGCACGGGCAGAAGCCGCTCGCCGTCCGTGAAGGCCTGGGTGAGGCACCGCAACGCCAGATCGGATTTCCCTGCCCCCGATGGACCCACGATCAACGCACCTGCGCCCATCACGGCGATACCGGTGGCATGAACGGTGGCGGCGACAGGCGGCGAGGTCGCGTCAGGCATCGACGTTACGCTTCTCGGAGCGCCCGACGGTTTGCACCTTGGCGGCAGGCAACCTGAAGGCGAACCGCGCGCCGATGATGCGCCCCGTTCCCTGTTCCCTCGGTTCACCCGGCGCGTGCAGGTTTTCCGCCCAGATCCGCCCGCCGTGCGCCAGGATGATTTCCCGCGAGATGCTCAAGCCCAAGCCGGAGTTCTTACCAGTGGTGCCGTCGCTTTCCGGCCGGTCGGAATAAAACCGCGCAAAGATCTTTTCGAGTTTGTCGGGCGGCATGCCCGGCCCCTCGTCCTCGACGGCAATCTCGACTTCGTTGCCGACCCGGCGCCCCACGACCTTGACACGTCCCCCCTTTGGAGAGAACGACGCCGCATTGTCCACCAGATTGGTGACGACCTGGCCGAGGCGTCCCTCGTGGCCGATGACCACCAACGAACGGTCACCCGCCACCGTCGGCATCACCTCGAAGGTGATCTTGCGACCGCCATTGCCATGGATGTCGGCCAACACGTCTACCAGTCCCTTGAGCGCTTGGCCGAGGTCGATCGGCACGGTTTCCTGACGCGCCAATTCCGCATCCAGGCGCGAGGCATTCGACACGTCCGTGATCAGCCGGTTGAGCCGCTTCAATTCGCTCTGGATCTGCTCGGCGAGTTGCAGGCGCTGCTCTTCGGTCTTGGCATAGCTCATCGATTCCGCCGTCGAACGCGCTGCAGTCAGCGGGTTCTTGAGCTCGTGCGCCACGTCGGCCGCGAATTTCTCGCTGGCCTCGATCCGCCGGTAGAGCGCGCTCGTCATCTCACGGAAGGCACTGGACATCGCGCCCACCTCGTCGCGCCGGCTCGAATAGTCCGGCAGTTCCGCGCGGGCCGAAATGCTCTTGCTGACGTGGAACGCGGCAGCCGAAAGCCGGCGCACTGGCTCAGCGATGGAACGGGTCAACTGCATGGAAGCCGCCAACGTCGTCAGCAGCGCCATCGTTGCCACGGAAAGGAAGATCCAACGCTCGCGGGCCAGGATGCGCTCGATTTCGCCTGGCCGGGTTGAAATCAGCAGCGCGCCGAGCGTGCCGTTGCGCCGCTGAATTGGAATGGCAAGCGAAACGATCTGATGATGGTCGCGGCTGAGCAGCAGCATCGGTGGCGGGCGCTCGCCCTTGAGCGCCTGGCGAACCTCCCGGTAATAGGTGCCGTTGGCCGTGCCGATCTCGTAGTAGAGCGGCAAATCCGTACCATCGAAAAAGGCCAGCAGCCGCGTCCAGAACGTCTTGACCTTCGGCTTGCTGGCGCCATCCGCCTCGTCGCCCGGGATGGGGGCGAGGTCCCGCATACTGGCGCTGTTGGTGTCGACGATCAGTGCGCCGCCGCGGTCGTAGATGCGGGCCCGCGTGCTGATGTTGACCGGTTGGATCAACCGCCGCAAAACCGGCCCGACCTCTTCCGGACGCAGCGAGAGTTCGAGGCCGTCCAGCGCTGCGAACGCATCTGTGCGCTGCACGACGCTTGCAGCGCCGACCTCATTCAGGCGTTTCGGATCAAACGTGATGTCGTTGGTGTGGACCTGGGCGCTGGCGGCGATTGCTGCGGCAATGATTTCGCCCTGCACCTGCAGATTTTCGCGCTTGGCCGTGATCAACAGGGCATGCTGCTGCGAAACCCAGAAGATTCCGCCCAGCAGCACCAGCAGGCCGGCGACGTTGGAAAAGAAAATCCGCCGGGCCAGCGATTGGGCGAAAAAGCGCACCAACGCTGTCCCAACAAGACGCTTGCGCAGCCACTGGTAGGCCTCGCTGAGCGGTCTCAAAAATCGTCCGGCATTGGCAATAGCCGACTTGAGCCTGGGGCGGTCGCTCCAGGAGCCGACGGTCTGCCAGTCGAGTGCCATGGGCGCCCCCGGCTGCTGCTCAGCTTTCCTTGAACCTGTAGCCGACGCCGTACAGGGTCTCGATCACGTCGAAATCGTCGTCCACAGCCTTGAACTTCTTACGCAAGCGTTTGATGTGGCTATCGATCGTGCGGTCGTCAACGTACACCTGATCGTCGTAGGCCGCGTCCATCAAGGCGTCGCGCGTCTTCACCACGCCCGGGCGCTGGGCGAGAGCCTGCAGGATGAGGAATTCGGTCACCGTCAATGTGACGGGCTTTGAGTCCCAATGGCAGGTGTGACGCTCCGGGTCCAACTTGAGCTGCCCCCGCTCGATGATGCGGGCGGCTTCCTGTTGCGGCGTCTGGCCGTCCTTGGGCTGGAAGCGGCGCAGCACGGCCTTGACGCGCTCGACCACCAACCGCTGCGAGAAGGGCTTGGCGATATAGTCGTCAGCGCCCATTTTGAGGCCGAACAGCTCGTCGATTTCCTCATCCTTCGAGGTGAGAAAAATCACTGGCATATCAGATTGTTGCCGCATACGGCGCAGCAACTCCATGCCGTCCATCTTGGGCATCTTGATGTCGAAAATGCCGAGATCGGCCGGCTCATCGGTCAGCGCTTCGAGCGCCGAGGCACCGTCACCGTAGGTGCGCACTTTGAACCCCTCGGCCTCCAGCGCAATACGAAGGGAGGCCAGGATGTTCCGCTCGTCGTCGACGAGAGCGATCGTGCTCTTTTGATTCATGACTTTGGTTCCCCGACGGCACGAGACTGCCCCCTTGCCGCCTCTATGGCTCCAACTTGTAGGAAATGTGGCGGACAGCGAAGTCTCGCCTTATCTACCCCCATGTTAACCTAACATGAAGGTATGGCCAACCGACGGCCTCTGACAATGTGTCCCGGGTCCCACTCACCTGTTGAACACTTTGCCAGACCAGTCGTGCACCGACTGCCTTCTACCACTAGAAGTCGAAATGGGGGTCGGCTGATTGGCGCCTGCCCACCGAAACATGCACCAGGCCCGTCATCGCCCGGCAGCATAACCTTGCATGCCCCGGGGATTGGCTGCCGCACGCCGCCGCACGCCCTCCTGTGAGGCGGCCGTCAGGCGGCCTTCCGACCAATCCGGCCCGACCTCGAGCTTATGGCCGCGCCGCCGCAATTCGCTGAGCGTCGCTTCGGGCAAGCGGCCCTCGGCCACCACGACGCCCGGCCGGGCCGACCTAGGCCAGAACGAAGCCGGGAAATGCTCGATATGCCAGGCAGGTGCGTCGATCGCCTCCTGCAGGTTCATGCCGAAATGCACATGCCGGAGAAACATCTGGCTCGACCATTGGTCCTGCTGGTCGCCACCGGGCGTACCCCAGATCATGTAGGGGTCGCCGTCCCGCATCGCCATGCCGACCGACAGCGTCGAGCGGGGCCGCTTGCCCGGCATCAGCGCGCCGGGATGGCTCTCGTCCAGCCAGAACATCTGCGCGCGCGATCCCAGTGGCCAGCCGAGCACCGGTATGACGGGCGAGCTTTGCAGCCATCCACCCGAAGGCGTGGCGGTAAACATGTTGCCGTCTCGGTCGATGATGTCGATGTGGACGGTGTCGCCGCGGACGAGGCCATCGCGCCGCGTGTCATCGGCACCGTGGCCGCTGTGAATCTCGCCGACCGTGGGTTCGCCGGCGCCGGCTGCCGACACCGCCGTGCGCTTGTCGGATACCGCCGTCATAATCACTTTGCCGCCGAAGCCGGCGATATCGCCGGGCCGCTGCTCCATGCTGGCGGTGCTGCCGATCATGCGTCGTCGGTCGTTGTTGTAGCGCTCGGAGAGAAGCACATCCATCGGCACCTCGGCGAACTTCGGGTCCCCATAAAAGGCTTCGCGGTCGGCATAGGCGAGCTTGGCCGCCTCGATCCACAAATGGATGAAGTCGGGGTCGGTCGGCGAGAGCCGCTCGATCTCGAAGCCCTTGAGGATGGCAAGCGTCTGCAGCAGCGTCGGCCCTTGCGTCCATGGGCCCGGTTTCAGCACCGTGTAGCGCCCGTAATCCAGCGACACCGGATCCTCGATCGTCGGCAGCCACCCCGCGATGTCCTGGCCCGTCAGCACGCCTTTGTGCGCCCGGCCCGAAACATCCATGACCTCCGTTTCGCGGCAGAAGCTGTCGATCGCCTCGGCAACGAAGCCCTGGCTCCAGGCTTTGCGCGCCCGGTCGATCTCCGCCTCCCGGCTGCCGCCACCGGCTACCGGCTTCCTTCAGGATCCGCAGATAGGTCTCAGCGTGCTGCGCGTTGCGGAACATGGAGCCCGGTGCCGGAACATCCGCCCGGCAGGTACGCACGGCGACGTCGGCCTGTTCTCGCGAAACATGTCGCGAACGGTCGCGATGGTCGCGCACGCGCTCCACAATGGGATGGCCATTGCGGGCATAGCCGATCGCCGGCTCCAGCACGTCGCGCAACCGCATGGTGCCGTAATCGCGCAAGACATGAACGTTTCGAACGTCCCGGATACACGGCGCCAGCAGGCTACGGTGCCAGGAATGATGTCTAGCCCCAGATGGTCGCGGTAGTGCCAATCGTTGCCCCCCGCGGGTGCCGGGCCTTGGCCGCAAATGACCTCGGGCTTGCCCTTGCGCTTGTCGAACACCATGACCGGCACATCGCCTCCAGGTCCACACAAGTGGGGTTCCACGACCTGCAGCGCAAAGCCGTCGCCACGCCCGCATCGAAGGCATTGCCGCCCCGCTCGAGCATGGCCATCCCGACGGCGGTCCCGATCCAGTGGGTCGAGGTGACCACCCCGAATGTGCCCTCGATCTGTGGCCGTGTCGTGAATGCGCCGGAATTGATGTTGGCCATGATCCGGTCTCCGATCGCTGATTGGCTGGCAGGTTGCGGCTATGGTGGGGCGGCCGAGCGGTGTATGAAGCCTGAGCGGTGCAAGGTGGCTCTCGTGCGGTGAACAACCCACCCGCGCAAGCGCAGAGCGGTCTCGCTGAACAAAGGACATGTCCGATGGCCAATATTCAAAAGGATCGGTGTCATTGGTGCCGGAGCCTGGGGACGGCTCTGGCACAAACGGTACGCCTTGCAGGGAGAGATGTGGCGCTTTGGGCGCGCAGGCCGAGGTCGCCGATGAAATCACAGCGCCCACCGCAATTCCGTCTTCCTGCCCGGAGTAGCCCTCGACGACGGCGTGCGCGCCACCAATGATCTGGCAGAAATCGCCGAATGCCACGCCATCCTGATGGTGCCACCTGCCCAGCACGTCCGGGCCATCGCCGAAATCCTGGCGCCGCTATTGGTGCCCGAACCCGTCGTCATTTGCGCCAAGGGCCTGGAACAAGCCACCGGAAAACTCATGGGCGAAGTGCTGGCCGAGCGCTGCCGCAGAGCCGCCTTGCAGCCTTTCAGGTCCAAGTTTTGCCGCCGACGTCGCCCGCGGGCTGCCGGCAGCCTTGTCGCTTGCCACCAGCGACGCCGAGCTTGGCCGCGCCTTGGCCGAAGCTATCGGCTATCGCAATTTCCGCCTCTATTGGTCGGACGACATCAAGGCCGTACAACTCGGTGGCGCCCTCAAGAATGTTCTCGCCATTGCAGCGGGCATCGTCGACGGCAAGGCCATGGGAGCAAGCGCACATGCAGCGCTCGTCACACGCGGCTTTGCCGAGATGCGCCGCCTCGGCGCCGCCTTGGGCGCCCGCCAGGAAACATTGGCCGGCCTCTCGGGCCTCGGCGATCTCATTTTGACATGCGGTAGTGCTCAATCGCGTAACATGAGCCTGGGCCGCGCGCTTGGCGAGGGCCAGATACTTGCCGAAGTGGTGGGCAGTCGCAGATCCGTGGCAGAAGGCGTCTATACCGCTGCTGCCGTCGTCAAGCTGGCGGCTGAAACGGGCGTCGAGATGCCGATTGCGTCTGCCGTCGACGCCATTGTCACGGGCGCGCTGGGCGTCGATACGGCGATCGAGGCGTTGCTCTCCAGGCCCTTCCGCGACGAGCAGTCTTAAGCGAACGCGCCCGTCCGTTCTTGTCCGTCGACGCAGGCCTTCAGATGCTGCCGTGCTTGACGTAGGTCGGCGTGCGACCCAACGCCATCAGCGCATGATCAGCCGAAAACATGTCGGCATGATGCAGAACGTAGGCGCAGAAATTCCGCCCGCGATACGGCATCTTGGGTGAGTGCGTCGTCACCGTTGCCACGATCTCGTGCGCAAAGCCGAGTTCCTTCAGCAACATGCCGCCAACCACGCCATGCGGAATCTCGTCGGCCAATTGCGAACGCACCACAGCGCCGTCACGGCGTTCATACATCAGCGGCTTGTCCACATCGTGAAGGATCAGAATTGGGATCAAGACGTCATTGTCGAGCGTGGTGCCCCAATCAGCCTTTGCCCGCTTGGCAAGGTCGACGCCGGCCCGCGTCACTTCATTGACGTGGGATAGCAGCGGATAATCCAGGCCCTCGGTCCACGGCATGTCCTCGAGCCGTTCATACGGGCTCGCCGCCCACGTCGTGACCCAGGCCGTGACCACATCGTCGCGCAGTTTCGGCGAGATGAGGTCCAGCCCCCAGATTTTCTGCTCCACCGCCTCGCGCCGCGCGTTCGAGGTTCGGTCGATCGTGTAGGGGTGGCCCATGCTGTCAGCGTTCCTCAGATGAAAAGCTGGATCGGCGGCACCGCCACCGATCCCGTCCTGTCGGCCACCCGCGCACCGGGGGCGGCTGCGCGGCCTATTGATCGAGCCACACGTTGACCAGATCGTTGCCCTGGAAGTGGCTGGGTGAGAAGTTCCAGCCCTTGATCTTCTTGTGGTGCACGATGATGCGCTGCCACCACTGTACCGAGAGCGAGTAGCCCTGTGTCAGCACGCGCGTTTCGAATTCGTGGATCAGCGCTTTGCGCTTGGCCGGATCGAGCTCGCGGGTCTGACGGTCCCAAAGTTCATCCAGTTTCGTGTCCTCGTGCCGTGAATAACTGATCGGCGACTTCTTGTTGGTGAGGTGAGACTGGTGACTGGCCGTTGCATCGTCGGCAGGCGTTGTGACGGGATAGAGCGCCACATCGAAATCACCGCCAACGAGATTGGCAAAGTAGGCTTTGGTCTCGACTTGGCTGTGCTCGACCTGCACGCCGATGCGGCGCCATTGGTCGATCAAAAAGATGCCAGCCGGCGTGTATGGTTGGTTCAGCGTCCGGTTGTGCAGCTTGATCTTGAGGTCGGTGACACCCGCCTCCTTCAGCAGGCGTTTCGCCTCCGCCCGCGACTTCTCGATGTCACGCCAGTAGCCGGGGATTTTCTCGAGCTGCTCGTTCGAGAGTGCCATGTCGTAGCCGGGTCGCAGGAACCCACCCGTTGCCTTGACGAACGTCACTTTTGAGAGCTGCTCGTTGCCTTTCCACCGGTCGATCGCAAGCGAAAGCGCTTGGCGCACGCGAATATCGTCGAACGGCTTCTTCTTGGTATTGAAAATGACGATATTGACGGTTGACCAGGGGCCTTCGTGGACGGTCCATTTGCTGGCATCGGATTTGACGAGCTGGTCGCGCTCGGTCGGTGTGCGGCCACGGAACTCGGCGTCGAATTGCCCGCCAAGCATGCCCGGAACGACTGCCGCCGCCTTCACGAAGAACACCTTGTAGCCGTCGAGGTAGGGCAGCCCTTTACGGAAGTATCCGTCGAACCGCTTGGCTTCCCACGTCGCACCGCGCACGTATTTCACGAACTGGAACGCGCCGGAGCCCAAGATATTCTGCTCGGGGAAACGAGGGTCCTTCTCGACTTTGGCTTTGCTGTAGACGCAGTTGAAGGGTGAGGCCAGGTTCTCCATCATCGATGCGTTCGGCTCCTTGAGCTTGAACACAACGGTGGTGGCATCGGGCGCTTCGACGGCACTGACGTCTTCGAACGCGGATCTGCGGAGCGAGACGATGCCAGCCGGCGGGCTCTTGATGCGGTCGAACGTAAATTTCACATCGGCCGACGTCAGCGGCGAGCCGTCATGGAACTTGACGCCTTCGTGCAGCTTGAACGTGTAGGTGAGGCCGTCCTTGGAAATCTCCCAGCTCTTGGCGAGATCGCCTGTGATCTGCCCCCTGGCTGGCGTCGAAACGGACCAGGAATGAATAGTGTGGGCTGATTGGGTGCAGCAATGCGAACGTCTGCGAGGAATGGCAATCGTAGTTCGGCGGCTCGGCCGTGACCGCGAACTGCAGCGTGCCGCCGCGCTTGGGTGTCTGGGCTTGACTGGATGTCGCTGCGAGTGTGGCTAGGCCAGCCGCCGACGCAAACACGACACCCTTCATGAAACGCTTCATACGATTCCTCCTGACGGGTCCCGGCTGTTCTTCAGGCAACATTTTTCCGCCGGGACGGCAACAGAGTGTGGCGAGCCGGCACCCGAACCGCAATAGGGCAGGTGTGCGCCGCACTAACTGTTCCGTCGACGCGGCTGAGATCATGCCCGGCTGGCGCCACCCGTCAGCTCTTCGCCATCGCGTGGATATTGGAGTACCAACAGATCCAGCCCATCATCGCCCGCTGTCAGCGAAAGCGCCGGCTCGTCAGCCGAAACGAACACAGTCGAGAGCCGGTCCAGCGAGGCGTTCCCATCGGTCTCCATGGTGCCGCCGACCACGATCAGATACTGCCCGCCACCGCTTGATGGGTCCGGTAGCGTCGCAACGGCTCCAGGGGGCACACGCCACATCCAGGCTGCAAGACCATCAGCCTCCGGCTCAAAGATCGTTTCGTGGTTGATCGCAGTCCGCGCGCGCCGCTGCGCTTCGTCCCCAACCTCCAGCCCGCCTTTGATCCGCGTGCGTTGGTTACCTTTGCGCAGCAGGTGGGCGGATGCCGGCAGGTATTTGGCGCCCGGATCCCAGCTCCGGCGAAGCGTGAAATACTGCACGCCCTCTTCGCTGGCGACGATCGGACCGTAAGGCGTGTGGCCGTTCGCATATTGAATGGTCAGCGGCTTGGCGGGGGCCGCCCCGAGACGGCCCGAGCCACCGACGAATACCTGGAACTGGTTGGGCTCATGGAAATGCGCCGGTGTCGTCGCATTGGGCGGCTGGTGGACGAGGAAGCCTTGCGGCCGGCCGTCGTCGTTGGCTTCGTTGCCTTCCACGTAATGCCCGCGCTTGGGCGCTGAGCCCACATACTCGTCGATGGTGTAGGTGTTGCCGTGCACCTGGATCTGCCGGCTCCGCGAGATGGCTTCAGCTCGGCTCGTCACGATCTGCATCTGTGCTTCTCCCATGTCGTGAAAAAATTTGGTTGGGCCAGAGGTTGCCGTGATGCGCTGCCGGCTGCAAGCTCTGCGTTGCGTGGGCCAATGATCGGTTGGCCGGCTAACCATAGGCAGGTGCAATGACCGTCTCGATATTGATGTACGACAAGGGCCTTGAGCACATCGGCCAGCGCCTTGAGGCCCTGGGTCTCGACATCGAGGTCGCCACCTTCGACAAGTCCTGCACAATCATGCGTGGCGGGCAGGAGATCGCGCCCGCCGTGGCTCAGTTCGACTATGTCTGGCTCTCCTCCGGGCTGACCCGCGACGGCATCCAGGAGCAGGCGTTCGCCCTCGTCGAAAGCATCGCCCGCGTCGATGTCATGCAAACCTACAACGCCGGCCTGGATCATCCCTTCTACAAGCGCATGGCGGCCAAGGGCACGCGCATCTGCAACAGCTCCGCCCAAGGCGTAGCGATTGCCGAGTATACGCTCGGCCAAGTTCTGTCGGTCATGCAACCTGTCGCCGAGCAGCGCGCCTTGCAGGCTGCAAAGACTTGGAAAATCACACCATTCCAGGAAATCTCGCAAACCAGCTGGCTGGTTGTGGGCTACGGCCCGATTGGCCGCGAGATCACCAAGCGGGTAAAGGCATTCGGCGCCCGCGTCGCCGTTGTCCGGCGCTCGACGGCACCGAGTGGTGAGGCTGACGTCGTCACCACCCCCGACCGTTTGCAGGACCATCTGCCTGACGCTGATGTCGTCGTTCTGGCCTGCCCCTTGACGAAAGAAACCCAGGGCATGGCGGACAGCCGCTTCTTTGCCGCGATGAAGGAGGGGACCATTCTGGTCAACGTAGCGCGCGGCGCCCTGATCAACGATCCGGCTCTGCTGGCGGCGCTCGAGACGCCAAAAATCGCGACCGCCATCCTGGACGTCTTCGCGGAAGAGCCGTTGCCCGCAGCCAATCCCTTCTGGAGTCATCCTAAGATCCGCCTTACCAGCCACACTTCGTTTGCCGGTAGCGGTGTCCGGGCGCGCTGGGATGCTCTGTTCCTGGATAACATTGCGCGTTTCGCGCGCGGTGAGGCTTTGGTCAACGAAGTACCGGCTGCCGCCCTGGCGTGAAGGCGCGATACCCGCCCCCGCGTGACCCATGCCCCACATGAGTCATGCCGCCACGTGGAGGCGAATGCGCCCGAACTCAGGCTGCGCGCAAAGACCTTGCAGCTTCTGCCCACAGCTTGATGCGACCCATATCCGGTGGATTGCCGTTTCGGAGCAGCCGCTGGCCGTTTGGCGAGGTGGCAAACCGCAAAACGTCGGCGCCGAGCTTTTCCGGATCAGCTTCACCGATCGCCTGCGCTGTTCGGTAGCCGGCGCCAACCAGCAGTTGGGCACCGGTGCCGCTCAGACCAGGAACCGTGCACACCAATTGCGCCTGGGCTTGCCAATCCGCCACCGCGGCCGCGCTGACGTAGCCAAGGTTGAGTTTCTGGGCGAGCCCGGCGGCATTCGCCGTCAGCAGATCTGCCACGGTTTTGATGCCGAACGGGGCCAGCCGCTCCGCCATCCGCGGCCCAATCGACGGCGCATCGACAATCGGGTCAGATCTCTTGAGGCGAACCCCCGGTCCATCTTGCCGGCTTTGGGGCCCTGGCGGCGCCTTGCCGACCGATGGAACGCTGGTGAGACGCGCCCGGTCGGCCTCGGGCTTGGCCTCGACCACGGCTGGCTGTGCTTGCGGTGTCTGGGCGGGCGCGATCCGGTTGGCGCTCGCAGCCGGCGCCGCCTGTGCCACTGGCGCCTTGGCTGCCAGCCGGGCGGCCAGCGAAGCGGGTGGCGCTGCGAGGGCTTGCGCGCCAGCTTGCGGCACAGGTGCGGCGACCGCCCGCGGCCCAGGCGCAGCCGTCGCAAGAGGGCGTGGTGACCGCCGGCTTCAGCATGGGCTGAACCTTCACGGCAGGTTTCGCCAGCGCCGTCGCAGCGGAGTTCGCGCCCTTGACCTCGGCGGCATGGAGATCGCGCACCATCCGATCGTCATCCGGCAGGTTGACCTCCACCGTCCCCGTCGCGCGCAATTCGTCATACATGCGTTCGACGAGTTTTCGGTCGGCCTTGTCCTCGATGCGCCTGGCCAGCGTCTTGATCGGGATCTGCGGGTGGCGAGAACCGTATCGAGCGTCAGCGATACTTCGGGGGGCTTGACGCCTGACTCTGTAATCGCCCGCTGCAGCACCGTCGCGAACAGGGCCGACGCCGTCCGGATGAGTTCAGCCAGAATGCGCTGGGCGACGACGTCCAGGCCCGATGGCGGATCGACGACACCCTTGTTGATGTCGTAGTGCGCAATCAGCTTTTCATAGTGCGTGTTCGATTGGCTGGCTGCGGCGCGCACCAGGTTCTGTAGCCAGTCCTGACCCTCCGAGATCTCGAACTTGGGCCGTGGCAGATCCGCCCCGAGCGCCCGCAACTCCGCGTAGGATTTGGCCGTGCTCCATTCGAAGGCGCGATGGATCGGCCCTCGGCCTCGGCCTGCCCGGTGTGGAACGGATGCACGGGATCTGTCAGGTAATGGCTGAGCACGCCGGCCGAATAGGCGGCCTTGTCCCATGCCGCGGCCTTCAAATCGCCCACCAGCGTCTCGTACCACGTCCGGCATGTATCCGCAGCGCCACCCCAAAAGTTATCGCGGGGATGCAGCACGTGGTTTTTGAAATCTTTGAACGTGTCATCAGGGGCCTTGGCGCCGACCATGAACGGCTGCGCGTGCTTCAGCAGAAGGCGCTGCCACTGCAGGGCCTCAGGCCCTTCGAGCAGCTCGAGGGCGTCCAGCGCCAGCTTGTGGTGCGTGCCCCGGGCATGCGCGGCGTAGAGAACACGGAATAGCAGGCTCATGGCGCCTTCTCCCGGCGAGAGACATGTCGCGCCCTGCATCGCCCGACTCGGGGGGGCGGGCCAACCCGCACCGCCAAGAAATCTGTTGGCGAATCGGCCCCGCAATGGCGTCGAGAGACGTTGGCGCCATGCAATGGCCAATCAGCACCACCAGCCCATTTGACGTTGGCCCTTGCCGGCACCAGACTTGGCGCCACAAACTGGCGCGAAGCGATGGCGGAGGCGAGGATGCTCACGGCCGAGGACAACAGGTTTCTTACCCAAAGCGATGCCGGCACCCCCATGGGCGAGCTCATTCGCCGCTTCTGGGTGCCAGTGTTGTTGTCGGAGGAACTGCCGGAGCCCGATGGCGAGCCCAAGGAAATTACGGTGCTCGGCGAGGAATTGCTGGCCTTCCGTGACAGCAGCGGCAAAGTCGGCGTCGTCGATCGCTATTGTCCGCACCGTGGCGCCAGCCTCTGGCTCGGCCGCAACGAGGAGTGCGGCATCCGCTGCGTCTATCACGGCTGGAAATTCGACGTCACCGGCCAGTGCACCGACATGCCGACGGCGCACCCCGATCTGCACGCCAAGGACAAGATGTCAATCAAGGCCTATCCGACCCGCGAATGGGGCGGCATGGTCTGGGCCTTCATGGGGCCGGCGGACAAGATGCAGGAGCTGCCCCAGATGGAGATGGCGTTGGTGCCGCCCTCGCATCGCTTTGTCCTCAAGAAGTGGCAGGACTGCAATTGGGTGCAGGCCATGGAGGGGTCCATCGATACCGCCCACTTCACCTACACGCATCTCGTCTTCGACAAGAAGGAGGACGAGGACCTCGATGTCGACAAACACCTCGTCATGCCGATCCTGCGCATGACCGGCGATCTCACCCGCTGGATCGCCAAGGACCCACGCCCCGTGATCAAGGTCGAGCAGCATCCGGCAGGCCTAGTCGTCGGCGGCGGTCGCATCACCGAGACCGATGATCTCTACTGGCGCATCGCCCAGTTCCTGATGCCGTTCCACAGCTTCACGCCGAGCGCGCTGCCGGGCCAAACCATCTTCGGCCAAACCTTCGTGCCCGTCACCGACCGCAATTGCTGGATCTACTGCTACGCCTGGAACCCGGAGCGCCCGCTCACCGACGAGGAGCGCCACAGCTACGCCAACGGCGGCGCCATCTTTTCCGAGGTCGACGAGAACTATATCGCTCTGCGCAACCGGTCGAACCGCTACATGATCGACCGCAAGGCGCAGCGCACATCGAGCTATATGGGCATCAAGGGGGTCTCCGAGCAGGATCAGGCCGTGCAGGACAGCCAGGGAGAGATTGCCGACCGCACGCGTGAGCATCTCGGCGCCACCGACCTCGGCATCATGCGTTTCAGAAAGCTGATCATGGACTCCGCCCGCGATCTCGAGCGCGGCGTCGAGCCACCCGCCGCCTCCATGCCCGAGGCCTATGCGGTCCGCTCCGGCGCATGCATCACACACAAGTCCAAATCGTTGAGCGAGGTGATGGTCGAGCGCTTCGGCAATCCAATCGGCCTTGCTGATCGCAAGGAAGCCGCGGAGTAGCCGGCCCGGATGCTATGTGGGCATCCTTCAGGCCGCCATTGTCCGCTCGGGATACAGGCCGCGCAAACCCTCTTCGCTCGCCCGGCAAACGCCCCTCTCTGTGATGAAGCCGGTGACGAGTCGCGCTGGCGTGATGTCGAAGGCAGGGTTTGCCGCAGGCGAGCCCGGCGCCGCGATCTCCATGGTGGCAACCGCCCCGTCCGCCAACCGCCCCGCCATCTTCAGCACCTCGTCGGCCGGCCGCTCCTCGATCTCGATGTCACGGCCATCATCCAGTTGCCAGTCGATGGTGGTGTGGGGCAGGGCCACATAGAACGGCACGCCGTTGTCGTAGGCGGCGAGGGCCTTGAGGTAGGTGCCAATCTTGTTGGCAACGTCGCCGCTGCGCGTTACGCGGTCGGTGCCGACAATGCAGATGTCGACCTTGTCCTGCTGCATGAGGTGTCCGCCGGCATTGTCGGCAATTATGGTATGCGAAACCCCGTGGGCGCCGAGTTCGAACGCCGTCAACGAGGCCCCCTGATTGCGCGGGCGCGTCTCGTCCACCCACACATGTACGCCAATCCCGCGATCGTGCGCCTGATAGATCGGCGACGTCGCCGTGCCCCAGTCGACGCAGGCAAGCCACCCGGCGTTGCAATGGGTCAGAATGTTGACGGCTTCACCCGGCCTTTTGCGCGCGGCGATTTCTTGGATCACGGCCAAGCCGTTCTCCCCAATGCGCCGGCAGGTGTCCACGTCCGCGTCACAGATCTCGGCAGCGCGCGCGTAGGCGGCCTCAGTCCGCGCCTCGGGTGGCAAAGGCGCCAGTGTCCGCCGCATCTCCTCCAGCGCCCAGCTCAGGTTGACGGCAGTCGGGCGCTGGGCGTTGAGCAGTTGAATGTTGCGTTTGAGGCTTTCGTCGCTCGGATCCGCCCGCATGGCGAGCGCCATACCATAGGCGGCGGTTGCCCCAATCAGCGGTGCGCCACGCACCTGCATGGTCTTGATCGCGACCGCAGCCTCCTCCACCGTCGCAAGCGTTGCCGTCTCGAACCGGTGCGGCAGCAGCGTCTGGTCGATGATCTCGACACGCCAGCCATCCTCGGCCCGCCAGATGGTGCGCAGCGCCCGGCCATTGATCTTCATACCGAAGCCCCTCCGTCCTCAATGTCCTTCGAACGACATCAGCGCATGCACCCTGATGCCGTCGGCTTCGAGCAGCTTCGTGCCGCCAAGCTCTGGCAGGTCGATGATGAAGGCCGCGCCGATGATCTCGCCCAACTGCCGGATGAGCTTGATCGCAGCACCCGCCGTCCCGCCCGTGGCGATGAGATCGTCGACCAGCAACACCCGCTTGCCCCGCGCCAGTGCATCCTCGTGCATCTCGACCGTGTCGGTGCCGTATTCCGAGCTGGTAGTCTTGCCGAACCGTCTTCCAGGGCAGCTTGCCCTTCTTGCGCACCGGCACGAATCCGCATCCCAGCCGGTCAGCGAGCGCACCAGCCGTGATGAAGCCCCGGGCTTCGATGCCGGCAACGAGATCGATTGGCTCCGTGCGGTAGGGTTCGGCAAGGCGCGCAATCGCTGCCTTGAAGCCCTGGCCATCAGACATGAGGGTGGTGAGGTCGCGGAACATGATGCCCGGTTTCGGATAGTCCGGAATGGTCCTGACGAGGCCCTTCAAGTCCATGGCGAATGTCCTTCCTCTTCTCCGGCTCACGTGTCTGCACCGGCCCGTGGAACCTATTGCGGCACATTGCAGGCATCTGCAAGTCGCGGCGATGGCAGCGCGACGCTTCCCGGCGATTTCGGTGGACGAAACACATTGCGCCGCTTGTGCGCGCCAAAGTCGGCCGCCTACCTGAATGTCGTCATAATAGTGAGCGAATCTGACGCGCAATAGGATCAGCCCGACGCCGCCTTCGTGACGTTGTGCTGCGCCGGCTGCCGATAAGGGCTGGCGCCAAGCGTTGCCTCAAAATGCCTGGAGTGGACGACATGGCCGAGCCGCGCTTTGCCGATGAGGATGACCTTCCGCGAACGTTGCTGCGCGAGCGTGACGCCCGAGAGCGCGAGGCCCGCGAACGGGAAATGGCAGCGGGCGCCCACGACGACGGCTACCGCGTCGGCACACCAGCCTATGGCCCCGCCGATCCCTACGGCTACGACTATGCCCCGAACATGGGCGACGGCAGCGTCACCGTCACCCGCCTCAAGATCCCGTTCATGCATCTGGTCTTCTTCTTCATGAAGGCGGCAATCGCCGCCATTCCCGCCATGTTGCTGGTCGGCGTGCTGCTCTGGGGCATGGGGCAGGGCCTCAAATCCTTCTTCCCCGGCCTGCGCCACTTCGAAATCGTGGTGAAGACGCCGCGATAGGGCGGGCCAGGCACGGACCCGTCAGGCGAGGTGTCGACCCCGGCCTTTGTGGGGCATGACGCCATCCGCCCCTTGACGCCACCGCCATTCCGGGGCGCACTCGCGAGGTGAGAATCTGCGAGGAGCCCACCCCATGCTGCCTATCGCCGGCTATGCCGACCGTCTGTCCGTCCGCCCCGGCGAGAAAATCGCATTCAAGATATCGAGCCAGCACGAGGGCCAATACGCGGCCCGCCTTGTCCGCATCGTTTGCGCCGACGCCAATCCCAACGGCCCAGGCATCGTGGAAGAGCCCGTCGCGGCCGCGATAGAAGGCTCATACAACTGCCGCAGCCAACCGATCCACCAGGGCTCATATGGCGTGATCGAAGGGAGCAGGGACCTCGAAGGCGGCAAGGGACTGACCTTCGCAGCCACCATCTGGCCGACCCGGCCGGAGGCCAAGCGCCGCCAGGGCGTGCTCGCAGCCTACGACCCCAACACCCGCGTCGGCTTTGCATTGGCGATGGGCGAGGACGGCAGTGCCGAGGCGATCCTCGGCTCCGTCCGTCTGAAGACGCGCGTGGCACTTGAAAACCGCCATTGGTACAGGGTTCTCGCCAGCTACGACGCCGCGACCCGAACGCTGACCGTAGCCCAGGCCCGCCTGCAACGCGGCCGCGTCGCTGGCAACTGGACCATCGCGTCGACCGTGGTCGAGGCTGCCGGCGTCGAGCTGCCACCCGCCACCATGCCGTGGGTCATCGGTGCTTTGGGTGGCCATCCCGTGCGCGGTCACTTCAACGGCAAGATCGAAGCGCCCGCCATGTTCGACCGCTCGATCGGCACAGGCGACATCGAAGCGGCCTTGGCCGACGGCGGCAAAGCCTCGGGCCTCATCGCACGCTGGGACTTCGGCCGTGATTTCGACGTCACCCGCATCACCGACATCGGCCCCAACGGTTGCCACGGCGCCATCCACAACCTGCCGGCCCGCGCCATGACCGGGTCCACCTGGACCGGCGGCGAGATGTGCTTTCGCCACGCGCCGGACCAGTACGCCGCCATTCACTTCCACGAGGACGATCTGCTGGACTGCGGCTGGGAGACCGATTTTTCATGGGACGTTCCCGCGGGCACCCGCTCTGGCATCTACTCCGTCCGCGTCAAGGCTGGCGACGACGAGGAAAACATCCCCTTCATCGTCGTGCCCCCGAAAGGCAAGCGCACCGCCGACATCTGCGTTCTGATGTCCACCTACACCTACACCATCTACCACAACCACGCCCGCCCCGAGGCGCGCACCAAATGGTGGCGCGACTTGTGGACCGAACAGGCCAAGGCCTGGCCCGGGGCCTATCAGGCCAACGCCTACGATCACCCCGAGTACGGCTTTTCCACCTACAACTTCCACACCGACGGCAGCGGCATCTGCCATGCCACCTGGCTGCGGCCCATGCTGACCATGCGCTCGGGCTACATCACCTATCCCGACGAGAAAATCCGCGGCTCCGGCTTGCGCCATTTCCCCGCCGACACGCATCTGATCGCCTGGCTCGAGCACCACGGCCATAGCTACGACCTCATCACCGACGAGGAACTGGACCGCGAAGGCCACGACCTCCTGAAGGGCTATGCCGTCGTCATGACGGGTTCGCATCCCGAGTATCACACGCCCGCCATGCTCGACGCGCTCGAAGCCTATCGCGATGGCGGCGGCCGTTTCATGTACATGGGCGGCAATGGCTTCTACTGGAAAGTGGCGCGTCACAAGGAGGCCCCGGCAGCGATCGAGATCCGCCGCGGCGAGGGCGGCATTCGCGCCTGGGCGGCCGAGCCCGGCGAGTACTACAACGCCTTCGACGGCCAATACGGGGGTCTGTGGAGGCGCAATGGCCGCCCGCCGCAAAACCTGTGCGGCGTTGGCTTCACCGCCCAGGGCAATTTCGTCGGCAACATCTACCGGGTGATGGCGGAGGCCCGGTCATCGCGCGCGGCATGGATCCTCGAAGGCGTGACGGGCGACACCTTCGGTGACTTTGGCCTCTCCGGCCACGGTGCGGCAGGTTTCGAGCTCGATCGCACCGACACGCGCCTTGGCACGCCCACGCATGCCCTGGTGCTCGCCCGCTCCGAGGGCCACGAGCCCGAGGCCCCTTGGGTGCTGGTGCCCGAAGAGCAACTCACCCACCTGACCACCATTCCCGGCAAGCGCCCGAAGGACCTGATCCACGCCGACCTCACCTTCTTCGAGGCACCAAATAACGGCGCCGTCTTCTCCACCGGCTCCATCACCTATTGCGGCTCGCTGCCCCACAACAATTTCGACAACGACGTCTCGCGCATCACGAAGAACGTCCTCGACCGCTTCCTCGACCGCAATGCCAAGTTCGAGATCCCCGGAGGCTAGCGCGCGCCGGAATGGGGAAGGGGGAAGGGGGAAGGGGCGGCGAGGTGGAGTGAGCGGCAAACGCAGCAGGTAGGACGAAGCTTGATGCTTTCTGGTGGCAAAACCCGGCAGCGATCGAAATAACGTTGTGCATTGTTTATGCAACAAATCTATGGCCGGATTCTATCTTGCTGCTCCATCCAAATCCGAATAACAACTATTGACTTCCCGACATTCGGAGCACACACGCAATGAGAAACTTCACCGGCGCCATAGGCGCCGCCGTTGTCGCTGGACTGACGGCAGCCCCAGCCTTCGCGCAGAAGGTCGATGGACCGTCCATCACTTGGAACGTTTCGCACTGGGGCAAGCCGCGTGCCGCCTCTGCCGGCAACGAGGCGCTGGCCAAGATCGTTTCCGAGCGCACCGGCGGCAAGTTCAAGATCAAGATCCACATGGGCGAAGCGCTGTCGAAGGCGCGCGAGAACCTGGACGGCATCAAGCTCGGCGCCTTCCAGATGGCCAACTTCTGCAACTTCTACCACCCGGGCAAGAACCCCTCCTGGATGGTGTTGTCCCTCCCCTTCATCCCGTTCGACGACTATGCAATCTCCCGCCCTGTGCGCGATGCCATGTACAAGCACCCCTTGCTGGTGAAGGATATGGCGGCGTGGAACGCTATTCCCTATATCTCGACTCACCTGCCCCAGTACGAGTTCCTGGGCAAAGGCAAGGAGCCTTTGAAGCTCGAGGATTGGAAGGGCATGCGCGTGCGCGCCGGCGGCGGCATCGGTGATGCCATGAAGGTTCTTGGCGCCGTCCCGACCACTGTCCCGGCCACCGAGACGTATACCTCGATCGAGCGCGGCACTCTCGACGCCGTCTCGCTCCCCTACACCGACAGCCAGGCCGCCTACCGCATCCACGAGGTTGCCACCTGGTTCACCGGCAACATGTCGCCAGGCACCAGCGAGTGCGGCATAGTCATGAACAAGGACGCCTACGCCAAGCTTCCCCCCCAGTACCAGAAGTTGCTGATGGACGTCCGCGACGAGGTCGACACGCTGCAGGTCAAGGCGTGGCTGGATAAGGACAAGATCAACCTGCCGATCTTCAAGGAGAAGATGAAGGAGATCCGTTACAGCCCGGCCGAACTCAAGCGCTTCGGCGACGTCGCCGGTAAGCCCGTCTGGGATAAGTGGATCGCCGACAACAAGTCGAAGTTCGACTCCCAGGGCCTGTTCGACTTCATGATGGCCGAAATCAAAAAGGCCCAGGCCAAGATCAAGAAGTAACACGTAGCGACCGGCACGCAGCCCCTGGGGTTGCGTGCCGAATTGAAGTCCCCCGCCCACTACCCCCGAAACGAATTTCATCCATTGCACTTGGCTCCGCAGCCCGGACCACAGATGCACGCGATATCTCGCCAACAGCCACGAGGAAGGTCATGGAAGGACCGGCCGACAAAGGACCATCCGCTAGCGGAGGCGGCGCACTCGGTGCCGTTGATCGGGCGTTCTTCTCCGTCGAGAAGATGATGGCGCTGATATCCGCTCTTTGCATATTCGCGCTGATGCTCGTCGGCGTGTGGCAGGTGCTCGCCCGCAAGCTCTTCAATGCGCCGATCTACGGCTACATCGACATTGTCGAGATCGCCATGACCACGTTCGCCTTCATCGCCATCTCCTACACCGAGCGCCTTGGCGGCCATGTACGCATGGAGATCTTCGCCTCCAAGATGCGTGGTCGGCTGCTGTGGTTTGTCGAGGTGGTCGGTGTGCTGGTCGGTCTCTTCGTGGTGGCGACGCTCGCCTACTACTCTTACACGCACTTCCTGCGTGCCTTCACCGCGGGCGATTCCACCATGGATCTTGAGTTGCCCTGGTGGCCCTCGAAACTGCTGGTCTCCTTCGCCTTCGTCCTCCTATTCATTCGCCTCCTGATCAGCCTTTGGGGCTACATGCGCCTGCTGATTGACCCCAAACTCGAACCGGTCGGTGTCCCCTTGATCGCCGATCTCGACGCGGTTGCCGAAGAAACTGCGCGCGTTGGCGCCGGCAAGGATCATTGAGATGCCCGAGCTTTCCAATGACACCATCGGCATCATCGGCGTCATCGCGCTGCTGGTCCTGGTCTTCGCCGGCCTGCGCGTCTACATTGCAGCCTCCGTCGTAGGCCTCCTCGGCACGGTCGCCATCATCGGCTGGGACGCTGGCGCCGGCATCATCGGCACCGTCCCCCATTCCAAGTCGATCCAGTATACCTTTTCGGTCCTGCCGCTGTTCATCCTGATCGGCTATCTGGCCTTCCACGCAGGCATCACCCAGTCGCTGTTCGACGCCGCGCGCAAATGGCTCGGCTGGATGCCGGGTGGGCTCGCGGTCGCCAGCGTGTTCGCAAACGCCGGTTTCGCGGCCGTGTCCGGCGCCTCGACGGCAACGGCAGCCGTGTTTTCGCGCATTGCCATCCCCGAGATGCTGAAGGCAGGCTATGACAAGCGGCTCGCGGCGGGCGTTGTGGCCGTCGCAGGCACGCTCGCCTCGCTGATCCCACCAAGCGCGCTGATGGTCGTTTACGCCATCATCGTGGAGGCGTCGGTCGGTCAGCTTCTGGTCGCGGGCTTCCTGCCAGGCCTACTCTCTGCTGTCGGCTACGGCGCCATCGTCGTCATCTGGTGTCTGATCAACCCCAAGCTCGGACCCGCAATCCCCGGCTATACCTGGGGTGACCGCATCAGGGCACTGCCCGGCACGCTGCCGGTGGTGGCGGTTGTCCTGATCATCTTTTCGTCGATGTACTTCGGCTGGGCCACGCCTACCGAGGCGGCAGCCCTTGGCGCTTTCGTGGTCTTCATCCTCGCACTCTTCAACGGCATGAGCATGAGCTCGCTCTACGATGCCCTGATGGAGACAGCGAAGCTCACAGTGATGATCTTTGCGCTGGTCTGGAGCGTGCTCATATTCGTGCGCTTCCTCGGGTTTGCGGGCCTGCCTGAACGCTTTGCCGAGTTCATCGTCTCGCTCAACATGCCGCCTGTCATGATCATGATCATGATCCTGCTTGGCTATCTGGTCCTCGGTTGCTTCATGGATGCGATCGGCATGCTCCTGCTGACGCTGCCGGTCGTCTACCCGGCCGTCATCAAGCTCGGCTATGACCCGATCGTCTTCGGTGTCATTGTCGTCAAGATGTGCGAGGTCTGTCTCGTCACCCCGCCAATCGGCCTCAACTGCTTCGTCGTTTCCTCGGTTCGCCGGGACATACCACTGCAGACCGTCTTCAAGGGCGCCATGCCGTTCGTGATCGCCGATTTCGTGCTGATCGGTATCATACTCGCCTATCCGGAGATAATCCTCTGGTTACCAAAGCAGATGCTGGCGAAGTGAGTACCGCGGCGGCTCACCAGTGGTAGCCATGGGCATCAAAGGACGGATTCGGGCGACCTCGTCGATCAACATGATCAAGAGCGTCGCCATGTGTCCAGCGCGTGGTCGGCAGAGTGCCATCGCTCGGAGGTTGGGCGGTCACGGCAGCGCGATGATCATGGAGTGACCACCATTGCGGCGCGTCCCGCGGAGTGGCTGCCATAGTGCACCGCTCACGGCCACTCCCGCACACTCCCACCCCTCAACCTCCTTCGCTGCCATCGCCCTTGCTATCCGCAGGTTTCTCTTCGACACCGAGCGCGTCGGCGAGCCGTGCTTTCGCCGAGCCTGGGCGCAGCGGTTGTTGCTGGCTCTCGTGCGGGGCCCATCCGGTGAGCGTGATGATCTCGAACGTGGCGGTGATGCGCCCGTCCGGCCTGGCGTGGCGTTCCGCATAAATTTCAGCAGCCCGCATCAGTGTGGCGCGCCGCGTCAACGTCGTCTTGCGCTGGGCGAGCATGTTGCTCCACCCCATCCCCTTGAGATCACGCATCAGGTCGAAAGGCGTGGCGTAGCCGACCTCCAGCGTGTCGCTGTCGGCAACGGGGAGCGCCAGGCCCGCGCGTTGCAGCAGCGCGCCCAGATCGCGCACGTCGGCAAAGGGCGCAACGCGCGGAGAGACTCCACCGTCGATCTCGCTTTCGGCCACCAGCATCGCGTCCCGCAGCTCGTGCAGCGTCCGGCCGCCGAGCAGTGTCGCCAGCAGCAGACCGTCCGGGCGCAAGGCATGGCGCATTTGCAGCAGCGCGCCCGGCAGATCGTTCACGAGCTGCAGTGCCAGGCATGACACCACGAGATCCAGCGAGCCCGTCTTGAACGGCAGCGCCTCCTCGTCGGCCACAACGCGGCACGCGCCCCCCTCATCCAGCAAGCCCGCCGCTGCGTCCGCCTCGATCACGTCAGTCGTGCCTGCCAGCCGCCGCAGGTGCGGTGACAGCACCGCCCGTCCGCCCCCGAGATTGAGAACGACCGGAAACTGCCGCTGAATGAGGCTCAGCCGGTCGAGCATGTCCTCGCCGGCATGCCGATAGAGGAAATCCACCTCTCCGCCCGAGTGGTGCGCACGAAGCCGGCGGCGCGTCAGCAGCGCGCGGTCGAAAATGTAGTTGCCATCGTTTGTCATGCCCGCCGCAGGCTTTCGCAATCACGCCGCGCGTGGTGATCAGGGCAGGGGAGTGCCATCAGATCCCGCGCCCCCCGGCGATGTCGATGATGTTGCCCGTCGTGTAGCCCGACGCATCCGACATCAGCCACAGCACGGCCTCGGCAACGTCCTTTGCGGTGCCTGCCCGACCCATCGGCACTGTGCTCATCAGTCGGTTGACGCGACCGGGCTCTCCGGCGCTGGCGTGGATCTCGGTGTCGATCAGGCCAGGGCGCACAGCGTTGACCCGCACCCCCTCGGCGGCCAGCTCCTTCGCCATGCCGATCGTCAGCGTTTCGAGCGCTCCCTTTGTCGCGCCATAGTCGGTGCACTCGAAGGCCCCGCCAAGCTTGGCGCCCATCGACGACATGTTGACGATTGCGCCACCCTTGCCGCCGAGTCGGGTCGACAGCCGGCGCGCGGCCTCCTGCGCGGCGATATACGCGCCCTTGAAGTTGACCGCGATCATGCGATCGAGCTGGTCCTCGTTGATATCGACGAACTTCTGATGCGGACACAGGATG
Source organism: Hyphomicrobiaceae bacterium (assembly GCA_041397705.1). Taxonomy (GTDB): domain Bacteria; phylum Pseudomonadota; class Alphaproteobacteria; order Rhizobiales; family Hyphomicrobiaceae. Next base: position 352,754 of record JAWKWC010000002.1, read on the forward strand.
CCGGCGTTGTTGAAAAAGGCATCGAGCTGGCCGAGTTTCTCGTCGCACTCGGCGAACATGCGCCGCACGTCGGCGGAGCTGCCGATATCCGCCTTGATCAGCACAGCCTTGCGTCCGGCCTTGGCGACATCGGACGCAACCGCCCGCGCCGCCGTGTCGTTGGCCGCGTAATTGATGGCGACGTCGTAGCCCCTCTGGGCCGCGAGGCGCGCGGTCGCAGCCCCAATGCCGCGTGAGGCCCCGGTAATGAGCAGCGTTTTCGACATGGCATCCTCTGACAGTTTGGCGCAGCGCTGGGATTTCCAGGCAACTTAGCTCCTCGTGACAAGGAATTCAGCCGGAACTTGCCACCGACGAGCCCACAACGGGCCTATGTGGTGGTGGATTGCGGGGATGGGATGCAATGAGCACGGCTGCGGCCCGCGAGGATGATACTGTGGGCACCAAAGCGAACCGATTCGAGCCGAGCCAGCCATGTCCGATGCCGCCGCCCCCGTCCGTTTCGTTCACCTCAAGGTGCATTCGGCCTATTCGCTGCTGGAAGGCGCGCTGCCGATCGCCAAGATTGCCAAACTGGCCGAAGCTCACATGATGCCCGCCATCGGCCTCACCGACAGTGGCAACATGTTCGGTGCGCTCGAGTTCTCGGAAAAGCTTTCCGGTGCCGGCATCCAACCGATCGCTGGCGTCGCTCTCCGCGTCGATTTCCACGATATCGTCGACCGCAAGCTCGGCATGCTGAAGCCCGTGGGGGGCGAGCCCGCCCGTCCAGCGGGCCCCGTGGCCTTGCTGGCGCGTTCGGAAGCTGGTTACGCCAATCTCGCCAAACTCAACAGCGCCGCCTTCCTGAAAACCGGCGACAACGAGCCCCCGCACATCAAGATCGAGGATCTCGCGGCCAAGGCGGAAGGCATCATCGCGCTCACTGGCGGCCCCGATGGCCCAATCGATAGCGCGCTTGCCGAAGGCCAGGAGGATCTGGCCCGCACCCGCCTCCAGCGCCTCAAAGACATCTTCGGCAGCGCCCTCTACGTCGAGGTGCAGCGCCACGGCACGCCCAACGAAGTGGTGGTGGAGCCTGTCCTCATCCAGCTCGCCTATGAGTTCGAGCTGCCGCTGGTTGCAACCAATGAATGCTATTTCGCAGCGCCCGGCGACCATGAGGCCCACGATGCACTCATTTGCATTGCCGAAGGTCGCTACGTCAGCGAGGACGACCGGCGCAAATTGACCCGCGAGCACTACTTCAAAAGCGCCGATGAAATGATCCGCCTGTTCTCCGACTTGCCCGAAGCCATCGAGAACTCGGTCGAGATCGCCAAGCTATGCGCCTATCGCCCGCGTGGCCGCAAACCCATCCTGCCCGCCTTCGTCTCCACCACGGATGGCGCCGCGGAAGAAGACCGCCAGGCCGCAGAAGCAGCCGAACTCCAGCGTCAAGCTCGAGAAGGCCTCGCGCGGCGGCTCGAGACCAACCCACTCGCCCAGGGTTTCACGCGCGAGGATTATGACAAGCGCCTCGATTACGAGGTTGGCGTCATCACTCAGATGAAGTTTCCCGGCTACTTCCTGATCGTGTCGGACTTCATCAAGTGGTCGAAAGCGAACGGCATCCCCGTGGGGCCCGGCCGTGGTTCAGGCGCCGGCTCTCTGGTCGCCTGGGCCTTGACCATCACCGACCTCGATCCCCTTCGATTCGGCCTTCTGTTCGAGCGTTTCCTCAATCCCGAGCGTGTCTCGATGCCGGATTTCGACATCGACTTCTGCCAGGACCGCCGCGATGAGGTCATACGTTACGTGCAGCGCAAGTACGGTGAGGATCGGGTGGCGCAGATCATCACCCACGGCAAGCTGCAGGCGCGCGCCGTCCTGCGCGACGTCGGACGCGTGCTGCAGATGCCCTATGGCCAGGTCGACAAACTCTGCAAGATGGTGCCGAACAATCCCGCCAATCCCGTCACGTTGCGTGAGGCCATCGACACCGAGCCAAAGCTGCAGGAGGCCCGCGACGAGGACCCCGTCGTGGCCCACCTGCTGGAGATTTCACAGAAGCTCGAAGGCCTCTACCGGCACGCATCGACCCACGCAGCCGGCATGGTGATCGGTGACCGGCCGCTGGATGAGCTGGTGCCGATGTACCGCGATCCCAAGTCCAATTTCCCGATCACCCAGTTCAACTGGAAAATGGTCGAAGCCGCCGGCCTCGTGAAGTTCGACTTCCTGGGCCTGAAGACTCTGACCGTCCTGCAAAAGGCGGTCGCACTCATCAAGCGTGTCCGCGGTATCGACATCGATCTCCCTGCGCTCGAAATCGGCGGCGACGACCCGCAGGTCAAGGCCGCCTACGAGCTGCTGGCCAAGGCGGATACCGTCGGTGTGTTCCAGTTGGAATCGACGGGCATGCGCGAAAGCCTCAAGCGCCTCAAGCCCGACCGCTTCGAAGATATCATCGCCATGGTGGCGCTCTATCGCCCCGGCCCCATGGACAACATTCCCACATACATCAATCGCAAGCACGGCGACGAGCCGATCGAATACCCCCACGAATTGATCCGACCGATCCTGGAAGAGACCTACGGCGTCATCATCTATCAGGAGCAGGTCATTCAGATCGCCCAGGTGATGGGCGGCTACTCGCTTGGCCAGGCCGACTTGCTGCGTCGCGCCATGGGCAAGAAGGACAAGAACGAGATGGCACGCCAGCAGGCCCGCTTCGTCGAGGGCGCCATGGCCAACGGCGTCAAGAAGGAGGACGCAACCTACATCTTCGAGCTGGTCGACAAGTTCGCAGGCTACGGCTTCAACAAGAGCCATGCGGCCGCCTACGCGCTCGTCAGCTATCACACCGCCTACCTGAAGGCGAACTATCGCGAGGAGTTCATCGCCGCCTCCATGACTCTCGACATGGCCAACACCGACAAGCTCGCATCGTTCGCCGCCGAGGCTCGCCGCTCCGGCATTCAGGTGGCACCGCCCTGTGTCAATCTCTCCCAGGTCGAGTTCTCGGTCGAGCCGCCCAATGACGCAGCAAAGACAACCGAAAAGCTCCTCGCCGGCGCCGCGACGACGCGTCCACACGGCCGCATCCGCTACGCGCTAGCAGGCTTGAAGAATGTCGGCGCCGGTGCCGTCGCCACCATCGTTGCCGAACGCGAGCGTTCGGGCCCGTTCAAAAGCCTCGCGGACTTCGCCAGCCGCTTCGATCCCAAACAGGTCAACAAGCGTGCGCTCGAAATGCTGGCCATGTCCGGTGCGTTCGACGGCCTGGAGGCCAATCGTGCAGCCGTGCACGGCAACGCCGACACGATGATCGGCGTGGCCCAAAGGCTCGGCTCCGACAAGGCCTCCGGCATCACCGACATGTTCGGCGCCACCGAAGGCCCGCGCCTCGATCTGCGTCAGGTCAAGCCTTGGACACCCATGGAGAAGCTGCAGCACGAATTCGCAGGCATCGGCTTTTATCTCTCGGGCCACCCGCTCGACCAGTACGGCAAGATCCTGCCCAAACTCGGCGTCACCCGATACGCCGACTTCGAGGGCAAAGCCGGCTTGACGGTCATGGCCGGTCGCCTCGCAGCAATCGTCGTTTCAGCCCGAGAGCGGCGGTCGCAGAAGGGCAACAAGTTTGCCTTCGCCATGTTCTCCGATGCGACCGGGCAATTCGAAGCGGTGATCTTTTCCGACACCCTGGCCCGATGCCGCGATCTGCTCGAGCCCGGCACGCCCGTCATCGTATCGGTCGAAGCCGAGCGTGACGGCGATACCGTGAAAATGCGCGTCAACGCCATCGAAGCCCTGGACGCTGCCGCATTGAAGGTCAATCGTGGCCTCAGGATCGTGCTCGACGGCCGGCGCATCATGGCAACGAGCAAACCGCTGGCCGAGATCAAGTCGCTGCTCAAGCCCGGCGGCAAGGGTGAGGTCAAATTGCAGCTCGAAGTGGCCGGCGTTCCTGGCGTAGCCGGCGGGCGTGAGATCGAGATCGTCCTGCCCGGCCGTTACGAGATCGGTGCGGCCGAGCGTGGTGAGCTGTCGACCGTCTCCGGCGTCATCGACGTGGTGGAGGTCTGACCCAGCGCAGCGGCTCGCACAGGTGAGACGCGGTCGCAGTGCGGCCTGTGATCCGCCTGCGGAGTGCTGTAGCGGTCGCCGACGCTATTCTGCCTGCATGCGACCGCGGTTCAGAATGCATCCGGGATCGAACACGGATTTGAGCTTGGCCGATATCCGCGCCAATCCAGGCTCCAGCGGTTGGAACACGTCGATACTCGATCGCACCGCAGCGTCCGCGCGGATCAATGTGGCATGTCCGCCGTGGCTCGCAATGACCCGGCGAATGTCGGCTGCACCCGCATCCGATGTCGGTAGCACTTCCGCCCAGATCAGGCCGCCGGCCCAATCGTAGTAGGCATGGCTGGTCATGAAAGCCGAGATGCCCGCCATCACCTTCGGTCCAGCCTGAGGTGACGTCGAAATGCGCCACAACGGGGCCGCTGATCCCTGCAGCACGGAGAGATGGCGCAGCTCGTCCCAGAATGCGACCGAGTCCGCGTTCCCCATGATGTGCACGTCGCCATAGAGCTTGAGCTCGTCTCTGAGCCGACCCGACCGGTAGGCAATCGAATCCGTGAAGTTCTCGATCCGCACGGCCGTTATCGCCCGATGCTCGCTCTTGAGACCTTCATGCCACAAACGGGCAACCAACGGTTTGTGCAGGTGGACCGCGCCCGTGATCTCGTAGGGCGTCATCATCGCCGTGGTCAGCGCCTCGATCGCAATGCTGTCCTCGAGCCCCAGGAGGAGGAGCGTCGCTGTCTCCTCGGGCTTGGGCATGACCTTGAAGGTCGCCTCCGTCAGCACTGCCAACGTGCCCCAGCTCCCCGTCAGCATGCGCGCGATGTCGAGCCCGGTGACGTTTTTCATGACGCGACCGCCCGAGCGAAAGGCAACGCCTTCCCCCGAGATGGCCGTGACGCCCAGCAGGTGGTCCCGCCCCGCACCAACGGCGATACGACGCGCGCCTGAAAAATTCATGGCGAAAAGCGAGCCCACCGTCCCCGAGCCCGGTTCCTGTCCAATCACGCCCGAAAGATCGATTGGCTCGAAGGCCAGCATCTGGTTCTGGCTCGCCAGATCGGCCTCGATCCGCTGCAGCGGCGTTCCCGCGCGCGCTGCCATGACCAGTTCGGACGGCTCATATAGGCGCACACCGGTCAGCGACGTCGTCGTCAGCGCGATGGCGTGATCGGTCGGACGTCCAAGATCCCGCTTGGTGCCCGTGCCAAGGATCTCGATCGGCGTCGCGCTCTTGGTCGCCTCCACCAGCGAGCGCTGCAATTCCCATTCGGTCGCGGGTCTGAGTAGGCTTTGGCTCTGCAAGCTCTGGCTCCTGCTGGCTCTGGCTTATGCCGGCTCGCGGCCGTCGAGTGGAAATACCTTGGCTGGGTTCAGCAGCCAATCGGGATCGAACACGCTTTTGACGCGCATCTGTAGCGCCAGCTCCGCATCATTGAACTGGACGCGCATGAGATCACGCTTTTCGATGCCGACGCCATGCTCGCCGGTGAGGCAACCGCCGACATCGACGCACAGTTTCAGGATGTCCGCACCAGCCTGCTCGGCCTTGATCATCTCGTCCCGGTTGTTGGCATCGTAGAGGATGAGCGGATGCAGGTTGCCGTCGCCCGCGTGGAAGATGTTGGCGACCCGCAAGCCATAGCTGCCGCAGATCTCGGATATCCGCACCAGCACATCAGGCAGGCTTTTGAGCGGGATCGTGCCATCCATGCAGTAGTAGTCCGAAATGCGCCCGATCGCACCGAAAGCCGATTTCCGGCCCCGCCAGATGGCCGCACTCTGCTCGTCGCTCTCGCTTATGCGCACGCACGCCGGCGCCATCGGCTGCACGATCTCGACGATTCGTCCCAGCAGCACCGAAATTTCCTCAGGGCTGCCTTCCACCTCGATGATCAGCAGGGCATCGACGTCCAGCGGGTAGCCCGCCTTGGCAAAGGCCTCGCACACTTCGATCGCCGGCTTGTCCATGAACTCCATGGCGACGGGAATTATGCCGGCTCCAATGATGGCCGAAACAGCCCGGCCGGCAGCCTCGCTGGAATCAAACCCCAGCATCAGCGGCCGCGCGCCCTCCGCCTGCCGCAGGATCCGCACCGTGGCCTCCGTCACCACGCCGAGCTGGCCTTCCGATCCGACCAGCAGCGCCAGGAGGTCGTAGCCCGGCTGATCGAGGTAGTCGCCACCGATCTCGACGATTTCGCCATCCGCCAGCACCACCTTGAGGCCCAGCACGTTGTTGGTCGTCACCCCGTATTTCAGGCAGTGCGCCCCGCCCGAATTCATCGCAATGTTGCCGCCGAGCGAGCATGCGAGCTGGCTCGAAGGATCCGGCGCATAGAAGAAGCCGCGTGCCGACACCGCCGCGCTGATCCCGAGATTGGTGATCCCCACCTCGACCTTTGCCGTGCGGTTGGCGTAATCGACCGAAAGCACCCGGTTCAGGCGGGATAATCCCAAAACGATTGAATCCGCCGTCGGCAAGGCCCCACCACACAGCGATGTACCGGCCCCCCTTGGGATGACCTTGATCTGGTTCTCGTGGCAGTAGGCCATCACCTTGGCAACGTCCTCAGTGCTGCGCGCCAGCACCACGGCCAGCGGCATGCAGCGATAGGCGGTCAAGGCATCCGTCTCGAACGCACGCCGGCCGTCGGCATCGGCAATGACGCTCTCGCTTCCGACGAGGCGGACGAGATCACGCACGATGACGTCGCGACGCTGAAGAATACCGACATCGGGTTCCGGCATGGCGATCAGAGACATGGGACGGGCCTGCTTTCTCGTTCGGGTCTGGTCGTGCTCTCGAGGTGATTGATTGCAGCATCGCAACGCTCAACCAAAGCTTGATTCTGCTATTAGCTTGTTCCAGATGGTTGATGGATTTACCACGCTGAGGAACAAGTCTATCCTATTTGCCTGCTCATAGGAGACACACTGTCGTCACTGGCCAGGACAATTTACGGATCGGAGAAAGTCTTGATGTTCCCACGCCGCAAAACCCGTGAGGAGACGACCGTGACAGCTATCACCGATCTGGAAATTTTCGCACGCGTGGCCCGTACCGGCAATATGTCCGCAGCCGGAAGAGAGATGGGCTTGTCGCCAGCCGTCGTGTCCAAGCGTGTGAGCTTGCTCGAGGACCGCCTCAACACCCGACTGTTTCAACGCACGACCCGCCAGCTCACGCTGACGGAGACGGGCGAAGGCTACTTCAAGCGCGTCGTCGACATCCTGAACCTCATCGAAGAGGCGGAGAACTTTGTCAATCGTCGCAATACGACGCCCCGCGGCTCGCTGAAGGTGACTGCACCGACGTCTTTCAGCCGCTTGCATATCGCGCCGTTCCTACCGACCTTCCTCGACAAGTATCCGGAGATCGAGCTCGATTTCCACCTCACCGACAACTTCGTCGACATCATCCGCGACGGCTTCGATCTGGCAATCCGCATTGGTGAGTTGCAGGACAGCTCCCTCGTCCAGCGCAAGCTCGCCGCTGACACCCGGGTCATCTGCGCCAGCCCGAAGTATCTGGAATCCTGCGAGATGGGCCCGCCAACGTCGCTGGCCGATCTGGATTTCCACAATTGCCTCTCGGCCGGCGCTCAGGATGTCTGGCGTCTGGAAGGCCCCGATGGTCACCACCAATTGCGCGTGCGCGGCAACATCCGCTCGAACTCCCTCGAATTCATGCGTGAGGCCTTGATGTCGGGGTTGGGACTTGGCCTGCGGTCCGTCTGGGACATCGGCGACGAGCTGAGGTCGGGCGAATTGCAAGTGGTCCTGCCCGAGTACCGCGGCTCGTCGAATGTGGCGATCTACGCGGTATACCCCTGCCGCGATTTCATGCCCGAGAAGGTCAACGTCTTCATCGAGTATCTGGCATCCCTCTACGGCTCGGATCCCTACTGGAACAACGGCTTGGACCTGGCCTCCCTGGTTTCCGGCAAGACCAGCAAGAAGCCGACCCAGGCAGCCCGTCGCGTCGCAGCAGCGGCCAAGGCGGCCACCTTGGACGATGGTGGCCTGCCCGCGCGGTAAAATGCCATCGGTGCAGTCAGCCCTCCAGCAATCGGTCGGGGCTTGGGGGCGCGCTGCCACCAAGCTCATGTGCGGCGAGGGCGTTTTGATGGGGCCGGGCGGGTCAACACCGCCACGGCCTCCAGATGCGCAGTGAACAGGAACTGGTCGATCGCGACCGCTGACTGGAGCTCGTAGCCGCCCTCGACCAGGATGCTGAGATCGCGCGCCAGAGTGGTCGGGTTGCACGAGACGGCAACGACTGTCCCGACCGTTGATTTTGCAAGCGCCTCTGCCTGCGCCTTGGCGCCCGCCCGCGGTGGATCGAAGACGACGGCGTCGAAGCGGCCAAGCTCGATGGGCGACAGCGGATCGCGAAACAGATCACGCACATGGGCCGCCACGGGCTTCAATCCTTTGGCGTGGCGGCTGGCATCCCGAAGGGCATCGACGAGCGGCGCTTCGCTGTCATAGCCCTCGACGCGCGACCGCTGTGCCAGCGGAAACGTGAACGCACCGAGGCCGCAGAACAGGTCGGCGACCTGCTTGGCCTTGCGGCCTGAGACGGCCTCGACGGCGAATTTGGCGATTGCCTCCTCCGCTTCCCGCGTCGCCTGCACGAAGGCGCCGGGAGGCGGAGCGAGCTGCACGCCGGAAATGGTGATCCTTGGCGTCGCGCGCAAAAGCACCGGTTCGCCGTCGACGGTCAGCCGCAGGACGTTTCCATCCCCAGCAATGCGCGCCAGCGCGGCGGTGCTCGCTGCCGGCCGCGAACGTTTGCCGCCTTCGGTATCGACGCACACATCGAGGCCGTGATCGGTCTCCAGCACCGTGACGCGGCAGGTCTCATCACGCCGCCCCACTTGCCCCACGATTTCGCGAAGAAAGGGCAGCGCCGCAACGAGGCGAGGGCGCAACACCGCGCAAGCGCTAAGGTCAACCAGCTCATGGCTGCGGTGTTCATGGAAGCCCAGCCGGCAGCCATCAGGTGTGGCAACGGCGCTGAAGACGCCCCGCCGACGTGAGCCGGGCGGGACCTGGTAGGGCGCGCCGATCATGGCACTGTCGCGTGAAACCAGACCTTGCCGCACCAAGGCTTGGGTCAAGAGGCCAGCCTTCCAGGCGGTATAGTAGCCGTCCGCCATGTGCTGAACCCGACAACCGCCGCATTCCGGATAATGCGGACACAGCGGTGCTGGCCGGCGGGCCTGGTGCGGGTTTCAACCGCAAACGTTCCGTCATCACGCCGATAGACCGCGTCCCCGGCAGGGCCCGGCAACGAACGTGCGGCGACCGTCGCCGCCAGTCCCTCGACGACGACGATGCCGTCGCCATCCTCGCCATTGCCGATCACGTCGAAGCGCTGGCGTTTATCCATCGAACTCGGCTCCGATCAGGAATTCGCTATTCCCGTCGCCGCCTTTGATCGGTGACGCCGTCGTGCCGAGCACTCGCCAGCCCGGTTGCTGGCCGATCCACCCGACAACGCTGCTGACGGCGGCTTCGTGCACCGCGGCATCCCGCACGACGCCGTTACGCGGAATCGCCGACCGGTCAGCCTCGAACTGAGGCTTGATCAGCGCCACCAGCCAACATCCGGGCGCCACCAGCGCCAATGTGGCCGTCAGCACCTTGGTGAGCGAGATAAAGCTGACGTCGGCCACCACCGCCGTGATCGGCTCCGCGATCAGCTCCTGCGTCAACGCCCGCGCGTCCTGGGATTCGAGCGATACGACACGTGGATCATCGCGTAGCCTCGGGTGTAGCTGATCCCGACCATTGTCGACGGCATAGACCCGCCGGCAGCCTGCCTTCAGCAGCGTCTCCGTGAAGCCACCAGTGGATGCGCCGATGTCGACTCCCGTCCGCCCGCTGCCATCCAGTTCAAAATGTGCCAAGGCATGTGCAAGCTTGAGCGCACCCCGCGAGACATAGTCAGCGGGCCCTCCCGCCAGCGCCACAGCGTCGGCGGGTCCGACCATTTGCGCAGCCTTCGTTGCCGGATGCCCTGAAACCAAAACTTCACCCCTGAGGATGAGATCGCGTGCGCGCGCCCGTGTCGCCACAAGCCCACGTGAAACGAGTGCCACATCAAGTCGTTGACGTTCTTCCACGGCTTTTGCGATGGCTTGTCTACAGTGTCACAGGAAACCGGGCCGCGCCTGCGCGCCCACCTTGCCGAGATCTTACCACGAAACGTCGCCGCTCGTTCATGACCACCGCGACCGATGCCATCGACCTGCAAACCGGAAGGCGCGCAAAAAAAAGCCCCGGCAAACTGGCGCCGGGGCACATGCCTGTATCCGCTGGGGGGGGGATGGGATGCGGAGGGACAGGTACGCAATTACTAGTAGCAAGGGTAGACCGTTGCGCGCTGCAAAGTCGATACTGAATAGGAAGTTCTCAGTTTATGCACATGGGCCTGTGGATAACTCAGCCCTTTGTGCCCAAGCCGGCCCGGCCGCAGACGCAATCCGCGCGCCTCAGACCTCGTTGGCTTGCACGCTTCGCCCGAGTGTCGCGAGCACTGTCCGCACGATCCCATCGGCATTGAGTCCGGATTTCTCATACATCCGTTCGGGCTTGTCATGATCGATGAAGACGTCGGGAAGCACCATGGGCCGCACTTTTAGGCCGCGGTCGAGATGGCCGGCATGGGCAAGGTGGTGCAGCACATGGCTGCCAAAGCCCCCGATCGAGCCTTCCTCGATGGTCACCAAAACCTCGTGTTCCCGTGCCAGGCGATCGATCAGGGCGGTATCCAAAGGCTTCATGAAACGTGCGTCGGCGACGGTTGTCGAGAGGCCGAATGCCGCGAGCTTCTCGGCCGCCTTGACGCTTTCACCAAGGCGCGTTCCGAGCGACAGGATCGCCACAGCCGTACCTTCCCGCACGATCCTGCCCCGCCCGACCTCAAGCGGCACACCTTCCGCCGGCATCTCGATGCCCACGCCTTCGCCGCGCGGGTAACGGAATGCGCTTGGACGATCGTCGATCGCAACAGCCGTCGCGACCATGTGTTTCAGCTCGGCTTCGTCGGCGGCTGCCATAATCACGAAATCCGGCAAGCAACCGAGGTAGGCAAGATCGAACGAACCGGCATGTGTCGGCCCATCTGCCCCCACTAGGCCCGCACGGTCGAGCGCAAACCGGACCGGCAATTTCTGTATCGCCACGTCATGCACAATCTGATCGTAGGCGCGCTGCAGGAACGTCGAGTAGATCGCGACAAACGGCTTGAAGCCTTCCGTTGCCAACCCCGCAGCAAACGTCACACCATGCTGCTCGGCAATGCCCACATCGAAGGTGCGATCCGGAAAGGCCTTGCCGAAGAGATCGAGACCTGTTCCGGACGGCATGGCCGCGGTGACCGCAACGATTTTGTCGTCCTTTGCGCCTCCGCGATCAGGCTGTCAGCGAACACACGCGTGTAGCTTGGCGCATTGGCTTTCGGTTTCGCCTGCGCGCCGGTGATCACATCGAAGGCGTTGACGCCGTGGTACTTGTCCGCGGATGCTTCCGCCGGCCCGTAGCCTTTGCCCTTCTTGGTCACGACATGCAGCAGGATCGGGCCCTTGCGCGCCTCGCGGATGTTCTTGAGCACCGGCAACAGGATCGACAGGTCATGCCCGTCGATAGGTCCGACGTAGTAGAAGCCAAGCTCCTCGAACCAGGCGCCGCCCTGCCACAAGTGACGGGTATATTCCTCGACCCGTGCAGCCCGGCGCTCCCAGTTTTTCGGAAGGTGCTTGGCAAGCTGTTTCACTGACTCGCGAAACTGAAGGTAGGTTCCCGACGACGAGATCCGCGCCAGATAGTTCGACAGTGCTCCTACAGGCGGCGCAATCGACATGTCGTTGTCGTTGAGGATCACCACCAGTCGCTCGTTGCGCACGCCCGCATTGTTCATGGCCTCATAGGCCATGCCCGCACTCATCGCACCATCGCCGATGACAGCGACCACATTGTTGTCACGTCCGTCGAGGTCGCGCGCCACAGCCATGCCCAGCCCGGCCGAGATCGAAGTCGACGAATGGGCGGCACCGAAGGGATCGTACTCGCTCTCGGCCCGTTTGGTGAAACCGGACAGCCCGCCCCCCTGGCGCAACGTGCGAATCCGATCACGCCGTCCCGTCAGGATCTTATGGGGATAGGCCTGATGTCCCACGTCCCAGATCAGCCGGTCGCGCGGTGTGTCGTAGACGTAGTGCAGGGCGACAGTCAGTTCGACCACCCCGAGCCCGGCACCGAGATGCCCGCCCGTCACCGACACAGCATCGATGGTTTCCTGACGCAACTCGTCGGCAAGCCCGAACAGATCCTTTTCAGGCAGCCGCCGCAGATCGGCGGGCGTTTTGATGCGATCGAGTAGGGGGGTCGTTCTGCTTTTTGTCATGTCGCAACGCAGTCTACGTGTTTCACCGGCCGGTGGCCCAACGCGGGTCCCGGCCATTGCGGCCTGCCTTCACAAATCCCAGCGTCCGGCTTACCAGCCCACGCGCGCTGCAGCCACAGCACGCCGTGCACCTGCAAATCAAAAGGACACTCGGGAAATCAGCAGCTTAGTGAGAATGAACATCTATCAGTTCGTTCTGAAAGGTCATCGCCATCCACGGGCGAGCCGTCCAGCTCCCACTTTAGGCCCAACCATCTTCGATCCATAGCCCGAAAAAGCGGTCGTTTCACGCCCATTTCGGCCGAACCTGGCGATTTAGTCTGGCCCAAGTGTCGCGACTGGCTGTTTTCGAGGCCTGCGGTATGTCGCCTACGCCCGACGCCACTGCGCAACTGACGGCGCCAGCGCGCCGCAACCAACGCTGACCGGTCAACGCCCTTCGCCCTCGGCAGCAAAGGGTTCGGTCGACTTGGGCGCACCGTCCGGCCCGAATGCCAGGCGCTCGACTTTGGCTTCCGCCTGCTTCAAGAGCCGGTCGCAATGCGCTTTCAAGGCATCGCCTCGCTCATAGATTGTGATCGATTCTTCGAGCTCGACATCGCCCCGCTCGAGGCGGCCGACGATCGATTCGAGTTCCTTGAGTGCCCGCTCGAACGAGAGTTCGCCAATGTCTTCGAACCGGTTGGCCTGCCGCTCCGCGTTTTGCATCTTGAATTTCTCCCTATTGCCCCGGAGGCCTCAGCATGCCGCGCGCTCAGCTGCCGGCTGCGTCCATCAGGACGCTGACATGGGCGCCGACGCTGCGGCCAAGTGCGTTCAGATCATAGCCCCCTTCGAGCATCGACACGAGCCGTCCACCCGTAAGCCGGTCAGCGGCGGCCGCGAGCTGCTCCGTCACCCATGCAAAATCCGTCTCATCCAGCATGAGGTTGGCCAGCGGGTCGTCGCGATGGGCATCGAATCCGGCCGATACCAGGATCAGGTCAGGGCGAAAATCGTCGAGCGCTGGCAGGATGCGCGATTCGAATGCCTCACGAAACGCTTCCCCGCCGTCGCCGGGCCGAAGCGGCGCATTCCAAATGTTGCCGACCCCCGTCTCCGACAGCGCGCCCGTACCCGGATAGAGTGGCATCTGATGTGTGGAGCCAAGCATTAAGTCTTTGTCGTCCCAGAAGATATCTTGCGTGCCATTACCATGGTGGACGTCGAAATCCACCACCGCCACCCGCTCCAGGCCGTGCCGTGCCCGCGCATAATGCGCCGCAATGGCAATGCTGTTGAAAAAACAGAACCCCATGGCGCGCTGGGCCTCGGCGTGATGGCCGGGCGGACGCACCTGGCAGAATGCATTGCGCGCCCGGCCCGCGATCACCTCGTCGACCGCAAGCAGACCGGCGCCCACCGCACGTTGCGCCGCTTCCCAGCTTCCCGCCGACATGACGGTGTCCGGATCGAACCTGACGGGCCCGTCCGCGGCTTCGATGCTGGCGCTCGCGACCAGATCGTAGAAGGCCTTGCCATGGGCCGCGGCGATGGCATCGGCCGCATCTGCACGGATCGGGGCTTCCGCCCTGTTCAGTGCAGCGTACTCTGGGCCCTGCAGCACACGGTCGACGGCCGCCATGCGCGCCGCGCGCTCGGGATGGCCCGGACCCGTATCGTGGTTAGCAAAGGCGGGGTGCGTGATCAGCAATGTCGTCATCGACGGTCCTCGATTGGATCGCGGGTGGCCGTGGCATTCTAGTCGCATCGCGCTCGATATCGCTAATGTGAAGATAAATTGATGCCGTCCACGGTTGACTCCGGCCCGGCGCGTCCCGACTAATCGGAGGGTCGATACATTTCTGGTGGACGGCCATGCGGTATTCTCAAACGTTGATCTCGATGAAGATGGCTGGCGTCATTGCGGCCACAGCGACGATGTTCGCGATCTCTCCGGCTGCCAAGGTGGCGGCTGAGAGCCCAAGCCTCGAGGGCTCTTGGAGCGGGGGCGGCAGAATCATATTTCCCTCAGGCGAGTCGGAGCGGGCCCGGTGCCGTGCCCGCTTCCAGCGTCAAGGCGGGGAAAGCTTCGGCATGAGTGCAGTCTGCGCCACGGCCTCGGCCCGTGTGCAGCAGAGCGCTCAGATCACGCGAATATCTGGTAATCGCTATCGCGGCGAGTTCCACAACCAGGAATACGGCCTCTCCGGATCGATCCGCATTGTCGTCAACGGCGACAGCATCGATGCGTCTTTGTCGGGTGGCGGCGGCTCGGCCCAACTGAGCCTTAGCCGCTGACCCGGACAGAGGTCGTGGCGGCGCCTGCAGCCAGCAGTGCGTCGATGAGGCGGTGGACGTCCAGCGCCTCCCGGCCCGTAACGCGCGGCGGGCGACGGGTTGCGACTGCCTCCAGGAAGTCGGCCCAGGCTGCGCGATGGTAATCGTGCGGAAAAGCCATGGGGTCAGCGCCGGTCCCGCCCGCTGAGCCGTCGGCGCTCATCGTCTCTTTCGTGCCGTCGACGCAAACAATATCGAGAGACGTACCGGCCAAAACTGCCGATCCGCGCGTGCCAGCGATCTCGATCCGCTCGGCAAAGCCAGGGAACACCGCCGTCGTCGCCTCGATCACACCAAGAGCGCCGGATGCAAAACGCACCCCGGCTGCAACCATGTCCTCCGCTTCCATGCGGTGCACGGGCGACGTACTGCCAAAGCCACGTACTTCCACAATCGGCCCGGCCAACGACAGCATCAAGTCCAGTGTGTGAATGGCCTGCGTCATCAGAACCCCGCCGCCGTCCCGGGCCAGTGTGCCGCGCCCGGGTTCGTCATAGTAGCTCTGCGGGCGCCACAGCCGGATCGACGTCGAGCAATTGACGATCTGGCCGAGCCGTCCCTCCGCCAGGAAGGCCCGCAACCGCTCACCGGCAGGGCGGAACCGGTGTTGCAACATCACTGCCAGCTTCACTCCGGCCGCTTCGGCCGCCCTGACCAGTTCTTCAGCCCGCGCCGTGGTGATCTCGAGCGGCTTCTCGAGAAGGATGTGCTTGCCCGCCCGTGCAGCCCGTTGCACCAGATCGCGGTGCGTGTTGGGCGGCGTCAAAATGCCGACAGCCGTGATGCCCGGGTCTGAGAAGAGGGTGTCGAGATCGTCGGTCGTTGGAAAGGGATAAGTGGCGGAGAACGCAGCCCGTCGCTCGGCACTTGGAGCATACGCAGCGACGACCTCGCAAAGTCCCTCGCGTTCCAGATCGAGTAGGCCTTTGGCGTGCGGCGCGACCGCCATGCCGAGACCCACCAGTGCGATGCGCGGTTTCACGTCCTCATTCCTCCCTCTCGAAATGCCCTCGCGAGACCTTGGCGGTCTCGGCTCACACCGAACCCGGCACTTTCGGCTTGCTCTCTCCCGAATGCGCAACCAACCCGCGCCGCAGCATCGCCGACCACGCATCCTCAGCGGTATCGACAATATCGAACAGATGCAGGTCGTCCGCGTTGATGGTGCCGTATTCGACCAGTGCCTCGAAATTGATGACCGATTTCCAGAACGCCCGATTGAACAGCACCACCGGCATCTTCGGCGCCTTGTGGGTCTGCTGCAGCGTCAGCACCTCGAACAACTCGTCCATCGTGCCAAACCCACCCGGAAATACGGCCAACGCATTGGCGCGCAGCGCCAGATGCATCTTGCGCATCGCGAAATAGTGGAAACGAAACGTCAGATCGGGCGTCGAATAGGCGTTGGGCTGCTGCTCGGCCGGCAAGGTGATATTGAAGCCGATACTCGGGGCGCCAGCCTCCGTCGCGCCCCGATTTGCAGCCTCCATGATGCCCGGCCCGCCACCCGTGGCGATGACATTGTCGCGCCCGGCCGCCTTGTCGTGCAGCGCGCCGCCCTGCTCGGAAACCAGCCTGCCGAACCGGCGCGCCTCCTCGTACCAATGCACGAGGTCTAAGGTCTTCATGGCCGACGTCTTGGCGCCGCCGCTCTTCGCGCGCCGCTGCAAGGCTTGCGCCTGCTCCGGCGACGGCACCCGGGCGCTGCCGAACACCACCACCGTCGAGCGGATGCCCCAGTCCCGCAACAGCAATTCCGCCTTGCCGTATTCCATGGCAAAGCGCAGCGCCCTTACTTCGTCGCGCAACAAGAAATCAGGATCCTCGACGGCGAGCCGATAGCTCGGCGACGCCATCTGGGCTGTAGGCTTGGCCATGTCACCTCCCGGTAAGTCGGGGCCCGCTGTCGCCGGCCGGCCTGTCGAGCGGCGACAGCGGTGGGGAACAGCGTCAAGCGCCGGTGATGCGATCGACCTCGGCCAGGTCTTCCGCCGTCAGCTGCCACGAGGCTGATTTGACGTTGGCCGCAACCTGGTCAGGTGACGTGGCGCCTGCAATAACACTCGAAATGCTCGGACACGCCAACAGCCAGGAAAAGGCGAGATCCAGCAGTGTGTGTCCGCGCTTTTGCGCAAAAGCCGAAAGCTCCTCGGTCACGCGCCAATTGCGATCGCTGAGGTACTTGTCCGCCCACCGTTTGGTCTCGGTGAGGCGGGCCCCCTGCGGCATGGCATTGCGGCTGTATTTGCCGGTCAACAGGCCGCAGGCGAGCGGGAAGTACGGCAGCAGCCCCAAGCCATAGCGCTGGGTCATCGGTATCAGCTCCTTGTCCGCATCGCGGATCAGGAGGCTGTACTCGTCCTGGCAGGAAACGAACGCGTTGAGATTATTGCGCCGCGCCGTTTCCTGCGCCTCCACCACCATCCAGGCCGGATGGTTGGAAAGCCCGATGTAGCGGACCTTTCCCGAGCGGACGAGATCGTCCAGCGTCCGCAGCGTTTCCTCGATGGGCGTCAACGGATCCACCTGATGCACCTGATAGAGATCGATGTAATCGGTCTGCAGGCGTTTCAGGCTGCCTTCTACCGCGCTCATGATGTAGCGCCGCGAAGCGCCTTTGAGTTTGCCGGCATCGTCCATCTGCATGCCGCACTTGGTGGCCAGCACGATCTTCTGCCGCTTGCCGCCCTTCAGCACCTCACCCATCGCGGTCTCCGAGCCGCCGCGATTGGAGTACATGTCGGCTGTGTCGAAGAACGTGATGCCGAGATCGATGGCCTTGTCGATGACGGCACCCGTCTCCTTGGTGCCGATCCGCCCGCCGAAGTTGTTGCAGCCGATGCCGACGACGGATACGCGCAGACCTGAACTGCCGAGATTGCGTTCTTGCATGGAGACACTTTCACAGTTGAAGAGGATATGAGCCAACCCTAACGGACTTGGCGGGGCCGGACCAGAGGGCGCATGCGGCGCCAGGAATCGAGGCTTGGCATGACCATTGGCAATTCCGGACCACGTCTCCCAGGTCAGACCACGGGTTGCCCGTTTGCATCACTCGTTTTCCCGTTGAGACGTCAAACCGCCTTTGGCGCCCGGTTCTTCTACCGCCGAGGTCATTGTCTGCACTAAGATTCAGCTCCAGCGGGTCTTGGGGGAAAGCGCAGACTGGGGACGCGTATTTTCGCCGCGAGCCAGCGATGTGGAAGCGTGTTTGAAGGGCTCAAGATGGCGACCGTTGCACCTGAGTATTGGTTTCTGGGTCCCGACCAGACGCCGCGCCAACCTCACTTCACCACGGGCAACCATGTCACCGCCCTGGTCGACGGCAAGGGCTATATGGCCGATCTGCGCAATAGCCTCATGGCCTGCGACGGATCGCTGCTCATTTCCGGCTGGCGGGTGACGGGGGCACAGATCCTCAATCCTGTCCTGCAGAACGGGACGCTGGCCGGCGACACATTCCTCAATCTTGTCGCTGCTGCTGCCAAGCGCGGCTGCAGTGTCCGCGCGTTGTTGTTCAACGTGCCGGGTACGCGCGCGCCGGGGCCGTTTCGTCTGTGGCACGCCAAGGACAACTACGACTTCGCGACCGCGATCAACGCCCTGGGCGGCGAGGCCATCCTTGACAGCCGCCTCGCGAAAGTCCCCGCTTCTGCGCATCATCAAAAGTTCATTGTTGCAACTTCGCGCACCGGCGGCAGCAGCGTCGCCTATGTCGGCGGTATCGACATCTGCCTCGATCGCTGGGATCTCGGTGCTCATGATGGCCGCCCCGAACGCCAGCAGGACGGCTTGGCGATCGGCGAGATCGAAACCCACACCGCCAGCCAGCCGGGATGGCATGACGTCCAGGTTCGCGTCGAGGGACCGGCCGTGGCGCAGATCTGGGGCGCCTTTCGTGACCGCTGGAATGATCCCCGTCCCCCCAACAATGACCGGCGCCTGAGCGAGTTTCGCGGCCGGACGCCGATCAGTGAAGATCCCCCGGTGGCCAACGCCCTGGGCTCGCTGGCCGTTCAGGTCAACCAGACACTGCCCGCAGGTGCGTTCCCAGTCGCCGGTGGCCCCGGCGAAGCAACGATCGCCGATGCCCACATCGCCGCCATCGACCGCGCCGAGCACTACGTCTACGTCGAGGATCAGTACGTCTGGCCCTGCGCTTTGGTGGAGCGCCTCGAGCTGGCCTTGGCCCGCGGCGTGCGCGTGTTGATGGTCGTGGCGCGCGATTATGACGCCCCAGGCCTCTCCGTCATCGCCAAGCGCCTGCGCCTCCAGGTCGCAGAGCGCCTGCGTCGCGCCGGCGGCGATCGCTTCGCCATGTTCCATATCGAGCGCACGGACGGCAAACAGATCTATGTGCACTCGAAAGTGCTGATCATCGACGATTGCTACGCATCGATCGGTTCGGCCAACTTCAATGCGCGCAGCCTCACCAACGATACCGAATTGCAGCTTGGCATCGTCGACCAGGAGCTGGTCGAGACCACGATCAATGGCGAGGTCGAAACGGTCTGCCGCTTCGCACATGATTTGCGGCGCACGCTGTGGGCTGAGCACCTGGAAGTCGATGCCACACTGTTGCGTGATCCGATTGCTGCGATCGATATGTATTGGGCCAGAGCGCCGATCGCGCCGAGCGTGCGCGCCCGCGTGCACGACATCATGCCCGGCCTGATGTTCGTCGACCCCATTGCAGAGTTCGTGACCACACTGATCACCGAACATATGGTCGACATCCCCTTCGTCGAGCTGCCGCCCGGTGTCGAGGAGCGCGATGCCGTCAAGCTGGCCGTCGACACGGTGCTTCGCGGACCACGTTCGGCGCTGATGCTGAAATTTCTCGAAGAAATGCTCAATCCCGACGTGGCGCCAACGCTTGCCGCGCTGCCCGATTGGTTGCGCCATATCCCGCAACGCCTCTTTCGCCATGAAGAGGCGAGCGCGCCGGTCAACACATCGAATGCGGACGCCATCAGTGCGCAGATCCTCGAACGCCTCAAGCGCCGCGAGCTCGCGCAAATGGTCGACTGGTTCGATCCCGGACTTCTCGTCCGGATCGGTATCAGGGACATAATTTCAGGCACCATCGGACAATACGCCGATCAACGTCTGATGCAGGCCGCTTCCGATGCGGTCGCATCGGAAACAGAACTCGCCCGGCGCTATGATTATTCCGACGGCGATGCAAAAGAAGTGCACAAGCGCCTGGCTCTCGATCATGAAGGAGGCGTCTGGGTCGACTATGTGGCTGACCTTGGCGACGGCTTCGAGGCCACCTATGCGGTGGCCCACCTGCTCGCCCACGACAAATTGGCCGTCCGCCAGCCGGAGGCCGGCAATGCCGTCACCGAGCTTCCCGCCGGCGAAATTCTGATCATGGGCGGCGACCAGGCCTATCCGCAGGGCGCACCCCAGGAATACAAAGACCGCCTCGTCACACCCTATAACCTGGCGCTGACCACCCAGACCCCGAAACGCAAGCTCTTTGCCATCCCCGGAAACCACGACTGGTACGATGGCCTCAACGCCTTCTCGAGCCTGTTCACGTCGGCACGCGACCGCATCTCAGGCGGTATCGGCCGCAAGATCGGTGGCTGGCGCTGTTATCAGCACCGCAGCTATTTTGCGATCAAGTTGCCGCACAATTGGTGGATCTGGGGGCCCGATATCCAGCTTGGCGGCACGCTCGACGATCCCCAGCGCGATTACTTCGACATCATCAGCGACCACACCAGTCCAGGCGACAAGGTGATCATCTGCCTGGCCGAGCCGAGTTGGCACCACGAAAACTACGACAACCTGCATGAGATCTCGATGCTGGCGCGCAAGAACGGCGCAAAAGTATGCGCGGTGCTGGCGGGAGATTGGCATCACTACAGCCGCTACACCAACAAGGATCTCGGCGTGCAATTCATCACGTGCGGCGGCGGCGGCTCTTCGCCCATGCCACGCATCAGTTGAAGAACAGGCTCGACCTGCACTGGATCGAAGTCACCGAGCGCGATCATCGCTTGGCCGATCCCGAAGATCCCCTTGAGTTCAACCGCATGGAGCAGCGCATCGTCAAAGACAGCGACAAGGTCGACTTCACGATGAAGGACTACGAGGTCGCCTCCGACACGGGCCGCGTTGCGAGCAAGGGGTTTGGAAGGCAAGGCCTCACGCGCCGCCGCCGCGCCAGGGAAAGTATCCGTCGCCTCGTCAGCTACCCGTACCACTCGCCGCGCATCTATCCCTCGAAGATGACCAGCCGCCTTCTGAGTCTGAAAAACATGTTCCTGCCCCTGCGCAACCGCAAGTTCGCGCTGTTCGTCGGAATGGTCTATTTCATCTATGCCTGGGCCTTTGAAGTGTCGGCGCCGTCGGTCGATGTGAAGAAGTGGTCTGCCGAGGGTGCCCAGGCGAGCGCTGCCGAAGCCATGAAGCTGCTCAACGGCGTTCTGTTTGAAACCATAAGCCCGTCTCGCGTGCTGCATGCCGTCAGGGACAGTCCACTCTTCTTCTTCATGCTGCTGGGTTTGTGGGTCGGCCTGATACACTACGTGGATTTGGGCAAGGGAGCGCTGCGGAAAATAGGCAAGGTCGTTCTGGGCACTCTGCATTTCACCGCGCATTTGACCGCGCTGCTGATCGTCAGTCTGCTCGCTTTTGCGCCGAGCGCACTGTTCGCGGCCCTTCCAGCATTGATCGCAAAAACCGTGGGCCTGCAGGTATCGGCCGGGTTCGCCGATGTCTTCAACCAGGCTTGGTTCCTTGTCTCCTATGCCCTGGTGTCCATCTTCGTCGGCGGCTTCGTCGGTGCGGCGATCATGGGATGTTATTGGACGCTGACATGCCTGCTCTTCAACATGCATTGTGGCGACGCGTTCGGCGCTTTGATGATACGCGACTACAAGCACTTCTTGCGCATGCGCTTCCAGCCGGACAAGGTGACGATCTACCCGATTGCCATTGACCGGGTGCCGGGACGTCGCGGCTGGCGGGTGCCTACCGCAGCAGAGCGCAAGGTGGTGGCATCGCAGATCGTGCCGAAGCAGAACCTCGATCCGCACTTGATCGAGGCGCCGATCGTGATCGAGGCGTCCTCGGTTCGCCAATAGCACAGCGTCGCACCAGGCGGAGCGGAACGGGGAATTGGAAGATCTCCGTCCCGGGGGTATCCGCCGGTTGCGACCGGCCATGACACGGTCATGAGGCGGTTCGGTTGGATCGAAGACGGTAAATAAGGGAGCAAGGGAAGGCCGTCTGGTGGGGGCGCAAAGCGGCATCGTGCACGGGCTGGGTAGGCAATTATAGATTAACGCCAAACGTCTTTCGGCCCGGGCTGAGTGCGAGCTATTCAGTCCGCACACGAGAGTGTGCCGTTCTGCCAACGCTAAGCCGCGCTGGCCCAGGAATTCTGCCGTCAACAGCCGCTCGGAGCAACACGTTGCCCAGCCCCTATGAAGAGCAGAGCCTGCGATGACCGCGTCGTCTGCGCCACTCAACGGGCAATTGGCTTCCCTGCAATGGTTGCGTGCGCTTGCAGCACTCTCGGTGGTGGCCTTTCACGCCGGCGATAATGCCGTCACGGCCGCAGGCGCCGCCGGTGTCGACATCTTTTTCCTGATCAGCGGCTTCATCATGTAGGATGACGACGGTCGATACCGACAGTTCGCCCGCCACTTTTCTCTGGCGCCGCATCGCGCGGATCGTTCCAGCCTACTGGATCTTTACCACCATCTTACTGCTCACCGTCCTGGTCCTTCCAGGCCTCTTCAAGCAGCTCAAGTTGGACTGGGCGCACGTGGCCGCGTCCTACGTCTTTCTGCCGTGGGTATCGCCCACCGACGGGCATATCGCGCCGCTTCTGGTGCAGGGCTGGACGCTCGCCTACGAGATGTTCTTCTACGTTGTTTTCGCAGCCGGCCTGATGATGAACCAAAGGCTTCGCGCATTCGCTATCCCGGCATTGCTCATGGCATTGGCGATTGCCGGCCTCCTGCTCGCGCCGCAGACCACCGCACTCAAGACCTACACGGCACCCCGCATCGCCGAGTTTGCCGCGGGCATCTGGCTTGCGATGGCCTGGCGCCACGGCGCGATCAAACTGGCGCGCTGGCAAGCTGCCCTTCTGCTCGCAATGGGCCTCGCCATCCCGGTTCTCGCCACCGTCACCGGCATCGCCATCAACGACCGCACGGTCTTGGCGCTATTCGGCCTGCCAGCCCTTCTGGTGGTCGTGGCGGGCCTCGCCCTCGAAGCAGACGCGAAGGAGATGGCCGTGGCACAGGGCCTCCGCCTTGGCGATGCGTCATATTCAACCTATCTAGGTGCACGTGATGATCGTTTCGGCCGCCTACAAGGCCTGGACCGTTCTGGGCTTCAGCGGCCATCTGGCAGCCTTCTGCTACGTCCTGGCCGTCCTCGCCTCGAGCGCCGCGGCGGGTTGGGTGGGCTACCGCCTGATCGAGCAACCGGCACTCCACGTCCTGCGGCGTGCCGCCGGACGGCGGCACGGTACTCTCGCGTTTCGAGGCTGAGGCGCGTGTAGCCAAAACCCGCTTTAGCCACGGCTGCGGCCTTGGCGGCGCGGCGCGCGGATGATCATCTCGCCAATGGCGCCATTGCCGCTATGCAATCGCGCAACGCAGTCGAGCCGGTGATGTGCGCCGGTTCACCAAGGGGTGACGCATGACGAACAGTGTCCTCGGCATCATCGGCGGCAGCGGACTTTATGATCTGCCCGCCTTCGAGAAACCGGAATGGAAGAAGGTCGTGTCACCGTTCGGCATGCCCTCCGACGATATCCTTTACGCCGAGGTCGAGGGTTTGCCGGTCCGGTTCCTGCCCCGGCATGGCCGCGGCCACCGCGTGCCGCCGTCGGCGATCAACTATCGCGCCAATATCGATGCATTGAAGCGGGCAGGCGTAACCGATCTCGTCTCGGTCTCCGCCTGTGGCTCGCTGAAAGCGGAATATCCCCCGGGCCACTTCGTGCTCGTTGACCAATTCATCGATCGCACCTTCGCCCGCGAGAAGAGCTTTTTCGGCCCCGGTCTGGTGGCGCATGTGTCGGTTGCCGATCCGGTGAGCCCGGCCCTGTGCGACCTGATCGAGAAAGCCGCCCACGATGAGAAGATCTCGATGACCCGCGGAGGCACCTACCTGGTGATGGAAGGGCCGCAGTTTTCCACCCGCGCTGAATCGAACCTTTACCGCTCCTGGGGCTGCGACGTCATCGGCATGACCAACATGCCGGAAGCCAAGCTCGCCCGCGAAGCCGAGATGAGCTATGCAACTATCGCCATGGTGACGGATTATGATTGTTGGCACGAGGATCACGCCGAGGTCGACGTCGCCGCCGTGATTCGCGTCTTGACGGAAAATGTGGCCAAAGGACAAAGACTGGTGACGCGGCTGGCGCGGAATTTCCCTAAACAGCACCCAAAGTGCCCGGTTGGCTCCGATCGCGCTCTCGACGTTGCGATCATCACGCCACCCGAAGCCCGCGACCCAGAGATGGTGGCCAAACTCGACGCCGTGGCGGGCCGTGTCCTGAAGGTCCGCTGATCGCAAGATCTTACGGCTGTTCGAACCTGAATTGAGTGCAACGAAAACTGACTGTCATGAGCAAGCTCGAAATCATTACGATCCCCGACCCCATCCTGAGAAAGCTCTCCGAGCCCGTCGAGCGGGTCGATGACGCGCTCCGCCGGCTGGCCGACGATATGCTCGAAACCATGTACGAAGCACCCGGCATCGGCTTGGCGGCGCCGCAAGTCGGCGTCTCGCGCCGCCTCGTCGTCATCGATGTCTCGGAGAAAGACGGCGAGAAGAACCCGTTGGTGCTGATCAATCCCGAGATCGTCACTCTTGGCGAGGAGCGCAACATTTATGAGGAGGGCTGTCTGTCGATACCCGACGTCAAGGTGGAGATCGAGCGGCCGGCAACCTTGACCCTGCGCTATCTCGACCGGGATGGAAAACCAGGCGAGCTCAGTGCCGATGGGCTGCTGGCAACGGCGATCCAGCACGAGGTCGATCATTTGAACGGGCGTCTTATCATCGACTTCCTGTCGCGCCTGAAGCGGGACATCATCGTGCGCCGCTTCCGCAAGCAGGCCCGCAGCGAGGCGTAGAAGCAGGGCGCATTTGGTGCGCCGCGCCGCCGTCCTGCTGGTAGAGTGGATGGCTTGGGCGGGGCAGCGGCGAGCGGCCGTGCCCGCAAATGAAGTCTCCGCCGTTGCGGGGCTCCACGACGATGTCTCCGGAGGTTGCCCCGATGCTGCGCATCGTTTTCATGGGAACGCCCGATTTCGCAGTGCCGACCCTGTCGGAGATCCAGGGCGCGGGTCATGACGTCGTCGCGGTCTACACCCAGCCGCCGAGGCCGGCCGGCCGGGGTATGGAGCTCAGACCCTCGCCGGTCCAGCGCCACGCCGAAGCCGCCGGCCTCACCGTCCTGTCGCCCAAGAGTCTCAGGGACGAAACCAGCCAAGCGCAATTTCGCAGCCACGACGCCGACGTTGCCGTGGTCGTCGCCTATGGCCTGTTGCTTCCCAAGCCGATCCTGGACGCGCCGCGTCACGGTTGCCTCAACCTGCATGGCTCGGCACTGCCGCGCTGGCGGGGCGCGGCACCCATCCAGCGCGCAATCATGGCCGGCGATACGGAAACCGCGGCCATGGTGATGCGCATGGACGAGGGGCTGGATACCGGCCCGATATGTCTGGCAGAGCGCATTGCCATCGGGCCCGACATGACCGCAGGCCAATTGCATGATGAGATGATGCTGCGGGGCGCCAGCCTGATGGTGCGGGCGCTGGCGGCCTTGGAGCGTGGCAGTCTACGCGCCACGCCCCAGCCCAAGGAAGGCGTGACATACGCGGCCAAGATCGACAAGCGCGAGACACGCATCGACCTGGCGCGACCGGCTAAGCAGGTCCACGATCACATCCGCGGCCTCTCGCCATTTCCCGGAGCCTGGCTGGAGGCGGGGCCGCCCGGCAAACGTGAGCGCGTCAAGGTCGTGCGCGCCGCTGTCGCCGAAGGCGCAGGCGTGCCTGGCACGTTGCTCGAACCCGCAGGCCCCACGATCGCCTGCGGCGAGGGCGCCATTCGTCTGGTCGAGGTCCAGCGTGCCGGCCGCAAGCCGATGACCGGCGCGGAGTTCATGCGGGGATTCGATCCCGGCCAATTCAGCTGATCGGGGCATGTCGTGCGGATCGCAACCTTCAATCTCGAAAATCTCGACGATCCCGTGGCGCCGCGCGCCGGCGTCTTGCGCCCCGCGCTCCAGCGCCTGGATGCCGACATCCTGTGCCTCCAGGAGGTCAACGGCCAACAGGAGGCCGGCCAGAAAACCAGAACGTTGGCAGCACTGGACGAGCTTCTCGCCGGCACCCGCTACGAAGGCTATCACCGCACCGCCACCGTCAGCCGAAGCCGCCGCCACGGGCCGTCGGACGTGCACAACCTCGTCACACTGTCCCGGTTTCCCGTGCGCGCACAGCGCCAGCTCTTGCACGATTTGTTGCCACCCGTCGAGGTGGCCATGCTCGCCAGTGATCCGCCCAACGCGGACAAGGTGCCCATCCGCTTCGAGAGGCCGGTGCTGGTGACCGAGGTCGAGATCGGGAGCGCGACGCTCACCGTCATCAACGTGCATTTTCGCGCGCCCATTGCCTCCGCCATCCCCGGCCAGAAGTCGGGTCCCTACAGCTGGAAGCGCGTCGATGCCTGGGCGGAGGGGTATTACCTCTCCGGCATCAAGCGCATCGGCCAGGCGCTGGAGGTGCGCCGCCTGGTGGACCAGATCTTCGACGCCGATCCTGACGCAATGGTGCTGGTCACCGGCGATTTCAATGCCGAGATTCAGGAAACCACCGTCCGGTTGCTCAAGGGCGGATCGGAAGACACCGGCAACGGCGATCTGGCCTACCGCTCGCTGGTGGTGCTCG
Source organism: Hyphomicrobiaceae bacterium (assembly GCA_041397705.1). Lineage (GTDB taxonomy): Bacteria > Pseudomonadota > Alphaproteobacteria > Rhizobiales > Hyphomicrobiaceae. The sequence goes on from JAWKWC010000002.1 coordinate 379,505, forward strand.
ATCGCGCCATCGAAGCTTCGCGCCGATACAGTGTCGTGCATCACGGCCGCCCCCAGATGCTCGATCATATGCTGGCAAGTCATGCACTTTACGGTCGCTTTCACACAATCGAGGTCCACAACGAAGCCTTGGGCGACGAGGCTATCGCCTGGGCCAAGGCCGTCGGCGTGGCCGGCTCTTATCATGCCGGCGTGGTCGCCACTTTCACCGACTGACCGGACCCGAACCATTGCCACCCAAACAGCCGGCATTGGCAAGCCCACGGTGCTGGCCATAAGCTTGCACCATCGGCAATCCGGAGCGGGACCCAACGCGCCATGCACACCAGGAACTGGCGAGCCAGAAGCCGCGCTGACTTTGCGTGCGAGAAGCAATCCGTGTCAGGCGCCAACGGGATTGTTGTCACCAATCATCCCTTGGGCACGGCGGCGGGTGCGGAGATGCTGGCAGCCGGTGGCAACGCGGTCGATGCCGCTGTGGCGGCCCTGCTGACTCTGACCGTGGTCGAGCCCATGATGGTGGGCCTGATTGGTGGCGGCATGATGCACATCCGGTCGCCCGACGGCCATCACACTGTGATCGACGGCCAGAGCCAGGCCCCGGCTGCGGCGACGCCCGATCTGTTCGAGCCGGTCTCCGACGAGCTCGCAACACGCCTGGAGGTGAAAGGTCGAAAGAATGCGTGCGGCGTCCTTGCAACGGCAACCGCGGGCAATTTGCCGACTTGGGCGATGGCGCTCGAGCAGCACGGGCGATTGCCACTTGCCGATTGTATGGGCCCGGCCATCCGCCATGCCGAGCGCGGCTTCACTGTCACCGATTATCTGAGCGAATGTACGTCGGAGGCGGCCAGCGACTTGGCCCGTGATCCCGCGATTTCCGCGTTGTTCCTCCCGGGCGGCCAACCCGTGAAGGCGGGATCACGGCTGGTGCAAAGCGCCTATGCCGAAACCCTCAAGACCATTGCCCATGATGGCCCCGGCGCCCTGCATGGCGGCGCCATCGGGCGCCGCGTCTCCGACTACATGAGCCGGCATGGCGGTATTCTCTCCCTTGGCGACCTTGCCGACTATCGCCCGATCGTGCGCGAGGCCGTGCGTGGCACCTTCCGCGACATCACGATTGTCGGGCCACCGCCGCCCGCATCCGGCGGCATCCACGTCATCCAGATGCTGAATATTCTCGAAGGCTTCGACCTCGCCGGGATGGGATTTGCCAGCGCCGAGGCGATCCACGTCATGGCCGAGGCGATGAAGATCGCTTTTGCAGACCGCGATGCCGCGACCGGCGACCCAGCGTTCCTTGACGTGCCCGTCGCCAAGCTGCTGGACAAGGGCTATGCCGCTGAGCGCCGGGCAGCAATCGATCGCGAGCGCGCAAAGTCCTGGCTGCCAGGTGTCGGGTCCGCTGTGCAACAGCGGCCGGAGTCGCCCCATACCACGCATGTCACGGTGGTCGATCGAGACGGCGGGGTGGTGGCCGCCACGCACACTATCAACAGCCTGTTCGGCGCCCGCTACATGGTCGGCGACACCGGCATGATCGCCAACAATTACATGTACCTCTACGATCCACACCCGGGCCGGGCACTCTCGATTGCGCCAGGCAAGCGCGTGCCGACCTCGATGGCACCCATCATGGGCGTTGAAGGCGGAGAAGTTGCCTTTGCCTTGGGGCTGACCGGCGGTGTGCGGATCTTTCCAACTGCCATGCAAGCCGTTCTCAACCTCGTCGAGCACGGCATGACCTTGCAGGAGGCGGTCGAAGCCCCCCGGATTTGGACCCAGGGCGGTGCACTGGAATTGGAAACGGGGATTACCGAGGACGTCGCAAGGAGACTGAAGCAGCGCGGCCATGACACGGTGCCGACCCGCCATCTCGGTGGCGGCATGTGCGCGGTGCAGCGATTGGACGAAAAGCTATGGCAAGGAGCGGCCTGCTGGCGCGCTGATGGAATCGCCATGGCCCTCGGCGGGGGCATGGCGCGATATGGGGTTCGCTTCTGGCCCGAACAGCGTCACGGCTAAGTGTCAGTCGGCCGAGTCGATGCGTCAAAAGATTAACCGAAAAACAGCGGGTTAGATGCTAACTCCGCGGCGCGGGTAGCCATTTTGAACACAAGAAAGTTTTCGGGATGTGATCGATCGTGGCTGGCTTATGACCCCGCCGTATAGTAGGGTCAAATTGCGATTATGTGTGATTGTTCGACGAAGGGCAGCCCCGGTTGGCGGGGGCAGGCCTCGGGATAGCGGGCGTCAATATAGTTAGAGGACTTAATTTCCAGACGGGCGACGTTTGGCTGGGTTTCAGAGGGAACCATGGATTATCGCGAGGTTCTGCCCAGAGATACCTTCCTCGATGGCAAGTACCGCATTGAGCGTGTGCTGGGTGCCGGCGGCTTCGGCATTACCTATGAAGCGGTCGATGTCGGCCTCGACATGCCCGTGGCGATCAAGGAGTACTATCCGACCGAATTTGCCCTGCGCGACCAGACCCAGACCGTGCGTCCGCGCTCTGAGAAGCACCGCCAGGTTTTCGATCACCTCAGAACCAGCTTTCTGCGAGAAGCCCAGACCCTTGCCCAGTTCGATGATCCTGCCATCGTGCGCGTCATCAGCGTGTTCTCCACGCACGGCACCGCCTACATGGTCATGCGCTATGAGGTGGGGCCCAATCTCAAAGTCTGGCTCTCGCAATTGGGCCGTCCACCGACGCAGGGCGAACTCGACCGGATCCTGGTGAACCTGCTCAGGGCCCTGGAGGTCATGCATGCGCGCGACTTCCTGCACCGCGACATTGCCACCGACAACATCATCCTGCGCGCTGACGGCGACCCGGTGCTGCTCGACTTCGGCTCCTCGCGCAGGGTTGTCGCCGAGGCCACGGGCACGCTGACCGGCGTCGTCAAGCAAGGCTTCTCCCCACCCGAGCAATATTCGGTCGACAGCAAGGGGCAGGGGCCTTGGACGGACATTTATGCGCTCGCCGCAACCCTTTATCGCTGCGTCACCGGCAAGATGCCGCCCGAGGGCACGACGCGCATGCTGGAGGACGAATATGTCCCTGCACGTGACGCGGCCCAGAGCAGCTATCGCACCACATTCCTCGATGCCATCGACTGGGCGCTCAAAGTCTACCCGAAGGATCGCCCGCAGAACGTGAGCGACTGGTGGGCCGCGCTGTTCGAAGGCACCGGTTTCGATCACGACGCCATCTTCAGCACGCCAAACGGCATCGTCAGCGATCCGCTGGTCGTCATCGGCACTGATGGCCAGACCAATCCAACGCGCAACACTGGCCGCACGTCACGGCCCACCGGCCCAACATCGGCGCCACGCTCCGCGCCCCGATCCGCTTGGCCTCGGAAATCAGAGCCGCTCGCGTCTGAGCCTCGGCAAAGTGGCACTGCCGGCAGCGCACCATCCGTTCCCGCTGCGCTCGCCGAGGTGCCGCCGCCGCGAGGGCGAAGCGTGGCGGCACGTGTCGCCGTAGCGGCCGTCATTTTGACGGCGGGTTCCTTCGCCATGATCGCGTTGGGGAGTGAAAGCGCCACGCAGAAGCATGCGCCAGCTCGTCGGCCGAATTTTCGGCGGTGGTCAGCCAACCATCAGTGTCGGCACAGGAACAGGCAAGCCGTCGACGCAGCAAGGCGAGGCCGGCCAGCAGCAACGCTTGGCGCTCGAGTCGCAGCAGCGTCGGGCGGCGATCGAGGAAACCGAGCGTAAGCGCAAATTGGCGGAGGAACGCGAGCGCGAACGCCAGCGCGCCGCGGATGAGGAGGACCGCCGCCGCAAACAAGCCGCCGAAGACGATGCGAAGAAGAGGGCGGCTGAGGACGCTGAAAAGCAGCGCTTGGCCGCTCAGGCCGAAGCTCAGCGGCAAGCAGCAGCGGAAGCCGAACGTCGCCGCCTCGCAGTCGTGGAGGCGGAAAAACAGCGTCTCGCAGCCGCGGAGGCGGAAAAGCAGCGCGTTGCAGCTTTGGCAGCGGCAGAGGCTGAAAAGACGCGCCTTGCCGCAGAGCAGCGGTTGAAACGGCGTGCACAGGTCCTGTCGTCGACCCAACAATTGGATTTCGTGCGAGAGATCCAGATGTTCCTGCGCGAGCACAATTGTTATGCGGGCGAAGTGACCGGCAAAGCCGAGGACGTCAAGCCCGGACTCGAAACGCTCAGGCAGACCGACGCCACCGCGCCTGTGGTCAATCTCGTCAGCTCAACGCTCGGCGAGGCCGAGGATTGGCTTGACTGGATGGATCAGCACAAGCAGCAAATTTGTCCCGGACCTTCGATAGAGGAGCGCCGGGCGCGCGAGCGCCAGCGCAAAATTGACGAGGAGACCGCAGCGCGCGAGCAGGAACAGAAGCGCCAGCGCGAAGCCGCCTTGCAGCGTCAGCGTGACGAAGAGCGCGCCGCCCGCGAAGAGGAACAACAGCGTCAGCGCGAGGCAGCGCGCCAGCGTCAGCGGGAAGAAGAAAAGGCCGCGCGCGAAGAGGAAAGCCGCCAAGAGCGGGCGGCCGCACGTCGGCGTCAACGCGAGCAGGAGCAGGCGGCAGCGCGCGAGGAGGCGCGGCAGGCGCGCCGTGAGGCGGCGGCACGTCGGTCTCGTAGCAGCGGTGGGGATAGTGGCGGGGGAAGCCGCCGGTCAAGCGGCTGTGGTGGCGGTGTCAGTATCAGGGTGCCGTCATTCTGATGCCGGCATGCACTAAAACGGTGCGAGTTGCGCCAGAGGACGAAGACGGTCAGATTGTTGCCATATAAGACCGCAAGGTCGCTAAAGCTGGCGCATTGCAGAAGCGAGTCGGGGCTCGACAGGCTCGGAGATAAAGGCAAACGGGATACGGCGCATGTGGCCACGCCGCGCACTGGCCTGGCATTAAGGATTGCCGACGATGAAAAATTCAATCTCAATTCTGGCGTGCGCCACGCTTTTGGCCGCAGCCGCCGCGTGCCCCGTCCTCGCGCAAACCACGAGCGAGCCTCAGACGCCGCAACAGGTCCAGGGCACACCGGCAGTGCCGGCTACCCAGGCCACACAGTCTGCCCCGACCACCAACGGTGGCAAAGACGTCACCACCGCGGCATCAGCACCAAAGGCTGGCGGCGTATCGGCAGTCAGCGGCAGCGCCATCAAAGCCTCCCGCTCTGGATCGACGGTCAAGCCCAGCCATGCCGTAGGCGTAGTGGCCACCACAGCGGACGCCGACGAGGACAAACCGGCCGCGAGGCGCAGGTATGCCACTCCGCGCCGGTCGGCACCCGCCCGCCGGATAGAACGGGCCGAAGTGGACCGTCGGAGCCAGCAACGCGAAACCAGCCGCTACAATCTCGGTCGGTTCTGGCCGCCCGTGTTCTGAGCTGGGGCAGCACGCAACAATCGCCCCGGAGGGACCGGGCCGCTGCATCGCCAAGGTGGAGTGAGGCCTTGCGGCGCCCATGGCAACCGGCATCGGCGACAGGCTCAGCACGACACCCTAGGACGTTTTTTTCAAGATTTCGGCCAGCCGGTCGGCTTCGTTTGTGCTGAGCGGCACCTCCGCAGGCTTCTGATCGGCCGGTCCACGACGCGCTGTCTGCCGGTAGGCAAGGATGCCGCCAGCTCCCAAAAGCAGCAGGGGTGTCAGCCACAACAGCACAGTGCCGGTAGAGAGCGGCGGGCGCAGCAGCACGAACTCACCGAAACGCGCCACCAAAAATTCTCGCACTTGATCGTCACTGTCACCCGCCTTGAGGCGCTCTCGCACGATAATCCTGAGATCGCGGGCCAGTGGCGCGTTGGAGTCGTCGATCGACTGGTTTTGACAAACCAGACAGCGCAACCCGGCCGACAGAGCGCGCGCCCGGCTTTCGAGCGCCGGGTCGGACAGCATTTCGTCCGGCTGCACGGCTTTGGCAACGTCAGCCCCACTCAAGCTTGCACCAAGCGCGATCAGCACGGCCAGAACCGCACACACCGCGGCGTTGACGAAGGGGCGGCCGTGGCGCGCATGACCAAGCGTGTGAACCTTCACTCGACGAATCTCCAAAACGTACCTTCCTGGGTCGCGACGGGCTTCAAACTGTTCTGACGCTGATCGGGAGGTCTGAGACTCTTGTGCATCAACAGTCGCATATCATTCAAGAGCTGAGCCTTGTCGGCGTAAAGGCTATGTTTGAGACTGAAAATGGCCGAGCTGATGGCGCTGATGTCGATCGAGTCGAGCCCTTTGACGATGACCGGATGACCATCGATCAGATCTCCGGCACGCGGCAGCCCGTTGTGGGCGCGGCGTGATGCGATCATGGCGAGGTCGCTGGACGAGGAATAGAGGGTGAGGAGCCGGGACGCAGGTGGCAGTTTCGAGGTGATGCTCTGCGCCAGGGACTTGAACTCGCCGGCATCGACGTCGGGAGCCGCCAGAATGATCTGCCCGATCGTACCGCGCAGACTTTCGTCCCCGATCAGTTCGGCAAGCACCGGCAACAGGACGGTGTTGCCCATGCTATGCGCAATGAGATGGACTTTGCGCACGCCGGACCGGCGCAGAACGAGTTCCAGGAAGCGCTTGAAGTAGGGCTTTGCCAATCGCGAGCTGTCAGCGTCGCTGACATAGGCTTCGACACCGCCGGCAGAGGGCCAAGAATAGACGAAGGCTGTCCCGAACGGCACGTCGTCCTTGCCGAGGTCGTAGGTGATCTGGGCGGTCCTGTAGAGGGCGTCTTCAAAGGTGACGTTGAAGCCATGCACGAAGACGAAGGCGTGGTCCTTGTAGTCGCCGGCTTCCGCCGCGGCCTTGAGAACGTCGGCGATGAAAGCCTCGGGCACCTCGTAGATCTCGGTTCTGTCTTGCAGGATCGTGAAGTGACGCGCGGGATCTTCGGTCCACGGATTGCGAAGCGAGAGCAGATCCGACCACGAGGGGCGCGGTATCTCGCCCTTCTTACGATAGGCACGCGGCACCGTGACGGTTGCCCGCCCGAGGATCAGGTCTTCGCCGCGGCCGGCCGTAAACTTGACCTCATCGGCGTCGGCGGTGGCATCGCGCGTGCGATTGGTACCGAAGAAGACCGGCACGGGTGTACACTGCGAGGCGGCAATACAATTCGCCGGCGCGCTGCCGCGCTTCGTGATTACGCGGCTTGTCGCCCCGGGACTCTCGGGCATCGCTGGTTGAGACCGGTAACTGCGGGACGAACGCCGCCCCCCTGAACGCCGCCCATAATAGCGCCGCCGCGTCCGACGAGGCGGGATCGCAGCCTGGACGGTGATGACAGGCTGCCCCACCATCGGCCGCTGCTCATCGAGCTTGATCAGGATTTGACTGATGCTTTCATAGCTCGTGTCCGGCAACCAGCTGCTGGCAGTGCCCGCCGGTAGGGTCGCGCCAATCATCATCCTGCCGCCGGGCTCGCTCTCGCCCTCGTGCTGGATGGCCACCCATTCGACCTTGATGCTTCCACCCGAGACAGCCAACCGGAAGTGCTGCGCCTGTGACGTCGTTGGATCGACCTGGATCGCCTGAAGCGATTGGGAGGGATCGACGCGATGCGTCGCCAATGGAGCGGTAACGGTGCCGTCCGTCGGCAGGGCAGCGGCGTTGCGCCCCACAAACCCCAGACCTCCAGACGGATCCGGCGCCGGTTCGCGTCGTGTTGCGCATAAATGAAGGTGGCATTGACCGGTTTGCGCAGGCTCTCGCGAGCATCGACCGGCCGCGTGCGCTCGCCGGCAAGGAGAGTGATGGTGCGATCCTCGCTGTGCAGGCTGCCATCGCCATAGGCGATATTGATGCGAGATAGCACTACGCGGCCACCCAGAGCCCGCACCCGCACGTGCGAAACGCCGGGCGTGTTATCGGGAAAACTCAGCTGTCCCCGTTCATCGTGCCGCGACACCCCGATTTGGCCGAGCAGAACCCATTTGCCATCGCCACCGTATTGGGCGAGCGCGGTCCGATGCCCACCAAGCAAAAAAGCCAGAACCAAAAGCGCCCATTTCAGGCTGTGCATAACAGTGCCCCCATGCAAACTGGTCGATCAAAATGGGGCTTGCCGTGCCGCCCTCCCGATGTCCGTGATGAGTATTACCAGCAGTGCAACTGTTGATACAACGCCTGTAGCCGCGAGAAATCACCCGGCGGCTGCGACCTTTCCGGTGCGTTTGCGAAGTGGTGCGCCAACGCGCAGTCGCCGGTCGGTGAGCGATAGCCCACCGCCGATGAACATGACGACGGCGCCGATCCAGATCAGCCTGACGAGCGGATTGAAGTAGAGGCGCACCGCATAACCACCCCCGCTCTGTGCGTCTCCCAGCACGGCATAGAGGTCGCCGGACCAGCGGGCGTAAATGCCAGCCTCGGTGGTGGGCTGGCGCGGCGCGACGTAGAGGCGCTTGGCCGGATAAAGCGTTGTGATGATCTGGCCGTTTCGTGCCACATCGAAGCGGCCGACTTCCTCGCTGTAGTTCGGACCCTGATCTTGAGAGGTGCCCTTGAAGGTAACCGTGAAGCCGGCGATCTCCTGCTTGTCACCCACTTTCATGGCAGCGATATGTTCGCTCTGCCAGGCTGTAGTGGCCACGATGCCGACCACCATCATGCCAACGCCGAAGTGTGCGAGAGAGCCACCCCACGCCGAACGTGGCAGATTGGAGAGACGGCGCAGGACTTCTTCGAGCGATGCCTTGCCGACACGCGCCCGGAAAAGAATTTCACTCACCGCCCCGGCCATCACCCAAACGCCAATCGCGAGGCCGAGAGGAGCGAGCCACGGCCCCCGCCATGTCAGCGCCAGCGCCGCAATGGCCGTTAGCAGTGCCAAACCCGCGGCCGCCATGAGGCGCTCGGCAGCCGCCGTCAGATCACCGCGCTTCCAGCCGAGAAAGGCGCCAAAGGGCAGGGCCAGTAACAGCGGCACCATCAAGGGGCCGAAGGTCATGTTGAAATAGGGCGGGCCGACAGAGATCTTGGCGCCGTTGATCGCCTCGAGCGCGAGCGGATAGAGCGTCCCGACAAGAACGGTTCCCGTGGCAGCGGCGAGCAGGACGTTGCTGACAACGAGACCGCCTTCACGCGAGATCGGCGAGAACAGGCCCCCCTGGCGCAAGGCGCTGGCGCGGAGCGCGAACAGCGAAAGCGCGCTGCCTGTGAACAGCATCATGATGCCGAGAATGAAGATGCCGCGCTTGGGATCGACGGCGAAGGCGTGGACCGATGACAGCACGCCCGAGCGAACCAGGAACGTTCCCATCAAGGACAAGGAGAAGGTCAGGATGGCGAGCAGGATCGTCCACACCTTCAGCGATCTGCGCTTTTCCATGACAACGGCCGAATGCAGCAGGGCTGTACCCGCGAGCCAGGGCATGAAGCTCGCATTCTCGACCGGGTCCCAGAACCACCAGCCGCCCCAGCCGAGTTCGTAGTAGGCCCACCAGGAGCCCATGGCGATGCCGAGCGTGAGACACATCCATGCAGCCAGCGTCCACGGCCGCACCCAGCGCGCCCATGCCGGCATCTGTGCGTCCTTCGATCAGCGCTGCGATCGCGAACGAGAACGCCATCGAGAAGCCAACGTAGCCCGCATAGAGGAACGGAGGATGGAAGGCGAGGGCCGGGTCTTGCAGGATGGGATTGAGGCCGCGCCCTCGAAGGGGCGGGATCGAGGCGCTCGAACGGGTTGGACGTCACCAGAATGAAGATCAGAAAGGCGAGCGAGATCGATGCCTGGGTCGCCAAAACGTTGGCGCGCAGCCGCTGCGGCAGGTAGCCACCGAACAGAGCCACAGCGGCCCCGAATACGGCGAGGATGAGCACCGACAGCACCATCGAGCCTTCGTGATTGCCCCAAACGCCCGAGATTTTGTAGAGGCAACGGCTTCGCGGAATGCGAATTGGCCCAGACATTGAGGACGGAAAAGTCGCTGGCGACGTAGGCGTCCATCAAGGCGAGAAACGAAATCAGCACCAAGACCAGCGTCGAGAGCGCCGCCGGTTCTGCGACCGCCATCAACCGGCGGTCCCGATCTGTGCACCCCATGCAGGGAGCACCAGCTGAACAGCTGAGACCAGCAGGGCGAGGATGAGCAAAATGGCCGATCTCAATGAACATGGTGTTTCCTGGCACTGAGTGCGCCCACGAGTGCGCGGGTCACGGTGTTTCGGATCATTTGCCCGACGCGGTAGGTGTCGCCGATGGGACGTTGCCCGGATGGCTTGCGCCCCGTCCGAGTTTGACGCCTTTTTCCTTCAGCGCCTTGGCCACCTCGGGCGGCATGTAGGTTTCATCGTGTTTGGCGAGGACGCTGTCGGCAACGAAACGGCCATCGGCACCCAGACGGCCTTCAGTCACCACGCCCTGGCCCTCGCGGAAGAGATCGGGCAGCACACCACGATAGGTGACGTTGACAGTCTTGATCGTGTCGGTCACGCCAAACTGAACCTCGAGCCCCTGGCCCCGCTTGACACTGCCGTTGGCCACCAGTCCGCCGAGCCGAAAGCGTTGCTCCGGCGGAGGCGGCTGCGCGGTCAGGTCGCTGCGTCTTGAAATAGGTGATCGTGTCCTTGAGCGCGAACAGGACGAGACCAAGCGCCAGCCCCAGGACCGAGAGCCCTGCAGCAATGAGCGCAGTGCGGCGTTGTTTGCGTGTCATGGCGTGGTTCTAGAGCTCTTCATGGGGCAAGCTCCAGGTCACCGGCGAGTGCGGCCAGAACGGCGAGCGATTGTGGTTCGTTGACGAACGTTTTTCGTGCCCGGTCGAGGGCCGCAACCGCATCGCCCTTGCGCCCCATCACCACATAGGCGCGCACAAGTCGTTGCCAACCGGCAAGATCGTTCCCGTTCTTTTCGGAGACGCGCCGCAAGCCCGGAAACCATCGACTCGATCATGGCTGCGCGATCGCTCGCAGACATCTTGCTGGCAGCGGCGATCTCGGATTGAGTTGGGCCAGGCATCGGCGGTTGTGTGCCTGCAGGTGCAGAGGCCTGGGGTGCGGGGGCAGCTTCCGAGCGGGCGTGGATTTCGCTCCCCCACCTCGCTGATGCGTTGTTCGAGCATGGCCCTCCAAGGTGCGCTGGCGGGCGCACTTGCAAGCAGAGCCTCATAGTCAGCCTTGGCGCCCTTGATATCGCCATCGAGCTCCGGCGCGCGGGCGAGCCAGAAGCGGGCCTGCACATGATTGGGTTCGAGCTTCACGATTTTCGCGAGCGCGGCTCGAGCTTGTGGGGGAATACGCCCGTCGTTCGCCAACATTTCGCCTTCCGCCAAACCTGACAGCCGCTTCACCGACTCGCCATTGAGGGCGATGGCGCGTTCATAGGCCGCAATGGCATCGGGGAAGCGGCCGAGCTGGAGGTAGACCGGAGCGATCACATCCCAGCCTTGCGCATCGTTTGGGTTTTGCTGCAAACGCGCCTCGACGGCGCTCACAAGGCGCTGGATCTGCGGTTGAGCATCGGTGGCAGCGGCCGATTTCTGCGCGGCTCGGCGTTGCGCAATCGGCTGACCGGGAAGCCCCGGGTCCCCATTTGTAATGTAGGCTGTGATGGCCGCAACGGGCAGCAAGATGGCAATGGCCCCAGCAGCCAACTTTGCGCGCGGCGATGGCGCCGAATTGGAACTCTCGGTGACCTCGGAGGAGCGCGTGGCCGCACTCGCAGAAAGTTCGGGTTCGCCAGATTCAAGCTTGTCGTTTGCAGCAATGAGCCGACGGCCGATTTCAGCGCGTGCCAGTTCGGCTTCCCCCGGACCAATCAAGCCCCGCTGCAGATCGGCATCGATTTCACTCAACTGATCGCGATAAACCGCCTCAGATCCGTCGCTTGAGCCGACTGCCGAAGCATCGCGGCGCGCGACCAGCGGACGCACGATAACGGCCAGAACGCCGGCTGACAGCAGCGCAAAAACCAACCAGAGAAGCATTGCGGCTCCCAGACCGACCTCTTTCCTGAACCAATAGGGATCGCATGTTGGAAAGGCAAGGTTAGGGCAACGCTATAACACACAGTGCCGCGGGGCGAAGTGACGCCCATCGGCGGCCGATACGACCGCCTTGACTCGGGGCAGGGGCCTGGACGCCGGCAGAGCGTCGGGTCAAGCGGCGTTGCGCCACGTGCCGTCGGGGTTGCGGCAAGCGGTCCCGCGCATGACTTCAGACCGCCCATCGATGTAAACCGTATGGGTATAATCGCGACAATCGTACTCGCCCCGGCGGTAGGACCTCATGGGCACGATTTCGCCGTAGCGCCCATTGTCAGGGTTTTGCCAGCGAACGGGGCGGCCGGTTTGCCCCCGCTCGAAGGCGTCGTACTCGGCCCGCTCAGCCAGGATCCGATCCTGCCGATCCATCGACCGGCCGATCTCGCTACCAACGATGCCGCCGACAACAGCGCCGACGATGCTGCCGGCAATGCGCCCTTTACCTCGACCAACCGAATTGCCGAGAATGCCACCAGCCACGGCACCGACGACGAGGCCGGAATCCGCTTTGGTGGGCCCCTCCGGACCACACCCGGTGATCGTTGCAGATATGAGCAGCACCCCTGCCGCAACCCCCAGCGCTTTGCGCATGGCGATAGGTCCCCATGTCCGAAGTCTTGTTGCGTACATCTTTGCACCGGCCCCAGCCGACACGGCAAGAACAGTTTACCCGGCACGCACCTACCGCTGGGGATACGCTGACTTGCGGCGAGTGGTGCCGCCGGATTCGGGCGGAACTGCGGCCAGCTGCTGGCGAACTGTTCAGATAGAGGGCAATTCGAGGCGCGCACTGAGCCCACCGAGCTCGGACGCCTCGAGCGTAAAAGTGCCCTGATACGTCTGTGCGAGATCGGCGACGATGGAATGTCCGAGCCCGGAGCCGGGCTTCGATTCGTCAAGGCGCCGGCCGCGCTTGATGCCCTGAGCCCGCTGTTCTGGCGTGAGACCCGGACCATCGTCATCGACAGCAACGATCAACCGCTGCGCTTCGCCGGTCTTTGCGCCCTCGCGCGAGCGAACCTCGACCCTCACCGCCGACTTCGCCCATTTGCAGGCGTTGTCCGCCAGATTGCCCAACATCTCCTCAAGGTCCTGCTTTTCGCCCTGGAACCGCAAGTCGGCCGGGCAATCGACCACGATGTCGAGACGGCGGTCCTGGTAGATCCGCTCCAGCGCGCGCGTTATCGATTGCGCCACGGGCTTCACTTCCGTGACACGGCCGATGACACCGGTGTGGGCCGCCATGCGGGCGCGATCGAGATAATGCTGGACTTGATCCCGCATCACCTTGGCTTGCTCGCTGACTTTGCGCGCCGAGGGCGTGTCCTCGTTGGCGACCTCGTTGGTGATCACAGCCAGCGGGGTTTTGAGGGCATGCGCCAGATTGCCGACCTGCGTGCGCGCCCGTTCGATGATGTTGTGATTGGATTGCATGAGCGCGTTGAGTTCGGTCTGCAACGGCTCGATCTCAGCGGGCAATGTGCCTTCAAGGCGCTGGGCCTGGCCAGAGCGGATGGCGGCGAGGCGCCGCTCGATCACATGCAAGGGCCGCAATCCATAGCGGACCTGCAAAAACGTGGAAAGAACAAGGCCAAGACCGGCCAGCGCCAGCGAGAACGCCAGTGGTACGCGAAACTCGGCAATGCGGGTCTCGGCAAATTCGATGTTGCCCGCAACGAGGAACGAGTAGAAGCGCGGGTTTTCGTCATCACCGCCGTTGTAAAGCGTCTCGGCAATGCGCAACGGCTCGCCGGCCGGACCCGGTGTGTCCTTCCAAATGATGTTGTTGTTGTCGGGCTTGCCGCCTTGGCTGGACGGAAGCCGCAAGCGGTCACTTGTCAAAGACGCCGAAACCAGGCGTTTGCCGGGGCTCGAGCCCAAGGGTGTGATCTGCCAGTACCAGCCGGAGTGCGCGAGCTCGAATAGTGGCTCGCCGACATTGCGGGGCACCTTCGGCTCGGGGCCGCCATGGTCGGTGGCGAAGGCGATGTTGAGGGTCAGGAGCTGGCTCAGGCGGGCATCGAAGCTTTTGTAGATGTCCTGGCGGTGCACCCAATCGATCATGAAGCCGGCAAGCGGCAGCACCAGCACAGCCCAAACGGCTGCGGTGCGAAACAGGCGAAACGCGAGCGAGTTAAGCTTCATCCTGTTCCGGTGAGAGACGATAGCCGAGGCCCCGCACCGTCTTGATCAAATACGGCGGAATCTTTTTTCTCAACCGCCCGACAAACACCTCGATGGTGTTGCTGTCGCGATCGAAATCCTGCTCGTAAAGATGCTCGACCAGCTCGGTTCGTGAAACCACGCGGCCGTTGTGATGCAGCAGATAGGCCAGCAGGCGATATTCGTGAGAGGTGAGCTTCACCGGCTGCCCGTCAAGCGTCACGCGCGCCGTCTTGGTGTCGAGGCGCAACGGGCCGCATTCGATTTCGGCGCGCGCATGGCCGGTTGCGCGGCGGACCTGGGCCCTGATGCGCGCCAGCAGCTCTTCCATGTGGAAGGGCTTGGCGACATAGTCGTCGGCACCGGCGTCCATGCCGGCAACCTTGTCGCTCCACCGGTCGCGCGCGGTCAGGATGATGACGTGCATGTTGCGATCGGCCCGCCGCCATTGCTCGAGCACGGAGATGCCGTCCATCTTGGGCAAGCCGATATCGAGAACAATCACGTCATAGGGCTCGGTCTCGCCCAGGAAATAGCCTTCCTCCCCGTCCATAGCTTTGTCGACGGCATAACCGGCATCCGTCAGCGCGGTGACGAGCTGGCGGTTGAGATCGGGATCGTCCTCGACAACTAGAACGCGCAAAGCTGTGGCCCTTGTGCAGCTGGAGGAATTCGCCAAGTGCCCACCCGCAGCAAACAGGCGACCACTCTACTTCATCATCATAGCCATAAAATTTGCCATTGTCGCGATCCCGAAACGGTGGCGCTCGGCCCCGGGCGCATCATTGCCCGCCCGCAACCGCGCTCACGGTCGAATTGTGCAGACGACCGTCCGAGGACCGCAGCACTAACCGGTAGATGAAGCCGCTTTGGTTCTGGCACAGCGTAATGCGCACCACCTCCGCTCCCAGATGGTCACGCGTATCGCCCAGAACGTCGCGAGCCGTCCGCAGTCCCTCTCGCGAAACGATGGGTGCTGCGTCGGACCAGTCCGCAAAGCATTGCGTATCGGCGCGACCTGTTTGCGCTGCAACCAGGAAGCTGGCGAGCATCGCGAAGGCGCCGAGCAGGACCGAATTGGGGGACAAATGTGCCATGATCACTCCAGGAAAGAGATCATAGCGGTGCCGGACTGAACCGTGCATGAATGCCGCGGGCCCCGGATCTAGGGTGCTGGCGAGGTCGTTGGCGAGATGCCAGCGCCGGCCTCAGAGACGGACTTGGAGTGGCCGGCGCGCCAAAGGTGAGTCGGCGCGTGCCCGCCCGACGATGGCCATGAGCGTGCCGAAGAGGCCGCCGACAGCCTGGAAAAGACTGGCAGCGTCCGAGCCCAGCCGGTTGATCAGCTCCGCCGGAATGTCCAGCCCGAAAGCCGAGAAAACGGTCGGCATCACCGTCGTGATGGCGGTGATGATCACCCCCCAGATGGTGAGGGACTGTCCCCACCACTTGCCGGGTGCGGCCGGAATTGTGGTCGTCTCGAAATCGGTGAGGGGATCGGAAGGCATGGTGGTGGCGTCCTTTCTTGGAATGCGTGGGGGGTGGGGTGAAGCAGGCGGACTGGCGTGTCGGGGCGGATCGGTGATCAACATGCGCGCCTGCGCCAAAGCCGTGTCGACGCGGGCAAGCCAGCCCCGGCCGAAACGCCAGAAATGGGAGAGCGACCGATAGTGGCGACGGCGCGCCGCCGCATAGCGCGACAGGATTTGATCGACCGGTTGGGCCTCGGCGGCGCCAAGCGTGATCGGGCCGATCTCACCGTCGACCGCGACGCCCAGTGCCTGTTGCAGAAGCTTGGCGGCACCCGTTAGACCTTGGTTGACCGTGGCATCGAAGTGGAAGTGGGCAAGCGGCGCCTGCAAGGCGTCGCACTGCGCTGGCCGCCAATAGCGCTGCAGGTAAATATGCCTGACGAGGTCATCGGGAATGTCTCGTAGCTCCGACCTGAGCCGTGCCATCGTCTGCGCCGACACGACGTCGCCGCGCTCCCGCGCGTAGACGGCAAGCGTTATGCCCTTGTTGGTCGGTCCCCCCGGATCGAAGGGGTCGTCTGTCCATCCGCCTTCGAAGTCGAGTATGCGACTGAGCGACCAGTCGAATTGAGCTTGGCCCGCAGTGGCGGGTTTGACCGCGGCCGCCGTCGGTTCCGGCAAACGCAAAGCGATCAGTCGCGAGCGATCGAACCGGGCGATGCTGACCGCGTCCGATTGATTGCCGCCGAGCAGGAAGATCCCGTCAGGCGTCGCCCCCACCAGAAAGCCGACATGCCCTGCAGCTGGATCAGTGCCCCGGGTGAGGACAGCGATGGCACCGGGCCGTTCGTCAAGTGCCGGCGCCCCCCAGTCGAGATAGGACCGCGCCAGCAGCGACTGCGTCGAGGCAATTCCGGCGCGCTCCAAACAGGCACCGACAAAGGCAGCGCACCACGGCACCGCATCGTCTGAGATGTCGGGGTGGCCGACACGGCGGAAGTAGTCGGCGATGCGCGCGTTGGAGCCACGGCCAGCGACTTCGCGCTGGCCAAGCTCGCCCCAGGCATGCGTCATCCATTCCGGCTGCCGAAGGGCTCCGGTCGTCATGATTGTATCCTCGTGATCGCAAGGGGGAGAGGGGGTAGGATCAGACGGTTGCCAGCCGCGCCACGCCACGCCCGATTTGCGCGCTCATCTGGGCGATGCGGATGGTGATGCTGGGTTGAGGCGCACCGAAATCGGAAGTCTGATCCGCTGCGGTATAGGTGACGGTCGGAGTAGTCGCTGAGAGCGTGCGCACGACAGTCGAGCCGGAAAGGATGTCGACCTCGTAGGCTTCGACGTCCTCGCCAAGTGGCACCTCCGGCGTCGACCAGTTGTCGCCTCCGGTCCGTGTCCTGCGAATCCAATGGATGATGACGTCACCGCCGCTTCGCGAGGCGCGGACATGAACGGGGCTGAGCGGCATCAACCCTCGGCCACGGAAGGTGTGTGTGGCGCTCTCGTAGCTCACATCGCCAATGTCGCGGCTGGACGGCCCATAGCGCCAGTTGAACGCCAGTCCGATGTCGGCGTGCGCCTGCACCACCGGCGTGATCGACTGATCGAGAAGCACGAAGCGCGCGCCAGCAGGCACCAGCGACAGCGCGGCGTCGTCCGTCCCAGCTTGCGCGCGCAACAGGCGGCCAAGCTCGTAGGTTTGCGGCGCGACCAGTGTGGCAGTCTCGAATTGCACCACCTCCCAGAAGCCCTCGCTAGTCTCGATGGCAGCGCCATTGGCACCAGCGTAAAGGGCAAGCGGCGTCGTCGACGACAGCAGACCCTGATCGAGACGGACACGCATATGGTTGGCATGATCGAGGCGGCCTTCCGCCCCGGCAGCCAGCGGCTCGAGCAGGACGCCGGTGACCGCGCCGCGCGTGACGTTGGCGACAAGCTGGAAGCCTGAGTCCTCCGGCGACCGATAGAAGGCCGCGCCACCCGGCCACGGCGATCGCGCAGCAGCGACATAGCCGGCGAGCGGGTCCTCGTTCCCAGACAACATGGGCAGATCCAGGAAAAGCCCCAACACCGGCCCGATACCCGACGCAACCGTCGGCTTGACGTCACGGTTGATGCCCGGTGCCAGACCATAGATTTCCGGATCGATCGCCTGCGCTTCGATATCGCGCGCGCCATGATCACCGATGCCGGTGATACGCAGCAGATGCGTACGTCCTGCGCGCGAGATGCTGACGACGTCTCCAGGCTCGAGCGCCATGGCAGATGGTGGCACAGCGAAACGGGCCCGCTCGCGCGATGCCCAAGACTCGAAGAGCCAAGTGTCGGCGACGCGGCCCGCCTGGGCCTGTTCCATGACGAGCGGCAGTTGCGCATCGGCAATCCGGCCCGACGCTCCGGTCAGGCGCCGTGAGGTGGCAACGCCTTGGCGGTAGTCGGCCTCGGCAACCGAGAACGCGATGCGCGCGGAGGCCGGCAGATCCGTCTCCTGCGCGCGCGTCATCGTCAGCAGTGGAGCACCCGGTTTGTCCTCGACCATGTCATCGGCGAGCAGTTGAGCGACGGGCCCACCGGCACCGCGATGCTGCAGACGGATCATGTCCTCGCTCTCGACCGTGTCGAGGAAATACGCAAGCTCCAGCGGACTTAGAGCTTCGCGCGCCGACATTGGCCGCTCGATGACCAGCCCCGTGACAATGCCGTCGACACCCGATGTGTCGTGGGCGAGGAAGCCGTAGCTCTCAAGCAGCCGTGCGGCCACGACGTCGAGTGGCTGGCCCGCAATGCGCCCGTTGAGCCAGTGTCCGAGCTGCCAGTTCTCACCATCGCCCCAAACGTCGGTATTGGAGGGAAATGCGGGATAGGGACGCGCATCCCAGGCGTAGACATGCACATGGGTGAGGTCGAGCATCGCCCCGCCATAGACGACGGACTGGGGGTTGGCGCCGGCAACGTAGCCGGTGTGGGCAGGGTCGAAGGCTTCAACGAAGGCCTGAAGGTAGCGCCGCTGAATGAGGTCGTCGCGGTCGCCGCGGGAATAGTAGGGTAGCGCCGACTCCGAGCTTTTGGGGTCGAAAAAGACGTTGGGCTGGTTGGCACCCTTGTCGATGGCTGGGCAGCCGATCTCGGTGAACCAGATCGGTTTCGATTGCGCCACCCATGCTGTTGGCGAGGTTTGCTCGGTCCCGCCTGGACGGTCGTGATGCGGGTTCGACCACCACGAGCGCACGTCCTTGAAGCGAAAGACCCAGGGCTTGCCGGCAGCACTATCCGTGATCGGCGTGCGAACTTGTGCATCGCGGTCGGCAACAGACGCGTAGTACCAGTCGTAGCCTTCGCCAGCGAACAGGTTGGCCTTCAAGTAGGCCAGATCGTAAGGCGAGCGAACGCCCGCTTGTGCATCGAGATGATCGGCCCGATCGCGCCAATCCGACAACGGCCAGTAACAGTCGATGGCCACGGCATCGATGTCGGCAGACGCCCACAGCGGATCGAGATGGAAGTGCACGTCGCCAGATCCATCACCGGCATGATGGCCGAAATACTCCGACCAGTCCGCCGCGTAAGTCACCTTGGTGCCTGGACCGACAATGGCCTTGACGTCGGCGGCGAGCGCAACGAGCGCGGCGACGAACGGATAGCTGGATGTGGCCGAGCGCACCTGGCTGAGACCGCGCAGTTCGGTGCCGATGACAATAGCGTCGACACCCCCGGCGGCTACCGCAAGCTTGGCATAGTGCAGAACCATCCGCCGCAGCGACCACTCGCTCGGCCCGGAATAGACGACCGAATTGCCGACGATTGTGAAGTCGGCAGGTTGGGCGGCCCCGACCACAGCGGAAATCTGGCCGATCGCATTCGACGTTTTGTCGGGCGATCCCGGTCTGCCCGGTGCCGGATCGACCGTGATCCGTCCCCGCCAGGGATATGCCGGTTGACTGGTGCCGCCAGTGTAGGGATCGGGCAGGGCGTTGGCCTCGGCGATATCCATGAGGATGAACGGGGTGAGTAACACCTTGTGCCCACGCGCCTTGAGATCCTGAATGGCGGCAACGACGGTCTGATCGGACGGTGTGCCGCCATAGGCAGGCTTGCCGTCGCGCGTGGAGACGACTGCCGCCGTGGCACGGGTGAGGCCTGCGACCGACCACTGGAGAGGGTTGGTGATCTTTTGTGCGCGATCGACGGCCGGCCGGATTTGGCAATGGCCGGCGCGCAAATCGGTCCCGAACCAACTCACGACCAGAGATGTCGAGCGCGCGTTGGGCAAGGTCTCGTCCAACTGGTCGACCGCCACCTCCCAGTCCGTGCCGCCGATCAGCGTATTGGTGTTCTCAGCGGTCGTCGCCGTCGTGCCCGTGCGACGGTTGACCGGCGAAGGCGCATAGGCGAACTCACCTGACCCCGGGATCATCACGACGCCGCGAATGGCGTTTTCGAGACTGTCGACGGAGCGTTGAACCTCGAAGGAGAGTTGTGGCAGGCGGTTGCCGAATTTGGCGAGCGCCATACGCTCGAAAACAATGTAGGCGAGACCGCGATACGCGGGTGCATTGTCGCTGCCTTCATGGGCAGCGATCAGGCTGTCGGGCTGCTGGTCCTCTTCGCCCCTGTGCACGCGATAGTCGTAGAGCGACAGATCGAGCTCCTCGCCATTCGCCCACACGCGCTGCAGGCCCGTGATCGTTCCCTCGCACAATCCGACAGCAAAGTTTGCGAAGTAGCGATATTCCGTTTGCGTGGTGCCTCCCCCGCTGCTGCCGCCCTTCGAAGCGCCGCCGGCACTGGTGGTGACGGCCACTTCTTCGATCTCGCTCGCCCAGATCACCTGGCCACCCAGACGAGCCCGCCCGAAGAGCCGCGGTATGGGCGCACCTTCGGTGGAGGTTGTGACCTTGAGATCGGTGAGGCGAGGCCCGGTGACGGAGCGCGACTGACCCGATGTGCCGAACAGCACTTGATCGACGTAGCTGCCAGCGAGCGCGCCAACCTGCGAGCCGATCAGCGCGCCCGACAATGTGGCGCCGAGAATAGTCACGCCGGACGGAAGGAGAGCGCCGCCGACGGCGGCACCAGCGACAGTAAGTGCGAGCGTTGCCATCAGTCGATAAGTCCAGGAAAGGCGAAGGCGGCCGCAATGCGACGGCGCCACCAGGGAAGCAGCGCAACCTCGCAGGCAGGCGTGCCTTCTGTTGCATGGATCAGTGTGAGGCTGCCGCGATCGACATCGCGTGGCGTCCCGCAAGCGTCTGCACGAGGCCAAAGGCTGCTGGCGATGATGCCGGTATGCTTGGCGAGCATCCGCGTGCGATAGCGAAAGACAGCGACGTCACCGGGCTGGATTATGGCCGGATCGATTTCGATGAGATGACGCCGCGCAGCCGCCAGCAGCGTCTCCTGTCCTGTGGCCTCCGCCCAGTCACGGGTATAGGCGCCGGCGGATTCGGCTTCTTTGCCGTAGAGATCCTGCCACACACCGCGCACGAGCCCGACGCAATCGGTCCCGATGCTGCGCCGGCTCGCCTGGTGATGGTAGGGGGTGCCGAGCCACGCGCGCGCGGCCACGACCACGTCATGACGGGTGAGATGTTGACCCGTGTGCATCGATGAAGCCTCGGTCATTCGCGTTCGTCAGGTGCGGCGCGGGGCCGCCAGAAACCGTTGCCGGGCATATGCGGAAAGCCACGGTGATTGGCCGCGTTGGCAAACTTGGTCCGGCACGTTTCGAGGCGCTTGTCACACCCCCGCCGTAATCTGGAAACGCGTCCCCGGAAGCGATTGCAGCGCCGAACGGTTGCCAAAGCTCGATCACGGCCCGGCGGCCTTGAGCGTGTGGCGCTTGATTTCGCTGGAGCGGCCGGCGTTGGCACCTGACGTGAATGTCAATAGCCCCCGCGTGAACCAACCGTCGCCAAAAGCTGCAAGACCCGCTGTCGTGAATTGGCGGTCGGAGACGCCCGCAAGCACGGTTGCGTTTGAGCGATAGAGGGACGTGGCAACATCGACCCCGCACCGGTTGTCCCCCAGATCGGCATCGCAGGCGATTTGAAAAACGCGCCCCTGTGTCTGGCCGAGATAGTGCGAAAGCCCACGAACTTCAGCGGCAAAGGTTGTGCCAGTGCGCCGCACTTCGCCGAGCGAACCTCGCCGAACGAGGACGTGCGTTTCAGGGTCCGACCAGTCGACGCGGAAGATTTCGATGCCAGCATCGTCGAGATCCCCTGACGCCAATGCCGCCTCGGTCAGTGCATCCGAGGAAAGCGCGCTCTCGACCTCCAGATTGTCGACGGCAAGACCCACACTCGACCGGATCTCACTTGCCGTGAAACCGGATGCGGCTTCGAACACCGTGCCATCGAAAGTGAGATCACGGTCGTGATCGGTGAACCCCAGGGGCGTGCCAATATGCGGTGTAATGCGCCAGCACCAGCACAGCGTCGTGGTGCCGGAGGCAAGGCTCGGCAAGGGTGGGTGGGAGCGTCTTCATGCAGGCTCGCGTGGTTGTGCACGGCAGCGCAGTCGAGGTCGCGTTGCCGTGCCGTGGAATGCGGGACGTGAGATGGGGACGGGGATGGCGTTAGAGACGGATCTCGACCACAGGAATCGAGGGAATGGCGCCGTGGCGAAAGCCGGAGAGGTTGACCTCGAGCTTGTCGGTGTCGAAACGGACCGGAACGTCGAACGTGAAGCCGGCAGTGACAGCTGCGCCGCTTGGAGGAATATGGCCCGGGCGAAACGTCAGCTGGCCGGTGGTGATATCGACGTCGTAGGCGATGCCCTCGGAGACTCCGCCCCCGTCGACGGCAACGACGAGGCTGCCGGCGACGGGCTTTTGGATCCGCCGCTCATAGGGGGCATAGAGACTGCCATAGCGCTTTGTGAGCTGGAACGTCGCGAGCGCGCCATCGCCGGTGCCGATCACCTGATCGCCAGCGGCAGGCTCCTGCTCGGGCGGACATGACTTCCAGTCGGAATGGTCTTTCCAGCGAAAGCCGTAGAGCCGCCCCCGGCGCTCCTCGAAGAAGGCGATGACGGCGTGGAGATCGTCGAGCGAGCGAAGTCCATAGCCGGCATTATAGCTGCGCTGCGCATCGGCCCAGCGGGCGTTGCGCTCCTCGAAGCCTGACCCGAGGACAACGACGTCGGTGCGCCGCTCCGGTCCCCCCGTGGCACCACGCGAGATGGCAGTAGGAAAGCGAGTTTCGTGAAACGACATGGAACAGCCTTGCGGTGACGGGCGCCGGATCCTGGGAAATGGCGCGCGTTAGAGGTTGCGCTGGCCCTGGGAGACGGCACGGTTCAACATCGCCGCGAGTTGCGTCTCCGAGCGGCGGAAGCTCTCGGCATCGGGCGTTGTGACATTGAAAACAATCGGACCAGCAGACGGTGTCATCTGCGCAGAGGCCGACACGGCCCCGCCAATTCGGGCGAGGCCGGCTGCCGGGTCCTGACCAGCCCCGAGCGTCACGGGAAAGGCAGAAGGCGCCGCAAGCGCGCCACTTGCTGTGAAGGCGGGCGCATTGGCGCCGAGACCGCCTGAGATAAGGCCAGTGATGCCATTGCCGATGAGGGTGTTGAGTGGCTTGAAAGCGGCATTGAGGGCGAGCCTCGACAAGCTGAGCGCCAAGGACCGCACGACGTCGCCAACACTCTTGCCCTGCACCGCAAGGCCGACGAAGGCGGACGTCAAGGCGCGTCCGAACTGGCTGGCCTGGCGCTCGGAGATGGTGAGTTCTGCACTCAATTGCCGCTGACCATCAACCACCCTGTCCAGATTTGCAGCCGCAAGCGCGGCGTCGTCGGCCAGTCCGGCCAGGGCGTTGGGCGCTGTGGGATCGGTGGTGTTGGCCATGTGGTGTCCTTCAGTCCTGCGATGGTGTCGTGTCCGGATAGCGCCGCATCAGCGTTTCGAGCGCCGGCCGATCGATGGGTTGGGCATTCGTCATCAGGCCTGCAGCACCGCGAATGGCACTCGCCAGTTCCCGCGGCGTCATGGCCCAGAATACAGCTGGCGCCAGCCGAAGAACGCCAAGGCCAGTGGCCATTACATCGTCCCAGGGAAAGGGGCGGGTGCCGGGTCGACCTCGCCCTTGGCCATGGCGGCCCCCACTTCGGCTGCGGCATCGGAGTCCTGTCCCGAACGTGGCAGCCAGGAGCCGGGCGACGATGTCGACGAACCCCGCCGCGCCATTCTCGGTCTGCATGCGGCTGACGGCAGCGTCCGCCACATCCCGCCCGGCGCCGCGCAATCCTGCAGCGATGATCCGGATGGCATCGCGTGCAGCCAGGCGCCCTGACGTGAACCGATTGGCCAGGGCAAGCATGTCCTCGTCGCCGAAGGCAGCTTCAAGTTCAGCCAGCGCACCGAGTGTCAGACACAGTGTCATGGGTTGGCCATCGAGAATGGCCTCGATCTCGCCGCGGTGGAGATTGGGCATGGAAAGGACTCCGGTTTCGCGGCGCAGCCGCTTGTCCAGTTGGAAAGGGGTGTAGCGAACGGCTGTCAGGCGGCCGTGAAGGTGAGCGCACCGGCCGAGGTCAAGGCCAAGTCGAAGGCCACCTCGGCGTCGTGACGCCCCGACAGTTCGAAGGCTGTGATCTGGAACGGCCCTTGGATGGTGCCGAAATCAGGAATGATGATCTGCCAGTCGCGAATGACACCGTCGAAGATGGCCGCCCGCATGATTTCGTCGGAGGGCTGGTCTTTGAAGATGCCGGTGCCAGATACGCGCGCGCTACGCACGCCGGCCCCCGCCAGCAACTCGCGCCAATGCCCGGCGGATTCCGAGTGCGTGATGTCGACCGTCTCCGTATTGAAGCCAATCGAGCGCGACCTGAGGCCGGCGACGGTTGCGAAATTGCCGAGACCATCGGCATCGACCTTGAGAAGCAGGTCCTTGCCTTTCTGGGCTGCCATGAGCGTAGACTTTCTTGACTGTGGTAGGGGGTTGAAAGGGCCGCAGCGCCGGTGTGGCGTCAGAAATCAGGCGGGCTCTGTAACGGCCCGCAACCGCACGATGCCGTGATAGGTGACGCCGTCGGGCTCCCGGCGCGCTTCGGAGAGGACATGGCGCAGGTTGACCAGGCGGTGGCCGTCGAGGGCCAGGCTTTGGTCATCCAGCGCGGCCTCCACGGCCGCCATGATGTCGTGAGTTTGCGACCGGCCGCCAGCGCGGGACCAGACATGGAGAGTGAGCAGATGCTCGAGGCCGTCGTCGCTCCCCGTGCTCCAGTCGCGCACGGTCGACTGGCCGAGCGTGAGATACGGAAAAGCCGCCCGCTGCGGGACGTCGTCATAGATGTGGTGGCCACCAAGCAGGGCAATCAGCGGGACGGAGTTGGAAAGTGTCGTGTAGATCGCCTGTTGCAAGGACCAGCTCGCATTGGCCATGGCTCAACCTCCCTGCTCGTGGCTATCAGGTATGCGATCCGATCGGGTGGCTTTGGCGGTCGTTGGTGATCGACCAGCGCGATCGGTCCTGGCAGCGGCAGAGCTCCGGCCGAAGACCGCGCTGATGCGATCCAACGCGATGGCGACGGCGAGGCGTTTCAACACTGCGATCACGAGTGGCACGAGCCCGCTCATAACATCTCCTCCCGGCACAGACACAGCAGCACGCGCCCGCGTCCGTCGACGGAGCGCACTGCGAGGATCTCGAAAATGCGCTCTGCCAGACGCAAGCGCATGGCAGGTGCGATACCGCTACGATGGCGCAGGACGATTTCATGCGTGATGCGACCGGAGACCTGCTCGGCAATCACCGTTTCATTGCCATTGACTGCGCGGATGCCGCCCCAAAGCGTGGCAATGGGCTGCCAATTGACCCCGGCGTCACCGCCACCGTCGGGCGCACGTTGCGCTTCCTCGAGCACGAGGCGATGACGCATGACACCAATGCGGACAGGTTTCACCGCGCCTCCGCCGATAGGGCATCAGCAATTCGGAAACCATCGCCGGAATGGCATTCGAAGAGCCCCCGATCTCGATCGGCTCCCGGTTTTCATACCAGTGCGCGACAAGCAACAGCAGCGCATGCCGGACGGGCGCTGGAACATCTTCCGGTGCCGCACCGAAACCGGCTGTAAAGGCGATTTCAATGCCGTTGACGGACCGTCCGGGCTGGGGGTGCGATGTGCCCGCAAGCGTGGCCAGGCGTGGAGGCCGCCCGGCGCCGTCCAGGAAGAAGCCTTGAAGATCCATCAATTGGCTGGTGCCGTCGACTGACCACACACGAATGCCGGTGATCGCCGCAACGGGACTCAACGGCAACAGAACCCGGCCGTTCTTCGGCCAGCGGTCGAGGAAGTAGGACCACGCCTGTGTGATCAGCGCGAGTCCAAGTGCGGCCTCGATATGCAGGCGCGAAGTGACGACGAGGCTCTGAATGAGCGCATCCTCGACCGAGCTGTCGACGCGCAAATGGGCCTTCGCCTCGGCCAGGCTAACCGGCTCGAGGACTGGCCCGCTCGTCATGACGAGGGACATGGGGGCTCCTTGGCGATCCATGGGGAGGGGCGGGGGTGTCGGGGAGGCGTCGCACCCCCGCCCGCAGCCATCGAGCCGAGTGCAAGCTCGATGGTGAACGCAGCGGCATGCCATGGGCGCCGACAGGCGCGCGATGCAGCCGCAGTCCTACGTTTGTTTGCCGCCCAAGCGCGAAACCTGCGCTCAGGCGGATCAGCGTCAGGCCGCGAACTTCAGAAGCTTGATCGCCGCGAAATCCTGGATGCCGCCACCCACGCGCTTGGTGGTGTAGAACAGCACGTAGGGCTTGGAGGAGTACGGATCGCGCAGAATGCGGATGCCGACCCGGTCGACGACGAGATAACCGCGGCGGAAATCACCGAAGGCGATCGCTGTCGCATCGGCGGCGATGTCCGGCATGTCCTCGGCCTCTGCCACGCCATGACCCAGCAGCGTCGGCATTTCGCCGGGTGCGGCTGCTGGCTGCCAGATGTAGTTGCCCTCCGCATCCTTGAATTTGCGGATCGCTGCCTCGGTGGCGCGGTTCATGACGAAATGCGCATTGGCCCGGTAGGCGCTCTTGACGGAGTAGGCGAGGTCGATGAGCACGTCGGTCGGATTGGCCGCGGGGAAAGCACCGGCGGCGCCGGTGTTGAGGACACCGACATTGCCCCACGTCCACGAGCCATTGGCGACCTGGGTATAGGCGAGAAAGCCCTTCGGCTTGTTGACGCCGTCTCCGTTGACGAAGGCGGCGCCCTCCTGCTCGGCAAAGGCGACACGAACCTCTTCGGCCACCCATTCGTCGATGTTGACGGCGGCATCATCCAGCAACGCTGAGGTGGCGGCTGGCATGGCATAGAGTTCCATGGTTGGGAACGCCAGTTCGGCCAACGTCGGCGATGACGTTTCCGGCCGCGCTGCCGTCTCGCCAACCCATCCCGTGCCAGGACCGCTGACCGAGTAGGGCTTCTTGAAGACGTTGCCCGAGACCTGGCGGACACCGGCAATGGCGCGGATTGGTGAGATGTCCTTCAGGGCCATGTTGACGGTCCGCTCGGTCTCCTCCGGCACGAGATAACCGCCGTCCGAACCGGTGCTGGAAGACAAGGCCTTCGCTTCGAGCGACAGGAAACCCTGCGCATCACCTTTACGGATGTAGCTTTCGAAGGCCGCCTTGTGGGCGAGGTCGACGTGCGACTTGGCCGCTGCTCCGCCAATTTGCGGGCGCGCCGATTTCAAGGCGATGTCGTCGAGACGGCGCTTGTGGTCGGAAATGGCGCGGTCGATGCGGGCGAGTTGCTCGTTGGAGAGGACGTCGGCCGTGCCGCGGGTCTCGATCTCGGCAAGGCGGCGCTCGTTGGCTTCCTTGTAGCTTTCGATGGCGCGCATGTACTCGCGGAAAACCTGGTCGCGCGTGTTGGCATCGGCGACCTTGGTCTCCAAAGTGGTGTCGTCTTGCATTCGGTGTCCTCGTGGGTTGCGTGAGGGTTCGGCGGGACGTGGTGAACAGGCGCGTTGCCCTCCCGCAAAATCGGGCAGGCGCATTGGAAGCCGCGGGCTGCAGCATGAGGGGTGATGGCCCACCCGAGAGGTGGGTGGTCGGGAGGGCTCCGCCCTCTGGCGGGGTGTGGGGCTGGCCTCGCTTACACCGGCAGGCGTGACCGATGTCGCGAGCGCCGCCGTCGCATCTGCGCCAGACCCCGTGCTATCTCGGCCCGCTAAGACCAAGACGCATTAACGACAGCAGCGCCTGCTCACCGGCAAGCGCGTGGGCGCGGGCTGCGGGCGAGGCGTACTGTGTGTCGCCTATGCGGTGGCGCATGCGCTGGGCTGCCGCAGCAATCGTAGGACCAAGGTCGTATCCTCGCATGTGCCGGACACTGCGGGCGGAGATCGGCACGGCATAGGCGGGCGGCGTCACGCGCGCGATGCGGGCACCGGGCTGCATGGGAAACGTGACAACCGAGATTTCCCAAAGGTCGACTTGGGTGATGCGCCGGACGCGTCGGGCGCGGTCGGCGGTCGAACGGATGACGCGGAAGCCGATCGATAAGCCGTCGATGGCGCCGGCGCGCATCAGGCCGAGAACCTCGCGAGCCCGGGCGACATCGGTGGCGATGCGCCCGCGCACGTGGAGGCCGCGCGCATCTTCGCGGATCTCCTCCCATACACCGATCGGCTCGTCCGGCTTGTGCTGGTAGAGGAGGCGGATGCCCATCGGGCCTTTGCGCGCGAGGCTTGCACGGAAGGCGCCAGGCACGATGACGTCGCGGCCGAGATCCTCGACATGGAAGAGCGAGGCATAGCCTTCGAAGCGTCCGTCGTCGGCAACGGATTTGAGATCGAGAACCACGGCGTGGCCCTCGCGTGCGTGTTGCATGTTTTGTGCTCCGACGATGCAGAGAGAGAAGGTGTTCCCACCAAATCGTGGGCCGGGTTCGGGAGCAGGCCTCTCCGGATCGGCTGCGGTTCGTGCCGGCCGCACCCGGACAAGAGTGGGCCCGCTCGCGAAGCGACGCCACGAGTTGGCGCGCGTGAAGTCTTACGTCGCCTCAGCGCTAACCTCCGGCACAGGCGTGAAGCCGGCCAGCACGCGCTTCTCGTCCGTCGTAAGGAACGAGGTCTTTTCGAGGGAGGCCCACAGCGCCTCGCGTTCGATGGCCAGGGCCGGGAGGGTGTCGAGATCGGGTTTGAGTTCCAGTGGCCTGCCATCGGCACTGCCGAGCCAATGCGAGAACTCGCTGGCCACACGCTCGACGAGGGGCAGGACGGTTGCGCGCCAAAAGGTGCGTTGCGCCTCGGCGAGATTGGCATAGGTGTTGTCGCCGGGAATGCCGAGCAGCATCGGCGGCACGCCGAGAGCGAGAGCGATCTCGCGGGCGGCGGTGTGGCGGGCCTCGATGAAGTCCATGTCTTTGGGCGAAAGCGACATCGCCTTCCAGTCGAGACCGCCTTCCAGCAGCAACGGGCGGCCGGCGTTGGTCGAGCCTTGGAAGCCGGCTTCAAGCTCGCTCTTGAGGCGCTCGATCTGCTCGCCCGTCAGATTGCCTTCGCGGGAGGTGTAGACGATAGCCCCGGAGGGGCGCGCCGAATTGTCGAGTAGCGCCTTGTTCCACTTGGATGCGGTGTTGTGCAGGTCGATGGCCGAGGCGGCGGCTTCGAGGGGAGAGAGGCCGTAGTGGTCGTTGGCGGGGTGGAACAGCTTGATGTGCTGGATGGCGCGAACGCCGTCCACCACATCTCCGCCGATGCGCACGGTGCGGGCGCCGACGGTGTAATCGAAAGCCTCGGGCCAGCCATCGGCGCCGGGTACCACCTTCATGCGGTCGGGGCGCAGGATGTGAAGTTCGCGCACCTGATCATCAACACTGACGGCCTCGATGTAGGCGTTGCCCGAGACCAGAAGATAGCCGACGAGGGCCTGCATGAACTCGGGCCAGGCCTGGTTGGCGTTCGGCTTGCGGAGGAGGCCCTTGAGCGGGTGCTGTCCGATCTCCTGGTCGCCGTCATAAAGCAGCAGCGGAATGTGCGCCGAGCACTCCGCAATCATCCGTACGCACCGGTAGACGATCGGATTCTGCATGAAGCCTTCGTTGGCGAAGGCCTGATAGTCGCGGGGCGTCCATACCGGTCGCTTGAGATGCTCGAATGCGATCAAGGGACCCGCCGACGAGGCTTTTTTATTGGGTGCTCCGAATGTCCGTCGTGGCGAAGCCCCTCCGGCATGGTGCATCCGGATCATTTTCGTTGGCCTCGGATACCCACTCGCGCATCCGGCGTGTCGACACATCGGCGTTCGGATTGGGGTTGGCGGAACGCGAACGGAGAAGGCGGGTGACGGACGCGGCAAGGCGCGCACCGAAGGTGGGGGCGGCGTGGAGCATGGTCGCAAAGTCCTGTACAGGAAAGCGCGCGGCGCGCGCGGTGGGGCCAGCCCCACGCCCCGCCTGGAGGCGCAGCCTCGCGGACCCACCCGTTTTATTCGAGGGGAGCCAGAGGCGGGGCGGAGGAAAGGGGGCGTCAGGCCCGGCGCGTCATGCGCTACCTGATGCCTGACGTCTTCAGACGGGCGGGGAGGCAAACAGCCGTCGAAAGAGGGAAGGGGTTTGGGGGAGACATCCCCCCAAAAGGGCACGGGGCCGTGGCTTATTCGCGCCGTGAGGCGCGAGGTGGCGGGCGCGACCGGGGCGCTTGCGGCAACGATTGCAAGCCTCTCGACTGAAGATTACAGCCGCCGAATGACGGGGTCGCGGATGGTGGTGAGCATGAGTTCCGTCACCGCCCACACGAGCGCGTCGACGCGATCAGGTGAGCGGCCTTCGGAGAGCCCCTCGGGGCCGAAGTCGCACATCTGGTTTTCAAGGGCGGGAAATTCTCCGACGTGCACGATGCGGTTTTCGGCGTAGAGGGCGGCGATGGGCTCCGCCCGGGCGAACTTACCCCTGGAGGCATGGACTTTTTTTACGGGGGCGTTGGGATCGACCGAGCGGATGACGTTGACGACGAGATCGCCGCCCTGGTTGGCTTCGGCGACGATGCGGTCAGCTGCAAAGTCGCGGTAGGCTGCGATGACGGCGCGGGCCCAGGTAGCGGGATCGCGTCCCTGTAGGGAGCGGTCGGCCAGCACGTAGGCACGGTTGTCGGGCCCAAGCCCGGCCACGACGATGCCGCACGTGTCGGCATTTTCGGTTGCGGTGACTGGCGGGTCGACGGCGACGACGATGCGATGCATCTCCGGCGCGATGCGCGTGCGCGCCTCGACCATCCACTTGCGCTGCCACAGGCTGTCGGGACGCTCGGTGATGACTTCGCCGTCGAGTTCCTGGCGGCCGAGCGCAGTGCCGGCGTAGATGCGCGTGACCTCGGCGATGAAAGCCGGTGCGAGATTGGCGGCATTATCGACCGTACGCGCTTTCGTGACGGCGGTTGCTTCGTCGGCGATGATGGCTTTCATGAGCTTGGTGGCGCGTGGCGTGGTGGTGACGGCCTGACGCGGCAGCGTGCCGAGACGCAGGCCGAACTGCAGCATGTCCCAGGCCCGATTGCCACGTTTCCAGCGACCGATTTCATCGCACCGGGCCGCGTCGAATTGCGGACCCCGCAATCCCTCCGGATCTTCCGCCGAAAAGAACTGCGCGATGGCCCCGTTGGGCCACACGAGTTGGCCGCGCGATATTTCGAGGTGCGGGCGCTCGCCCGGTGCGTGAACCGACATGAGGCCTGAAACACCTTCGATCATGACGGCGCGGACATGCGCTTGCGTGGGTCCGACGAGTGCGATGCGGCGCGCAGCGGGTTCTCCAGGCCACAGCCCGAGCGCAATGGCTCGGACCCACTCGGCGCCAGCCCGCGTCTTGCCTGAGCCGCGTCCGCCGAGCAGCAGCCATGTCCGCCACGGACTGCCATTGGCGGCGTGCAGAGGCGGCAACTGATCGTCGCGCGCCCACAACTGCCAATCATAGGCGACTAGACGGGCCAACGCGTCATCAGCGAGCAAGGCCGCCAGAGCTTCCTCACGCGTTGCGACCGGCAGCCTCGACAATGCGAGAAAGGCGCTCCGCAAGCTCGCGGCGGCAGCGCTCCGCTTCGTCGGCAAGATCGGCATCGGCTGGGGCTGAGCTGCGGGTTCGGCTGGAAGAGGCGACGCCAGTTTCCATCTCCGTGATTTTTTCAAGGTTGTCGATCAGGGCACCGATGGCACGCGTTTCGCGCTCGTGATCGGTCGCTGGGGTGTCGTCGTCGGAGGCGAGGTCCTTGGTCATGCGGCGCTCCAGTTGTTCAAGTTTCATTTCGATGGCGCTGACGAGCCGGTCGAGAAGCTTGCGGCGCTGGCTGCTGCCAGCACCTTGCGGCCCTTTGGCTTCAAGAAGTGCCGGACCGGCGTCGCTGCTACCGACCGCGCCTGTCTTCGGCCCATCGTTGTCATGGCTGGTCTCGAGAGCTGCATCGTGCGGCGGTTTGGTTTTGGCGCCGGCGCGGGGTGGCGGGAAGGGGCGTGGATTGGCGCGCCGCCATTTCTCGCGCTTGCGCCGGTTATTGAAGTCGCGCGTGTCAACGGCGCAGTCGTTGCAGATATCGGCGACGGCATCCTGTGTGGTCTCATAACGATGACGGATCGCCGCCCAATCGGTGGCGTTGTCTTGCGACATGTCAGCTCCTGTGGAAGGGGGGCACGGATGGGCTTCATCGGCCGGGTGCCTCATGCGCCAGGCGGACCGTGGTGGTCCGGCGTTGGCAGGCAGTCCTTCAGCGAGGAGAGCATTGCAGCGATGGGGCGGCGCGCACTGCAAGGTGCGGTCTTGTTGGCCCAACTGTCGCGTTATACCTGAAATGTACGGAATGACCGTGACGGTGTCAACAAAAAAAGAAGTAATTATGAGTATAAAATTGAAGGAATAAAGTATAGTTCAAGTAATAAGTGTCGCGGATGCATGATATCACGACCGCAGGGAGCGGGGATAACATCGCCGAACCCGCTTGGCCTGCGAGCCGCCGCGCGTGACAGCGTCGTGGACAGCCTCGTCAGAGCGCCGCGCTATTGCGGCGTGACGGGGCATCGCCAAGGCACGCAACGCACCTCCCGGCCCCAGACGTAGAGCCGGCAGAGGCTGATAAGGAAGCGCGCCATCAAAGCGAGCCGGTCATACCGCCGTCGACATAGAGGATGTGGCCGGTGACGAAGCTGGCGGCATCGGACGCGAGGTAGATCGCGGCGCCGACGAGTTCGTCGACATTGCCCCATCGCCCGAGAGGCGCCCGGCCCGCAATCCAGCTCGAAAACTTTTCGTCGGCAACAAGCGCAGCGTTGAGCTCGGTGGTGAAGTAGCCGGGTCCAATGCCATTGACGCGAATGCCGTGTTTGCCCCAGTCGACGGCCATGCCTTTGGTCAGCATCTTCACGCCGCCCTTGGCGGCAGTGTAGGGCACAACGGTGGCGCGGCCGAGCTCGCTCATGACCGAGCAGATGTTGATGATCGAACCGCGCCGCCGCGGGATCATGTGGCGTGCTGCGGCTTTGGACACGTAGAATAGGCTGTCGAGATTGGTCGCGATGACTTCGCGCCACGTCTCGTCGGGCATGTCTTCGAGGGGCGCGCGGCGTTGGATGCCGGCATTGTTGATGAGGATATCGATCGGCCCGACGTCGCGTTCGATCGCCTCGATCGCGGCTGTAGCGGCCTTGGAGTCGGTTACGTCGAAGATCGACCCCGAGGCTTTGGCACCCGTTGCAGCGAGAGAAGCCACGACGCCGTCGACCTTTGCTTCAGTCCGTCCGTTGATGACGACCGTCGCGCCGGCGCCCGCCAATCCGCGAGCCAGCGCTTCTCCGATCCCCGCTGACGAACCGGTGACCAGGGCGACGCGGCCGTCCAGCTTGAAGAGGTCCAGAGGTGAGGTCATGGAGAGGCTCGCTCGGTTGGCCTGTGGAGGCACAGGCGTGGCAGTGGGATGGCGCTTGTTGTAGGTCTGGCATAGCGTTCCCCGCAGCCACTGCCAACTATCGAGGATCTGCCATGCGCGCAGTCGTCATCCACGCACCTCACGATTTGCGGATCGACACCGCCAACGTCCGCGACCCCGGCCCAGGGGAAGTCGAAGTTGCCATAGAAGCGGGCGGCATTTGCGGGTCCGACCTGCACTATTATCACGCCGGTGGGTTTGGAACGGTGCGCATTCAACAGCCGATGGTGCTTGGCCACGAGGTGGCGGGCCGCGTCGTCCGGGTCGGGCAGGGCGTGGAGGCCATTGGCGTTGGCAACCGCGTTGCTGTCAGTCCCAGCCGTCCCTGCAATGCCTGCAGCTATTGCCTGACAGGACACCAGATGCACTGCCTCGATATGCGCTTCTATGGCAGTGCCATGCGCTATCCCCACGTTCAGGGCGCCTTCCAGGAAGTTCTCGTCGCCGATGCCGGCCAATGCCACATCGTGCCCGAGACGTTGTCGGCTGGCGAAGCGGCAATGGCGGAGCCGCTCGCCGTGGCGCTGCATGCTGTGCGCCAGGCAGGACCCATGCTTGGCCGGCGCGTGATCATCACCGGCTCGGGCCCCATCGGGGCGCTGTGTGCGCTGGCGGCACGGCGTGCGGGCGCCCTCGACATCGTCATGACGGATGTTTCCGACGCGCCCGCAGAGTTGATGATGAGGCTTGGCGCTGATCGCTTCATCAACGTCGCAGCCGATCCGAATGCGCTGGCAGCGTTCGCCACCGACAAAGGCACGTTCGACTGCGCCCTCGAGGCGTCCGGCAATCAGCGGGCGCTTGTCGGGTTGCTGGACGTGGTGCGGCCCAAGGGCCGGATCGTGCAGGTCGGCCTTGGCGGCGAGATGACGCTGCCGATGAACACGGTGGTCGCCAAGGAACTGGAACTGAAAGGCACGTTCCGCTTCCACGAGGAGTTTGCCCTCGCGGTGGCAGCCCTGTCGCGCGGCCAGATCGACGTGAAGCCATTAATCACCGCGACCCTGCCGTTCACCGACGCCAAGGCTGCATTCGATCTTGCTTCCGACCGGACACGAGCGATGAAGGTGCAGCTGGCGTTCGCCGGTTAGCAGTCGCACGCGCCCGTGGGCTTGGCGCCCGCTCCCCCTCGTCAGGCCTTCAACACCACCAGCGCGTCGGCCGCGCGCACACCCTGCCCCTTGTCGCCAACGAAGACGGGATTGATGTCCATCTCCTTGAGACGGTCGCCGAGCCCGGCCGCCATGCGCGAGACGTCGACCAGCATCTGTGCGAGCGCGTCCTTGTCTGCGGCGGGCTTGCCGCGATAGCCGTCGAACAGCTTGGCCGCGCGCAATTCGCCGATCATGTCCTGCGCGGTGGCGAGATCGAACGGGGCGATCCTGAAGGTCACGTCTTTCAAGACCTCGGTGAGGATGCCGCCAAGGCCGAGAACGACGGTGGGGCCGAAGCCCTCGTCGTTGACGACACCGATCAGCGCTTCGAGGCCCGATGCCATTTCCGAGACCAGCACGCCGTCGATTTTTGCCCCGGCCTTGTAAGCTTTGCCATTGGCGATCACCTCCGCAGCTGCAGCGTCCAGATCTGCGGCCGCAATCCCGAGCTTGACCCCGCCGGCCTCCGTCTTGTGGGCAATGTCGCGCGACACGATCTTGACGGCGAATGGCCCGCGAAGACCCTGCGTGACGGACGCCATGGCGCCGCCCACCGGCACCAGAACCTCCGATGTCACTGGGATGCCATAGGCCTTGAGGACAGCCTTGCTCTCCGCTTCCGACAGTGTGACGTCGCCCGGAGGCAGCGTCACGCCTGCGGGCAATGGTGCCGGAGCAGGCATCTTCCGCGGCAACAGGCGCCGGCGATCCTCCGCGAACTTGGCGAGCGTGGCAGCAGCCTTGGCGCCCCGCGCAGGCGTCGGCAGGAAAGGAACACCGGCATCCGTGAAGATCTTCCAGGCCTCTTCCGAGCGTGACTTGCGGCCCGACCACACAACCTGCACGGGCTTGTCGGTCTTGGCTGCGGCAGCAGCGATGGCGATGGCGCAATTCTTGGCGCCTTCGCCTGGCAGCGAAGCAAGCAGCAGTGAAAGTTGGTCGATGCCGGGGTCGGCCAGGACGACGTCGAGCGTGCGGGTGAAAAGATCCGGCTGGTTGATGACGGCAGCCGTCGTGTCAGCAGGATTGTCGGCCGAGCCGAACGACGGAATGATCTCGCCGAGCGCCTTCACGGTTGCCGCCGAAAAGCTCGGCATCGTCAGGCCTTCCTTCACGGCGCGGTCGGCAAAGACGATTCCCGAGCCCCCCGAAATCGAAAGCACGCCGATGGAGCGGCCGCCTGGCCAGCGCTGCGCTGCGGCGACCTTGGCAAAGTCCGAGATTTCTTCGACGTCCTGCGTTTCGATCAGTCCGGATTGGCGGAAGGCTGCGCGGTAGAGATCGTAGTTGCCGGTCATGTTGGCCGTGTGCGAGGCGGCAGCCTTGGTTCCGGCTTCCGTTTGCGCCCCCTTCCAGATCAAGACGGGCTTTGCCGTTTCCAATGACTTGCGGCCGACCTCCAGCAGTGCCCGCGCATCGGGCGTGCCCTCCATGTAGGCGAACGCAAGGCTGGTCCCGGGATCGTCGAGAAAGGCGGTCAGCAACTCGGGCATGGTGACGTTGGTCTCGTTTCCCGTCGATACGACGTGACGAAAGCCGATGCCTTGCGCCTCAGCGAGATTGACCACTGCATAGCCGAAGCCGCCCGATTGAAAGGCGCAGGAGACAGAGCCCTGCAGCAGCTCCGGCTCGTTGGCGATCGAGCCGAACACACACCACATCCGTGATGGCGCCGACAGTGCCCCCTGGCAGTTTGGACCGATCGCGCGGACATTGGAGTCGACACAGGCCTTCTGCAATTCGTCCTCGAGTTTGCGCCCGTCCGCACCCCCTTCCCGAAAGCCGGCGGTGAGAATGATGGCGAATGGTATCTTGGCGGCGCCGAGATCGCGGATGGCGGCGGGAACGCTCGGAGCGGGAACGGCGACGACGGCAAGATCGATCGCTTCACCGATGGCCGCAGCTGAGGGGTAGCACTTGCGTCCATGCAACTCTTCATAGCGCGGATTCACCAGATAGACCGAACCCTTGTAGCCCGCATTGGCAAGCGCCTGGATCGGCTGGCCTGAAATGCGCGTGAGATCGCGTGAAGCCCCGATGACGGCAATGGCACGGGGGGCAAAGAGGCGCTCGAAGGCGGGGTTGGTCGACATGTGGCATTTCCTGGGAACGTTGGCGGGTTTGCGCGGTGTTCGGCGAGGGGCGCACCGCGTCGTGTTGTGGACCCGAATGCCATCATCAATCGCGCGCAAAAGCAATGGGCGCCCCGAAGGACGCCCACGCGTTCAACCCGATTGCAATCGGCGGCGTCCTACGTGGGGTCCCACGAGAAGACGTCGGCCGAGCGCTCGTTGGGGGTGAAATGCGCCTGCATGGCCGGAAGTGCGACCTCGGCAATCTTTGCCGGCGTCCATCCCGCCTCCGAGTGTACCGAGCGGATGGGGCGATGCTGGGAGAACAAGAACAGCTCGTGCATCCGGGCGGCCATCACCTGCCCGGTGACGCCCTTGGCGAGGTCGGAGACCAGGAAGATGGCGAGCGGGGCGATCTTGTCCGGCGTCATGCGCTGGATCTTCTCCACCCGGGCCTTCTGCTCCGGCGTATCCGTCGGGATGGTGCCGATCATCCGGCTCCACGCGAATGGCGAGACGCAGTTGGAGCGCACATTGAAGCGCGCCATGTCCAGTGCGATGCCTTTCGACAGGCCGACGATCCCGAGCTTGGCAGCAGCATAGTTGGCCTGGCCGAAATTGCCGATCAGGCCCGAGGTCGAGGTGAAGTGCACGAACGCGCCCGACTCCTGCTCCTTGAAGTGGTTGGCTGCCGCCCGGCTGACGTAGAAGGCGCCGTTCAAGTGCACGTCGATGACCTGACGCCAATCCTCGATCGACATGCGGTGGAAGATGCGGTCGCGCAGGATGCCTGCGTTGTTGATGACGGCATCGATGCGTCCGAAATGATCGATGGCCGTTTGCACGATGCGCTGGGCTGCGGCGGGATCGGCGACGCTGTCGTAGGAGGCAACAGCCTGACCGCCGGCCTTGATGATCGTGTCAACGACTTCTTGGGCCGGCGCCTGGCTCGCACCACCTTCGCCGTCGACCGAGCCACCGAGATCGTTGACAACAACCTTGGCACCTTCTTTGGCGCCGAGAATTGCCATTTCCCGGCCAATGCCGCGCCCGGCGCCCGTCACCAGCAGGACCTTTCCGTCCATGCAACCCATGTGGCTGTCTCCTTGTTTTGCCATGCCATTATCGGATGCCGGCAAGCTCGCACGCAGGCCCCGAAGCGTCAAACACCTGGCGCTCGGCGGTCAGGCCATGCCAGGCGCTTTTGGCGCCGCTGAAGC
>JAWKWC010000003.1:0-152500 GCA_041397705.1 Hyphomicrobiaceae bacterium
TTTTACTTGGGCAAGCGCGGCAGCGATTTGGCTTGATCAGCTGTCATGTTCAGGACAACCTTGTCGCCGACCAACGAAAACTGATCCGGCTTGATGCGCACGCGGGTCTCGCCGATGCCCAGGAAGCCGCCGATGTCAGCGTGCATCTCGGTCACCTTGCCGCTGGAGTCGCGGGCAAAGGCCGCAACCTCGCCGAGGTTCTTGTTGTCGCTGCTGTAGACCACTTTGTTGATCCAAGCCTTGGCCTCGGACTCGGACAGCGTCAGGTTCTTGCCCTCACGCATCGCGGTAGCGGGAGCCGTTGCGGAAGGCGCAGCCGGCTGCACCGTCGTGCGCGGAGCTGGTGCGGTCTGGGTCTGGGCGTTGGCGGCGACAGTCTGCGACAGCGCAGCTGCAAGCGTCATGATGACGAGTTTTTTCATGTTGCACTCCTGATCATTACTCACTCGGGGGAGCAGCTCATTGCTTCGATCATCTTCGATCGTTGCCACTCGGGTAAAAAACGCAGCCTGCTCGCAGGAGGTTCCAAAAAATAAAACTGGCGCCGCTCTCGCTTGGGCGCGTCGCGACACCTGCAGCCAGCGAAGAAAAAAATGCTCGAAAACGGACTATCTGAGGCTTGCGGCGCGCTCAACTGAAGCAGCCGGAAGCGTGATCGGGCCATAGATGGCTTGAACGCCTCTGATGTCGCCTGCCGTCACGCCTTCGAAATCCTCGCGATAGCGAAACGACATCAATTGCCCACGTGCGCTTGGATGATCGAGGCCCAGCACATGGCCGATCTCGTGCGTGAGCACGTGCACCAGATCATAGTTCTCGCTCTTGCCGCCAAAGCCGAGCTTCCAGGTCTTTTGATCATTGAGACAGATGCGGGCGCTCGTAATGGCGCGCACATCGGGGCCGATCTCGTGGCCGACCGTGATCCCGGTGAAAGCGATGCCCCGCGGCTGTGCTTGCGCACCGATCACGATATCTGCGCCGTCTTCGCTCGCAACCCGCTTGAATACGAGGGGCGCCACGGCCTGCCAGCGCGCAAAGGCCTTGGACGCGGCGAGCAGCGTTGCGCGTCGATCCAAGCCAGCAGCCGGCACGTCTGCAATGCCCTTCATGGCACCGCAATTCTCATCGCCAGAAAAAGTCAGGGCGTGCGTCGCAATCGCGTAAGTCAATGTGATGTATGGCGTGCGAGGTGCGTGTGCCCAACGCACTTGAGCCCCGTTGATCACCAGCAAGCGATAGTCTTCCGCATTGCCCGCAATGGCGCTCGAACACCCAGTCGCCGCCACGACAATGGCGGCTGCCAATCGTGCGGCACGCAATGTCAGTTTCGTCACCTGCGTATCCCCGCCGTGCGCTCACGTCCGAAAACGTTCCTCAGGAGCTACAGCAGAGTCCGGCCCTTTTGCATTGCGCCATAAGTTCACAGTGGCAGATCTGCACTGCAGCACGTCGCCGTGTGGCACACACGCTTCCATTCGGCCAAGTCAGCCCTGTGCCGCCCCTGCCGGCTAACGCGAGGTGTGCTCGGTCCCAAAGTATGTGGCCTTCGCCGTCCGCCACCGTTCAGAGACGAGAACCTCGAGCAATTGCTGGTTGATTGCTTCTCGCAAAGCGCTCCCTGATGGCAGCGCGATCCCATACACCTGCGGATCGAAAACATCCGCCAGCACCTCCAGCTGGCCGGTGTGGTTGCGATGAACCTCGTAGCGCAGGATCGGCTCGTCGTGCACGAAGGCATCGATGCGGTTTGCCTCCATCGCCGCCAGCCCGGCTGCGATCGAGGGGAATGCAGTCGTCGCGATGCCTTGCGCGTCGAAATAGTCGCGTGTGGCCGTCTTGTCGACGACACCAACGCGGTTGCGCGACAAATCCGCAAAGCCTTTCACCGGCCCTGAGAGCTGATTGAGCGTCAGCGATGTCGTCAGCTGCGCCGTGAACACAGCCGTCAGGATCAGGGCGGCGAACATCCAGATGACAGCAATGAAGCGGCCAAGTGGTGTCACTGGTGCCTTGTCGCCATAACCGACCGTTGTCATCGTCACCGCAGCCCACCAGAAGCCGCTGCCGATGCCCTTGAAGACACTCCTGTGGAATTGGTCGGGGTTGCGCCTGCGCTCGACAAGCCAAACCAGCGCCCCCGCGGCAAGCAACAGCGCGGCGAGCATGCCAACGGTGCCGAGAAAGGCCGGGGACGTCAGCGCCTTTAATCCCGCCCAAAAACTTGCGCTTTCTTGCTTGCGTACCGCAATCGCAAGACCCGAGTCGTAATAGGGGTGGGAGAAATCGACCACCTTCTCGCGCTTGGCCGTTATCGTGATGGCAGCCAGTGCCGCGTCGACTTTGCCGTCTTCGGCAAGCTTCAGCAGCTCATGTGTCGTGCCGACCTCCGACCAGGTGATATCCTTGCCAAGGCCACGGGCAATGTCCTTCATCAGCTCGACGGCCAACCCGGTCCACGCGCCATTATCCATTTTCATGGCGAAAGGCGGCGTCGGCTTCGTGGCGATCTTCAGGGTCGGGCGATCGGCGGCCTTCGTTTGCGCATCGGCCGGGCAGACCCAAGCCGCAAGTGATGCGTGAAGCGCCACCAGCACTGCCGCAAGGAGCACACGAATGGTCAAGGCAATATCCTCAGCGTGCTGTTGTTGAACCCAGCCCGCCCGCATATAGCAGCAAGCCCCAGCGGGGTCACGGCGACGGCGCGCTCGCCAAGGACGACCTGTGGAAGCTGATGGTCGGTCCCATGAGCTGGCCTGGCTCGCAAGGCCTCATCCAGTTCCCTGCCACAATCGCAGCCGCGTTTGGCGTCATTCCCGTCACCAACCCTTTCCTCAGGCGGCTTTCGCCGCTACATAAGCCCCTCACGCAGCACCAAACACCGGGCGCCCATGGTTGTCGTTCTCGATCAGACCCCCACGTCGGCTTCGCCGCCCGAAGCCGCAGCGCACGCGCGCCCGTCCATCGCCGGCTTGGACCGGGAGGGGCTGCGCCAGGCGCTAGCGTCGATCGGCGTTCCGGAAAAGCAGCTCCGCATGCGCACCGAGCAGCTGTGGAGCTGGATCTACGTGCGCGGCATCACGTCGTTCGACTCCATGACCGACGTCTCCAAGGATCTGCGCGCCCGTCTCGATGCCGCATTTTCCCTCGCCCGCCCCGAGATCGTCTCCGAGCAGATTTCCAAGGACGGCACCCGCAAGTGGCTGCTGCGGCTGCCGCGGCGCGGCCACGAAGTCCGCGCGCCCGAAATCGAAACCGTCTACATCCCCGAAGCCGACCGCGGTACGCTGTGCATTTCATCGCAGGTCGGTTGCACGCTGACTTGCTCGTTCTGCCACACCGGCACCCAGCGCCTTGTGCGCAATCTTGAGTCTGCCGAGATCGTCGGCCAGATCCTGGTCGCCCGTGATCGCATCGGTGAGTGGCCCGGTGCGGACATTCCCGACGACGGCAGTTTCCTGCCCGCCACCGAGCGCAAGATCACCAACATTGTGCTGATGGGCATGGGCGAGCCACTTTACAACTTCGACAACGTCCGCGCCGCCATCGAGGTTGCCGCCGACGGCGACGGCCTCGCCTTCTCCAAGCGGCGCATCACGCTCTCGACCTCGGGCGTCGTGCCTGAGATTCCCCGGTGGGGGCTCGAGGCCGGCACAATGCTCGCCATCTCGCTGCACGCTGTCCGCGACGAGCTCCGGAACGAGTTGGTCCCCATCAATCGCCGCTACCCCATTGCCGAGCTGCTGGAGGCCTGTCGCGCCTACCCGGGCCTCTCGAACGCCCGCCGCATCACCTTCGAATACGTCATGCTGAAAGGCGTCAACGATAGCTTGGCTGACGCGCGCGCCCTCGTGAAGCTGCTGTCCGGCATACCGGCCAAGATCAATCTCATTCCCTTCAACCCCTGGCCCGGCAGTCAGTACGAGTGTTCCGATTGGGAGACCATCGAGCGCTTCGCCGACGTCGTGAACCGCGCGGGCTATGCAAGTCCTGTCCGCACGCCGCGCGGCCGCGATATCCTGGCGGCCTGTGGCCAGCTCCGCTCGGAAAGCGAGAAGCTTTCCGCACGCGAGCGCCAGCAGCCATCCGGCGCCGCAAGCATCGGCGTTGCTGACGAAGCCGGGGAGACCGGCACCTCATGATGCGCGTCTTGGGCCGGCTGTTCGTGGTGCCGTTCGCCTTTCTGCTGGCAGCGCTCGCCGCCGTGGCGGTCTTGCTCAGCCTCGGCCTCGAGCGCATCACGCATGTCATATCCAGCAGCAACCTCGAAGCGGACGGCATCGATCTGGCGTTCACCGCGATCTACGGGGTGATCGGCCTGGCGGGCGCCGCCACCATCGTACCGGCATTGCTTGTGGTGATCGTCGGCGAGGTCGCGCGCATCCGCAGTTGGCTGTTCTATATTGCTGGCGGCGGCATCGCATTGGCCGTCATGCCGCTCCTTGCCGCGTCCGGATCGCTCGGTTCCGGCAACATCACCAATCTCGGCACCATCTGGCCCGTCTTTGCCACGGCGGGTTTTGCCGGCGGTTTCCTCTACTGGCTGATCGCCGGCCGCACGGCCTGAGCGCTGCCACGATCCACCCAGGCAAAACCCTGGTCCAAAGGCGTATCGCGGGCGCCAAAAACGGCTGTACCTGTAGAAATTCCGATTTCCCCCAGCTTGCTCTAAGCTCGCCAATCTTCCAATCCAGCCCGGAGTGAACGCCCCATGGCCGCCTCGCGACGAACCGCCCTTATCACAGGGTCGAACAAGAATATTGGCCGCGCCTGCGCCCTGCATCTGGCGCGCGCAGGCTGCAATGTCGTCATCAATGGCGCCCACGACAAAGGCGCCGCCGACAAAGTCGCGGCCGAGGCCAAGGCCTTGGGTGTCGAAGCGCTGGTGGCCATGGGCGACGTGGGCGATCGCGTCGATTGTCAGGGCATCGCCGACGCGGCCTTGAAGCAGTTCGGCACCGTCGACATTCTCGTCAACAACGCAGCCATCCGTGAGAACGGGAAGTTCCTGGAGATGACCGAGGATGACTGGCGCTACGCCATGGCCGTCAACTTCGATGCGGCTTATTGGCTGGCACGGGCCTGCCTGCCTGGAATGCTCGCGAAAGGTTGGGGCCGCATCATCAATTTCGCCGGCATGAACGCCATCCCGGCTACAACGGTCGCGCCCACGTCTCCGCGTCCAAGCACGC
Organism: Hyphomicrobiaceae bacterium; assembly: GCA_041397705.1. Taxonomy (GTDB): domain Bacteria; phylum Pseudomonadota; class Alphaproteobacteria; order Rhizobiales; family Hyphomicrobiaceae. The sequence goes on from JAWKWC010000003.1 coordinate 5,190, forward strand.
CGCCTGGGGCTTGACCAAAGCGCTCGCCAAGGAGTTCGGCGCCAAGGGCATCACCACCAACATCGTCTCACCGGGCCCCATCATGGGCGAGGCCCAGGACCCGAGCCAAGCCGCCAAAATCGCCACGATGCAATCGCGCGTTCCCGTCGGCCGCCTCGGCACCCCCGATGAGGTGGCAGCCGCCGTGGCTCTGCTCGCTTCCGACGGCGGCGCCTTCATCAACGGTCAGATGATCCAGGTCAACGGCGGCGCCGAAACCTAATTCGCCCCCAACGCGCGTTGCGGCCGGCTCCCCGCCGGGGAGTCGCAACGCGCCACCAACACCCCCTGCGTTGCGGCCGGCTCCCCGCCGGGGAGTCGCAACGCGCACATTCAAACCCTCACCCAAACCGCGCCTTCGAGGCTTCCTGCACGTCCTCGAACGTCCGCATGCCCGTCGACGGCGCGTTGACCAGCACCGCCATGTTGCCGGGCTTGTGCTGGTTCTTCAGCATCCGCATGTGGGCCTTGGGGATCTGCTCCCACGCGAACACTTCCGACATGCAGGGATCGATGCGCCGGTCGATCATCAGCTTGTTGGCCTGTGTCGCCTGCATCAGGTTGGCGAAGTGGCTACCCTGCACGCGCTTCTGGTGCATCCACAGGTAGCGCGCATCCATGGTCAGGTTGTAGCCCGTTGTGCCGGCGCAAATGACCACCATGCCGCCGCGCTTGACCACCTGTACGGAGACCGGGAACGTAGCTTCGCCTGGATGCTCGAACACGATGTCCGGGTTCACGCCCTTGCCCGTGATGTCCCAGATCGCCTTGCCAAACCCCCGCATCTCTTTCATCCACGCCGCATACTCGGGCGTATTGACCTTTGGAAGCTGGCCCCAGCAATTGAATTTCTTGCGGTTGATGACCCCCTTGGCGCCGAGCTGGCGCACGAAGTCGATCTTGTCGTCTTCCGAAACCACGCCGATGGCGTTGGCGCCGGCCGTGGCGCAGAGTTGCACGGCAAAAGATCCGAGCCCGCCCGAGGCACCCCACACAAGCACGTTCTGTGACGGCTTCAGCGTGTGCGGCCGGTGGCCGAACAGCATCCGGTAGGCGGTGGCCAGCGTCAGCGTATAGCAGGCGCTCTCTTCCCAGGTCAGATGCAGTGGCCGTGGCAGCAGCTGGCGATCCTGCACGCGCGCGAACTGTGCAAAAGACCCATCCGGCGTCTCGTAGCCCCAGATCCGTTGCGAGGGCGAGAACATGGGGTCGCCGCCATTGCATTCTTCATCGTCGCCGTCGTCCTGGTTGCAGTGGATGACGACCTCGTCGCCGACTTTCCAGCGCTTCACCTTTGAGCCGACCGCCCACACGATGCCGGACGCATCGGAGCCAGCGATGTGAAAGGGGTTCTTATGCACGTCGCGGATCGGCGAAATCGGCGTGCCGAGGGCAGCCCATACACCATTGTAGTTGACGCCGGCCGCCATCACGAGGATCAGCACGTCATGGCTGTCGAGCTCCCACGTCGGCACCACTTCCACTTGCATTGCCGTGTCGGGTTCGCCGTGCCGCTCTTCCCGGATCGTCCAGGCATACATCTTGGGCGGCACATGGCCGAGCGGCGGAATCTCTCCAATTTCATAAAGATCTTTGGTCGGTGGTGATTCGACCGGTTGAAGTGCGATTTTGGCAGCGCTGCCCGCATTGGTCGACATTGGTGCCCACCCCGTTGTTGTTGTGGCGATGCAGCAATTTATATTGCATCGCAAAACATTGCCGCAAGTGCCAATTGTCTCAGCTTGGCAACAGACATTTACTTTTCGTCAGCCAAGTTTCAGTAGGCTGTCCATGTTGGAGGCATATGCCACCTCGGATAAGTCGATGGATCTACTTTTCAATCTTTCAGCGCTTCTCGGCACGAACCCCGCATCTTTGATGGTGCTGAGCGTGTTGGCCGGTGCCTGCGCTTATCACATGAATAAGCTTCACTACGCGCCGGGCATGGCCCTGCTGCATTTCCCGCTGCTTCTGCTCGGGGCGCTATTCACAGACGATCTCGCCGTCGGCCTGGGTCTCTACCCGTCGTTCGACGTGCAACGAAACGGCGTTTGGAGCTGGGACGCCCATTGGTCGACCATGACCGATGGTCTGCCATATGTCCTCGTGACTGGCACTTTGGGCATGTGCGTGACCGCCCTCGCGCTCCTTTTCCTGGCGAGAAAGCTCCGCAACGCAGACTGATCGTTCCTGACAGCGCGCCCGCTCAGCGCACCCGTCTCCTGCAGCCCCGTATCACCGCCTCGACAACCCCGGTCGTCTGGGGTGATCGCAGTCAAGGCCAGCCCTTGGCGTAGCTCGGCAACCGAACCGCCATACGAACCGATTGTCGCCGCGTCGCAGCATTGACATACTGCGCCGCAGCATGATGTGAGGTCGGTGCACGGTGCTGACCGCAATCGGGAAACGGAGCCAAGCCAGATGACCGCCGCAACCAAGCGTGACAAGCCTTGGATATTCCGCACCTATTCCGGTCATTCCACGGCCGCCAAGTCGAACGCCCTCTACCGGTCCAACCTGGCCAAGGGCCAGACGGGGCTATCCATTGCTTTCGATCTGCCGACGCAGACCGGATACGATCCTGATCACGTCCTGGCCCGCGGTGAGGTTGGCAAAGTCGGCGTGCCCGTGGCCCACATCGGCGACATGCGCACACTGCTGGACCAGATCCCGCTCGGCGACATGAACACGTCGATGACGATCAATGCCACGGCGGCCTGGCTGCTGGCGCTCTATGTCGCCGTCGCCGACGAGCAAGGCGTGCCGCGCTCCAGCCTCACGGGCACCATCCAGAACGACATCATCAAGGAATATTTGTCGCGTGGCACCTACGTCTTCCCGCCCGAGCCCTCGCTGCGGCTGATAAAGGATACGATCACGTTCTCCTACGCCCACGTGCCGCGCTGGAACCCCACCAACGTCTGCTCCTACCACTTGCAAGAAGCCGGTGCGACGCCGGTCGAGGAACTGGCTTTCGCGCTCGCCACCGCCCAGGCCGTTCTCGACACGGTGCGCAAATCTGGCGAAGTGCCCGCTGCCGACTTCCCAGCCGTCGTCGGCCGCATCTCGTTCTTCGTCAATGCCGGTCTCAAGTTCATCACCGAGATCGCCAAGATGCGCGCCTTCACCGAGCTGTGGGACGAGATCTGCGCCGAGCGCTACGGAGTGAGCGACCCCAAGCTCCGCCGCTTCCGCTATGGCGTTCAAGTGAACTCCCTGGGACTCACCGAGCAACAGCCGGAAAACAACGTCTACCGCATCCTCCTGGAGATGCTGGCCGTGACCCTGTCGCGCGATGCCCGCGCCCGCGCTGTCCAGTTGCCCGCCTGGAACGAGGCTCTGGGGCTGCCACGGCCCTGGGATCAGCAATGGTCGCTCAGGATGCAGCAGGTGCTGGCCTACGAGACCGACTTGCTGGACTACCCCGACATCTTCGACGGCTCCAAGGCCATGTCGGCCAAGGTCGCCGAGCTCAAGGCCGAGGCCAAGGCCGAGCTGGAACGCATCGACAAGATGGGCGGTGCGGTCGCCGCCATCGACTACATGAAGCGCCGCCTCGTCGAATCCAACAGCGAGCGCATCGCCCGTATTGAATCCGGCGATCAGGTCGTCGTCGGTGTCAATCGCTGGCCCGAGACCGAAGCCTCGCCACTCGTTGGCAGCGATGGCGCCATTCTCACCGTCGATGAAGGCGTCGAGCGCGAAGCCGTCGACAAGGTCGTGGCCTGGCGCCAGGCCCGCGAAGCCACGGCCGCCGAAGCCGCCCTTGCCGAGCTGGAACGGGCGGCCAAGGAAGGCCTCAACGTCATGGAGCCGTCCATCCAGTGCGCCAAGGCGGGCGTGACCACGGGCGAATGGGGCGCCACACTGCGGCGGGTCTTCGGCGAGTATCGCGCGCCAACCGGCGTCGCCCAGGCCCGGGCCACGGGCAAAGACAGCCTCGCCGCCGTGCGCAAGCAGGTGGAGCAGGTCTCCGGCAAGCTCGGCCGCCCCATGAAGATCCTGATCGGCAAGCCTGGTCTCGATGGCCACTCCAACGGCGCCGAGCAAATTGCGGTACGCGCCCGCGATAGCGGCATGGAGGTCGTCTACGAAGGCATTCGGCTGACACCGGCCCAGATCGTGCGCGCCGCCGTCGACGAAAGCGTGCACGTCGTAGGGCTTTCGATCCTTTCAGGCAGCCATGTTCCCCTCGTGCGCGACATCATGGACCGCATGCGCGCAGAAGGCCTCGACGATGTTCCCGTCGTCGTTGGCGGCATCATTCCGGCTCCCGATGTGGCCGTGTTGAAGCAGCTGGGCATCGCTGCCGTCTACAGCCCCAAGGACTATGAGATCAACACCATCATGGGCGACATCGTGCGTTTGGTCGCCGAGCAGGCAGCCTGAGGCTTGCACCGTGGCGGCCTATCGGGCCACCTTTGCCACGGATCATGGATCCCCTGCTGCCTACTTCCGCTTTTCCGCAGCCGACCATGTCTTGTAGCGGGCATACAACTTGCGCAGGTCCGCCTCGCTCGCGGCTTTCCCGCCTTGCCCCTTGCTGCGCATGTACGTCTTGAACTGCTCGAACTCCCGGTCGACGGTCTTGCGCGGGCTGGTGCGCACTACCGAGGTCTTCGCCCGTGCCGGACGCTGCGTCTGGCTTTCCGAGGGTGGCCGTATCGCCCGCTTTGGCGCCGGCGCAATTGTGCTGACGCTCGCCCCTTTGCCCATGATCGGTGCGCTTGCGCCAGCCGGGCGCGACGTTTCGCACGTCAAAGGTTTTTCGCAAGAGACACACAGGCCCAGCACATAGGTGCACTGGCCGAGTTCATTCGCCGTGGATGCGAAAGCCCAACCTGCCACCAGACAGAAGAGAGCGGTGCGCCACACGTGTGCAGGTTTCATACGCTTCCCCAACAGGGTTTGGTCGGTCAACTGACGTCGTCGCCAGCGGTGGCGCACCCGAAATAGCGCTCAGAATATTCCGCAACCGCGATCACCGTGTGTTGCGCAGCAGGCGTTTGGATCATTTTAAAGCGCGCTCGTGAACCGAGATGCCTGCGATCGTGGCTCCGAAATGCGGCGTTGAAGCGGCAACCCGTCGACAAATGCGAGAGCTCCGGCCGGCTCGCAAGCCACGCGCACCTTGCGAGCCGACGAATAACGCTGGCCGCGCCGTGCTCAGCAGCGGTTCGTCGTCCACAAATCCTGTCGAATCAGGCATAAGAGCCCCAGCATCGGGATGCCGCCATGGAAACCACGCTTTACCTGCCCGTGAAACGTTTCCTCGAAGGCTTGGGCTTCGAGGTGAAGGGCGAGGTGTGCGGCTGTGATGTCGTGGCGCTCGACAACGGTGCCCCCACGGCCGTCGTCATTGCCGAGCTGAAGCTCGCGTTTACGCTCGAACTGGTCCTGCAGGCTGTCGACCGTTTTCCCGCCTGCGACGAAGTCTGGTTGGCGGTGCAGGCATCGCGCCGTGGTCGCGGCCGGGAAGGCGATCCACGCGTCAAGAAGCTCTGCCGCCTGTTGGGTTTCGGTTTGGTCACGGTCGCGCCCAAAGGCCATGTCGAGGTCATCGTCGAGCCGGCGCCATGGCGCCCTCGCCGCGACCCCAAGCGCCGCTCGCGCATCGTCGACGAGCACAGGAAGCGGCGCGGCGATCCAGCCATCGGCGGCAGCACCCGCCGCCCGATCATGACCGCCTATCGCCAGCAGGCGCTCGATTGTGCCAGGGCGATTGCATCAGCCCCCGGCCGGCCGCGAGATCTCAAGGCAACGATGCCCGATGCGCCCAAAATCCTGCAGCGCAATGTCTACGGCTGGTTTGAACGGATCGAGCGGGGTCGCTATGGCCTCACCGAGTTGGGGCGCACCGAGCTGGCGCGCTGGACGGCTCAATAACCAACGCCGGACGTTTCGCTCCGCGCCTTAACATTCAACGCGCAATTGCCACCAGTGTGTGCGGCATGAAACAGCCGCGCACAGGTCTCACGCTGATCCGCAACTTGGCATCCGTGGCAGGGTGCTGGTGGCAACGCGCCCTAACGCGCCGGGCGTTGCGCCGACTTGAGGCGCGCCTGCTCGAGGACATCGGTATCTCTGCACCCCGGCAGCAGCTTGAGTGCCGGAAATGGTTCTGGCAGCCCTAGCGGCGCGCTTTCACCTTAGACAATTGCAGCAAGTCGCGTGTCCGGCGCCAGCACCAGGCACCAGTGCGGCTCGAAGTTGGCGCCCATCGGCCATGTCTGCTCCTTGAAGATCAGGAATCATCGGTTCTTCGTAGCGCTTGAACCAATCCCGGTGGCACAGCACGAACTTCGTCGCCGCCACGATCGTCTCACGGTCGATCACGCACAACACGACCATCTCCGGGTGCCGCCCAGATACGCGTGCACCGCCACCATCAAGGTCGGGTAGCCCGGATGCAGCATGTCGTCGAGCACGATCAATCCGCCAGGCGCAATCGCGGCCGTTGCCAGCTCCAGGTCTTTCGTCAGCGCGGCTTGCGTATGCTCGCCGTCGATATGAATGAGCCGGATCGGCCCGTCCGCCTTGGCCTGCATCTGCGCCGCCGTGATCGTGCCGCTATCGACCTTCCACGTCACCCGCCGGTCCGGCCCGATGCCATGGCGCGTGCAGTTCGCCTCGAAACGGTCCTTCACCCCCTCGTTCGGCCAGGTGAACACATCCATGCCGACCACCCGCTCGCCAGGCTCGAGAGCGTGCGCCAGCGCGATCAGGAACCGGCCCTCGAAGGCACCGACCTCCACCACATGGCCGCTAACCCCAAGTTCGGTCTGCAGCCGTAGCAGCCGGCAGCAGATGGCGGCGGCAAAGCGCGATGACATGCCGACGACCTTCTCGAAACCGTCGGCGAGGTAGTGGTCGGCTGCCGCCGCGCCGGTTGCAGGGACTGTGAGTGATGACATGGATTTTGCTCTCATGACCGATGACGGCTCGGGCGGCGCCAGAGCCTGAGCGGCTGAGGTGAAAGCCGTCTTGCTTCCACCGAAGTCGTGACGCAACCTCGACAACAATAACTTTCAACTGGGCTTGCCTCAGCGCCGTAGAGTCCGCTTCAAGCGAGACCGCTCCAGGACACTTGGCATGCCGCTGTCGCCCGCGCCAGCGTCTCGACTACATCGCGAATGCGGCAACATCCGCTACGCCTGACGTGGCACCTCACCCGCCTTGGGGTCGATCGGCACGAGTTGGCCGAGACCCGTCGCTTCTTCGAGCAAGGCCCCCGCCGCCAGCAATCCGGCTTCGCCGCGCGGCTTGCCAACGAGCTGCAAGCCAACCGGTCGGCCGAACTGATCGAAGCCGCATGGAACGCTCAGCGATGGCACGCCCATCAGCGTCGGGATCGCCGTCACCAGCGAGCCGCCGAGATAGTGCTCAACCGCTTTGCCGTCGATTTTTTCAGGCATACGCAATTGCACATCGAACGCCGGTGTCGAAGCGCAGGGCATCACCAGCAGATCGAACGTCGTATAGAACTCCGCGACCCGCCGATAGAACGCGGCCCGCTCCCGCTCCGCCCAGCCAATGCGGCTTGGGCTGGCCTTGAGGCCCATCTCCGTATTCCAGATGATGTCTGGCTTGAAAAGATCCCGGTATTGCTCGAGCTGCGGCTCCCGGTCGACCACGTAGGATTGCGCGCGCAGCACCATGAAGGCGTCCGCGATCGCGCCCGGATCGGGGTGCGCCTCTTCCACCGCTGCCCCCATCGTCTCGAAGTGCGACAGGGCGCGCCGGCAAATCTCCCGCGTTTCCCGATCGACGGGAAACGCCCCGCCGAAGTTGTCGGTATAGGCCACGCGCCTGGGCGCCACCGGCTGCTCCACAGCCGACAGGAAGGATTGGCCCGGCGCATCGAATGTCATCGGATCGCGCAGGCACAGCCCCGCCATCGCATCGAGGAACAACGCCACATCACCAACCGTGCGCGCCATCGGCCCTTGCACGGAAAGCGGCGCGTACAAGTTGTTCGAGGTCCCGCGCGTCACCCGTCCAGGTGATGGCCTCAGCCCCACCACCGAGCAATAGGCAGCCGGCCGCCGAAGCGAACCCGCATGGTCCGAGCCATGTGCCAGCCACACTTCGCCGGAAGCGAGCGCGGCCGCCCCACCGCCTGTCGAGCCGCCGCACGTCAGCGAGGTGTTCCAAGGGTTGGTCGTCCGCCCGAATACCTCGTTGAACGTCGAGCCGCCTGAGCCGAATTCCGGTGTGTTCGACTTCGCGATGATAATCCCGCCTTTGCGCTCGATCCGCTCGACGACCGCGTGCGAGGTGGTAGGCACATGATCCTTGAAAATCGGCGAGCCGTAGGTGGTTCTGACCCCGGATACGTCCGCGAGATCCTTGATCGCCACCGGTATCCCGCCAAGCCACCCGGCCTCGCCTGCGGCCTGCCGATCCTCGCCGGCCATCAAACGTCGCGCGTGCGCCCGTGCCCGGTCGAAACACAGCGTCGGCAGCGCATTCAGCGCTGGCTCACACGCGGCAATGCGCTGTTCCGCAGCATCGATCAGATCGAGCGGCGTAATCTCGCCCCGGTCGAGCCGGCGCTTGACCTCGCGCGCACTGAGCTTGACGAGTTCATTCGGCATCGCCCATCTCCTATGCACCAGCCTGTAGCGCCTGCCCGTCGAGCGGTTCGTGCGCAATACCAAGATGCGCCAGCACTGTCGGCGCAATGTCGACCGCCGAAGTTGTGTCCGATCGGGCGCCACCGGCAGCAAAGCCGGCGCCGGAAATCATCAGGAACGGCGACTGCTCGTACCGCGCCAGTCCACCATGCTGCCCGCAATGCATCCGGTCCGCTTTGCCGAGTGACGGCTTCGCGACCAAGCTTTTCCCGGGGATGCCGTAGTCGTTGGCCTCTTCATTCGCCGCCATCGCAACGCCGAAGGCCAGACCGAAGCGCGCGGCCTGTCCCACCTCTCCCATCCGCTCAGCACCGAAAACCGCATCGGCCCAGCTCTGCGCCGCGAGGTAATCGCCGATGGCAGCAATGCGCCCGGCATGGTCCGGATGCACGAACACCAGTGCCGAGGTCCCGCTCGACGTCGAGATCACATCGCCCGAACCGGCATGATCCTTCAGCCCCGCCTTGATCAACTCGTCTTCGATGTCGATCACGCCGCTGACCGTCTGATGCCCATGGTCTGAGGCAGCAATCAGCAGAATGTCCTCACCCCGTCCGCGAGCTGTCTCCACCGCATCCAGGATCAATCCCGCAGTCTGATCGCTCTTGCGGATGGCATCGAGTTGCGGCGGCGAGCCCAGTGGATGCGCATGCGATGAGAAATCCGGCTCCGCCAGCCAGATCAGCCCCAGCGCTGGCTTGCGTGGGCCAGTAAGGATGTCGCCGATGAACCGCTGTGCCAGGACGCGGTCGCCGTCTGGATCGACCGTCAGCGTGCTCGCGTCCCAATCCGAGATGCGAACGCGCCCCGGACCATACGATCCGACCCTGTGATAGATGATGCCGTGCCCGTCCGGGTCATGTGCATAGGCGGCCCCGGCGACACGTTGGCGTAGATAATGGCGCCGCCATGATCCTTGACCCGCTCGGCAAGCGTCGGCATGGCCAGCGACTGGCCAGTCACCGCCCGCTTGTGCTGCAGAAAATTTGGATCACCCGCATCGTGCGCAACCAACCGCCCGTTCTCGAGCAGGGCGGTACTGTTGCCCGCCAGCTCATGCCGCGCCGGATAGCAACCCGTCGCCATCGACGATGACACGACACGGGTCGCCGACGGGAAAACCGAGCGGTGCGACGCGAAGCTCTCTGCGGCCCCGGCGAGCCGCGCGAGATTCGGCGTCAGTTCGGCGTTGATCATGTCCCGCCTGAGGCCGTCCAGAACCATGATGATGGCGCGACGCATGCCATGCTCCTTTTGACGAGTCTGCCTGAGATGCCACCACGATCTCATCCCGGCATGACGCAGTGATGAGCGCCGGTCAGCAGGTCAATCCCGCCCACCTAGGGCCTCGGTGATCGCAAGCTTGAGCTTTTCCGTGCCGGCTGTCCATGCAGCGTTTCGGCTGGCCACCAGGTTGGCCTCGGATTTCAGGATGATGCCGTCATCGAGAATCCGCAGCCCGTTCGCCTTCAAAGTAGAGCCGGTCGACGTGATGTCGACGATCAGTTCGGCAAGCCCCGCAGCCGGTGCGCCCTCGGTCGCGCCAAGGCTCTCCACGATCCGATACATCGTGACCGTGTCGACCGACCGCGCCTCCGAGCCATAGCGATGGCCGGAAAAATGCATGCGCGTCAAAGTCCGGTATTTGGTGGCGACGCGCATACGCGTGCCGTGCCGGCGCCGATAGAGGAGAGCCGCTTCTTCGAGGTCGGACATTGTCGACACATCCAGCCAGAACTCGGGCACGGCCACCACCACATCGGCATGTCCGAAGCCGAGGCGCTTGAGAAACTCGGCTTTCTCGTCGGCGTCCGGCATCATCTCGCGCATCAGGTCTTCACCCGTGATGCCCATGTGGACTTCGCCCTTGCGCAGCAAGTCCGCGATCTCCGAAGCTGACACGAAGGCAACCTCGACGTCGGCAAGGCCTTTCAGTTCGCCACGATAGCCACGCTCGTGACCGGTCCGGGCAAGCTCCAGCCCGCCCGCCTTGAACGCCGCTTGCGTGTCTTCCATCAGCCGCCCTTTCGACGGCACGGCAAGAACGAGCTTGTCCGGCGTGCTGTCGTTCATGGCCGGCCTCCCCGAACAGCCAGCAGCAGACGGTCGGCGTGAATGGCCGCGCCGACAGCCGCGATGGCTTGGCCGCTGCTGATGGTCTCGATCAGTTTGTCATAGCGTCCACCACCGACGATGGGGGTGTCCTCGGGCAATGATGGAGACAAGACCTCGAACACGAAGCCGGTATAATATTCGAACCGCCGCCCAAAACCGCCGGAGAATGGTGCCTCCGATATGTCGACGCCCTCTTGCGCGGCAAGCTTCAAGCGTCCTTCGAACTGTGCCAGTGCCGGTTCGATATCGACGTCGGTGCCCTTGAGCAGGCTCTGCACGTTCGCCGCTACGTCTTTTGCCGGTGTGCTGAGCTTGACATAGGCATCGAGCAGCAGTGCCGATCGGGGATCGAGCGGAGGCGATTTGAGGTCGGCTGCAAGACCCTCCAACTGCCAGGCGATCTCTTCCAGCGTACGGGTCCCAACCACAGTCAAGTTTCGCGCTTCAAGATGCCGCTCCAGCGCTGCAACTGCGTCGCCCTGGCGGATCGCGCCGCTGCGCGCCGCTTCAATGGCTTGGAACAGTGGCTCGGCCAGAGCCCGGCCGAACTCTTCCGGCTTCATCAGCTTTTGCAGTTGTCGTCGGAAGGCTGCCGGATGGCGCACGTGATGGCGCAACTGCTCGCGCCATCGCGCCGGCATTTCAACCGCCTCGAGCAGTGCATCGAAGATGCCGATGTCGCCAACGCGGACGTCAAAAGCGCGCAGCCCCGCAGCGCGTATGGACTCGACCGTCAGTGCCAGAATCTCGGCTTCGGCCTTGGGCGGATTCGGCGGAGCGAAATATTCGATGCCGGCCTGCCGGAATTCACGCGGCCGCGCGATGTTGTCGTCGGCGCGTTGATAGCGAAACACCACGCCATTGTACGAGTAGCGCTGCGGTTCCCCGTTCCCTTCGCTGCGATCGAGATACAGTTGCGCCGTCGGGATCGTCAGGTCGGGCCTGAGGCAAAGCTCCCTGCCATCCGGATCTGTGAAAACATAGGTGCGTGCCCTCAGGTCCTCGCCAAGCAGGTCGAGGAACAGCGACGCCGGCTGGATGACGGGCGGCTGGATCGGTTCGAACCCCGCCCGCGCGAAGATCGATGTGATGATAGTGTCTTGTTGCCCGAGCGCTTCGATCCAACGCGACGACCGCGTGAGATCGATGGCCTTTGATTGAGCGTCCGTCACGCCTCAGGCTCCGCCGTGCCGCGCGAGCATCTCGCGCACCGCTTCCACAAGCTGTCCCCGCGCCACCGACATCTGGGCGGGCCGCGCCGCTTTCCACTCGGCATTGTCCTTGATGGCAGCCGCGGCCTTGGCGCCCTCGATCAGATCCTTGATCTGCAGTTCGCCCTTCGCGCGCTCATCCGAACCCTCGATCACCACGCACGGTGCGCCACGCCGGTCGGCATACTTCATTTGCGCCTTCATGCCCGACGTGCCCAGATACATTTCCGCACGAATGCCCGCCGATCTCAGCTCATGCGCAATGGCCTGGTAGCCGGCGAGCTCGCCTTTATCCATCACCAGCACGACCACCGGGCCGAGCGGTTGCATCGCAGCGCTTGTGCGTGCCGCAAGTGCGGCCGCCAGCCGCGAAACCCCAAGTGAAAACCCTGTTGCCGGTACGCGCTCACCTGTGAAGCGCGCCACCAGATCATCATAACGACCACCGCCGCCGACCGAGCCGAAGCGCACCACCTGCCCGTCTTCGTTCTTGACCTCGAACGTCAGCTCCGCCTCGAAAACCGGCCCCGTGTAGTAGTCGAGTCCGCGCACGACGGATGGGTCGAAGGCGATCATCCCACCACCGCGCCCCCCGGCATGAACCAGGGCTTCGATTGCGGAAAGTTCGTCCAAGCCTTCGCGTGCCCGTGCGCTGCCTTCGACCAAAGGTCGAACGCGCGCCACCAGATCACCGCCGCCATCGCCCGCAGCGGCATCGAGGAAGCGGCAGATCGTATCGATGGCGCCGCTCTCCAGCTCGGCACCTTGTGTGAAATCGCCGCTCTCGTCGCGCCGCCCCTTGCCGAGCAAGAGCGAAACGCCCTCGACGCCGAACTTGTCGAACTTGTCCATGGCTCTGAGAACGGTCAGCCGTCGCGCCGCATCGCCGTCAGAACTCGGATCGATCCCAGCCGTTTCAAGTAACCCGTCAAGCACCTTGCGATTGTTGAGCCGGATCCGGAAATCGTCGATGCCGAGCCGGCTGATCACGTCCGCCATCAACAGGCACGCTTCGGCATCCGCCGCCACATTGTCTGTGCCAACGGTGTCAGCGTCACATTGCAGGAATTGCCGAAAACGTCCCGGTCCCGGCTTCTCGTTGCGCCAAACCGGTCCGATGGCATAACGCCGGTAGGGACGCGGCAGCCGCTGCATGTTTTCGGCCACATACCGGGCAAGCGGCGCAGTCAAATCGTAACGCAGGCTGAGCCACTGATCATCCTCGTCCTGCAGCGAGAACACGCCCGCATTGGGCCGGTCCTGATCGGGAAGAAACTTGCCCAACGCATCCGTGAATTCGAACGCGGGCGTATCCAGTGGCTCATAGCCGTAGAGCTCGTAGACCTCGCGAATCGTCCCGAGCATGCGGTTGAGTTGGCGCAAGTCCTCGCCCGCCAGGTCGGCGAAGCCCTTGGGCAGCCGTGCATCGGGCCGGTTGTCGTCTTTGCGGTTCGCCATGGTGCGCTTGTTCCGTTCTTGCTGTCTCGACGCCGGCACCTGCGCTTTGAGACGCTGCCAAAAATCTGATGATCTCAAGGCCGCCGTTGGCAGCTCGCCGCACTCGTGCGTTATAGACCAGCTGGACGACAGGGGGAAATCTTTGCGCGAGCGTGGTGTTAACTGCGCCCTGCCGCCAGCGGGCAAGTTGCGGACATCGGCGACCACCTCCCGGCCGCCAGACGTTCGAGGCTTTCAAAGTCGAATGGAAGCTTCTGCAACTTTGCGCCAGCACCGGCATCAGCGGCCCCATGGAAAGCCGCAGCGGCAAAGGCATCGAGTGTCTCTGGCAGCTTGATGTCGATTGCATCGAAGCCGGCGTTGGCGCCGTTGTCCCCCGCCACAGGTGCTGCGAGCCGGCCCCGCGCTCCGACCCGCCCGAGCAATGTCGAAATGCCCTCGCCAGTCGCCTTCGCGACAGCCTCGAGCCGCACCCAGGCTTGCAGGAAGCGCCCATCGCCATCGCCGGCCGGCAGCGCCACACCCTTCGCCAATCTCACTGCCGCAGCCTCGAGAAGGGCGCGCCGCTCCGGCCCAATCCTGATGCCGCGTCGCAGTTCCAGGTCGACACCGATGTCACCGCCGAGCGACAGGCCGATCAACGCATAGTCGTCGCAGTGCGCCAAGCTGAACGCCACAGATCCCACAACGGCGGCCACGTGCTGTGGAGCCGCAAGGCGCGGCTTCCCCGCAGCTGAGATCTCGAACGGCTGGCGCGCACGATCGACGCCCACGAGCCCTGCCAGCAATGCGCGCAAAGCGATATGTGCCCGTCGCTTCTGCTCGCTTGACGTATGCGGGGAGCCCCCGGTCTTTGCCGACAGCAAACCGATGTGTTGATCAAGACGGTCGAGGGGGGCGGCCGCTGCCGCCAGATCGCAGAGCCACAACGCTGGCGCACGCTCGGCCGCCAGTCCGCGGCCTCCGCGAGACACCGGCGCCTGATCGTCTTGGCTCACGCGGTCCGTCTGGGACGCGCGCCGCCGCCACGGGCGACCGCTTTGAGCGCTGCCTCATCAGCATCGGGATCCAGCAATGCCCGGCAGGCGACCAGCTCGTCGATCACCTTCCTCAGGAACTTGGCGCGATCGTTCGACAAGTCCTTGCTCCCCGATTCGGTCTTTCCGCCACGTGCAGCCTTTGCGGCGGCGCCAGACGCTTTGCCGGCGGTCTTGGCCGCGGCGGCAGTCTCACCCGCTTCGCCCCCAGAGCCGGTCTTGAGCTTCACGGCTTCCACGCCCTGCTCGCGCAGGATCTTCTGCACGCCCTTGATGGTGTAGCCATCCTTGTGCAGCAACTGGCGTATGCCGCGCAGGAGTTCCATATCCTCGGGCCGGTAGTAGCGCCGGCCGCCGCCGCGTTTCATGGGACGGATCTGGTTGAACTTGACCTCCCAGAACCGAAGCACATGCTTCTGGATACCGAGGTCGTCGGCGACCTCGCTGATGGTGCGAAATGCGTCCGCTGCCTTTGTCATGTTCAAACCCGCTGCTCAAATGATGTTAGCTGGTGCGCCAACAACAACGACGCGACCTGAAAGGTCCACAAACGTGATGGACGGAACGAAAATACTAGTCTGCTTGTTTGCCGCGCGTACGGCCCGTGTTGATC
The DNA here is from genome assembly GCA_041397705.1 of Hyphomicrobiaceae bacterium. GTDB lineage: Bacteria > Pseudomonadota > Alphaproteobacteria > Rhizobiales > Hyphomicrobiaceae. The sequence continues at coordinate 20,299 of JAWKWC010000003.1, forward strand.
CGCGACTTCATGATGTTGCTGGCCCGGAAAACGAGCACCCGCCGCGGCGTAATCGGAACTTCCTCGCCGGTTTTCGGATTCCGGCCGATTCGTTGGCCCTTTTGGCGAACACCGAATGAACCGAACGACGACAACTTCACGCCTTCCCCGTTTGCAAGTGCGCCTGAGATTTCGCCAAGCACCAGCTCGACGAGATCTTGGGACTCGTTGCGCGGCAGACCAATCTTTCTCACGAGCGCCTCGGATAGATCCGCGCGCGTCAGTGTCTTGCCACCCATGTTACTCGCCTCCCCTGGGATACCCTCTGCCTGGATGCTAGCCGCCGAAGCCGCCCGGGTCAATGGGGACATCATAGCAAGGTCATGAAACCTAATAGAAAAACTGAACGTGAAGATATAGCCTTAACTGGCTTACCAGCGCGCCAGAACCGCGCCCCACGTCAGTCCGCCACCCATGGCTTCCATCAGCACCAGATCGCCCTCTTTGACGCGATGCTGCTCGAAAGCTTCGTTCAGCGCCAAGGGAATGGACGCTGCCGACGTGTTGCCGTGCCGGTCCAGAGTCATCATGATTTTCGACGGCGCGATACCGAGTTTGCGGGCTATGCCGTCGAGAATGCGCTGATTGGCCTGATGTGGAACGAAAAGGTCAATTTCGTCTGGCGCATACCCGGTCATCACCAGCGTTTCCTCGATCACGCCGGAAATTTTCTGGACGGCATGGCGGAATACCTCTCGGCCGTTCATGCGTAAGTGGCCTGTCGTCTTAGTGGATCCAGGACCGCCGTCCACGTAAAGCAGCTCCTCGTAGCGCCCGTCCGAGCGGATCTGTGAGGCCAGGATGCCGCGGTCCTCGCGCGTGCCACGTTGCGGCTGGGCTTCGAGCACAACGGCCCCAGCGCCATCTCCAAACAGCACGCACGTCGTGCGGTCGGTCCAATCCAGGATCCGCGAGAACGTCTCCGCACCAATCACGATGGCCCGCTTGAATTGCCCCGTTTTCAGGAAATTGTCGGCGGTCGCCAGCGCATAGGTAAAGCCCGAGCAGACCGCTTGAATGTCGAAAGCCGCGCCCTTCGAGATGCCGAGCCCAGCCTGGATCTTCACCGCCGTCGCTGGAAATGTTCGGTCTGGCGTGGCTGTCGCACAGATGACGAGATCGATCTCCACCGGGTCGATGCCGGAGCGCACCAGGGCTTGCCGCGCTGCTGCGATGCCTAGATCGCTGGTAAACTCGTCATCGGCAGCGATGTGGCGCTGGCGGATTCCGGTCCGTTCAACGATCCATTGATCCGTCGTATCGACCAGACTCGCCATGTCGTCGTTAGTCAGCACGCGCTTGGGCAGGTAGGCACCTACTCCACGGATGACGGATCGATTGACGGCCACGTCCTCACCTCGCTCAACGAGAGTCTTCTGCATCAGTCGTCGCTACCCAACTCAAGACGGGGAGGCCCGGTTGGCCAATGTCGTCATGGCCAGCGGACCTTAAGACTGCTGGATCTGCAGCGCTATACCGCGATCCTGCCATGGTAACCCGCTCGATTGTACCAGCCGGACCACAGGCTCCGGCCACGTCACGCCTTGTCCGAACCATTCCCCACCGGTGCCTCGAGCTTCCCGGCAATGGCGGAGATGTCCGCGGCGATCCGGTCGATGATCTTGTTGTCAGCCATCTCGTACCCGAGATCGACCGCGCTGGCAAAACCCAGGTCGTCCGTGCCGCCGTGGCTCTTGATGACAATGCCATTGAGCCCCAGGAACGTGCCGCCGTTGACCCGCCGGGGATCCATCCTGGCTTTGAGGATGTTGAACCCGCCTTTGGCCAGCAGCGCGCCGACCTTCGTCACCATCGAGCGTGTCATGGCTTCGCGAAGATATGTGCCGATCTGGCGGGCCGTGCCTTCCGCGGTCTTCAGCGCGATATTGCCCGCAAATCCCTCCACCACGACGACATCGACCACCCCCTGCCCGATCTGATCGCCTTCGATGAAGCCGCGATAATCGATCGGCAGCCCGAGTTCGCTCTGTTTCAGCCAATTGTGGGCCTGCCGCACTTCCTCGTTGCCCTTGATTTCTTCGACCCCGACATTGAGCAGCCCCACGCTGGGCCTCTCGAGATTGAAGTGCGCCCGCGCCATGGCGGCGCCCATCAGGGCATAATCGACAAGCTGGTGGGCGCTGGCCCCGATGTTTGAGCCCACGTCGAGCACGATCGACGCGCGCTTGATGGTCGGCCTCTGCGCCGCGATGGCAGGCCGCTCGATCCCCGGCATCGGCCTCAGGATGAGCCGCGAAAGCGCCATCAGCGCGCCCGTGTTACCCGCAGAGACGGCAGCTCCGGCTTCCCCGTTCTTCACGGCTTCGAGGGCAAGCCACATGCTGCTGCCCTTGCCCCGCCGCAAGGCCTGGCTGGGCTTGTCCTGCATGCCGATCGCAAGCTCGGTGTGCACCACCCGCGATCGCTTGGCCAATGCTGGCTGCTGCACCAGGCAGGCTTCGATGCGCGATTGATCACCGAAGATGATGAAGCTCAAGCCGGTATGGCGGGCAAGCGACAAAGCCGCTCCCGGCACGACGACTTCCGGCCCATGGTCGCCGCCCATGGCATCGAGGGCGAGTGTCTGCGGCCCTGCCATTCTACAAGTGTCCAACCGGCCCCTATCCCTGCGGCACAACATGATGTTTGCCGGATCGGGGCTCCCCCATCTTCAAGACGGCGCAAAATAGCCGTTCGCCAGCTCATGACAATCAGAATTCGCAGACTGGTGCCCCGGCCGCAGACTCCGCCCCAGTCTCCATCGGGCGTTGAACAAGCTTTTCATTCAATGGGATGTCAGCAATATCATGAGCTTAGTGTGGTGCATTGTACGCAATTGCGCGGGCACAGGCTGGCAAAATGAAGGTGCCGACTGCCAATCCGCCACACGAGCGGCCACGCACGGATGCTCTGTACCCGATCGCCCCGCCGCGCCTCAGCGCTTCTCGTTCTGGTCTTTGAGTCGGGCAAGGGCCGCGAAGGGGCCCTTGTCAGCCTCGCTATCGCCGGCTTCCGTGCGCTCGAGCGCCACGTCCGGATGGCGCGGAAACGGATCGAGGCTGGTCGCAAGCTCCTCGTAGACGATCCGGCCAAGATTGATCCCGCCAGGCTCGATTTCGTCCGTGTCTTGTTCTTCGAGCAGGCTCTCCGTCGCCTCCATCTTCAGCTGGGCCTCTTCCGCGCCAGCCGGCACGAATTCGATATCCAGTTCACAGGCGATATTGGCCGGCACCGGATCCAGGGAAATGACGCACGCTTGTGTCACGCCCGCTTTCAATTTGCCGGCCAGGCGATAGCGCCCGCCGCTGCGCGGTGTCAGCCGCGCGCTCATGGTGAGAGAGTCAACCGACAGGATGTCGAGTTCCTGGGCCAGCCGCGCCCGCTCTTCGCCATCGAATGTGCGCTCTAGAGTGGCCCCCGTCCGCGGAATATCCCGCAAGGGCACGATCCAATCGAGGCTGGTCATGGCAAGAAGCTCCACGCAAACCGAAGGTGATAGGGCTGCGGCGATGAACCGGCGCCGATCATCGTGATATAGCCTGCGGGCGCCGGCGCAACTGTCAACATGGGCGCGAGGTGAATGGCAATGGCCTTTTCGGCCGGCCATACCACTATTCCCCTAGGCACAGGCCGCATCTCCTGAGCGTTAAGCGCTCTCTCTTTCCTCTGATGCTTTCCCGCACCATCCCGGAACAGGAGAAACGTGCAAAGCAGTCCACTGAATTAACTCGACACAGTGGGCAAACAAAAGCGGGCTGGAAATATCCAGCCCGCTGTTTGTGGTTTCGTCCTGAAATTCCCGGCCCGGGCTTCCGGGATTGATCCAGGCTCAAACCGCTTCTTTCAGCTCCTTGGCGGCGCGGAAAGCGACCTTCTTGGAGGCCTTGATCTTGATCTGCTCGCCGGTGGCGGGATTGCGGCCCATGCGTGCCGGCCGCTTCTTCACCTGCAGGATGCCGAGGCCGCCGATGCGGATACGGGCGCCCTTCTTGAGGTGGCCGGTGATCATCTCGATTGTCTGCGAAAGGATCTCGTTGGCCTGCTTCTTCGGGAGGTTATGGGCTTCCGAGATGGCGTTGCCGAGGTGGCGGAGCGTAACGGTGTCGCCCTTGCCGACCTTCACGGCCTTCGCTGCCGGCTTGGCGGCGGCCTTCACGGCTTTGACAGCCTTGGCGGGCTTCGCTGCGACTTTCGCCGGCTTGGCAGCCTTGGCGGGTTTCGACGATTTCAGAGCCTTTGCGGCGACTTTGGCTTGCATAGCTAGTTCCTATCTGAGTGTGAGGGGGTGAACCGTTTGATTAACAATCAAAACATGGCCTTGAAGCTGTACGTAGTTCGAATCAGCGCTTTCCCAAAGCGGAAAATAGCATTTTTGCCTGATGAATCTGATGCTTGTGATTTGAATGCCACGCTTTTCGCTTCAAAACGGGCTATTTCGTTGAAAAACCGAATGCATTAGCCGCTTCTGCCGCAGTATCGCAGCCGCGTTCAAAGTCGGGCGGAGTTGCAGAAGTCTCATGATTTAGCGGTTATCTCGACTTTCCCGATGCCTTCGAGAGAAAACGAGAATCGCTCGCCTGCCGCTATCGGCAGCGTTGCAACAACGCTGCCCGTGATGACCACCTGCCCGGCTTCGAGCGGGCGGCCCCGGTCGGCCGCGAGATTGACGCACCAGGCCAGCGCCCCCATCGGGTCGTCGGTATGGCCTTCCTTCACGCCGCCCGGCATTTCCAGGCGCCCTTTGAGGCCGTTGAGGTCGAGCGACGCCGGTACCTTGACTGGGCTGCCAAGCACGATCCCCGCATTCCAGGCGTTGTCGGCAATCAGCGTCGTCGGACGTGTTTCCTTGTAGACGGCGTTGCGATCCTCGATCAGCTCGAAGGCCGCCATCACCTCGGTGATCTCGGCCCGGACCTCCTCGCGGGTCCACTGTGTCGCTTTTTTCGCCAGCGTCCGCCCGACCCTCACCGCCAGCTCGAACTCGGTCACCACGTGCATATAGTGGCCAAGTTCCAACGTATGCGGCGATGTATGAACCGTCTTCGCATAGATCATGCCGCCGCAGGGATGGTCGATCCCCATCAGGTCCTGCATGACCTTTGTCGTCACCGCGATCTTGAGGCCGGCAACCGGTCCGCGGATCGGTTGCCAGAGTTCGCGCAGCGCTTCCTGCACGCTATAGGCATCGTCGATGCTGGGAGGCTCCAGAGGCCCCGACAGGTTCTGGTAGGCCTGCCGCTTGGCATGCGCATCGGCAATGAAGCGGGCTGCCGCCATCGGGTCGAAGGTTTGCTGTGCCATCGGACTCAACTCGCGTGTGTTGCGGGGTGCTGGCATCGAATGCCGGCCAGCGCGGCGCGCCCCATCATGAGGCCGCGGCCGCGCTGCAGCGGGCTGCGGTTGCGCGCCTAGGCGGTCAACCGCTCCATCTCCTTGACGATCGCAGCGCCCATCTCGGTGGTGCCCACCTTGCGCATGTTGGGCTGCATGATGTCGCCGGTCCGGTAGCCCTGCTCCAGCGTGCCCGCAATCGCCTTGTCGATGAGATCGGCTTCTTTCGCCATGTCGCACGAATAGCGCAACGCCATGCCGAACGAAGCGATCTCGGCAATGGGGTTGGCAACGCCCTGCCCGGCGATATCCGGCGCGCTGCCGTGGATCGGCTCATAGAGCGCCTTGGCTTTGCCGGTCTTCGGGTCGGCAGCACCAAGCGACGCTGAAGGCAGCATGCCGAGTGACCCCGCCAGCATGGCCGCTTCATCCGACAGCATGTCGCCAAACAGGTTGTCGCAGACAATGACGTCGAACTGCTTCGGGTTGCGCACCAGCTGCATGGCGCAGGCATCCGCAAGAATGTGATGTAGCTCGACGTCCTTGAACTCACGTGCATGCAGGGCCGTGACGACTTGGTTCCACAGCACGCCCGTGCGCATCACGTTGCGCTTTTCAGCCGAATGCACCTTGTTGCCGCGCTTGCGCGCCAGCTCGAAGGCAGCGCGTGCGATGCGCTCGATCTCGCTCGTCGTATAGATCGTCGTGTCGACGGCGCGTTTCTGGCCATCTTCCAGCGTCACGATTTCCTTCGGCTCACCGAAGTAGGTGCCGCCGGTCAGCTCGCGCAGGATCAGGATATCCAGACCCTCAACCAGCTCGCGCTTCAGGCTCGAGGCCTCGGCAAGCGCCGGGTAGCAGATCGCCGGCCTCAGGTTGGCGAAAAGATCGAGTTCCTTGCGCAATCGCAGCAGTCCCGCCTCCGGGCGGATCTCATAGGCAACCTTGTCCCACTTCGGCCCACCGACCGACCCGAACACGATGGCATCGGCCGCCTTGGCCTTGGCCAGCACCTCGTCGGTCAGCGGCGTGCCGTGCTTGTCGATCGAGCAGCCACCGCAAAGCGCGCTCTCGGTTTTGAATTCGGCGCCGGTCTTTTTGGCGAGAAATGCCACCACCCGCTCCACTTCGGCCATCACCTCTGGGCCGATACCATCGCCGGGGAGCATGAGAAGATTGTGCGTGGCCATGTGCGGTACTCGTCCTCGTAAGCTGTCATTGCTCTGTTGCAGATGCTGATTGCTCTAGACAAGGCAATCCGAGCTTGCAAGTCGCAATCGACCTTAAAAGTGCACAGAAAGCCCCGTTCGGCGGGCCTTTCTTGCCTTGTCGCCCCTTTTGCCGTCCTCGTCCGGCGCATTGTGCCTGCGGACAGCCGAAGGCTCCGAGGCACGAAAACAGCCAGCAAAATATGGCAAAACACGCAGTCAGGCTTGGAGTTTTGCACGCCTTGTCCGTTCGCGTCCTGCCGCGCTTTTTGACATCGCCCCCCGAAGCGCCGATAGCTGTCGCGACGCTTCCAAGGAGCCGCCCGTGGCTGATCGCGCAAATCAAGAGTCTGTCTCCCCTGCCGCGCCACAGTCTGCTGCGCTGGCCGCTGGCCCAAGAGCAGATTGGCCGGCAGGCATTGAAGCCACCGCTGAATACGAGGCGGCCGTCGACTACTTGCGTGCCGGTGACGGTCATCTCTTCATCACCGGCCGCGCCGGCACCGGCAAATCTACGCTCCTGCGCGCGCTGCCCGAGTTGATTGCCGAGGAAATGGTGATAGTCGCTCCGACAGGCCTCGCAGCGGTGAATGTCGGCGGCCAGACCATCCACTCCTTTTTCGGCCTGCCTCCGCGCCTCGTGGGTCCGGACGATATCCGGCGCAGCCGCAATGGCAGCGTCATGCGCAAGCTCAAGCTGCTCGTCATCGACGAGGTCTCCATGGTCCGCTCGGACCTGATGTGGGCCATCGACCAGTCGCTGCGCGTCAACCGTGGCCGCGCCCGCGAGCCGTTCGGCGGCGTCCGCCTCGTCATGTTCGGCGACCTCCACCAGCTCCCTCCGGTCGTCCAGGAGGGCGAGGTCGCCGACCATCTCGAGCACCGCCATGGTGGTCCCTTCTTTTTCTCCGTCGACGCCTTGAGCGAGGGGTTGGGCACACAGCGCCTCGAGTTGACCCAGGTCTTCCGCCAGCGTGATGAAGCCCTGCTCGATGTCCTCAACGCCATACGGGAGGGCGACCCCGAGGAGGCGGAGCTCGAAATCCTGAACGAGCGTGTTTCGCCCATCCGCACGTTGGGAGAGGGTGATCCGTTCGTCATTCTGACGCCGACCAATGCCGCGGCACAGCGCATCAACACCGCATTTCTCAAGGCTCTGCCCGGGGATCCCAAGGTCTATGCCGCCAATATCACCGGCGAGTTTTCCCAAGGCGCCCAGCCGACCGAGATGAGCCTCACCTTGAAAGTCGGTGCCAAGATCATCATGCTGCGCAACGATGCTGATCGCCGCTGGGTCAATGGCACCATCGCCCGCGTCACGCGTCTGGAAGACGACAGCATTTGGGTCGATATCGACGGCAAGGAATACGAGGTCGAGCCGGTGGCGTGGGAGTCCCGGCGCTACGCCTACGATCAGGCCGAGCAGAAAATCGTCGAAACCGTCGCTGGCACCTTCAAGCAGCTTCCCGTCCGTCTGGCCTGGGCGCTGACCATACACAAGAGTCAGGGCCTCACACTCGACAAGGTCTATATCGACCTCGGCCGCGGCACCTTCGCCCACGGACAGGCCTACGTCGCGCTCTCTCGCTGCCGCTCGCTGGAAGGGCTTTCCTTGGCCCGCCCCTTGCGCCCGCAGGATGTCCTGTTCGACAAGGCCGTGCTGGGCTACCGCCAACGCTTTCCATCGCTGGTGTAGCTGCAGCAACGCATCCAGGACGATTTTGCAGGCAACCAGCACCTTGAACCGGTCGCTCAGATGCTTTGCCTGGTTTTCGAGCAAAATTTTTCTCGAAAGGGGTGGTTACTAGGAATTGTGTGCGACGCAGCATTTTATGTTGCAATGCACAATGAAATGCACTACATACCTTCTTGCAAGCGGACAACCGCTTACCGAATTCGCTAGATACCCCCGGAGCTTTTGCTATGAACGACGCATTCACCCGCCAGACCGAGCAGTTCTTCAACGCCGCTAAAGACGCCCGCATGCCGGAAAACGTCCAGGCCATGATGGTCGACGGCGTCGCCAAGACCCGTGAAGTCTACGAGAAGGCCTCGGCCGCCGCCCAGGACCAGGCTAAAGCCGCTGAGGAAGTGATGCTCGCCGGCCAGGCAGGCGCCCGCACGATCGGCTCCAAGCTGATCGAGAACACGGTCACCAACGCCGAGGCAGCTTTCAATGCCGCCCAGGCGATGGCCCAGGCTCGCAGCCTTCCTGAGGTCGCACGCGTCCAGGCCGATTTCATGCAGAAGCAGATGGCGATTGCGTCGGCTCAGACCCGCGAGCTCTTCGAGCTGTCGACCCGTATCGCCCAGCAGACCATGCAGGTCATGAACGTCGCTGCAACCAAGTCGTTCGAGCAGATGAAGAAGGGCGGCATGTAAGCCCCATCTTCCCGAAGCTCGGGTAGGAATTGCAGCGGCCCGGTGCCAGAAATGGCGCCGGGCCGTTGTGTGTTGGAAGGGCCCCGTTGGCCAGCGCGCAGCCAGTTGCCCGCGGCCTCGCCAGCGAAACCCGCCACAGAGCGCCCGCTGGCCAGCCGCGGTGCAAATCCCGGCGGCCCGGCGCAGCTCTGGCAATATCGCGCTTGCCTCGGCCGGGTGAGTTCCCTATACGGGTGCTGCGCTGCTCCCTTCGTCTAGCGGTTAGGACGTCAGCCTCTCACGTTGAAAACAGGGGTTCGATTCCCCTAGGGAGCGCCATTCACCTCACAATAGTGTTCTTGCCCGCGCAATGCTGGCGGCCCCAAAAGGGCTGAGGCGAGCATCCCCTTCCACCCAAACAAAAAGGCGCGCGAAGCAAGCCCCACGCGCCTTGATCATGCCTGACGGCCGTCTCCGGACCTACTCCTTGGGTAGCGGCGCTGGCCGGAAGCCCATGATCTTTTCGAACCTGTCGGACTACTTCGGCCACGCCTCAGGATTGATCAGCCGCGGCGGCACCTTGCCGTCGATGATGTCGATCCACTGATCCGCAGACACAATCGACACGTTCGCCATCGCCTCGTGCGTGATGCCGGCGTTGTGCGGCGACACGATCACGTTCTCGAAGGCAAACAGCGGGTGGTCCGTCGGCGGCGGCTCATCCACGAACACGTCGAGGCCGGCGCCCGCGATCAGCTCCTCCTTCAGCGCCCGCTCGATGTCGGCTTCGCTGTAGGTGCCGCCCCGCGAGGTGTTGATGAAGTACGCCGTCCGCTTCATCGCTTTGAATTGATCATACCCCATCATGTTGCGCGACGTGTCGTTGAGCGGCGTGTGCATGGTCACGTAGTCGGCATTGGCCAGCAACTCGTCGAGTTCGACCTTGCGCGCGCCCTTGGCCGCGATCTTTTCCGCCGACAGGAACGGATCGTACGCCAGCACTGTCATCTTGAAGAGCCCGGCGCACAGCTCTGCGATCCGCCCGCCGATGTTGCCAATGCCGATCACGCCGACGGTCTTGCCCATCAGGTCGTTGCCCGCATAGAGGAACCGCTCCAGGTTCTGCTGCCGCCGCATGGCGGCGTTGGCTTGCGCAATCTTCTTCGACAGCGCCAGCATCAGCCCGAGCGCATGCTCGGCAACCGCTTCCTTGTTGGCGCCCGACTGGTTGCACACGATCACGCCGGCCTCGTTGCAGTCGGCCAGGTTGATGGTGTCGTATCCGGCTCCCAGCGAGCACACCGCCAGCAGGTTCGGTGCCTTGGCAAACAGCCGCTTATCGGCGAACCACGGCTCCAGCAGTTCGGTGCGCCCGCTGACGTGATAGCAATGTGCGCTCGCCATATCCGCCCAGGCTTCCGCGCTGGTGTCTTCCATGTCGCGCCGGAACATGTCGATGTCCGGCCTCAACTCTTTGACGCGCTTGGCCGTTGGGTCCATCCGGTAGTGGAAGTAGATGATGCGTTTCGTGTTTGCAGCCATGGGGGATCGTTTCCTCGGGGGCAGGCGCTTGTGGTTGGAACTTGGTTTGCCCGCCCGTCCGGGCGGCCCGCGCGAAACATAGCACCAGGATTTGCACGAATTGAACGGGAAAAGAGCGCGCGCCACCCGGCTTGGCTCCGCAACCCATGCATGGCCGCATGCCGTCACCGGGACCCTCCAGCCTTGTCTCAGCCCCGATTGGGGTCGAAGCCTTCCCCGAGCGCCGTGCTGGCGATTCGTCATCGCAATTGACGCCGCCGCCCGAAAACCGGAGAAGAGGTTTGTCTTCGATCGAACGCCGCCAGTCGGCCCCGCAGAAAAGTGTTCCCGCCGAGGTCGCACACGATGCACCGGATGCTATGAAGACGCGCGCCAACGATCCCATGGTCGGCGTGTTCTGGGTAACGTTGGCCATGGCCCTGTTCGCAGGTCTCGCCGGGTCGTCGCGCTATGCCATGTCCATGGGGCTGCATCCCCTGCAGGTGGCCTTCTTGCGCTTCGCCTCCGCACTGATCCTCATGTTGCCGCTTCTGGCATGGCGTGGGGCCGCGCTGGTCCGCTCCGCAGCCCCCAGGCTCTACTTCATACGTGCCTCGATCAGCCTCTTTTCCATGACCTGCTGGTTCTGGGCCATCTCCCTCATTCCCCTCGGCGAGCTGACGGCGATCGGCTTTCTCTCGCCGTTGTTTGGCACGGTCGCAGCGGTCCTGTTTCTGGGTGAGAAGGTTCGCGCCCGCCGCATGACCGCACTCGCCGTCGGCTTCCTGGGGGCCATGATCATGCTGCGACCCGGCCTCTCACCCTTCGGCCTGGGGCAAGGCATGGCGCTGTTCTCGGCCTTTTCGGGCGGGATCATGGCCGTGCTCCTGAAACAGCTCTCCGGCCACGACGATCCCGACAAGATCGTCTTCCTCACCACCAGCATCATGACGCCGCTGTCGCTGATCCCGGCTCTCTTCGTCTGGCACCCCGTCACGCTGCACATGCTGCCCGTGCTGATCATCGTCGGCGCAACTGGTGTCCTCGGCCACGTCTGCCTGATGCGCGGGTTTCGCGCTGCCGACGCATCGCTCGTCCTCACCTTCGAGTTTTCGCGTCTTCCATTCGCGGTCGCCCTGGGCTTCATCCTGTTTGGCGAGCTGATCGACTATTGGACGTGGTTCGGAGCTGCCATCATTTTTGTCTCCGCCGTCTACATCGTCCGCCGCGAGGCCCAGCTCCGCCGTGAAGGCCGCAAGTCCTGACCAGCGTCATTCATTGAGGCGGGCCCCCGCGGGCGATCGCGCAGCCGCCTCCTCTTGCGCTGCGCGCCGGGCCATATACGTCACCCGCTCGCGATGCAGCAGGTAGATGCCAGAAGCCACCACGATCGCTGCGCCGGCAAGCGTCCACCGGTCAGGCGCCTGGCCGAACACGAAATACCCGCCCGCCGTGTGCGTGATGAGACCCAGGTAGATGAACGGCGCCAGCGTCGATGCCGGCGCGTGCCGGTAGGCGATGATGAAGATGTAGTGGCCAAGCCCGCCCCAAAACCCCATGGAGAACAGCAAGGCCCAGATCAGCGGGCTTTGCGGCCATTCCCAATCCACAATAGCCAGCGGTCCCATGAAGAACGTCCCCGCCAGCAGCGAGTAGAAGAGCGTGACTTCGGGCGGATCGTAGCTCGCCAGATAGCGCGTCAGCAGCATGAACCCCGAGTAGCAGAGCATCGATCCAAACGCCAAGATCAGCGCCGGCTCGAAGGCCGCAACCCCTGGGCGCACCACCACCAATATCCCTGAAAAGCCGACGATGATCGCCACCATGCGCCGCCATCCCACCCACTCGCCGAGGAACGGACCAGCCAGCAGCGCCACCACGAACGGTGCCAGAAAATAGATGGTTTGCGTCTGATCGAGCCTCAAATGCCGCAAAGCCAGAAAATTCAGCAGTGTCGAAAACAGCATCAGCGTCGATCGGGCAAGGTGTTGCTTCGGTCGGCGTGTCATCAGCAGCCGCGGCACCGCCATAGCCCCGACCACGAAGGCAATCAGCACGAATTGGCTGATGAATCTCAGCCACACCACCTGCGTCACCGGCAGCTTCGCCACCGATGCCATGTATTTGGCCGTCGTATCCAGACATGAGAACAACGCCAGCGCCACCAGCATTAACCCGATGCCCTTGAGGGCGTTGGGCGCTGACAGTGTTTGGGGTCGGGAAGATTTTCTGCGCTGCATGTACGGCCAGCTTTTGAGCCAGGGTGTCGATTCGTGGCTGCGCGAACCCTACCCTATTGCGCCGCAGTGCGAACCTACTGTGCCACTGCGACAAACGCGTCGCGCAGGCGCCGGCAGCGCGCTTTGCCAGTCGTGCCTCCACCGTGCCCGGATTACGCGCTATAGAGACCACCACTTCAGCCATGAGACCGGAGGCGTGCGGGTCATGCAATGGTGTGTCGTAGTGATTTTCTGCCTCTTGCCCGGCGTCTCGGCGCTCGCAGACCAGCCCGTCGCGGTGCCGGATCGCTCGGGGCTCGCCTGGATGTCGAATGAGGAGATCCGCGCCGAGTTTTCCGGCCAGAAGCTCGAAGGCATCTATCCCTCGAAGCGCGCCTGGAAAGAGGAGATCTATTCTAACGGCACTACCGATTACAGGGAAGGCACCAAGCACTGGAAAGGCCAGTGGAGCATCGACAATCAGGCATTCTGCTTCAAATATCCCATTCCCGGAGCAGGCGGATGCTTCCGCATCACCCGCATCAGCGCCAACTGCTTCGAACTTTATGAAGTTGCCGGCCGTTTCGGCCAGTCGACCCTGCCGCCCAAAGGAGCCGAATACTGGAACGGCCGCATGTGGCACGCCGATCGTCCGACCACCTGCGAGTCGACGCCGAGCGTTTAGGCAGCAGCGCGCCAGTGCCTACGTCGCCGGTGTGATTACGCGCCCGCAGACGCAGGCCACGGTTTGCATCGTGTGACCGACGGAAATGTCACCTTCAATGACATCTGGATTGGCAACCACGTCGAACGTACCGCGATCCGTGCCGAGCGCGATGAGGTAATAGGGCTGCGATGTAATCGGGTTGATCAATCGCGTAGCGCGCAGCACCTGCCCCGTCAGCAGCCACAGCGTTCCCGGTTGCGGGCGGTAGATCAGTTCGACGTCATGCACGTCGGACGGATCGATGCTGATCACGGCGCCACTGCCGATCAGACGATTGGCGGGAGTCGCCTTGAGGTAGGCAAGCTCGCTGGCAAACCCCCAGACCTTTTGTGCAAGCCCGGTGACCTGCACGATCGCATCGGCGTCGGTGTGGTGGCGGTGACCGGCAAACTCGACAAGCTCGAACGTGAAGGGAATGGGTTTCTCGCCGTCGCGGGTGGACGGCAAGGTCGCGACGCAAAGGCCCTCCAGCGGGTTATTGTCGCTGATCTGCAGCGCACGGCCCATGCGCATCGCCACGGCGCTGGCCCCCGCATGCACGATGCTGAGACCCTTGAGGCCGCCAAGCGCATCGAAATCCGGCGCTGGCGCAGGCTTCGCCGCATCGCGCCGCGGTGATCTGATCGGGCGCACCTCTCGGCGCTTGGGATAATGTAACCAGACCTCGGCGCCACTGCGCCCGCGCCAGATTCGGTACTCACCCGCCCCGTGAACTCTGCATTCGCGCGGCCTCTCGGCGGTCTCGATGATGAACCTCGCCGTCGCATCGCTCATGGCGCAAGGAAAACCAACGGCGTGAACGACTGCACACGGCGACGCACCTCGATCTCAGCCGCGGAACGCGATTAACCACTGCATGAGACCAATTCAAGAAAACTGTTGGCGACGAAAGACGACGGCCCTTCGAAGGTTCTCAGATATTAAGCTTGGAAATCGCCGCCCGATCGCTGCACCGTCTTTCTCCGGCAGCTGCCAAGGGTCTTCGCTGATTGCGATTTTTGCGACGGCGAGGACAGGCCCCGGCGTCGTAAAGATGAAATCGGCGAGCGCTTTGGTCATGCCTTGCTCGGTCACGACCATGGTCTTTTCGATACCGAACCAGCGGGCAACTTTCACAAGATCCGCAGTTGCCCGTCAGGCCGCGTTGGCGTCCCGTTTCAGAGAAGTGCTCGTTGTCGAGCACCAGGATGCCAGGTTCTCGGGCGCTTGATCGGCAGCGACGCCGAGCGAGCCGATGCCATCATCAGCTCGCCATCGCCGGTCATCGCGACCACACGGCGCGTGGGCTGGGCGAGGGCCAAGCCGAGCGCGGTCGGAACGGCAAGGCCCATCCACCCCAGGAATACAGGTTTTCGGGTTGGTCGCCGGCCGCAAACAGATCCCAGGTAGCGCTGCCGAGCCGGTGACCACCAGGCTATCGCCGCGATGGGCCATCACGTCGCGAACCAGGGAATAGCGGCGCTGCAGCTTGTTGGAGGGTGGCGCGGATTTCGTAGGGGCTTTGCTCGTCTTCGGGCTCACTTCTGTCCAAAACCCTTGGCGCCAATGACGCGCTGGCTCACGAGAACGGCTGTCGAGACGCCGCCGTTGAAGCCATGTCGGCCGCGGCGGCGCCAAAAACTTCGCCCACCTCCTCCGGTCGGTCGACGGGAAGCACTTCACGCCGACCGCTTCCAGCGCCGGCCGCACGGCCCTGCCCCATGGAAAGCTGCCGAGATTGAACTCGCCCCACTGCCCACGCATCGTCACCAGCATCAGGCACGGCGCCCGGTAGGCGCTCGGAAGGCAATGCATTGATGCAATTGCCCACTCCAGAAGACTGCATGGCAATCATCGCTTTGACGCCGCCTGCCCACTGGCCGACCACCACTCCCATGCCTTCTTCTTCCGTCGATAGCGTAACCAGCCGCATCCCCGGATCGGCATCGACCATATTGAGGAGCTGGATCAAGCCACCGTCTGGAATGGTGCACACCGTCTTGATGTCGCGTGCTTCCGGTTCGCGATAGACGTCGGCCGACCAGTGGGCCGGTGCTGCAGTTGCCTTGGCTGCCATGACTCTCGTTCCGGTGACGAAGGGTGGGGATATCGGATTGGGCTTGTGGCGCAGGCGGCAGGTGAGGTCAAGTGTGGGACGATTTGGCGCCTCGGCGCTTACTGGGGCCAAGGCCAGCCTGTCATTAATGGCACATTGGCCGATGGCATCTGCCGGATGGTCCCTGGCCAGCGTCCCCGCCTGGCCTCGAAAATGAAAATTTGGACCCTGGAGTACGGCCATGGACCTGAAACCGCTCAAAATCGACGTCGCCGACGGCATCGCCCTCGTCACCATGAATAATCCGCCGGTCAACGCGCAGAACGCCGAGTTCAACATCGAAATGGCCTTGGCCTTCGACATGATCTCCGACCGCACGGATGTCCGTGTCGCCGTGCTCACCGGGGGCGGCAAGGGTCTTCCTCGGCCGGCGCCGACCGCGAAATCTCGCCCGGATCGATCCAAGCCCGGCGAGAGGTGGCAGCACAACCGGCGGGCGCGCGAGAGCTACCACGCGATCCGCGAATGCACGAAACCGGTCATCGCCGCCATCAACGGCGCGGCACTCGGTGCCGGCTTGGCATTGGCAGCCTCGGCCGACATTCTTGTCGCGGCGGAGGAGGCATCTCTCGGCCTTCCCGAGATCGATGTTGGCCTCTTGGGCGGCGGCAAGCACACACAGCGGCTTTTCCCGCACTCGACGATGAGGCGCATGATGCTGACGGGCTATCGCGTGCCGGGGCGCGAACTCTTCAGGCTCGGCGTTGTCGAAGCCTGCCTGCCACAGGCCGAGTTGCTGCCTACGCCATGAAGCTTGCCGGCGAAATCGCCCAGAAGAGCCCCGCGGCCATCAGGCTCGCCAAGCGCACGCTCAACACCATCGAGGATATGAGCCTGCGCGACGGCTATCGCTACGAGCAATACATGACGACCGAGCTTGGCGATCACCCGGATTCCGTCGAGGCGCGCACCGCATTTCTCGAGAAGCGCAAGCCCAACTTTCAGGGCTGAGCAGGCGCAGCCCGCCTCTCACAGTCACCAAGAGTACGGTATGGCGCGGGGGCGTCCGTTGCGTCGCCGGTCTCAGCCAGCCGCCAGCGTCGGCACGATCAGCGGCGCGGCTGCCACCGGCGGCAGATCGAAGATCGCGGTTTCGTTTTCGATCCGCACCCGGCCGGAAGCCACCAGTCCGAGCGCCAACGGGTAGATCCGGTGCTCGGCTTCCAGCACACGGGCAGCGATCGTATCGGCCGTGTCGCCGGGCAGCGCACAGGCACGGCGGCTTGCGCCAGAATTGGCCTGAATCCATCTCGGTCCGCACGCGGGGTACGCGGTGCCCTGGTTGATCGGCAGCCCCGGCGTGGATCGTAGCGCTGGTGCATGTATCCCAGCCTGGAAACGACAGCGGCGGCGGGTGTGTTCATCGGTCGGTCGCGCCAGCGATCCTGAGCTGCCGATCAGCCGGCCTCGCCGACCGGCGGGCAGATCGGCTGCGACGCCGGCGGTCGGCGGCGTTTGATGCGGCAACGTATCAGAGATAAATGCGGTTCAGCGTAATGGCGTCGGTCGATCGCGGCCGCCGAATATCTGCCCGCTCGTCGGCCCCATGAAACCCACAGGAAGCCTCCGGCCGACCAGCACAGTATCCTGACTGATGACCTCGGCAGGAAAGTCGCGCCTGCATCCACGCAGCCACCAGCGCCGTAACCCAGGAGCCGCGGCCCGATATCAAGATGGCTAATAGATTTTCGCGTCGCCGAAACCAATCCCCTAGCACAACGGGGCCAGGCCCAGCACGCCAGTTCTCCGCCGATTGTCGGCAAGGCGGGCGTCCCCGCGCGGACAACAGATAAGTCCCCGCTCGGCTCGCTGGGTCATGCGGATTGGCTTTCCCCGCCGTACAACTGCGCCCGATAACTGCCCCGGCTCTCATGAACTCGCGCGGGCAAACAGTGCATCATAACAGGACAGTTGGCGCCGGGCCGCGACAGGACGGGACCAGGCATGCCCCGAGCGCAGCATTTCACAGCCCCTGAGCCCAGCCGCGGTCGAGAAGCCGCCGTTTTCCTTTTGCTCCCGCGGTCGCCATGCGGCCGATGCGAGCGCTCAGCCAATGGCCATCGCGTTTTCAGTTGCCCATCGGTATGCCGGCAAATCAGCATGATCTGGCAAGCGGCCCGGCATGGTCGGCACTAGAGCACCACCGTTTCCTGGGTCAGCATTCCTCTCTCAGCCTGCCTCGCCACCAGTTAAGCGTCGTTGAAGCATCGTTTTGGCGTCCTGCTCGTGTGATCCTCCACCCACCGTCATGTTTAGTCACAACGACGCTCAGCACGGTGCTCTCCGTGCCTTGAGGTGCCATCTTGGTGAAGCGCACCTGGGGCGACGGCTCCGGCCCAGCACCCCCTTGCTAGTCCCAAGAACTACGCTACCTCCCACCACGGCGGGCCTGGTGCTCTCGGTCCGCGAATCGCGTTTCCTCTCGGCGGCCTTTGGCCCGCTCTCATCATTGCCACCCTGTTGTAAAATGGGGGCTAACCAGACAGTTCTGCTGCCACAACATCCCCGTCCTCATCCTTGGCGTGCTGATCGAGCTGCTGTGCTGGAGGTGGGACGGCCCGAAGCCTCTCAGCACGGCTGTCCGGTCCCAGGGCCTCCTTGCGCCTCTTGGTCTGTTGCGCCACAGCGCGCCACTGAGGCGATTGTCGTTCGCATCCTTCATCTTTTCGGGCCTTCAACTGTGCTTCATCGTCTTCATGACGACGCAGTTGACCACCAAGGCCGGGTTGAGCCTCGTCCGTGCGGGACAGGCGCTGGCGGCCTATCAGCTCGCAGGCGTTGTCTCGCGCCCGATCTGGGGCTGGCTGTCCGACCGGGTTATGGGCGCCAGATGGTGGCTCGGCCTTCAGGGTCTGGTCATGTGCACCGCCGCCATTCTGGCGGGCACATTCAGCCGGGAGTGGCCTGAGGCCCTGGTTTTTCTCGTCTGCATGATGGCCGGCGCCACGGCCAGTGGCTTCACCGGCATCGCCTATGGCGAGTACGCCCGCCTCGGCGGCGCCCGCCGAACGGAAGCGACCGGCCTCGGCGCCTCTTTCATGTTTGCAGGCGTCATGGTCCTGCCCTCCGCCATGAGCGTCGCCGTGACGCTGACAGGGAGTTACGAGCGGGCCTATGCCGTCATCGGCATGCTCGCGCTCTTGGCTGGGCTTGGCATGATCGTCAAATGGCGGGAATGATGCAAGGACGCCGCATCGCCGGTCGCGAAAATGCGGAGGCAAGGCGCGCCATGAGTATGCAATGCTGATCACATGACGGCATCAACAGGGCAGATTGCGAAGGGAAGGCAAGCGCATGACGACGAACAAGAAGCGGGTTCTCTATACGGACTCCATGGGTAAGGGCGGCATCGAGATCCTCAAGGCGCGCGACGACGTCGAAGCGATTCCTTTCAACTACTTCATGAAGGGTGCCGAGTATCAGGCCCTATTGCGAGAGAAGGCGCCCGTCGCAGCCGTTATTCTCGGCGGCACTCCTTTCGCCCCCGCCGAATACGACGCGGCAGGCGCCATCGAGGTCGTCGCCCGCACCGGCGTTGGCTACGACGCCATCGACATCCCAGGCATGACCGAGCGCAAAGTTCCCGTCATGATCGCCGGCACGGCCAATTCGCCCTCGGTTGCCGAACAGGCGATGACGTTCATGTTGACGCTCGCGCGCAAGGGCCCGCAATTGACCGCGCTCGTGGCCGAAGGGCGCTGGGCGGACCGTCTCAAGCCCCAGAATGTGGCCGTCGACCTGTTTGAGAAAACCGTCTTGATCATCGGCTTCGGCCGCATCGGTACACGCATGGCCAAGCGCTGTCAGGCCATGGAAATGACCGTCCTGGTCTACGACCCCTACATCAAGCCCGAGGTCATCAAGGCCGCCGGCTGCGAGCCGGTCGCAAACTTGGATGCCGCCATCCCCATGGCCGACTTCATCACCATCCATTGCCCGAAAACGCCCGAATCGATCGGCATGATCAATGCCGCGCGCATGAAGGCCATGAAACGCACGGCCTATCTCGTCTCAACCGCGCGCGGCGGTATCGTCGATGAGAAAGCGCTCCACGCCGCTTTGACCGACGGCACCCTGCCGGCGGCCGCCCTCGACGTGTTCGACCGCGAGCCGCCCGATCCCGAAAACCCGCTCTTCAAGCTGCCGAACATCGTCCTGTCGCCGCACATTGCCGGCGTCACAGCCGAGGCGCAGGAGCGCATGTCGATTGAGGCCGCCAAGAACGTCCTGTCCGTGTTCGATGGCGCGCCACGCAAGGAGAATGCTGTCAATCCCGAAGTGTTCGGCTGAGCGCTATCGCCGGCTTGGTTGACGCGCTCTGTTTGCAGGCACGTGTGCCCGGCCCGGAGATGATCCGACGCCAAGGCATCGCGTGTCCGAGGCATCGGGTAGGGGGAAATTGCTTTGCGGGAGAGCGCTGGATCGGTGTTGGGTCGCATCTTTCGGGATGCACCGGGCGCCCAAACATCGAACCTCAGAGGTATCCTCTACATGGTCGTCGCGTGCGCATCGTTCGCATGCGGCGACACCATCATGAAGCTCTCCTCGGCCAAGGTGCCGACCAGCGAGCTCATCTTTCTGCGGGGCTGTTTCGTCACCACCGGCGGCTTCTTGATCGCCGCCAGCCTCGGCGCGCTGGCCTTCGTGCGCCGGGCCTTTTCATGGGCCATGGCCTTGCGCGCATCGGGCGACGTGACGGGTGCCTGGGGCTTCCAACTGGCACTGGCCCGCATCCCCTATGCCGATCTCGCAGCGGTCAGCCAATTGGTGCCGCTGTCCATCACCGCGGCCTCCGCCTTGCTCCTCGGCGAGCGAGTGGGATGGCGCCGGTGGTCGGCCACTGCCATTGGCCTGCTCGGCGCGCTGCTCATCATCAGGCCTGGCACCAGCGCCTTCAACTGGTGGGCTCTGGCGGGCCTGCTGTCGGTCCTTGGCTCCACGGTGCGCGATCTGGCTACTCGCCGCGTCGATCGCGGCGTCCACCCGCCGATCATCATGATGCTCTCTGCCGCCGGCGTTACGCTCTCCAGCTTGTGCGTAGCGCCGTTTTCGCAATGGACCCTGCCATCCTACAGTCTGGTGGGTGCCATGGCAGCGGCGGCCATGTTCTCCCTGTTTGGACAGATGTGTGTCATCATTTCCGTGCGCGCAGGCGACATGTCGGCGGTGGCGCCATTCCGGTACGCGATCATCGTCTTTGCAATTGTCTCAGGCGTCGTGGTGTTTGGCCATTTCCCGATCCCTTGACGCTCGTCGGTATGGCAGTGGTGGCAGCGGCGGGCCTCTACACTTTCTATCGTGAGCAGGCATTGAAACGGCGGGGCAAAATTGGCTAGGCGATACGCGGTGACGCAAGGCGGCCCCTCATGACCAAATGGCTCGGCGCCGCGGACGATCTGGAAACCAGAACTTTGCAGCCATTCTCGCTATCGTCGCGTCGCAGGCCATATTCACGGTCAACGACGGCCTGATGAAGCTGGCAGCGCAGGAAATTCCAGGCGGCCAGGCCATCTTCATCCGCGGCGCCGCCAGCATCGCGCTTTCCGGCGCGCTGGCCGTCTACCTTGGCGCATTCAAGGCCTTGCCGAGCCTGCTTCGCCAGTGGCGTCTTGTTGCCTCCCGCAACTTCGGAGAGGTGGCCGCAACCATGTTTTACCTCACAGCCCTCTTTCACATGCCGATTGCCGATGCGACGGCTATCCTTCAGGTCGTGCCGCTTGCGATAACGGCCGGTGCCGCCTTGGTCCTGGGCGAGCCGGTGGGTTGGCGCCGCTGGCTCGCAACCGCAATTGGCTTTGCAGGCGTCCTGATCGTGATCCGTCCCGGTAGCTCGGCCTTCAATGCGTGGTCGCTCGCTGCGCTTGCTGCTGTCGTGGCCATCGTCATCCGTGATCTGTCCACGCGCCGCATCGACAGGGGCGTTCCCACCATTTTGCTCACCTTCGTGTCCAGCATCACTGTCTCCGCCATGGCAGCGGGCCTTGCGATCACGGAGACTTGGACGGTCCCCAGTCAAAGGGCCGTCCTGCTCGCGGGCGCCGCATCGTTCTTTGTCATTGGGGGATACTTCCTCGTCATTGAAGGCATGCGCAAAGGCGAGGTCGCAGTTGTCGCTCCGTTCCGCTATTCCGTGATCATCTGGGCCATCATCGTCGGCATCATCGTCTTTGGGGAGTGGCCCGACGTCTATGCACTTGCCGGCACCGCAGTCGTCATTGCCGCGGGCCTCTACACGTTTTTTCGGGAGCGTCAGCTCAAACAGCAGCGGGGTCTGGCGTGACGGACAATCTCAAGGGCATCGTCGCCATGCTCGCATCTGCAGCAGGGTTCATTACCAACGATGCCATCGTGAAGTTCATAACGAGCGAGCTGCCCAACGGTCAGATCATCTTCATCAGAGGACTCGTCGCGTCCGCCTTGATGGGTCTCGTCACCAGCATCGTCGGCGGCTGGCGATCCCCGGTTGTGCTGCTCAAGCCTGCCATGATGTTGCGTCTGGGTGCGGCGGCACTCTCGACGTTGTTCGTTGTGGCAGCGCTCCGCCATTTGCCGCTTTCGACGACCAACGCCGTCTTGCAGGTATCCCCGCTGTTGGTCACGGCTGGCGCTGCTGTCCTCCTCGGTGCCCACGTCGGCTTGCGGCGATGGGCTGCGTCCATGTTCGGCTTTTTCGGTGTCATGTTGATCATCAAGCCCGGCACAGGCAGCTTTGTCCCTGAAGCGTGGCTGGCATTGGCCTGCCTCTGCGCCTCGTCAACGCGCGATCTGACGACGCGCTTCGTCGACAAATCCATTCCGTCGATATTTCTGACTTTTGCAAGTTCCTGCGTCATCATGCTGGCGGGCTTGGGTCTTGGCCTGTTCGAGCATTGGGTCGTCCCGTCTCCGCGCGCCTTATGGTTGTTGATGTTGTCTGCATGCTGTCTCTTCGTCGCCTATTATTTCGGCGTGGTGGCCATGCGGATCGGGGAAATACCGGTGGTGTCGCCTTTCCGCTATGCCTCGATCGTTGGCGCCCTGGTGTTGGGATACCTGATCTGGGGCCATGTTCCGGATGGCGTGTCCCTGGTGGGCATGGCCATCGTCGTCCTGGCCGGCCTCTATTTGCTTTACCGGGAGCGGGTCCACATGCGTCCAGCCCCATCTCCCCATCTCGGGACTCGCATAAAGGGTGCGGCATGAACAATGCGATGAAGGACAAGATCGCCAGGGGCGAGCCTGCGCTGGGCATCTCGCTCATGTTCCCGGCCCCACAGATCGTCGAGATGCTGAGCTACGCCGGGTTCGATTGGGTCCTGCTCGATTGCGAGCATGGTTCCTTGAGCCTTGCCGACGTCGAGCTGATGGCCATGGCGGCCGACGCCTCCGGCATAACGGCCATCGCGCGCCCGCGCAGCAATTCGTCGGCCGATATCCAGTCGGTCATGGACCGGGGCGTAAAGGGCGTCCAGATCCCCCACATCAATACACGGGCCGACGCCGAGCGCGCGGTTCAGGCGGTCAAGTTCGCACCGGGCTCCGGCCGCGGACTGGCTGCTGGCACGCGGCCAGACAAGTGGGGCTTGGCGCCCGTATGCCGAATTTCGTCGCGGCGCAAAACGCGGGCTCCCTCGTCTGCGTGCAGATCGAACACCAGGAGGCGGTCGCCAACATCGACGACATCCTGAAGGTCGACGACATCGATGTTTTCTTCATCGGACCCTCCGACCTGTCGCAATCGATGGGGTTCCCGGGCGACCCCAAAGCGCCGCCGGTCGCGCGCGCAATCGAGGCAACGTTGGCAAGGATCGTCGCAGCTGGAAAGGTCCCGGGCATGCCGGCCACGGCAGAGGCCTTGCCCGGAGTCCTCGCGAAGGGCTGCCGCTACGTCTACAATCACTTGCCGCGGTTGATCGGGGCTGGGGCCGCCCAGTACCTCAAGTCGGTTTGAGCCCGCCACATCGATGGCGCCAGGAACCATGCGCTGGCCGCCGCAGCCAGCGCCAATGTAAGGGAGGCAAGGGATATGGAAATCGCATTGACCCCGATGGAATTCGCGCGACGTGCCCGCCGGCTTTACGCAGAGCGAGAGGCCGTTGTCGACGGCGATGTCCGCCTCACATACGCAGAGTTCCTGGATCGCTGCGATCGCTGGTCGTCGGCGCTGCAGAAGCTCGGCGTAAAGAAGGGCGATCGTGTCGCCTACATCGCGCCGAACACGCACGCCCACCTCGAGGGCTATTATGCCGTGCCCCAGATCGGCGCGGTTCTGGTGCCTATCAACTACCGCCTCCTTCCTGACGATTTCGCCTACATCATCAACCATTGCGGTGCGTCGGTCGTGTGCGCCCATTCCGACTACATCGCAGCCATCGATGGCATTCGGGGCCAGTTGACGGGCGTCAGGCACTTCGTCGCGCTGGAAGGAGCCGGCAACGGGTGGACGGACTACGAAGCGACGCTTGCAGCGCACGCCCCTGACTTCGACAGGCCGGAGATCGCCGAGACCGATCTTCTCACCATCAATTACACCAGCGGCACCACGGCGCGGCCCAAGGGCGTAATGATCACCCATCGCAACGCCTACATGAATGTCATGGGCACGCTCGCCCACCACCATTTGACGCCCGCCGACCGGTATCTGTGGACGTTGCCGATGTTCCACGCCAACGGTTGGACTTTCACCTGGATCAATACGGCCCGGGGCATGGCGCACGTCTGCCTGAGGCGCGTCGAGCCACCGCTGATCTATCAGCTGATCAAGGACGAAAAGATCACAATGTTCTGCGCCGCGCCGACGGTCCTCATCGGCATCGCCAACGCGCCGGCCGAGGTGCGCGCCGGCGCGCCGCGCGGCGTCCGCTTGTTCACGGCGGGCGCGCCGCCGGCAGCCGCAACAATCGAACTCGTCGAACGCGACTTGGGCTGGGAGCTGACCCACGTCTATGGCCTGACTGAAACGTCTCCGCTCATCACCTTTTGCGAACCCTTGCCCGAGCACCAGGCACTGACCGTCACCGAGCGCGCCGAGATCAAGGCCCGCCAGGGCGTCGAGATGGTGAGTTCCGGCGAACTGCGCGTGATCGATCCCGATGGCAACGAAGTGCCGAGGGATGGCGAAACGCTGGGCGAGATCACAATCCGCGGCAACGTCGTCATGAAGGGATACTATAACGATCCCGAAGCCACGAACGCCGCCATCAAGAACGGTTGGTTCCACTCGGGCGACGCTGCCGTCGTGCATCCCGACGGTTACGTCGAGATCCGTGATCGCTTCAAGGACGTCATCATCAGCGGCGGTGAAAACATCTCATCTGTCGAGGTGGAAGGCTGCCTGTTGCGCCATCCGGCCGTGCAGGAGGTCGCCGTCGTCGGTATGCCCCACGAGCGCTGGGGAGAATCGCCGCACGCCTTCGTCATCCTGCGCGCCGGCGCCTCGGCGACAGAGGACGAACTGAAGCTCCACGTTCGCAACAATCTCGCCCATTTCAAGACGCCGCAGTGGGTGAGCTTCGTCGATGATCTGCCGAAGACCGCGACGGGCAAGGTGCAGAAATTCATGCTGCGCGCAGGCAAGGCCGGCATTTCGCGGCAGTGACGCTGTCGGCCGAAGTGGGCTGGCCGGCCGTGCGAGCCACCTGAAGGTCCAAATATAAAACGCCCGCGCACTGCCATGCGCGGGCGTTGGTGTCGTGTCGGCACCAAGAGTGCGCCGCACCGCTTACAGCTTGAACGGAACCACCTTCTGCTGCTGCGTGCCTAGGCCCTCGATCGAAAGCTTCATAACATCCCCGGCCTTGAGGAAGACCGGTGGCTTCATGCCGAGGCCGACGCCGGGCGGCGTGCCCGTGGTGACGACGTCGCCGGGCTCCAGCACCATGAACTGCGACACGTAGTGCAGGATGAAATCGCACTTGAAGATCATGGTATTGGTAGAGCCCTTTTGCATCGTCTTGCCATTGACGTCGAGCGACATGGGCAGATTGTTGACGTCCTTGACCTCGTCACGCGTCACCAGCCACGGCCCCAATGGCCCGAACGTCTCAGCGCATTTGCCTTTCATCCACTGCCCGCCGCGCTCGATCTGGAAGTGACGCTCGGACACGTCGTTGCAGATCGTGTAGCCGGCGATGTGGCTGTTGGCGTCCTTCAAGTCGACGTAGCGCGAGCGCTTGCCGACCACGAACGCAATCTCCAGCTCCCAGTCCAGCTTCTTGGAATCGCGGGGGATCATGACGTCGTCGTTGGGGCCACAAATGCAGTTGGTGAGTTTGTAGAAGATGATCGGCTCGGTCGGGATCTCCTGACCGGCCTCTTTGGCGTGGTCGGCATAGTTGAGACCGATCGCCATGAAGTTCCGCACATTGCCAACCGGCGGGCCGATGCGCGACCCAGCCGGAGCCTCGGGCAAGCTGGCCGGATCGATCCCCTTCAGCGTGGCAAGCGCCGCGTCTGAAAGCACGTTGCCGTCGATGTCTTTCACGTGGGCCGAAAGGTCACGGATCTTGCCAGCGGCGTCGACAAGTCCAGGCTTCTCGGTGCCGGCGGGGCCGAAACGGCAGAGTTTCATGGGGCGTTCCTCTAAACTTTTGGAGTGAATTGAGCGACCTATGGGTAGGACGCGGCCGCGCGACTGTCCAGATCGAAGCAAAAAGGACCGTCAGGCCGCCGGCCGTAAAGGCTATTGGCGGTCTATTGCGCGCGCACAGGTGGCGGCCCCACGAAGTCCGGGATCAGCCAGCGGGCAATATCATCGGTGGCACCCGTGGCCATCAGATAGCCGGTGGCGACCAGGATCAGCGCGAATGCGAACAGGAATACCGGCCGGTTGCGGCGCCACAGAAACAGATAGGCGAGGATCAGCAGCGGAAATCCGAGAATGACCGCGCCTGCGATTTTCGGTGTCACGTCGTACCCTCGCTCTATCGCACGTTCCGATTCTTGAAGCCGCTTACTATCAGGTCAGTGTGGCAAAGCTTGCGTCAATTCTTGTCATGATTGCTGGCTCTAGCGGACCGGCGTTGGCTGCCGCCACACACTCCTGCACCTCGCGTCGGTTCTTGCAGCCGAGCACGACGGTATCAACGCCGTCCATCGACAGCGCGTAGCGGTGCGCCAGGGCTGCTGCCGACGTGCCAAGCTCGCGGGCAAGTGCACGGAACGCGCCGCTGCGCCCGTAGTCTCTGGCAACGCCGTGGTCGGCCGGCAGATTGCGGTCCAGCGTATCGGTCAAGGCGCCACCTTGCACCGGTCGAATGCCGAGCACGCCCAGCCCTTGAGCCTTTCCGGCTGCAACGATCTCGCGTGCCCGGCTTGGGCCATCGAAATATTTGAGCTCACCTGGCGAATCCAGCGGGTTCGTGATCGCCTGGACTACCGCCGGTCGGCTGGTTTCCCCGATTGCGGCCAGCACGCATTCGGGAATGCCAATGCCCGTGATGCCCCAGGCGCCGATCCGTCCCTGCGCGACCAGTCGTTCGCACGCCGGCACGAAGCGCTCGATGTAAGTGGTCCAGCTCGTCGCCGGCCGGTCGCTGTAGGCGCTGGCGTCGTATTCGTCGGGGATGATGTTGGAATGCAGGAAGAAGATGTCGACCCGCTCGAGCTTCATGCGCGCCAGGCTCTCGTCCAGGCTGCGCACGAGATTGCGCTCGACCTCTTCGGGCGGTGGCGTGCCGAGGCGATGCTTGGTCGTGATCTTGATCCCGGCGGGCAGGCGTCCCTCGAATGCGGCCCCTACGACGCTCTCAGCCTCGCCGTTGCCATAGGCCGGTGCCATGTCCAGCAGTGTGATCCCGCTGTCGATGGCCGTCCGCACGGTGGCGATGCATTCCTCTCGCGTGGTCTCACCCCACAACTGACCGACACCACCCCCACCGAGCGTCAGCAGACTGACCGGCCACAGTTGACCCAGAACTCGTGTTTGCATCGCAACTCTCTTTCGGCAGGGGACGAAAAGCAGGTCGGAAAGGACGAGCGTCAGGCTAGCATCCCCACCACCTTCCGTTGCCAGCCAAGCCGCGCAGCATCCCTTCGCCAGCTCGCGGACGCGCAAGATGTAGCTCTGCCGCTCCGTCACCGAAATCACCCCGCGGGCATCGAGCAGATTGAAGATGTGGCTGGCCTTGATGCACTGATCATAGGCCGGCAAGGCCATCCGGTGGTGTCCCCCATCCTTTTCCGGCTTGCCCTTCTCGAGCAGCGACTGACACTCAGCCTCGGCATCGCGGAAGTGTTGGAGCAGCATCTCTGTGTCGGCGTATTCGAAGTTGAAGCGCGAATACTCCTGCTCGGCCTGCTGGAACACGTCGTTGTAGGTAAGCTTGCGCGCGTCGTGCCGGCCGTTGAAATTGAGATCCCAGACGCGATCGACCCCCTGCATACATGGCAAGACGTTCGAGGCCGTATGTGATCTCGCCGGCTACAGGATGGCAGTCGAAGCCGCCGACCTGCTGGAAATAGGTGAACTGTGTCACCTCCATGCCGTTGCACCACACCTCCCAGCCGAGCCCCAGGCACCGAGCGTCGGGCTTTCCCAGTCATCCTCGACGAAGCGAATGTCGTTGAGGCTGGTATCGATGCCGATGGCCTCGAGGCTGCCGAGATAGAGATCCAGGATGTCTGGCGGTGACGGCTTCATGATCACCTGGAACTGGTAGTAGTGCTGCAGCCGGTTGGGGTTCTCGCCGTATCGGCCATCTTTTGGCCGGCGCGACGGTTGCACGTAGGCGGCATTCCAGGGTTTTGGGCCGAGCGCCCGCAGGGTTGTTGCAGGATGAAAAGTGCCGGCGCCAACCTCCATGTCGTAGGGCTGCAGCACGACGCAACCCTGGGCGCCCCAATAGCGCTGCAGGGTGAGGATTAGATCCTGGAACGACTCCTTTGGGCGCAAGTCGCCAAACGCGGTGGCGCTGGAGCCAGATGCGGTAGGTTTGGTGGCAGATTTCGTAGGCATGGGGACCCTTTGGGAGGGAGTGGGGTCGGAAGTGGCGTGCACTATACGAAAAACCGCTACGCCGTCACCTTATTACCCCGCTCGTGCGAGAAGATCGATGTTCGCGCGCCGCGCGAGGTGGCGGTTCGCCATGTCGTAGATGCCCGAGAGCCTGATCGGTTGAGATGAAAGCGCCTGGCCTTCCACCGAAGGCGTGAATCAGTCTCTAGAACACATGCCTAGAGTGCGCTGGCACCTCGGACTCCGCTTCCGTTCCAAGCGTAAGCGCTATCGGCAGGGACGAGAATGCCGGGCAAGTTTTTGCCGGCACCAATCGGGACGGGGGGCGTCCAATGGAAATACTCGGTTGGATCTGGTGGCTGTTCGCAAGCTTGATGAGCGTCCTTTGGACGATCATCTGGTTCCTTCTCGGCGGCTGGGTGTCGACCCTGGCGCAGATCGGCGTCATTGTCCTCGTTGTCTTCGGCATGAAATATGGCTGGCGCCGCGCCCCGCAGGAAATGTTCGCCCGCTTTGGCACGTTCGGCCGCTTCGCCTGGGCCTGGCTCAGGTCGAAGGAAGTCCCCCCGTCGGCCGAAAAGGCGCAGCGAGCAGGCACCGGGCGGCCCGAGGGTCGGCGCAATGCCGACAGGCGCCGTCAGCCGGGCGACATTCGCATCAATGTCTCGACCGTTTTGTCGCTGTTGATGCTGGCCGGCCTTGGCGTTCTCGTGACGTTGCCATGAAGGGGCTGGGCACGTCCCCGCAACCCAACACGGGCAAACTCAGGTTTGAACCAGCTTTGCCCGCATCACTATGGCATCCTGCGATGGTGCGTTGGGCCGCTCGTAGTAGCCCTTGCGCCGGCCGCTCTCTGCAAACCCCGTCGCCTTGTAGAGTGCTTGCGCGGCAGTGTTGTCGGCGGCAACTTCTAAAAACAGAGAGGCAGCACCCGAGCGCGCCGCTGCGCGTTTTATTGCCTCGACCAGACGCCGGGCGACCCCGTGCCGCCGCCACTCCCCGGCAACGCCAAGCGTGAGGATCTCGGCCTCATCTGCGGCCACTTGCGCGAGCGCAAATCCCCCCACGGCAACGCTCCCGCCTTGGCTCGCGACCATGGCGATCGAGCCGGGATGGGCAAGCATGCCTGTAATCGCCGCCTCATCCCACGGCATAGGAAACATTTGCGCATGCAAAGACGCGATCGGTCCCGCATGTGCAGGCACGGCCCACAACAAGCTCAAGAGCTTCTCATTGAACGGCGGGGGGCCAGAGAGGGGCCCGAGCGGAGAATCTTGGCTCATTGAGACCTTGCAATGCTGCTGTCTAGAGTGGCGGTTTGGAAGGCGGCTTGGCGTCAGGCGGGCGAATATAGATCGGTGAAATTACATCGAGCGGTGTCAACCGGGGCGCAAGTGCGGCCAAGTCCGCCGCCCTCGGCTCGAGCGCTTCCAACTTCTTGCACATGACAATAGGCGATTTAGCCAGTGTTCGCATCACATCTTCGCGCAAGAGGCCAGACCCAACCGCCAGACAAGGCCTGTTGCCACAAAACGCCACTAGGTCGTCAGGTGAGAGTTCGGCGGGCCCCGCCAGGCTGTTGAGGGGGCTGTCGCCGAACAATTGGCAATAGAGCCTGTCGCGCCTGGCATCTATTACCACCAAGATCGGGCGGTGGCCGCGCTCCTGAGCCAGGCTATCGAAGGCCTGGGCGGCTATGACTGCAAGACTGGTCAGCCCAACCACTTCGGTTCCAGCGGCCAGTCGGAAGGCGCGCGCAGCAGCAATGCCCGTCCGCACACCCGTGAAGGTACCTGGCCCCAGGGAAATTGCCACTCGGTCGATATCCGCGAACGCAACCGACGCCTTGGCCAGCACGCCTTGGATCATCGGCATCAGACGCTCGGCGTGCGACGCCGCTGCCACGGTCGTGTCCTCGACGAGTTGGCTGCCTTCTGGCGCACCCTGGTCGCAATAGGCCACCGACAGCGTGCCCAGTGTTGCGTCAAAGGCCAGAATGCGCACGCGCCAATCCTCGATCGAGGGCCCGCACAGGGCTCAAAGAATAGCGGCGATATCGTCGAACGCAGGCCTGGGCGAGCGGTCGAACAGGCCGGCAGGGTCTCCGTAGCCGACATTGCACAGGAAGTTCGACTTGATGTGACCTTCGGGGAAGAATTCCTTGTCCACGCCGGCATTGTCAAAGCCCGACATCGCCCCGACATCCAGGCCAAGCGCACGCGCCGCCATCATGAAATAGGCGCCTTGCAGCGTGCCGTTGCGCATCGCCGTCGCCTGCACGACAGCCTCGTTGCCCTCGAACCACGTCCGCGCGTCCTGGTTGTGCGGGAACAGGCGCGGCAGGTATTCGTAGAAGCGCAAATCGTGCGCAATGATCGCACACACAGGCGCCGCCATTGTCTTTTCGCGATTGCCGGAGGAAAGACTGGGGCTGAGCCGCTCCTTGGCCGCCGCCGACTTCACGAACCGGATACGCACCGGCTGGCAGTTGGCGCTCGTGGGCCCCCATTTCAGGATGTCGACCAGCTCCTTCAGCACGCTGTCGGGCACGTCCTTCTTCTGCCAGGCATTGTGCGTGCGGGCTTCGAGAAACAGCTGATTGAGCGCCTCTTGGCCAAGGTGGCTGGTCATGCGGAAACTCCTGCTTGTGCAGCATGTCGATTGAAACGATGGAGAACGGCCCCGCCTTATGAAAAGCAGGGCCGGCGTCAGCGGGCAAGCACGGAGCTGAAATCTCAGACCGCGCGAACCTCTTCGACTTCAGGGCAGAAGTGCTGCAGCAGCCGCTCGATGCCGCCCTGCAGCGTGGCCGTTGACGAAGGACAGCCAGCGCAAGCGCCGCGCATGTGCAGGAAAACGACGCCGTCGCGGAAGCCGCGGAACACGATGTCACCGCCGTCATTGGCAACAGATGGCCGCACGCGCGTTTCGATCAGCTCCTTGATCGTGGCAACCGTCTCGGCGTCTTCTTCGGCGAAATCCTCCAAGTCCATGTCATCGGACGAAGGCGAGTCGCCCTCCAGCACCGGAGCGCCAGAAAGGTAGTGCTCCATGATGGCGCCGAGAATGGCGGGCTTCAGGTGCTGCCACTCGCTCTCGCCCTTGGTGACCGAGATGAAGTCGCTGCCGAGAAACACGCCCGACACACCATCGACATCGAACAGGCGCTGCGCCAGCGGCGACAAAGACGCCTCCTCGCGAGAACGAAAGTCCACCGTCCCGTCACCGAGCACGGTCTTGCCGGGAATGAACTTGATCGTGGCCGGATTCGGCGTGGCCTCGGTTTGAATGAACATGATCGCCTCGTGGATCGATTTACTGTCCGCAGCGAAGCCTGGGCACGTTGTGCGCACAGACCTACCGGCTTTTGAGCTGGGCCGTGTCCAAGCCCATTTTCGAACTCTTCTAATATATGGGCGAGCAGACGTCAAAAGGCGAGTGCAGGGCTCGGGCTTTTGTCTCGCCAATCAATAACAAATTGATTTATCTTGCACATTCCGTCGGGGGGGCGGCAGCTCAGGCCATCGCTTTCAGGTCGTCGACACTGAGATTGCCCGGGACCACAACGATTGGAATGGGGAAGGAGCCGGCGAGCTTGCCGGTCGCCAACGAGGTCACCAGCGGTCCCGGCCCTCGCGTATCGATCGAGGCTCCCAGGATCATGATGGCGATATCTTCGTCCTCATCGATCAATTTCAGGATCTCATCCGCCCGCTTGCCCGAACGGATGACCTCCTCGGTCGAGATTTGCTCGAACCCTTCGGTCTTGTCGAGTTTACGACGGTTGAGGCGGAATAAGGCTTTGGCCTTCGCCGTTTCTTCCTCGAGCTGCACATCTTTCACGCCGGCCCATTGCGTGAAGTCGGTGGGCTCGATCACGTACAACATCACGATTTGCCCGCCGGAATGGCCAATGCGACTGGCCGCGAAGAACAGGGCGCTCTCCACCTCCGGCGTCTCGTCCAGGATCACCAGATACTTCCGGCGATGACCTTGCTCGAAAACTCTGCGCTTCTTAACCATTCAGCAATGTTGCCACGTCGGGAGGTTGGCCACAACAGTCTCGTCCCGCAGTGCAAGAAACACGAGACCTTATATGTATTTCAATAGGTCGTGGCGTCACGTACCAGCCCGCACAAAGCCCACGATGTCCTTCACTTCGGCCATGACCGGCGCTGCGATCGCCCGCGCCCGCTCGGCACCCCGAGCAAGAAGTCGGTCGATTTCGGCCGGATCGGACTGCAGGCGGGTCATCTCGGAGGTGATCGGCGCCAGCTTGGCAACGGCAAGGTCAGCCAGCGCCTTCTTGAAGGTCGAGAATTGACCGCCGCCGAACTCCGAAAGCGTCGCTTCTTGCGTCGTGCCGGCAAGCGCAGCGTAGATGCCCGTCAGATTATCGGCTTCAGGCCGCCCTTCGAGACCGCCGGCCTCGCTTGGAAGGGCTTCTGGATCCGTCTTGGCGCGCTGAATTTTGCGAGCGATGGCGTCGGCGTCATCCGTCAGATTGATGCGCGACAGGTCAGAGGGGTCCGACTTCGACATCTTCTTGGTTCCGTCGCGCAAGCTCATGACACGCGTCGCCGGGCCCAGAATGACGGGCTCGCAAAGCGGAAAGAAATTGCCGTCCTCATAGCCGCGCTGGACAATCGCTTCGCGCCAATCGTTGTTGAACTTCTGGGCGATGTCGCGGGTAAGTTCCAGATGCTGCTTTTGATCTTCGCCGACCGGCACATGCGTCGCCCGATAGGCCAGAATGTCGGCGGCCATCAGGTTTGGATAGGCATAAAGGCCCACCGACGCGTTCTCGCGGTCCTTGCCGGCCTTCTCCTTGAATTGCGTCATCCGGTTGAGCCAGCCGAGCCGGGCGACACAATTGAAAATCCAGGCCAGCTCGGCGTGCTCGTGAACCTGGCTCTGGTTGAAGAGAATGCTCTTTTCCGGATCGATACCGCACGCAATGTAGGCGGCGGCAGCCCGGCGGATCGATTGCCTCAGCTCGGCCGGCTCCAACCAATCGGCCGTGATCGCGTGCATGTCGACGACGCAATAAATGCAGTCGTGCGTATCCTGCATGGCGACCCAATTGATGAGCGCACCCAGATAGTTGCCAAGATGCAGGCTGCCGGTCGGCTGCATGCCTGAAAAAACGCGCGGGCGTAGCTCGATCATGGGGTCGGTTCCTTATGGGGCGCGGGCCGGTTTATGGCGCGCCAGCAACCTTGGTGCAAGCCAAAGCCGACGCTGGCTCCACCCGCCTTGCCTCAGCGCTGCCCGCGCGAGACTTGGGCTGGCCCTGCAGCGCTGACGCGCCTAGTCTTTGCGCCATCCCAATCCAAGTCTCACGCAATGGACGCCAACATGACCAAAGCGGAAACCTCGCCGCAAGCCACTTATTTCGCCCACCTCCAGCAGGGCGAGCTCGCCTATCAGTGGAGCCCTGAAGCCAACCGGGCGGTGTTTTTCCCGCGCCTCGTCTGCCCGTTTACAGGCTCGACCAACCTCGAGTGGCGCATCGCCAGCGGTCTCGGCACCGTGCATGCGACCACCACCGTCCATCCCGTCAAAGGCGATCCTTTCAACGTCGCGCTCATCGACTGCGACGAAGGCTTCCGCATGATGAGCCGGGTCGAGGACATCCCATCTGACGACGTCAAAATTGGCCTCCGCGTACGCTTCCGCGTCCACAATCCCGGCGGCGAAGAGCCGCCCATGCCCGTGTTCGTCCCGGACCATTCAGCAG
Source organism: Hyphomicrobiaceae bacterium (assembly GCA_041397705.1). Taxonomy (GTDB): domain Bacteria; phylum Pseudomonadota; class Alphaproteobacteria; order Rhizobiales; family Hyphomicrobiaceae. The sequence goes on from JAWKWC010000003.1 coordinate 54,474, forward strand.
GCGATGCCAAGGGCGCGGGCGTCTCCCATGCGCGGCCATTGGCGACACGAAAGCCCGTTGCCACGTCGAAGCGGGGCAGCGTCGCCATTGTCGGCGTCGCCGAATCCGACCTCGGCGAGGTGGCCGAAGGCCTCTCCCCGATCGACCTGATGGCCCAGGGAATTGTGCGCGCGCTCGATGATTGCGGTCTCAAGCTCGCCGATGTCGACGGCGTCTTTTCTGCAACCACACAGGCACGAACGTCCGCCTTGGGTCTGTGCGAGTATCTCGGCATCGACCCGCCGTTTCTGGGCTCGACCATCGTCGGCGGCTCCTCGTTCGAATATCACGTGGCGCAAGCCCAGGCGGCCATCGAAGCAGGTCTGTGCAACGTGGCGGTCATCGCCTACGGCTCCACCCAGCGCAGCGTCGGCCGCCGCCAGGCCTCTGCCCGCGAGATCAATCCCTACGAGACGCCTTTCAAGCCGTTTCTGCCCGCCAGCGCCTACGCCATGGCGGCACGCCGTCACATGCACCAGTTCGGCACCACCCGCGAGCAGATGGCAGCCGTTGCCGTCGCCGCACGCGATTGGGCCAGGTTCAATCCAGCCGCCTGGGATCGCCGGCCGCTGACCATCGATGATGTGCTGTCGGCGCGTCCTATCAGCAAGCCGTTTACGGTGCGCGACTGCTGCCTCTCGACCGACGGTGGCGGCGCCATCGTCGTGGCATCTGCCGAGCGCGCAAAGTCAATGCGTAAGGCGCCGGCCTTCGTGCTGGGCACCGGGCAATCGATCACCCATGCCTCGATTTCCGCGATGCCGGACCTGACCCTCACCGGCGCCAAGCGCTCAGGTGAAGTCGCCTACCAGATGGCCGGTGTTAGCCCGAAGGACGTGAATGTTTTGGCGCTCTACGATGCCTTCACCATCAACACGATCCTTTTCCTCGAGGATCTCGGTTTCTGCCCGAAGGGCGAGGGCGGCCGGTTTGTCGAGGGCGGCCGCATTGCACCCGGCGGTTCGCTGGCCGTGAATACCAATGGCGGTGGCTTGTCCTATTGCCACCCGGGCATGTACGGCCTGTTCCTGCTGATCGAGGCCGTGCGCCAGCTTCGCGGCGAAGGCGGCGACCGCCAGGTCAAGGATGCAAAGGTCGCGCTCGCCCACGGCAACGGCGGTGTGCTCTCCTCCCAGGCAACCGTGATCCTCGGTACCGGGGAGACGCTGTAGTCTTGGCGCCAATGCGCCACTGCACAATTATCGGTGTGGCCGGAAGCCCGTTGGCGGCCACACCAGCAGCGCGATGAAGGGATAGACCAGCAAAGACGTCCAGAAGAACAGTTGGAAGGCGTTGACATAGCCGATGGTCGTCGCCTGTCGCGATACTTCGCCTGCAATGCCCGCCAGTCCCTTCGCTGTTTCCGTGCTCCATCCACCCATGACCGAAGGCACGTTCATTCGGTCGTTGAACGGATTGATCCACTGCACCAGCTGCGCGTAGTTCATTTTCTGCGTGTGAAACACGACGACGATGCACGCTGAAATATAGTAGCTCGACGCAACGCTACGCACGAAGTGGAACATGGCGGCCCCCTCCGCCGAGCGGCGCGGGTCGAGATTCGAGAAGATCACCAGCGACATCGGCACCCACAGCCACCCCACGCCGAAACCTTGCACGCCCATTGCCCATGCCACGTCGAAAACCGGCACATTCATGTCGAAGTGAGTCATCTCCAGCCCGGCATAGGTGTGCAGGCCAAATCCGATCAGGAACAGCAGCCGCGGATTCCAGCTGTTGGCGAACAGAATCATCATCAACATCGAGATGGCCGTACCGGCGCCGCGTGCGGCGATCAGCGTGCCCACAGTGAATTCCGGCATGCCCCTGAGCTGCTGCAGCATCGACGGCATCAGCACCATCGGCGTCACGAACAGCATTCCGAATATCGCGGCGATCCCGATCCCCAGCGCGAAATTCCGCTCGAGTAACAGGCGGGGATCCAGAAACGGGCGTGTCTTCGTGAGGCTGTGCGCCAGGAAGATCCAGCCCGCGAGCAGGGCCACCGCCCTCCAGCACGATCTCCGGCGAGTCGAACCACTCCGCACGCTCCCCGCGATCAAGCATGAGTTGAATGCACGCGACGGCAACCGAAAGGCTCAGGAAACCGATCCAATCCAGCTTGGGCCGTTCCTCGCGCGGCTGGTCCGGCTTGACGGCGGTCAGCGAGCCGATGAATGCGATCAGCGCCAAAGGCAGCAGAATGAAAAACACCCACCGCCACGAATACTCCCCGCTGACATAGCCGCCGAGTACGGGCGCAATCGTTGGCGGAATGCCAACGCCCATCGAATAAATGGCGAGCGCCCGGCTGCGTTTCTCCCCCGTGAATTGGTCGATTACCAGCGATTGGGCGATAGGCGTGAGCGGCGATCCGCAGGCCGATTGCACCACACGCCAGAACACCAGCTCATCCAGTGAGGTCGCAAAGCCGCACATCATGGTGGCGATGGCAAAGCCAGCAACGCCCCAGATCATGGCGCGCCGCCGGCCGAAGCGGCTGGAAATCCACCCGGCCAGCGGGATGGTCACGGCCGTGGCGATCAAATTCGACGTGACCACCCACGACACCTGATCCGGACTGGCGGACAATGCACCTTGGATTTGCGGCAGTGAGACGTTGGCAATCGTAATGCTGGTCGCATAGAGGGTCGTGACCAGCGTGCAAGTAATGAGAAGCCACACGGTTTGCTCGAGTCCTGATCACGGAGTTCGCTTCATTCAGCGGCAATCTCGATGCGAACTTTGCGACCGAAAGGACGCTTGCAAAATCAACAGCATATCGGGGTGAAGTGTTGGAAGTTCTTATCGCTGAGGATGCCTCGCAGAATGATACGGGCATCCGATCCGCCACGCCAGCCTCGCTTGCATCAGTGGCGACCGTCACGACCCTTGGGTTGGTGTGCCGGAGACCGTCCTCCAGGCAAGGCAAGCTCTAGCCGAACCGATGGGCACCCGCTCGGCGTATGCATAATTTCGCGAGGCCGCCATACGACCTCAGAACATCGCCGGATGCACACGGTCGGGCGGACTATGGCCGTCGAGAAAAGTCTTGATGTTGATGATCACCTTTTCGCCCATGTCGATGCGGCCTTCGAGCGTGGCTGAACCCATGTGAGGCAGGGCGACCACGCGGTCCGATGTCAGCAACTTCGGATTGATGGCCGGCTCGTGCTCGAACACGTCGAGGCCGGCGCCGGCAATGGCGCCCGCATCGATCAGCCGTGCAAGCTCGTTTTCATCGATCACCTCGCCGCGCGCCGTGTTGACCACGTAGGCCGATGGCTTGATCAATTTGAGCCGCCGCGCCGAGAGCAAGTGATAGGTCGCCGGCGTGTGCGGGCAATTGACCGAAATGATATCCATCCGCGCCAGCATCTGGTCCAGGCTCTCCCAGTGCGTCGCCTCCAGCTCCTGCTCGATGTCTTCTGAGACGCGGCGGCGGTTGTGATAGTGGATCTGCAGCCCGAACGCACGGGCGCGTCGCGCAACTGCCTGGCCGATCCGACCCATGCCGATAATGCCGAGGCGCTTGCCATAGATGCGGTGGCCCAGCATCCAGGTTGGTGCCCAACCCGCCCAATGATGGCGCGGGTCCTTCAGATAGGCTGCGCCTTCGGCCAATCGGCGCGGCACGGCCAGAATGAGCGCCATCGTCATGTCGGCCGTGTCCTCGGTGAGCACACCCGGCGTGTTGGTGACCGTGATCGACCGGTTGCGCGCCGTATCGAGGTCGATGTTGTCGACGCCCGTACCGAAATTGGCGATCATTTTCAAATTGGGCCCGGCCTGGGACAGCACCGCCTTGTCGATCCGGTCCGTCACTGTCGGAACGATGACATCTGCAACCTTGGCAGCCTCGATCAGGTCCTCGGCACTCATCGCCCTGTCGTCGACATTGAGGCGCGCATCGAACAACTCGCGCATGCGGGTCTCGACGACATCCGGAAGCTTGCGGGTGACGATGACGAGGGGTCGCTTTGCGCTCTGGGGCATGAATGACTTCCGTTTTTCCGCTGGCGGCGGCAATTTGCCTGGACTGCTGCCACCCGTTGTGGGAGCGGCGCGCCCGCAAGCTCAGCCTGCCTCTTCTCTCGTGTCTAACAGAAGCCACTTGTGATCTCTAGAGAGTGCAGTCCGGAAAGCAAAAGTTCCAAGGTTGTTCTGCGCGCGGGGCTGCATCTCCAGGCATTCGGCGGGGTGCCTGCGACGCAGTGCTAATGGCTTGAACGGGCTACGCCTTGTCATCTCACGGCCGATCGGCAAGATAGAAGATGAAGAGAATCAATGCCGCCGCACACGGGGAGTCTGGCGATATGCAACCATTCGGGCCTGTGCTCGCACTATCGGTGGTTGTGGCCATGGCGTGCGCGACGCTCCTCGGTCACGGGCCGGTGCAGGCACAGCAGCAGGCCATCGCTGCTGGCCCGCGCCCCCCGCCGAGTGTGTTGAGCGGCTTGCCGGTTCCCCGTTTCGTCAGCCTCAAGTCGAGCCGCGTTCACGCCCGCCAGGGTCCCGGCATGGATCACAAGGTGCTCTGGGTCTACCGCCGCGCCGGCTTGCCGCTCGAGGTGATCCGCGAATATGAGGGCTGGCGGCAAGTCCGTGACAGTGACGGGGCGGAAAGCTGGATCGTGCATTCCCTGGTGTCGGGGCGCCGCACCGCGCTGGTCATGCCTTGGGAAACAAAGCAGAAGGGCTCCAAGCCCAAGCTTTCGCTCCTGGCCAGCGCCAATGCATCGGCCCGTCCTGTGGCCATCATCGAGGCCGGTGTGCTCGCCAACGTCAAATCCTGCGATACCCGCTGGTGCCTGGTTTCGGTGGGCAGCTTTCGCGGCTTCATTCCGCAAAAGAGTCTATGGGGAGTCTATCCCGGCGAAGTGATCGAATAGCGCTGGTGGCAGCGACTCTTGCCGCCAGAAATTACGGCAAGGTCGCCAGCCCCTCGAAGATCGGCGCATCGGCCCATTCGCGCGCCTTCGCCAGAGCTTCCGGCGTCCGCACCGTCCAACTGAACAACGGCAGCCCCAGGCCCTCGCGGACGAAGCGCGTCACCGGTGTCGGCAAGTCGTCGATCCGGTAGGCGAAAAAGTGGGGCTCTGCCGGGCGGCTTGCGAGCAAGTGCGACAGCCTGAAGGCCAGTTCAGGTTCCGCATCCGCTGGTAGCCAGTCGCTCTTATAAAGGCCCGAGACAATGCCGCGCGGCACATCGGGAAGCATCGTCTTCAAGGCCGCAACGCGCGTCGGGTCAAACGACATGATCGCGGCGGGCCCGCGATACGGCTTTATCGCCGCAGCGATGGCGGCGATGAAGCGCTCGTCCGGCGCCTTCCAGTCGCTTTTGACCTCGATGAGCAGCGGCACCTTGCCTGCGACCAACTCCAGCAGCGCAGCAAGCGACAAGATCTGCTGTGGGCTTCGAGAGGACCGATAGGTGAGCCGTTGCAAGTCTGCGCCGTCGTAGTCGGTCGTCAGTCCGGGTGCATCAACCAGCCGGCCCAACGCCGCATCGTGAAACACGACTGGTGTGCCATCGGCGGCGGGCTGCAGGTCGCACTCGATACCATAGCCGTTGACGATCGCCGCCTCGAAGGCCGCGCCCGAATTCTCGATCACCCCTTGCGAGGCATCGTGCAGGCCGCGGTGGGCAATGGGACGGATGAAAACGCTGCGGTCGAGCATCTTGGGTATCCGGTAGAACGGTGCAGCTAGGCTGCAAGGAATTAGCCGACGGCGATGATGGCCTCGATCTCGACGGCCGAGTTCGATGGCAAGGCTGCCACACCGACCGCAGACCGGGTGTGCCGGCCCTTGTCGCCAAGCAGCTCCACCAGAAGGTCCGAGGCGCCGTTTACGACCTGCGGATGATCGCCGAAGTCAGGCGTGGAATTCACGAACCCCGTCAGCTTGACGATCCGCTCGATGCGGTCGAGCGAGCCCAAAGCCGCCCGCGCTTGGCTAAGGATATTGAGCGCGCACGCTTTTGCAGCTTCGCGCCCCGCTGCAATGTCCACGTCGGCGCCAAGCTTTCCGGTCAGCAGCGTGCCGTCGCCGGTACGCGAGACCTGCCCTGAAATGAACAGGAGGTTGCCCGCAAGCGTGCTTGGAATGTAGTTGGCGACGGGCGCCGGCGCGTCCGGCAGCACCAGCCCCAACTCTTTCAGTTTGCTTTCCACGTTCGCCATGATGTCACTCCTTCCAAGGTCGTCTTGCCATCTCGCCGGGTGAATGCTTGGCTGCGATCGCGCGCCTTGGCAATCGCCGACTTGAGCATATGTGGCTCGAGCGCCGCGAGATCAGAGCTCGGCCGGCCCAATGGTGGGCGCGGGGCAGCCGCCCCAGAGTCATATGGACAGCCAAAGCCCGTTTTGCGAAAAAAGGTCGCAAATTCTCCCTCGCCGGCTGCAAAAAGCCTCCAGATTTTTCGCCTGACCGCAGAGCGGTCTAAGATGGCAAGGAAAAGCCGATCCGGCTATGGTCCTTTTGTGGCCTCGTTTCGCGTGCTGATGTTTTCTGCTCGCCACGCAGACATTCACCGGCAACGGCCTTGTACCAAGACCTTCCAACAGGAGCATCTCTTGTTCCACTCCGTTCACGTCCGGTTCGACAAGCCTCTGTGCCGCAACATTGTGCTGGCAGCCACTGTGGTCTTGGCCCTTGGGCCGAGCGTGGCGATGGCGCAATCCGGCCAAGACATCGTTCTCGCCCCGCATCGGGCCGTCTACGAGATCGAGCTGGCGGAGACGAGAGGCGGATCGAGCATCTCCAACATGACCGGTCGAATGGTCTACGAGCTGACGGGCTCATCGTGCGCCGGCTATACGCAATCGATGCGGTTCGTCACGCGCGTTTCCAGCCAGGAAGGTTCGCCCACGATCAGCGATCTCAGGTCGTCGAGCTGGGAGGACGTGCTGGCAAAGTCGTTTCGATTCAGCTCGACGCAATACAAGGACTCCAAGCTCGAGGACACGACCGACGGCGATGCCAAGCGCGAAGATCCCAAGGGCGACATCAAAGTCGAGATAACCAAGCCCGCCAAAAAAGAGATCAGCCTCAAGCGCAATACCTACTTTCCCGTCCAGCACTCGATGGCGCTGCTCGAGGCAGCGCGTCAGGGCGAGCGCACCTTTGCCGCAGATCTCTACGATGGCTCCGAAAAAGGCGAAAAAGTCTATTCGACGATGTCGTTCATCGGCATCCCCAATGCGCCCGGATACAACAAAACCTTGAAGCCCGTCGAAAATACCGGCCAGTTGGACAAGTTGAAGAGTTGGCCGGTGTCCATCAGCTATTTTGAGTTGGGGGCCGACCACAAGGACAGCCTCCCTTCCTACGAGCTTGCTTTCCTGTATTTCGAGAACGGCATCTCCCGTCAGCTCTTCATCGACTACGGCGACTTTTCCGTGCGCGGCAATCTCAAGTCGCTGACGATGTTGGAACCCCAGCGCTGCCAACCGGTCCGCTGAGCAACCGTTGAGACAGCCTCTTTGCAGCGGCGATTGACACAGTCGCCCCCTCGCCAGCACAGTTCCACGAGCAATTCTCTTCCACCTGCTCAAAAGGGACTGGACCATGCCAAGGCTCAGCGAGGAACGCGTTGCGCAATGGCGCCGCGACGGCTTCATGTCGCCATTTCCGCTTTTGGACGCTGCTGAGCTTCGGGAAGCGCAGGCGGGCGTGCAGCGTTTCGAGAGCTGGCTCGGAGAGCCGATCAACGTCAGCTCTGAAATGAAGTGGCGAACCATGCCCTATCTGCTGATGCCCTGGGCATTGAAGCTGGCGCGCGATCCGCGAATTCTCGACATCGTCGAAGATTTTCTGGGCCCCAACCTGCTCATCTATACGAGCACCTTTTTTATCAAGGAGCCGCATTCGCCGACCATCGCCGCCTGGCATCAGGATTCGACCTACTACGGCCTTGAGCCCAAGGAAGAGGTGACCGTCTGGATCGCCCTCTCCGAGGCCAACGAGGCAGCGGGCTGCATGGAATGTTTGCCCGTGAATGGCCAGCCCCGACAATTGCGCCACCAGTCCCGCGTCGTGGAGAACAGCGTCAATCGAGGCGCGCAGGTGATCGTCGAGCAATTCGACGACCGCGCGCCGGTGGCCATGCCCCTGAAGGCCGGGGAAATGTCGATGCACCATGGCCTCTGCGTGCACCGTTCCGGGCCGAATACGTCAACGCATCGCCGGATCGGGCTGGGTCTCAACTACATCCCGACCCACGCCAAGCCCTCCGGCACCGTCAAGACGGCAGCAATGCTGGTCCGCGGCGTCGATCGCTACAACAATTTTGAGCCGGTAGAAGGCGCCATGCACGAATTGTCGCCGGAAGCGGTCGCAACCCACGCTTGGGCTGTGGGCCTCTATCGCGACGCCTATCTGGCAGAGGAAGCGCGCCACGCCAAGTTGTCGGCCTGACCAGCGCCCGCATTCGCGCCCGTCAACCGCCTCGGCTCAGCACGATCTCAAGGCAGCTTTATGCGCCGGCAGAAGGTGGCATGGCCTGAATCGCTCTCAGAATCCGCTCGGGCGTCATCGGCATGCTGGTGACGCGGGTCCCGATGGCGCGCCGCACCGCGTTGGCCACGGCGCCAGCCACGGGGACGATCGGCACCTCGCCAACGCCTCGCAAGCCATAGGGCACACCGGGCACAGGCGTTTCAATGATGACGCAGTCGATCGGCGGCACGTCGAGCGCTGTGGGCATGCGGTAGTCGAGCAGGCTTGCGTTGCGCACCCGCCCGTCGTCATCGAAGTCCATTGCCTCGGTCAGTGCCCAGCCGAGCCCTTGCACGACACTACCCTGCATCTGCCCCTCGACCGCGGTCGGATTGAGTGCCGTGCCCACGTCTTGAAACGCCGTGTAGCGTAACACGGTGACCTGACCGGTCTCGGTATCCACCTCGACATCGGCCACATGCGCGCCCACCTCGACGCCGAATGGCAGTTTGGTCGACACCCCCCGGCCGATGATGGCGCCATCGGTCAACGTTTGCCGCATCAGTTCCGCCAGGGTGATGGTGGCCGTCAGGTTGCCGCCGGCGGTGCTGGTGAACACACCTTGGTCGTAGACGATGGCAGGCTCGGGGGCCTGCAGCTTCTCTGCGGCACGAATGCGCAATTGGCCAAGGGCGTCGCGGCACGCTTCGACCACGGCCGCTGCCATCGTACGGCCAACGCGGCTGCCGGCGGCGGCATCGGAATAAGCCGAAGTCTTCGTGTCGCCCATCGAGACGTTGATATCTTCAAGCCCAAGCCCGAATTCCTCAGCAGCCACCTGCGCCATGGTCGTGCGCGTGCCCGAAAGGTCGACGGTGCCCATGGTCACGGAGATCCGGCCGTCTCCAGTCACCGTCACTTGCGCCGCTGAAGTCATGGAGGTGCCGCGCCAATAGCCGAGCGCCAGTCCTCGGCCACGCGGCATTGTCCCCACGCCCAGGGATCGGTCCAGCAGGGATGAGCGGCGACTTGATCGAGGATCGTTGTCAGCCCGATCGATGGAAAGGGCGTGCCGATCGGCATCGTGCTGCCGGTGACGGCTGCATTGCGCCGCCGGAATGACAGTGCATCGATATCGAGCGCGATCGCCAATTCGTCCATGGCCTGCTCGACGGCAAAGGCGCCCTGTATTCCTCCGGGCCCGCGATAGGCTTCGGTCCGTGGCTTCGAAGTCATCACGTCGATCCCTTCGAGGCGAAGGGTATCGGTCTGATAGCAGGCGGTTGAAGCCTGCATCAGCAACGTCGTCGGGGTTCCGGGAACAGCGCCGGTATCGATCAGATAGTGGCCTTCGATTGCTGTCAGGCGGCCGTCCGTCGTAGCGCCGACCTTGACCTTGATCTCCGCCCCGGCCGGTGGCCCCGTGGCCCCACCCAGCATCTCGCTCCGGGTCATGACCATCCGCACGGCACGACCCGCGAGCTGCGACAGACGCGCTGCCACAGGCTCCAGGTGAACGGTGATCTTGCCGCCGAACCCGCCACCGCACTCCAGCGGGATGACCTTGAGGCGGGACTGCGGCAATCCCAGGATGCCGGCAGTCTGAATCCCGGTCTGATGGGCACCTTGCGTCGAGGCCCACAGCGTGACCTGACCTTGCGGATCTGCTTCCGCAACACAGGCGTGAGGCTCGATATAGCCCTGGTGAGGCGTGTCGATGCGTGCCGCGATTTCCGCAATCGCCGCTGCTGCGTCGAACGCGGCGCCAGTGTCGCCGCGACTGATGACCGTCCTGCCACCCGCATTGCCAGGCGGGATCACCGTTGGATCGAAACCTTTGGGGCGGTGCTCGGGCAGGATGATCGGTGCGCTGGGCGCCAACGCCGCATCCATGCTCACGACTGGGCGCAGCACCTCGTAGTCGACGTCGATCAGGCCAAGCGCGGCCTCCGCCACATGGCGATCAATAGCCGCCACCGCGGCGACGGGCTGTCCGCGCCAAAGAACCTTGTCCCGCGCCATGACGATCAGGGCAGACACCCACAAATCAGCACCCGTCTCTCCGAACGGTATGATTGTCGAGGGCTGAATGACAGGGAAATCAGCCGCCGTGACGATCGCCTTGACGCCCGCAAGGGCGCGTGCGCGGCTCGTGTCGATGGCCAGGATGCGGGCGTGCGCATGTGGGCTGCGCAACACGGCGCCTTCCAGCATGCCCGGCCGCACCAGATCTGCGGGATACACGGCTCGCCCGGTAACGCGTTCACCAGCGTCGATCCGCGCCACGCGCTGGCCGACGATGCGATGCTTGGGCTTCTCGTTGTCGTTCATGCCGGGCCTCCCGACCGCAGCACGCCAGCGGCATCGGCAATCGCCTTCACGATCTTATCATAGCCGGTGCAGCGGCAGATGTTGCCGGCGATGGCATGACGGATCTGGTGCGCGTCGGGTGACGGCGTGCGCGCGAGCAGGGCAACGGCCGACAGCACGATCCCCGGTGTGCAAAAGCCGCATTGTGTGCCGCCGGCGTCGATCAGCGCTTGCTGCACGGCGTGCAGCCGGTTCCCGTCAGCGATGCCCTCGATGGTGGTGATCGCCGCCCCATCCACTTCCGCCGCCAGAACGAGGCACGAACACACGGGCTCGCCATCGAGCAGCACCGTGCACGATCCGCAATTGCCGTTGCTGCAGCCTTCCTTGGTGCCGCTGAGGCCCAAGGGGCCCCGCAGCAACTCGAGTAGCGTGTCGCGGGGATCGGCCATTGTTTCGGCAAGCTCGCCATTGATCGTGGCGCGCACCACTTGTTTGTGCGGCGCCTGAGATGAGGTCGTCACCGCTGGCCCTCCCGGTTTGCGATTTCGGCGAGGCAAGCTTCGAGCGCACGCCGTGTGAGGACTTCGGCCAGGTGGCGGCGATAATCAGCCGAGGCGCGCGTATCGGAAATCGGCGCAGCGTCCCGAGCAGCGAGGCTGGCCGCCTCGCGAAGGTCGTCGGGACCCGGCTTGGTACCCATCAAACGCGCTTCGGCCCGTTTGGCTTGCAGCGGAACCGGCGCCACCGAGGCCAATGTAATGCGCACCGAAGCCACCTCGCCGAGCGGGTTGAGGGCTAAGGCCACGCCAGAGCCGGCAACGGCAATATCCATCTCTCGCCGCGGCGTGAACCTGAGATATCGAGCAGCAAACCGAGGCGGTGCCGGTGGAATAAAGAAGGCCGTGACCAACTCGCCGCGGCCCAGTGACGTCCGCCGTGGCGCGTTCACCACATCACCCACCGCCAGCATCCGGCGCCCGCTGGCCCCGGCTATCTCCGCCTCGCAGCCGAGCGAAACCAATAGCGGCAAGGCGTCGCCTGAGGGCGTCGCCGTACAAAGGTTGCCACCGAGTGTCGCCCGGGCCTGGATCTGCAGGCTGCCGATCAACTGCGCAGCTTCGATCAGCCCGGCGTTCTCGGCTGCAAACGGCTCATGGCGGCCAAGTGAACCAATGCTTGCGGCAGCACCAACGCGCCAGCCGCCGGCAGGATCGCGCTCGATCGCGACCAGTTCGGGGATATGCTTGATGTCGACCAGACGCTTGGCGTCACGCCGACCTTCGCGCAGATCGGGTATGATGTCGGTCCCGCCCGCAAGCGCACGGGCGTCTTCTGAAGCCAACAGCTTAACCGCCTCGTCTACGGTTGTTGGGCGGGCATAATCGAAAGGCTGCACAGCGCTCGCTTTCTTGGGTTCCGATCCGTTGATTGTGACGCTATGTCGGGGCACGAGCAAGGCGCTCGCGAGGATTTGGCGCGCGTGCAGCGGTTGGCAAGCCGTCTAGATGCGTTAGGCCGGCCTCGGAAGCTGCCTGCCACATACCAGGGCGCACGACGTTGGTGATTGAGCAAGTGTCTCTTTTGACCGCAAAGTTCGCCAAGCACCCGCCGCTGGCCGGCACCAACCTGCAATTGGGCCCCGAGGAGTACATATGAGCCGACCTGAGATCATCGAAAGTTGTGGCCCTTTGCTGGCGCGCTACGACGTTCTGTTATGCGACGTCTGGGGCGTGGTGCACGACGGCAATGCCGCCCACTTGGATGCGGGGCTCGCCCTGGCTGCATTCAAATCCGGTGGTGGCACGGTCATATTAGTATCCAATGCCCCAACCCCCTCCGACAACGTCGCACGGGTGCTGGACCAGAAAGGCGTACGCCGGGACGCGTGGGACGCCATCGTCTCCTCCGGTGATCTTGCGCTCGACCACGTGCGCGCCAGTGGCTGGACGCGGGTGCACCATATCGGCCCGCCAAAACGCGACCGCGCCTTTTTCGAGGCTCTGGGCGGTCCTTCCGTTCCGATTGACCAGGCCCAAGGCATCACCTGCACAGGCTTAGTCGATGACCGGGCGGAAACCCCGCAGACCTATCGCCCGGTGCTGCAGCAGGCCCTGGCCCGCAGCCTGACGTTCGTATGCGCAAATCCCGATCTGGTGGTCCATGTCGGAGAAGATCTTTTGCCCTGCGCCGGCTCTCTCGCAGCGCTCTACGAAGACATGGGGGCAGCGTCGTTTGGGCGGGAAAGCCCTATCCACTAGCCTACGAGACGGCATTGGAGAAGGCACGCGCGATCCGCAATAAAGCGATTGCGCCGGGCAAAGTGCTTGCGATCGGCGATTCAATTCGCACGGATCTCGCCGCCGCAGCAGGCGCTGGTGTGGACGCCCTGTTCATTGCGTCTGGCATCCACCGACATGAGGCCATGAGCGACGGAATCCTGTCCTCAGCGGCCTTGGCATGCTTGTTCGACGGTAGCGGCCCGCCCGCAATCGCAGCGGCCACCGCTCTCCGCCCCTGATCCATCGGGCCGCGATCGCAAACGGCGATGTGGGGCACGTTTTCTGCGGCCGGCTGCGGATCAGTCCAGCCCTGGGCGGCCGCGGTTGCGCTTGATGCCGCGCCGCGACTTGGCATCCATCCGCCTTTGCTTGGCGGCCCTGGTGGGCTTGGTCTTGACCCGCGGTTTCGGTTCTTTCCAGGCTTCCGCCACCAATTCATCCAGCCGTTCGCGGGCGTCGGCGCGATTGAGTTCCTGCGTGCGAAAGCGATCGGCCCGGAGCACCAGCACCCCATCCTTCGTAAGCCGGCGACCGGCCAGCCGCATCAGTCGCGAGCGCGCAGACGGTGTCAGCACAGTCGAATTGCGCACATCGAAGCGCAACTCTACCGCAGTCGAGACCTTGTTGACGTTCTGCCCGCCGGGTCCGGACGCCCGCAGGAACTGCTCATCGATCTCATCGTCTGGGATCGAGGGTGGCTGACCGGGTGCAGACATTGCGCGCCTATTCGCTCTTGGCGACCGAGATGTCGGGGGCGTCTTCGTTCTTCATGCCCTGGACATGATAGCCGGCGTCGACGTGGTGTATTTCACCGGTAACGGCCCGGCCGAGGTCGGACAGCAGGTAGAGCGCCGAACCGCCGACCTCCTCGATCGTGACGGTGCGTCGCAACGCGGAGTTGTATTCATTCCACCGGAGAATGTAGCGAAAATCCGAAATGCCTGACGCTGCGAGCGTTTTGATTGGCCCCGCCGAAATGGCATTGACGCGGATGTTCTGTTTGCCGAGGTCGGCCGCCAAATAGCGCACGCTAGCCTCAAGCGCCGCCTTGGCGACACCCATGACGTTATAGTGAGGCATGACTTTCTCGGCGCCATAGTATGTCAGCGTCAGCAGCGAGCCGCCCTTGGCCATCAACTTCTCCGCCCGTTGGGCGAGCGCGGTGAAGGAATAGCAGGAGATCAGGAGCGACTGGGTGAAGTTGCGCTCGCTCGTATCGACGTAGCGCCCATCCAGCTCGTTCTTGTCGGCGAAGGCGATCGCGTGCACCAGGAAGTCCAGCTCTCCCCATTCGCGTTTCAGCACCGCGAACACCTCGTCCATGGACCCGGCATCTGTGACGTCGCACGGCAGCACGATCTTCGAGCCCACCTCGCCAGCCAGAGGCTCAACCCTCTTTTTCAAAGCATCGCCTTGATAAGTAAACGCTAATTCGGCCCCTTGTTGGGCACACGCCTGCGCGATGCCCCAGGCGATTGAGCGGTTGTTGGCCACGCCCATGACGAGGCCGCGCTTGCCACGCATGAGCCCGTTGCCCGTGACAGGCATGCCTGCTTCCTCAGAAGTCATATCCAACTGCCCCTTGATGGCATCTGCTTGATCGGTGGATTGGACTTTACACAATCGCCTCGACGCCTCCAAGCGATGCGAAATCCCCTACACGCGCCGTTCGAAATCAGATGGGATCACCGATAGCGGTGCGACCAGTCCGACCTGTGGTTCCGTGGCTCGTGTGCGCGCAACTGGCTTCGATTAAGACGCTCGTTCGGCACGGAATTGAGGACTTGCCGCCACAGATCTGCTTCAAACTGTTGAAATGTCACGGCAGAAATAGAATTGCGAGTCAACATTTCAGGAGAAAGTGCGCATATTTTTTTTGTTCGAGCTGATTCGAACAACAAATATGGAACAAGGAAGAAAGAAAATGGCTAAGGCTGCTGCGAAGAAGGCTCCGGCAAAGAAGGCCGCGGCGAAGAAGGCCCCGGCGAAGAAAACCGTAGCCAAGAAGGCTCCGGCCAAGAAGGCCCCGGCCAAGAAGGCTGCAAAAAGGCATCGCGCTAACGGCCGAGGGTGCATTTGAGCCCCGGCCGGGCACTGGGGCATCTCTTGTCCTAGGCTTTTGGCGAACTTCGACTGCGTTCATAATGAGGCCGGATGCCGCTCGTGCGCTCCGGTCTTCATTTTTTGGGGGCCCGAAGCACTGACGCCGCTCAGCTCTTCATCACTGCGTTGCCGGGCATCGAGCTGCGAAGCGTCACTCGTCAATGCAAGTATCGGCCATGTGCATGTCTCGTGCATCGCGATGTGATGCGGCTGTGGCGCACCGACGAGATCGCCAAAACGCGCATACCGTCACCACCAATATTGCGCTTGCAGTCGTCCAACAGATTTACCAATGGGTTTCGCAGGGCGCGATTTGAAGTTATGAATACCCCAATGGGGTGCCGCGCTGGAATGCAATCGCCAATTAAGTGAACCGAACGATCACCGCGACGCGATCAAATTCAATGTGCGAATCGCAGTCTGGATTGGGCGGCAATCCATCACCATCTGCCATCGCTCGCGGAGCGCACGACCATCGTTTTCTGCTGCTTGAGGCTTGCAATTGGCGTTTTAAGTGAAAAAATGAGCCCTATATGCCTGATTTCAAACGCATATTAATACCTCATTAACCTTGTAAGTGGCAGCGTGGTCTCAGCAAGTCATGCTGATTCGTCCGGGCAGACGGTCAGACTTGCTTCTGGAAAACAAGGAGAAAGCAAATGGCTGCAACTGCAAAGACGAAGACCTCGAAGATCACGAAGAAGCCGGCTGCCAAGCGCACCGCCAAGACCGTGAAGGCCGCTGCCAGCACGAAGCGCTCGGGCGCTGCGCGCCGCGCAACGAAGTCGACCAAGGCGAAGGTCGCCTCGGCTCGCAAGTCCTCCAAGGCCGTGAAGACCGTTAAGGTCGCCAAGGTTGCCAAGCCCCGCAAGTCCGTGAAGGCGAAGGCTCCGAAGGCCCGCGTTGCCAAGGCGAAGGTTGTCCGCAAGGCCAAGGCCGCCAAGGTTGTCCGCAAGGCGAAGGTTGCTAAGGTTGCCAAGGTCGCCAAGCCCCGCAAGGCTGTGAAGGCGAAGGCCAAGAAGGCCCGCGTCGTCAAGGCGAAGGTTGCTCGCAAGCCGCGCAAGGCTGCGAAGTAAGTCGACGGTTCGCAATAAGCGAACAGAAGTTGGCCCATGCTTTCGGCCGGTACTCACCTCGATATCGGGGTGGATGCCGGTCGAAGCAGTTTTTGCCGCCAAGTCAGTTCATTGCCGCGCGACGCAGCGGCATTGGCGATCTGGTCCATCAAGGTGTTGATTCAAAAATAAAAAGAGCGGAAGACATGCTTCCGCTCCAGATGCATCGAATTAAGCGAGCCGATTAGACGCGCCGCTCGACCATCAGCTTCTTCAGCTCCGCAATGGCCTTGGCGGGATTCAAGCCCTTGGGGCAGGCCTGCGCACAATTGAGAATTGTGTGGCAGCGATAGAGGCGGAAGGGGTCTTCCAGATTGTCAAGTCGATCGCCCGTTGCTTCATCCCGGCTGTCGATCACCCAGCGATAAGCCTGCAGCAGCACCGCAGGTCCCAGATAGCGGTCCTGGTTCCACCAGTAGCTCGGACAAGAGGTCGAGCAGCAGGCACACAGAATGCACTCATAAAGGCCGTCGAGCTTCTCGCGGTCTTCGCGGGCCTGCTTCCACTCCTTGGGAGGCGTAGAGGTGGTGGTCTGCAGCCACGGCTCGATAGACCGATGCTGGGCATAGAAGTTGGTCATATCGGGCACGAGGTCTTTGACGACCTCCATGTGCGGCAGAGGGTAGATCTTCACCGCGCCCGCGACGTCGTCGATGGCCTTGAGGCACGCCAGCGTGTTCGTGCCGTCGATATTCATCGCGCAAGAACCGCAGATGCCCTCACGGCACGAGCGCCGGAAGGTCAACGTCGGGTCGATCTCGTTTTTGATCTTGATGAGAGCGTCCAGCACCATCGGCCCGCACTGCTCCTGGTCGATATGATAGGTATCGACATGAGGCGCGCGATCATCGTCCGGGCTCCAGCGATAGATCCGGAATTCCTTCCATTTGCCTTTGCTTTCAGGCCGGTTCCAAGCTTTTCCCTGCGATATCCTGGAGTTTCTAGGCAGTGACAGCTGGACCATGAGTGCCTTCTCTCGATCTATTGCAACCTCGGTTGGCCGCGAATTTCCGGGATGACCCGCCGGAAGTCAACGGGCGTTGTGGCCATTTGACAAGAACAATGCACATGGCTGCCATGCCTAGCATCGGCGACAACAGCCGGCCGGCGTATCCTCATCGCATGCCAGGTGCCCGTGGCGCCAGCCGATCGGCAGCAAGGATCGGAGGCTTCTATTTACCCTCGTGACATCAGGGCAGCGTCCGCTGAGGCGCCCGGACGGCGCGGTGTCGCGCCGGGGGCCCCGCCACCTGCCGGCGCGATGGCAACCAGGCCCTGCTGCTGGATCTCGAGCACGGCGAGATCGCGCTGGACAATACCGTTGGGCATCAGCCGGAATGGCCCGTCGACGCCGACGAAGCCCGCTGGCCGCATCAGGTTGGCCGCCGTATACCGCTGCCCCTTGGGCTGGGTCGCGAAGGCAGAGGCGATCGTGACTGCGTCGTAGACCAGGCTCGCCAGCCGCGGAGGTGCGCTGTTGTAGGCCTTGCCATAGCGCGCAGTGAACTCTCGCCAGCCAACTGGATCGGGCGCTGCCAGCCAGGCGCCCCGCACGGCTGGTTCGTTGATCGCCGTCGGCTGGTCCCAACCGCTCGTCGCCAGAATGCGGACCTTCGAAGACGAAAAGCCCTGGTTGCGCAGCAATGAAACGAGCCGCGGCACGCTATCGCTGTCAGCAGGCAGGAATAGAGCGTCGATCGGTGCGCCGCCCGCCGAACTACCGGCTATGGCATCCATGACGCGGCGATAGGGGTCCGCCATGCCACTCATGTCGCCGGGATCGACCTCTGAAACGGCAATCTCGCCACCGCCCGCCGCAATGGCGTGCTGGAAGGCGGAACCGACTGCCTTGCCAAGCGCGTTCGCCGGCAGCAGCGCTGCATACCGCCGATGCCCACGGCTAAGCGCGTGCTCGGCGATGCGGGTCGCCTCCGTCTCGCTGAAAAAGCTCAGCAGGTGGACGCCATTGCCAGCCACTGCCGGATCGTTGGAAAAAGCGATGATCGGTGCCCCAGCCTGGCGCGCGGACGATGCCGAAGATTTCACGGAGGCAGCGAACAACGGACCGAGAATGAGTTCCGCGCCTTCCGCAAGCGATGCGACGGTCGCCATCGAGGCGCCTTCGGGCGTACCCTTGTCGTCACGAATAGCCAGCTGCAAGTTCGGGACATCGCGCTCGAACAGCGCCAGCTCGGCCGCCTGTTTCAGGCCAGTTGCCAGCAGCGACAACTGAATGCCCGCACTCTGCGGCAACAGCAGCGTCACCTTGGCAGGCTCCATAGCGCTGCCTGGACCACCGCGACCGGCTGCGTCTGCCTTGGGGCCCAGAGCCTGCGTCGATGTGATGGCGGACGAGGATCCGCTAGCGCAGCCCCCAAGCCACAAAGCCGGTCCAAGCGTCATAGAGCTGCCGAACAAGCCGCCAACGACCTGCCTTCGCGATGCATTGCGCGTGCTCAAAGCCCGGCTCCGAATCAATTTTAGGTACTGTTCCGCTAACACCATAACGTCAGAGGTTATAGGCCTCATCCCGGATTGCCGTGGATTAGTCGTTGCATCATACATGTTTTGCAAAGTCGTGGCTGGCGCGTCACGCTTTGCCGTTGCCAAAGAATGCACGACAATGACCGTAATGGGCATCGGGCTTGCGCAAGCTTCCGGCAATCTGAGGCCAGCCAACCATCGCCCCCGGCACAGCCTCCACCGTGGTAGTGCTGCAATATACGGATCAAGCCATGACCAAGTTTGAGGCAACTGAGGAGAACGCGGGCGACGTCCGCGACCCGCGGGGTCATGACCGTATCGTTGCCAGGGCGACGGAAGAGCTCAAGCGTCGATTGTCCGAGCCGTTGCCGCCCGGTCTTTATTTGGTGGCGACACCAATTGGAAACCTGGGGGACGTGACGCTCAGGGCGCTCGCCTGCCTCGCCAACGCCGATCACGTCTATTGCGAGGACACGCGTCACAGCCGCCCGATGTTGGCGCATTTCGGCATCGAACGTTCGCTCAGGCCCTATCACGAGCACAACGCGCACGCAGAGCGGCCGCGCATTCTGGCACTGATAGCGGAAGGCCGCAGCGTAGCTTTGATTTCCGATGCAGGGACACCCCTCGTGTCGGATCCCGGCTACAAGCTGGTGCGCGAAGCCCTTGATGCCGGTTGCGATGTCAAGGCGCTGCCGGGCGCGTCGGCCGTGATGTGCGCCATCGCGGTAGCCGGCCTTCCCACGGATCAATTCCATTTTGCGGGTTTCCTGCCGCCAAAGCAGGGTCAGCGTCTGTCGAGGCTCAGCGAACTCGGAGCGATTGCGGGCACCGTTGTCCTGTTCGAGGCCCCCAACAGACTACCCGCAGCCCTCACAGATATCGTGCAAGCACTGGGTGCAGATCGGCCGGTCGTGGTGGCCCGCGAACTGACCAAGCGTTACGAGGAGGTGCGCCGGGGCACCGCCGGCGAAGTCGAGGCCTGGGCACGCGCCGCTGCAGTGCGTGGTGAAGTCGCAATTCTCATTGGGCCAGCCATGCACCAGGAGGCCAGTGAGGCAGACATTCGCGCTGCACTTGCCCAGATCGGCGGCGAAAAAGGACTGAAAGAAGCCGCAAAAATCGTCGCCGGCAGGCTCGGCGTGGCGCGGACGCGCGTCTATGACATCGGTCTCGCCATGAAGTCCGACAACCCATGAAGAACCGGCTTCCCCAGGCCCGCGGCACCACCCGCGATTCCGCGATCGAACGGCGGCGGCGGCTGCGATCGGGAGCCATCGCGGAATTCCTGGCGGCAGGATATTTGATGCTGAAAGGGTATCGCATCCTCGCGCGGCGCCACAGGACCCCCTACGGCGAGGTCGATATCATCGCAGTCAGGCGGGGCCGGGCGGGCCGGCTGGCATTCGTTGAAGTCAAGCGGCGGGCTACAATGGCCGAGGCCGAAGCGTCTTTGACCCCAAGACAAGGGGCTCGCATCGCACGCGCGGCAGACCACTGGCTTCAGCATCGCCCCTCCCACCGCGATCGGGACGTGGGTCTCGACGCCGTGCTAATCGTGCCGGGCCATATGCCGCGGCACCTCCTGAACGTCTTGGATGCCGGGCGGGCTTGAAGGGCGCAAGTGCGGCGCTGTTGACTTCGGCGGCGCCTTCGGCCTTCGTTGCGTCAGCTCAACCCCATCAATGATGCCGCGAGACCCCTATGCCTCTGAAGATTGCATGCCAAATGGACCCGATCGATGCCATCGACATCAACGGCGACTCGACATTCGCAATCCTGCTCGAGGCGCAGCAAAGGGGGCATGAGCTCTTTTATTATACGCCGCCCCATCTGGCCCTGGACGGCCAACGGTTGATCGCGCGCGGCCAAAGTCTGGAGGTCCAGGATCAGGTCGGTTCGCACTATAAGCTGTCCAACTCCCGCAAGGTAGACCTCAGCGACTGGGACGTCGTGCTGCTGCGCCAGGACCCGCCGTTCGACATGGCCTACATTACGACGACCCATCTCCTTGAACGCATTCATCCCAAAACCCTGGTCGTCAACGACCCCGCCCACGTGCGTAACGCGCCCGAAAAAGTCTGGGTTCTGGAGTTCCAGGACCTGATGCCGCCAACCATGGTGACGCGCAATCTGGAAGACGTCCGTGAGTTTCAAGAGCGCCACAAGGACATCATCATCAAGCCGCTCTACGGCAACGGTGGGGCCTCGGTCTTCCGGATCAAGGAAGGCGATTCCAACGTCAATTCGCTGGTCGAGCTCTTCCAGACAGTGTTCCGGGAGCCCTTCATGGTCCAGCAATACCGGCCGGAAGTGCGCGGCGGGGACAAGCGCATCATTCTGGTCGATGGAGAGGTGGCGGGGGCCATCAACCGCGTTCCGGCCGAAGGCGAGACACGCTCGAACATGCACGTGGGCGGAACGCCAACGCCGACAGAGCTGACGGAGCGCGACAAAGAGATCTGTGCCCGCCTCGGACCTGCCCTGAGGGAACGCGGCCTCATCTTCGTCGGCATCGACGTCATCGGACCCTATCTGACTGAGATCAACGTCACGTCGCCAACCGGCATCCGCCAGGTCAAGCAGTTCGGCGGCAACGATATTTCCGCGATGATCTGGGATTCGATCGAGGCGCGGGTCGCAGGCCGCTAGCCACCTATCGAGCAGCCATCAATCAACTGATCGGCGGAAGCGGCGCCAAAAAATTGCCGCTTCCGCAGGTCATTTGGCGCTTCCTTGCGGTTAACCAACAACTCACATCTAGGCTTTTATCGGCATTTCCGAGCGTCTAGCGAGCAAACGTTCACCTTCAGCGGGGAGATCAACGGCGGGGGCGGGGCCCGGCCAAATCAACCAAGGAGAGTTGCCATGCGCAATGGTCGATCGGGCTACCATGCGATTTTCACAGCCGCCGCAGTCGGTGCGCTAGCCGTCGGAGTCCTTTCCGGCATTCCCGGCCAAGAAGCTGAGGCAGGGTCGTCATGCCTTCCGGGCATTCTCAAGACTCGCTTGGAGCAAATCAGGAAGAATTTCGGCTCTGTCGAGATCATCTCGACCTATCGCGCTGGCGCCCGCATGCCCAACGGCAACACCAGCTACCACGCCTCTTGCCGGGCGGTTGATTTCAACCCGCCAAGGGGCAAGTACAGCAATGTGGCAAACTGGCTGAAGTCGAACCATGATGGTGGCGTCGGCACATATAGCTGCGGCATGCACCACATCCACATCGACAACGGGCCTCGTGTGCGGTTCCATCATTGCCAAAGCGCAGGCGCGGTCATCGAGGGCGGCCCTGATGCCGTGCGCGCAGCCCGTGCGGCAATGCCGGTCGCAGGCAGCAAGGGCGCCTGGCCGGTCGTGCTTCCCGAGGCCAAGCCGCGCGGCTGACCGGGCCTGCCTTGTCCCTGAAGGGGCTGGGCACGATTCCACGCTTTAGTCGAAACAGGCGCCGGCCATCCGCCGGCGTCTTTTTTGCGGCCGCGTCGAGCAGCTCCGGTAACCAGGACGGGGGCATTTTGCGCCACCTGAGTGCGCCCACTCGTCTGCCACGCCCAGAAGCGCTATATGTCGATATGGTGTCAGGCTGCCTTGTGCTTCAAGGGCAACTGAATGGCACAAAACGGGTGAAGCACACCCTTCCCCGCACCGATGGGGCCGACGTCATGACTGACATGTTGCCAACTACGCGTGCCGACTTCGAGCCAGTTCTTGCGCGGAGCGGTTTTGCTTACGTCAAGGCTGCGGACATGCGCGACATGCTCGAGGCAAAGGGCATGTTGTCGGATTGGGACGCCTTCGTCGCCAGCTGGGGAGAGCTGGAGCAGGACACCTTCATGGCTGACGGCGGGCGCTACCGCCGGCGTCGCCATGCCGTCTATCAGGTCGCCGCAAGCGGTGAAATCGCCCGCCAGCCCCATCAGCCGCATTATCAGACGTTGAGTTACAACGCCCTCAACGGCGGTCGAGATCGCTGGTTTGCGCCTGTGACTGACGCCATTGGTGCCGGCGATAGTCTCACCACCATCCTGGCCTGGTGCGGCTCGCTGTTCAGCGCCCTCTCGCCGACGGTTGATCGCTGGAAAACCGAGATCCACCAGTTCCGCATCGAGGCAGGTCCCGATATAGCCGGAAAGCCGACGCCCGAGGGCATGCACAGGGACGGCGTGGACTGGGTGCTGGTGCTTCTGATTAAGCGCCAGAATATCCGCAGTGGAACGACCACCATTGCCGATCTGGAAAAAAGACCGCTCGGCAGCTTCACACTGACCGATCCGTTCGACGCAGCGATCGTCGACGATGCACGCGTGTACCACGGGGTGACGCCGATCGAGCCGATCGATCCGTCGAAGCCTGCCTGGCGCGACGTCCTGGTCGTGACATTCGCCAAGGCTTGACGCGGCGGACCTGACGTCAGCCACCACCTTGGTTTCGCAGCGAATCGAAGGGATCGCGCCGCGGCCGCCGCTTCGGCGCGCTCGTGCGCTGCCCTGCCTGAGGCGCGGCCGGTTTGACCTCGTCAGCCGCAGTCGGCTGAGCTGGGTTGGCAGGGATCGTCGTGCCGTTGACTGGCGTCGGCGCCGTCCCAGCAGCGTTGGCCTCTGGCGGCACCGGCTGCGCCTGGTTCAGTGGTTGGCCAGCGGGTGGTGGTGCGGCCTGCAATGCGGCGGGCTCGCCGGCGGGTTGAGCTGCAGGCGCGTCTGGCAGGGGAGGCAGGCCCGCTCCGGCACGCCGTTCGTTTTCGACGCGCCGCTGTTCGTCCAAACGCTGTTGCTCCGCCAGGCGCTCAGCATTCAGGCGCGCCACTTCCTCGTCGATGCGGCGCACACGCTCCAGTTCGACCACTTCCCGCTCGACCTTGCGAACCGCAACTTCCCGCTCCAGCGCGGTGATGTCGAGCTGGGGCTCGCTGCTCGTCAGCCGCGACAGCGGCCCCGCAAGTCCGATCACGATCGCGGGCAGGTCTGGCTTGTAGGCGACGGCGGGCAAGACCAACGACTTGGGTAGCCCCGGGGGAACTGGCCGCAATGTCGGCGGCGGCGCCTTGGCCTCGATCCGCAATTGGCCATTGAACGTTTGGGCGTCGAGGTCGACCATCCCTTGGCCAAAGATCGCACCACTGGGCGATTGCACCGTCAAAGGGGCAGACCGCAGCGCTCCATCAGCCAGCGTCAAGGCCACACGTGGCGAGCCGAGCGGAAACCTGCCCCCTTTCGCCAGACCAAGCTCGAGCTGTTGGCGTAACGCATTGGCGGCAAGTTCGCCCGGCTGCGAAACCACGGCCTCTGCCGCAGCGCCGACGGCGGCGGGATTCCACCGGTTGAGGCTGGCGCTCTGCAAGGCCAGATCGCCTTGTCCCGCAAGGGCGACGATCAGGCCTCGTGGTGTCAACGCCGTGCCCTGGCCTTTGATCGCAAGGCTGAAGCCCCCAGCTATGGCACCGGCTTGGCGGCTGCCACCAATGGCCTCGAACCGCGCACCGTTGAGCCGTCCTTCAAGCTGGAGTTTGGCACCTGCTGGAGCTTTGTCGAGTGAAAGGAGGCCGGTAGCACGGCCGCCGAGTGCTTGGCCTTCGATGAGGCGAAGATCCAGGCCGCCCGCCTTGGCGATGGCATCCAGCCGCGCTTCCGTCACGCCCAGATCGCGCGTCAACGCCAGATTGCTGATCTCCAGCCGCAATTTGCTGCCCGCCAGCGCATCCAAAACCGAGAGGTCGACAGGCTGCTCGCTCCAGTTGCCTCTGCCTGCACCGCCTGTGGCAGCAATCGCTGCAGCAGCAGTGGGCACAGTTTGTTGCGACGTGAGGAAGGTGAACAAATCTGGCAGGCTAACCCTGTCCAACTTGAGGTCGCCGGCCATGCGATAGGCCCCGGTGACTGCCTTTTCGACCAGGATTTTGCCGCCCAGCGTGGCATTGGAGATCGTGAACCGGTCGCTCTGCAAGGCAAGCCGCCCGGCCTTCCGCTCGATTTGAATGGCGCCCGTCGCAGGTCCGGAGAGCGCGAGGTTTGGCGACTGCCCCAACTGCAGCAAGGCCGCCTTGGTCTGCGCGACATCGACGTCGAGGCGACCGGACAGGCCGTAATCGCCGCTATCATCAATCTTGATTTGGCCGGTATAGCGCGCAGTGCTGCCCGGACCGGTAAGTGTGGCCACTGAGGTCAGGCCGTTACGAGGAGTGCCAACCGCGCGAATGCTAACAGCTGTCGGCGTCGTGGTTCTCGCTGCAGTCGTGTTTGCGAGGCCAGCTGGGAGCAAGAGGTTGGCAAACAACCGGTTGGCCGAGGCACCATCCAGCGTCAGCGCCACATCGGCTGACCGGTCGCGCCAGTTTGCCCCCTTGCTGGCCAGCCGCATCGTTGTGGCAAGCCTGGTGCCACCAAGCGTGCCGTCGACGGCGAGATCGCGGGTGTCGTTGCCGCGCGGGCCAAGGCTCAAACGGCCTGCCAGGCGTGCCGGCAGCAGCGATGCCGCGTGCCGCTCCGTCAGCATGGTCCCAATCAGGCCAGCTGGCAGGTCAAGGAGCCTTGCGGCAGCTGTCAGCCCGGCCCATCGGTCGGCGGCGAGGTAGGCCGTCAGCTCCCCCTTGGCATTCGCCTGGGCAAGATTGGCGACAGTGCCGCGTAGGTCGAGCAGATAACCTTCGTCAGACTTGAGGCGCAGGTCTGTCAACGTCAGCTGGCCGTTCTCGAGCTTCAGATCGCAAATGGCGTTGCGGAACAGCTCGTTGGCAGCTCGCAACTGCCCGACGTGCAGCCGCACAATTGCCGACAGCGATTGCGATGCGATGGCACCAGACTGGTCGCGCTGATCCGGACGGGAGACATTGGCGGCCAGCTCAGCGATGCCCGACACCGTCAGCGGCCCTCCGTCGAACAGCACGGAGAGATCTAGCTCGCTTCCCTCGAGATCCATCGTCACCTCGCGGCGACGGCCATCTTTCCAGCTGGCGCTGCCCATCAAAACGTTGCGGCCGATGCGGAGCGTGATGTCACGGCCGGAAATCGCGTCGGCGGCGAGCGACACGTCGCCAACCAGCGCAAACGTGTTGTCGGCGCGCGTCAAAGTGAGCGGCTTGCCGCGGCTCGCCCATCCCATGAAGCGGGAGAGACTGCCGCCCCGCAGGTTGATCTTGCCGTCATAGCGCGGCGTCGCATCGCCAATATCAAACGTTCCGTCCGCCGAAAGCCGCGTACCGCCGGGCAACGACGCCGTGAGCCCACGCACATGCAACTTGGATTTGACTTGCTCCAGGGTCGCGGCCAATCCGCTGACCACTTCTTTTCCGAGCGCGGCTTGATCAATCGACACGCGGGCGACCGTGCGTCCTTCTTCCGTCGTCAGCAGCCGCGACAGTCCGTTGGCAAGCGTCTGCAACAGGCGCAATGGAGGCGTGTCAGCTTTGCCGCTGCCCGCGATGTGGTCGAGGTCGAGCCATTGCGAGCTGAGCGACAGCTGGATTTCAGTGGTTTCGGCCCACGTGACGGCGACCTCGCCATTGGCAAGCTGCGGGCGGCCTTCCTGCTCGAACGACAGCGCCAGGTTCTTGAGGGTGAGGCCTGTGGCATCGGCCGCCACATCGGCTCGCACGTCGAATTCTGAAGCCTTGTCGCCGGTTGAGCGCGGCTTGGCGTCGGGCGGCATCTCAATCACGGATGGCAGCGGCAGCCGCGCCGTCAGCTGACCGCCAAGTCGCGTTTTGCCGAACAGATCGTGCAGCTCCCCATCCACCGTGTAGCTAAGTCCGGTGGTCGGATCGCGCACAGTGGCCTTGGTGCGCACGGCGCCGTTTTCGCCAGCGGCGGCCGTTGAAAGTCGAAATTCGCGCGCCCGCCCGCCCACGTCGTACGTGACCGCGATCTTATACGGGCCTTCGAGCGAGGCAGCCGACAGCTCCCCGTTGACGTTCTTGAACGTTGCGCGTGGGCGGCCTGTCGAGGCCAGGATCTGTAGTGTGCCCTCATTGATGCGGATGGCGTCGAAGGCCACACGCATGCCCCCGAGCGACGGGGCAAGTTTATTGGGTGCCAGTCCGGCCCAGCTCCCTCCTCCCTTTTCGTCGAGCACAAGGGTGACGATGGGATGAGCCAGCTCTACAGCGCTGGCTTCGATGCCGCCTGACAGCAGCGCGCCGATCGACAGCCGCACCGTCATGTTGTCGGCCATGAACAACGGCTTGCCGACATTGGCCATGGTGTCGGCAATGCGGACGCGCTCGAACTGGACATAAGGGGTCGGCAGCAGGCGAAGATTGATCTCGCCACCCACCCGCACCTCGCGGCCGAGGAACCGCGTGGCTTCCTCTTCGAAGATCCCGCGGTATCGGTTCCAGTCGACGATCACTGGCGCCACGAACAGCAGCGCCAGCAGTCCCACCAGAAGCCCGCCAATGGCTAGCAAGACCCGGTTCATAACCCGTCCATGCCTCGTGACCGCGAGCGCGGTCCGAAACCTTGCCCCTCAAGATCCGCGTTCAACGGACCATTCCCCTACGCAGGCTGTTCTTATGGCACACCCTGCTCGCGTTGGGGACCGCCTATTCGGAGATAGCCCCGGATTTGCAGAGCAAGATGTCCAAATTCCGGTTCACGCATAAAGGCCGATCGCAAAATCGAGTGTCCTGCCCCCCCAGATCCGGACCAATCTGGTCCGGGTCGAGGGGCAAGATCGCTGCCAGTAGCCCGGTTTGCACCATCACGAGCACGCTGTTGAACGTCTCGGCAGGCAACAGCGGGCATTATTCCCGGATCTGCTGCTCACTTAGACCACCGGACACAGCCCGCCGTCGACGTTGATAGCCGTTCCAGTGATATAGGATCCGGCATCGGAGGCCAGGAACAGCGCTGCGTTTGCAAATTCCTGCGCCGTACCAAGCCGGCCCATCGGCAGCGATTTGCCCATGTTGGCATAGAAGTCTTCGAGGGTCTGATTGTTGCCCTGGGCCTTGGCTGCGGTATGGCGGCGGACCCACTGGTCGCTCTCGATACGCCCGACAAGCAGGCCGTTGACGAGAACGTTGTGCTTGGCGCCCTCACCCGCCAGCACCTTCATCAGCGCCATGCCGGCAGCCCGCGTCACGGCCGTCGGCGCGCCCTCGGCAGGCGGCGCTTTGGCGCCGGTATTCAGCACGTTGATGATACGGCCCCATTTTTGCGCCTTCATGGCCGGCAACGCCTGCCGGGCGAGGCGAATGGCAGCAAAGAGCTTCAAATCCAGGTCGTGCTGCCAAAGCTCGTCCGAAATCTCCTCGAACGGCCCGCGCTGTGACGTGCCGGCATTGTTGACCAGCACATCGACGCCGCCCAAGCCCGCAACCGCCTCCTTGAAGGCTTTCTCGCAACCCTCTGCCGTGCCGACATCGGCTGAAATCGCGATAGCTTTCGGTGCACCGGCAGCAGCAACCCTTTTGCGCGCCTCTTCCAGCGCGTCCGCACGCCGCGCAACCAGCGCCACGCTCGCGCCGGCCTTGGCAAATGTCTCGCCGATCGCAAGGCCGAGGCCCATGCTCCCGCCTGTGATGACGGCACGGCGACCTTTCATGGTGAACTGCATGGCATTTCCTCTGTTTGTGCTGGTGGGTGATGAGGCAAGTCTGACGCGACACTACGGCTGGGCCGAAGCTAGCGCCAGGATGTCGGATGAGGTGTTGCCCTCGGTTACGACGTCCGGTCTTCCAGAACCATGGCGGCAGCCTTCTCGCCGATCATGATTGAGGGCGCATTGGTATTGCCGGACGTGATTGTCGGCATGATCGAAGCGTCTGCAACCCGAAGCCCGGCGATGCCCCTGACGCGCAAGCGCTCGTCCACCACGGCCATGCGGTCGTTGCCCATCTTGCAGGTGCCAACCGGATGATAGGTGGTCTCACCCACCTCCTTGACCCATCCAAGGATCTCATCGTCGGACTGCAAGGCCTGCCCCGGACCGATCTCTGAAACCTTCAGCTCCGCCATCGCCGGCGCGTACATGATCGAGCGAGCAATCCGGATGGCCCGAATGGTAATTTCGGCATCGATCGGCGACGACAGAAAATTGAAGTTGATCGCAGGCGGCTTGCGGGCATCAGCCGCCGTGATGTGGATATGCCCCCTGCTTTCTGGCCGCATGGTATGCGCATAGCAGGTGACGCCGGACTGCGGGGAGATCTTTGGACCCTTTGGACCCAAGACTGTCAGCATCGGCACCCAGCCTAGCAGAACGTCCGGACCTTCCAGCCCCTCGCGCGAGCGCACGAACGCGCGCAGCGGCGCCGCGACCATGCCGAGCATGCCTTTGCCCGTAAACGCATAACGCAGGGCCTGATTGACGAGCCCCAGGCCGCGACCGCGATCATTCAAGGTGACGCCGCGCTTTCCGATCGCCCAGCGGGTGCGCGGCGCATAGTGGTCGCGCAGGTTTTCGCCGACGCCCGGCAGGGCATGATTGACCTCAATTCCCAGCGGACGCAGCCGCTCGGGTTGTCCAACGCCGGAAAGTTCCAGCAATTGCGGTGAATTGATCGATCCTGCCGAGATGATGACTTCGCGGGCCGCATGCGCCTCGCGCGGTTGGCCGTTGACGCTGTAACGCACCCCCCGGCACCGCTTGCCGTCCAGCAGCACGCGTTCGGTCAGCGCATCGGTCTCGATTCTGAGGTTGGCGCGGTTGCGGGCCGGCTCCAGGTAGCAGTGCGCCGTGCTCATGCGCCGGCCGGCGTGGATGGAGGCCTGGC
Organism: Hyphomicrobiaceae bacterium; assembly: GCA_041397705.1. Taxonomy (GTDB): domain Bacteria; phylum Pseudomonadota; class Alphaproteobacteria; order Rhizobiales; family Hyphomicrobiaceae. The sequence continues at coordinate 83,957 of JAWKWC010000003.1, forward strand.
TCATGGCGATCCCATCTTGTACGGCGCCGTTGTAATCGGGATTGTGCGCAATACCGGCCTCGCCTGCAGCCTTGATGATGGTCCGGAAGATTTCGTCGCGCGGCTCTGGATTGTTGATCTGCAGCGGACCGCTGCGCCCGCGGTACTGCTCGTCGCCGCCAGCATGGTAGGTCTCCATGCGCTTGAAGTGGGGCAGCACATCCTGGTAGCTCCAGCCGCGATTTCCCAGCTGCGCCCACGTGTCGTAGTCCCGCGCTTGCCCACGAACGAACGCCAATCCATTGATGGCGCTGGAGCCTCCGAGGATGCGCCCCCGCGGCACGGACAGGCGCCGCCCGTTGGTGCTCGCCTCCGGCTCGGACGAATAGAGCCAGTTTGCCTTCGGGTTCGTCAGCAGCTTGGCATAGCCGATCGGGATCCGAGGTCCAGGATGTTTGGCCGGACCCGCCTCGAGAAAGCAGGACCCGGTTCCTGCTGTCCTCCGGAAAGTCGGGCCGCAACCGCAGCACCGGCCGAGCCGGCACCAACGACGATGTAGTCGTAAGTCGGAATGTCGCTCACGTGACTTGATCTCCACGAGCATGACGAAATCTTGGCGTGTCGCAGTGCCGGCCTGCAGGTGTCAGCCCCAGGCTTCCTGGTCCTTTAGAACTGCAATGATGGCGTCGGCGCACACCCTGACGAGGCGTTCGCCTTTGTCTTTCGAGGCTTTGCGTGCATCGCCGACCACGCCCGACTCCGAGAACGAGCGAAAGGACCGATAACGCCCAACGCCAAGCGGCCGCGGTGTCGAATGTTTGGGCCCGTGCGCTTCCGGCAGTTTGTCGTGCCTGACAAGATCAGGGGCCAAAGCCATCATCATCGACGTCTCGCCTTCGCACGCATGACGAACCCGCTCTTGATCTTCGAGGATCGGGTCGATGGCTGGTTGCGCCAGCTCGAAATACGTGGTGGCGCAGACCTTGAGGCCGGTCTCGACCGCGAAATCGGGAAGGAAGGCTGCCAGCGCCGCGATGTTGCCGCCGTGGCCGTTGACGATCAGCACCTTCTTGAAGCCATGCCGGCCGATCGACTTCAGGAACGCCAGCAGCACCGCGCGGTAGGTCGGAATGTCGAACGTGAACGTGCCGCCAAACGCCATGTGGTGCTCGGCCATGCCGCACCACAGCGTTGGCGCAACGATCACCGGCATTTCGCTCTGAATGGTCTCGGCAGCGCTGCGGCACACGCCCTCGCACAGCACGGTGTCGACTCCGACGGCCAAGTGCGGCCCGTGCTGCTCCATGGAGGCGACGGGCAGGATAACGGTGGCATCACGGCCCGCCAGCTCGCGTATTTCGGCGGCGGTCAACTCCTTCCACATGGGGGAACGCGGCATGGGGTCTCCTTCGGCTGAGCGGTCGGCCGCTCCATTCCGGATTGTCGGGCTTCCAGCCTACGGTAGCGCCGTCAGGCCCGCCTCTTCAATTGCCGTTTGTGGGGTCGGGTGCGCAACGGTGCTTCCCTCCCCGCCCGAAAATGTGCCAGCCTTATCGCCGACGGGCGCTCCTCACGAGGGACTGACCGCAAGCCAAGCGCGGAGTTGACCGCGATCAGCCGCAAGACCGGAGGAAGCAAATGGCCAAGTTGAATGGCGCCCAGATCATGGCGCGCAGCCTTAAGGAGCAAGGCGTCGAGTATATGTTCGGGATCGTTGGTTTCCCCGTGCAGGAGATCGCCGCGCAAGCTCAGAAAGCCGGAATCAAGTACTATGGCATGCGCAATGAGCAGACCGCGTCGTACGCCGCACAGGCCGCTGGCTACATGACGGGTCGTCCCGGCGCCTGCCTCACGGTGTCCGGCCCAGGCGTGGTGCACATGCTTGCAGGCCTCGCCAACGCCCAGCAGAACTGCTGGCCGATGATCGGCATCGGCGGCGCCTCCCCAACCTACCAGAACGGCATGGGCGGCTTCCAAGAGGAGCGCCAGGTCCAGATCGCGTCCCCGTTCTGCAAATTCGCGCACGCCGTCGAGCACACCCACCGCATCCCGTTCTACGTCGAAATGGCCGTGCGCAACTCGATATATGGCCGCCCCGGCGCCACATATCTCGACATGCCCGATGACATCATCAAGGGCGAGGTCGAGGAGGACAAGATCGCTTTCCCGCCCAAGAGCGCCGAGCCGCCGCGCTCCATGGCCATGACCGAGAATATCAACAAGGCCATCGCTGCCCTCCAGTCAGCGGAAAAACCGCTGGTCATCGTCGGCAAGGGCATGGCCTGGTCGCGCGCTGAGGACGAGGTGCGCGCCTTCATCGAGCGCACCAAGCTGCCGTTCCTGGCCTCACCCATGGGCAAGGGCGTGATGGATGACAACCATCCCCTTTCGGTGGGCGCTGCCCGTTCGACGGCCCTGAAAGAAGCCGACGTCATCTTTGTCATGGGCGCCCGCCTCAACTGGATCATGCACTATGGCCAGCAGCCGCGCTTCAATAAGAACGTTCGCATCATCCAGCTCGATATCGCACACGAAGCGATCGGCCAGAACGTGCCGGCCGAGGTGGCGCTGGTGGGTGACGGCAAGGCTATTGTCGGCCAGATGAACGACGCCTTGAAGAACCAGCAGTGGTTCTACGCGGAGGGCACCCCCTGGCGGAAGCAGATCGCGGATGCGGCAGCCAAGAACGCCAAGCAGATCCAGCCGATGATCGACGACAACTCGGCGCCCACCAACTACTACCGCGCGCTCAAGGATATCGCCGCCTGGGCGCCAAAGGATGCGATCATCGTCGGCGAAGGCGCCAACACGATGGATATCGGCCGCACGCAGCTGCCGAACGCCGCGCCGCGCCTCAGGCTTGATGCTGGCACTTACGGCACCATGGGCATCGGCATGGGTTTCCGTCGTCGCGGCATGTGCGGTCAATCCCGGCCTGCCGGTGATCTCGGTGACCGGCGATCTCGCGCTGGGCTTCTCCGGCATGGAGATGGAAACGGTCTGCCGCTACAACATGAACGCCAAGATCGTGGTGCTGAACAACGGCGGCATCGGCTCGGGCACGGAGAAGTACCCGGACGATCCCCTCAGAACCCGCCGCGTTCACTGATCTACGGCGCCCGTTATGACAAGATGATGGAAGCATTTGGCGGCAAGGGCTTCTACATCGAGGATCCCAAGGATCTCAAAGCAGCGCTTGACCAGGCCATGGCCCACAAAGGCCCCGCCCTCGTCAACGTCAAGCTCCACTGGGCCGCCGGCCGCAGCCGCAGGAGCTTGGCTGGCTCACGACCTGAGGCTTCCGCCGATTGAGGCTTAGGCTAGCCACGAAACGCCAATCCCCGGCGCGGCAACGCCCGGGGATTTTTCTTGTGGAGGCAGGGGGCTTGCTAACGGCTCAGCCCGCACGCGTCCCGCCAGTGCAATAGCAGGACCGGCGCGGCGTTCTGGCTCAGAACATTATGTAGCTCACCGCCCGCTGGCGACAATGCATGCAGCGGCGCAAGCGAAGGCGTCATCCATCTGCCATGCTCCACTGTCCGAGGCGAGGATGTTGGTCCGGAATGCGCAGAGTTTTGGAGGTCTCTTCAGCTCGCTTTGCGCAGGCTTACAGTCTGCCGCAAATGCCAAGCAAGGTAGTTTGAGCCCATGCTGGCATACTCGAGCTCTTTCGCAATTTCCTCGTGCCGTCTCCGCAAGTCGATCAAGCTGTGTGGAGGCCTAAGTGAGCGTCCAATGACGCCAGCGTAACACTCGCGTTCCGCCAAGCGGTCCTCCAGACAGTTGAGCAGCAGGGGCCTGTCCCGCGCCTCTGTCGCGCGGCTCAGTGCGTTCATCAGGGCATCGATCGAACGATCAATCAGGCCGACCAACTCGGCTGCTTCGACTTTTTCGCCATCGCCAACGGCTTGATGGACCACAACACACCTCGCAAATACCTGACGGAAAAGCTCTCGTTCTTATTTTTGCCTTTTCTAGCTATTCGGAGCGCAAATCACAAGATTCCCGCCCCCTGCTTCCACAGTTTGGTCAATTTGGCAATATTTCACCCTGCCAGCTGCTATGCGGACCGAAGGGTCAAAGGCCTGTGCTCCGGCGATGCCCAAGCACGGTTGGCCTACAGTTGTTTCGCCGCCCCGGCCTTTTCCAACGCTTCGATGTTATCCGCTGACACGCCCCAATCCATCAGCACCGCGCGGGAGTGCTCTCCGGCCTTGGCGGGCGGGCTCGTGACCTTGCTCGGAGTCCGTGAAAAGCGCGGGGCAGGCGCCGGCTGCATGACGCCGTCGACCTCGACGAAGGCCTTGCGGGCCTTGTTGTGCGGATGGTCGGGCGCTTCACTCATGGCCAGCACCGGCGCAAAGCAGATCTCTTTCATCTGCATCAGTTCGGTCCATTCCGCCCGCGTCCTGGTCTTGAAGATGGCGGCAAGACGCTTCTTCATCAGCGGCCACCCCTTGCGGTCGGTTTGCTCGGGCAGCGTCTCGTTGCCAAGGCCGACCGTCTCCAGCATCACCTTGTAGAATTGCGGCTCGTTGGACCCGATCGAGATGTGGTGACCGTCCAGCGTTTCATAGACGCCATAGTGATGGCAGCCGCCGTCGAGGCGATTGGACTCCCGTTCCTCGATCCAGGTTCCCGATGCCAGCGCCCCGTACATCGGCGTCATCAGCGAGGCAGCGCCGTCGACCATGGCACAATCGACGATCTGACCCTTGCCGGAGCGCTTGGCCTCGATGTAGGCGGCGAGCGCACCCACCACCATGTAGAGCGCGCCACCGCCGAAATCACCGACGAGATTGAGCGGCGGCACCGGCCCGCCAGCCTTGGTGCCTATGGCCTGCAGCGCCCCGGTCAGCGCGATGTAATTGATATCATGTCCGGGCGTCTTCGCGATCGGCCCGTCCTGCCCCCACCCGGTCATGCGGCCGTAGACTAGGCGCGGGTTGCGCGCCATCACCACATCCGGGCCGAGCCCCAGCCGCTCCATGACGCCCGGCCGGAACCCCTCGATCAGGATGTCGGCTTGATCAACAAGAGCGAGCGCAGTTTCAACGCCCGCCGGATTCTTCAAGTCCAGCGCGATATTGCGACGGCTTCTGAGCGTGGTGTTGGTGCGCGGATCGCGCGGGTCGCGGCCGACATAGTCGGCGCGGTCGATGCGGATGACGTCGGCGCCCATGTCCGCCAGCAGCATGGCGGCGAAGGGCCCTGGCCCAATGCCGGCAAACTCGACAACCTTGATACCTTTGAGCGTAGACATGGCAAGCCTCCTCTGTCTCGTCGCGTGCTGCCGCGTTTTGCAGGCATCGCGCAGCGACGGCAAACATCATGGCCGCAAGGTTGGGTCAGTTGGCCCCCGTTCGTCGAGCGGAAATTAAACGGCGCCGGCCTCACGCCTCCGCTTTCGCCAGCGGCCTGAACTCCTCGATGATGCGCGAATAGACGTCGCGCTTGAACGGCACGATCAAATCCAGGACCTCGTCGATGGGCGCCCAACGCCATTGATCGAACTCGGGCTCATGGCCGTCCGGTTCGAGATTCACCTCGCTGTCAGGACCAGTGAACCGCAGGGCGAACCAGCGCTGCGTTTGCCCGCGATATCGCCCGCCCCAGATCCGGCCGAGCATGTGCGGCGGCAGGTCGTACGGGTGCCAGTCCCGGCTCTCCCCGATGATTTTCACAGAGCGGATGCCGGTTTCCTCGGCAAGTTCCCTCAACGCTGCCTCAGCCGGCGCCTCGCCGTCGTCGATGCCACCTTGCGGCATCTGCCACCAGCCCCCGATCATGTCTTTGTCGGGCCGGTTGATCCGGCATCCGATCCAAACGTTGCCAGTCTTGTTCAAGACCATCACGCCGACGCAAGGCCGGTAAGGCAGGCTGGACGGATCCATGTGGGGGCTCCCCGTTGTCGTGCACGAATTGCAGGGTGTGTCGATCCCCTGCCGCCACGTCAAGGGGCGGCTTGGCGCACAGGCGATGTGCATGAAGTCCGTCTGGCTTGATCCGGGCGCTTGAGGCAGCCTAACCTTCCTGTCGTGACCGCAATGCGGCACCCGCGCCGGCCTGCGCTGGCCGAGGCGATGCGTGAAGGAGATCTCCAATGACGACGACGAGCCTGCCGCTGTCCCACATCAAGGTGCTCGACCTGACGGCCCATCGCGCCGGCCCCACCGCCGTGCGCCAGCTCGCCGATTGGGGTGCCCAGGTGATCAAAGTCGAACCGCCGGCCGACAGCGACGTCGACGCCATGGGTGGCAAGCGACATGGCTTCGACTTCCAGAACCTACATCGCAACAAGCGCTCGATGACCATCAACTTGAAGAGCCCTGAAGGCCATGCCGTCTTCATGAAGCTCGTCAAGGATGCCGACGTTGTCGTCGAGAACATGCGCTCCGACGTGAAAACACGCCTCAAGGTGGACTACGAGAACTGCGCCAAGGTCAATCCGCGCATCATCTACGGCTCCATCTCAGGCTTCGGCCAGTCCGGCCCCGATGCCACGCGGCCGGGCGTCGATCAGATCGCCCAGGGTATGGGCGGCCTGATGTCGATTACAGGACTTCCCGGTCAGGGCCCGGTGCGTGTTGGCATTCCCATCGCCGACCTCACGTCCGGCCTTTTGCTGGCCCAGGCCATGGTTCTGGCGTTGTACGACCGTGAGCGCACGGGCAAAGGTCAATGGGTCCACACGTCTCTGATCGAAGCGCAGATCTTTATGCTGGACTTCCAGGCCGCCCGCTGGCTGATCGCCGGAGAGGTCCCGCCCCAGGCCGGCAATGATCACCCAACCGGCATCCCAACTGGCGTCTTCCCGACCTCTGATGGTCACATCAATATCGCCGCTTCCGGCGACAATCTTTATGAGCGCTGCTGCAACGCCCTTGGCGTTCCCGAGCTCATCAAGCATCCCGATTACGCATCAGGGAGCGCACGCTCGAAGAACCGCAAAGTGCTGAATGGCTTGCTTGCCGAACGCACGAAGACGAATACGTCGGCTCACTGGATCGCCGCCCTCAACAAGGCCGGCGTTCCCTGTGGACCCATCAACAACATCCAGCAGACTTTCGAGGAACCGCAGGTCAAGCACTTGGGCATTGCCCGCAAGGTGCGCCACAAGAAACTCGGCGAGATGCGCCTCGTCGGCCAGCCGATCAACATGTCCCGCTATCCCCAGCCTGAAGTGCTCGGGCCGACGCCCGATCTGGGCGAGCACACCAGTGAGATCATGACGGGTCTCGGATACGGCGAAAGCGACATCAAGGCCTTGAAATCGAAGGGCGTGATCTGAAGGCTGGCGGGGCCAAGGCGCTGTCCGCTCGCTGGCCCCGCTACTCCAGCTTGAAGCCTCGGCGCTTCACGTAGGCGCCGAAATCGGCCCGCTCCGGCACTGCATAGTGCCGTGCCTTTTCTTCGCTCCACCCATATTCTTTGGCTTCGCCGAAGCGTGCCACGTTGCGCTGGCTGCGATAGGGAAAGATACCGTTGCGCCGCCGGTCATAGGCGCGCACGGCTTCATCGGTAGCTTCCGTATAGCGATCCCGGTGCAACGTCAGGCCCAGCGGCAGCCGCGCCGATACGAAATGTGGCCCCGCCGGCCAGCCGACTCCAAGACCCGCCACCGGGAAAACGTGGTCTGGCAAACCCAGCAATTCGCTCACTTCTTGCGCATGATTGCGGATGACGCTGATCGGGCAGCAACCGAGCCCCGCCGCCTCTGCCGCCGTCACGAACGTCGCAAGCGCGATCCCCGCATCGACCGCGGCGTTGAAAAAGGCGTCGAGATGATCATTGGCAAACGCGTGCGCCCGCCACTCGTGAACCTGCCGCTGCCGCCTGTTGTTGCCGAGAAAAACCAGCAAATGTGGACACGCCGGGATCCAGTCCTGGTCCGCCAGCAGGGTGTTGATCCGATCCCGGATCGCGGGGTCTTCGACGATCAAGATGTCCCGTTGCTGCAGATCGCTTTTCGAAGGCGAGGACAGCGCAATCGCCGAAAGCGTTTCGAGCATGCCCGCCGCCAATCGGTCGGGCTTGAAGCGCCGCACCACGCCGCGCCCTGCCATGCGCGTCAGCGCGTCGATTTCGGCAAGCTGTTCGGGCACCGCAGTCTCGTCCATATCGCCGAACCGTAAGTCCAGCTTGTCGTAAAGTGTGCTCATCCCGAGGATCCTTTCGCGGTGTCGTCGAGCCGGATTTTGAGGGCCAGGAGGTCGCGCCACGCCTGCTGTTTTGCAGCTGGCTGGCGCAGCAGATAGGCGGGGTGCAGCGTCGGCATCACCGGCACCGTCCGGTCGCCGCTGGCAATTTCGCGCCACTTGCCGCGCAATCGCATGATGCCATCCGCAACGTCCAGAATGGCCTTTGCCGCTGGCCCCCCGAGCGTGAGGATCACGTCGGGTGCCACGAGCTGCATCTGCCGCTCCAGAAACGGCCGGCATGAAGCGGCTTCCTCAGGCGTCGGCGTACGGTTGCCCGGCGGCCGCCAGTAGACGATATTCGTAATGTGCACGTCGGCCTCGGTAAGCTCGATCGCCGCCAGCATCCGGTCGAGCAGTTGCCCGGCGCGCCCGACAAAAGGCTTGCCCGCCAGATCCTCGTCACGTCCGGGCGCCTCGCCAATCACCATCACGCGCGCCGTGGCGCTGCCGCGATAGAAACACAGGTTCTTTGCGGTTGCCTTGAGCGCGCAGCCATCGAACTGCCCGAGCAGGTCCGCAAGCGTATCGAGGCTGTCTGCTCTCTGGGCGGCGGCGCGCGCAGCCGCCCCGCTAACGCCGCCAGGCGTCGCCCGCATCTCAGGGGCGCGCGGTGGCGTCGGTGTTTTCGGCGCCAGCCCTTGCGCACGATCAGCCGACAGTGAGGGTGGCGGTGCGCGTTCCTGCAAGCGCCCTGTTTCGCGCAGCGGGCGGGCATCGCTATCTGGTTCCGCGCGAGCCTCGGCGCGATCAGGCCACGTGAAGCCGGCGCCCGGCGCTTCAGCCTGCGCAGTCCAATCGGTCGGAACCTCATCAAGCGCCACGTCCACGCCAGCCTCTCGCCACCACGCGAGCAGCGCCAACAGTTCGCTATTGTCCAGATCGTCGACCATGCTGCGCCACCATAACGCCCGAGCAGCGGAAAGGAAGCCGTCGCGAACGCGCGCACGGGCCTTGGCGAAGTCCGAACAGCGTCAATGGGCTGAGCAACCATTGGAATGGGTGCCTAGAAAATTGAAATAATTGAGTAAATGACAATTGATTGCGTCTGGGCGCAGGCGATCTCGAGGATCGCGCCAGCCCTCAGGCCACGCTTGGATCGGGCGCTCTCACTGAACGGTGCTTGACGCTCGGGGCAGCCACGACCTATCGAACGGGCTAGAGTGGAACACGGGTTGAGAAAAGAGGCACCGATGGCGAGCGAGGCAGTGGAGCTGCCGCCCAGAGAGGCGATGGAGTTCGACGTGGTGATCGTAGGCGCGGGGCCCGCCGGTCTTGCAACCGCGATTCGAATGAAGCAGCTCGCCGCCGAAGCAGGTGAGGAAATCTCCGTCGTCGTCCTTGAAAAGGGCTCCGAGGTCGGTGCCCACATTCTGTCGGGTGCAGTCATCGATCCGATCGGTTTGGATCGCCTGATCCCTGACTGGCGCCAAAAGGATGCGCCGCTCAAAACAGAGGTCACCGAGGACCGCTTCATGTACCTGGGGCCGGCCGGCGAAATGCGGCTGCCCAATTTCATGATGCCGCCGCTCATGAACAATCATGGCAATTTCATCGGCAGCCTCGGCAATCCATGCCGTTGGCTTGGCGGGCAGGCAGAAGAGCTGGGCGTTGAAATCTACCCTGGCTTCGCCGCTGCCGAAGTCCTCTACGACGATAAGGGCGCCGTTGTCGGTGTTGCGACAGGCGACATGGGCGTCACCAAGGACGGCACCCCTGGCGACAACTTCACGCGCGGCATGGAGCTGCGTGGCCGCTACACCATCATTTGCGAAGGCGCACGCGGCTCGCTTGCCAAGCAGCTGATCTCGCACTTCAAGCTTGATGACGGCAAGCAGCCACAAAAATACGGCATCGGCCTGAAGGAACTGTGGGAGGTCAAGCCGGAGAACCACAAGCCCGGTCTCATCCAGCACTCGTTCGGCTGGCCGCTGAACAACAGCACAGGCGGCGGCTCGTTTCTCTATCACTACGACGAGAACCTCGTCTCCGTCGGCTTTGTCGTCCACCTCAACTACACCAACCCCCACCTCTCGCCCTATGAGGAGTTCCAGCGCTTCAAGACGCACCCGGCCATACGCGGCGTCTTCGAGGGTGGTAAGCGCATCGCCTACGGTGCCCGCGCCATTACCGAAGGTGGCTGGCAGTCGCTCCCGGCAATGGTGTTCCCGGGCGGCCTGCTGGCGGGCTGCTCGGCCGGCATGGTCAACGTGCCGCGCATCAAGGGCAGCCACAATGCCATCCTCTCGGGCGTTCACGCCGCTGAAGCCGCTTTCTCAGCCCTAAAGGAGGGCCGCTCCCACGATCGCCTCGAGGGATACGAGGCGGCCGTGCGTGAAGGCCCCATCGGTTGGGATCTCAAACGCGTGCGAAACGTCAAGCCGCTGTGGTCGAAGTATGGCACGCTCGTCGGCATCGGCCTCGGTGGTCTCGACATGTGGGCCAACACCATCATCGGCGGCATCGGTTTCGGACAGACGGTCGGCCACGGCAAACCAGACTACGCAGCCCTCAAGCCAGCCGACCAGATGCCCCGCATCGAGTATCCGCGGGCAGACGGTGTCCTTACCTTCGATCGCCTGACCAACGTCTCGTTTTCCGCGACCAACCACGAGGAAGACCAGCCGGTTCACCTCAAAGTGCTGGACGACAAGCTCCAGCGCGCCTCGGAGCTCGGCCAATTCGACGGTCCGTCAAACCGCTACTGCCCGGCCGGCGTCTACGAGTGGGTCGAAGAGGAAGGCGGCACCAAGCGTTTCCAGATCAATGCGCAGAACTGCGTCCATTGCAAAACCTGCGACATCAAGGACCCCAACCAGAACATCAACTGGACGGTGCCCGAGGGCGGCGGCGGCCCTAACTATCCGGGCATGTAGAAGGCCGTCTGTTGGACGGGAATTTGGCGTCGGGCAGTGCGCTGCAAACCCGGCGCCTCTTTTTTGGCTCGCGCTTGAGCCTTGGCTAGGCCAAAGCCACCCGGATCGCGTCGATGGCCCGCGTCGTGAGTGCGATCTGGCGGGCATCGATCGGCAGCGCTTCGGACGAGAACTTGGCCACGACAAGGCCATTGGCGGGGTCGGCATAGAGGTGCTGACCGTGGATGCCGAAGGCCGCCAATAGCGGTTTCGGCCCACGCTCGACGTACCACTTGGCGCGATAATGCATGTCCCGCTGAGGCCAATACTCTACGAATGGCCCAGCTTGCCACGCCGCAGCATCGCCTCCGGTCGTGATGTCTTCGATCCATGCCGCCGGTATGATCTCGCGCCCTCCGCGCCGCCCACCGTCCACCAGCAATTGCCCGACCCGGGCAAGGTCCGTCGCCGTCATGCACATCCCCCCCGCACACCGGGGCGCGCCGAGCCGATCGACGGTGATGTAGGCCGGGTTGGCGGCCCCCATCGGGCGCCAGATCAATTCCGAGAACAGGTCGGCGTACCGTCGCCCGCTGGCCCTCTCGATGATCCATCCCATCAGGTCCGTGCACGGCGAAACGTAGTTGAAGGCTCCGCCATGCGGTCCCCTGCGCTCCTTGAGCGTGGGCAGGAACGTCCGCAGGTCCGAGGACGTTTCACCCGGATCCAAGGGATTCCAGTTCGTTGCTTTGCGGTATTGGATGATGGCGCCCGACGTGGCGAGATAGTCCTCATCGAAGTCCAGCCCCGACCGCATATCGAGCAGATCGCGCACGCTGGCCCCCTCGAACGCGCTGCCCTTCAACTCCGGCACATAGTGGCCAGCATCGGCGTCGACATCCAGCACGCCCCGCGCGGCAAGCATGCCGGCCAAGAGGCCCAGCATCGATTTCGAGACCGACATCAGAATGTGCGGTGTCGACCGCCCCATGCCGTTTGCGTAGTGCTCGAGCACCACCCGCCCCCGCTGCACGACGACAAAGGCGTCGGTCGATGTTGCCTTGAGGAAGGCCTCAAGACCCATGCGGCCGCCGTCAACATCGTCAATGGCAAGCCCCGTGAGGTCGCCAGCGATCGGCGGCAGCCGCCACAGATCATCGGGATCGCAACTGATATCTGCCGATGGCACGATCTCCCGCACATGCTGGAAACCCCAGCGATTGAAGGGTGATTGGCGCCAGTTGGCGAGTGTCACCTGTGCCTCGGGTGGCGGCGGGAACGTGGTCATCAAGCCGGTCATGAAAGGTGCTCACACTTGCAATGCAGGAGGGGCCGGGTGAAATCTCATATCGGCCAGGAGGGTGACTGCGGCGCAAGGCTGCCGCGCCATCGTCCAAAAAAGTCAGCGGCGGTTCTGTAGCCCGAAGGCCTGCGCTTGGCTCAGCAGGTGGCACCGCCATCGATCGTAAGGTACGTCCCCGTAACGAACGACGCTTCATCCGACAACAGGAACAGCGCACCGTTGGCCACCTCGTGCGGCTTGCCCGGCCGGCCCATCGGCGTTTGATAGGCCCGCTTCTTCACGAGCTCTTCCTTGTCCATGCCCATCGTCGACTGTTGATCGGGCCGCGCCACGAATACCCGCAGCATCGGCGTGTCGATTGGCCCGGGACAGATCGCGTTGACGCGAATGTTCTCTTTCGCATAGCGCTTGGCAAGGCCGCGCACCAGCCCGATCACGCCGTGTTTGACGGACGAGTAGACAGGTGAGAACTGCGACCCCGAGATCCCCGACGTCGACGCTGTATAGAGCAGCGCCCCGCCTGCACGCGCCCGCATTTCCGGGATCGCCGCCTCTGTGGTGATGAGCACTGTGCGCAAATTGAGTGTCACCGCGTTGTCCCATTCCTTGAGGTCCAGCCCCTCGAACGATGCAGGCCCCGGATGACCGACATGGTTCCAAACGAAGTCCAGGCCGCCAAATGCCTTCGCGGTCTCGCCCACGATGCGCCGCGAATCTTCATCGCGCGTCAGATCCGCGACAATGCCGTGGGCCCTGCCCCCGGCCGCCTGGATCTCGCCAACCACCGCTGCGACCGCCTTCTCGTCTATGTCGACGACACCAACCGAAGCGCCCTCCTTGGCAAACCGTATCGCACCCTCTCGTCCCATGCCCGAGCCAGCCGCGGTAACGATCCCAATCTTGCCCTGCATGCGCATCGTTCGGTCCTCCTGCCATGGTGTTACCAGCCAAAGCGAGCCATAGACGAAGGCGGCGCGCAACCCATCTCCAATGAGCGCGCGCCGCCGGATGTATTGAGTTGGCCGTGCCGACTCCGAGGTCCGGCACGGCATGCTTGCGTCGTCTAGACTTCGCCTACTCGGCTGCCTGCTTGCCAGCCTCGTCGGGTGCGCGGAACGCTGTGCGCCGCTCGTCCCACTCCGCCGAGCCGAACCGGCTGAAGGTCTTGGCCGGCCCGCCTGCGCTCGCAAATGGCTGAGCGAGCTCACCCGTCGCCTTCACGTCCGCCAGCATCTTGTCGCAAAGCCCGATGATCGACGCCAGCAGCATGCCTGGCAGGATCGAAATCCGATAACCCATCTTCTCCGCATCCATCATCGATACATGCGGTGTCTTCCCGTTCAGAACCATGTTGAGCAGGCAGGGCGCTTTCACCAGCTTCGGCACTTGTGCAACTTCTTCCAGAGTCTGCGGCGCTTCCAGGAAGATCATGTCGGCGCCGGCATCGGCCGCCGCGTTGGCACGACGCACCGCCTCCTCGAAGCCGGCAACGCCCCGCGCATCCGTTCGCGCGATGATCATGAAGTCGGCTGTGCGCTTGGCAGCGGCGGCAGCGCGGATCTTGGCAGCGTAGTCTTCGAGCGAGATCAGTTCTTTGTTCTCAAGGTGTCCGCACTTCTTCGGAAACACTTGGTCCTCGATGTGAATGGCGGAAACACCCGCCCGCTCGAACTCCTGCACCGTGCGGTAGGCATTGAGCTCGTTGCCGTACCCGGTGTCGCTGTCTGAGACCAGCGGGACCGTAATGGTCGAAGTGATGCGCCGCGCATTGGCCACCATCTCGGACATGGTGAGCAGCCCATAATCCGGCAACCCGTGTGCCGCAGAGGTGCCGGCGCCGGTCATGTATACGGCTGGGAAGCCGGCCTGCTCGATGAGGCGGGCCGTGATGCAATCATAGGCACCGGGCGCCACCACCATGGGGCCGGAGTTGATCATCTCGCGTAGCGATTTCGGGTTGGCCATCGGTGTCCTCCGTCAAGGCAATACGAGCCGCACGATAGGAGGCACAAACCTAAGCCGCAAGGGCGCCTTCACTGGCGGCCTCCGGCGCCACGGGCCCGGTACCGCCGGTCATCGGTCACGAGCCCGAGCCGCAGATCACCTGCCACTCGGTCGCCGCCACGAATTTGACCTCTGCAAGCGCACCGGCTGCCGGTTGCGGCGCCATCAGGTCACCCGGCTTCGAGGGGTTGGCGGCGCCCTCGGCCGGTTTGTCCCCCAACGTCTTGATCCGACAGGTCTCTGGCGCGCCTTTGGCCAGGGTCACTGGCTTGTCCTGAGCCGGCTCGAAGGCGATGAAAAAAGTGGGGTCACCCATTCCGAAGGTGAAGTCCTTGGCATCCATCAGCACGGGTTTGGCGAGCGGCAGCGTGAAGTGCAACGTCAGGACTTTCTTCGGTTTTGCGGCATCGGCCGCGATCCGGGCGGCCCCGGTGGCCGCATTGGGGCTGGACGTCGACGGGCTGGTCGCGACTGCGTCGGCAACGGGTGGTGCGGCCTGGTCGTGATCGAGCCAATAATCCGTGGGGGTGCCGACGGCGAGATCTTTGCCGGCCAGCCGTGGGTACGTGAAGTAACTGAAATCTTTGAGCGCCTCGACGTTGACCTTGGCAAGCTCCGCCAGCTCTTGGCGTGAATAGATCCCGTCCTTGTCGGTATCGAGGCCGTCAATGGCCGTATCCGAATAGTACTGGTCGAACGTCCAATGCTGGCGAATGGCAACGATCGCCCCTTTTTCGATTACCACTTCGGATCGCGTCGTCACCCAGATATGCGGATGCGCCATAGCCCCGCTGCTTGGCAGCAGCGCCAGCATTGCAATTGCCGCCCGCGCCGCAGGCCAACGGCCACACACAACAGATGCCAGAGTGCCGATCATGTGAGCCTCATTTTTCGGGTGTGTCAGCAGACTCGCGCCACAACATGCGTCATTCTCGAATAGTAGTGCATTTAGGCCTTTCGAGGATCAACCCGATTGCCGCACGAGTGATACAGTATTACATCTTGGCGTCACCCACATAGACACCTGCATGCCGACAACCCCGCGGGCTGCCGACGGACCCACCTGAGCATAAATTGCCTTTCAAGCGATCCACAGGAACGCTGGCCCTGCTGCTGGCCCTGCTCGTACCCCTTATGGCATCTCGCGCTTCAGCCGCCGAGCCTCGCGTCGTTGTGACCTTGAAACCGGTTCACTCCATCGTCGCGTGAGCGTCATGAGCGGCATCGGCCGCCCAACCCTCCTGCTGGAGGGCGCCGCCTCTCCCCATGCCTATGCGCTCAAGCCCTCCGATATGCGCATACTGTAAACGGCAGACGTGGTGGTTCGCGTTTCCGAGCACCTCGAGGTTTTCTGGCGGCCAAGCCATTGGCCTCGCTGGACAAGCGGGTCCGCGTCATCACGCTGGCGGCAGTGCCGAAAATGACCCTTCTCGCCTTGCGTGGCGGCGGCGGTTTCTGAGGCCCACGATCACGATCACGATCACGGCAAAAAGACCCACCACGACCATGCCGAAACGGCCGGCGGCACAGGCACGGCCGAGGCTGCCGCGCGCGATCCCCATCTCTGGCTCTGACCCAGCCAATGCCAACATCGTCGCAAACCACGTCGCCGAGGAGCTCTCGCGGATCGATCCCCCAAATGCCGGTCAATACCGCGCCAATGCCCGAACCCTAACTGCGACAGTGGACGAAGCTACCCGCCGCATTGCGCACCACCGACGCCGTCGGCCGGCCGCCCTACCTCGTGTTCCACGACGCCTACCAATACTTCGAGCACCGCTTCGGGCTTTCAGCCATCGGCGCCGTGACCGTCAGCCCGGAAGTGCCGCCAAGCGTCCGGCGATTTATCGGAATTGCGCGCCCGCCTCAAGACCAGCGGCGCTCGTTGCACTTTTGCCGAGCCGCAGTTTCCACCGCGCATCATCGCTAGCATCGTCGAAGGCACCAAGGTCCGCGAAGCTGTCCTCGATCCGTTGGGCGCAAAGCTGGAGGCTGGCCCGGGCCAATACGTCAAGCTGCTCGACGCCATGGCGAAAAGCCTCGCCGATTGCCTCAGTGCGGCGCACTGACGTCTGACTTGTGGCTCGCCCTGCATTGTCCGTTGCCGCGTCGTGCGGCTAGAATGAGCAAAGTCCAAGCCTTGTGCGAACTCCAGCCGGAGCATCAGCCCCATGTCCGAGCGCTCGAACCAGCGGATCGCCTATTTCAACGGTCGTTACGTGCCCGAGCGCGAGGTCGTCGTGCCCTACCGCGACAAGAGCTTCATGTACGGCGACGGTTGCTTCGACATGACACGAACCTTTGCCGGCAAGCCGTTCCGCGTGAAGGAGCACATTGACCGCTTCTACAGGTCATTGGCCTACCTGCAGATCGACATCTCCATGTCGCCCGACGAGTTGACCGAGATCACTCATGAGGTCGTCCGCCGCAACGCCCATCTTCTGGGGGAGGGCGACGACTGGTGGGTCGGCCAGCGTGTCTCGCGCGGCGTCCGCGCTATCGGCGATGAAGGCTACGAGCACACCAGCCCCAATGTCATCGTCGACTGCATGCCGCTCCCGTTCGCTGCCCGCGCAGCGCACTACCGTGATGGCATTCGCGTGGTCATTCCATCCGTCCGCCGCACCAGTCCCGACGCCCTGTCGCCCCGCGTCAAGACGCACAATTACCTGAACATGGTCATGGCCGACATGGAAGCCCGCGATCGCGATCCCGAAGCCTGGGCCGTTCTCCTGGACGAGAATGGCAATCTCTGCGAAGGCATGGGCTCCAACATTTTTGTCGTCAAGGACGGCGTCATCTCGACACCGCAAGGGCGCTATGTGCTGGAGGGCATCTCGCGCCAGACCGTCATCGAGCTGGCTCGCGCAGCGGGCTATGAAGTGCGCGAACGCGATATCGACCTCTACGACGCCTACACCGCCGACGAAGTCTTCCTCACTTCAACCAGCCTGTGCCTGTGCCCCGTCTCCAAGGTCAACCACGCCATGATCTCCGGCGGCAAAGTGCCCGGCCCCGTCGTCCAGAAACTCACCAGGGCTTATTCCGACTACGTTGGCCTCGACATCGCAGCCCAATACTTGAGCCGCCTCGGATAGTAAGGACGACTGCAATCATTGGTAAGGCCGAGGCCGCCGCCCCTCATCGCAATGGCTGAGGGGCGAGTTCACGCGGAAGCAGTTTCTCGGATCGAATTGCGCCGTCGACCTGCCGCTGCCGCCCTATCGCTCCTAGGCCTGGCGGAGATCGGGCTATTCCCGGGAAAAGCTGATCCGGGCATTCGTGCTCTGGCTTTAAGCAGCACAGGGCCCCGTCGCCGGCAATCCGGCGGACACGGGCGAGGCGCCCACTGCGTGCCCCGCCCTTAGTCTCATGTCCAGCGCCTTAACGTGGCCGCCTCTTCGCCTAGTTCCGGCTTAACAGCGGCGTGATCCGCCGCACGGCAACACGGCGATTGAGGCGCTCAGGCCCTTGTGTCGGCACTTTCAGGAACTGCTCACCGTAGCCCTGCGTAACAATGTTCTCAGGCGGAATCCCGAAGTGTTGCACCAGGATCCGCGCCACCTCCTCCGCCCGCCGATCAGAGAGTGAGAGGTTGTCTTCCTCCGCTCCCACTGCATCGGTGTGCCCCTCGATCAGAAAGACCTCGGCGGGGTCGCGCTCGATCACACGCGATAGCGCACGCGCCATGCGCTCCAGCTTGCCATACTGGCTCGGCGGCACTTCGAACTGGCCTGTCTCGAACGTGATGGCGTCGAGATCGACACGACGCAGGCGTTCCCGCAGCGAGTGGCTATAGCGGACTTCGTCGAGAGAATAGCTTCGCTCGAACCGTTCGATCGGAGGCGCACTGAGCGCTTCGTAAACGTCGGCTTCGGAAGCCTGATCGTAGTCCACGATGTACTGCCGGGGTGGCAACGCGATCGCCGGCCTCGGCAGCGTCACCACCAAAGCTCCGATCGCCAAGGCAGCACCCACGCCGATTGCCGCGTTACGATAAAACCGCCGGTTGTCGAACAGCACCACGTCCCTGCCGCGCGCATCGCGCCGGTAGCGACGCAGGATGCGACCATGGCTGTCGGTCTCGGTGTAGACCCGCACCCCATTCCGGCCGACGTAAACGGTCTCGGAGATGCCGTCCTTGCGCCGGCTGGTCTTGGCGCTCGGCACAAAGCCTCTGATCACGTTCGTCTCGTTACGCGAAATGAAGGTCTGTCCGCCTTGTTTGACAATCGTGCGCGATCCAGGCTCGCGAATGACGACTTGTCCCTTTGGTCCCGTTGTTCGAACACGGCCCTTGCGCACCTGCTCGATGCCTTTCGGCCCGGCAGGAGCCGTCACGACCCCCGGCTTCGCAACGAACCCTGGTGCCGCGCCGGTCCCGGCCGCTGCGCCAGGCGGTGTTACTCCGGGGCGCGCCAAACCCGGTCGCGCTACACCCGGTGGTGTCGGCTGGCCACGCCTGGGCGGTTGCGTGTTGGGCGCAGTGATCGTCTTCGGGGGAGGGCGTACGCCCTGCGGCGGAGAAATCGCCTGCGATTTCGGCAAAGCCGGCGGCGGCGCCTTCGGAGCGACTTGGCGCGGCGGCCGGATATTGCGTTTCGCCGGCGGCGCCTGCTCGTTGGTATTGGCTCTCACTCTCGGTGCTGGGGAGCCGGGCTGGACCGGCGGTCTTGCAGGTCGCGCCTGAGGCGGCACGCCACGCTGAATCCCGCCATTCGGATTGGGCGCTGCCCGCTTTGGCGCTCCTTGAGGCTGGCCTCTTTGCGATGGGCCTTGCTTGGGCGGCTGTTTCAACTGGCGCTTCTGCTGAGGTGACCGTTCGCCCTCAGGCGAGTTTGGTGCCTGCGCCAGGGCCCCAGTGCCAGCGAGGCAACCGCCAGCAAGCAGGCCCATGGCCAAGGCATGTCCGCGCAAAACCGCGCCGATATGAGCACGATCCAATAGCGCCATTGTGGGTATTCCTCTGGAAAGTCGAAGATCCGCTGCAGATAGTCGAACCCTCAGCTAGAGGATGCGACCATGGCTCAATTAGGGCAATCCCGCGGCCGGCAGACACTTGTTTCCATGTCGATCTACTGTGCACACTGGCGCTGCAGCCAGGAATGGGTTGAGCCTGCAGGGAGCACAAGGTCATGACGTACGAGCACATTTTGGTCGAGCGCGAGGACGGCGTGGGCATCGTCACTCTCAACCGGCCGGATGTCCTCAACGCCATGAATCGTAAGCTTGGCACCGAGTTGCTCGACGCGGTCAAGTCGCTCGAAGCAGACGACGGTATCGGTTGTCTGGTCATCACCGGCGCTGGCGAAAAGGCGTTTTCCGCGGGCGGAGATATCAAAGAGCAGGTGGCCGACGACAAGCGATACAGCCGCGATGAGCAGGCCCGTATGGGCAACCCACGCCGGGCGCTCGAGATTTCGATGTGCTCCAAACCCGTCATCGGCATGATGAACGGCCTGGCCTATGGGGGTGCCGCAGTCCTCGCCTCCAGCCTGGACTTCCGCATCGGCTGCGAAGGCTCTCGTTTCCGCTTTCTGGCCGCTGCCTACGGCCGCATCAATGCCACATGGTCGCTTGGCAGCCAGATTGGTTGGCCGCAAGCCAAAGAGCTGCTCTTCACGGCCCGCATCGTCGAGCCGGAAGAAGCCTACCGCATCGGTCTGCTCAATCATCTCGTGCCGAGATCCGAACTGCGCAGCAAGACGATGGAATTAGCCAAGATGATCGCCGGTAATCATCGCGGCGCCGTGCAGGGCGTCAAGGCTTTGCTGTTGGAGCAACAAGGCGAGGCTCTCGAAGCGCGCTGGGCCGCAGAAAATCGCTACACCACCGACGTGATGCGCAACGCCCAGGCCAAGGACGCCTTCCCCGAGTTCATGGCCCGCAAAGGCATCTCGGCCGACTGATGCCACATCTCCGGCGTCTCGGCTGGCCGCAAGGCGCGTTGAAGCGCCAAGCGGAAAGCAGGAGGTTAAAGTGCGGCACGGCCCGGATGCGTGTGGGCATCCGAAGGGCCGAACGTCAAAGCCCGGATGCGTGTGGGCATCCGAAGGGCCGAACGTTCAAGGCGCGGCGCAGGATCCCTTCACGCCTGATCCCGCCACGTGCCCGTATCGCGCTTCGCGGGTTCGGCCGGCTTATGAAATGCCTCGTAGGTTCGCCGCCATGCCGCATCTGCCGCCGGGTCGAGCGAACGCGGTGCCAGCGATGCAGCCAGAATGGCGGCAATCAGCAGCGAGCCGACACCGATCGCCATGCCATACCCGAGGATTTCCGGCTCCCACGCCATCCACATGACCAGCGGAGTGCAAAGTGCCAGGACGCCAAACACGGGCAGCAGCAGCCTCGCTAGGCGGCGTGGAATGCGGTCGAGCCAAGCATCTGCCGGGCCTTTGTACATGGCGAAGTTCACCGGGCTAAGTGTAGTTGGTGCGAGGTATCAACGAAGGCGGCGAGACGAGCAAGCGCCAAGATACCCTAACACTCATGCCCTCACACTAACGCCACATCCAGGAAACCTTCGGAAGCCGCGCCACAAAAATGCGTCCGTCCGCTTGCATGTGCCGTGCCCACCGATCACTGTGCGCGGCGATCAACATGAACACTCGGGAGATGTCGGCTATGCGCCTTCTCGTCGCCGGTTGGCACGGACAACTTGCAAGCGCCCTGGTGGAGATTGCGCCGGGCGAGCCGGATGTGAAAGCGCTGGCTGTCGGCCGGCCCGCACTCGACCTGTGCGAGCCGGCGTCGATCACGCGCGCGATGACCGATTTCGGCCCGGACGTGGTCATCAATACGGCGGCATATACCGCAGTCGACAAGGCCGAGAGTGAGCCTGAGGCCGCATTCGCCCTCAACAGAGATGGCGCGCGCATGTTGGCGGAAGCGGCAGCCAAACGCGGCGCGGCCATGATCCATGTTTCCACCGATTACGTCTTCGATGGCAGCAAGTCCTCGCCCTATGTCGAGACCGATCCCACAGCGCCACTTGGTGTCTACGGCCGCTCCAAGCTCGAGGGTGAAATCGCCGTCCGCGAGGCCAATCCGCGCCATGCCATCGTGCGTACGGCGTGGGTTCACAGCCCCGGCGGCACGAACTTCGTGCGCACCATGTTGCGACTGGCTGCAGACCGCCCCTTGCTCCGTGTCGTCGACGACCAGATCGGTTCCCCGACTTACGCGCCGCATTTGGCCCGCGCGATCCTTCATCTGGCACGCAACCTGACGGGCGCGCCGGAAGGCGACGAGCGCTGGGGCATTTATCATGCAGCCGGCGGCGGCGAGGTGACGTGGTGTGGGCTGGCCCGGGAAACTTTTCGCATTTCGAAATCGCTCGGGGGCCCTTCAGCAGACGTTGAGGCGATCACCACCGCCGACTACCCGACTCCGGCGCGTCGTCCTGCCAACTCCCGCCTCGATTGCACGAAGCTGCAAAAGCTGCACGCGATCACCCTCCCCCCCTGGCAGGCCGGCGTCGCAGAAGGCGTCAGCCGCCTCGTCTCGCAATCAACCTGAGCACGGCCAACCTGAGCCCGGCGCCACCCAAAATCAAATGGCTCACCGTTCCGCGCCTCCCGGCCGGCTCCCCGGTGGGGAGTCGGGAGGCGCAACTAGAAATTATCGACTAGCTGCTCAACTTCTTCGCCAGTTCGGACTCCCAGGCCAAAGCTTGGGCGACGATTTTGTCGAGGTCGTCATGCTCCGGCACCCAGCCCAGCTGCTCACGGATCTTCTTCGACGCCGCAACGATGGCCGCCGGATCTCCGGCTCGTCGGGGTGACAACCGCACGTCCATGTCCTTGCCGGCAGCGCGCTTGACCGCGTCGATCACGGCCAGCACCGAATAGCCCTTGGAGTAGCCGCAGTTGAAAATCTCCGACGCCCCGCCCTTGCGCAGGTGGCTGAGTGCCGCGACGTGTGCCCGCGCCAGATCCTTGACGTGAATGAAGTCGCGCACGCAGGTGCCATCTTCGGTTGGATAGTCGGTACCGAACACATCCATATGACTCCGCTTGCCAAGTGCCGTCTCGCACGCGACCTTGATCAAGTGGGTGGCCTTGGGCGTCGACTGGCCCGAGCGTCCCGCCGGGTCTGCACCGGCAACGTTGAAATAGCGCAGTGCCACATAGCGGAAATCATGCGCCGCAGCCGTGTCGCGCAGCATGATCTCAGTCATCAGTTTCGACCAACCATAGGGGTTGATCGGCGCCAGAGTTGCAGTCTCGGTGACGGGCAGTTGATCCGGATTGCCGTAGACGGCTGCCGTCGAGGAAAAGATGAAGTTCTTCACACCGGCCTGCACGGCCGCCTCGATCAGTCCCCGCGATTTCACGGTGTTGTTGTTGTAATACATCAGCGGATTGGCCACCGATTCCGGCACCACGATCGAGCCTGCGAAATGAATGATCGCCTCGATGTTGCGCTCCTTCAGGATGCGCGCGACCAGTTCGCCATCACCGATGTCGCCAACGATCAGCTCGGCCGGCTTGGCGACGGCCCAAGCGAAGCCAGTGGACAGGTTGTCCAGCACGACGACGTCCTCGCCGGCATCGACCAGCTCCAGAACCATGTGGCTGCCGATGTATCCGGCCCCGCCGGTCACCAGAATCGTCATGTCGTTTCGCCCTCTCCGATGAACCGCGCAAGTAAAGTGTGCCACGCCGAGGCAAGGCGCCAACTTGGGGGCCGGTAGTGCCTCAAGGCCGGATTTTCTGCAAGTTCCATTCCTCGGCAGCCTGTTCCGCTTCGGATCAATAGCGGGGCCCGCGTCCCCGAATGAAACGGCCGCCAGCCCCCAGCGAGACCTGCGATGCGCGTCGCCGGCTTCGGTGCCGCAACCTTGTTGTTCCTGTTAGCCTGCAGCGCCCTGTCATTTCCTCCTCGTGTCCGGACAATTGTCGCGCTAGGTTGTCTGCCCGAGGGCCCAGGCTGCCGGATGGCAGGTCATTGCATCGCGAGGCCCCGCCACGGAGGATACCCATGCAACAGAAAGTTGCGCCAATTCGCCAAAGTGACTGCTCCGACGCCGAATGGCAGGCCCGCATCGATCTGGCCGCCGCCCACCGGCTCGCCTACATGCACGGCTTCCACGAGGGCATCTTCAATCATCTGACGCTGCTCGTGCCCGGCAAATCAGACCGCTATTACCAAATCCCCTTCGGCATGCATTGGTCGGAAGTCTCCGCCTCGTCATTCATGGAGGTCGGCTTCGACGGCGAGCTCAAGCGTGGCTCGGGCGACATCGAACGCTCCGCATATTGCATCCACATGCCGATGCATCGCGCCAAGCCGCAGCAGTGCGCCGCCGTCTTTCACACGCACATGCCGTACACGAGCGCACTGACCCGCCTCGAGGATCCGCGCATCAAGGAGATCGGCCAGACCGAGGTCATCATGATGGGCAAGATCGCCTACGATGACGAGTACACGGGCCCCGCGCTGAACCCGGCCGAGGGTGATCGCCTCGCTGGCGTGCTCGGCGACAAGTCCATCCTGTTCATGGCCAACCACGGCGTCACCACCGTCGGCGCAACTGTGGCCGAGGCCTACGACCGCCTCTACTACATCGAGCGCGTCGCCCAGGTGCAGATCTTCGCTATGTGGACCGGCCAGCGCCTGAAGCAGCTGCCGCCGAACGTGGTCGCCAAGACCCGCATGGACAATGGCCAGGAGACCAGGGCCGAGACCGAGCGCCCGCGCTACGATCCGCCGCCCGCCATCCGCCACTTCGACGCCCTTAAGCGCATCCTCGACCGCAAGGAACCTGACTACAAGGACTGAGGCTCCGCACACCAGCAGCAGCGGCACCGGGCTTCAGGCTCGGTGCCGTTCGTGTCTGAGACCAAGAGTGAGCTTGGATGGCACGCGATAAGCGGCGCTATGCGTTGAACCTCACGGCTCTGCCGAGGCGGCGCAACGAAAGAACCGGCGGCGCGACAGAAGGGCAATTCGCGCAACCCTGCGGTCCCGGGCCTCTATTGCGTGCTGATGATGCCCGCAGTTGCGGCCAGTACCGCCAAAGCCAGCGAACCGAGTGTGGCGCCAAGTGACCCGACTCGGCAATCGTGCCTGTGATCAACACTGGCGCGGATTGCGGGCAGCCAACCGTGTGGACGCGCCTATGCGCCGCAATAATGCACCTGCCAACGAAACGCGTGGCTGCACGGTAGATTCGTACCTGATTTCGCTCCCGTTCTCATTTTCTTGACGGGCGCCAAGCTTTCAAAGACGCCAATAGGATTGGCGCAGAAATTCGAGCGAACCAACAATGGCTGCTTTCCCTTCATCTTCGATGCAGGCTCTTCCTGCGCATTGCCGCGACGTGGCGTAAAGCGCTATGTGCTCGCGATGTGGGGGCGCAGCAGGACGGCTGCGGGCAAAGTAGCGAGAATAATGACGGACAAGACGATGACGGCTCGCGTCAGACCGATCCAATCACTTAATGCGCCGAATGCGAGAGGCGACAAGCCTCCAGCAGCACTACCGATTGTATAGAAGAGCCCGAACGCTCTCGACTGTCGCTCCGCATGGACGAAGTCGGTCACTGTGCCATAGAGGACAGACGACGTTCCATTGAGAGCGATGCCGAGGAGCGGCATCAAGACGATGGCGATTTCCAGTGGTGCCAACAAGGCAGCAACCAAGGTGGCGGCAGTCGCAAATTCAGTCGCAATGACCGTCCGTAGAATGCCTATGCGATCTGCCAACAACCCGCACGCCAACTTGCCGACCGCTCCCCCGGCGAAGATGCCCGCAAGGGCCAAACCGACTGTCGCTGGCAAAGCGCCTTTCTGCACCAAAACGAATGGCAACAGTGTGAGAGCGCCGGTCCGGCCCGCGCTATCGACGGCCTGGATGCACGACAATAGTGTGAAGCCGCGCACGTTCGAGAGCCGTAGTCCTCCTTGACCCGATGAGTCCGGTGGCTGCCCGTCAACATGCTTCGATGATGCAACGACCTGACCCAGCGAGTGCCTCCAAAGCACCGCTAGCAGCAGCGCACCGGCAACACCGACGACAGCGCCATATCCGACAACAGTCGCCCGCCATCCGATGATCCCTGCCGAGGTCGCGATGGCGAAGGCTACGACCATCTTTCCGACGTCGCCGGAGAAATTATACACTCCCAATGCCGAGCGACGGTTGTGTGCAGGACAGGTGCGCGAGATGATGGCCGATGCCAGCGGATGCTGGACGGCCGATCCAAAACCGACCAGCAGAATGACGAGAAACAAGCTGAAGTAGCCACTTGCAAGGCTCATCCCAGCGAAGGCGGCACCTGCCAAGAGTGTGCCCACGACCAGAAGCGCACGCTCGCCAGTCCGCTCTGCAAGAATGCCAGCAGGCATCTGGAACAGCGCCATTGCAGCAGAGTAAGCGGTCTTCAAGCTACCGACTTGTGCATAGTTGAGGCCAAACGCCTGTGCCCAAAGCGGCAACAGGACGTAAAGGCTGTCGGCGATGCCATCATGCAGGAAGTGCGCGCTCGAGGTGGTCGCGACCGCCACGCGTTCCCTCCCAGCGCCATCAACGACTGGAACGAAGCCATCGGTGGCTTCGTTGACGCCAGGGCCATTTTGTTCGGGAGGCATGTCTTGCTCGCAGTCGTCTCAATACTCGTTCGACCAAACAGCATTGCCGACTCCCATTGGTTCAGCAAGAACCTCGATAGTGTTGGAGGCCGGGGCCAGCCCATGCTGAGGCGCATCTTCACGGCATCGGTTGGACGCTCGTTTTCGAGGCCAACTGAGCAACGATCAGTGGCTGGTTCAGGGTGCCTTAGCCGCCTTCGGCGAATTGACGTTGGTCAGCAGTGACCCTTTACCGGCGCGCGGAAGGCGCAGATCACTATCTGCTATAGTTTGATGTCGAGTTTGCTCGACGATGATTCGTGCGCCAGCGGCGCATCCCAGTTCGGGCGCGTAAGACCGCCGCAACCAACGGGAAATGCCATGAACGAGATGCTGTCTTTCAGCCATGAATTCCTCGTCATGGCGATCCGGATTCTCGGAGCCTTGGCGTTGGGCGCGACGATAGGCTTGGAGCGCAGCTTCCATGGCCGGCCCGCCGGGTTTCGCACGCATGCCCTCGTTTGCATGGCTTCCGCATTGCTGATGCTTGTGACCGTCTACCAGAATCAATGGATGACGCAGGTGGCCATCGACGCAATCAGGACCGATCCGACACGAATGGCCCAGGGCATCATGACGGGTATTGGTTTCCTCGGAGCCGGTGTCATTTTTAAGGAGGGCCTGACCGTTCGGGGCCTGACGACTGCGGCCTCCATCTGGATGACGGCATCAATCGGCATTCTCGTTGGAATCGGATTCTGGTTCCCGGCAATCGGCGGTGCTGTCGCCAGCCTCCTGGTGCTTGGCGCCTTCCGGGTGATCGAAAGCCGAATGCCGAGCGAGCTCTATGCCCACTTTCACGTGCGCTTCAAACGCGATGCGGTCATGGATGAGACGTCTCTGCGTCAGATGATCGGCGAGCACGGGTTCACAATCGCCAATATCCATTCTCGATTGATCGAGGGTGGAAAACTATTCGAATATCGCATGGTGATCAGGTCTCGTGAGCGCAGCAGCGCCCAGGCCCTATCGAAACACCTCCTCAACCGGCTCGAGGTGGTCGAATTCCGTATTTCACCCACTGGTGACTGAGCCTGTTGCCTGTCAGGACCAAACAGCCAGTGTGAGCCGTTGGACGAAAGGCTGGCGCCCGGAAGCAAGCCTAGCCGCGGCGCGAGATGTCCTCCAACAAGCAACGGTTCGCAGCTGACAGTGGTGATAATCCGAATGCAGCGCAGCAAGACTCGGACTGTAATTCTGTCAGATGGAGCATAAGAACGAACAGGACATCAGATCGTCCGTGTCATCGGGCGCCGCCGCGACGGCGCGACGACGCGGGGCGGCGTGTGGGGCGTCTCCGGGCAGTACGACTTCGTCCGCGAGCGCTTCGATGGCGGTGTCAACGTGCCGCGCATTCCGCCGCATCTTTTCGGCGCAGGCGTCAACTATCGCGATCCGAACTGGCTGGCGCGGGTCTTCACGCTGGCAACATTGCGCCAGGATGCAGTCTCGATCATCGACAGCCGCGATACGTCGACCAACGGCTACACACCTTTGAAGGCGGAGCTCGCCTACACCGCCAAGATCGAGGACGACGTCAGGAACCACGTTTCCTTCAAGAAGGATGAGGTCCTCCAACACGGCCGAGCGATCCGTCTCTGCGGGCTCGATCAAGCTCAACTGAGCAAGCGCTTGGCGAGCGTCACGGATGCCATAGCGCGCAGAACGCTCAGCGCCGGAAGGCAGTGAAGGGGCGCAATCCCGAGCGCGCGGCCTGTTCCGGTTCGTCGTCCTCCGACTCCGTGCGCGCCTTTCCGCGAAGCGAGTGATTCCGCAGCCAGGTCGAGCCGTGTCCGTGCTTGCAGCCCACGTGTCCGAGTTTGTGGCCACGTTCGGGCTGAGGCTCGAGGGCTAGCACGACGATAGCTGACGCAATCGCCAGGCCGGTCACGGTGAGGAACAAGCGGCCTATGCGCAGCAACATGTCGTGTCCTCTATTGAAGTTACCCGCGATCCAAGCGCCGGATCGCACCAACGCGCCGAGGCTACTCCTTGTCCTTGCGGTCGTCGCTTTCGGCCTCGGGGCGGTGCCTCACGTCGACCGATTGAGCCTCAATAACATATCCCACGTCGGCAAGTTCAGTCTTCTCTGCTGACGTCCTGATCTTGCCGGTCACGTAGACGGGATCGAATGTTCCCTGGATTGCAAAAGGCTCTGAAGCCTTTACCAGCACGATCTGGTTTGGCGGCGGCGGCGGCACATGAATGCAGGCGCCGACGAACGGGACGAGCAGGAACAGCGTCACGCGGGTTGCATCGAAATCCAGCGGCACGACATAGCCGCCCAGCAGTACACGCTGGCCGTCAAGAGCCGCGACGACACCGGTGTTGACAGCCGTCTGGTCCGTGCGGCGACTGAGCCATCGCCCTTCCGGCGTGGGCGGCGATGGCAGAGAATCGTCATCGGCTGCCCGACGCCGCGGCAGCCAGAATGGCTTCGCCTTCTGTGCGGCCGGAGGCAGCAGGTCCTTCCAGGCGAGCTTCCGCGGCGCGTCGCCCGCACTGGTCTGCGACAGGGCCGGCGTAGCAACGAGGACCGCACCGGCAATCAAGAGCGCCTTCACCTCACTGCGCATCACGCCCCCTTCTCAAGTGCCTGACGTGTCAACACCCACCGCTCACCGGCGTTTTAACGCACGTCAGTTCACTGCGCCAAGATCGATCGACGGCTTTTCCCGACCGACTTCGAAGCTGGTCTGTCCCTTGGGTCCGATCAAAGAGACATCGAGCCTCTCGGCCCCTTTGAACGCCTCGAAATAACCGAGCCCGATGGTTTTCAAGGCTGCCGGTACCTTGCACTCGAAAGCGTAGGTCACACGGAACTCGGCATGCTCCGCAGTGCTGCCGGCATCGGCATTGCCATGCGCGTGCTTGTCATGATTGTGAGCCTTGGTCGCCTTGGCAGCAAGCCCGATCAGCTCGACCTTGGCCGCCGACTTCTTGCATTGCGCCTCGGGTGAGAGGGTAAAGACCTTCACGCCTTGTGCGAGGCGTGCTTTCGCGTCTGCGAGCGTTTTCTTCTCCTTGGCTGTCTTTGGGGCATGCTCGAATCCGATGATGTCTTTCGCGGGCGCCTCGAGTTCCATGCTCACCTTGCCCTTCTCGATAGCAACGGCAAGTTTGCCTTCTCCGTGCACGTGAGCCCCGACTTCGCGGCGGGCCTCCTGGGCTATCGAGGCGGTTGGCAGAAGGACGGCAGCGACCCGTGCAGCAATCACCAGGACGGCGAGTGTCTTCATCGATGCACCTCCATCGTGTGCAGTGAAATCGTGATGCTATGTTATAGTATTGCATCGTGCATGTCGCCAAGCCAAGCTTGTTCAGACGGCCAAAGTGGAGCATCCGGTGCCGAGAATAAGAATGCCATGACGCGACAAGCGGCGAGGCCGCCGCTCTGCGCGATTGGGGTCGCTGGTGACGGCCGCTATGTCGTGCGGTTCGTCGTTCCGCTGTACCGCTTCCACGACCACGCGACCGGCTGGTCTGCGCTGCTGTGCGATGGACTGATGATAGGGGTCGAGATCTCAAGTAAGGGCGATGCCCAGGCGGCACGCGACACCTGGGCGGCGAAGGCTATCTTGATGCAGGGGGAAGACGTCCGACGACCCGAGCAGAAGGCCCTCCCGTGTGTAAAACGCTGGAGCGAGCCAGTCCCGGGATGCAAGCGCCACGAGCGGTGGAACGGTACAGACTGCAATCGCCGTCAGAGATATGTTTAGCACCGCTTGCGCGATCGCGTATCAAGCGCGTTTGCGACCGCCTTTGGCCCCAAGCCGAACGAACCTCCACGGCTGCCTCTGGGGGCACCTCTGCCATCGCTCCGGTCGCACGACCGAGCCCGCATCGCCGCCGGTCAACGCATGCTCTCTTGGAATCTACCCGCACGTCCGCGGTGCGCCGGGACGCCGATCCGCTTGGCGACAGAAATCACCCGCTTGGCGCGAGCGACAGAGTGAGCCTACGATGGCCTTTGCCTTCGCGGATGCTGTCGCCGTTGTCTTGCCCTCCGCACTCACCTCGCCACACCCGACGCCTCGAAAAGCCGAGCCCGCCATGACCATCGAAAGCCTCAAGCCCTTCCTCACGCCCCGCTCGATCGCCATCCTCGGCGCCTCGCAGGACCCGAACAAGGTCGGCGGCCGGCCGCTGCATTACTTGAAGCGTTACGGCTTCAAGGGCCCGATCTATCCGATCAACCCTGGCCGTCCGGAAGTGCAGGGCGTCAAAAGCTTCAAGAGCCTGGACGAGCTTCCCGAGGTGCCCGACCTCGCACTCTGCGTCGTGGCTGGTGATCAGGCGGTGACCGCCGTCGAGGCCGCCGCCGCCAAGGGCGTCAAAGGCCTCATCTGCATCACATCGGGCTTCGGCGAAACCTCAGACCCAGAGGGCGTCAAGAAGCAGGCCCGCATGGTCGCCGCCGCACGCGCTGCCGGCATGCGCATGGTGGGACCGAACACGCAAGGCCTCGCCAATTTCTCCAATGGTTGCGTGGCCTCGTTCTCGACAATGTTCACGACGCTCGAGTGCAAGGACGGCCCCATCGCCATGGTCAGCCAGTCTGGCGCCATGAGCGCAATCCCCATTGGCTTGCTGGCCGAAAAAGGCCTGGGCGTGCGCTACTCGCTCGCCACCGGCAATGATGCCGACGTCAACGTCCTCGAAATGGCCTGTGCCGCTGCATCCGACCCCGAAATGAAGCTGCTGCTGCTCTATCTCGAGGGCATGCCACACGCCGACAAGCTCGCCGACCTCGCCGAGATCGCCCACAAGAACGGCACCATGGTCGTGGCCCTGAAGTCGGGGCGCACCGATGCCGGTGCCCGCGCGGCGGCGTCCCACACCGGCGCACTCGCCAATGAGGACCGCGTCGTCGATGCAGCCTTCAAGCGTGTCGGCATCTGGCGCGCCGAGAACATCGCCGAACTCGTGTCGACGGCCGAAGTCTATCTGAAGGGCTGGAAACCCAAGGGCCGCCGCTTCGTCACCATCTCCGGCTCTGGCGCAACCGGCGTCATGTCCGCCGACCACGCCACCCACGCCGGCCTTGAAGTGGTGAGCTTCCCGCCAGAGACCCGCAAGAAGCTCGACAACATCTTGCCGAGCTTCGCCAGCGCCGCCAACCCGATCGATCTCACGGCAGCGCTGCTCACCAACAATGCCCTCTTGGGCCAGATCCTGCCTGTCATCGCGGAATCGGACGCAGCCGATCTGTTCAAGGTCGATATGCCCGTCGCCGGCCCTGGCTACGACATGGCAGGCTTCGCCAAGGACATCGCTGGTTTCAGCAAGGCAACCGGTCGCCCCGTCGTCGTCGCCGGCTGGCAGGGCGATATCCCATCCACGTTCCGCAACGCCGGCGTGCCGGTCTTTCCGCTCGAAGCCGAGGCGATCAAGGGTCTCGCCCAACTCGTCTCGCATCACGAGCTGGCTGACCTGGCCAAATCCATGCCCCGCCCGTCTTGGCACCCCTTCGATCCCGCCACCACGAACCGCAAGCAGGCGACGTTGAACGAGGCTGACAGCCTAGCGACGCTGGCCAAGGCCGGACTGCCCGTGGTGCCCCACCACCTCGCACGCTCGGCAGCCGAAGCAGCCACCGCCTGGCGCAATCTCGGTGGCCCCGTCGCCGTCAAAGGCTGCTCGGCCGATCTTCCCCACAAGTCCGAGTACGGCCTCGTTCGCCTCGGCCTCGATGACGAGGACGGTATCCGCGAAGCCTTCCGCGATATGGAAAAAGCGGTCGCCAAAGCCGGCGCCAACTTCGACGGCGCCATCGTTGCCCGCATGGTCAAAGGCCGCCGCGAGATGCTGATCGGTGCCCACCGCGACCCGTTTTTTGGCCCGGTCGTGGTCGTCGGCGAAGGCGGCAAGTATGTCGAAGCCATGCCCGATTTGGCGCTCCTCATGCCGCCGTTCTCGACCGAAGATGTGCTGCGCGCTTTGCGGGGCCTGCGTTGCGCGCCGGTCCTCGCTGGCGTGCGCGGCGAACCACCGATGGATGTCGAGGCGTTGGCCGACGCAGCCGTAAAGGTGGCGAACCTGATGCTGCAGAACCCGGATATCGCCAGCCTCGACATGAACCCGGTGATGATCAACGACCAGGGCCGTGGCGTCGCCCTCGTCGATGCAGTGGTTGTGCGCTACGAGGACTGAGGGCGGCGCCGCGCGCTGCGCCCCGCTGACCTGATCCGGATGGTGACGAAGCCACTGACGGGCGGTGAGTGCTAGCCGCCAGCTGATGGGCGCGTGGCCTCATCGCCGTCCGCGCGGCGGGCCGGTGCCAGTTGCACCAGAAGCGCGGCCGTCAATATGAGGCCCGCCCCAGCCCAGCCGAGGACGGACAGCCCTTCGCCGAGGAAAAGCCACGCTCCGAAAGCGGCAAAAAGCGTCTCCATCGAGACGATAATCGTCGCTTCGCTTGGCCCGGTGTGGCGCACGGCGATCGAGAACAGCGTGAAGGTCAACGCGCTCGAAAGAATGCCGACAAACGCGATCTCGATCCAGGCATCGCCAAGCTTGGCAAACGACACTGGCTCGACGAACGGTGTGGTCACTGCCCCGATCAGACCCACCACGAAGAACTGCAAAGTCGTGAACGCAATCGGTCGGCCGACGGGCGCGGCCCGCCCGACGAGGACCACGTGCAGGGCCCAGAAGAAGGCGGAGGCGGCAACCAGCCGGTCACCGACGGAAAGCGCAGCAAGCGTACCGCCGCCCAATAACCACGTGCCGACGAACGACATGATGACCGAAGCCCACACCACCACCACAGGTCGGCGCCCGAGCAGGGCCCAAGCAATGAAGGGCGTGATCACGACATAGAGGGCGGTCAGAAATCCGGTGTTGGTCACCGTCGCCGTCACCAGTCCAACCTGCTGCAGCACAGCCGCGATATAGAAGGCGACACCGGCGGGCACAGCAACCCGCAGGACGCTCGCCCAGCTCCCGCCGTGGCCGCGCATTTCATGCAACGCCAAGGGCAGCAAAGCGAGTGTCGCGACAAGGCTTCGCGCCGTTACGAACTGGATGGGCCCCACGTGACGCATGGCCGTCTTCTGGAATAGGAAGGCGAAGCCCCAGATGGCGGCGGAAAAGATCAGCAGAAGCACGGCGTGGGATCGGCGCATGGCCGGCGGAAGTATCTGGCTTGCTGCCCGCCTGCAAGTAAATCTATCGCGCTCCGCCAGATGGGTTGCCACGGCTGAACGTTTTTGTCTGGCGGGAGTTACAACTCGGGTGGCTGCAACAAGAATTGTGTGTCGCCTTCGGTCGATCAAGTCGCTGGGACACCAAAAGTTCGCTCCGTTATGACCTCCTTCGGCGGCCACGAGCCGTCGTTACATCGAGATCCCGCCATGTCTGCAAGCCGGCTGCTGCCCTATCTCGCGCCCATCGTGCTGCTGATTGCATCAAATCTCTTCATGACGATTGCCTGGTACGGCCACTTGCGCTTCAAGTCGGCTCCCCTGCCCATTGTCGTCCTGGCGTCGTGGGGCATCGCATTCATCGAGTACTGCCTGGCGGTGCCGGCCAACCGCTACGGAAATGCCGTCTACTCTGCCGCCCAGCTCAAAACCATCCAGGAAGTGATCACACTGGTTGTGTTCGCGTTCTTTTCGTGGCTGGTCTTGAAAGAGCCGTTGGGATGGAATCATGCCATCGGGTTCGCGTTTATCGCCGTCGGTGTCGGCGTCATTTTTCTCGGACGCAGTTGAGAGGCAATCGCAGTGCAGCAATCGACCAGCGCACTGGTGGTTCTCGCGGCTTCAACGCTGCTGGGGGCCGCCGTTCAGGCTGGAACCGGGTTCGGCTTCGCCATTATCGCCGCACCTGCATTTCTCTATGCTATCGACGGACTTGAAGCTGTCCCGATCCTTGTCGCCTTGCATCTCGTCCAGAGCGCAATGCTGGTGCCGCGCCTGTGGTCGGCAGTCCCCCGCACAGAGTTCGATAAACTGATCCTCGGCGCAGCGATCGGTTGCGTCTTGGGGATCGCGGTCTTTCAGTTTCTTGATCTGAGATCGCTCAAGCTCTCGATCGGCATCGTCATTCTCATGATGACGGCCTTGCTGGCCTGGCGGCGCTGGCACCCAGGCGCAAAGTTTCGTGATGGCGGCGGTGATGGCCCGAATGAAGTGCCGCCAGGGCGTTCGTCCGGTCTCATTGCAGGAGCCCTGTCTGGAGCGATGACGGCCATTCTCGTCATGCCGGGCCCGCCATTGATGCTCTATTTGTTGCGCCGGCCCATTCCGGCAGTCCAGGCCCGCGCCCTCTCGCTGACACTGTTTGCGGTCTGCTACGCCGTCGTCTTCGTCCTGCACCTGGCAACCAAAGGCCTCTCCGGCCATGGTTGGCAGCTCGCCGCAATCCTGGCGCCGCTCGTGGTCCCCGCAACATGGGGTGGCGAGCGGCTATTCCGTTTGCTGACGCCGGCAACCTATTGGCCGGTGTTGCTGATATTGCTGCTCCTCTCCGGCCTCGGCGCCATCGCGTCCGTCTTATGACCGTGCCACGCCATCAAGCCAGCTTGGGATAGATTCGCTTGAAGACGCCCGGCGAGCCGACATCGTGCTTCATGATCGGCCGGATGCGGAGGCTCCACGGGTTCGAGCGTTGAGCCGCAAGCCACGGTTCAGTCTCCGCAACGTCGGGGTTCTCGAGTTCATAGACCGTCATGTACTTGGGTTCGCACTCCACTGCCACATAGCGCCGGGCCGCAATGACGCCGGGCACCTTCAGGTAGGGCGGAATGTACGCGGTATTGTACCAGGCATTGAACTCGTCCTCGAACGCCTGCGGCACGCTCATGCGACCGATCTGCAGATAGGGTGCCGGTTCCCGCGTCGCCTCGATGGGATGCGTGCGGCCGGGGAAGATTTGCCGGTACTGATTGAGCAGGAAATCGCGGCCCACGCTCCCGCCCGAAATCCTCTGGCGATCCGCCGATGGCTGGTAGCGCACGGTATCGAGAAACGCAGCGCTTTGCAGCACCCGGTGATCTTCCAGTTCATACATGGCCAGATACCGCGGGCCGCCCTTCAAAGCGACGTAACGGGCGCCGGAGAGAAAACCCGGAATGGCTGCGAGCCGCGGCATATGCTCGCCGTCATACCAGGCGTTGAACTGGGCCTCCTTGCCGGGATCGACGTCCGTCCAGGCCATCAACAGGCCAGTCCCTTGCGTCTTGGCCATTGCAGTCTTCCTAACTGTGGGCTGCGAGATACGCAGGCGAACGAGCGACTGAGCAGTGAGAGCCATCGCGGCCTCTGCCCTGCTCAGTCGCCAATTCAGCCTTTGATCAATGATGCGGCGATCAGGGATGCGGCCCCCAAGGCGCCGCCGTCATCAGCTTCACTTCCTGCGACAACACCAGCGGCCGGAACTTGGAAGCAAAGCCCTCCACGAAGTCCTTGTTGGCAAACACGGCCGCCCAGTGCGCGCGCCGATCTGCATCGTCCTTGAACTTCCAGATGTGCACGAGCTGATTGATCATCCCCGTGTCCGCAACGAAATAGCCGACCAGATGCTTGTCGTGCCCGCCCTTTTTCAGCGCCGGAAATCCAAGCTCGGAATAAAGCTTCTGCGCCTCTCCCATTTTTCCGACCTGGAGCGTGTAGGTCCGCATCTCGTAAAGTGCCATCGCTGCTCTCCTCTGCCTGCGCAAAGGCCAATTGAGGCACCCCGCGCCGCCGCGCGCAAGAGCATCGCCGAAATGGCTGCTCAAAAGGCGGCAGGCCCTTGCCCCTGGCAGCCGCTCCGACCCACGCCCCGCGCTTGTCGTCAGGCACAAAGTTTGCGAGGGTTTTTACAGTCCCGGTGCGCGAGGAAGCGAAGGCGCAATGAGTGAATATCTGACCACCCGCGAGTTGGCCGAACTGCTCCGCATCAAGGAACGCAAGGTTTACGATCTGGCGGCGTCCGGCGAGGTGCCGTGCTCCGCGCGACGGGTAAGCTTTGTTCCCTCGCAAGGCGATCGAGGCCTGGATCGCTGGCCGCTCCTCGGGCGTCGAGGCCGCTGCACGCCCCAAACGGCCGCCGGTTTTCTCGGCAGCCACGATCCGTTGCTGGAATGGGCGCTGCGGGAATCACAATGCACCATCGCCACCTATTTCGATGGCAGTCTCGATGGGCTTGCCCGCTTCAATGCTGGCGAAGGCATTGCCGCAGGCTTGCATATTCCCGGCGAGCCCATCGACGATTGGAGCACCAGCGCAGTGGTCGCCTCATGCTCGACCGCGCCCGTCGTTCTTGTCGAATGGGCGCGCCGTCAGCGCGGCCTGATCTGGCCGCCAACGCCAAGACGAAGGGGTGGGCTTGCGCCAGCTCACGGGGCTCCGCCTTCGCAGCACGCCAACCGCAATCCGGCACCCACCAACTCCTCGTCCGCCTGCTTGACGAAATGGGGATCATATTCGATCGCCTGGAGGTCGCAGTGACTGCGCGCACCGAGAGCGAGGTCGCAACAAGTGTCCTGGAAGGCAAAGCCGAGGTGGCGTTCGGCTTGGAGTCTTTGGCCTGCCAATTCGGTCTGTCCTTCGTTCCCGTGATCGAGGAGCGGTTCGACCTTCTGATCGACCGTCGCGCTTACTTTGAGCCGCCGATGCAAACGCTGCTGGCGTTTTGCCGGACCGACGCCTTTATGAAGCGCGCGGGCGAGCACATAGGCTATGATCTTTCGGGTTCCGGACGTGTCCATTTCAACGGTCCGTAGCGTTGCACGAGTTGGGTTTGATTGAGGCAGATCGGCGGTGCGGCGCCTCGGCGCTGCGCAAGAATCGCAAGCTGCCGTCCGCCACGTCTCGCCGGCGCCAAAGTTGGAAGTTGACGTTGCTCCGGGTCATCAGGCGATAGGAGGTTCCCATGCCGATCAAGTCTCGCTCATAACGGATGAGGTCGCCCCTGGCCTGGATGCCGGCCTGCGCATGGCGGCGGAGGAAGCTTGACCTCGATCGATGTCCGGTCGATCGGCGGCGTCAATTTCATGTCGCTCGACGCCAGCCAGCAAAAAGCGGCGGCCCGCCAGATTGGCGATGCCGGACTGCAGGTCGCCACACTTGCAACGCCACTTCTCAAGTGGCCAGCCCCCGGCCGGTCGGCTGACGACATGGGCGATCAGTTCGGCTTCGATCCAGGCGGCAAAAGTGTCGACCAGCTCTACGAGGAC
Organism: Hyphomicrobiaceae bacterium; assembly: GCA_041397705.1. Lineage (GTDB taxonomy): Bacteria > Pseudomonadota > Alphaproteobacteria > Rhizobiales > Hyphomicrobiaceae. The sequence goes on from JAWKWC010000003.1 coordinate 121,093, forward strand.
GCGTTCCGTTGCGCGGAAGTCCTGGGCACGCGCAACATCCGCGTATTCTCGTTATTGAAGTACGACGGCTTCCGCTTCGCCGACCTCGACGCCGACTATGGCAAGCTCGTTCGCCTGGCCGAGCGCCATGACGTCACTGTGCACATCGAGAACGAGCATGTCTGCAACTTCCATACCGTTGCCGATCTGATCGCCGCCATGGAGCATTTTGGTCACCCCCGCTTGCGGGCGCTGCTTGACATCACCAACGCCTGGCGTGCCGAGCGCGCCAGCGAGGATCAGGTTGCCCGTCTCGCCCCCTTCGTCGATCAGAGTCATTTCAAGGACTGGAGTGCCGCCAAGGGCCGCATGGTGGCGCTCGGCGAGGGCGACGTGCCGTTTGCCGTGCTCTTGCAGCCACTCTACGAAGAGGCCAAATCGCGCCACCTGACCTTCGTTGTCGAGACCCACGTGCCAGACGACCAGCCCGGCGCCACGCTCCGTTCGGTCCGCGCCCTCAAGCGACTGGCATCATACTGAAACGCCAACGCGCACCATTTTCGCAGCGTTGCGGCCGGCTGCCCGCAGGGGCGTCGCAACGCGCACCATTTACGCAGCGTTGCGGCCGGCTCCCCGCAGGGGAGTCGCAACGCGCACCAAAAAGCTCACCAAACGCGCCCGCCATCAATTGGTCACGCGCCGATCATCGTATAGCCAATGTCCCCCCTGATCTTGTGCAGCACATTCGCAATTCCGGTTTGAGGCCTGCACAATGTCGCCAAAGTTCTTGTTGCTTCGCACTGTCTCATTGGCCGCAGCAGCAGTTTTCGCTGCCATTCTGCCAAACCCGACACGGGCCGCAGACTCTGTCCCCGTCGACATCAAGGCCGAGCTGGCTCAGGGCATCCTGCCCGCAGGCGCGGCCAAGCGCACGTTCATCAGGATAGCCGTCACGCCAGCGCGCCGGTCGCACACCCGTCGCGCTCCCATGAACGTGGCGCTGGTGATCGATCGCTCCGGCTCCATGGCCTCCCATGCCCGTATGACCAATGCCCGCGAAGCCGCCCGCATGGCCGTCGACCGCCTCGGCCGTGACGATATTCTGTCCGTCGTTAGCTACGACAATCGCGTCGATGTCGATGTGCCCGCGACCAAGGTCATCGACCCCGCAGGTGTCAAGCGTAGCATCGATCGCCTCACTCCGCGCGGCTCGACGGCAATCCACGCAGCCCTCCTCGCCGCTTCCAACGAGGTGCGGAAATTCAAGTCCCGCGATCGCGTCAACCGCATCGTCCTGATCTCTGATGGCCTCGCCAATGTCGGCCCGTCCAAGCCCGCAGATTTCGAGGCGCTTGGTCGTGAGCTGGCGAGCGAGGGCATCACCGTTTCGACAATCGGTCTTGGCACCGGATACAACGAAGACCTGATGGCGGGCCTCGCCCGCGCTGCCGATGGCGGTCACGTCTTCGTACAGGAAAGCGCCGACCTTGCAGGCTTTCTCGCGCGCGAGTTCGACGATGCACAAAGCATCGTTGGCCAGGAGGTCGAGATCATCATCCGCCTGAAGGACGGCGTGCACCCACTGCGCTCGCTCGGCCGTGAGGCAAAGATCTCGGCCGACAAGCGGGAGATTGCCTACAAGGTTGGCGCGTTGGTTGGTGGCGTCGAGCAGGTTCTGCTCGGCGAGATCGAGATTGACGCCGCTTCAACGGAGCTGAAGACCGCGACCATCGCCGAGATTTCCGTCGCCTACACTGACGTGGCGACCGGCCGCCGCAAGACCGAGTCGGCAACCGCCTCGGTCTCGTTCGATCGCGATCACGATCGCGCCGGGAAGAGCATCAATGCAGCCGTCATGCGCGACGTCACCACGCTGGTCTCGCGCGCCACGCGTCAGGAAGCGGTGCGCTTGCGTGACAAGGGCCGCCTGGATGAGGCGCGGAGCAAGTTCGAAGCCAATGCCAAGTACGTGCGCGAACAGCAAAAGCGCCTGCCCGGCGCTGCCGACTATGCCCCATTGGTCGAAGAGCTCAAGGCCAACGAGCTGGCCGCATCCAAGTCTGCGCAAACGCGTGAAGGCTGGCAGCGTGCCCGCAAAGTGCAGCGCGCCACCGACGGCAACAAGTTCGGCGCCAGCCAAAAGTATTAGGCCAGCGCCGAAGGTAAGGCGGAGGCGATCTCGACCGGTTACCGTTCGTTGCCCGACGACGACAGGATTTCGCCCAGCGGTGACAGCAGATAGCTGATGGCGCGGCGTTGTCCGGTCTTGATCTCTGCCGTCACAGCCATGCCCGGTCCCAAGGCGATATCCTTGCCCTCGACATTGATAGAACTTTTGAGCAATCGCAGCGTTGCCGGAAACACCAGGTTCTGCCCCGGTCCACCCTTCGATGGCGCGCCGGTTTGCGCGCGCGCTGCGCTTACGGCGTCCATCATGCCCGTCACGTTGCCTTCCTCGACGGCGTCGTTCGAGACTTTCACCACTTCGGCATCGATCGTGCCGTAACGTGTGAACGGAAAGGCCTCGATCTTGACGGTCGCCTTCTGCCCAGCATGCACGAAGCCGATATCCTTGTTGGCGATCATCACCTCGACTTCCAGCGGCGCATCCAGGGGAACCACGCTCATCAGCGCTTGCCCGCTCGAAACCACCTGACCCAGCGTGCTGACCGAAAGCTGCTGCACCGTGCCGGTGATCGGCGCCTTCAGGCGCGTGCGGTCGGTCCGCGATCGCGCCTTGATGATCTCCTGCTCCAGGCGATCCCGGCGCCGGTCGATATCCACCAGCTTCTGCGTCTGATCGGCAATGAACTGGGCAGTCGCTTGTTCGATCCGCTTCTTGAGCGAGCCGATCGAGGCTTCGGCCTCCACCAGCTGGCCGCGCTCGCTTGCGTCTGTTGTCGCGAAGTTCTCGTATTGCAGCTCGGCTTCGATGATCAATGCGCGCGAGCCGGCCCCGCGCGTGCGGATCTCTTCGCGCATGCCAACGCGCTCTTTGGAAAGGTCCAGCAGCTTCTTGCGTGCCTTGATGCTGGATTGCAGTCGCGATTTGGTGGCTTCCCGCTCCACCAGTTGCGCGCTGAGGCTGGCAACCGTTGTCCGCAGTTGATCGACGTCGGCCAGCAGCAGGCCATTTTCGCGCATGCGCACTGCCTCGCTCACCTGCGGCGGATAGTTGGCCTTGATGGCTGACGTCTCGCCACCTTGGGCTGCCGCGACGGCCGCACGCCGGCGTGCCGATTCAGCCCGCGCGCTTTCCAGTTCACGGCTGAGCGCCTCCAGGTCGGCAGCGGTCTCGGTCGGGTCCAGCTCGATCAGGACGTCGCCGGCCTTTACGGTCTCACCCGCTTCGACATGCACCGCAGCCACACGCCCCGCTTCGAGCGGTTGCACAATCTTCGTTCGTCCGCTCGGCTGGATTCGGCCTGGCGCCACCGCATGAATATCCAGTTGCCCGATTGTGGCCCAAGCCAATGCAGCAACCACGATCCCGCAGATCGAAAGCATCATGGCTGTCGCCACAGGTGATGGCGGCGTATCCAGAATCTCGAGCGCGGCGGGTAGAAACTCGCGGTCGGACGCAAGCCGCATGGGCGGCTGAACTTTGGCAACGCCCGGAGCGTCCGGCTTGGGCTCGCTGGTATCGATGCTTTCCGGCGAGCGTGCCATTTCACGCAGGATGCGCGTCGGCGAGACGCGCGAGACGGCGTCGCTGGCGCGTGAAACGATGCCACTGACCGTTGTGGTCCTGGGGGTGCCATTTGCCGACCCATTCGCGCGCGGTGGCGGCGCACTGCTCTCCGCAGCTTTCGCGGGCGTTAAGGGTTCAGCATCTTCCAGCGGCTTGCCGGCGATCCGGTTGCGGCGCTGGAGCGCGGCTGTGCTCTCGCGCCCGCGCCCTCCCTTGTGTCGCCTCAGGTCGAAGATCAGCGCCGCCAATGCCATCAGCGCGATGATCCCGGCGTAAACCCAAACGATACCAATCGACTGGAACAGCCCCCCGGGGTCAGTAAGCATCAATCGATATCCTCATTCTGCATCCGCCAAAGACGGGCATAGAGGCCGTCCGGTTTGGCGATCAGTTCGGCGTGGTTGCCTTGCTCCACGATTCGCCCCCCATCGATGGCGATAATGCGGTCGGCGCGGCGCACGGCGTTGAGGCGGTGGGCAATCACGATCACCGTGCGTCCGCGCACGATGTGGCGCATGTTGTTCTGGATGATGCGCTCGCTCTCGTAGTCGAGCGCACTGGTCGCCTCATCCAGGATCAAAATGCGCGGCTGGGTGGCAAGCGCGCGCGCGATCGCAATGCGCTGGCGCTGGCCGCCCGAGAGGTTGGCCCCCCGCTCTTCGATCAGCGTGTCGTAGCCGAGTGGCATTTTTGAGATGAATTCGTCCGCGCCGGCAAGGCGGGCTACCAGGATCACCTGGGCGCGCGGCATCGCCGGATTTGCGAGCGCGATATTGTCGTGAATGGTGCGGTTGAACAGCGTCGATTCCTGCAGCACGACGCCGATTTGCCGGCGCAGCCACGCGGTGTCCACTTGTGAGATGTCGAGGCCGTCGATCAGGATCTGGCCTCGTTCCGGCCTGTAGAGGCGCTGCACCAGCTTGGTCAATGTCGACTTGCCGGACCCCGATGGGCCGACGATGCCAATCACCTGCCCGGCCGGAATTTCGAGGTTGATCGACTGCAGCACTTCCGATGCATCCGGCCGGTAGCGGAAGGTCACATCCGAGAACGCAATGGCGCCTTGCGCCGGTGGCAGGTGGGCAACCCCCAGCCGCTGGCTCTCCGCCGGAGCATTGAGAATATCGCCGACGCGGCTGACCGAGATCTGTACCTGCTGGAAGTCCTGCCACAGTTGTGAAAGGCGCAGGATCGGGGCAGTCGCCTGGTTCATGATCATGTTGAAGGCGACAAGGCCGCCAACCGTAAGATCGTTGTTGATCACCGCCAGTGCCCCGAAGAACAGCACCGCCGCCGTCGTGAATTTACTGACGATCTGGATCGCATTCTGGCCGACGCTGGCAACGATCACACTCTCGAACGACGACCGCACGTAGGCAGCGAGCCGCTCTTCCCACTGGTTGCGCAGGATCGGTTCGACCGCAGCTGCCTTCAACGTCTGCATGCCGAAAACACTTTCGACCAGGAATTGCTGGCTGGCCGCGCCGGCATTGAACCGCTCGTTGATCTTCTCGCGCAGCATCGGCCTGATCAACACTGCGATCAGCACGTAAAGCGGGATCGACACCAGCACGATCAGCGCCAGCGTGGCGGAATAGGCGAACAGCACCGCAAAGAAAATGAACGTGAACAGCAGGTCGATCACCGAGGACAGGCCTTGGCCCGTCAGGAAGCTGCGGATGGTTTCAAGCTCGCGGACGCGCGCCACGGTCTGGCCGGTTGCCCGTGTCTCGAAATAGGCCATCGGCAGCCGCAGAAGGTGATCGAACAACCGGCTTCCCAACTCCACGTCGATGCGGCTGGTGGTGTGGGTTAACGTATAGGCGCGCAGGAACTGCAGCAGCGTGTCGAAGATCGCAATCAGCACCATGCCCGATACGATCACGATCAACGTCGACAGGCCCTTGTGCACCAGCACCTTGTCGATCACCACCTGGAACAGCAGCGGCGTCGCCAGCGCAAAAAGCTGCACGAACAGCGAGGCGATCAGCACGTGCACGAGCGGCTTGCGATAGCGCCACAACGACGGCTTGAACCATTGGAAGCCGAAGTTTCCGGGCTCGATGCCGGGCCCACCCCAGCGCCGCGTCAGCATGATGATGTCGCCGGCCCACTTCTCGGCCAGCGCTTCGGGCGTCAGCACGGCTTGTGTCCGCGCGACGGGGTCACCGACCCTCAACCGGCCATCATTGCCGCGCTGCAGCAGCACCACCCATCGGCCGTCTTTACCCTTGATGATCGCCGGAATCGGGCAGGTTTCCAGTCGGCGCGTTTCCTGGGCGAGCAGCAACCGCGCGCGCAGCCCTATCCGCCGCGCAGCCCGCACCAGGTCCGATCCCTCGGCCAGGCGCGTGCCAAGCCCGAGGTCGTGTGCAACCTGTTGCGGGTCCATTGGAATACGGAAATGGCCGGCGATGAGAGCCAGGCTCAGCAAGCCGCCATCAACGGGGCGCTCGCTTTGTGGGCCCGGCTGGCCGCTTGGGCCGCTCGTCCCACCCGCTCCCTTGTTGTCCTGGTCGGTCAGAAGCCACCCCCAAACAGAAAATAGTCTTACGCATCAATTCCGTTTTCAGCCTGCCGTTATAGCCCCGTGGCGCAGGCCCGGGCATAACTTTCGGCACACCGGCGTGAATTCGAGATGCTTGCCCGGATCAAAAAGCAATTTGCATACCAATTGATTGCGATCCCGCTCGATACCGTCGCGTCGCCACAATCAAAAATTGTAGCTAAGGTTGTTCTGCAATCTCCCTCGTAACGGGGCAGGAGCCGCCACCCCACAACGGCAGGTAGGCCATCTTCACCCCCGGCCCGCCCGCAATAATGGGCTGGATGCGCGACGGCTCGGCGGCGATTTGAAAGCCCTTCTGCTTGGCCCAGTCGTAGAGATAAGCCTGGATCGCGGTGAGGTCGAAGCCATTGGCCGCCAATCGCGTTGCCAATTCCGGCGGCAGAATGAAAACTTGCTCGGGTGGCTGGGGCTGCCGCGACGCCCCGGTCGTCTCGAGCGACGCTGTCATGATGATCCCCAGCGCATCCAGAATCGCGTCCGCGCCGGCGTCCCCTCCTTCGCCATCGCGCAAGGGCAACACCTCGGCGGTCCCTGACAGCCCCAGCACCGTGACGCAGCTTGCCTCCGCCGCAAATCCGCGCCGCACATGCAACGGCGGAATGTCTGCGGCCGCCCCGTCGGCGAAACAGAACGTGTATTTGCCAGGCTGCCCCACCGTCGCCATGTCGCCCGAGCCCTCGCGCGCCCCGCCGATGTTGCGCAGGCACAGGCTGATCGCACGCCCGATCGTGGCATTGGCCCGGTTCCCCGGCCCCAGGCAATTGATCTCGCTGTTGAGACCCAGGGCCTTGGCGATTGGCCCGTGCACCACCGTTGCGATCGCAGCCGAGCCCGTCGTCGTCATCAGCCCCAGCAGATTGAGCTCGTCCGCCTGGCAGGCAACCATCGCGGCCTCGACCACCACCCGCTCGCCGGGCCGGCACCCGGCCAGCACGCAATTGTAGGCGACGGTCCTCGGCGTCAGCTCGCCGAACAGCGGCGCCACGAAACCCATCCCAAGCCCCGCGTCCGGCTCGGCCACACCCGCCAGCATCGCCGCCATGCGCGCTTTCGTCGGTGCCACCAGCGGCAACCCATCGCCAAGCGCCTCGGCCGCGAGCCGCGCCTCAACGTCCTCGAAAACGTCACGCTCGTCGAACAGGGGCCAGTCCATTAGTCCTCTCTGCGCCGGTCGGTGATCAAGGCCAGCAGCACCGTCGCCACCATGAATACGGCAGACATGCCAAAAACCCATCGTGGCCGGCTGCTATCCATGATGAATCCATAGAGCAGCGGCGCGATGATGCCGCCGATGTTGAACCCTGTCGACACGATCCCGAACGCCCGCCCTGCCGCCCCCGGCGGCGCCGCCTTGCGCACCAGCATATCGCGCGACGGCGCAATCACTCCGCCGAGAAAGCCAGCCACCGTGAAGCCCGCCACGATCAGCGCATGCGGCAGCGACACCAGCGCGATCGTCGCCACGATCGCCGCATTGATCGCGAAGCAGGCCGCCGCAACTTGGGCGTGGCGATGCGTCCGGTCGGCCAGAAACCCGCCAGCCAGAACCCCGAGCGCACTCATGCCCAAAAACGCCGTCAGCGCCACGTTGGCCGTCGAGAACGCGACCGCGTACGACTGCATCAGCGCCACCACCGAGAACGAGTGCAGCCCCGCATTGGAGAGGCTCAGCAACACGTAGAACACCGTCAACATCAACAGCGCCGGAGTGAGCACGCCCGCAAACGCACCGGCACCGCCAGCCTTTCCGGATTTGGCGGCGATGATCCCTCTTGGCCCGCCTGCTTCAGGCATCGGCACCAGCCAAACCAGCAGCGCCGCAATCGGCCCAAGCGCACCCGCCGCAATCAACGCTCCCTCGAGCCCCAACTGTGACACCGCCAGCAGCATGCTGGCCGGTGCCACCGCACCGCCGAAAAACCCAGAAAACGTGTGAATGGAAAACGCCCGCCCCATCTTGCCCTCGCCGATGCCAGCCGACAGCAGCGAATAATCCGAGGGGTGATAGACACTGTTGGCGAGCCCCGCGATGCCGGCGCACACAACCAGCCACTGATAGCTGAGCGTCAGCCCCATCGCCATGAAGGCAGCGCCGCCAAGGCATAGACCCGCGATCAGAATGCGCTTGGCGCCAAGCCGGTCCACCAGCGCCCCGACCGGCGCCTGTGTCAGCCCCGACACCACCGCGAACACGGTCAGCGCCAGACCAAGCTCAACGAACCCCACGCCCAGCCGGTCTTTCAGGAACGGGAACAGCGGCGGCAGCACCAGAATGTGGAAATGGCTGACCCAATGCGCCGCCGAAACGGCCGTCAGCGTCCGCGCTTCAGCGCTGCGTCCGCCCGTCGGCGGTCCACCTACAACTTCAGTGACCATGGCGTCTCGATGAGTTCTGCCGCGCGGCCGAACGCCCCGCAAGTGTTTCGCGACGCACTATTGCCAGCCCTCTCCCCAATCCGCAACCCGGTGCGCTGGGCCTCCCCTCCGCCAGCCTCAAGCCCGGCGACCGGTTGGTCTCGGCTAAGGGTCGATGGGGCGGGCTCGTCTCCAACGAGATTGATCGCACCCCGACCCAACTCCAGAATTTCTAGGTCTCAGGCGACCACGCCTACGCTATGGGTCAGCTGCAGGCGTGGGCGTATCAAGCTCTTGGCGCAGGCAATCTGACCTGAAACCGTCGAACTCCGGTCAAGGCACGTAGGCGACTAATTTCCCCCGAACCATCTGGAATGAGGCTCGGCGCGCGTCACCACCTCCCCCACGGGCAGCGCTGCAACCGCAACACTGCCCGCAAGGCAACAATCGCGTCAGCCTTGCGCCGGAACATCGCCAGCAGGCGGCGCTGGCCGGTTGCGCCGGTCGGTCATGAACTGATCGAACTCGGCTTTGTCCTTGGCGAGCCGCAGCCGCTCCAGGAAGTCGGTGAACTCTTTCTGCTCGTCATAGAGCCGCTTCAGCGTTTCCTCGCGGTAGGCGTCGAAGGCGCGGTTGCCGCTGGTGGGCATGCCGCCCGCAAACCGCTGCATCTTGCGCTCCCACTTGTCGCGCGCCTTTTGCTCCCAACCACTCCAGTTGCGTCGTCCGCAGCCCATACGTCCACTCCATATCAAGAAAGCCAGGATTGCGAGGCCGATAGGCCAGAACACGATAAAGCCCGCGATCATTGCCGCGATCCATGTCGGCCTGCCCCAATCGTCCAACCGTGCGACCATCTCAGACATCGTAGGTCCCATGTTTATGTTAGACACATTAACATAAATTGGTGCGGTCTGCCGGATGTCAAGAGATCTCGCATGCGATTGTCGCAATTTAGACCGCGCGGGGGCGGGCATCAGCTGTCCGGCCCGAGACCCAAACCCTGAAGGTAGACGAGTAAACCCGCCTCCAACAGCTCCTCCGGCGGCATCGGGATCGTCCGAAGCGGCCCGTCGGCCCGCCCGAACAAGGCGGCAATTCCATGCGTCATCGCCCAGATGTGCAGCGCCACCATCAACGCCGGCGGCCGTCGCCCTTCGGGCGCTCCGGCGGCCGCTGCCTCCGCCGCCTCCCGCAGCACCGAGAAGGCGCGATCGGCAGACGCCTGCAACTGCGGATTGGAGCCGAGCGGAATGCCGGATTCGAACATCGACGCGAAGTAGGCGGGTTCTTCCCGTGCGAAACCCAGATAGGCACGCCCCGTCCGCTCGAAGGCCCGGGTCGCATTGGGCCGGCCGCCATCCCAAGCATTCTCCAGCACCGCGCTCAGCTTCTCGAACCCCTGCCGGGCGACGTCGGCCAGCAGAGCCTCGCGGTCGCGAAAGTGACGGTAGGGCGCAGCCGTCGACACACCGGCCATGCGCGCAGCCTCGGCAAAGGTCACGCCCGCCGGCCCTTTTTGGCCGATCAGATCCAGCGCCGCAGAGATCAGCGCCTCTCTCAGATTGCCGTGGTGATAGCCGCGTCCGTCGCGGCCGCCTTTTCGCCAGCTCATGGCAAATCTTTTAGCCGATTTCGCGCAGCCTCGCGCGCCGATTTCAATCGGCCACATTCAAGGTTCCGCGCCCGCGCCTGACACGCGGGTGCAGGGGCCAAGCCCCTGCCGCCGGAGCGCGAGGGGCGCGAAGCCCATCGCTGTTGCCTTGTCCCACGCCCCAGCCCAACCCTCAATCGTCCGAGAGCTTCCGCCCCGGCCCCTGTGGCTTGCTTTGGCCGAGGTGTGTCACCGCATAAACTTCCGTGCCGACCGCCACCTGCTCGTAAAGCTCGATCACGTCGTCATTGTGCATGCGGATGCAGCCGTTGGAGACCGCCCTGCCGATCGAACGGGGTTTGCTCGTCCCGTGGATGCGCCACAACGTCCGGCCGAGGTAAAGCGCGCGCTTGCCCAGCGGATTGTGCGGCTCGCCACCTTCGATCACCTCGCCCTCACCGTCATCGTCGGGCTCGATCCAGCGCGGGTTCTCCCGCTTGTTGGTGACGATCTCGCGCCCAACCCATTGCTCGTCGGGCACGCCGACCGCGATCTTGTAGCGCTTGGCCTTGCCGGACGGCCATACATGGTAGAGACGGCGCTCTCTATTGACGATCACGATCGACCCCGGCGGGTATTTGGCGTGCGGAAAATCCACCACCTCGGCTGCCGCCGGCAGAGCCGCCGCCCCCATCGCTCCGAGCACGACAAAACCTGACGCAAATGTAATGCGCTGCCAAAAACGCATGACCTCTTCCCCGCTTGAGTGTCCGACAGACGACGGCCCGCTTGCCGCCGCATGCGGAAACTTTAGTCGGCAGATAAGCGTGGATCGAGAACCATGCGGGTATAACTGATTTTATTCCTGGCCTGCCGTGACCTGTCGGTCACGCCGTCAGTGCGGCGAACGTCGCGCCCGCATGGCTTCGGCGAGGATGCAGGCCACGTGCCGGGCTTCGCGATCCGCGCCGTCGGCGATCTGGTGGCGGCAGGAAAAGCCGTCAGCAGCAATGATGTCATCGCTCTTGGCAGCCCGCACGGCGGGCAGCAACGCCAATTCGCCCATCGCCATCGACGTCTCGTAGGTTTCCGCCTGATAGCCGAAACTTCCGGCCATGCCGCAGCACCCCGACTCGATCGGCTTGACGGTCAGCCCATCCACCAGCCTCAAGGCGTCCGCCACCGATTGTGCCACGCCGAACGACTTCTGGTGGCAATGCGTGTGCAGGTGCACGGTCCCCTCGAGGCGGCCGAGCGCATCCTTCTCGATGCGGCCGGCCCTGACCTCGGCCGTCAGAAACTCCTCCAACATGAAGGAATGACCGGCCAGCGTTTCAGCGCGCTCGCCAAGTCCCATGGCAAGAAACTCGTCGCGCAAGGTGAGCAGGCACGACGGCTCGATGCCGATGATCGGAACACCCTGCGCAAGGTGCGGTTCAACCGCCTCGAGCAGCCGCCGCGCTTCAGCCTTCGCCTCGTCGACAAGGCCAGCCGACAGCAGCGTACGCCCGCAGCAAAGCGCTCGCCCGCCCGCAGGTTTGGCGCCGCCGATCACCTCGACCCGATAGCCGAGCCCGCTGAGCACCTCGACAGTGGCCTCCAGGTTTTGGGGCTCGAAATTTCGATTGAAGGTGTCGGCCAGCAGCGCCACCGCACCCCGTTCGGTCCCGTTGGCAGGCGGCGATGCGAAACCATCAAACGTCTGCCAGCGCCGGGCGGGCAGCTTGCGTCGCGCCGAGAAGCCGGTGAGCCGCTCGGTCAGCCGCGCCATTCCGGCGCTGCGGTTGCGCACGTTCAGCAACGGCGCCAGCCACCGCGCGTAGGGTGCATAATGCGGCAGGTACGCGATCAGCCGCTCGCGCAATGGCAACCAGCCGTGCCGTGCTGCCACGCGGGCCGCCTGCACCTCGATTTTCATCTTCGCCATATCGACGCCGGTCGGGCATTCGCGACGGCACGCCTTGCACGAAACACACAGCGCCAGCGTCTCCGCCAGCTCCTCCGACTCGAGCCCGGCATCGCCAAGTTGGCCGGAGAGCGCGAGGCGTAACGTGTTCGCCCGCCCGCGCGTCACGTCGCGCTCGTTGCGCGTGACGCGATAGCTTGGACACATCGCACCACCGGCAAGCTTGCGGCATTCGCCGTTGTTGTTGCACATCTCGACCGCGCCTTGCAGACCGCCCCCGCCGCCGGGATAGGCGGACCAGTCGAGTGCAGGCTTCAGTGTCGTCACGCCATAGTCGGGCTTGTAGCGAAACAGCGTGCGGTCGTTCATGGCTGGCGCCCGCACGATCTTGCCGGGGTTCATCAATCCTTTGGGATCGAAGCGGTCCTTCACAGCCTCGAAGATCTTCACCGTCTTGGCGCCGTACATGGCTTCGTGGAACTCGGATCGCACCAGCCCGTCGCCGTGCTCGCCCGAGTGCGAGCCCTTGTACTCCCGCACCATCGCGAACGCTTCCTCGGCAATCGCCCGCATCGTCCGCGCGTCCTGGTCCAGTTTGAGATTGAGCACCGGCCTTACGTGCAGGCAGCCGACAGACGCGTGCGCATACCAGGTGCCAGTTGTGCCGTATTTGTCGAACACGGCCGTGAGCCGCTCGGTGTAGTCAGCCAGATGCTCGAGCGGCACCGCGCAGTCCTCGATGAACGAAACGGGTTTCCCCTCCGTCTTCATGCTCATCATGATGTTGAGCCCGGCCGCCCGCACCTCCCAGACGGCGCGCTGCTCCGCGGCATCGGCAACCTTCACCACCGCCTTCGGGTGCCCCAGGTCCCCCATCAATTCGTCCAGACGGTCGAGCCGGCGCAGGTTCTCGCCTTGATCGTCCTCGGCAAACTCGACCAGCAGCAGCGCATCCGGCTTGCCGCGGACGTGCGCTTCCATCACAGGGCGGAACATGGCGATGTCACGCGCCAGCTCGATCAGCGTCCGGTCGACCAGCTCCACCGCCACCGGCCCGAGCGTGACGATGTGCTGGGCTGCCTCCATGGCCTTGCGGAAGGTCGCGAAATGGCAAATCCCCAGCGCCTTGTTCGTGGGCTGCGGCGAAAGCTTCAGGCGAATGCGCTCTGACAGGGCCAGCGTCCCCTCCGAGCCGCACAGGATCGTGGCGAGGTTGCGTGGCTTAGCACCGGGCAGCAGCCCATCGATCAGATAGCCGCCCACCCGACGCGACACCTCCGGAAACGCTTGCGCGATGTGCCCGCCGTCCCGGTCACCGATGGCCAGCAGATCGCGGAACAGGTCGCGGGCGGCGTCCGGTGCGTTCATTTTGGTGAAATCCGTCGGCACCGCGCCGAAATGTGCACGCGTGCCATCGGCCAGCAGAGCATCGATCGCCAGCACATTGTCGCGCATGATCCCGTAGCGGATCGACCGGGTGCCACACGAGTTGTTGCCGGTCATGCCACCAATGGTGGCCCGGCTCGAGGTCGACACGTCCACCGGAAACCACAGACCCGTGGGCTTGAGTTGTCGATTGAGCTCATCCAGCACGATGCCTGGCTCGACCAGGCAGGTGGCGGCCTCCGCGTCGGTCTCCAGCACCCGGTTGAGATGCCGCGTATAGTCGATCACCAGCGACCGCCCCACCGTCTGGCCCGACTGCGACGTGCCCCCACCCCGCGCCAGCAGCGAGATGCCCTCCTCCCGCGCAACTTGATGAACAGCGGCCACGTCTTCCGCCGTGCGCGGCACCACCACGCCGACCGGCTCGATCTGGTAGATCGAGGCATCCGTCGAATACCGGCCTCGGCTGGCCCGATCGAACAGCACGTCCCCCTCGATGGCCCGCGATAAACGGTCGGCAAGCGCGCGATTCGCGGGAACGTGAGCGTTCATGGATAGGCATCTCCGGCGGAATTACTTGACGGGCCTCGCTTGCCCCACCTATCGACTGGCACAGGCGGCCCGCCTGCCGCAAGGTTTGAGCTTTCTAGGGGTGATGTCGATGTCAAATGAGCCGCGCCGCGCCGGTCGTCATTTTTTGCAGATTCCAGGCCCCTCTCCGGTCCCCGATCGCATTCTGCGGGCCATGGATATGCCCGTGCTTGATCACCGCGGCCCCGAGTTCCAGAAGCTTGGCCACAGGGTCCTGTCGGGCATCAAGACCATTTTCAAGACCAAGGGTCATGTCATCATCTACCCAGCCTCCGGCACTGGCGCCTGGGAAGCGGCGCTGGCCAACACCATGTCGCCCGGTGACACGGTGCTCATGTACGAAACCGGCCACTTCGCCACGCTGTGGAAGAACCTGGCTGTCAAGCTTGGCCTCAAGCCCGAGTTCATCGAAAGCGATTGGCGGGCCGGCGCCGACCCCGCCGCAATCGAGAAGCGCCTGCGTGCCGACACAAGCCACGCCATCAAGGCCGTCTGCGTCGTGCACAACGAAACCTCTTCCGGCTCGATTTCCCTGATCGACGAGGTGCGCAAGGCGATCGACGCTGCCGGCCACCCCGCGCTCTTGATGGTCGATACCATTTCCTCCCTCGGCTCCGTTGACTACGCGCATGAAGCCTGGGGCGTCGACGTCTCGGTTGGCGGCTCGCAGAAGGGCCTGATGCTGCCCCCCGGCCTCTCCTTCAACGCGATTTCCGACAAGGCGCTCGCGGCCTCCAAGAATGCCAAGCTGCCGCGCAGCTTCTGGGCCTGGGACGAGATGATCGCCAACAACAAGAACGGCTATTTCCCCTATACGCCCGCCACAAACATGCTCTATGCGCTGGCGACCGCCATCGACATGCTGCACGAGGAAGGCCTCGACAACGTCTTCGCCCGCCACAAGCGCCATGCCGAGGCAACGCGGCGCGCCGTTGCGTCCTGGGGGCTTGAAAACCTTTGCAATAGCCCGAAGCACTACTCGCCGGTGCTCACAGCAGTCATGGTGCCAACCGGCCATAGCGCTGACGCTCTGCGAAAAACCATCCTCGACCATTTCGACCTTTCACTCGGCACCGGCCTCTCGAAGGTGGCCGACAAGGTCTTCCGCATCGGCCACTTGGGCGACACCAACGATCTCACCATCCTCGGCACGTTGGCTGGCGTCGAGATGGGCCTGGGTCTCGCCAAGGTTCCCCACAAGTCCGGCGGCGTCGCAGCCGCCATGCAATATCTGGCCGAGACCGCCAAGCCGTTTCCTGGCTGATCCCGCGGCTCACGATCTCCAAGTCGTGGGCCCGCAGCTCCTGCCATGACGACCCGGCCGCACGTTGTGGACCGGGCCGCGCCCACGGCCGCGGTGCCGCTTGAAGGTCCGAAATGCCCCTGCTCCTGCTGTTGGCTCTGGCCGCCTTTTCCAGCTCCCTCTCCGTCCGTATTCTCGACCCCATCGTGCCGGAGGTGGCCCGCGATCTTCACACCGAGATTGCTACTGTGGCGCTGTTGGCGTCTGCCTTCGCCTTCCCCTGTGCGCTCGGCCAGCCCATTCTGGGGCCACTGGGTGATGCCTTCGGCAAGGCCCGCATGATCAAGATCTGCCTTGCCCTCCTCACTATCGGCGGCATTGCTGCCACGCTCGCGCCCAGCATCGAGTTGTTGTTTGCGGCCCGCATCCTCACCGGCTTTGCCTCGGGCGGCATCGTACCGTTGTGCTTCGCCACCGTCGGCGATCGCTTCGAGATGAAGGACCGGCAGGTCGCACTGTCGCGCATTCTCTCGGCCATCTTGATCGGCCAGCTCGCGGGTGCCATCGGAGCTGGCCTCATCGCCAGCGAAACCAGCTGGCGCGTCGTCCTCTCGCTCACGGCCGTCGCCAGCTTCATGGCCCTGGTTCTCTCCTGGCAGGGCCTGCGCCCGCTGCCGGGTGCCAAGCGCACCAGCTTCACCATCGAGCGCATGCTCACCAACTACGGACGCGTCTTTGCCAACCCGCGCGCCATCGTCTGCTACGCTGCCGTCCTTGTCGAAGGCATGGCCATTTTCGGCATCCTCCCCTACCTCGCCGCCATGCTCGAGGCGGACGGCGCGGGCTCCATCCGCGAGGCGGGCTTCGTCATTTCAGGCATGGCCGTGGGCGGCATCGCCTACACCTTGGCCGTCAAATACATGCTCCGCCACGTCACCTTCATGACCCTGATCCGCTTGGGCGGCATGGTCTGCGCGGCAGGCTTCGTCGCGCTGGCACTCACCCACGCCTGGCCGCCAAAGGCCGCCGCCTTCATCCTGGTCGGTTATGGCTTCTACATGATCCACAACTCCATCCAGACCCAGGTGACGGAGTTGGCCCCCGAAGCCCGTGGCGCCGCCGTCGGCCTCCACGCCTTCAGCTTCTTCCTGGGCCAGGCCATTGGTCCCGTGCTCTATGGGATCGGCCTCAAATTCGCTGGCCAAGCCACCACCACGGCCATTGCAGCGCTCGTCATGTTCCTGCTGGGCCTCGCCACATCCGCCGGCTTCGCCCGCCGCCAATCACATGTTGCCTGAGGCGCGCAGCCTGCCTACCGTCGCTGCCGTCCTGATCGCCTGGAGTCCGCGGACATGAGTGAGCTGCTTCTCTCCGACATCACCGTCGTCGACATGACGGAAGGCGTCGCCGGCCCCTGCACATCGCTGTTGCTGGCCGACATGGGGGCCAATGTCATCAAGGTCGAGCGTGAGGCCGGCGATTGGCAGCGCACTACGGGCTCGATGCGTTTTGCAGGTCTCGGCAGTGCGCTGTATCTGGCGCTCAACCGCAACAAGCGCGATCTGGGCATCGATGTCGCCAGCGACGGCGGCCGCGCCATCATGCAGCGCCTCGTGGCCCGCGCCGACGTCGTCGTCTCCAACTACCGTCCGGGCGTCATGGCCAAGCTTGGCCTTGGTTTCGAGGCCTGCAAGGCACTCAACGATCGCATCATCTATTGCACCATTTCGGGCTTCGGCCAGACCGGCGACTACGCCCAGTACCCGGCAAGCGACACCGTCATCCAGGCCATCAGCGGCGTCATGCAGATGGTGGGCGAGACCGATGGCCCGCCCCTGCGTGTGGGCTTTCCATTGACCGACATGGCTGCTGCCAATCACGCCGTGCAAGCCATCCTTTTGGCATTGTACGGCCGTGCGCTGGGCCGCAAGAAGGCGACCGAAATCGACATCTCGCTCACAGCTGCAGCCCTCATGCAGCAGAACGCCTCCTTCTCCGAATATCTGCTGGCCGGCACGCTGCCAAAGCGTCAAGGCAACCAGAACATGTCGCTCGCCCCCGCCGGCGCTTTCGAGGTTGAAGGCGGCCGCTACATCACCATTGCAATTCTCCGTGACGAGCACTGGCAGAAATTCTGCAGCGCCATGGATCTGCAACACTTGACCCGCGATCCCCGCTTCGCCAGCAACGCCGCCCGCCTCAAGAACCGGGCTGAACTGGATGCGATCCTGCGGCCCCTGTTTGCATCGGGCACGTCGGAGGACTGGCTGGCGCGCCTGCGCAAAGCCGACATCTTGTGCGGCCCCATCAACACCTTCGCCGACATCGACGCCGACCCTGCGCTTGCGCCCAACCTGCCTCTCGTCGACACGCTTCTTCCTGGCCTCGACCGCATCATGGGCACGCCCATCCGCATCGACGGAAGCCACTTCACCACCCGCCGTCCGCCCCCCGGCAAAGGCCAGCACACCCGCGAAATCCTCGCCGAACTCGGCTTCTCCCCAGGCGAAACCGCGCGCTTGATCGAAAACGCCAGCGCTTTCGAGGCACAGTCGGAAGGCGCTTGAGCCACGCCGGACGCCGGAAGACGGTCCGGGGGAGTGGACAAGTCCGGTATATCCCTCACAGCAGGAGCAGCTCCCCCTGCTGGACGCCGCAGCCGGCTTCAGCCATCATCCGCGCAAGGCGGGCCGCGATGTGCCCGCACTCTCAACGTGACGATGGAAACGCCGATGCAAACCGAGACAACAGCCGCAGCAAAACCACCGATCGCGAGTGCGCACTTCGCAATCAACCCGCTCACTGCGACCATCGCCGCTGAGGTCGTCGGCCTGGATCTGGCCAAGCCCTTTGACCCCGCCACATTGCAAGCCGTGCGCCGCGCCTTCCTCGATTACAAAATTCTCTGCTTCCGCGACCAGCACCTCACCAAGGAGCAGCAGGTCGCCTTCTCGCAGCAGTTCGGCGAACTCGAACGCCACACGCTCAGGAACAAGGGCCAGGACCTGCCCTTCGTGCATATGGTCACCAACCTCGGACCCGACGGCAAACCGAGTGGCGTCGTCAAATCGCAGCAATGGCATTCCGACAAATCCTTCAGGCCCGCACCGTGCATGGCTACCATCCTGCACGCCGTCGAGTTGCCTCCCGAGGGAGGCGAAACCTACTTCGCCGACATGTACGCGGCTTACGACGCGCTTCCCCGACCAGAAGGCGGAGGTCGACGATCAGCGCGTCGTCCACAGTTGGGAGCTCTCGCGCGAGAACATCGGCCGCAAAATGTCGAAGGAGGAGATCGACGACGCGCCGCCGATGACGCACCCCTTGGCACGCGTTCACCCGGAAACCGGCAAGCGCGCGCTGTTCATGGGCTGCCATGCCTCTCATCTGGAGGGCATGGAGTTTTCAGCCGGCCGCGCCCGCATCGAGGAGCTGGAAGCGCACGCCACGCAGCCGCAATTCACCTATGCCCACACCTGGCGCAAGGGCGATGTCCTCATGTGGGACAACCGCTGCCTGCTGCACCGCGCCAATGCCTCTTTCGACGCCAACCGCCACCCCCGCGTCCTCCACCGCACCTGCGTCCGCGGCACACCGACGTCGTGAGCGCCGGGGCCGGGAGGGAAAGCCGTGCTGCTAGCCGATGGCTCCCCTCCCTCTCCCCTCACACCACACCTTTGTCCTTCAGCTTGCCGATCTCGGCATCGCTCAAGCCCAGGATGCCTTTATAAAGCTCGTCGTTGTGCTCGCCGAGGCGCGGGCCCAGCCACTCGACGCTGCCGGGCGTATCGGAAAGCCGCGGCACCACGTTCGGCATCGCTATCTCACCGCCGACGCGGTCGTCGTGCATGCGCAGGATGTTGCCGCGCGCGGCGTACTGCGGATCCTTGAAGATGTCGGCAATCGAGTACACCGGCCCGCACGGCACCTGGAACTTGTCGCATTCCTTGATGCAGTCATCGAGCGTGAACGTCTCCGTCCACTTTGCCACCCACGCGTCCACGTCTTTGCGCTCCCGGTCGCGGTCGGCGATCTTTTCCCAGCGCCCGCCCGGCACCGCCAGCTCGGGCTGCCCCTGCGCCTCGGCCAATCGCGCATAGATCTTGTCCGACGTGCAGGCGATGGCGATCCACTTGTCATCCTTGGTCGGGTAGTGACTGTGCGGGCAAACGTTCACGGTCCCAGGTCCCATGCGCTCGCGCACGTAGCCCTTGTAGTTGTAGGACGCTGCCAGCTCGTCGAGAATCCGGAAAATCGGCTCGTAAAGCCCGATGTCGATATATTGCCCGCGCCCTGTCATGTCGCGCGACCTGAGCGCCAGCATCACGCCGAATGCGCCGTAAAGGCCCGCCAGATAGTCCGGAATCGTTGCCGACCCCGGTGTCGTCGGCGGCAGCTCTGGAAAGCCCGCCAGATACGAAAGGCCACCGAACGCATTGCCGATCCGCCCGAACCCCGGCCGCGGGCTGTAGGGTCCCGTCTGCCCGAAGCCCGAGATGCGCACCATCACCAGCTTGCCGTTCTCTTCCTTGAGCGTGTCCCACCCAAGGCCCCACTTCTCCAATGTGCCCGGCTGGAAATTCTCCACCATCACGTCGGCCTTGCGGATCATCCGCTTCAGCAGCTCCGCGCCCTCGGGCTTCCTCAGATCCAGCGTCGCCACCTTCTTGTTGCGGGTCTCCTGCAGCCACGGCAGCGAATCCCCCGATGGCGTCGGCGTGCCGAATTTCCGCAGCGCATCACCAACCCCTGGCAGCTCGAGCTTGAATACCTCTGCCCCGAACTCGGCCAGCTGCGTCGAGCAGAACGGCCCCGCCAGAAAACTCGAGACGTCGATCACGCGGATACCCTGCAAGGGCTTCACGGTCGGATGCGGCGCGGGGGTGTCACCGGCTTGCGGCATGGGAAAGTCTCCTCCATTGAGCTTTGCCACCGAGGCTTACACGGCAGGGGGGACCTTGCCAACGCCATCGCGAGATTGGATGCCCCTTCGCCTGTCCAACCCTCCGGCTGCCCTCGGTGGCGGCTGCGAGCTGCGGGGCCGCGCCGCAAGCCTGCCTTTGACGGCCCCCATCACGTCCCGCATCATCTGGCCGATCTCGCCATCAACGGCCCAACCGCCTGAGGAGGTTTCATGTCCGCCTATCAGTTCATTCTTTACGAGGCGGCCAGCGGCCGCGCTCGCATCACGCTCAACCGACCCGAAAAGCGCAACGCTCTCTCGATCGCCCTCTTGCAGGAATTGAACGACGCGCTCTGGGAGGCCGACAACGACAAGTCCGTGCACTGCGTCATCCTGCGCGGCGCCGGTAAGTCGTTTTGTTCCGGCTACGACATCACGCCGGCACCCGCACCCAACACCAACGCCGGTCCCGAAGGCCGCGTCTACCGCAACGGCGGCGTCTACAACAATCCGACCATCGACGACGACATCTGGCGCCTCGAGCAGGGCCAGCGCCTGCGCATGGCCTTGTTCGACATGCACAAGCCGGTCATTGCCGAGGTGCATGGCGACTGCATTGCCGGCGGCTCCGACATTGCGCTGCTGGCAGATATGGTGATCGCGGCCGAGGACTGCCGGGTCGGGTTTCCACCAGCACGCGACCTGGGCTCGCTGCCGAACCAGATGTGGGTCTACAACTGCGGCCCCCAATGGGCCAAGCGCCTCTTGCTGACCGGCGACACAATCACCGGCCGCGAAGCCCAGATGATCGGCCTGTTCATGAAGGCGGTGCCCGCCGAGCATCTGCGCAACGAGGTCGAGGGCCTTGCCGATCGCATGGCCAAGATCGATCCTGACTTGCTCGCGGCCAACAAGCGCATCGTCAATTTGGGCCTCGAATTGATGGGCGCCCGCACCCTGCAGCGCCTCGCCGCCGAAAACGATGGCCGTGCGCACTTGGCGCCGGGTACCCAGCGCTTTCGCAAGCTCGCCAGGGAGCAGGGGCTCAAGGCGGCACTCCAAGCCCGAGATGCCGAGTTTGGTGACGGCCGCGCCCGCGTCGACGGCCCCGAAATCCGCGACGACAAAGGCCGTTTGATCGATTGAACAGCAAGCGGCGGCGGTCTGGCCGGTCAGGCCGCCGGCTCATCGGCACAAGCGCTGCGTTCGATCTCGACCGTCGCATGCGCTATGCCGTGCCGCTCCCGAAGCCGCAACTTCACCGCAGCTGTTACCACGTCGATTGCCGCACTCTCCTCGACGCGCGCATGCAACGTCACCATGGGGCGTTCCTGGCTGATGGCCCAGGCATGCACATGATGCACGTCGACAACGCCCGGCACCGAATCTGTCAGGTCGTCGGCAATCGCCCGGCTATCGATCCCGTCGGGCGCACCCTCCAGAAGGATGTGGCCGCTGGCCGCCACCACCGCCCATGCCGAGCGCAGAATGATAAGCGCCACCAGCACGGACAGGATCGGATCGATCGGCGTCCACCCCGTCGTCAGGATAACGGCTGCAGCAACCAGCGCCGCGATCGAGCCGAGCAGGTCGCCAGCCACGTGCAGCATCGCCGCGCGCACATTGAGGTTGTCCCGGTCCCCACCCGACAGCATCCAGAATACCAGCACATTCACGCCAAGGCCGGCAGCCGCCACCCAGAGCATCACGCCACCGAGCACCTCGGCACCTGAGCCTAGACGGTGGTACGCCTCCACCACGATCCAAGCCGCAACGGCGAACAGCGCAATGCCGTTGGTGAAGGCGGCCAGCACCGAAAACCGGTCCCAGCCATACGACCGCCGCCAATCAGCCGGCCGCCGCGCCAGCCGGAACCCGAACCAGGCAAGTCCCAGGCTGGCGAAATCAGTCATCATGTGGCCGGCATCCGCGATCAGCGCCAGCGATCCCGAAACAAGCCCGCCGGCAACTTCCGCCAGCATGAAGGCACCGGTCAGCAGCGCTGCCAGCCCCAGCCGCTGCTCGCTCACGCCACGTGTGTGATCGTGAGCATGACCCGGCCCATGGTGCCTGTGGTCGCGCCCTTCGTGGTCATGCCCGTGGCCGCCATGGTGATCGTGCCGATGTCCGTCGCTCATGTTGACCCCGTGCAATCGTTGCGCGTGCCTTTTGCCTCAGTAGGGCGCCTTGGGCGGGAACTTCGGCTTGCGCTTTTGCACGTGACTGGCGAGGCCCTCGGTCATCTCCGGACCGCCAAAACCCAGGAACTCCAGCGCCAGCGACGCGTCGAACGTCGGTCCGGCCATCCGCAGCCAATTGTTGAGCGAATGCTTGGTGAACCGCATCGCCGTCTGCGCGCCCGCCAGCAGCTTGTCGCAAACCTCGTGCGCCTTCTCGAGCACCTTGTCGTCATCGGCCACCAGCGACACCAGCCCCATGCGCTCGGCTTCCTCGCCCTTCAGCGTCTCGCACAGCATCAGGTAGTACTTTGCCTTGGCCATCCCGACCAGCAGCGGCCAGATGATCGCCGCATGATCTCCAGCCGCCACGCCAAGCCGCGTATGCCCGTCGATGATCCGCGTCGAACGCCCGGCAATCGTGATGTCGCACAGCAGTCCCGCCGCCAGTCCAGCCCCCACAGACACGCCTTCCATGGCGCAAACCGTAGGCTTCGAGCAATTGATCACGCCATAGACCAGGTCGCTGGCTTCTTTCCACACGCGCATGCGCGTTTCCCAGCTCTCCGCGATCTGCTCGACAAGCTTCAAGTCGCCGCCCGCTGAATACGTGCCGCCGTCACCACACAGAAGAACGACCTGAATGCTCTCGTCTCGGTCCACATCACCCCAGATCCGGCCAAGCTCGGCATGGCCGTCGACCGTGACCGAGTTCAGTTTGCCGGGATTAGACAGCACCACCTCCAGCAACCCCTCCTTGGGCCGCGAAAGCTTCAGGTACTTGTAGTTCTTCTGCTCAACGCTCATGTGCCGGGACTCCCTATGCTCGAAGTTGCCTTGCTGTAATCTTAGCCCGCAAATCGGTGCTCTCGCACGACCGTTTTCCTGGCCCGCGCCCCGCGACAGATTGTGCACCTCCGCCCTATCCACAGCCTCACCACGAACGGGCATTTCATCGCCATTCCCATCGCGCTACAATTGCCGCTGCAATGCAGCATGGCCAGGCCAATTCCATGTCACTCAATCTCGTCAAGCTCTGTGTCGGCTGCGACAGTGTCGAGGATCTCGGCGCTTGGCAGGCCGAACGTCTGCGCCTGATGAAGCGCGATGGCCTCAAGCCTGAAATCTACCACCGCACGTTCCAGTCTCCGAAACGTCGCGACGAACTGCTCGACGGCGGTTCGCTCTATTGGGTGATCAAGGGTGTCATCCTCGCCCGCCAGCGCTTGCTCGACATTCGCGAGGGCACCAAGGACAACGGCACGCCCTGTGCTCTCCTTGTGCTCGACAAGGCGCTGGTGCCCGTGCGTCCGGTGCCGCGTCGCGCGTTCCAGGGCTGGCGCTACCTGACCAGCGACGATGCGCCTGCCGATCTCGTGGGATCTCGCAACAGCGACATCACCGAGATGCCGCCAAAGCTTCGTCGCGAGCTCGCCGATCTCGGCTTGATCTGATCAAACCAGCCCGCGCACTTGTCCATTCGGCGCAGCGACCGGGCCGGTTGCCCGCCACGTTGCGTGGCACCCTGTTGCCAAAGTCATCGAAGTATGTCGCAAATTGCAGCGCATATGATGCCACCAGGATAATGCGCCATGACGATGACCAAAGCTGCACCCGGCATACGGATCACCCCGATCGACGCGGCTGCAGGCGTCGAAGTTGCGGGCGTGGACTTGAGCCGCCCTTTGGACGACACCACGTTCGCCGCCATCGAGGCAGCCTTCGATAAACACGGCGTCCTCGTTATTCGAGACCAGCACATAACGCCCGCCCAGCAGCTCGCTTTCGCACTTCGCTTCGGCGAAATAGAGCTCAACTATCACAGTGGCGAATACGGCATTCCCGGCCAGCCCGAGATCTATCGCATCTCCAACATCACCAAGGACGGCAAGCCCATTGGCTCGCGCCGCGCCGGCGAGAACTGGCACAGCGACATGATCTATTCGTCGCGTCCGCCACGCGCCACCATGCTCTACGCCATTGAGGTGCCCGTCCTGCATGGTCTGACGCTCGGCGATACCGCATTCGCCAGCGCCGCCGAAGCCTGGGACGCGCTGCCCGGTGAGATGCAACGCTTCGTCGAAGGCAAGAAGGGCGTTTTTGATTTCACCCGTCGTAAACGCGGCCAGGCGCCTGACGCAGCCACCATCGCGCGCTATCCGCCGGTCGAGCATCCCATCGTGCGTACGCATCCGCGCACCGGCCGCAAATGCCTTTACATCAACCGTGACGACTGCACCGGTATCGTCGGCCTGCCCACCGCTGAATCCGAAGCCCTCATCGTCGCACTGGCTGACCACATGGTCCGGCCCGAGTTTGTCTATCGGCACAAGTGGCGCCAGCACGATCTGGTCATGTGGGACAATTGCACCGTGCAGCACAAGGCAATCATCGACTACGACCTGCCGCAGCGCCGCCTGCTGCACCGTCTCACGATCGCCGGCACCATCCCGGTGTGAGGAAGGCCGACCGGTGCCCGCACGCGGCCCCCGCGTGTTGGCACTCGCCAAAAACAGGGCCACGCACCAGTAAGGCTGACCGGCGAACGCAACGCCGCCCGTTCAGCCGCCCGCATTTGCGGCAGCAGATGCACCTCGCGGGCGTCTCCCAGCGGCTCGAACAGCGCGTCCTGTAGGATCTGACCATCAACAGCCACGCCAAGGCTGTCGAAATGTGGCTCCAGCTCGGGAAACTTTTCCGCAAGCTTGCGATAGAGCTGTCGCACCGTGGCCGCCTCGATCTCCACTTCGCTCACGCCGCCCGTATACTGGCGCAGGTTCCCCATCAGCACGACGTTTGGCATTGGCCAACGCTCCCTCGTCTCGAATTCTGTTCCGGTAAGCTTACAAGCTCGAGCCTCGGCGCGACAGGGGCGGCAAGGTCCAGTGTCAGGCAAGCGGCCGCCAGGGGCTGGATCCGAACTGTCTCTCCCCCACAAAAGAAGATTGGCCCGGGCAGGTTCCCCCCGCCCGGGCCAATTTCTCAGTCAAAGCGCCGATGCCGTGACGCGTCGTCTGCAATTTCGCAACCGAAGTCCCGGCAAAGGACGCTACTTCGCGCTCTTCATCGCCTTCAGCAGTTTCGGCGGCGAGATCGGAAGCTCGAACATGCGCACGCCCGACGCTCGCTTTACCGATGCGTTGATGGCTGCCATCGGCGGCACGATGGCCGTCTCGCCGATGCCACGCACACCGTAGGGGTGACGCGGGTTCGGAACCTCGACAATGATCGTATCGATCATCGGCAGGTCCGAGGCCACCGGGATCCGGTAGTCCAGGAAGCCGGCGTTTTCGAGCAGACCCTTGTCGTTGTAGATGTACTCCTCGTTCAGCGCCCAGCCGATGCCCTGCGCGGCACCGCCTTGGTACTGGCCCTCCACGTAATCCGGATGGATCGCCGTGCCGGCGTCCTGGATCACCGTGTAGCGCGTCACTGAAACGTGACCCGTCTCCGGATCGACTTCGGTGTCGGCGATATGGACACCGAAGCTCGGAGCTGCGCCTTGGGCCGTAATCGCGCCGACGCCAACCAGAGCGCCGCCGGTCTTGCCAGCAACCTTGGCGATGTCGGCGAGAGACATTGGGTCGAACTTGCCGGCGTTTTCACCCGCCGGCTTGATCTCGCCCTTCTCCCACGTCACGGCATCCTCGGGAATTTCCCAAAGCTTCGCCGCACGCCCACACGCCTGCTTGATGATCGAGCGTGCTGCATCCACCGTTGCAAGACCCGACGAGAACGTCGAGCGGCTGCCGCCGGTCACGAAGTTGTAGCCGAGCGTTGCGGTGTCGCCGATGATCGGCCGCACCTTCTCGTAGGGGATGTGCAGTTCCTCGGCCGCCATCATGGCAAGCGAGGCCCGCAAGCCACCGATATCCGGCGTGCCGGCCATCAGGGTGACGGTTCCATCCTCGTTGAGTTGCAGGTTGACGGTCGTCTCGCCGCCGATGTTGAACCAGAAGCCCGCAGCAATACCGCGACCCTGGTTCTTGCCAAGCGGCGCCTTCCAGTGCGGGCTGTCCTTCGCCGCTTCCAGGCACTCGACCATCCCGATCGGGCCGAACTTCGGACCGTAGGCGGCCTTCGTCCCCTCTTTCGCTGCGTTCTTCAGGCGCAGCTCGATCGGGCACATGCCAAGTTTCTCGGCGATCTCGTCAACGACGCTTTCCACGGCGTATTCGGAGATCGGTCCGCCGGGGGCCCGGTAGGCGGCCACCTTCGGACGGTTCGACAACACGTCGAAGCCAACCAGCTTCACGTTCGCCATGTCGTAGGGAGCGAACGCGCACATCGCGCCGGGCTGCACGGGGCTACCCTGGAACGCGCCGGCCTGGTACTTCAGCACCGCCTCGCCTGCCGTGAAGGTGCCGTCCTTCTTGACGCCCATCTTCACCCAGACATTGGCGCCTGACGTCGGTCCCGAGGCTTTGAACACCTCTTCCCGCGTCATCACCATCTTCACGGGACGCCGTGCCTTGGCGGAAAGTGCCAGTGCCACCGGCTCCAGGTAGACAACAGTCTTGCCGCCGAAACCGCCGCCGATCTCCGACGACGTCACGCGCAGCTTGTTGATGTTCCACCCGAGAAGCTTGGAGCAGTGTGCCCGTGCCACCCAATGGCCTTGCGTCGTCGTCCAAAGCTCCGCCGTCCCATCCTCCGAGACGCTGCCCACGCAGGCATGCGGCTCGATGTAGCCTTGATGGACTGGCTTCGTGTTGAATTCGCGCTCGACGATGATATCGGCGTCCTTGAAGCCTTGCTCCACGTCGCCGATGGCAAACTCGATCCGCTTGGCGATGTTGGACGGCTTGGTCGGTGGTGGTGTAACGCCCACCGTGATCATGCCTTCCTCGACCAGCGGCGCGTCGGGCTTCATCGCTTCGACAACGTCGATGACGTGCGGCAGCACTTCATAGTCGACCTTGATGAGCTTCAGCGCCTTGCGAGCGATTGCCTCCGACGTGGCGGCAACCGCAGCCACCGGATGCCCCTCGAACAGTGCTTTCTCCGCGCCATGACGTTACGCAAAACGTCACGATAGTTCACCAGCATCTCGCCGGCCGGCACGAACTCCGAGGACTGCTCCGCAAAGTCGTCCCGCGTCACGATCGCTTTCACACCCGACAGCGCTGCCGCTGCCGAGGTGTCGATCGATTTGATCCGGGCGTGGGCATGGGGCGACCGCAGAACCTTGCCGACGAGCTGGCCGGCAACGGCATGGTCAGCACCGTACTTGGCCCGGCCCGTCACCTTGTCGGCGCCGTCCGGACGAACCGGACGGGTACCGACAACGTCGAACTTGGGGCTTTTCACTCGCTCTTGCATGTGATCAGGCTCCTCGCATCTCCGCAGCGGTGTCCATCACCGCCCGAATGATCTTGTCATAGCCCGTGCAACGGCAGAGATTGCCGGCCAGCCAATAGCGGACCTCGGTCTCTGTCGGGTTGGGGTTCTTCTCGAGCAGGGCCTTGGCAGCAACCAGCACGCCCGGCGTGCAGATGCCGCACTGCAGGGCCGCATGCTCGAGGAACTTCCTCTGCAGCGGGTGTAGTTTCTCACCCTTTGCCATGCCCTCGATCGTGTCGACCTTCTTGCCGTTGGCTTCGACACCAAGCACCAGGCATGAGCAGACCAGCCGCCCGTCGAGCATGACGCTGCACGCGCCGCAGTCACCAGAACCGCAGCCTTCCTTGGCGCCCGTCAGGCCGAGTTCGTCTCTGAGGCAATCGAGCAGGGTCTGCTCGGTGTCGCAAAGATACTCGACCTCGTCTCCGTTCACCGTCGTCGTTACGTGGTGTTTCATCGTCACGCCTTCCTTGCACGCTCGAGTGCGATCAATGCCGTCCGCTTGGCGAGCACGCCCGCCACGTCCGTCCGGAACTCGATCGTGCCACGCTTGTCGTCGATAGGTTTGCAGGCGGCCCGGCAAGCCGCGGCCGCTTTCTCGAGGGCTGCATCGTCTACCTTGGTGCCGATCAATGCCTTTGCAGCATCCTCGACCAGCAACGGACGAGCCGCCACCGCACCAAGACCAACGCGGGCTGCCGTGCAGGTGCCCGAGCCGTCAAGGGTCAGGCTGACGCCGCAGCCGACCACGGCAATGTCCATCTCCGTGCGCGGAATGAACCGCAGATAGGCATCGCCAGAGTGGGGTTCGCGCTTGGGCAGCAGGAACGAGGCGATGATCTCACCCTTTTGCAGCGCAAGTTTGCGCGGCGCCAGCATGATGTCCTCGACCTTGAGATCGCGCCGTCCGTTCGGACCGACGATCGATGCGACTGCACCGGCCGCGATCATGGCAGGAACACTGTCGGCAGCGGGCGATCCGTTGCACAGGTTTCCGCCGAGCGAAGCGCGGCCTTGCACCTGCGTCGAGCCGATCAGATTGGCAGCCTCGACCACGCCCGGCCAAGCCTTCTTGAGCGCAGCGTGCTCTTTCAGCTCGGCACCCGTGACCGCGGCACCGATCCGGAAGCCGCCGGCTTCTTCTTTGATCGAACGCGTTTCCGAAATCCGCTTGATGTCGACGACCAGCGCTGGGGAAAGAATGTCCGAGCGGATCTGGACGAGAAGGTCGGTGCCGCCCGCCAGAACGCGCGCATCGCCGCTCTCCGCCGCGAGGAGCTTGGCGGCTGCCTCGAGCGTATCCGGTGACTCATATCGCATGCGTGATTGCCTCTTGCGTTGGTTCGCTGAGTAAACTGGGTTGATAAGGGATACGCCATAGGATTGCATAGCTTGATGCCGTCGCCAACCCGTTCGCACAAGACTGTTTCAAGTCGGCGCGGGAGAGCCCCCTTGGACGGCCTTGTTGGACAGTTGCGTCGCGCCACGGAGCCAAAAAAATCGATTGATCTGCCGGCTTTTAGCGCGCTCGCCCTCGTCGAGCCCTAAGCCCCGAGCCACTGCGCCAAGTCCATAGCTGCCGGCCCGCGTCACGGCCAAGCCGACACATGGCGCACCCACGACCAGCCCTCGGCGCCGGCCTGAAACGACACCTGCGTAGGGCTCCGCCGCACTATGCTCTCGCCCTTCCGGGGGCACGCTGGCCCAATGCGGTCCGTTGTCATCCGGAGCTTGGCGCAGGAAGCCCATCCCCACACCATCGATAAAATGCCGATTACTGATGTGTTGGTGATGTGCATTTCGGTGCACAAGCTTGCGCCCAAAGCAGAATTAGGCAGCTGTTAACCAAGGAGTAGTGCATTTCTGTAATGAATGTTACGTAGTGAGCAATTCGATTCTGCTCCTGCAAATGACCCACGAACCGGCCATCAAAGGTATGCGCGCGATCCCTCGCAAGGGGCGAGTCCCTAGAGGTTAAAAAAGTGACAAAGAAAGTTGCAGTCATCGGGGCTGGCATTGCTGGGCTGAGCTGTGCCCGGGTGTTGCGCCGCGCGGGCTGTTTCGTCGAGCTGTTCGAGCAGGACCGGATCATTGGCGGCCGGATGGCGACCACCCGCCTCGGCTTGATACCCTTCGACCACGGCGCCCAGTATGTCACTGCCCGGTCCGAAAAATTCAAAGCCTATGTCAACGAGTTGGTTGGGTCGGCCTACGCTGCGCCTTGGCAGCCGAAGAACGCCACCGGCGACAATGCCAGCCAGTTGGCCGAATGGTTCGTCGGCGTTCCCGGTATGAGTTCGATCGTGCGGCCCTTGGCCGAAGGCGTCCGCCTCCACAACGATCGACGCGTCCATACAATTCAACGCATCGATAAAGGATGGCACCTCTGGTTCGAGGATGAGGACCACGTCGGCCCGTTTCACGCTGTTGCTGTTGCAACTCCGGCTTCCGACGCCCTCCTGCTGCTTGGCCGCTATGAAGACATCGCCCAACAGATCGAATCCGTCCGGATATCGCCGTGTTGGGCCGTGATGGTGCGCCTCGACGAGCGGATATTCCCGATCCAGGACGTCTTCTCGGACATGTCGGACGTGATCCGCTGGGTGGCCCGCAACAATGCCAAGCCAGGCCGCCCCTCCCGTGGCGACCACATCGTGATCCACGCCTCGCCCGGCTGGAGCCGGGAAACCTTCGATGTCGAGCCGGAGGTCGTCGCCACGGAATTGTGGAATGAGGTGTCGAACCTGCTCAACCTACCGCCCGTTCGTCCGGCGCAGCTCTCTGCCCACTTGTGGCGTAATGGCCTTGTCGATGAGCCGTTGGGGGAGACGTTCATTTTCTCCTCGGACCATCTGGTAGGCGTCGCCGGAGACTGGTGCCGCGGCCGTTTGGCTGAGCACGCTTTCGACAGCGGCTATGGCCTCGGCCGCGCCATCGTTGCAGCATTTGATTGACGCCGCATCTTGTTGGCGAAGGAAACGGCTCTCGGGCGCGCCGTTTAGTTGTTGGCTTCCACGGTCCGCACGCTGACCGGTGGTCGCCGCATCAGCGCATCGATCCGCACGCGCTCGCGCTGGAACGACGCCAATTGCCGCCCGGTCAATCTCTTTTCCCGTGGAACCTGGATCGACAGCGGATCGACAAACCGGCCATTCACAAGAACTTCGTAGTGAACATGCGGCCCTGACGAAAGCCCGGTAGAGCCGATATAGCCGATGACCTGCCCCTGCCGCACGCGGGTCCCAGCTTGGATCCCCGACGCGAAGCTGCGCATGTGGCCATAAGCAGTCTGGTACCCGTTGGCGTGCCGGATGCGCACATAGTTACCATACTGTCCTCTGTAGCGCGCCTCTTCGATCGTGCCGTTCGCGCCGGCCACGATCGGCGTACCGGAGCGGCCGGCCCAGTCGATTCCAGTGTGCAATTTGCGCTGGTTGAGCAGAGGGTGGCGCCTCAGTCCGAAACCGGACGTCAACCGCACGTCTTCGCTTCGAACGGGTTTGCGCAGCAAGAACCGTCGTGAGTTGTTGCCACTGGGATCGAAGTAGTCGACGCCGCCATCGGCCGAGCGATACCGGTAGAATTTGTGCGTCGTGCCGCCGATCGTGATTGACGTCAGCAGCAGCTCTCCCAGGGCTCCGTCCGCTCCCTTGTCGGCTTCTTTCAGGTCG
>JAWKWC010000003.1:157500-359441 GCA_041397705.1 Hyphomicrobiaceae bacterium
GCGTTCAGTTCGTCGGATTAGACCCGAAACCTGTCGATCTTGCCATGGTCAGGTTGAAAGTGGGGTAACACCCACTGGAGGACCGAACCGGTGTCTGTTGAAAAAGCCTCGGATGAACTGTGGCAAGGGGTGAAAGGCCAATCAAGGCAGGAAATAGCTGGTTCTCCTCGAAATCTATTTAGGTAGAGCCTCGGGCGAATACCGCAGGGGGTAGAGCACTGGATGGGCTAGGGCCCCACAGGGTTACCAAACCTAACCAAACTCCGAATACCTGCGAGTACTACCCGGGAGACACACGGCGGGTGCTAACGTCCGTCGTGGAGAGGGAAAAAACCCTGACCGCCAGCTAAGGTCCCTAAATCGTAGCTAAGTGGGAAAGGATGTGGGAATCCCAAAACAACCAGGATGTTGGCTTAGAAGCAGCCATCATTTAAAGAAAGCGTAACAGCTCACTGGTCTAAACAAGGGTTCCTGCGCCGAAAATGTATCGGGGCTAAAGCTACGTACCGAAGCTGCGGGTGTGCGCAAGCACGCTGTAGAGGAGCGTTCCGTAAGCCAGTGAAGGGCTACCCGTGAGGGGGTCTGGAGGTATCGGAAGTGCGAATGCTGACACGAGTAACGACAGGAGTGTGAGAAACACTCCCGCCGAAAGTCCAAGGGTTCCTGCGTAAAGTTAATCTGCGCAGGGTTAGCCGGCCCCTAAGGCGAGGGCGAAAGCCGTAGCCGATGGGAACCACGTTAATATTCGTGGGCCAGCGGGTGAGTGACGGGTGCTGTAAGTTGTCTCGACTTATCGGATTGTCGGGGCAGCGAAGGTGCTCCAGGAAATAGCCCCCGCATAGACCGTACCCGAAACCGACACAGGTGGACTGGTAGAGTATACCAAGGCGCTTGAGAGAACTGTGCTGAAGGAACTCGGCAAATTGCCCCCGTAACTTCGGGAGAAGGAGGCTCCGCTTGGGCAACCAGGTGGGTAGGGCACAGACCAGGGGGTGGCGACTGTTTACCAAAAACACAGGGCTCTGCGAAGTCGCAAGACGACGTATAGGGTCTGACGCCTGCCCGGTGCCGGAAGGTTAAGAGGAGAGGTGCAAGCCTTGAATCGAAGCCCCGGTAAACGGCGGCCGTAACTATAACGGTCCTAAGGTAGCGAAATTCCTTGTCGGGTAAGTTCCGACCTGCACGAATGGCGTAACGACTTCCCCACTGTCTCCAGCACATGCTCAGTGAAACTGAATTCCCCGTGAAGATGCGGGGTAGCTGCGGTTAGACGGAAAGACCCCGTGCACCTTTACTGCAACTTTGCACTGGCAATCGTGTCGACATGTGTAGAATAGGTGGTAGGCTATGAAGCGAGGGCGCCAGCTCTCGGGGAGCCGAAATGTGAAATACCACCCTTGTTGTCATGGTTGTCTAACTGCGGACCGTCATCCGGTCCCAGGACAGCGCATGGTGGGCAGTTTGACTGGGGCGGTCGCCTCCCAAATAGTAACGGAGGCGCACGATGGTGGGCTCAGGTTGGTCGGAAATCAACCGTCGAGTGCAATGGCATAAGCCCGCCTGACTGCGAGACTGACAAGTCGAGCAGAGTCGAAAGACGGCCATAGTGATCCGGTGGTCCCGCGTGGAAGGGCCATCGCTCAACGGATAAAAGGTACGCCGGGGATAACAGGCTGATGACTCCCAAGAGTCCATATCGACGGAGTCGTTTGGCACCTCGATGTCGGCTCATCACATCCTGGGGCTGGAGCAGGTCCCAAGGGTATGGCTGTTCGCCATTTAAAGTGGTACGCGAGCTGGGTTCAGAACGTCGTGAGACAGTTCGGTCCCTATCTGCCGTGGCTGTTGGAGAATTGAGAGGATCTAACTCTAGTACGAGAGGACCGAGTTGGACGCACCTCTGGTGGACCTGTTGTCGCGCCAGCGGCACAGCAGGGTAGCTATGTGCGGACGGGATAACCGCTGAAAGCATCTAAGCGGGAAACCCACCTCGAAACCAGTTCTCCCTTGAGAGCCGTGGAAGACCACCACGTTGATAGGCCGGGTGTGGAAGCGCTGCAAGGCGTGTAGCTTACCGGTACTAATAGCTCGATTGGCTTGGTTGCTCTCATTAAGCAATGCTCGTCTGAGCGCTGCTCATTCTCGAGAGCAATCGCATGGTGTGAAGCCATGTGGACAATCAATAGAGAATGAGCGCTGAATACAGAAAGCGCCGTGCAAGCGGCTGCTGTCCGAAACGACAGACCAGAAGTCATTCACCTCTTCGCCGACCTGGTGGCTATGGCGGGGTGGCTGCACCCGATCCCATTCCGAACTCGGCCGTGAAACGCCCCAGCGCCGATGGTACTTCGTCTCAAGACGCGGGAGAGTAGGTCGTTGCCAGGTCTGCCAAAAGGTGAGGGACAAGATTGCGCTGTGCATCTCGCACATGCTGCAAGAAGTCGAATGTATCTCCTCTAAGTCGATGATCGCATTTTGCGCACGGCCCTTGCTGAATCCCAGCAAGGGCCGTTTGCCGTTTCTTGGTCTGCGCTGCAGCGCCGCCGTTCGAAAATTCTGCGCGGCCGCTGTCAAACTCGGCAATCCTGCTATCATGCGCCGAATGCGGCAGTTCGAATGTTGGAAAGCTTTATGACACAGCGCAGACTTGGCTATCAGGACGTGCAAGCGATCTTAGGCCAGATCGAAAATGCATCATCGCCCCGCGAGATCTTGGAGTGCATCGGTGCCTATTGTTCGCCGGTACTTGGCGCCAAAGGCTACACCATGTTTCGCTACCTCCACGCTTCCGGCGAAGTGGAGCGCATCCATTCCAGTGACCCCAAGGCCTACCCCGTCGGCGGCCGCAAACGCACGCAAGACTACCCGCAAAGCCAGGCTATCCTTGCGAAAGGCGAAGTCTATATCGCCAAAGACGAGGCAGACATCCGCGAAACGTATCGTGATGCGGATCTCATTTTGTCGATCGGCGTCACTTCGATCATGAACGTGCCGGTCCGCCTCATGGGAAAAAATGTAGGCGCGATCAACGTGCTGGGTGTTGCCGGTCAGTTCACAAAAGAAAATGCAGATGATGGCCGCACACTTGCCGGCCTGATGCTGCCCGCCGTGCTCAGATGGGATGCCGACTGAGGAAGCCCACGATGTCGCAGGCACCCAAAGAGTCGAAGTTGGAAGGCGACGCCCACGTCTTTCGCACGCCGATCGATGCATTTCCAATCGATGCTGCCAAACTTGCTGCCTATCTCGGCGCAATTGGCCTGCCCCTCGATGCGGACGTCCCGATCGAGCAGTTCGGCACAGGCATGGCCAACATAAATTATCGCCTTGTCGCCGGCGCTCAATGGCTGGTTCTTCGCCGACCGCCGGATGGTGACCTGCCCCCCGGGGCACACGACATGGCACGCGAGCACCGAATTCTCTCGCGACTCTGGAAGGCGCTGCCGCTCGCACCCCGCAGTTTGCACCTGTGCGAGGACCGGTCCGTCATCGGTGTCCCATTTCAACTGATCGAATATCGCCCCGGCCTGGTCATCAAGGGCGATGATAAGCGCCATTTCGAGAATCGCCCCGATGTTGCCGCTGCCACTGGCCGCATGCTGGTGGAAACACTCGCGGCCATCCATGCTGTCACGACGCCAACGACGTAAACCTGGCCGATCTCGGCAAACCAGCGGGTTTCATCCGAGCGCGCCATCCGTGGCGCAGGCCGCGCGCGAGCCCGCTACCTGGAGTTGCCTGTCAGGGCGGCGAGCTTGGTCCCGTGACGTTGGCGGCTGGCTTGAGAGCCAGAATTCAAGCCCAGCGAGCCAACGCTCCTTCATTCCGATTTCAAGCTCGACAATCTTATCGTCGATCCGAAGACACTCGCCCCCGTGGCGATTGTCGGTGGGATATGGGAACGCGGCGAGCCTCTCTTCGATCTCGCGACACTCTTGAGCTACTGGGCCGAGCCTAATGACCCCGCTGCATGCACGACATGAAGCAGTTGCCGACGGCAGCTCCGGGCTTTCCAACGCGCAACGAGGTCGTCGCCATGTATGCGCGAACGACTGGCCGCGATGTGTCTGATTATCAGCCCTGCGCGTCTTGGCCATGTTCAAGCTGGCGGTCGTGCTCCTGCAACTCCATGCCTTATGGAAGCGTGGTGCCGCCAAGGAGTGACGACTATGCCGACATGCAGCGCATCGCTACGGACCTGCTGCTGTTCGCCAGCGACGTCGCAACAGGCCGCGCAGAATAGATCGTCGTGAACTTACAGCGTTGCGGCCGGCTCCCCGGAGAGGAGTCGCAACCCGACCCCAGCGCTACGCCGCTTCAATGCCCTCCGCCGCCCGACGGAAACGTCGGTGCTGGCCCGCTCAGCGCCACGTCGAGCCGCACGACGGCACCCGCCAATTCTGGCTTCGGCGGCTCGTATTCCATCATCACGTGCGGATCATGCCCCGGAATGATGTGTCGGGCAGAAAACGCCAAACGCTCCAGCGTTCGGTAGGCGTCAAGCATTTCTCCGATGTGGAAGGCCGTCGCAAACGGTCGGTTTTCAGGTAGTTCTCGTAGTAGTGCGTGGCATCCGACTGGCACCACCCAGCCCCTCTTGGTGTGCACGCGCCACCTGCCGAAGGCCGTCGGCGTGTCCCGGCGCCGGGTGCAGCGTGATGCCCGGCGCGATCTCCACCATACCCTCGTGCATTTCGACACGGCCCTTGAAGTTCAGCCGCGCCGTTTTCGACCGTCGCTCGGCATTAACATGGCCAGGTTTTGAGTGGCGCATGTATTTGCCCGTCGCGTACGCCATCTCACGCGCCTGGATGTGGAAGCGCGCCTTCGGAAATTTGTCGAGATTGCCGGCATGGTCGTAATGCATGTGGCTGACGATCACGTCGTTGACGTCCCGCGCATCGACACCCACCAGCTTCAGGCTCTCGATTGGACACCGCAAGAACTCTCGCTTCCTTTGCTTGGCCATCTCGGCGGTGAAGCCCAGATCCATGACAATGGCACCAGCAGGTCCGGTGATGACCCAGACGAAATAATCCATTGCCATCGGCAGCTCGTGCGGGTCGCCGCCAATGAAATGGTCGCGCCGCCAGGCATCGCGCCGGGCATATTTGATCGCGTGGATCTCGTACTCGGGAAGTGTGGTCATTGCGGCGAACTCCGGCTCGTGGGGCGGCTTCAGGAAACTCGGCGCAGCCAGTCTACGCCTGCGGCTCGAACCGCAAGTTTGCGCTGACTTTTCATCACGTGGAAGATCTCGGCTGAAAAATTGCATCCAGCGGCCTCGACAACGCCGCCGCAATTACCAAACATGGTAGCGGTCTTGATTTTGTGGGCAGCCGTTACGCGTCGCAGCGATGGCGTCCATATGCAACTTGGAGCCGGAGTCATGAGCGCCACTCGTCTTGCCCCGCCCCCTGACGGCTGCGATGTGGCAATCATCGGCGGTGGCCTTGTCGGCGCAGCGGTGGCATGGGGCTTGGCGCGCGCCGGCCAACGAGTCGTGGTCCTCGACGAAGGCGACTCCGCGAATCGCGCCTCGCGTGGAAATTTCGCGCTCGTTTGGGTGCAGTCCAAGGGGCTCGGCATGGCGGAATACGCCGGTTGGACGGTGCGCTCGTCGAACGCCTGGGCCCGCTTCGCTGACGATTTACGCAGCGAAACCGGCATCGACGTGCACTTTGAACGCCCAGGCGGCTTCCACCTGGCCCTCTCCGAAGAAGAACTGGAGCTCCGCCGTCAGGCATTGATGCGCCTGCACAATCAGCCCCGCATGGTGAACTACGAGACCCATATCCTCTCCGCCGCTGAGACCAGGAAGATGTTGCCGGATATCGGCCCCGAGGTCGTTGGCGCCAGCTTCTGCCCGCTCGATGGCCACGTCAATTCCCAGGCCTTGCTGCGGGCATTGCACGCCGGATTGAAGAACCTGGGCGTCACTTATCTGCCGGGGCATAAGGTGGAAGCCATTGCCGCCAGCCACGGTGGCTTCAGGATCGACACCGCCGGACCGACCATCGAAGCTGGCAAGGTCGTCCTCGCCGCCGGCAATGCCACGCAGCAACTGGCGCCCATGGTCGGCCTCAACGTGCCCATGCGTCCCGAGCGCGGACAAATCATCGTCACCGAGCGCGTCGCGCCTTTTCTCCGCCACCCCATCGTCAATGTCCGTCAGACCGATGAGGGCACGGTGATGATCGGCGATAGCCGCGAGGAAACCACCGATCCGGCAGGCTTGAGGGTTGGGGTCAGCGCACTGATGGCCGCCCGCGCCGTGCGCTATTTTCCGAAACTCGCGAACTTGAACGTCGTGCGCACATGGTCCGCCATCCGCGTCATGACAGCGGATGGATTTCCCATCTACGACCAGTCCACAACGGCTCCAGGCGCCTTCGCCGTCACCTGCCACTCCGGGGTGACGTTGGCCGCCAACCATGCGCTCGAATTGGCGCCGATGATCGCCAACGGCGTGCTTGATCCCAAGTTGAATGCGTTTTCTGCCAGGAGGTTCGATGCTCAAGCGCAGACCTGATGCGAACGCCTCCCCCATCACGATCACAATCGACGGCGCCGAAGTCTTCGCGAGGCGTGGTGACAGTGTCGCCGCAGCACTGATGGCAGCAGGCCACCGCATGAATAGACGCCACCCCGTGACCTCGAGCCCGCGCGGACCTTACTGCCTCATGGGCGTTTGCTTCGAATGCCTGGTCACCATCGATGGTGTGGGCAATCGACAGTCCTGCATGATCGAGGCGCGTGACGGCATGGTCGTCGAAACCCAGACCGGCCGCCGGGAGGTAGGCCGAGGAATCAGGTCACCGCGGTTCCCCATAGTGTCGATGTGCTGGTCGTTGGCGCCGGCCCGGCCGGCATGGCTGCTGCCACCGCCACGGCCTCAGCCGGGCTTCGAACGGTGCTGGTGGACGAAGCGCACAGTCCCGGCGGTCAGGTGTGGCGCGCCGTCACCACCACGCCGGTAAGTGAGCGCTTCATACTGGGCGCCGACTATTGGTGCGGCACCGACGCGGCAGAGGCCCTCGCAGCATCGAACGTGACGTACCTTCCAAACGCCACGGTTTGGGGGCTGGACGAGACTGGCACAGTCAGTCTGACCGCCGCGGGCACCGCGCGGCGTATTGCGGCTGCCCGCGTCATCATCGCCACCGGCGCACAGGAGCGGCCGTTTCCCGTGCCCGGCTGGACCTTGCCCGGCGTCATGACGGTCGGCGCGGCCCAGGGGCTCCTCAAGTCATCGGCCCTCTACCCCTCAGGCAAGCTCGTCATCGCCGGAACAGGCCCTCTGATCTGGCTTTACGCCGCCCAGCTCTTGCGGGCCGGCGGCCGCATCGAGCGCATCCTTGACACCACGGAACCGGCCGCCCGCTGGCGCGCATTGCGTCATCTGCCAGCCTTCCTGACCTCTTCCTATGTTGCCAAAGGTCTAGCCTTGATGGCCAAGGTGCGCCGTCAGGTGCCCGTCGTGCGCGCGGTCGAGCATCTCGCCATCGAGGGTGACGAGCACGTCACAACTGTTCGATACCGCAGCAGGGAAGGCGAATCGCAGGTCGCGGCCGATACGGTCCTCCTCCACCAGGGCGTCGTCCCGCAGGTGAATCTCGCCATGGCAGCAGGCGTCCATCATCACTGGGACGAGCAACAGTTGTGCTTCGTACCGGTTCTGGACGCCACCGGGCGCAGCAATCTGGAGCGCATTTTTGTCGCCGGCGACAGCGCCGGCATTGCCGGTTGGGAAGCAGCCGAGGATCGCGGCCGTATCGCTGCCGCCGCCGTAATCGAAGCGCTAGACCCGAAAGCAGCACGAAGCCCCTCAATCGAAGGTCTGCAACGCCGCCTCGCCCGCAAAACCCGCGCCCGTAGGTTTCTCGACGAGTTCTTTCGTCCGCCCGATCAATTCCGTATCCCAAAGGGCGCAACAACTGTCTGCCGCTGCGAAGACGTCACCGCGTCCGAGGTGGAGAGCGCTGTCGCCCTTGGCGCCCTGGGCCCAGCCCAGCTCAAGTCCTACACCCGGTGCGGCATGGGACCCTGTCAGGGCCGCATGTGCGGTCTGACCGTCACGGAGATCATGGCAGCCTGTCGAGAGGTTCCGCCATCTCAAATCGGCTACTTCCGCCTGCGCCCGCCAGTCAAACCGGTCACGGTGCAGGAACTGGCATCCATGCCCACCGACGACGACGACGCCAACGCCGTCACCGCCCGCAGACGTTGAATAGTCTACTGCCCCGCCTCGCGCTCGAGCTGCCACATCTCCTCGCGCACGCGAATGTCGGCCAGGATGCGATCCAGCAGCAGGCAGGTCCGCTTGAAGAGATCTGACCCGC
The DNA here is from genome assembly GCA_041397705.1 of Hyphomicrobiaceae bacterium. Lineage (GTDB taxonomy): Bacteria > Pseudomonadota > Alphaproteobacteria > Rhizobiales > Hyphomicrobiaceae. Next base: position 165,843 of record JAWKWC010000003.1, read on the forward strand.
GCCGGTAGTCGGCCTGCGCGAAGAAATCGCAGCGTCCGGCTTTGAACAGGTTGACGCATTTCTGCTTGGCTTTGCCCGGCCCATGCACAGCCATGGCGTAGCCGCCGTTTTTGCGCATCACCGCCATCGACGGCACGTCGGTATCGCCGTCGACGAAATAGATCATGTTGGAGAACGGGATTGGCCTCACCGTTTCCGGCATATGCTCGTTGATACTGTGGCCGAGGTTCTCGACGCCCTTGTTGATGCGGAACAGGTACTGCGTCTTGCCCGTGTCCGTGATCACCCGCTTCGGATACGGCAGGTCGTAGGCGTCGAACCAGTATTCCGACGCGAACACGTTGTGGAACCGGTCGTAAATCCGCGTTCCCTCTATGATCTCGGTCAGCCCTGAAGATACCAGGTAATGCCTGAGCGTCACGCCATGGCTTTCCGCCGCGATCGAAACATACTTCGCAATCTCGTCGAACCAGCCCTCGACGCCGGGATAAAGTTCCACGTCGCGCCCAAGCGCCACCAGGTCCTCCCGGTCGATGCGTACGCCCGCAGCCTTCGCCTTCTTGTACATCAGGTGCATGTACGTGATCAGGCTGTCGGCCTCGTGCTCCTTGGCGATCCGGTTCGATTCCTCCCAGAACGCTTCCGGATCCTCGCCGATCTTGGGCAGAAACGTATACTCCTGCATCGGCTTGGGGCTCAGCGTGCCGTCGAAATCGTAGACCAGCGCAATGACCTTTTTTTCAAACGGCGCCCGTGCCGGCGCACGCACCACAGCCTTGCGGGCTTTCGCGCCTTTCTTTGCAGTGCGTCTTATTGTCGTCGGCGCCGAGACAGCCTCAACCTGAAGGGTTGAGGGGGCGTTGTCGCCTTTGCGCCGCCGGGCGCTGATCCGTTCTGCCATGATGGACTCCGCTCGACAGCCTTCCCGCTCAGATTGCATGCGCCACCTATCGACTGATTCGGGTGTCGAGACCAAGGCAGGTGGCCTTCGCCTGAGGATCGTCCGCCCAAGTGCAGCCGGCGCAGCAAAGCGGCAGAGGTTTACATTTCCTCTGGCCCGTCGGACATTTGGCGGCACCAAAGAGAAGTCCCAGACCGCAAGGAGACGCCCGTGGCCGAAGGAAAACGACCGCTGCCCAAGCCCACACCGGAAACCCAGCATTACTGGGAGGGTGCCAAGGCCGGCGAGCTGCGCCTGCAATCCTGCAACGATTGCTCGAAAACCTACTTCCCGCCCCGCCCCTTCTGCCCCAAGTGCGGCTCGCGCTCCGTCAAGGTCGTCAAGGCTTCGGGCAAGGGCAAACTGCATTCCTACGTCATCCATGCGCGCGCCACGCCCGGCTTCGATGCGCCCTACGCGATCGCCGTGGTCGAGCTCGACGAGGGCCCGCGCATGATGACCAATATCACCGGCTGCCCGCAGACGCCTGAGGCACTGCAGCTCGACATGCCGCTCGAGGTCACGTTCGAAAAGCAGAACGACGACATCTCCCTGCCGCTGTTCAAACCGGCCGGCAAATAACGAGATCGCGAGGCGCGCTCGAACCTCACGGTCCCGTCCGAGCCGATGGGAAGTGGGGATGCGACGCGCAATTGAACCAAGCGCGGATGCGCAGTGGGCATCTGAAGCGCAACTAAACCGAGCGCGGATGCGCAGTGGGCATCTGGAGCGCATCTAAACCGAGCGCGGATGCGCAGTGGGCATCTGAAGCGCGCAGGAGTAATCGATGAAACAGAAATCAGTCGCCGTTGTCGGTGCCGCCGAAACGACCGACCTCGGACGTATTCCCGGCATGTCGCAGATCCAGCTACATGCCGACGCTGCCTTGAATGCCATGAAGGATTGTGGCCTCAAACCCTCCGACATCGATGGCATCGCCACCGCTGGCGAGGTGCCTCAGTCGCTGGCCCAGTACCTTGGCATCACCCCCACCTGGGCGGATGGCACCGCCGTCGGTGGCTGTTCGTTCATGCTGCATGTCCGCCACGCGGCAGCCGCCATCAACGAGGGCCTGTGCAAAACGGTGCTCATCACCCATGGCGAGAGCGGCAAGTCGCGCATCGGCGTCACCCCGCGTCCACCCTATCCGGAGAGCCTCGCGGGCCAGTTCGAGGCGCCCTATGGCGTATTCGGGCCGCCGACCATGTTCACGATCCCCGTGATGCGTTACCTCAAAACCTACAACATCACGCAGGAGCAGCTTGCAATGGTGTCGGTGGTCCAACGTGAGTGGGCGGCGAAGAACCCGCGCGCCACTTTCAAGGACCCCATCACGGTCGACGACGTGCTGAATTCCCGTATGATCGCCTACCCCTTCCGCATCCTCATGTGCTGCCTCGTCACCGACGGTGGCGGTGCGCTCATCCTCACCAGCGCCGAGCGCGCCAAGGACTTTCCGCAAAAGCCGGTCTACGTCCTCGGCACTGGTGAATCGGTCGAAGGCCCCATGATCTCCCAGATGGAGGACTTCACATCTTCCAAGGCGTTCCGCGTCTCCGGCAAGAAGGCGTTCGACGAGGCCGGCATCAAGCATTCCGACGTCGACCATCTCATGATCTACGACGCCTTTGCGCACCTGCCCCTCTACGGTCTTGAGGATCTCGGCTTCTGCAAACCCGGCGAAGCCGCAGCCTTCATCGGCGAGCGTCACTCGGCTCCGGGCGGCAAGCTGCCGATCAACACCAATGGCGGCGGCCTCTCCTATATGCACTCGGGCATGTACGGCATGTACGCCCTGCAGGAGAGCGTCCGTCAGATGCGCGGCATTGCTCCAGCCCAGATTCCCGGCGCCAAGATCTCGGTCTGCCACGGCGTCGGTGGCATGTTCGCCGCCTCCGGCACCATCATCTTCTCCAACGAAGCGCCATAACCAAAGCTCTGTTGCAGAACATAAAAGGCCGGGCGAGAGGCTCCTCTCGCCCGGCTTTTCTTGTGGGTCAGATGTTCGCCCCTGACGAGTTGCGCCGTCGTCTCAACACTCCATCAGCTCGATCGAGACATTATCCGGCGCCTGGATGTAGCAAAGCGCCGCCCCGTTCACGCCCGTCTTCAGCGGCACGGGAAACGTCACGCCCTTCGCTTCCAGCGCCTTGCAGAACGCCGCCAGATCACCGTCGTACATGAAGCCGAAGTGATCCGTGCCCCACTCGTTGTGGCTCGAGAAATCGCTGAACGGTTTGATCTCGCGTGTCTCCACAGGGTCCTCGCCCGGTCGTTTGCCCCGAATGAGGATCGTCATCCCGCCGAGAGAAACGAAAATCTGCGGCGCACCACGCGCAACCGTATCCGCGACAATTTCCGCACCGAGCTTGTCCACGTACCATTGCGCCGAGGCATGCGGATCAGCGGGCAATGATCATGGACATGATCGAACTTGAACGCCGGATTGCTCACCGACCGCCTCCTTGATGTTCGCCTGACGGCCCGCAGCGCCTATTTCCGCGCCCGGTCGGGATAGCTCACTGCCATGCCGTCGCGCACGTCGTTCTGGATGCCATACTGCGGGAACGGATAGCGGAACCCATTGCGCGCCAGACTCTCCATGCCTTTGATGGCTTTCGCGAGCTGGTCGGGCGGGATCGCCATCAGCATCTCGTCGTCGAGCACGCCGCCATAGCGCCGCTCGGCAAAGCACGGGATCGACAACGACGGCTCCCGCTTCGAGAGCGCCCGTCCCCAGCTATCGGCGCACGCCGATTCACCGACGACGCCCCAGTTGAATTTCTTGTAGCCGACGTATTGCATGCCATTGATGAAATACATCATGGCTCCCGGCGTGGCGTAGAAGAGCGCGATATCCGGTGGATCGAGTCGGCCGCCGCCCAACGGCGAAACCACCAGCGCCTCGTACTTGCCGTCAGGAACGCAATTGAGTGATGCTTGCCGGGCGGCCGCGTCCTCGATCGTGCCATGCCAGACCCCGGCAGTGGACTTGCCAGACGCCCATTCCGCGTTCTTCTGGTTGCCAAGTCCCACAACCGCCCTGCATTGCGCGCCGACCAGGTTGTCTGCGGTGATACCAACGGTCCATCCGAGCCGCGCCGCCTGCGCCACGATCTGGTCCAGCGTATGGATGTGCTTTGGCCGCCGGATCCGGGGAATTTCCTCCATTTCCGCGGCGTTCTCGAACAGCTTCATGCCGAACGGAATCGAACGCAGCTTCAAAAGGCGCTCCAGGTCGGCGGCAAGGCGGGGAAGGTCGAGATCGGACATCGCAGAAGCTCCTTAGGCGCAGCTCGGTTTTTTCACGTCCTCTAGCTTGCGGCCGCCATGCGCGTTTGTCGAGCACCCCTGCCCCTCTGCCGCAGGACCGGGCCTCGGCACTTGCCATGTGGTCCCGTTGGTGCACGATGCGCCCAAAGCCCCGCAAAGTCGGCTGGCTGCCCTCGTCTTTTTAGGAGCCCGTCATGAGCCAAGCTTCCCCGTCCCGCAGCGGCGCCGTTGCCCGCGCCGAGGCCTACGTCGATGACGGAACGTTCGAGCAGGAACTGGCGCGCCGCGTCGCCATCCGCACCGAGAGTCAGAAGTTTCCGGACCCCGACGCCATTGCTGAATGCCACCGCTACTTCGACACTGAAATGGCCACGGCCTTCAAGCAAATGGGGTTCACCATCAAGGTCTACGATAACCCCGTCGAAGGTCAGGGCCCGGTTCTGCTCGCCACCAGGATCGAAGATCCCGCGCTTCCCACAGTGCTGGGCTACGGCCATGGCGATGTTGTCCGCGGCATGGAGGAGCAGTGGACCAAGGGCAAAGGCCCCTGGATCACCGCGCGCGACGGCGAGCGGCTCTATGGTCGCGGCACTGCCGACAACAAGGGCCAGCACACCATCAATATGGCTGCACTCCGTTGCGTCATGGCCGAGCGCGGCGGCAAGCTCGGCTTCAACGTCAAGTTCATGATCGAGACCGGCGAAGAGGCCGGCTCAAAGGGACTGTCCGAGCTGGTGCGCAACCATAAGGCCGACTTTGCGGCCGATGTGCTGATCGCCTCCGACGGTCCCCGCGTCCGGCAGGACCGCCCGACCTTGGCGCTGGGCTGCCGCGGCGCCGTAAACTTCGACCTGGTCTGCGACCTCAGGGAAGGCGGTCATCACTCCGGCAACTGGGGCGGCCTCATCGCCAATCCCGGCTTCCTCATGGCCCACGCCTTGGCCTCCATCGTCGGACCCAGGGCGAACTCTTGGTCGACGCCTTGAAGGCTCCGCCCATGACGCCGGCCGTCAAGGCCGTCCTCGCCGATGTCGAGATCGACGGCGGCGACAAGGGCCCGCAGGTCGACGAGTGGTGGGGGGAACCCGGCATGAAGCCGGCCGAGCGCGTCTATGCCGCCAACACATTCAATATCTTGGCTTTCACCACTGGAACACCCGGCCGTCCCGTCAACGCCATTCCGCCCAAGGCCATCGCCCATTGCCAGCTCCGTTTCATTGCCGGCACCGATCTGGATGCCATCATCCCGGCGCTGCAAAAGCACCTCGATGATCACGGCCACTCCTTGATCAAGGTTGTGCCCCCGCCCGCCATCAACGACGGCACCTTCAAGGCCTCGCGTATCGAGCCCGATCACCCCTGGGCCATGTTCGTCCGCAGTTCGATCCAGCGCTCCTCCAATCGGCCACCCGCTGTCGTGCCGTCGATGGGCGGCTCGATCTGCAACGAGGTCTTCACCGACGACCTCGGCATGCCCGCGATCTGGGTGCCGCACTCCTACGCGTCGTGTTCTCAGCACTGGCCCGACGAACATATCCTCATGCCCATGATGAGGAGTGCTGCCGGTTTGATGGCTGGCATCTACTGGGATATCGGTGAGCGTAAAGGCGTTCCGCCGAAGACCCAGTGAGCAAACAGGAAACTCCACAGATGTCCCATACAAGTGAGCCCTGCGATCTGACGGCCGTCGATGCGCGAAGCCTGATCGGCCGCAAGGCACTCTCTCCGGTCGAGTTGCTCGAGAGCTGCCTCAAACGCACGGCCGAGACCAACCCTGCGGTCAATGCCGTTGTCGCACAGGACGAGACGCTGGCGCGCAAAACGGCTCGTCAGCAAGAAGCAGAGGTTGCAGCGGGCCATCCCCTGGGCTTGCTGCACGGGCTTCCTGTCGGCATCAAGGATCTCGAGCCTGTCAAAGGCCTGCGCACCACCTGGGGCTCGCTCCTTTTCAAGGATCACATCCCGACCGCAGACGGCGCCAACGTCCACAACGTCCGTGAGGAAGGCGCCAACATCTTCGCCAAGACCAATACGCCCGAATTCGGCGCCGGGGCCAACACCCGTAACCGTGTCTACGGCGCCACCGGCAATCCATTCAACCCGACCCTCACCGCGGCGGGATCATCAGGCGGCTCCGCAGTCGCTCTGGCGCTGGGCATGATGCCGTTGGCAACAGGATCGGACTACGGCGGCTCCCTGCGCACACCCGCAGCCTTCAGCGGCATTGTTGGCTTCAGGCCGTCGCCCGGTGTCGTACCCGCACCTGGGCGCGAGGCATCGCTCCTGCCGTGGGGCGTTCTGGGTCCCATGGGCCGCACAGTTGCCGACGCCTTTCTCCTGTTCCGCGCCCAGGTCGATGCAAACAGCGATGACCCCTATTCCGTCGCCGCTCTCGGTGTGCCCGACACTTTGGTCCCCGCCGACCTCGCCGACGTCCGCGCCGCAATCACGCCCGACTTTGGCGTCGCCCCCGTCGCGAGGAACATCCGCACTGTCTTCTCCGACCGCGCGAGCCGCATCGCTTCGTGGTGTCACGAGGCCGAGGAGACCCATCCCGACTATGCCGGCTTGCATGAAATCTTTGAGATCCACCGCGGCCTGGCATTTGTCTCACAGCATCAGGAGCGATTGGCGAAGCACCGTGATCTGCTTGATCGCAATGTCACCGACAACACCGAGCGCGGCTTGTTGCTGACGGCGGCCGACATCGGCCGTGGCATGGTTGAGCAGGGCAAGCTGATGAAGCGGGTCAATGCCTTCTTCGAAACCTATGATGTCCTCATTGCACCGACCGCGTCGGTCTCTCCGTTTCCCCACGCCCAACTCTTTGTCGAGGAGATCGATGGCGAGAAAATGCCCACCTACATGCGTTGGCTGGCACTCGCTTATGCGCCGACAATGGCCTTGTGCTGTTCCTGCTCGATCCCCTGCGGCACCGACGACAAGGGTTTGCCGTTCGGCATTCAAATCGTCGGCCCCCGCGGCTCCGACCTGCGCGTGCTCCAGGTCGCCCTGGCCCTTGAGCATGCCTTTTCCTCAGATCCGCTGACAGCCCGTCCTCTGCCCGACCGCGCAAAGCTTGCGGGCCTCACCAACACGGCCTAAGCCGCTCCAATGGACTTGCAAACCTCAGGCATCGGCCTCGTCATCCAAGCGGCACATTTTGCCGCCGACAAGCACCGCGACCAACGGCGCAAGGGCGTGCGCAACACACCCTACATCAACCATCCTCTCGAGGTCGCCGAACGTCTCAATCGGGTCGCCGGCATCGAGGACGCGGCGGTCCTGGCGGCCGCCATCCTGCACGACACCATCGAGGATACCCAGACCACCAAGGCCGAGCTGACACGCGTGTTCGGCGCCAAAATCGCCGATCTTGTGGACGAGCTCACCGATCCGGTGGGCCTGACCTGGCAAGCCCGCAAGCGAAACGAAATCGACCACGCGGCGCACTTGTCGTCCACCGCCAAGTTGATCAAATTGGCGGACAAAACATGCAATGTCGCAGACACCGCCACCAATCCGCCGGGCGAGTGGACGTTGTCGCGCCGCCGTGACTATCTTGAATTCGCCGCGTTGGTGGCCGACGGCTGCCGTGGCGTGAATTCCGCCCTCGACGCTGAGTTTGATCGCGTCATGGCCAGCGCCCGCGAGCGCATTGGCTGAGGCGACACGCCCCGATCACAAACATTCATCTCTGCACGGTTGTTGCATGTGCGTCACATGAGAACATCGGTTCGCAGGCAGCCGTGGTGCGCGTCGTTGTTCGGGTTGGATGGACCGCCTAGTCTGCGAAAATGTCGGAGCTTGGGCCAAGCGTCAGTCTGCGTCAGGTCGGTAAGGCACCGCCGGTGAGGGCTACGCACTGCCCATCAATGTCCATCCGAGGGAGAGCGGCAACAATCTGCATCGGCAACGTCAGCGTTGGTGGAGTGGGGGAGAGTGATGGTCGATGCGGTAACGCGGGCGCGCAAGGAAATCCGGGCACAACTTGGCGTCAAGCGAGGTTCGAGGGCCGTTCCATTTCTTTTGATGGCCCTGATGATTGTCATTTTTCTCTTGAGCCTCCCATCGGGCGAAGACCAACTCAGTCAGAACCTGGGTGTCGACAAGTCGCGCATCACGACCCTGCTGCAGGAAGGCGGAGAAGAGAAAGCGAAACTCAAGGATCTGGAAAAACTCGCGAAAGACGTCTTTGCCAAAACCAATGAATTCGGATTTTCCGACTACCTGTTCAAGGTGGGATTTCCCGTTCTGAAATCCTTCATGGATTCAGTCGTCTTCGGCATCAAGGACATCGTCCTTGGCCTGGCGTCAACGGTCTGGCAGATCGGCCTGTTCGCACTCATTCCCGGCATCGCCGGTCTCATCTATCGTCGCAATTTCCTGGTCTGGTTCGCTGTCTCTTTTGCTCTGATGTTCGGCCTCAATGCGTCCGGCGTCTTTGGCCAGCTCGCGCCCACGAATGAAATGCCCTTCGCCGGCGTGCTGCTTCAGTTCCTGTTCGTTCAGCTGATCTTTCTTGTCCTCGTCAACCGCTTGTCGCGACACACCACGGCGGCCGGCTTCATGCGGCCGTGGATCCACAATGCGCTTTTGATTGCTGTTCTGCTGGGCACGGCCGTCGCATGCGTGTTTGGTTTCGGCCCGGGATGGCATCCGGCTAAACCTGCCGTCTATGAAGTGGTGGACGTTTCCACCGCTCCAACACCGAACGCCGACAAGCAGCCAATCGCTCTGTCGTCCGGCGCGACAGATCCGGCCGCTGGCGCTGCCCCCGCCGCGACCCAGCCACAAGTCCCACCGTCTGCGCCGCCGGCCACACCCCCAGTCACGAAAAAAGTGAAAAAGGTGGTGAAGCCTGCAGAACCGGTTCAGCGGAGTTGGATCTGGTCATTCCTGGGAACGGGCGTCTCCGGCTGGATCTACAAATGGGAGTTCCTTCTTCTGGGACTGCCCACGCTGTATTTCTTGCTGCGTAATTCCGCCCGTTGGACGGGCCGCAAGCGCAAGAACATCGTCGTTTGTCTCGATGGCACCAGCAATACGCCCGATCAGCAAGAGTTGGGGCTTCTGGCCCAAACCAATGTCTTCAAGCTTTTTAAGATGCTGAAGTCGGACAAGCGCGGCAGCTTCGAACCGGCCGGGAAGTTCGACGCTTCCCTCTGCAAGACATACGAGGACAAGCAGATTGCGTTCTATTACGCAGGCGTGGGAAACCAGTTCGACAACGATCCCATCGCCCAGACCCTCGGCATGGCCGCCGGCATGGGCGCTAGTGGCATCGTCGAGCGCGCGTATCTCGACATCATGCGCGTCTATCGCCCCGAAGATCGCATCTTCATTTTCGGTTTCAGCCGAGGTGCTGCGATCGCCCGCCTTTTGGCCCGTGCCATCGACGAGCGTGGCGCCCCCAAAACCGTGTGGACGCTCCGTCTCTTTGGCCGGTTTTGGACGGTCTGGAAGTCGTATGCCAGGCAGCACGATGTGCCAGTCAAGGTTCTCGGCTGCTGGGACACTGTCGGTTCGTTCGGAATTGCCAAGACTATTGCCGGCATCAATTTCCAGCAGCTGAATTTGTTCAAGGATCTCACCGTTCCCGAAACCGTGGAGCGCGCCTATCACATGGTTGCGCTGGACGAGATGCGCGATTCCTTCGAGCCGACGTTGATGGATCCCGATCCCATCCGTCCCGAACGCATCGTCGAGGTTTGGTTCAGCGGTGATCACGCAAACATCGGTGGCGGGTGGGCAACCGACCGGCTGTCGGATGTGACCATGGACTTTCTGCTCAGGCGCATTTCCAGCGGCTATGCGGATCGCCCCGGCAAGATGCCAGGTGATCCAAGTTGGGGCTTGTACCTGACAGCCGCCAACGGTCTGGACGAGCACGCCAAGGAAATCCCAGCCACCGTTTTCAAAAACTATGAAGACGCCTCGGTCATCCATCCCGACCCGTCAGGCCAGCTCAGATCCTGGTACAGCGCCCTCTACGAGTATCGCCCCCGCAAGCTGCCGCTGCATGCTGTCATCTCCGACACCGTTTTCCAGCGCATGGTGAGAACCACGCCCGTTTACGCGCCGCAGGCGCTGTTCAATCTGAACAAGAGCCTTCACGACGAGCGGGTAGCCATCACGAGGGAGGTCACGCGACTGAAGGCAACGGGGTCCCTGTCGGTCGACGAGCGTGGCAAGGTGCTCGAATACAAGGATCGTCTGCATCTGACACGCTGGCACGATTACGAAGCCAATTTGAACGACCTTCGCAATCCCCCAACCCCTGCCGTTCTTCTCGAGAACGAAGAAGGCGACGGCATGCGCAGATCACCTGCGAGCGGAGCATACGCCATCTCCCGGCCTGAACAGCGCCAGCCCCTGCCCGAGATGCCGCTTCGGCCCCCCACGCAAGACCCACGTTCGTTGGCGTTGTCCAGCGAGCGTCCCATAAGTTGAACGTCAGCCCTCGCCGTCGATGCCCCGCCTGAGCAACAGCCCCACCGTCACCATCTCGGGGATCAACGACGAGAAACGCTCCAGCGTTTCTGTCACGCCATCGTGCGCCTGCAGGGCGTCCAGCGTCGGCATGAAAGCCGAAAGCGATTGAACCTCGCGATCCATCGCCAAGGCCACAGCGCCAACGGCGCGTGCGATCTCTCCGGATTGAAACCGGCCCTCGAGATCGGCATGGATCAGCGGAATGAGAGCGGGCCAACCTGTCAGATGCCGGTAGAGGCTTGGCACGACGCGTGATCGATCGACTTGGTCGCTGGACGACAAGGCATCGATCATGCGGCGATGGTCGGGAAGGAATTCCCCGATGGACGCCATCCGCGCCAAGCCGCTGATGGCCGGCGGCGGCGTCCAGGCACGCATATCGACGCTTTGCCCACCAACTTCGCCTCTGATCGCGCGCAGAAGCAGGCGCACACCGACGAAATTCACGGGATTGGCGCGGTTGTAGGCATCGAGCACACGCACGAACGCCTCTTGATCCGCCGTGTCGAGGCCAGCAGCCGCGAGCCGCGCCCGCGTCACCTGCGCTGCCGGTGCGACCACGCCGTGCGCCGCTGATCGCCAGGCAGCCTCCTGGATCGCTCCGGCGCGAAACAGCGGCTCCAGAGCCGACCACGCCTTGGGAAGCACATCGGGATAGGTCGCAAGGTGCCGCCAGATCAAGGCCACCATGGGCGCACCGGAAAGCCGCCTCAGTGCCTGGTAGATCTTCGCGATGTCCGCCGGCGCATCAGCCTCCGCCAGCTCCGGCAATGTCTGGCATCCGGTCAATGGTGTCTCCTCGGTCGGCGCGGCACCGGGTGTCGCCTTTGCGCCCCGTCGTGTCCACGGCCAGCCGCAACTCCATTCGAGGCTTTAGGTTCGCCGGAATTATACAGCCGTTAGCGCTCGCTTAACCATGCTGGGTGCATAGTCGAAGGGCTCCAGGCGTCGGTTGTCTCCGGCCTGGTCTTGTATCCTAGAGTGCCCCTGTGAAAGGCGTTTCTTGTATGTCGTCCAGTAACCTGTTGCGCCAGGCCGATGGCGCTTTTGTACCCCGCGCGCGCACAGCCGCATGCATCGTCATGCTCGGCGTCGCTATGCTTGGCGCAGGCTGCGCCGCTCAAAAAAGCCAGCCCTACGGCGTCGCTGGCCCAACAGCCAATGCCCCGCCTGCTGAGGCCGGTGCCATGAAAGTGGTGATCGAGGCCGATGGTTTGCCGTCTCAACTCGCGCCCCGCAATCGCCCGATCTATCCTGACGATCCGCGCGAACCGTGGAGTCCGAACTACGGCAATGCCCCAGCCGCCGAGCATGCCTCGCAAGCCGTGCCGTCACCAAAAATCGCCGACGTGCAGCGGGGTCGCGCAGCGCAAAAGGCAGATCCAGCCATGGCACCCGTGACGCGCATTTCTATGTCCAAACCCATGGACCCCGACGAGGTAATCCGTCAGGCCATTGCCGCCCACGAGATGCGCCAGAACTGACGGCCATGATGCATCTCGCACGGCGCGGCCAAAGTGCCGCGTCTGCGGCGGTTCGGGCGTGTCTACTGGGCAACCTTGCGCACGTGCAAAAAGAAGTGTGCGAGGTCGGGCGTACGCGCATCCGGGTCCTTGGCGAGGTCGTCGTAAAGGCGCACATCGACGGCCGCTGCAAAATGCGGCTCTGCCTCGAATTGAGCCACTTCTTCGTCCGACATCGGGCCGCCCTGCAGTTTCAGTGAATGCACTGATGCCGGCGAGAGCGAACCGAAATAGTCAGGGCGAGTCGCACAAAGATAGCGCTTCGCCGCGACATGCAGGCGAACCGGCTCGGTGACTTCAGCCCCGAAAAATCGTTTCAGAAAAGCATCGCCGAGTTTTTCGTGGCGATGATCTTCGTTGGTCATCAACGCCCGCTCAAATTCAGGTTCGAACAGGTGGCCGATATCATGCAGCAGCGCTGCAACCACGATCGATGAAGTTTTTCCGTCTTGCTCGGCAAGATTCGCGGCCTGCAGCGCATGCTGCAGCTGGGTAACGCACTCTCCACCGTAGAGGTCGCCGCCCTTGCGAGCCATCAAAGCCTCTAGCGTGTCGAGCACATCTGGGTGACCAGTCATCATGGTGTCTCGTCCATTGGTACCCTCGCCTGCAGAGGCATATGTCACTGCGATGGCGATGGAGGCACTGTGCTTAGTGGGTCCGGGCTCTCTTGGAGCGGCTGCAACTCTCAGCGTCCCCAGAGACAATCCAACTGCCCGCTAGTGGTTCGTGCCAATCTCGCGAAGACCGCGTTCTGGCATCGAAGCACCAGCTGGCGTTGGGAGGAGCCTCGCCGACTTATGTGTCAGCGTAATGAAAAAGCAGCGCCGGACGGGGTGCCAGCGCTGCTTTTCTTGTCCGTCTCGTTGTGGTCTGTGACCTTCAGTCTTGCGCCGTCATTGCGCTAATGATCTCATCGCAATGTTTATCGGCCAGGGCCGTCAGCTCCGCGTCGGTCCGGTCCTGTATCGGGTGCGGCACCCAAACCATATTCGGCTGATAGCCGAGCGCTTTGGACTGAACGTCCGCCGCCTGCGTGAAAGCCGTTGTGGCCACGATCAGCGCCGGGACGCCATTCAAGTCGAGATTTGATCCGTCGTGCAAACTGCACGTTGTGCAAGAGCCTCAATCAGCAAGGCCGATAATCGCCGCCTGCACCTCCGACAGCATTTTCTGCCGCGTTTCAGGTGCCGCCAGCCGGCTGGGTGTCGGCTTGGCGTATCGCTTTACCGTCACGCCGCGTTCGCTGAGCTTCTCGGCGAGACGATTGAGGAACACATCGCCGCGGGCTTTGCCGATATCCAGCATGCCGATGGTGATGCCCTCGATGGATTTCGGTCGCGCCGCCTGTTTGCGGGCCGCGGCCGTATGCTCGCCCGTCGGGTCAAGCATGATCTTGGGTTCGAATGATGCCACTGGTCGATGTCTCCCAGGGTTGCTCGGGTGCGCCATCGCGGGAAGCAGAAGGACCTCTGACGGAGCCATTTCAGTTTACGACCGTTCGCGAGCCGAGGCCAGTACTAGTCCCTCTCCCGGGCGCGCCGCTTGCCTCGATGGTTGCCAGCAGCCGCCGGGCAACGCAATAGTGGCGCCCTTCACCCTTTCGGAGTGCCAACATGAAGCTGTTCTATTCGCCGACGTCACCCTATGTCCGCAAGGTCATGGTCACGGCCATGGAAAAGGGCCTTGAACCCAAAATTGAACGCGTGACGACCAGCGCCAGCCCCCTCAAGCGCGAGGGCGACCTCCCCAAGAGCAATCCGCTGGCCAAGGTGCCGTGCCTCATTACGGACGATGGCACGGCCCTCTTCGATAGCCCCGTCATCTGCGCCTACCTCGACAGCCTGAAGCCCGAGCCGGCCTTGATCCCGAAGGACTCGAAAGGGCGCTTCGACTGCATGACCCTCGAAGCCCTGGCTGACGGCTTCCTCGATGCCGGCATCCTGTTGCGTTACGAAGGCGCGCTACGTCCGCAGGACAAGCGGTGGGAGGACTGGGTCAACGGCCAGATGGGCAAGATCATGGGCGCCATCGATGCGCTCGAAACCACCTATGCGGGCCAGCTCGCGGGCCCGCTGACGGTTGGCCAGATCGCCGTTGCCTGTGCCCTCGGCTGGTTCGACTTCCGCTATGGCCATGTCGACTGGCGCAAGGATCATCCCAAGCTGGCGGCCTTCGCCAAGTCCATGGGTGAGCGCGCCTCCATCAAGGCGACCGTCCCGGTTGGGTAAGGCACAAAAGTGGCCGCGGCCGCTCAGGTTCGCCCAATTGGCGCGGCATGCGGCTGCGGTCACACCTCCTGCGAAAGAACGAATTCCACGCGGTCGGCGGCAAACGCAGACGTGATGATCTGCAGCGGCGTCCCGTCTTCCAGGCCGTCGACGGCAAACGACTGCATCACCACACCGTTGCGCTTGAGCCCAAGGATTCGGGCCTCGCTGGCGGTTGCCGTCCGCGCCGTCAATCGCGTTTCGAGCCGCATATAGTCCGCGATGCCGTAGGCTTTGAAGGCAGCGGTGGTTGAGGCTTTGGCCTTGATGATCTGTGCGTCGAACGCCGGGAAGCGCGCCTCGCTGAGCGTGTGCACGCTCGTAGAAACAGCGGCACCGGCCGCCCGGCTGGTCATGCGGATCTCCCAAACTGGGTCGCCTGTCGCCACGCCGAGCAGCACGGCTGTCTCGCCCGCAGCCTCCGCAAGTCTGCAGTCGAGGACCGTTCCGGCAGCCTTCACCCCCGCCGCACCGAAATTGGCCCGGAAGCTCACACGACGCCCAATGCGATAAGGGATACGCTGGCCCGTCACTGTCGTGCCGCGGCCACGCGTGACTGACACCAGCCCCAGTTCTTCGAGGTGGCGAAAGGCTTGCCGTGCCGTGTGTCGGTGCACGCCGTAGCGTTCCGCAATCGATGCAGCCGAAGGCAGAATGCTCCCGTCGGTGTACGCGCCGCGCTCGATCGACGCAGCAAGTGCATTGGCAATCTGCTGCCAGCGCGGTCCCACCGATGCCGCACCGGCAATCTCAGCCCCGACAATCTCGGCCCCTGCATCTCGACCGCGTTTGCGTGTGCTTTCGTTCATGGCTCAAGCTTCGGCATCTGTCATCCAGGTGACGCAAAGAATGTCTAGACAATAGCTGCGGTCAGGACATAAAGTCTAGACAATTGTCTTTGCCAGTGGAGGCGGTCAATGAACGAAGCCAAGCCGCAGAGAAGCCAGCGACAGCAATGGATGGCCGTCCTGGCGCGCGCTTCGAGCGCCGAGCTTGATGCGATTGTCGAACGTCTTGGCGGGCTGCCGCGCCACACCATCCTCAAGCCGGCAGCAACCGGCACCGTCATGGTCGAGGCGCGTGCTGGAGGCGCTGGGCGCCGCTTCAATCTCGGCGAGGCAACCATGACGCGATGCGTCATTCGTCTTGCCGACAGCCATGACACCATTGGCTTCGCTTATGCGCTCGGCACCGACCGGCACAAGGCCGTCGTATGTGCGGTGCTCGATGCACTGCTGCTTCAGCCGCACACCGGTCCGGAGCTTCACGCCACGGAGATTGCCCCGTTGGCAGCCCGCCAGAGTGCGGCGCGCGACCTGGCCTCCCGCAAGGCCGCGCGCACGAAAGTGAATTTCTTCTCTCTCGTACGAGGCCACGACGGATGAGCCTACCAGCCACAAATTCCAGTGAAAGCGTCGGGCTGGGACAGGCCTTCGTGGACCCGGTTCTGGACTCGCAGGCCGTATTCCGTGCGGTGATGTCAGCCCTGGCCGAGCCAGGAACTGTCCACCAGCTCGACCAGGAACTGCAGGCGCCGGGCAACCTTCACCCGACTGCCGCGCGCCTCCTGCTCGCGCTCGCCGATTTCGAAACGCCGATCTGGCTGTCGCCGGCGCTGTCCGAGACGTGCACGCGGTGGATCAGTTTCCACACCGGCGCACCAATCGTCTGTCCTCCCGCCGACGCTAAGTTTGCCGTCTTGGACGGCCAAGACGCGGCGCATGCGCTTGCCGCCTTCGATCCAGGCGAGGAACGCTACCCCGACAAGTCGGCCACGCTCATTGTGCAAGTCGCTTCGTTTGTGGGTGGTGACGCGGTGACGCTGTCGGGCCCGGGCATAGCCACAACACGCAGCATCGCTCCGGCCGGTCTGCATGCCGGGTTCTGGAGCCAGGCCGTCACCAACCATGGCCGATACCCGCTGGGCATCGACATGCTGTTCGTCGCAGGCGATGCCCTTATGGGTCTGCCGCGATCCACCGCAATCACACGAGCTGGCGGGGACAACTGAGATGTACGTAGCCGTCAAAGGTGGCGAAGCCGCCATCCTCGCCACCCACGATCTTGTCGCTGAGACACGGCGTGGCGATCCCGCCATTCCAGAGGTCTCCACGGACCAGATTCGCGAGCAAATGGCGCTTGCCGTCGCCCGCGTCATGAACGAGGGATCGCTTGCGGATCCGGACCTTGCAGCCCTGGCGCTGAAACAAACGCAGGGCGACGCCATCGAAGCAGCGTTTCTCTTGCGCGCCTACCGCACGACTCTGCCCAGGATGGCGTCGTCGCTGCCGATCGACACCGCGGCCATGGCCATTCGCCGCCGCGTTTCGGCAACTTTCAAGGATATCCCCGGCGGCCAGGTGTTGGGTCCGACCTATGACTACACCCACCGTCTGTTCGATTTCTCGCTGGTCCGCGATCCCTCCGATCCGCAGGCGCATAACGCCCACGCGTCGCTCGAGCCCGCAGACGAAGCTCTGGCCGTACAAATGCCGCGCGTGCCCGATCTGATCGGCCAGGAAGGCTTCATGGAGCCCGAGCAGCCGCCCGAAGGCGATCCCAAACCATTCGATTTGACGCGTGATCCCGTCGAGTTTCCGGCTGAACGTGACATTCGCCTGCAGGCCTTGGCTCGCGGTGATGAAGGTTTCCTCCTGGGTCTTGCCTATTCGGTGCAACGTGGATTCGGCGGCAACCATCCTTTCGCCGGCGAAATCCGCTTGGGTGAGGTCTGCGTTGAAATCGTCCCGGAGGAGTTGGGTTTCGCCGTCGACATCGGCGATCTCACGGTGACCGAGTGCCAGATGGTCAATCAGTTCACCGGCTCGAAAGCGGCGCCGCCTCAGTTCACGCGAGGTTACGGTTTGTCGTTCGGTCATGCCGAGCGCAAGGCAATGTCCATGTCCATCGTCGATCGCGCCTTGAAAGGCGCCGAGCTTGGCGAGACTGCAGACTATCCCGCGCAAAGCCAGGAGTTCGTCCTCTACCATTCCGACAATGTCGAGGCTGCGGGCTTTGTCGAGCACTTGAAGCTGCCGCACTACGTCGACTTCCAGGGCGAGCTCGAGCTGTTGCGCAAGCTGCGCCGCGAATTGGAGGCTCGCATCGCCGCCGAAGCTGCGGATGCCGGCGACGCGCCTCAGGCCACGGCAGCGGAATAGAGAGGGGAAACACCATGCAGAAAAGCGCCCCATCCTCCCGCGATGATGGATACAACTTTGCCTATCTTGACGAGCAGACGAAACGCATGGTCCGCCGCGCGCTCCTTAAGGCGATCGCGGTGCCAGGTTATCAGGTGCCCTTCGGCTCCCGCGAAATGCCGCTGGCGCGCGGTTGGGGGACCGGCGGCATACAGGTCACGGCCGCTGTCATCGGCCCCGACGACACGCTCAAGGTCATTGACCAGGGCGCCGACGACACCACCAACGCCGTTTCCATCCGCCGCTTTTTTGCGCGCACGGCCGGTGTCGCGACCACTGATGCCACGGACGACGCAACCATTATTCAAACGCGCCACAGAATCCCAGAGATGCCGCTCCAGTCGGGTCAAATCCTCGTCTATCAGGTGCCCCAGCCCGAGCCGCTGCGCAAACTCGAGCCGTCCGAGGCAGAAACCCGTAACATGCACGCCTGGGCCGATTATTCGCTGATGCACGTGCGTCTCTATGAGGACATCGCCCGTTTCGGTCATGTGGCGACCACCTACGCCTACCCTGTCATGGTCAATGGGCGCTACGTCATGAGTCCCAGTCCGATCCCCAAGTTCGACAATCCAAAAATGCACATGAACGCGGCCTTGCAGCTTTTCGGTGCCGGTCGCGAGAAGCGCATCTACGCCATCCCGCCGCACACAAAGGTAGAAAGCCTGGATTTCGAGGATCATCCCTTCGAGATCCAGAAATGGGACCAACCCTGCGCGCTATGCGGCGCGCCTGACAGCTACCTCGACGAGGTCGTCACGGACGACGCGGGCACCCGCATGTTCGTGTGCTCCGATTCCCACTACTGCGAGCAACGCCGAGATGCCGGTCACGCCGGCCCAATGCTGGCGACCGACACGGCCAAGGCGCTGATCGGCGATGGGCAACAGACATGACCTCTGGCACATCTGAACACGTGAACATGAACGAAAATGCGCCCCTGCTGCAGGCCTCTGCAGTCACCCGGCTCTATGGTGAAAACGTTGGTTGCCGCAATGTCGACTTTTCACTGTGGCCAGGCGAGGTGCTGGGCATCGTCGGTGAATCCGGCTCCGGCAAATCAACGCTGGTGCGATGCCTGGCCGGTCTCGACAGGCCGCACTCCGGCGCAATCGCGTTTCGCGACGGCGTGAGTGTCCACAAGGACATTTACGCTCTGGAAACGCAGCACCTGCGCGCGCTCATGCGAACGGCTTGGGGGATCGTGCACCAGAACCCACGCGACGGCTTGCGCATGTCTGTCTCTGCCGGCGGCAATATCGGCGAGCGCCTGATGGATCGTGGTGATCGTCATTACAGCAGGATCCGCCAGGCAGCGTGCGAGTGGCTCGCCCGTGTCGAGATCGATCCCGCCCGCATCGACGAACGCCCATCGCGTTTTTCGGGCGGCATGCAGCAGCGCCTCCAGATCGCGCGTGTTCTCGTTTCCGCACCGCGGCTCGTTTACATGGATGAGCCGACAGGTGGTCTCGACGTTTCTGTCCAGGCGCGCCTGCTTGATCTCCTGCGCGCACTCGTCCGCGATCTCGGGCTCGCCGCGGTCATTGTCACTCACGATCTGGCCGTGGCCCGTCTCTTGACGGATCGCCTGATCGTCATGCGGCAGGGAGAAATTGTCGAGCAGGGCCTGACCGATCAGGTCCTTGACGACCCCCAGCATGCCTATACCCAACTTCTCACATCGTCGGTGCTGGCGGCATGAACCGGCGCGCGCCGTCGCGACGGCTCACCGCTTCTGGTGTCCGCATGCCAAGGGAGAACCGGCCATGACGGCCATGATCGACGTTGAAAATGCAGCGAAAACGTTCGTCCTGCACAACCAGGGCGGCGCCCGCCTGCCGGTCCTCGCCAATGTCTCCCTGCGCGTCAATGCGGGTGAAGCCGTCGTTTTGTCGGGACCATCCGGCGCAGGCAAATCGACGCTCCTGCGTCTGCTGTACGCCAATTACCGGCCCACCGCCGGCCGCCTTGCTGTGCGCCATGATGGCGCCCTCGTTGATCTCACTTCGGCCGAGCCGCGCGTCGTCTTGGATGTGCGTCGCCGCACGCTTGGCTGGGTGTCCCAGTTCCTGCGCGTCATCCCGCGCATTTCCACCCTCGACCTCGTGCGCGACCCGTTGTTGTCGCGAGGCGTCTCCGAAGCCGAGGCGACGCAGCGCGCGCGCACGATGTTGGCGCGCATGAACTTGCCGGAGAGCCTGTGGAAATTGGCGCCTCAGACGTTTTCGGGCGGCGAGCAGCAGCGCGTCAACATTGCACGCAGCCTCGTCGACCCCACCCCCATCCTCTTGCTCGACGAGCCCACAGCATCTCTCGACGCCGCCAATCGCGAGGTGGTCGTCGAGTTGATTGATGAAGCGCGTCGCGCCGGCTCGGCCGTCGTCGGCATCTTTCACGACGAAGCCGTGCGCGCCCGCATCGCAACCCGCATCATCGATGTAACCGCCTTCAAACCTGCAGCGTGACAGACATGGAAACGGTTCTCACCAATGCCCGCCTCATCCTCGAGGACGAGGTTGTCAAAGGCACCGTCGTCTTTGGAAGCGAAGGCATCCGGTCCGTCGATCAGGGCGTCAGTGCCCTTGCCTCGGCCATCGATGCGGAAGGCGACTACGTGGCCCCTGGTCTGGTCGAGATGCACACCGACAATCTCGAAAAGCATTTCATTCCCCGCCCCGCCGTCATCTGGCCCAACGGGCTTGCTGCAGCCCTGGCCCATGACGCACAGATGGCTGCCGCCGGCGTGTCGACGGTCTACGACGCCATCTGCGCTGGCTACGAGTCGGGCGAGGCGACGTCGCGGCGGGAAAACTTCGAGCGCTTGATCGGAGCCATCAAGCAAGGCACCGAAGCCGGCGTGTTCCGCATCGATCACAAGCTGCACCTGCGCTGCGAGCTTTCGGGAGACGACGTCGTCGACGCCATCGAGCCGCACATCGATCATCCGCTGGTGGCGTTGGGTTCGCTGATGGATCACACGCCCGGTCAGCGCCAGTGGCGCGACTTGGCCGCCATGAAGACGTATGTCTTGGGCAAGTCCGGCAAGGCCGAATCCGAATGGCAGGCCCATCTTGATCGCCGTTTGGCGGCGGCCCAATACGTGCCGCGCAATTGGCCGATCGTCGCTGGAATGTTTCGCGATCGCGCAATTCCATTGGCATCACATGACGACACCACCGCCGAACATGTCGAAGCCGGACGGGCCGCAGGCGTCGTCATCTCTGAATTCCCGACCACGCTCGAGGCTGCCCGCGCGGCCAAGGCCAAGAAACTCGCGACCATCGCCGGTGCGCCGAATGTCGTTCGTGGCGGCTCGCATTCCGGCGGTGTCTCCGTTGCCCACTTGGCCGAAGAGGGCGTGCTCGACGGACTGTCGTCGGACTATGTGCCGGCAAGTCTGCTGCAGGCTGTAGAGCGTTTGAGCACCAGGCACGGTGTCACGTTGCCGCGCGCGATCGGCATGGTCACCTGGGCCGTTTGTGACGCTCTCCGCCTCACGGACCGTGGCCGTCTCAAGCCGCAACTGCGCGCCGACATCCTACGGTTTCGCTTCTTCAACGAGACCCCCGTGGTCCGCGCATTGTGGTGCGACGGTCGGCAGGTCCTCTAGGCGCGCCACCCGGTATTTGATATGCAACGCTTTGCCGTCTATTTCGCGCCACCACCCAACGCGCCGCTATGGCGTTTTGGCTGTGCCACGCTCGGCTATGACGCGGCGACCGGCGAAGCCATAGAGCATCCCACCGAACTCGCAACCATCGATGCCGACTGGCATGGCCTGACGGCAGAGCCGCGCCGTTACGGTTTTCACGCCACCTTGAAAGCCCCCTTCGAGCCACGAGCGGGCATCGATTTTGCGGCATTGCAGGCGGAAGTGGCGCGTCTGGCAACGGGCTTGGCCAGCGTCCATTTGGACGGGCTTGAAGTCGCCGAGCTCGGCCGCTTTATCGCGCTTATCCCGGCCGCCCCATCGAGCACTTTGCAGGACCTGGCTGGCCGCTTGGTTACCGGGCTTGACCACCTTCGCGCGCCCATGTCCGAGGCCGATCGCGCGCGTCGCGAGCGCACGCCGCTATCTCAGCGCCAGCGTAGCTATCTCGATCTCTACGGCTACCCCTACGTCCTGGAAGAGTACCGTTTCCACATGACATTGACCGGGCCGATCGAGGATGCAGGTCGCCGCCGGCAGATCCGAGACGCGCTTGCCGCCCACTTTCAACATACCGTCCCGCACGGCTCCACTGTCATCGACGCCGTATCGGTGTTTTCCCAGCCTCGCCGCGACGCTGCCTTTCGCATCGTCAGCCGCGTGCCGCTACCTGCTCGGTGATGCTGACCAATGCACGATTGAACTGACGTGCAGCGGTGTCCACATCTCGATCGTTGACGATTTCGACCAGGCCGGCGGTCGAAACCTGCAGCGGCGCCTGGCGGGCAAGCCGGGCAGCAATGTCGTCCGCCGCTTCCCGTCCGCGTGCGGCAATCCGTTGTGCCAGAACATCAATCGGCGCCGTCACATGTAGCACGACGACGTTCTGCGCTTGCCGTTCCGCTTCGCCGATCACGGTTCGGGACACGTTGGCAACGAGAACCTTGCTCTGCCGGAGCACATCGCGCCCCTCTCCCGGAATGGCATAACCCAGACCATGCGCCTGCCATGACAATAGAAACGTCCCAGCAGCTTCGCGCGCTGCGAATTCGGTTCGGCTGATCGCGTCGTTGTCCTCGCTGATGCCATCACTGGCGCGCGTGATGATCCGCCTGGCAAACGTCAACCGGGGATCTTGACCAAGCTCTGCCCGCGCCCGGTCGATCAATGTATCTTTGCCGGCCCCCGATGGCCCTACGACCAGCACAAGCGCCCCCGTTTCGATTTGCTCGGCCATCGTGTCGTGTGCTCCGCACCTTCTCTCAAGTCTCATCCACCCCTCGGTTGTGGGCGGGATCATCGCTTTGATCGGCGCGAACCTGCTCACAACTGTCCGGCGTCGTGTTTCCGCCTGGCCGGACCACGCCCGCAGCTGATGGACCGTGCAGTGCGTCTGGCGGCTTGAGCGCGAACAGCCATCCGGCCTTGCGCAAATGCGCAACTACGCCATCGGCCAGCAGCCGCAAGACTTCGATCCTTTGCCCTTTAGCCTTGAAGGGTGACTGCGACAACGCATAGCCGATATCGCGCGCCAACTCTCTGTCCTGATCTTGCATGCGGGACAGCATACACGACATGGAACAAAATCGGAACAGGCGAGTGATCGGCCTATGCTGACGCACTCTGCCGCAGAGCCGAAACGCCAAGACTTCCGGCCAGCGGAGGGGGGGCGCTCGCCCAAATGATCGCGTCAACGTGTGAGTTTAA
This sequence comes from Hyphomicrobiaceae bacterium, assembly GCA_041397705.1. GTDB lineage: Bacteria > Pseudomonadota > Alphaproteobacteria > Rhizobiales > Hyphomicrobiaceae. The sequence goes on from JAWKWC010000003.1 coordinate 188,900, forward strand.
ACGTCAGGCGCCGCTGAGAGCCATATAGAGAGCCGCGCCAATGATCAAAGACATCGAGAAACCGACCATCAAACCCGGCCAATAGCTGGGAGTGGCATTCGCCCGCTCAGCCGGCACACCCGACAGCTGAGCCGTCCGCGCCCGCTCGATCAACATGGGGGGCGGCCCATCCTCGGCCTCGAAGTTGTGCGTCACGTCTTCTGCCGACCAGGCCGGCTGCGACACCTGCTGAACATGCAGAGCGGCCAACTCACCCCCGGCTTGCGCCACAGGACGCCCGACAGGTGGTGGTGGAGATACCCGCTTCGGCATTGTCGGCGGCGGCAGTGGCCGTCCGGGCCCAAGATCGGCAAGCGCATGGCGCAAGCGACGCTGTTGACCTTGCGCACCAGGCGAATGCTGAGGCGCAAACCCGTTTTGTTGAGCCGGCCCGTTGTCCAGGACGGCAGCATATTCGGTACGCGACATACTCGACTTCCACGCTACAGGCCCATCAACGCGGGCGGTGTCATGTGACGATCACAGCATGGCCGTTTTGCGGCCGACGCCGCAAGCAAAAATCGCGACAGTTCGCCACGTAACCACGCTGAAATTGAGCCCACACAGGCTTGCGCCTCAACCTTGTGGCTGAGCGCCGTAGCAGGAAGCGTTGTTCTGCATGACAAAATAGCAAGCGCAGCCTTACGAGCCGCGCGAAAGGCCAGCAATGCGATCGATTAATCGCGGACGCCCGCTGCTTGCCGCGGCGCCAGAAGACGCAGATTCAGCCGTTGCGGCCTTGCCGTCGTTTGCAGTCACGCCCACGAGCACTGGTGCACCCGCATCTGCCTCGGCCATTTCCAAGTCAGCGGTATCGACGACGCTCCGATCGGCAGTGCCGCCTTCCGTGTCTATCAATGGTAGGCCGTGAGGCGCTGGGCTCGCAGCCGTCTCGCTGACGTCACTCGCGACCCCATCCGTCGCTCCCTGCATGACAGGCTGGAGTTGCGCTGCAGGCGCACTTCGCCGGCCGCGACTGATCGCAGGTTGCCCGCCTGTATTGCCAAGCCGCCTCAATTCGCCCGTGAAATGATCGGCTTGGCGAGCAATACGTTCGTTGGCGGCGGCGAGTTCATTGCGCAATTTTTGTATGGTCTCGGACTGCCTGTTGGTCTGCGCTTCGAGCGATTGCACGCGTGCCTTCAGACCCAGCCGGCTCTCTTTGAGTGAGCCCCTGCCGCCGTCACCACTTTCGCTCTCGAACACCGCAACCGCAGCCTTCAGCCGCGCAATTTCGCCGGCCTGATCGTCATTGCGCGCTTGCGCCGCCCTCAACTGTCGCTCGATTTCGCTTTGCCCCGCAGCCGCTGGCCCTGCCACCAGTGCAGCTCCGGTGCCATTGGCGCTGTTTGCCGCACTATCGGTTTGTGGGGCGGCAGCTGACCGTCCGGCCAGGCTCTGCATGCGCGAGAGCAACTGTGCCTGCTCGCGCGATTTGGCGCGCAGCGCCTCGAGTTCGGCTCGCAGGGCGGTCTCCGTCTCAGATCGCGAGCCGCTTCCATTCGTCGCTCGTGCAGCCAGAGAAGCCTCGAGGTTTGAAATCTCGCGCTTCTGCTGGGTATTGATCGAGGTTGCCTCGGCGAGTGCGCGCCGCTGACGGTCGAGGGAACCGGTCATCTCGCTGATCTCGCGGTCTCTCGAATGCAGCAGCTTCTTGGCGTCGGTCAGTCGTGACTCCACCCGGGGCAGTCTGTCGGCAATGGTTTGCTCGAGCACCCGCCGCGCGTTTTGCGCTTCCTCGTAGCGCGCCTTGAGCTGGTCTAGGTCACCTTCCAGCACATTCACACGTGCATCACGCCGGTTGATCTCGATTTGCTGGCGCGCCGCGGCCATCTTCACCTGCTCGACCAGCGTCTCGAGCTTGTGCATCTTGATCGCGTACTCGGCACGGATACGGTCGCGATCGGCTTCGATCTCCATTTCAGAGAGCGGCATCGATTCCTTGAGCCGGCGCGTCGTCAAGCGTACCGCTCGCGACCAGAACGCAGGCGCCAGCAACAGCCCAAGCAGAGCCGCTGTCAGAAACCCAAGCGCCACCAGCATTCCGGACTGGATTGTGATCACGCCGCCATCCCCGGCTGCTCCTCGTCCCCGCCCCAACACCTGATCGAGCCATCGCAAGTGCGAAAGGCTCTAGCGTCGGCCTCGCTACCACATCAGTCGGATGCGGACGAAAGATTGCCGCAGATACTGTCACCCCATATCAGAACGGGTTCCAGGTCGGACGACGCGTATACTTCAAATACCCCACATTCGCGCCCAAGCGAAGCCCCACGCCTGCACGTATCGGTGCAAGCACAATGTTATCGCGCTGTTGAAAGGTCAAGCCGACCCCACCGACCACATAAGCTGAGCCCGCCACGCCACCAAATCGTTGATAGACATCGCGCGGATCCCTCAGCCGATAGACAAGAACCATCACCTTGGAGCCTTCCGCGCCGGCGTCATAGCCGATCGACGGACCTTGCCAGAACACCTTGTGCGTTCCGGCGTCCCGCGTATAGAGGCGCCCTTCGCCGTATCGCAAGCCTGCGACAAAGGCGCCACCGACGTCCTCGCCGAGAATGTAACCGTTAGGCCGGCCCTGCCGCTTGAAGGCATATTCGATCACGCTCGCAAGGCCTTGGCTGATCGAGCCGAAAAAGCCGTGACCCGCATCGACGATTTCCCGCATCGAGAACGTGCCGTCAGATGGCACGCGGTCGTCATAACGGTGGCGATCTAAATCTCCATAGGCTGGCGGTGCAGACGATGCATAGCGTGATGGCGGATCGTCACGCCAAACTTCTTCGCGCGGCGCGGCCGGCTGACGGCGATCACGCCACCTATCGGACCGGTCATCGGCGCGCCGGTCGTAACTGGTGTCGGGTGGCAGAGAAGGCACTGCGAAGCGACCGCTCGAGGCGTTCGGCCGGTAAACATCGCCCGAGCGGTCATATCCGTCATCGCTGCGCGCAGCCGAATCACCCTGGTAGATCTGGCCGGCAGCCGGTGCGCTACTGCCGACCGGCGGCGGCAACGGTACCCGGTCGATGTCGCGACCGCCTGGCGTGTAGGGCTCGGTGACGGGTTGAGGCGCTTGCCTGAGCCATGGCAGACGATCCTGCGCTGCAACAATCGCGTTCGTGGCGATCAGCACGCTGGCAGCGATTGCCAACGTGATACCGGCAGTCGCGAAAGCGCGCATTCCGGGGGCATGACGCAACATCGACATGGCCTGACCTGAAAAAATGGAGTTTGCGGCCACGCGCGGCTGATTCGGGTGCGGGCCTATGCTGAACAAAGTGTTGATGGAAAGTGTTACCAAAGTATGGCTGAAGCGCGTACAACACTGAAAATTCTATGACTGCGCGAGCTTCCCCCGCATCAACACGGACGCTTTGCAAGGCCGGGTATGGCCTTCGCCTAGAGTGGTTTGGGCGAACCCCAAGCGACGAAATGGCCGTTGCGGAACCCTTCTTCCGCCTTGCCGTAGAGAAAAGGCGTGCCATCGGGAGCCGTGACTGTGCCCCCTGCAGCCCGCAGGACGGCGTAACCTGCAGCCGTATCCCATTCCATGGTGAGCCAGTCGGGGATAGATGTCGGCTTCCCCGCGCGCAATGGCGCAAAACTTCAATGACGAGCCGCTGTCGCGCCGTTCCGCTGTGGCAGATCGAGCGAGGAAATCTTCGGTCTCTTTCGTCATGTGTGAGCGACTGCCAACAGCGGTCAGTCGCGCGATATCACCAACCCGGGTCGTGATCCGCTCGAAGCCGCACGCCGCCAGGTCGACAGGCTTCGCGTCGGGCCGAAAGCGGGCACGCACGGCCTCGTCCGGTCCCAGTGTGGCGTAGAAATCGTCGATGGCAGGCGCGTAGACAATGCCCATGACCGGCACGCCGCGCTGGATCAGCGCCACGTTGACAGTGAACTCGTCGCGGTTGTTGATGAACTCTCTGGTGCCGTCCAGCGGGTCAACGAGAAAGAATTCTTCTCCGATTTTCGGCACCTTGCCCTCAGACACGGCTTCCTCGGCCACGACGGCAATGCCGGGCGCCACGCGGGCGAGCGCCTCGAGCAGCACCTTTTCCGCGGCCTGGTCGGCAAGCGTCACGGGAGAATTGTCAGCTTTCGCCTGAACAGCGACACCCGACCGGTAAAACGCCATTTCCACCGCGCCGGCCTCCAGCACGGCCGGGATCAAAGACCACACCAGCGCGCGCAAACTGTCCATGGCCAGAAGCGAGCTTGTCATGGGTGTGATTCGCTATGGGTTTGCATTTCCACTCCAAAGTGCAGCCGCGACCAGCGGTCGGCACACCCAAGTGTTGCATTTTTGATTGCCGAAACAAGAACATGCATGAAGTGCGATGTCTCGACTTGGCACGGTAGCCCGCATGCGTGTATCAGCAGGAACTCATTCAGTGCAAGCAGTTCTGCGCATGGATTTGTCGGCAAGCGTGCCCAGCGAGGCTTTGAGGCACGCGGTAACTGACATATCGGGCGCACATGTCGTGTTGGCTCGTAGGTGCTCGCGCAACCGCGCCAGGCCATCATTGCGGACGGGCAAGACCATCCGCTTGTTCCGATCGGCGTAGCTGCAAGAGACTGGTCCAGGCTCGGCGGCGTTTGGCTATGAAAATTCAGGGGAGAGGGATGCCGCAGCCGATGACGAAAACCGCGCACCCGACGGACCTCGAGCTTGCTGCACTCATCTCGAGCAAAATTTGCCATGACGTGATCAACCCTGTTGGGGCCATCTACAATGGCCTCGAAATCCTCAACGAGGAGGATGATCCCGAGGCCAAGTCCTACGCTCTCGACGTCATTCGAAACGTCACGGAGCAGGCGTCCGCACGCCTTCAGTTCGCCCGCTTCGCATTTGGCGCCGCCGGCTCGGCTGGCTCCGTCATCGACCTTTCGACTGCTGAGCAGATCTCTCGGGGCTTCGTTGGCGGCAACAAGCACAAATTGATCTGGAAGGCACCGGCAGGCCATCTGGCCAAGGATCGCGCCAAGCTCCTCTTGAACATGGTGGCGGCTGGAATGAACGCGCTGCCTCGTGGCGGCGAAATTCAGGTCGAAATCAAGGGCGCCCTGGAAAAGGCGAACCTGCGCGTGCGCTGCCGTGGCACGGGCGCTCGCCCACCCAATTTTCTGGCGGAGTTTTTGAGCGGCTCGCCAAAGGTGGCGATCGATAGTCAGAGCATCCAGGCCTATTACACCACGCGGCTGGCTGCCAGCGCCGGAATGCGCCTGCAAGTCATGCAGGAGAAGGCCGATGTGGTGCTGCTCGCCAGCGATCAGAAATAAAGCCGCGTTGGCGGCGCAAATCCGCTGCTGACCCTCGGCAAGGCTAAGGCTCCGAGCGGTTCTGAGCGCGACAATGCCTCAAATGCGAACGCGCTCTATCAGAATTTTTAATGTTTCATGGCGAAAGTAGTCTGACGCCGCTGCCCCTGGTTGTGGAGCAGTCGGCCTGCCATTCACTTTTTGAGCTGCCTGGAGCGCGCCATGAAGCATTGTCTTGTCGTTGATGATAGCGACGTTGTCCGCAAGGTTGCCCGGCGGATCCTTGAAAGCCGGGGGCTGGAAGTCTCCGAAGCCGCCAACGGGCGGGAAGCGGTCGAAAAATGCTTGGAGCGCATGCCTGACGCCGTCTTGCTGGACTGGCATATGCCGGAGATGAACGGTCTTGAGTTTATGGGCGCACTTCGCCTGTCGACCAAAGAGCCGCGCCCATACATCATCTACTGCACGACGGAGAACGACCCACTGGAGATTTCGCGTGCCTTTGCTGGTGGCGCGAACGACTACATGCTGAAACCCTTCGATCGTGGCCTGATCGAGGAAAAGTTCACCGAAGCCGGCTTGATGTAGGGCCCTCAAGGCTCCCACCGCACGGTGCACAAGCTTGGTTGACGGCGAAGCGATGCGTCAGCGGCGGCCGAAAAGCCGCTCGATATCGGCGTGCCGCAGCTCTACATAAGTTGGACGTCCGTGGTTGCACTGACCTGAGAACGGCGTTGCTTCCATCTCCCGAAGCAGCGCGTTCATCTCTTCGGGCGTCAGGCGCCGCCCCGCCCTGACGCTGCCGTGGCACGCCATCGTCGAGCAGACGGCCTCCAACCGATCGCGCAAGGCTTCGGGGCCCTGCCCAGCGATCACGTTCGCCAGCAGATCCTTGACCAGACCCTTGGCGTCGACCTTCCCAAGCAGCGCCGGCACTTCCCGCACTGCGACTGCGCCCGGCCCAAACGCTTCGATGCACAGGCCGAGTTCGGCGAGGTCTTCCGAATAATCGCAAAGCAATGCGGCCTCGTCCGCCTCCATCTCGACGATCTCTGGAATCAGCAGGCCTTGGCGCGCGACGCCGCCGTTGGCCAGCGCCTTCTTCATGCGCTCGTAGACGAGGCGTTCGTGCGCCGCATGTTGGTCGACGATTATCATCGAACCGCGCGTTTCCGCCACGATGTAGGTGTCGTTGACTTGTGCCCGAGCGGCGCCGAGCGGTTGGTCGAGCAGGGCTTCCGGAACAACAGCCTTGGCTGCGGCCGTATCTGCCGCCGGCTCCAGTGTCATGTCGAAAGGTGCCTGAGCCGCTTCACCGAAGCCGGCCGAAAAGGATCGGTTAACCGATGCTTGTCCGGCGTAGGAGCGCTGGGCGCTGCTTGTCACACTCTCGCGCGACGGCTCGTGAGAGAATGTGGAGCCAGCCGGACTATTCTGCGCAAACGTTTCCAGCGTTCGATAGCCGCCCATGGCGCTGGCGCGATGACCCGCCTCCTCGAGCGTTCGCCGCAGGCCGCCCACGATCAAGCTCCTCACGCCCGCTCCGTCGCGAAAGCGGACCTCTGCCTTGGTCGGGTGGACATTCACATCGACTTCGTGCGGGTCAAGCGTGACAAACAAGGCCAGCAGCGGATGACGGCCCTTCGGCAGCAGATCGCCATACGCCCCGCGCACCGCGCCCAGCATCAGGCGATCCCTGACCGGCCTGCCGTTGACGAATAGGAATTGCAGCGATGTGTCAGGCCGGTGCAGGGTCGGCAGCCCCGCAAATCCGGACACCCGAATACCCTCTCGCTCGCCATCGAGGCCAAGGGCGTCGTCGAGGAATTCGCGGCCCATGATCCGACCAAGGCGCTTCAGCAAACCGTCGGCCGTTTCTGGCTGTGCGGGAAGCACCAGACCCGCCCGCTCGCCTGTCGTCACCGAGAAGGCAATCTCCGGATGCGCCATGGCTAGCCGCTTCACGGTCTCCGAGATGGCCATATTCTCGGCCCGCTCGGATTTCATGAACTTGAGCCTGGCAGGGGTTGCCGAGAACAGGCCGTTCACCTCGACACTGGTTCCGAAATTGACCGCTGAGGGCCGAACGCCACCTTTACGACCACGATCGACGATGATCTCGAGACCATTCACAGCGTCCCGTCGCCGCGTGCGGATGGTCAGCGTCGCCACCGAACCGATGGAGGGCAACGCTTCGCCACGAAAGCCCAGGGTCCGGATATCCAGCAGGTCGTCGCTTGCGAGCTTGGACGTCGCATGGCGCTCCACGGCGAGGGCCAAATCCTCCGCGCCCATGCCGTGTCCGTCGTCCGTCACCCGAATGAGCGAAAGCCCTCCCGCCGACGTCACGATTTCGATCTGGCGGGCGCCGGCATCGATTGCGTTCTCGGCCAGCTCCTTGACCACACTGGCCGGGCGCTCGATCACCTCTCCAGCTGCGATCCTGTTGATCGTTTCAGGGCTGAGCTGACGGATGGCCATCGAGCCTCCTGAGCGAATCGAATGTGGAATTCTCACCGCCATTAGCGACCCTGGGACGGTGCTGTCCAACCGGCTGGCCAACGATCTCCAGATTTACCCAGGCTATGCAATCGACCGTCACACCCGGCAGATCGTTGATCTTGAGCCCGCCGACCAGCCCGCATCCGACCCGACGGCAACGCGTTCAGCGGCCCTGCCGCCGCCCCTGCGGTCACCCTTTCGCCGCCAACCCCTCGCGGGTCAGCTGCTTTGCGAAGCTCAACGGCGGGTTGGTCGAAAGCGTCGACGCCCATCAGTGATGCCGCAAGCACGGTCTCCAGCATGAAGTGCATCATCAGGGCGCCGATGGCATGCTCATCGAGCACATCGACATCGATCAGCCGCACGGGGCGTCCGGCTTGAGCCAGCGCCTTCGCAACAGCATTTGTCTGGGCGTTGACGAGGTCGCCGACTGGGCGACCGGCCAGAAACGATATCCCTGCGCGCTGCGCAAGATCTGCCGGGATCACAGGACCCACACCTGCCGTTTGCGGTTTGATGATCGTGATGTAGTGCTCGGCCGGCCCGTCCATGAAGAGCTGCAATTGGCTATGTTGATCCACTGGGCCAAGGCAGGCCAGCGGCGTTGTGCCTTTGCCGCCTTTGCCCAGGCTTTCCGCCCATAGCTGAACGTACCACGCGCCGAACCGCTGCAGGCGGTCGGAGTAGGGCATCATCACATTGACGCGAACTCCTCGTGTTTCCGCCAGCGCCACGGCAATCGCTGCTCCGATCGCGGGCGCGAAATGTCGTGCCTCGGTCCCATCCTTGCTGTCGATGATGGCGTGGGCCGCCAGGCGAGCCCCGCGGCGCACGGCCCGGGCATCCAGCCCGCGTGCGATCGCTGGCAATAGACCAACGACCGAAAGAGCTGAAAAGCGCCCGCCGATCCCGGCCGGATGATCGAGCACGGGAATGTCGAGTTCGGCACACAGCGATCGAAGCGCGTTCCGCCCTCCAGGCGCAAGCGGATCGGAGACAGCGAGGAACATCTGGTCAATTTGCGAGCGAAGACCTCGAGCCTCGGCAGCCGCCAATGCAGCCGCCATTTGCGTCAAGGTCTCAGCCGTGCCGCCCGACTTCGAGGTGACGACAAATCGCGTCTTGGCAAGATCGAGGTTGGCGAGCGCCCGTCCAAGCGTGACGGGGTCGAGGTTGTCATAGAACCTTGTCCTTGGGCGGGACTTTTGGGCCGTATCGGCTCCACCCGGAATATTCCAACCGCTGATTTGCGCCAGCGTCTGCCCCCCCAAGCTTGAGCCGCCTGTCCCAAGAAAAATCAACGTCTGCGCGCCTGCGCTGAGTTTGGCAAGCGCGGCCTCGGCTCCAGCAATATCCTCCTCTCCGTCGAGGATGGTCAGGTGCTCGAAGCGACCGTCCCTGACCGAGGCCTTGAGGTTCGCAAGCGGTCCGGCGAGACGGTCAAGCCGCTCATCAACGGCCGCCGCCGCCAAACCTGTCTCACCATTTTTCGCAGCAAAGCAAAAGTGTGTGTCTTGCGAATAGCTCGACCCAGCTCCGCGGGGTGGACCACTTCGCCTGTAGGATTGAGGCTCCTGATCCATGCACCCTCTCCGCTTCAAGGCGATCGCGTCGCCGGTCGCATGTTGCCCAGCTCGCCCTAATTCGTTGACGAGAGGCCTTTCGGTTTGCCCACGACCGTAATGAAAAGATCATCGACTTTCAAAATGCGCTTCGCCGCCCGTTTGACATCGTCCATTGTCACAGCATCGACCAGCGCGTTGCGTTTGTCGACATAGTCGATGCCCATGTCTTCGACCATCAATCCCAGCAGTTGGCTCGCAATCTTGGAATTGGTATCGAAGCGCAGTGCAAACGAACCAGTCAGATAGCTCTTGGCCGCGTCGAGTTCTTTTTGTGTCGGTCCCTCGTCGGCCATCCGCTTCAGTTCGGCCCGAATGACGTCGATGGATTCTTTGACCGACTCATTTTTCGTCGCAACGCCGCCAGCGAACAACGCGGCCTTACGGTAGGGCTGCAAATAGCTATAGACGGAGTAGGCCAGCCCGCGCTTTTCGCGGACCTGCTCGGTCAACCGGGACGCAAAGCCGCCGCCGCCCAGGATATGGTTCATGACGTAGGCCGCCATGAAATCGGGATCTTTGCGCGCCAGTCCAGGCAGGCCGAATTGCACAACGGACTGCGGCACGTCCATATCCACGATCGTCAACTTCTTCTTGGGCTTGGGTCCGGTTTGGTCAACGGCGGCCAATGTCGCTTTCGCCGGCAACTCGCCGAACACGCGATCAAGGACTTCGCCAAGGGTCTTGGCATCGATATCGCCGACGGCCACTACCTTCAGTGTATCGCGCGCAAACACGTTGCGCCGGTAGGCCTCGAGATCTTCCGATGTGATGGACGCGATGCTTTCTGTCGTCCCATCGGTCGGCCGCCCATAAACGTGCTCTGGGAAAGCGGCGCGCGACCATGAGTTGCCGGCCACCCGCTGCGGGTTCTTGGCCGAGTATGCCAGGTTGGCAAGCAGCTGCTTCTTGATCCGCTCGACGGCATCCTTGTCGAAGCGTGGCTTCGTCAACGCCATCCGCAGCATGTCCAAGGCTGGATCGCGGTTGACCGAGAGCGTGTCGAAACTCCCATACAGTTCATCGCGCGAATCCTGGAACGCCATCCGCAGGGCAAGCTCTTCCGCCCGTTCTTGAAATTTTGCAGCATCGAGATCGCCAGCACCTTCGTCCATCATCGCCGTGATGAAGTTCGCGATACCTTCCTTGCCCGCGGGATCCTGGCTATTGCCGCCTTCGAACGCGAACCTCAGCGCCAGCAATGGCACGCTATGCTCTTCCACCAACCACGCTGTGATGCCGCCGGGACTCTTGATTTCCTGGATTTTCATCTTGGAGGCCACCGCTTTCATCGGACGTTCGGCGTTGTTGGATGGGGCACCGGCGGGCGCCTGCGCCGAGGCTGACGGAGCCGCAGCAAGCACCGCCGTGGACCCGGATTTCTGCTCGGAATTAGCAGGATCGCGCCAAGCCTTGCTGGGCCGCACGCCGCTGGCGACGTCGGCAGCCCCGGATTTTGCGACTGGCGCTGCCGCGACGGCAGCATGAGCTGCAGTATTGACATTCGGCGTCGCCTCAGCCGTTGCCGGAGGATTGACGCTCGCCACTGGCACGCTGATGGTCTTCACAGCTTTGCCGTCTTGCCCAGGCTTCACCTCGGAAAGGGCAGAGGCGTCGCTGGTCAAGGCAACCGCGGCAGTAGCTGGGCTGGCGGGCTTGGACACGTTGCTGGCGTTGGTCTGGACCGCCTTCGCCTGCTCATCCGCGGTCTTGGCGCTCTTGGCCACGGGGGCAGGCGCGGGCAGCAACATCGACAGCACACCCAGCGCCGCCACGATACCCAAAACCATCAGCCACAGGCGTCGCCCGGGCGGCTGAGCATTGTACCAACTGATGGCACGATCGCTACGCGTCGTTGACATCCTTGCCTGTCCTCCTGTCAGCCACGGCTGCCCTTGCTTGCAGCGGGCGTCTCGCTGGGTTTCTCAGGTGGCGCTTTGCTTTTCGCCTTCGCGTCAGCCGTCTTGGCCGGTATCGGCACCAGCGTACCCGTGACTGAATGCCGGATGTCCAGATAAGCCGCGGCTGCCTTGGCCGTGTCCTCGAGCGTCACTTTTCCAATGCGCTCGGGCCACTCTTCGATGTCTTTCACAGTCCGCCCAACCGCCAAAGACCACCCGTAACGACGCGCCAGGGCTGTCTGGCTGTCGCTGTCGTAGATGTATTCGGCAAGGTAGGTCTTCTTCGCCCGATCAAGCTCAGCTTGCGTGATGCCCTTTTCCTTGATGTCGTCGATGACGGCATCTAGGGCCTCTTCCAACTTGGCCAGCGAAACACCGTCCGTCGGCACCGCATAAAGCGTGATCTTGCCGGAGTCCCTACCGCTGCCGGAATACCAGCCGCCCGTCGATGATGCGACTTTGTCAGCCACCACCAATTGTTTGTAGATCCGGCTGGTCGTCCCGGAGGCCACCACCTTCAACAGCAGGTCCAAGGCTTCCGCTTCGCCGGGCTTGGCCGTGGTATAGGCGGGCGCCAGGTAGTGGCGATGCAGCGACGGCTTGCCGGCCCGCGCATCTTTGAGTTCGACTCTGAGCGCGGCGCGATGCGGCGGCTCCTGTGGGCGTTGCCGCGCTTTGACGGCACTATTCGAAGGGATCTTCCCGTATGTGTCTTCGGCAAGAGCGCGGATCTCATCCGGCGTAACATCGCCGGTCACCACCAGAATCGCGTTGTTTGGAGCATAGAAGCGCTTGTAGAACGCAAGGGCGTCGTCCCGTGAAAGCGCCGCCATCTCATGCTCCCAGCCGATCACCGGCAGGCCATAGGGGTGGGAGAGGTAGAGGGCCGCATTCATCTGCTCATCGAGGAGCGCTGAAGGGTTGTTGTCGGTGCGCGTCCGGCGCTCCTCCAGAATGACCTTCCGCTCGGTCAAGACTTCCTTTTCCTCCAGCCGCAGATGCACCATCCGATCAGCCTCCAACGCCATCACTTTGGGCAGGCGATCTTTGGCGATGCGCTGGTAATAGGCCGTCACATCCTGTCCGGTGAAGGCGTTGTCTTGGCCTCCAAGGCGCGAAACGATCTTCGAGAATTCACCCGTTGGGATCTTGTCCGTCGACTTGAACATCAAATGCTCGAGAAAGTGCGCGATTCCCGAGACGCCCGGCGGCTCGTCGGCGGCGCCGACGCGATACCACACCATGTGCGTGGCGACCGGTGCCCGATGGTCCTCGACGACCACAACGGTCATCCCATTGCTGATTTTGAACTCTGTGGCCTTGGGCGCCGCAGCGGCTGCGTCACCGAAGGAAGAAAGCGTCAGCATAGCAGTCACCATGACAGCAAGAAGTTGCAGCGACACACCCAAAGCGCCGGATGTCCGGCGCGGGAAGAGGCCTTGGGGTTTGAGCACGTGAGATGCCCCCCCGTTGGAGAGCGAACTGATCGAATCCATACTGGTATGCCCCGGGCTGAGTTTCATGATCCCGTTCAAACGTTGGTCTACGCCCAAAGGTGCCGCCGGGCGGGTGGCGCCACCACAACTCTCAGCTGCCGAGCAGCTGTCTCCTCGATCCAACAACCGTGCTGGGCACTGCGCCACAACAACGGTTTGGGCGTGAAAACGTATGCACAACTCTGCGCGCCACACGCTTCCAAGCCCAAGGCTGTGCCAGATGTTGTCGTTGAAGCGAGGAATGTCAAATGACAAGGGGGTCATGTTGCAGACCCCCATCGTCCCAAAATACCTGCAGTTGTATCTTATGCGTGGTCTGCGCGAAGGCGTGCCCGCCCGCTATTCGCCGAACAACTGTTTCCCGAGCACTGAAAACAGGCTTCCAGTGCACCGCCCGTTTGGTCCGGCATCGGCACCAATCTCGTCCTGCATGGCTTTTTCGCGCCAGTTGCCATCATTGCAGAAGGCGTCTTGTGCCTTTTTCTTGGCATCCGCACTGGCGACCTTGGTCTTATCCGGATCTTGCGGCCAGGCTGGGTTGGCTGGTGCCGCATCGGCGGGCGCTGCAGCAAGGCTGCCGGGCTCTGGCAACGTCCGTCCACTCGGCGGCAGCACGAGCGGCGAGCGAGCTTCGGTCTTTGGCTCAGGCTTGGGCCCGAGCGCCCCAGTCAAACCCACCGCATCGAACATCTTGCCTTGGAAATCCACGCCATCGATGCCACCGCACCCGGCGAGTCCCAAAAGGCTGCCCGTCAGCGCAAGACGGCAGGCAAAGGCCCGAAGCCGCTCGCGGTCAGTGCGCTTGCGTCGTTGCAGCATGTGTGTCGTGCTCCCCAACCTCGCCCCTGCCTCTGGTTGAGACAGTCCCTGGGACGGGCTACTTCGCATAACTCTCGGCGGTCTTAAGCCGCATTCGAGGCATCATTGCGACTCGGTCCAAACGAATCATACAGAAGCCCCATGACCCCGGCAACTATCGCCACGTCGGCGATGTTGAACACATACCAATAGAAGCCGAAGGCGTGCAGCGAGAAAAAGTCGGCAACGCCACCGTAGATGACCCGATCGACGGCATTTCCAAGTGCGCCGCCAATGATGAGGGCAAGGCTGAGCGCCAGCAGTCGGCTTGTGCTCTGGTTGAGCCAAATCCACAGAACCAGCGACACCAACACGGCAAAAACCGTCAAGGGCGTGGAGCCGAAACCGTTGAGCCAACCGTAGGAAACGCCCTTGTTGATCACGAACACCAGGTCGAGGAATGGCGTCAGGTGCACGCGCCCCCGCTCACCGATATTATAGATGTGGATCATCCACCATTTGTGCGCCTGATCGAGAACAAACGTGGCGGCAATGATCGCGAGGCCGGCCCGTGCATGCGTTCCCCATAACCAGCCCGAGCGTGTGTCGCTAGTCGCTTGGCTCATGCATTGGCCTCATCCAGTGTGGAACATGCCGCCAGGTAGGCGGCATGCAGCCCGAAGGGCGGGCAAAAACACGAGCAACTCGTCTGCTCATGAAAATTGCCGCCACTGATCCAGTCCGCTTCCGTGTAGTCGTCTGGTGCGGACAGGACAAGAGCCGTCCGTTGCGTCTTGGTATCACGCCAGCGGCCCCAATCGGCTCCAGCCCCGCATGGGCAGCCTATGCTGCAAATCCGACGCTTGCCACCTTGATTGCGGCACTTGCAACCGAACGCGCAAATCCCATCGCAACGTCGGCCGCGTCACGTTTGCGCGAGGCCGTCGATTTCTCGCATTGCTGCAGCGTCACGCTTCGACAGTTCCGGATAAGCCACATCCGAACCAACATCCATTGTGAACCGCCAGGACCGCGCGCACTTCGTGCCGGCAGCCTTCATCGCCACGACAGCGACACCAGCCACTTCCGGCATCTTGAAGGCGTCAGCCGGCGGCGCATCGTCGACGGTGATCCCGATACCCGATGTGATCGCGATTTCGGAAAGATCAATGCCGTCGATCGCATCCGCAAGGCTCTGGTCGGCCAGGTACACCAGCGGTGCCGCCTCAAGGCTGGACCCGATCCGCTTTGCCGCGCGCTCGATCTCCAGCGCCCCTGTCACCACCGATCGGATGCGCTTGATCGTCTCCCACTTCGCATCGAGAGCATCGTCACGCCAGCCCGGCGGAACCTGCGGAAAGGTCTCGAGATGCACCGACCGGTCATCCTCGTCGCCATAGCGCGCCAACCAAGCCTCTTCCGCAGTGAACGCCAGAATCGGCGCCAGCCATACGGTTACGTGTCTGAAAATCTGCTCCACGCACTCCAGCGCCGCGCGTCGCTTCGGTGACGATGGCGGCTCGCAATAGAGCGCGTCTTTGCGGATATCGAAGTAGAAGGCGCTGAGCTCGGTGTTCATGAATTGCGACAGCGCCGACACCACGCGCTTGTAATCATACTCCGTGTAGGCCTTGCGCACGACGACATCCAGTTCCGCCAGCCGGTGCAGCATCAACCGCTCAAGCTCCGGAAACGCCTTCGCATCGAGGCCAGATGCCAATGCCGGCGGCTGTCTCACTGCAGAGGAGTCGCCAGCCGCCACGCTGTAGTGCCCCAGTGTGCCCAGCATCCACCGCAGCGTGTTGCGGATTTTCCTGTAGTTATCCGAGAACGTCTTCAGGATTTCCGGTCCAATCCTCAAATCGTCGGCATAGTCCGAGGAGGCAACCCACAGCCGCAGAATATCGGCACCGGATTTGGAGATCACGTCCTGCGGCGCTGTCACGTTGCCGACGGATTTCGACATCTTCTGCCCCTTCTCGTCGAGGCAGAAACCGTGCGTCAGCACCACGTCATAGGGCGCCCGCCCGCGGGTACCAGAGGACTCGATCAGCGAGGAGTGGAACCAGCCGCGGTGCTGATCCGAGCCCTCCAGATACATCACGCGGTCGCGGCCGCCGTCGACGATCCTCTTGAAGCCGGCGAGGCCAGGGAAATGCTTGGCATCGTCCAGAACATACGCGTGCGTCGAGCCTGAATCGAACCACACGTCCAGCACGTCATTGACCTTCTCGTACTCCGCCGGGTCGTAGTCGGGCTTGAGAAAGCGCGCACCGTCCGCGTCAGCGAACCACGCATCCGCGCCCTCGGCATACATGGCGTCGTAGATCCGCTGGTTGACCTTGGCGTCCAGCAACACCTCGTGGGTGCCCTTCTTGACGAACACCGTGATCGGCACACCCCAAGCGCGCTGACGCGAGATCACCCAGTCGGGCTTCGCCTCGATCATGCCCGTGATTCGGTTCTCGCCTGATGCTGGCACCCATTCCGTCTCGCGGATCGACTGCAAAGAGACCTCGCGCAGCGTCTTGGGGATCGCCGCATTGTGGCCTTCACTTTTGCCGGCCGCTTCGAGCTTTGCCCGATGTTCTTTCGCAAGCTGCTCGAGGAATGGGATCTCCTGATCCATGTGGATGAACCACTGCGGCGTATTGCGGAAGATCACCGGCTTCTTCGAACGCCAGGAATGCGGATACTGATGCTTGAGGCGCCCGCGCGCCACCATCATGCCAGCAGCCGCCAGCGCCTTGATGACGAAGTCGTTGGCCCGCCCTTTGTCGCCCTTGGCGGTAATGACGAGGCTTTCAACGAATCCCGGGGCGTCCTTGGTGTAGGCGCCGTTTTCATCGACCGTGTAGGGGATCTCGGTCGAGATGCCCATCGCTCGCAGCTTTTGCGTCGTCTCCACCGCCGTCCAGATGTCGAAGTCCTCGCGGCCGTGGCCGGGTGCCGTGTGCACGAAACCGGTGCCGGCGTCATCGGTGACGTGATCGCCGTCAAGCAACGGCACGTCGAACTGGTAGCCGCCAAGCCCCGCGTTGCGCAGCGGGTGGGCGCAAATCCCTTGTCCAAGCGCTTCGGCGGAAACAACGCCACGTTTTTCGAATGCTTCGACTTTGCCCGCCTTCATCACCTCGTCAGCCAGCTTGTCGGCCAGGATGTATCTGTCACCGACCGCTGCCCAATTGCCCTCGGGCGCCTTCGTCACCTCGTACAGGCTATAAGCAAGCTTCGAGTTGAAGCAGATCGCCCGGTTGCCCGGAATGGTCCAAGGCGTTGTCGTCCAGATCACGACATAAGCAGGCCGAAGGCTACCATCACCGGCCGGTTTTAGTGTAGCGAGTGAATTCCAGTCGCTTTGACCTGGGATGGTTCTTTCGTCACGTCTCATTGCCATCAAGGCCGGAAACTTCACCCAGACCATGTCCGACTGATAGTCCTGGTATTCGATCTCGGCTTCCGCCAGCGCCGTCTTTTCGACCACGGACCACATCACCGGCTTCGAGCCGCGATAGAGCTGCCCCGTCTCAGCGAACTTCATCAGTTCCCGTGCGATCTGCGCTTCGGCCGGGTAGGTCATCGTCGTATAGGGATGCTTCCAGTCCCCCTCGACACCCAGCCGCTGAAATTCGGCCGACTGCACACCCATCCAATGCTCGGCAAAGGCCCGGCACTCCGCCCGGAACGCCTTCATCGCCACGGGATCGGAAAGGTTAGGCTTGGCCTTGCCTTTGGCCATGTACTCTTCTTCGATTTTCCACTCGATGGGCAGGCCGTGGCAGTCCCAGCCCGGCACGTAGTTGGAATCGTAACCCAGCATCTGCTGGCTGCGCGTCACCAGATCCTTCAGGATTTTGTTGAGCGCATGCCCGATATGGATGTTGCCGTTGGCATAGGGCGGCCCGTCATGCAGCGTGAAGCGCGCGCGTCCCTGCGCGGCCTGCCTGAGCTTGGAATAGAGGTCGATCCGCTGCCAGCGCTCGATCAGCTTTGGCTCCATCGCAGGAAGGCCGGCGCGCATGGGAAAGTCGGTCTTCGGCAGAAACAGCGTCTTGCCCCAGTCCCGGCCTTCGGCTGCAGTCCCCTTGGAGTCGTTGCGGTCAGACATGGCTCTCATTCCGTCGGGCGCCTGCACAGCGCCGAGAAGTCTCATCGAGGCAGCAGCGCCGCCCAAGCATTCGGGCGCTTCTAGCAACCGCGCCACTGACAATCCAGCTTGTTGACACCACAACCCACCGGCGATTGCCCGTCGCCAGCGACGTCCACCTCAACAACCACCACCACATCTCCGTCAAGTTAAGAGACGCAAAGTATCGAAACTCACGAAATCGTGACGCGACGTGTATTGAACGATGTTCCGTTGGCGCGTACCAATAATCCCAGCCATGGAGCTTGAGGCTCCAACTCAGGAATTAAGGGAGCACGCGTCATGAAACTTTCATTTGCAGCCATCCTCGGAGCAGGCTTTGTCGTCCTCTCCACCATCGCCACTGCCACCGGCAACTTTGCGGTCCGCCTCGAGCAGGCCAGCAAGATCAGCCAGCAGGCCCAAGTCCAAGCCCAGGCAGAAGCTGGCATCGATATTGGCCGCATAACCGTAACACAGGGCCCTGCGGCCGGCTTCGGTCGGTTTGTGGCCCGCACCGGGCCGATTGCTCCGAACACCGGCTTCAACATCTATTTCGAGCCCACAGGATTGGCGACCCGGTTCGAGAACGGCCAAGTGCGAGCGGCGATGTCGGTCGATATCCTGATCCGCAATGCGGCCAATCAGACCGTGGCCTCCCAGGACAACGCCTGGCGCCTGCCGGTCACGCATGCCTCGGCGACGAACGTGCCTTTGCCTCGCGTTTACGGCGACCTGTCCGTCAACCCCCTCGGCCTGCCCGATGGGCGTTACCAAATCGTCCTGCGGGTCCACGATGACATCGGTGGCAAATTCGCCGACCGCGTCTTGAATATCGAAATGCGCCGCTCCGCCGCCGCCGGCCCCCGCCTGTCACAGGCGCGCCCCGCTGGTCGCTAGTCGGTCGCATCGACCTTCCCGGTGCGATCACCGGGGGTAACACGCTAAAACGAAGGCGCGGCAGCCAAAATCTGCCGCGCTTTTGCGCAATCCTCGTCCATCTGCACGATCAAGGCGTCCATGCCCTCGAACCGCTTGTCCGGCCTAATGAACGCAACGAAAGAGATCTCGATCTCCCGCTCGTAGAGATCGCCGCTGAAGTCGAACAGAAACACTTCCAATGTTGGCGGACCATCGTCGAACGTCGGGCGCGTCCCGAGATAGGCCGCCCCCTCATGCCGGCCGTCCGGTGCGTCCACGAACACCGCGTAGATCCCGTAGGCCAGAGGCGTCGTCCGCGGCAGTGCAATGTTGGCGGTCGGATATCCCATCCCGGTGCCCTTCTTGAAGCCACCGACAACCTTGCCCTTGACCGACCACCAATGGCCCAGCATCTCGGCGGCACCCTTGACGTCCCCTTGCGCAATTTCCGCCCGGATTGCGCTGGACGAAATCACTTCGCCACCTTCTGCCACGGGTGCAATCACGCTGACGCCGAAGCCCAGATCCCCGCCGATTCGCTTGATGTCGCGTGCAGCCCCCATGCGATTGCGCCCGAACATGAAGTCGTACCCGATCACCACATGCTTGACGCCAAGCGCCTCGACCAGCACGTCTTTGATAAAGGCGTCTGCCTCGAGACCGGCCAGCGCCTGATCGAACGGGGCCACGACAACCAAGTCTAATCCTTGCCGCCTGAGCAGTTCGAGTTTCTGCTCGAGGCTGGTCAGCCTGAAATGCGGCCGCTCCGGATGGAAGAACTCGCGCGGGTGCGGCTCGAACACCATGACGCCGGCAGGCCCTCCGACCTCCTGCGACATCTCGCGAGCGCGCGCCAGCAGCGCCTGATGGCCGCGATGAACGCCATCGAAATTGCCTATCGCCAGTGCCGCTCCGCGCAGCTCGGCCGGCAAGTTATCTAAGCCGCGAACAACATGCATGTGATGGGGGCCAAACCATTAAGAACGATCGGCGAACGACCTAATGGGGCAGAGTGCCCCCGGTTCGCTCAGACCTATAGACATTTTTCGCGTCGCTTGAAACTGCCTCGAAGCGTGGCGCTCATGCTTTCGGCCGCCCAGGCACCATCAACATCGCCTCGCCCTCGAGAACGGGCTTGTCCTTGACCAGGCACACGCAGGCGAAGCGCGCGCGCCGCTTTTCCGGGATGAGCTCTACCACCTCGACCTTTGCGACCACCTGGTCGCCAATCCGCACCGGCGCCTTGAAGTTAAGGGTTTGCGAAATGTAGATCGCCCCGGGCCCGGGCATTTTCGTGCCAAAGACCGCCGAAATCAGACCTGCTGTCAGCATGCCATGCGCGATCCGACCCTTGAACATGGTTTTAGAAGCATAGCCCTCATCGACATGAACCGGATTTTTGTCGCCCGTCACGTCCGCAAAGGCAACGATATCGGCCTCACTGATCGTTTTCGCAAAACTCGCCTCCATGCCGATTGCAAGGTCTTCGAAATAGTGGGTCGTGCCGGCGGTCTTGCTCATGGGCTTCCTCGACGAGATGGCCTTAGGCTCTGGAATGATTGGGCGTGGTCCTCGCCGCCCGCTGCCGGCATCGTTGCGATGCGGCAAAGGCGACGCGCGTCCAGGTTGGCACCGGCGACGCCGATTGTCACGGCCACCGACGCATGCATTGGTAAACCCAGCCGGCCGTGCCGCTTGCTCGCCTTGCCCCTGTGAGCCTAGTCTCTCACCCGATGCCGCCGCTTGGCGGTGCGCGCAACGATAAGGGAGACGCTCCATGGCCGCATCCGCGAGCCCCCGGACCATGTTCGAGAAGATCTGGCAAAGCCACGTCGTGGTCGACAGGCCGGACGGCTATACCCTCCTTTATATCGACCGCCATCTGATTCACGATGGGTCCTTTGAAGCTTTCGAGCGTCTGAAAAAACGTGGCCTCAAATTCCGCCGCCCGGACTTGGCTTTCGGCACGCCCGACCATTACGTCCGCACCGATACGCTCGACGTCAGCAAGATCACGGACGCCAACGCCAAGCGTCTGGTCACCGGACTCCCGATCCACGCGCGCGAAACCGGAATCACCGTCTTCAACGTTGGCGACAAACGACAAGGCATCGTTCACGTGATGGGGCCTGAGCAGGGCATCACGTTGCCCGGCACGACCCTCGTCTGCGGTGACAGTCACACCTCGACGCATGGCGCTGTTGGTTGCTTGGCATTTGGCGTCGGCTCCTCCGAAGTGACCCACGTCATGGCAACCCAAACCGTATGGCAGCGAAGGCCTAAGGCCATGCGCGTCACCGTCGATGGCAAACTGGGCTTCGGTGTCACGGGCAAGGACGTCATCCTTGCCATTATCGCCAAGATTGGCACGGCAGGCGGCACCGGACACGTCCTTGAGTACGCCGGCAGCGGCATTCGCCAGCTCTCCATGGAGGGCCGCCTTACTCTCTGCAACATGTCGATCGAAGGCGGCGGCCGCGCCGGCATGGTTGCGCCGGACGACACCACGTTCCAATACCTGAGCGGCAAGCCCTACGCACCCAAGGGCGAGGCATGGGACAAGGCACTCGCTCGCTGGCGCGCTCTGCCGACGGATGACGCTGCGACGTTCGATTCCGAAGTCTCGCTTTCAGGCTCCGAGATCGCGCCGATGGTGACTTACGGGACGAGCCCCGAGGACGCAGCCCCCATCACGGCGGTTGTTCCCGACCCGTCCACCGCCGTCGATTCCGTCAAGCGCGAAGGTCTGACCCGCGCCCTCCAATACATGGGGCTGAAACCCGGTACACCCATCTCGGAGATCAAGATCGACCGCGTCTTCATCGGCTCGTGCACCAACAGCCGTATCGAGGACTTGCGTGCTGCGGCGGCCGTTGCCAAAGGCCGTAAGGCGGTTGTGCCGAGCTGGGTTGTTCCGGGCTCCGGGCTCGTCAAGGCCCAGGCCGAGAGCGAGGGGCTCGACAAGATCTTCAAGGACGCGGGCTTCGAATGGCGCGAGGCCGCTTGCTCAATGTGCATTGGCACCAATGGCGACACCGGCCGGCCCGAGGAACGCATCGCGTCAACCTCGAACCGGAACTTCGTCGGGCGCCAGGGCAAAGGCGTCCGGACCCATCTCGTCAGCCCCGCCATGGCCGCAGCCGCGGCCGTATCGGGCCATTTCACCGACGTTCGTCGTCTCGGCAGCTAAAGGAGTTTCCCATGTCTGGTGCTGACCATGCCGGGCGCGAGCCCTTCATCTCTCTGACCGCCGTTGCTGTGCCCATAAATCAGGCCAACGTCGACACGGATCAGATCATCCCGGCGCGCTTTTTGTCCACGCCACCTGAGCAGATGTCCCCCTATCTGTTCCAGGACGCCCGTTATCGCGACGACGGCTCGCCTCGGCCCGAGTTCGTCATGAATAAGCCCGAGTACAAGGACGCCCGTATCATCGTCGGTGGCCGCAATTTCGCGTGCGGTTCGAGCCGCGAGGCAGCCGTTTGGGTGATCAAGGGCAACGGCTTCAAAGCGGTGATCGCGCCATCGTTTGGCGACATCTTCTACAACAATTGTTTTCAGAATGGCGTCCTGCCGATCGCGCTACCTGAGGCGCGCGTCAACGAGCTGCTCCGCTTCCTTCTGGAGTTGCCCGGTGCCTCGATCACGGTCAATCTGGCCGAGCAAAAAGTCCAGGGCCCCGATGGCAAGTCGGACAGCTTCGTCATCGATCCCTTCCGCAAGGAGTGCCTGCTGAAAGGCATTGATGACATCGAGCTGACGCTGACGTACGCCGACGCCATTGCAGACTATGAAAAGCGTTCGGAAACAGCGTCGGTTTGACCCGGCCAACACAGCAAAAAAGCCGGCTCCAAAGCCGGCTTTTTCTTGGTTTTCTCGTATCGGCCGCAGCCGGGAACTCAACTGCCCTTCTGGGTCAATGACTTCACGTAGGCCAGATTCGAGGCGACCTTCTCTTTCGGCAGCACTTCGCCCGCAACTTTCTCTGCCGCCCGGTATTTGCCCGCCAGCGCCAGCACCAGCATCAGGTTTTCCTTCACCTTCTGGTTCGATTGGTTACCCGGTACTGACCTGAGCGTTTTCTCGGCCTTGGCCAAGTCACCTTCCAGCGCGTACGACAGGGCCAGATTGTTCAGCGTCGCGACGTGATCGGGCTTGAGCGAAAGTGCACGTCGAAAGTGCGCTTGCGCTGCCTTCTGGTTTCCATCGCTCGCTTGCACAGTGCCAAGCGCAGAAAGCGTCCGCCAATCGGGCTTGCTGGCATCTAGGCTTGCTGTGAGCGCTACGCGCGCCTTGTCCAGTTTGCCCGCTTCCAGCGCCATGAAACCAAGTTCCCGCGCAATCGACTTGTCGGAGGGTGACGTCTGGCGGGCCTGCTCGAGCGAGGCCATCGCTTTGGCCAAATCGCCTTTGGCCCGCAATGTTCTGGCATGAGCAACCTGTTGTGAAACGGGTTCTGAGCTATTCGAGGCGACCGTTGCCGTCGAGCCGGATGGCTTTGCAACCGCCTTGGCGGCCGAACCGCCCTCAGCCGTGTCTCTCTGCGTAAGACTCCGCGTAGCAAAAGGGCCACCAAGATTTGCATTACCCGCACAACCACCGATCAAACTTGCGGCCACTACGACGGCGCCGAGCGCCATTGCCGAACACGACCTGAGCATCACAAGCACTCCCCCACCAAATGATGCAGCTACTCCAGCTGCCGCGCGCATCGAGCCAAAACCACTTCGTGCCCACGACGCGATCCAAGGCTTGACCGATTCGGGCGGGTGCGAGTCGGAATCGTGGCTTTTACCCCCGCAATTCTTTCCTCTCCCGGGATGCGAGCGTCTCGCAGCCCTGCATTGGCTGGAGCGCCCAGTGCGCCGAGAGCGGGCCGAGGCTACCGGCACCAGCACCCGATCAGTGCACTCGGCGCAATTTGTGCAGTCATTGCCTCAAATTTTAGTGGTGGCGTTTAGTGTTCAACAAATCTTAACAGGTAGGGTTTTGAGACAAATTCGTATCAGGTGGAGCGAGCCGTGGCAGTCAATCGCCAAGAAATTTTCCGCGCCGAGGCCGCAAGCCAAGGCCCGAAGCATGTTCAGTCCTTCCGCGGCGATGAATGTGGATCGATAGGCATTTTCTTCGCCGTCACGTTCATGGTGGTGATGTTGATCGTCGCGCTGGCAGTCGACTACGGTCGCGCCGATTTGGAGCATTCACGCCTGCAACGTGCTGCCGATGCGGCTGCACTCGCAGCTTCCCATCGCCTCGGCCTGCCGGATCAGGACGAAAGTGGCGTCGCAATTGCGCAGAAGTACTTCCAAGCCAATATGGCTGGCAGCAAGTCAACAGACGTCAAATCGATCTCGCTTGACGCGGCCAAGGGCGAAGTGCGGATCGAGAGCGGCAAAAGCGTCTTCACGAGCATCATGAACGCGGTGGGAATCCGCTCCATGGACGTCAACGCGGGCTCGCGCGTCGTCAAGGGCGACGGCACAGTCGAGATCGCGCTGGTCCTCGACAATTCCGGCTCCATGGCCGGCCAGCCCCTCGAGGATCTCCGTTCCGCAGCCTCGCATTTGGCCAAGGTCGTATTCACTGGCGCGGATCAGAGTGATCGCGTCAAGATCGGCATCGTGCCGTTCTCAGGGGCCGTGAATGTCGGGCCTGGCTATCGCTCCAGCAATTGGATCGACAAGGCCGGCCTGTCGCCGCTCAATGGCGTCAATTTCGATTCCAACACGCCGCGCTTGAACGTCTTCGATCAGTTGGGCGTTGCATGGAGGGGCTGCGTCGAAGCACGCCCCGCCCCTTATGACACCACCGACGATCCCCCATCCGAAGGTAATCCCGAGACGTTGTTCGTGCCGATGTTTGCGCCGGATGAGCCTGACAGTACCAACAGCGGTGGCGACAGCTACAGCAACAACTACATCGCCGACGATGGCGGCTCGTGCGCCCCCAGCCCAAAACCTGCCTATCTTACAGCAGGCGTGGCAACTGCACGAAGTGGTCAACGGAGCCCCTGCCGCCTGCAACAGCGCAAGCCCGCTTGTGCAAGTATTCCAGCGCCAGCATCGGCACCTCTGCCGGCCCGAATTTCATGTGCGACAGCAGCCCGATTCTGCCATTGAGCGGCAGCAAATCCGATATCGATGCCAAGCTCGCGACCATGGTGGCAAGTGGTTACACCAACATCCCGCAGGGCTTGGTGTGGGGGTGGCGTGTGCTTTCTCCAGAGGCTCCATTTACGGATGGCCGGCCCTATGTCACAGCCGGGAACCGCAAGATCATCGTTCTGATGACGGACGGCGCCAACACCTATCCTGACGCCAACAACCACAACAAGTCACGCTACGGCGCGCAAGGTTACGGTGCTCTTGGGCGGCTCGGCACGAATTACCGGAGTTCCGGCTACGTCTCCGAAATGAATGATAAGATGCTGACAGTCTGCGCAAACGCGAAGGCCCAGGGCATCAAGATCTACACGGTGGCATTCCGCTTGGATGCAGATCCGGCTGCCAAGTCGCTGCTCGAAAGCTGCGCGACCGAGGCGACCACCTCCTTCTCGGCTGCCGACGGTACGGCATTGATATCGGTGTTTGAACGCATCGGCGCCGAGTTGTCGAAACTGCGGGTTGCGGGCTGATACGCGAGGTGTCTGCACTTTGGCTCCAGGTGCAGACACTCACCTTGCCAGGCCATCCCCCGCGCCAAGCTCCCCAGCCAACCAGCTATCGCCGGTGCGCAACGATTTTGAGCGCTCTTCGGCCCGGGTTCATCAAGCCCTGGCAGGCTGCGCCTTGGCATATGCCTGACGTCGCTTCGTGGGCTTGGACTAAGGCGGCCAGTTTTTGGCCGACGCGCCCACCCTTTTTCAACACCTGATCAGCTCAGGACGCGCCCGAATCCCTATGTCTTCATAAGCCGATGTTGCAACATCGGAAATTTGCGCAAGCTGAGCGCTAGACCGAATGTCCTGGGCGGTGGACAACCTGTTCAAGTCTCGTCGATTTGCGCCGCTCCGCGTCTCTCCAAGTGGCCCACTCGCCGCGAATCATGCTCCCTCGCTGTCAAGAGTTGCATCCCGACCGCTTGCGTGAATGAGCACATCGCGTTTGGTCGGCAAAGTTGCGGGGCAGTGATGAGACAGTCAGTTGTGGTGCGAACGATTTGGCTTTGTATTGCCGCCGCCATCCTGGCCGCGGCAACGCTGGCGGCGCCGGCCGAAGCCGGAAAAGGGTTCAAGAAAAACGGCTTCGAGCAACAGGCCTGGGACGGTCATAACTCGATCCTGGTGATCCCGGACGAAGCGGAGCTTCCGCAGTCGCGACGGATAACCATCGGGCTCGACAAATCGGTCATGATCGAGCTGCCGGTCGATGTCACCGATGTGCTGGTCTCCAACCCTGAGGTCGTGGACGCTGTGGTGCAGACGCCACGCCGCATTTATCTGCTGGCCAAGGACGTCGGCGAGGCCAATGCGTTTTTCATGGGCCCAGGTGGCAAAAAGGTGCTGCTGCTTGAAATGAGCATCATGCGCGATCTGGCCGGGCTCAGCGATATGCTGAACAAGCTCATTCCAGGCTCCGACATCAAAGTCGCAACCGTCGGGCCGAATGTTGCTCTCACCGGAAGTGTCATATCGCCGACCGACGCAAACCGGGCCGCCGAACTGGCAAGTCGGTTTCTCAAGAACAAGGACAGCGTCGTCAATATGCTGTCTGTCGCAAACAAGGAGCAGGTGCTCCTGAAGATCAAGGTAGCCGAGGTACAGCGCGATGCCTTGAAGCGGATCGGCGTGGATATTCCCAGGGCCTTGCTCAGCAGTGGCAACTTCTCGTTCACGAAAGTTGTTGCCAACTCATTCCCCGTCACCAGCCCCTCAGTGCCTCTTGGTGTTGCAGGATCTGCGTTGCTCACCGGTTGGAACAAGGGCAATCAGGATGTCGAAGCCCTGTTGCGGGCGCTGGAGCGCACGGGCCTCGTCAGGACACTTGCCGAGCCGAGCTTGACCGCGATTTCCGGTGAGACGGCCAAGTTCTGGCCGGCGGCGAATTCCCGATACCTGTTGCCTCCACCGACAAGCAGATCACAATTACGTTCAAGCAGTTCGGCGTGTCGACGACGTTCAAACCCGTGGTTCTTGATCAGGGCCGCATCAGCCTCGCCATTCAAGCAGAGGTGAGCGAGCTGTCGACGGAAGGTGCCATCACCGTCACTGACCAGATAACGGTGCCGGCTCTGAAAGTGCGTCGCGCCGAGACCACGCTCGAGTTGCCTTCGGGCGGCACGATCGCCATGGCGGGTCTCCTGTCCGATGAAACGCGCCAGAACGTCGATGGTGTCCCCGGGCTGAAAAATGTGCCGATATTGGGCGCACTCTTTCGCTCGAATGACTTCCGGCGGAAGGAAACCGAGCTCGTCATTCTGGTGACACCGTACCTCGCCTCACACATGCAGCCGGGCCAAGCAGCGACGCCCGAGCAAAACCTGATGCCGGCCGATGACCTCCGCAGTCTGTTCCTGGGTCATCTCAATCGCATCTACCGGGCTCCCGGCGCTTCGCCCAAGGGCCGTTACGAAGGCAATCCAGGTTTCATGATCGAATATCCTTACGCGGGAGTGAAAGGATGACCTTTTCAAGCGTGTCCGGCCCGCGCCACAGCGCAAAGCAATTGATGAAAAGTGAGCCGCCAATGCAGCCACCAAGGACATCCGCAAGTGGCAGGTCCGCGTTGAAAGTGGCAGCGGTTCTGGCTGCAGGCGCTCTGCTTGCATCATGCAGCGAGTTGCTGCCGATGTCTGCTGAGGAGGCACTTGTCGAGAACACGCCTCACCTGGGCCACCCCATCGGCTTTGCTGAGCATGACGAAATCATCGACGTCGAGCTTCCGCCTGCCCAGTCCCACCTCAGCCGCAGCCAGTGGGTCGACGTCTACCGATTTGCGCTGCGTTATCGCAACGAGAGCACCGAGAGGCTCGTCGTGATCTTGCCAGGCCGCGCCTCTGCCTCGCGCTGGCATCCCGCCGTCGGTGATGTGCGCAAAGCATTGGCCAGCGCAGGTGTTTCCGGCAAGCAGGTCGCCGTTCGTGGCGGTGGCAGACGCCACCAGATCTCTCTGAAGTTCGAGCGGCCCGTTGCCATTGCGCCGCAATGCGGCCACTGGCAGAAGGATGTCGCTCGTGATCGCGAGCGCGTGGCATATCCGGATTTTGGGTGCGCGACACAACGCAACTTCGCCGGCATGGTTGCAAACCCGCGCGATCTGATCGGTTCGCAAGCCGAAACGCCCGCATCGAGCGAGCGCCGCGCCAGAGTCTGGTCGCAATATGTCAAAGGCGACGGTGCAAATCAGTCAGCAACGACGCCGTCCGACACGACGAGCGAATCCAAGCCCAAAGCTGCCAAGAAATAGTCGACGTTTTGAGCTGATACGGCCGTTCGCAAAGGTAACATCAGCTGCTGGGGCAAGCCGGAGTTAGGCTTGCCTCGGCAACGACAGGAAGCGTACGCCGATAACGCCGCCCTTTTGCCAGATGATTTCGCAATCGACTTCCGTTCGCTCGAGTCGAAACGCAAGCATGAAGCGATCGGGAATCCATTCCTCGGAGGTAAACGCCTTGCGGTCGCCTTTGACGATCTCGAGCCGTGCACCAGTCGCGGACAGGTCACGGATGACGCACGGCACCGCTTCACTCAGGCGCTCAGCATTGATGCTGCCTTGAATGCAGGCCGACTGACGCCGCGACCGGCGTGTATCTTCGGTCTTGACCGGTTCGATAGGAACTCGATGCTCCGCCTTGCCCTGCTTCGGCTTCAAGCGGGCCAACAGGTTTGCTGTCTCGGGCGAAAGAGCTTTGCTTTCCATTACGTCCTGGCTCCCGGCTTCTGCGGCCGATAGATAATCGCCAGTAGGTTAGCGTTTTCCGGTTAATCGCCCGTAACTGCAGGCCGATAATTCTCCGCTTACAACGTGTGCTGCAGGGCGCCGATGGGCCGAATGACCAGCCCATCGCCCCGCCATGAGACCACTGCCGGCCTCATGCAAGCCTGTAGACCCTCTCCGCTGTGCCACGGAACAGCGCGGCGCGTTCATCGGCTGAGAAGCCTTTCGATAGGATTTTGAAGGAGTTCCACAAAACAGTGTAGCTGCAGCTCAATTTGTCGACCGGAAAATTGGACTCAAACATGCAGCGCTTCGGCCCGAACATTTCGATCGCGTAATCGAAATACCTTTGCGTGGCTTTGGCCAGTTCCGCGCTCGTTGGTGGCAGCGGTCGGTCTTCCCATTGGTAGCCATTGACATGCATGTTGAGGCCGCCAAGCTTGACCACCACGTTCTGGCATTTGGCGAGTTCGGCCACTTTCGTCTTCCAATCCGCGAAAACCTCATCCTGTTTGCCGGCATAAGGCCCAATACCGATGGGCCCGCCGAAATGGTCGAGGACGATGGTCGTATCCGGAAAGGCTTGCGCCAGACTGACGACGTCTGGAATTTGCGTATGCGCGCACCACGCCTCGAACGACAGCTTGCGCGGCGCCAGATGCTTGAAGCCCGCCCTGAAGTCGTCGCGCAACAGCAGCCCCTCCGGCGGGTTCGTGCGGTGGTTCTCGACCTCCGGGCTCGCGTGCCAAAACGCGCCACGACGGATCCCGCAAAAGCGCCCACCCCCGGCTGCGATCTGCGCATCCAGGACATCGGCCGCCTCATCCCCAATCCTTGGATCGACGGTTCCCACGATTCCGGCGGCGACGCGACACGCGCCATACCTTCCCGAAGCACTCATGGCCGCAATGCCATTGACGAATTCGGTTTCACCGACGCACCGGAAAGCCTCCGGCCCATCGGCCTTGAACATGGCGCCACACTCGATGAACACCGTCGAGACGATGTTATGGCCACCGGACACGTCGTCCAGAATCTCGTCGAGAAGATAACGGTTTTGCACATAGCCGCCCGCGCGGGCGTCCCACAAGTGGTGATGCGGATCGCAAATCGGAAGCTCGGGCTCCAGCGCCTCCTCTTTCACCTTTTCGAGCCATTGCTGATTGTTTGAGTGCGCAACCATCGGTGTTTTCCTCCGCCATCAATCGGTCTGCGGTTCAGTGTGCGCCTGTGCTGCCGTCGCGCGCAATCATGTTGCAGGCGGTGCTGAAATGCGGGGGCGCCTGCCGGGCATCAAAGGAAATTGGTCCCGCCATTGAGTTGAATGGTCTGGCCGGTCATGTAGGCATTGCCAATAACCATCACGACGGCTTGCGCCACCTCTTCAGGCTGGCCGGGCCGCCCCAGCGGGATGCGCCGGCTTGCCTCCTCGAGCGAGGCAGGCATCATCTCTGTCTCCACCAGCGATGGTGCGATAGCGTTGACGGTCACCCCATCCTTGACGACGCGAGCGGCATAGCCCCGGGTGAGGCCCTCCATTCCAGCTTTTGAGGCGTTGTAATGCAGGCCAATCGAGCCGGCACCTCGCGCCGCCCCAGACGAAATGTTGATAATCCGGCCCCACTTTTTAGCGCGCATGTCGGCGAGAGCAGCTTGGCTGCACAGGAAGGCCGACTTCAAGTTGACCGCGATCGTCTCGTCGAAATCTGCCTCGGTCAGATCGTCAACGCCGCGCCGGGGCGCAATTCCCGCATTGTTGACCAGGATATCGATCGGCCCCAGTGATTGGCGCACCGCCGCCATCATTTGCGCAACCTGGCTCGCTTGGCTGACATCCCACTGCAACGCGATGGCTTTGCCTCCCATCGCCTCGATTGCCGCGACCACGTCCCGTGCCTCTTTGGCGCGATGCACATAGTTGACCCCGACATGCGCACCAGCGTGCGCCAACGTCAGCGCAATCGCGCGCCCAATGCCGCGCGACGCCCCGGTCACCACTGCGACCCGTCCAACAAGATCGATTTCGATTGTCACGTGCCGCTCCACGTTGGGGTGTTTGGCTGCCGCCCAGAGTATTCGGTCGCAAACGCGAGCCTGCGCCTACTTGGCAACCCGGTCGACGAAGGTCGTGAACACTTCGACCGGCTCGCGCTCGGTGCGGAAGGTGTTGATCTTTGCTTCCGGGTCGGGATAGCCAAGCGCCATGCCGCAGATCACCTGCTCTTCCTCGGGAATGCCGAGCTTGGCGCGTAGCAGCGCGTGGTAATTGGCGAGGGCCGCTTGCGGGCAGGTCTCCAATCCGAATTGCCGCGCTGCGATCATCACCGACTGGATGAACATCCCTGTGTCCAGCCACGAGCCGACTTCCATGTCCTTGTCGATGGTAAAGATCATGCCCACCGGCGCCCCGAACAGCTCATAGTTCTGCCGCCGCTGCAGCCGCATGCCTTCCTTGTTGTCGCGCGTTATGCCAAGTGTGCCGTATAGGCCCCACCCGCAGGCACGGCGGCGACCGATGTAGGGCTCCCGCCAGCTCACGGGGTAGTAATTGTAAGTCCTCTCAGGCTCCGGTTCGGTATCGTAGGCGTGGCACATGGCCTCGACGATGGCATCGCGCGCCTCGCCATCGAACACATAGACTTTCCAGGGCTGGATGTTCGTCCCCGAAGGTGCCCGGCCGGCCGTCTCCAGAATGCGGGAGACCAGCGCCCTGGAGACAGACTTTTCAAGGTAGCCGCGAATGGACTGGCGACCGCGGATCGCTTCTTCGACGGTCATAGCGGACCGCTCCTCCGGTCGTTTGCGCCAGCTTCCGACACCGGTTTCCTCTTTTGTCATGCCTTGCATCCTGCCTGCCTCGCTCGCGTCCGCGGTGATCCGTGCCGGCAGTTTTGACCGGCTTGGGGCTCATTGATAGACCGAGGCAACAGCGATTGCCCAGCAGCACGTCGCCGGCGGCCGGCCAACGCACGGCACAGATCCCGCGTCGAATGGCCAACTTGCGGTTTGCGGTCACGATGGCACAAGGCTCGCCGATGTCGACACCAGAACCCCACATTCAGCCCGGTCTGCCGCACCCGTTCGCCGCCGGCCTGTCGTGCCGCTGCCCGCGTTGCGGTAAGGGACGGCTGTTTCGCAGCTTCTTTTCCCTGACGTTGGCTGATCGCTGCACCAATTGCGGCCTCGACTACACCTTCATCGACAGCGGCGACGGGCCCGCCGTATTCGCCATATTTATTCTGGGTTTTCTGGTGCTTGGCGGCGCGCTCATTGCCGAGTTCAAGTTCGGCATCCCGCTTTGGGCTCACATTGTTTTGTGGGGGTTGCTCACGCCGCTGGTCGCCATTGGCTTGTTGAAGGGCTTGAAGGGTGTCCTGGCTGCTCTTCAGTTTCGCTATAAGGCCGAGCAAGCAGGCCCTGCCGAAGGTGAAGGCAACAAGCCGTGATGGCGAAAGCTAAAGGCGCCGGCCTGTTCTGGCCGACAGTGCTCACCGTTCTGGGCCTCTCGGCCTTGCTGGCGCTTGGCACCTGGCAGCTTCGCCGCCTGGCCTGGAAGGAAGGCCTGCTCGCGCAGATCGAGGCCCGCACCAAGGCCGCGCCAATCGACTTGGCGGCAGCGCTCCGACGGGCGGCGGCCGGCGAAGATGTTGAATATCTAAGGGTCCGCGTTGACGGCCGCTGGCTTCACGATCGTGAGCAATACCTCTGGACGCCCGAAAAATCAGGTCCAGGCTGGCAGGTCTTTACGCCGCTGGTGACACCGGACGGCACTGTGGTGATCGTCAATCGCGGTTTCATCGCCGATGCTGATCGAGACCGCACGCGCCGTGCCGAGGCGAGCGATAGCGTAACCGGCCTCACAGGTCTCTTGCGGCGCCCAGAGGTGCCGAATTCGTTCGTGCCCGCTAACGAACCCGCCCGCAACCGATGGTACTGGCGCGACCTCGATGGCATGAGCAAGGCGATGCAACTTGCAGGATTCGGCCGCCTGGTCGGCTTCTTCATCGATTCCGAGCCACTCTCCGATCAAGCCATGAAGGCCAATCCGGCGCTGCCTCGCGGAGGCGCGACCCGCCTCGACCTGCCAAACAGTCATCTGCAATATGCGCTGACTTGGTACGGCCTCGCTCTGACCTTGATTGGCGTCTACGTCGCATTTGCCATCGGCAGGCTGAGGCAGGCGCGTAAGGACGGCGGCTCAGAATCCTGAACAACAGCCAAAACCTGGGGAAAGACCGCCATTTGCCGTCGCCGTCAGCTTGTGGCATTCAGCGTTCAGCCTTAGCCTCACCCATTCGGCTTGTGGATCGGGTGAACGGACTGCGAACAGCGAAATTGTCTCGCCAAGAAGAAAGCGCGTGCCGCCGTGAAATATGTGAGCACCCGGGGCAAAGCCCCTGAGCTCGGTTTCGAGGACGTACTGCTGACGGGTCTCGCCCGGGACGGCGGCCTTTATGTGCCCAAGCAGTGGCCCACCATATCGCCGGACGAAATTGCAGCACTGGCAGGCAGATCGTACCAGGCCGTTGCGCTGGAGATCATCCGCCCGTTTGTCGGCGGGGAATTCAGCGACGAAGAGCTGGAGGTCATCTTCGAGGAAGCCTACCGCGGCTTTCGCCACAAGACGATCGCTCCGCTGGTCCAGATTGGGCCATCCGATTGGCTGTTGGAGCTGTTCCACGGGCCGACATTGGCCTTCAAGGACATCGCCATGCAGGTTCTCGCCCGCCTCATGGACGAGACCCTGTCGCGTCGCGGCGAGCGGGCGACCATTGTCGGTGCGACCTCTGGCGATACTGGCGGCGCTGCCATCGATGCCTTCCGCGGCCGGGAGGCGATCGACATCTTCATCCTCTATCCGGACGGGCGCGTCAGTGACGTCCAGCGCCGTCAGATGACGACACCCGCCGACGCCAATGTGCACGCCTTGGCGATAGACGGCACGTTTGACGATTGCCAGGCGCTCGTTAAGGCAATGTTCAACGATCACCCGACGCGGGATCGCTTGCGCCTGGCCGGCGTCAATTCCATCAATTGGGCCCGCGTCATGGCCCAGATCGTCTACTATTTCACATCGGCTGTGGCGCTGGGCGCACCGGAGCGGAACGTCAGCTTTACCGTTCCCACCGGCAATTTCGGAGACATCTTCGCAGGCTTTGCCGCCATGAGCATGGGTCTGCCGATCGAGCGTCTCGTCATCGCCACCAACGTCAATGACATTCTCGCCCGAACCCTGTCCACCGGACGCTATGAACCCAAAGGCGTGGTGCCGACACATTCGCCCAGTATGGACATCCAGATATCATCAAACTTCGAACGCCTGCTCTTCGAGCTTGCCGACCGGAGCGCGGAACGCGTGGTGGAGCTGATGGGATCGATCGGATCGCAAGGTGGCATGGCATTGGAAGGCGATGAACTCGCCCTCTTGCGCTTCTTCTTCGACGCAGACCGAACCAGTGAGGCCGAAACACTTTCGGAGATCAAGCGCTTGTATGGCGAAACCGGCTATCTGTGTGATCCGCACACTGCCGTTGGCGTGTCCGTCGCCCGCCGCATGATGCGCGATCCGGAAATTCCCATGGTGACACTGGCAACCGCCCACCCTGCCAAATTTCCCGCAGCGATCGCCAAAGCGATTGGCAGGGAGCCGGAAGCACCGGAAGCGGTGCAGCTGCAGGCAACGCGCAACGAGCGCATCAACCGGCTGCCGAACGACTACACGGCCGTGGCGGCTTTCGTCTCGACGCGCAGCCGGGTCGGGAGGCTTGCATGAGCACGACCATCTCCAGGTTGCCCAACGGATTGCAGGTCGTAAGCCATCAGATGCCTCATCTGAGCACTGTTGCGCTTGGGGTTTGGGTAGCCTCGGGCGCCCGTCACGAGGAAGCCGGCGAGCATGGCATCTCGCATCTTGCCGAGCATATGGCGTTCAAGGGAACCAGCCGCCGATCCGCCAAGGATATTGCCGAAGAAATCGAGCAGGTGGGGGGCGAGATCAACGCTGCCACCAGCCTCGACATGACCTATTACTATTCCCGGGTGCTCAAGGATGACGTCGAGGTGGCTCTCGATATCCTCGCCGACATCATTCAAAACTCGGTCTTCGATGAGGGCGAACTCGAGCGCGAGCGTGACGTCATTCTCCAGGAGATCGCAGCCACGCGCGACAGCCCGGACGATACGGTCTACGACCTGTTCCAGGATGCAGCTTTCCCGAATCAGTCACTCGGTCGGCCGATACTGGGAACGCCGGAAAGTGTGCGCAGCTTCTCGCCAGCAGATCTGCGCGCCTTCCTCGCGCGCCGCTACAAGGCCGGCAATATGATCCTGTCGGCCGCCGGAAACATAAAGCACGACGCCCTCGTGCGTATGGCTGAGAACCTGTTCGGCGGGCTTCAGCCGGGTGAAGCCGAGGATGCGGCCGGCGCCCTCTATGTCGGTGGGCCACGCCTTTCCGATCGGCCGTTCGAGCAGGCACATGTCCTTCTCGGCGTTGAAGGATTGTCCTACCGCAATCCTGCCTTTTATGCCGCGCAAGTGTTTTCAGGGCTGCTGGGCGGCGGCATGTCGTCCAGGTTGTTCCAGGAAGTGCGCGAAAAGCGTGGGTTGTGTTATTCGATCTATTCTTCTGCATGGGGGTTGCGTGATACGGGTTTGCTCTCGATCCACGCGTCGACCGGTCCAGAAAGCCTGGACGAGTTGGTGAAGGTCGTAAGACAGGAGTTGGCAAGGTCGGCGAGTGAGCGGCCGGACGAGCGCGAGGTGCAGCGGTCCAAGGCGCAGATCAAGACAGCCATCGCGATGGGCCTCGAAAGTTCGCTCTCACGGTCCGAGCAGATGGCGAGGCAATTGTTGGCTTTCGGCCGTTTGCTTACGGCGGATGAGCTGATTGAGCGGGTCGAGAACGTCACCGCAGAGGCGGTACGGGAAACGGCTGCGAATATGTTGAAGGGAGCGCCGGCGACAGTGGCGCTGGTGGGAAGCGGTGAGGACGGCGAGCGGATCGCTAGGCTGGCGACCGAACCGATGAACTAGGCACAGGGGGGCGGTACTGCCGCGCGTTTGAATGTCGCTGCTGCTGCCATGGCTGGGAGTTGTTGCTGGAACGGGCCTGCGCTCTGCGCGGCTTATTCTAGAGGTGCCCTGCCGTGCCCATTATCGCCAGTGGTCCGATCTCCGGGCGACAAGCCGTCGGCATCTTGAGCCGTACGAGCCGCAGTGGGCGACGGATGAGCTGTCGCGCGCCGCTTTTCGCCGCCGCTTGCGCCGATATGCGTTCGAGCGTCGCGAGGACATGGGGTTCGCGTATTTCGTCACCCGCAAGGACGATGGCATATTGGTAGGTGGCGTGACACTGTCCGCAGTCCGTCGTGGGGTAACCCAATCGGCATCTGTAGGCTACTGGATCGGTTCGCCGTATATCCGTCAGGGCTACGCCAGCGAAGCACTCCGAGTCGTCCTCGCGCACGCCTTCACAAATCTTGGACTGCACCGCGTCGAGGCCGCTTGCATGCCGCGCAATGGTGCATCCATTGCGGTATTGGAAGGCGCCACGTTCCGCCGCGAGGGCCTCGCGCGGCGCTATCTCAAAATCAATGGCCGATGGGAAGATCATCTCCTCTATGCCCGATTGGCCGAGGACGGCGCCGTCGAGAACCATCAGAAACCGCCCGCCCGGCCCGACGATGAAGGCTGGCAGCCATCGTCACCAGACCCTGTGAGCGAAACCAACCTCGACGTAACGGTCATGGCGAAGTCAGATAACGCTGAAAGCCGGGCCGCATGAGAGATTGCAGCATTCAGGCTGAGAGGACATCGCGCTGTGCCGCCGGCTTGGCGGCTGTCAGCACAGCAGCACGCCACGCCTTGGCCTGTGCCATCCTTGCCTGTCTGTCGCTCTATTTGACGGCTGTGCCGGCGGCGGCTCTCAAACCGATTACGTTGACAGGCGAGCAGGAATGGCTCGACGTCATCAATCTCGGTGAGACTTATGGCGGTCGCGGCGATGTGCTCCAGATCGAAACGGCGCCGGCCGCCGATGGTGCCACTGCCCGCATGGCGGTCCGCGCCTCGCATCCCGGAACAAACCCGAACTGGCTCGTCTTCGCCCTTCACAATCCGACCAACAAGGCGATCGAGCTTTGGTTGACGGCAGATCGCTATTCGCCCATTGGCTCCAATATCATTTGGCCCGACCTCGACTCGCGCCGCATTGCAGCGGTCTCCCATTCGTTTGGTTTCGCACCCGAGCGCGTCAAGAACGATCGCGTCGACATCTGGCGACTGACGATCGAGCGCGGACAGACGATCACCTACGCGGCCGAAATCGTTTCGGAGCGGATACCAAGAACACTGTTGTGGAAGCCGATCGAGTTCGAGCAACGACAGCGCGAACGCCAACTGTTCAATGGCATCATGCTCGGCATCACGGGCTTGCTGGCGGTGTTCTTGACGGCAGTTTTTGCCGCCAACCACAAGGCGATCTTCCCGACCGCAGCGCTGATTGCATGGTGCGCGTTGGCGCTCTTGTGCGTCGATTTTGGATTCTGGCACAAACTGTTCCAGATGAAGCCGGAAGACAACGCCCAGTATCGCGCTGTCGCCGAGGCGGCCGTGGCTGCGAGTGTCGTCATCTTCCTGGCGGCATTTCTGCGTGTCACGCTGTGGCACGGATTTGCCCGCACCTTGTTCCTCATTTGGATCATCGCGCAGCTCGCCATCATCGGCATCGCCGTGCTCGACCCGCGCCTCGCCGCTACGGTTGCCCGTTTGTCATTCGGCGTCATCGGCGTCCTTGGTCTCGTTTTGATCCTTTTGCTCTCGGTACGCGGCTTGGATCGTGCGCTCGCCCTTCTGCCGACATGGATCCTTTTTCTCGTCTGGCTGTTTGCCGCCGCCCTGACCTTGACTGGCCGTCTGGATGGCGAGTTCGCCATCTCCGGCATGGTATCGGGCCTTGTGCTTATTCTCGTCCTGATTGGCTTCACCGTTACGCAGTACGCATTCCGCTCGACAGACCTGGTGTTGGGGTCGAGCGCTGGCGGACAGCAATTGCGTTTGGCCGCGCTTGATCGTGCCGGTGCCGCTTTCTGGGAATGGGACGTGCGCCGGGACGAATTCATCGTCGATCCGGAAGTCGAGGCAGCACTCGGTCTTGCCGCCGGCGAATTACCGACCAGGCTCGACAATCTCATCGCCTATTTGCATCCGGCCGACCGCGAGCGCTTCAAGCTCGAGTTGGCCGCCATCCGCGAGCGCCAAGGCGGCACGCTGAGGACGGGCATCCGGGTGCGCCACGCAGACAGCTCCTATCGCTGGCTCGATCTCGAAGGCGCCAGTGTCCCAACGTCCGATCATCGCAACCTGCGCTGCGTTGGATTGTTGCGCGATACTACCGATATGAAGCGCGCGCAGGAGCGGTTGCTGAACAACGCGGTCTTCGACAGCCTCACCACGCTCCCCAATCGCGAGCTTTTTCTGGACCGCCTGGGGACGGCGCTGACGGCGGCTCAGGACAACAATCCGGACCATCACGTCGTCGTGCTGCTCGTCGACGTCAATCAGTTCCGTTCGGTCAATACCGACTACGGCCTGGTTGTGGGAGACAGCATCATTCTTACGGTCTCTCGCCGCCTGGCCCGCATTGTCGGCACGGGCGGCACCTTGGCGCGCATCGGTGGCGATCAATTCGCCATCTTTCTGGTGGGACCCAACGACCCGCGCGAGTTGGCAGCCTTCGCTGAGCGCGTCCGCTTGTCTCTGCGATCCCCCATTCGCATTGCCGGTCAGGAAATCGGCCTGACAGGTTCCATTGGCATCGCGATCTACGATGGATCGAGCCCCAGCGCCCGTGAGCTACTCCGCGATGCGGAGATCGCGATGCACCGCGCGAAGCGGCAACGCAGCGACCGCGCCGAGATCTTCACGCCACAAATGCAGGGCGAACGCCAGGAGCGGGCCGACCTCGAGCGCGACCTTGCCAAGGCGCTGGAACAGCGACAGTTGAAAGTTCTCTACCACCCCGTCGTTGCGCTTTCGAATGACGAGCTGGTGGGATTCGAAGCCATCATGCGCTGGCAACACCCCCGCCTCGGCACGCTCTCGCCGACGGACTTTCTGCCGCTGGCAACTGAATCTGAACTCGTCTCACGCATCGGCTCCTACTTGATCGGCCAAACCGTGCGCGATCTTCAGCGCTGGCAGCAGGAGTTGACCCGACCCGAGCGCCCGCTCTTTGCGGCCCTCAACATTTGCAGTCGCCAGTTGCTCTCCAATGAACTGATCCAGGAAGTCCGCCACACGCGCTCGCGCGCCGTGCTCCCGGCAGGCTCTCTGAAACTCGCGATTTCCGAATCACTCGTCATGGAGAACCCCGAGCAGGCAACGCACGTCCTGGAGTCGCTGCGCGATTCCGGCGTTGACTTGTGGCTCGATGGGTTTGGCACGGGCTATAGCTCGATCACCTATCTTGCCCGCTTCCCCTTCGACACTTTCCGCCTGGATCGCGCCTTGGTAGAGTGCAGCGATCAAGGCGAGCGTGACCAAGCGGTTGTCCGGTCCTTGGTCGCCGTCGCGCAAGAGCTCGGTCGCAATGTCGTCGGCGACGGCGTCGAATCCGCGGCAGATGCGGCATTTCTCAGATCCGCCGGCTGCCAGTTCGCGCAAGGCTTCCATTATGGCGAAGCCATGGGCGAAGATGAGGTACTCCGCCTCCTGCGTCTGATCCGCAAATCGGAGCGCCGCATGCGCCGTCGCGGCATGGTGCGTGGACAGGAAAAGCGCAAAGGCGCGGAAGCAGCGCCTGCACCGACCACAGCGCCGCCGCAGCAGCCGGCAGAAGCTCAAAATCCGACGCGGCCGACGGTGCGTGGGCCAACCCAGCCGAGTCCTGCCACCGCGCCACCAATGGAGTGGCCAACCACGGCTCGCCCGCAAGCAGCCCAACCACCGTCTGGCCCGCCCCAGTCCTCTCAGCGTCCGCCAGAGCGCACGCAGCCAGTTACAAGCGGCGCGGCAGGCGGCACTCGGACGCAGCCAGGCGCGCCAAACGGCAGCGGAATGCAGCCCCCGCAGGCCCAGCCCTCATGGCCACCGCGCACCACGCCGACCAACGCGCCGTCTCGAACCGCCCCACCGAATGCCCCGGCAGCGCCACGTGATACGCCATTGACGCGCCAGCCTGCGCCGCAACAGGCCAGCACGGCCGGTCGGTCAGCAAACGAGCGTTCGCCGACGCAGCCTCGGCCCTACGACAAGCGGTCGGATCAAACCGCACCACCCCCTCAGCAAGCCGGTCAGCGCCCGTCGCCGCAAATGACCAATCAAATACCGCAAGCGGGTGGAAGTGCGCCTCCGCCGATCACGCCCACCAGTCCGTCGCCTCCGGGCGCTGGTGCCAATCCGCGCATCGCGCGTGTCGTCCCCGACCCGCAATCGCCCCCGCGCGAGCAACAACCCGCACCGTCGCACACCCCGCCGCCCATGCCGGGTAATGCCGGTGCGCCTGCATCGCAAAACCCGCCCAGTCGGTTGAATGCCCAGCAGCGTCCCACGTCGGCGACAACTCAAAGCCCGAACCTTGCGCACCTCTCGCCGTCCGTCGCAGCGAGCCTCGAACGCTTGGCGGGCAAGGGAAAAAAGAAGCCGGACGCAGCCGAATAGCCGCTCTGTACTGGACCATCGTGGCGGCCGGCGATCGCCATGACCACACCACCGCTGTGCCGGTCAGCGTCAGCTTGAGGTGACGAGGTGCCCCGCGTGATGCAAATCGCGCGCGCCGGAGTGTCATCGGCTGAGAAGCAAGCCGTCTTCCATCTACCGAAAACGTGAAACAATCTCGACAATCAAATCCTAGAGCATTTCCGTTTCAGGTGGAACCGTAGCCGGCGTAGCGGAAATAGTTGGCACATTCGGTGCTGTCGAATTGGGCGAGCGTGGCGGCGATGGCGTCGCATATTGCCTTGATCGAGCGGGCCTCGGCTTTCCGCAAGAGCGCCTTGAGCTTCGAGAACGCCTGCTCGATCGGATTGAGGTCGGGCGAATAGGGCGGCAGGAACGCCAGGTGACAGTCGGCTTCGCGGATCAGACGGCGGACCTCGGGTCCCTTGTGTGAACCGAGGTTGTCGAGCACCACGACCTCACCGGGTGCCAGGGTCGGCACCAGGATCTCGCGCACGTAGGCCGTGAAGCTCTCGCCGTTGATCGGCCCGTCGAAGACGCAGGGCGCGTCGATCCGGTCTCTGCGCAGCGCCGCAAGGAAGGTCAGCGTGCGCCAATGACCATGCGGCACCTTGGCAACGAGCCGCTCGTTGCGCGGCCACCAGCCCGAGAGCCGTGTCATGTTGGTCTTGGTCCACGTCTCGTCGATGAAGACCAGACGGTCGGCGTCAAGACGCGGCTGGAAGCGGCGCCACCACAAGCGCCGACGGGCGACGTCAGGCCGCTCCTGCTCGGCGGCGTGCACGGTTTTTTTTAAAGCTGATCCTCTCACGCCGCAGGAAGCGCCAGAGCGTGTCGCAACAGACAGCCACGCCGCGGGCCTCGAGTTCGCCGAGCAGCGCCTCGAGCGTCAAATCGGGCTTCTCGGCAACGCGGGCCAGAAGCCATTCACGTTCGTCGGCAAGCTTCAGTGGCCGCCTGCCGCCCATTGGCTTGGCTGCCGGACTGCCGGTCTGCAAAGCCCGGTTCCACCACTTGGTCACGGTCGAGGACACGATGCCGTTCAACTCGGCAACCGCCTCTCGCGTCATGCCACGTGCCACCTGGGCAACTACACGCTCACGCAGGTCGTCGGAAAGAGGTCGTGCCATGCTTGCTGGCCTCCGCTCCAGCAAGCAGCATGAATCATATTCGCCAGCCCTTGGGAAGCCCCGATGATTCCATCAAGAACGGAAATGCTCTAGGGCGCGCTCACCGCAGTGGCGCTGAGTCCCTTGGGAGCGCAAGCGCTCTAGGCGTGTCCCGCATGGCTGACGAGGTAGCCAGGATCCACTCCAATCGTACCGAGCGCCCGCTCGTAGGTCGTGTCGATGTCGTCGGCGAAGATCAGGTCCTCGTTCGCGGGACAGTGCAGCCAACCGTTGCCTTGGATCTCTTCCTCGAGTTGGCCGGGATCCCATCCCGCATAGCCGAGAGCCAGCAGAAATTTCTCAGGTCCCTTGCCGCCCGCAATGGCTTTGAGAACATCCACGGTCCCCGTCAGGCAGATGCCATGGGCGACCTTCAGCGTCGATCGCTTGTCGATGAAATCATCGGTGTGGAGCACGAACCCGCGCTCCGTTGCAACGGGCCCGCCAATGTGGACGAGGCGTCGAGCTAGCTCGGCCTTGTGTTCCGTCGCAACGTCAGCGCTTGTCAGCTTGAGCTGACGCAGCAGCTTCTTCATGGTCAGCCCGCCGGCGTGTTGGTTGACGATGATACCCAGTGCCCCATCATCGGAATGACGGCACATATAGATCACGGCGCGCTTGAACCGCTTATCCGGCATCGTCGGCATCGCGAGCAGCATCTGGCCCTCGAGTGAACCTTCACGACGTCCGGCTGGCTTCAGTTTCGGCAGCTTGCTCATGCCCGTTAGACTACTCTCGTGTTCACCGTACGGGAAGCGCCGATCAAACCGGCGTGACCTGACCCGGTCGGGCGCTTGGCCAGCGCCTCGGACGCCATTAGATAAGAGCACACGAGGTGCGCGATGGGCAGCAGGGATTGATATGCAATTTGTACGACGACGTTTCATGAAGGCCGCAGCCGCAATGGCGTTGGTCGGGAGCATCAACCAGTCTGCCGCCGCCGAGGCACCGGCCCTTGCGTCCCCATGGGTCACCGAGCAGGCGGCAAGATCGCGATTGATCGCCGGCGGCGTCGGTGCAGATGGTACGCGTCCACTTTACGCCGGCCTCGAGATTGCGCTCGAAGACGGCTGGAAAACCTATTGGCGCAACCCCGGAAGTTCGGGTGTCCCACCAGGAATTGACTGGGCCGGCTCCGAGAACATCGCCAGCGTCAAGCTCGAGTTCCCCGCGCCCCAACGCTTCAAGGACAAGGACGGCGACACGATCGGTTACAAGCATGGCGTCGTGCTTCCCTTGCTGCTGAAGCTGTCTGATCCGGCCAAACCGGCAAAGTTGAAGCTAAACGCGGAGTTCGGCATTTGCCGCGATGTGTGCATTCCCGTGCAGCCGAAGCTCTCGCTTGATTTGCCCGCAAACGCAGCGCGCCAGCCGGCTGGCAGCGCTCTTCAGCAAGCCGTGCGCCGCGTCCCACGTTCGGCCGCGCTTTCGAAGGGCGATCCGCAATTGCAATCCATCAAGGTCGATCTCAACGGGCCAAAGCCATCAATCGTCATTGCGGCGAAGTTCCCTGGCGCGGACACTAAAGCCGACGTTTTTCTCGAAGCGCCCGATGGCATTTGGATTCCGCTGCCAAGGCCCGATGGCAATGCCAAAGACGGCGTGAAGACGTTTCGCGTCGACCTCACCGAAGGCGCGGACATTGCCGATCTCAAGGGCCGCACGATCCGGGCCACGTTGGTCGGGGCCGAGGGGCAGTCCGAAGCCTCGTTCCCGCTGAATTAGCACTCCGTCGACCGACGAGCGGCCAACCCAGTGCTGACGCATTGTCCCTGAGCACGGGGACCGCTTTGGGCAGTAAGTAATATTGATAAGTCGCAACGTCCTTCGGTTGCGGCAAAATTGTGGCATGATGCGCCGGGCTCGTTACCATGTTGAAGGGCCAAGCGTGACATATTCGAGGTGAGAAAACCGATGCACGTCCTGACACGTGGCGACACATTTCAGAAGCTGAGATTGATCTCAGGGCTCATCCTTTTCCTGTTTGCCCTCACACACTTTTTGAACACGGCGATTGGCCTCGTCAGTCTCGAGCAGATGGATCAGGTCGATCGCTGGCGCACCATGGTCACCCGCTCGCTTCCAGGCACGATTGTGTTGGC
The DNA here is from genome assembly GCA_041397705.1 of Hyphomicrobiaceae bacterium. Taxonomy (GTDB): domain Bacteria; phylum Pseudomonadota; class Alphaproteobacteria; order Rhizobiales; family Hyphomicrobiaceae. The sequence continues at coordinate 232,401 of JAWKWC010000003.1, forward strand.
CGCAGCTTTGGTCATCCACATTCTGCTGGCGCTGTACAAGGTGGCGACCCGCAAGACATTCCGCTTGCCGTGGTGGGAACTGCTGCAAATTGGCCTTGGATTGCTGATACCGTTCCTGCTCTTCCCTCACATCGTCAACACGCGGGTCGCCAACAACCTGTTCGGCGTCCAGGATAGCTATCTCTACGAGCTGGCGCGGCTGTGGCCGGCAAGCGCAATCCTGCAGAGCACGCTGCTGGTGATCGTCTGGGTCCATGGATGCCTGGGAATCCACTTTTGGCTTCGCTTGTCTGCGCCATACCGTGCGTTTCAGCCGGTCCTCTTGTTTCTGGCTCTCGCCATTCCCTTGGCGTCTCTCGCCGGCTTCATGATCTCCGGCCGTGCGGTTTCCGCCCTGATTGAAACCCCGGACGTCTTCGACCGGGTCAAGCAGATCACCCGCTGGCCCGACGCCACGGCCTCAGACCTGTTGGCCTGGTACCGCGTTCTCGTTCGCGCCGGCTTCCTCGCCGTGCTGGGCCTGATAGCTGCCATTTTTGCCATCCGATATTTTTCCTGGCTGGCCTCCCCCAAGGTGGCGATCAAATATGCCGGTGGCCCCACCATCAACACACCCATCGGGCCAACCCTTCTCGAGATTTCTCGCCACAACAAGATTGCGCACGCCTCGGTGTGTGGTGGCCGCGCACGGTGCTCCACATGTCGTGTGCGCATCGAGGAAGGTGGCGAGAACCTGCCGCTCGCCGTTTTCCCGGAATCCGTCACGCTTGCCGCGATTGAAGCCCCTGCCAACGTTCGACTGGCATGCCAGATACGTCCCACCAAGCCGCTGACCGTCACGCGGCTGCTGCGGCCAGTGGGAACTGGCCCGGAAGCCGTGGGCGTACAGGAGTCGGACTCGAGTGGGACGGAGAAACCGCTGGCGATCCTGTATGTGAACATGCGCGAGTTCAATGAACTGACGCGCACGAAGCTGCCCTATGACGTCGTCTTCCTGCTCAACCAGTTTTTCACCGCCGTCGGCACCGCAATCCGCATGCAAGGTGGATTCATTGACAAGTACGTCGGCGACGGCGTCATCGCGGTCTTCGGCCAACGCCAAGGTGTCGAGGCAGGCTGCCGTCAAGCGCTCCGCGCTATTCGTGCCATCGACCTGGCGCTAGACCATCTGAACTCCGCAATCGGCGCTGAGTTGGGCAAGCCCGTGCGCATCGCCTCCGGTCTGCATGCTGGGCACTTGATATTGGGCCGCATGGGCTATGGCACCACGGTCGATCTCACCGTGATCGGCCCGGCTGTGAAAGTGGCGCTCGACCTCGCCGACATCGCCAAGGAAAGGGAAGTGCAACTCGTTCTCTCCGGAGACGTGGCCAGGCTCGCCGGTTGGAACCCGGAAGCAGAGATCATAAGTTCGGTCGACATTCGCGGTCTCGACGAGCCGCTCGAAATTGTCGACGTGCCGCGCGGCCGCGATCTTGCCGTCACAATTTTGGCACCGGTCCGCGGCGAGCAGGCACAGCCCATTTCATCGCCAGCAGAAAGCTGATCCGGCGGCACGTCGTCCTGCACAATCCGTGATGCACAGCACAGCAGTTGCCGGGACCGCAGATCGCACCGCCTACAGTGGCGGTTGTGCGACGTCGTCATCCGCAGGGCGTCGTGCGATGTGGAGACCCGCGATTGCGCCTGCGATGGAGCCGACCGAGGCGCAGACCGCCAGATAGGCGAATATGCAGCTATCGGCAAAGCACGATGTGGAAATCGTGCTCGCCAGCAGGATGCTGAACAGGCCGCCCGCTGCAGCACCGCACAGCAAGCCGAGGATCACGTAGGCGATCATCTTGCCGGGCGGCGTCGGTGCGACCGCAGCCTCGTGCTCGGGAATGATCTCTTCGTCAGCCTGCTCGAGCCAGGAGAGATCGGGCCGTTCGCTCTTTGGGATCGAGCTACTCTGCGGGCGAGACGAGCGCCCTGAAATGACGACGGCTTCGCCATCGGACAATCGCTGCGCCGATTGCAGTGCTTCGGGAGACAGGCGAGCGCTGCGCGGCAAAACTGATTGGCGCTGCGATGCTTCAACCGAATGCGGAGTTTGGCTATTTTCAGCACGTCCGCGCCCGGACGACGCGTGATCGTCATGACCTGGAGACGGGCGCTGTACAGCAATCGGCTCACTGAGGGGCTCGGGCCGCAACAAAGCTTCCCGCCATTCCACAATCGTTTGGGGTCGATCCTCGACCTTCATCTGCAAGCCCCGGTCGATGGCTTGCATGAAGCTTGGCCGGTAGGCGGCGCGCGCCAGCTGGCTGACCGGAGCCAAGTCGTCTTTGATGAAGCGCTCTGCCGCATCGGGCGGCAATTTGCCGGTCATGATCCGGTACAAAGTCGCGGCCAAGGCGTAGATATCGGTCCACGGCCCCTGCAGCTCCGGCTTCGACGTGTATTGCTCCGGCGGCGAGTACCCATGTTTCACGATCGCAGACATTGCGCGCGCCCGCCCCCTGATCTGTTCGCGCGCTGAGCCGAAGTCGATCAGCACCGCCATGCCGTCTTGGCGCATCAGCAGATTGTCGGGCGAGATATCGCGATGCATCATGCCATTGCGATGCACTTCCTCGAGCGCGCTCAACAGCGGCTTAACGATCCGGTCGAGTTCGTCTTGTGTCGGTGGCCGGCCAAGTTGCTTGGCCCAATTCGACACGTCCACGCCAGGCTCGTAGGCAAGCACCATATAGGCGGTGCCGTTCGCCTTGAACGTGCTGGTCACGTCGACGATGGCGGGATGCTTGAATTTTGCGAGTGACCGGGCTTCTGTTTCGAAACGCTCGAGCCCCCAATTGTAAGTCCCGTCGCTTGCCGATGTGGGGCGAACGGTGGCGCCTTGCCGGTAGCTGAAGGCGTGGGGAAAATACTCTTTGATGGCGTAAAGTTTTCCCAGTGCCTCGTGCTCTGCAAGGTAGGTAATGCCAAAACCACCTGCACCGAGAACCTCCCGGATCACATAGTGATCCACGCGCGTCCCCGTTGGTAACGGGAAGCGCAGGTGCGTATCGGGCGCACCAGCAGGTCTATGGCTACCAGTCTCTTGCATAACCCCGCACTGTCTGGGCTCGAGCCCTCTCCGAATTCACCGCGGCGGCGCTTATCTCGCAGATGGCAATGCGTGAAGGATGATCATGACACGAAATGTGTCCGTGTTCGACAATTTCTCATCATGGGCAGAAAGGTTCGGTCCTTTCGAAGAAATGTCATTGCGCAGCGATTAAAGGCGATTGTGGACGCAAGGAAATGGCGTCGGCAACATGCGCCGCCGACGCCGATGGGGCTGGCTCAAGCTATTGACGGGGTGAGCTGATCACCTCGCTCGACCAGTTGATGATCTGCACGCGTCGGTTGGCAGGCCCGCGTGGATTGGCCGTATCCTTAAGCCGGCTTTCCCCGAACCCCCGCGCAATAAGCTGGTCGGGTTTGAGCTTGAAGTTCTCGATCAGGAAGCCGCGAACAGCCTCGGCTCTGCGGTTGGATAGCGCAAGGTTATAGGCCGCCCGCCCGCGTGCGTCGGTGTGGCCTGCAATGACCCACTTGCTGCCGGCCAGGCGTTCGTCGGCCAAGGCGCGGCCAAGCGTCATGAGGCTTTCCGCGGCTTGCGGCGTAATCTCCGAGCTGTCGAATGGGAACAGCACTTCGACATCGGCACTGGGCAGCCCCTTCGCGGCCGCGATTTCTGGCGCCCGTGCCATCACCTCATCGGATGTTCCGACAGGCTTTGGAAAGAGCTGGTCCGGCCCGATTGGTTGCCCGACCGGTGCAGTCGGCGAAGACGCCGCCTGCACACCACCTTGCGTGGCATCGCCGCTTGATGGTGCGCGTGCGGCTGCCCCCGCTGCAGCAGCCGCCGTGGCCGATGCCGCGGCTGGCTGTGGTTGCGCCGTCGCAGCGTCTGTTGCGGTGGGCGCGCCAGCCGGTGAAGCCGCTGTTGCTGTGGAATTGCCGGGCGCTTGAGGCGCAGTCGTAATTGCTGGCCCAGAAGGCGTCGGCGCCGCGGCCGGTGCCGTGGCAGTTGCCGGCGCGCTGATCGAAACTGCCGGACCGATCGGCGCTGGATTGGCCGTCGGGGTGGATGCCGTCGCAGGAGCAGGGAAGCGGCAGGCGGTGTCGCCCCGGCTTGCGCTCCAGCAGGCGCACCACTGCCACTCGTACCACCACCGGCCGTCGCACTGCCGCTGCCAGCAATCGACGAACTGAGTGCAGGCGGTGCAATCGGTGCATTCGCTGTGCTTGTGGGCGCAGGAGAGGCCTGCGGCGTTGCCGAGGGAGGAGGAACGGCGACTGTCGTTGCCGGCGCGGGCGCCGTTGCATTGGGCGGGGCAGCCACGCCGGGAGATGCTCCGGCGGCACCTTGGCCGGTTCCGGTTGCGCCAGCCGCTGGCGGCGCCCCGCGCAGACGACCGATCAGGCTCTCGACAGCCTTTCGGTCCGACTCCGACTGCGCTCGATTGAGAATGTCACGAACCGATTGCCCATCACCGCTGCTTTGGGCGATTGCTTGTGCCGAGGTGGCGAGCAACAGCGCGGTACCGATAAATATCGCCTTCTTGATCATGAGAGTGCTTCCTCGGCGCTGAATCATATGAATTAGCAGGTTAGCGGCGGTGACCCCAGCCGGCAACCTGCCGGGGGGACACTGCCTTGAACATGGTTGAGGGCGGGCTTTTCGTCCCCTTACCAGCGGTAGGGCGAGCACCCCGCACCGTACACCCGGTAGCCGCGTGAGCGGTGATGCGATGTCGGCACCTGTCTGGCAACGCGAACCGCTACGGTTTCGCTCGGTGAAGGTGCAGGTGCAGCAGTGACGTCACCCGTTCCGTTCGTCGGCACGGCGCCGCCAACAGCGGTGGGTGCAGACGCATCGGCCGGAGACGCACCAGCGTCCTGTGGTGGCGCATTGAGCATGCTGGGATCCGTCGGCGTGCCAGCTTGCGCCGGCGCCGGCGCCTGAGACTGGGGCTGTGCCGCCTGCGCGACGGTCGTTGCTGCGCCGCTACCGCTTGCGGTCTGAACCGAAGGCAATGCAGCGGGCGCCGCCGTTGGCCCTGCCGGAGGCGCGATCGGAGCCGCGACTACGGGAGGTGATTGGGTGCGTGCCGTACCGCCCGCAGGTGCCGTTTGTGCGTTCGCCGGCCCGGCTATGGCCCCAAGTATGCCCCCGATCGTCCGCTTTGCCGCCTCGACTTCGGCTCGCCCCAGGATCTCGCGTACCGTTGTCCCGTCGTTGGCAGGCTTCGGCGCCGACTGCGCGAAGGCCTGTCCGCCACTGACCGAAATGACCGCAGCAGTCAGCAATACGAGACTGCCGTTGGATAAGAATTTCATGTTTCAACTCCTGAGTTTGGCTGATGTATCTGGATGGCGCCCTGGCAGGTGAGACGGGTGCGCGATGGACGTGTGGCTTTCCGTTCAATAATTGCATTCAGTCTTGCCGACGCCGATGCCGATGCAGCTCGTCGCGAGCGGGCTGAAAGCAAGGACAAATCAACGAGGCGCTTCGTCTCGTATATTGACGGATTGCGTTCTGAACGCAAATCACCAAAAGCCCCGCGTCAGTCACGAATTCGTGCGCCGGTCCGAAATCTTGCTGGTTCGGGCGCTTCAGCTCCCGACAGGGCTAAGCGCACCCTCATGTGGAGCGCCCGCCACATCGCCGCGAAACAACTGGCAACGTCGCGTTAAGCATTCTCGTTTACCAAGTTGGCTCCACAGATTTGTCGCAAAGCGTGCCTACCCCTTTCGAGTGGTTTTGTGCGTGGTCCGGACGTCCCGGGCGGGTATTGCGATTGTCCAGCGTCGGGAAATAAGCGTCATGGTGCCAAGGTCGATTGTCGCGTCGCGTATCAGCTCTGTTGCTGCCCCAATCATGTTCGCCGGCCTGGTAGTGCCGATGGCATTGACCGCGCCGCCGGCCAGCGCGACCGAGGCGTGGCCTAAAAAAGTCGAAGCCACCTACCGGATCGCCTTCAACGGCTTCGACATCGGCTCCTTTGCCTTCCGCGCCGCCGTCAACGGTTCGTCCTACACCGTCGAGAGCGAGGCCCGCATCTCGGCTCTGTTCGGGGCCTTCAAATGGTCCGGCAACTCCCGCAGCGCAGGGGCGTTGGCCGGGCTCCAAGCCAGCCCTGCCGGCTACGATTTCAACTTCGAAGGCACCGGCAAATCTGGCGCAATCAAGCTTGCCTTTGCCCGCGGCGGCGTTTCCAACATCTCGGTCGTTCCTGACCAGCCTCCCGCTCCCGATACGGTGCCGATCAAACCTGACCAATTGCGCCGCGTTCTCGACCCGCTGAGCGCCGTTCTGGTCATGAGCCGCACGTCAGGAAACAACATCTGCAACAAGCGCTTACCGATATTCGACGGCAAACAGCGCTTCGATCTCGTGTTTTCCTACGTGCGCCAGCAGCCGATCGCCGAGCAACGTCCAACCGGCCAGCCTGGCGTCGTAACCGTCTGCCGCGTCCGCTACGTGCCCATTGGCGGCCACCGCATGACCAATGAAACGCGCCACATGTCGTCGACCAGCGGCATTGAGATCTCCCTGCGCCCGATCCCAAGTGCCGGCGTGCATGTTCCCTACCAAATTACCATCCCAACCGTTGCTGGCTCGGCGACGCTGACTTCGGAAAATGTCCGCATCACCACCCGCCACGACGAGATCGCTCTCAGCCACTGACGGTGATTCTGAGCGGCGAATTCACGGGTTTCGAGAAAAATCTATGCGTTCGGACGCGAATTCTGGGTTTGTTCTCCCGTCAGCCATAAAGATCTCTTGATTGCTTGCCAACCGTTTGCCATGCCTCCGGCGAGCACGGGCTGTCGAGGGAGAAGGCATTTGGCGTTCCAGCACCGTATCCGTAATGTGACGGCCGTCCTTGGCCCGACCAATACTGGTAAAACGCATCTCGCTATCGAGCGCATGTTGGGTCACCAGTCCGGGATGATCGGGCTGCCGCTGCGGCTGTTGGCACGTGAGGTTTACGACAAGATCGTTGCCCGGGTCGGGCCCTCGGCCGTCGCCCTCGTCACGGGCGAGGAGAAGATCAAACCCGACAACCCCCGCTATTGGGTTTCGACCGTCGAGGCCATGCCGCGAGATGTCGACGTCGATTTTCTGGCAGTCGACGAAATTCAGCTCGCAGCCGACCTGGATCGTGGCCATGTCTTCACCGACCGATTGCTCCATGCGCGCGGCCGGCACGAGACGCTCCTGCTCGGCGCCGGGACGATGCGCGATGCCATTTCCGAGCTGATCCCGGATGCCAACTTCATTTCTCGGCCCCGCCTCTCGAAGATCACCTACTCCGGTCAAAAAAGATCACGCGGCTCCCCAAGCGGACAGCCATCGTTGCCTTCTCGGCGGCCGAAGTATACTCGATCGCTGAGTTGATCAGGCGCCAGCTCGGCGGCGCTGCCGTCGTGCTCGGCGCCCTCTCACCAAGAACCCGCAACGCCCAGGTTGCCCTCTACCAGTCCGGCGACGTTGATTATCTCGTTTCCACCGACGCTATCGGCATGGGCCTGAACCTGGACGTCGATCACGTTGCATTCGCCTCGGTCCGCAAATTCGACGGCCATGTCACCCGCAATCTCACGCCGGGCGAACTGGGCCAGATCGCTGGGCGTGCCGGTCGTCACATGAACGACGGCACTTTTGGCGTCACGAGCGACGCCGAACCCTTCGACGCGGACATGATTGAGCGCCTCGAGCAGCACTCGTTTGACACGGTGCGGACGTTGCAGTGGCGCAATCCGCGCCTCGATTTTGCAACCCTTGAGCGCCTCCGCGAAAGCCTGCGCGAGTCGCCCAGGGAGCAGCGCCTTCAGCGCGTCCGCATGGCCGATGACGTCACCGCACTCGAAGCTGTCTCGGCTGACAGCGCCGTGGCCAGCCGCGCCAGCTCACCGGCTGCGGTCGCCAAGCTGTGGGAAGTTTGCCAGGTCCCCGATTACCGCAAGATCTCCTCCCAGAACCATGCCGAATTGATTGCACGCCTCTATGGCTACCTGATGGGGCCGGAAGAGCGCATTCCCGAAGATTGGTTCGCCGAGCAGGTGGCCCGTGCCGATCGCACGGATGGCGACATCGACACGCTCGCAACGCGCATCGCCCATATTCGCACGTGGACGTTCGTCTCCAACCGTGCCGACTGGCTCAACGATCCCGTCCATTGGCAGGAACGCACCCGCGCCATCGAGGACAGTTTGTCGGATGCCCTTCACGAGCAACTTGCCTTGCGCTTCGTGGACAAGCGCACGAGTGCCTTGATGAAAGGCCTGCGCGACAAGGAAGACCTTGTCGCCGACATCGCCGCTGACGGCTCGGTCACGGTCGCAAGTCATTACGTTGGCCGCCTCAAGGGCTTCCGCTTCCAGCCGGACTCCGAGGCCGACACCACAGGCATCCAAGGCAAAGCCTCGCGCGGTGCAGCAGCCCACGTCCTGTCCAAGGAATTCTCGATGCGGGCCCGCCGCGTCGCGGCTGCCCGTCCCGACGCCTTCAAGCTCGGCCGTAATGCCCGCATTCTGTGGCGCGATGAGGAAATCGCTCGCCTCGAGCCATCCGACGATCCGCTCAAACCGACCGTGTCTTTGATTGCGGACGACTATCTGAGTGGCCCGGACAAGGAGAAAGTGCAGCAACGCCTCGAGTCCTGGCTGACCGAAATCGTGCAAGAGCGCTTGAAGCCGCTGGTGGAGCTGAAAGCCGCCGATGACATCTCCGGCTTGGCGCGCGGCATTGCCTTCCGCCTGACGGAGAGCTTCGGCACGCTTAAGCGTGACAGTGTCGCTGACGAGATGAAGCAGCTCGACCAGCCGGCGCGCGCCCAGCTGCGAAAGTACGGTGTGCGCTTTGGCGCCTTCAACATCTTCCTGCCGCTCTTGCTCAAGCCGGCACCCGCAGAGCTGACACTGGCTCTTTGGACGCTAAAGGAAGGTGCCGCCAACGGCTTGTCGCTCGATGCACTGCCGGAGCCGCCGAGAGCAGGGCTCACGTCCGTTGTCGTCAGCGAAGCCGTGCCCGAAGCCTATTACCGCGCTGCCGGCTATCATGTCTGTGGCCCGCGTGCGATCCGGGTAGACATGCTCGAGAGGTTGGCAGACTCCATTCGCCCGCTTTTGGCTTGGCGGCCAAGTGAGGATCGAATTTCACCACCGCGCGGTTCCAGCGGCGATGGCGGCTTCATGGTGACGCCGGAAATGATGTCGATCCTCGGCTGCTCCGCCGCTGAGTTGTCGAGTGTCCTGACGGCGCTGGGCTTCCGCTCCGAAACCAAGACAATGCCAAAGCAGCGCCCTGTTGCGCCGACCGTTGCTGTCGATGCTCATGCAGATGCTGCTACCGACGCCGATGCCGCCAGCCTTGCTTTGGCGGCAGCCGTTGCGCTCGCCTCTCCGCCGGCCGCAAACCTGGCGGTTGCCGACACCGCCGCAGCGCCGTCACCAGCCCCGGAAGAGCCTGCAACAACGCTCGCCCCAGCGTCCGATGCGGAAGGCACTGCCACGGCCTCGCAAATTGCGGCATCGAGCGAACTCGCGTCATCTGACGCCGACGTCGTCACCGTCGAGGTTTGGCGTCCGCGTCGGCGCTTCAGGGACGACCGCCGCCCGCGCCATCATGATCGCAGGCCCTCCGGTCAGGTGGACGCTTCGGGAGAGGCGCGAACCGGCGAGAGATCGAACCAGAGGAACCGGCGCCATCGCGGGCGTGGGCGTGATCAGGCACGCGACGCCAAGCCGGCGGAAACCACCAACGCTGCTGCACCGGCAGCGGCATCGCCTGCTGCCGAGGGCGCCGGACGCCCGGATGATCGTGCGCCGCGTCGCGACGATCGCCAGGCTGGTCAGGGCAGGGATCGTCAGCGCAACGGTGGAGGTGGCGGTCGCGACCACCGCCGCGATGATCGGCGCCGTGACGAAAATCGGCGTGATGATCATCGTCGTCGCGATGACCGCCACAACCGCCCTCAGACCCGCACCGCGGCTCCGCAGCGTAAGGGGGGATCGATCCGGATTCACCCTTTGCGGCGCTGAGTGCGTTGAAGCAACAATTGGAAAAGCAGCCGAAAGATCCCGCTTAGTGCCTCGATTGCAAGGTGCGTTTGATTGCGTCGCTGTCTGTGGCGGCACTTGGGCGATCAACCGGACATGTGCTCGAGATCTGCACATGGTGGGAGCGGCCGCTGCCAACCCTTGACGACAGGGCCGCAACGCCAACTTTGGCCTGACACCTCAAAAACAGCTTGTCGGACGGGCGCCATGTCCAGTGACGTTGACAACCCCGCCACGACATCCGAGGCCGGCTCCACCAGCGGCCAGCGCCTCGACAAATGGCTGTGGTTTGTCCGCGTGGTGAAATCTCGCACGCTGGCTGCGGGCCTGGTAACCAAGGTCGCGTCCGCGTTAACCGTGAACGCGTCACCAAGCCAAGCCAGACTTTGCGCGTGGGGGACGTCGTCACCGTCACGGTTGCCCGCGGGTGCGCGTTCTCGAGATGCTGGCGCCTGGGATACGGCGTGGCCCGCCTGCCGAGGCGCTGACGCTGTATCGCGATCTGACGCCACCCTCCGAGCCCAAAGCACCTGCCGAGCCCGTGGCGGCTCCGACAGGCCTGCGCGCGGATGGCTCAGGCCGCCCGACCAAGCGGGACCGACGTGCCCTCGACAGATTGCGGGCCGATGGCGACGATGACTAAGGGCGTGCAGCCAGCCCGTGGGCTGCTGGTGAGGATCCTGCTCGGTCATGGACATGATTGCATGGCAACCCGCTCAACTTCCGTCCAGAGCGGTCCAGAATTTGCATCTTTGGCATTAACCAACGCGGCAGTGGCCCGAAACCGCACGGGATCTCGCGGTCATAGTTAGCGCGCGCTGATCTGGAGGCGCGAGTTGGCACAATCAGGCGCCGTGATGAGCCTGTGGTTGCGACAAACTGGCGGTGTGTCGACCTGGTGCAATTCACTAAGACTGCCGCCATGATGAAAAGCATGTGTTGCTCATGGCGTGCGGCACATGCCAAAGGAGTGGACGAGTGAACTTGCCGTCCTCGTCGGGGAAAGCTAGGGCCGGAACGGAGCACATGACTTACGTCGTCACTGAACAATGCATCAAATGCAAATATACCGACTGCGTCGAGGTTTGCCCGGTCGATTGCTTCTATGAAGGGGCCAACATGCTCGTCATTCACCCTGACGAATGCATCGACTGTGGCGTGTGCGAGCCCGAGTGCCCGGTTGACGCCATTAAGCCTGATACCGAACCGGGACTTGAGAAGTGGTTGGAGGTCAATCGCCAGTGGGCGGATTCTTGGCCGAACATCACAACCAAGAAAGATGCGCCCAAAGACGCTGACAATTTTCAGGATGAGAAAGGTAAATATGAAAAATACTTCTCGTCCGAGCCTGGCGAGGGCGACTGACGCACGCACAGGGCGTACGCAGGCAGAAATCTCTGAGTCGTGACGGCAGGTTAAGCTAATTCTTGCTGCTGCGCATGCTTTAGTGCGCGTGACGGCTTCATTTTCAAACAAGAATATGTTAGGGTACTTGCAGATGGCGCTTGTGCCGGCCGATGGCGGTTGGCCTAGGGCGCTTTATGTGCGGGGCATGTGATGAGCTTAGATAAGGCGGGCGATCCGGGTTCAACGATCGCAGCCTTTTCAGTCTGGCAAGGGTCACCCTCGCAAGTCGGTTCAAGACTACCAATTCACAGGACGGAGTGGTCCCGAACCGGGAGCAACTCGTAGCAAGGGGAACGCGCTCGCTGGCTTGCCAGGCAGAGCGCGAACGGTTTCGGCCGCCTGTCGGACGGGCGTGCTGGTTGTAGCCTTGTGTCCGTAGTGGTGCAAGGCATGTTAGGCTGACGGAGTGAAAGCGCAATGACAAAGAAGAATAGCACGCCGACAAAGAAAGCTTCAGCAGCCAAATCGCCAGCGACAAAAGTGAAAACCGCAAAACCGGCGGCAACGACCAAGAGCGCAACCAAATCAACATCGGCAAAGGCGAAACCGGCTGTGTCGAAAGCATTGAACGCTTCCAAATCCACCACGGCGACCAAGTCTGCTGCAGCCTCGAAGGCGAAAGCAGCCTCCAAGACGGCAGCCACCGGCAAGAAGCCGGCTGCAGCCAAGGCGCCAGCGAAAGTTGCCGTCCAGGCTAAGGGCAAGACTGCGCCGGCAGCCAAGACGGCCGGGCCCGCCAAGATCGCTGCAGCTTCCAAGGATGCGACGCCGAAGGCTGCTGCACGCGTTGCGCCGCAGCGCCCGCAGTCAACCCAGCCCCAGCGGGCAATGCCAGCTGCCGGCAAGGCCCCCGCAGCAAAGGTTGCCGCAACCGCAGCTCCGAAAGCGACGCCAGCAGCCCCGGCCAAGCCGGCACCGGCCGCAGTCGACGAGAGCGGTGCAAGGAAGCAGATTACGGCACGCCATGGCTTCAAGACCAACGAGCTGATCGTCTATCCCGCCCACGGCGTCGGCCGCATTATCGGCATCGAGGAGCAGGAGATTGCCGGCATGGCGCTCGAGCTCTTCGTGATCGAATTCGAGAAGGACAAGATGACCCTGCGCGTGCCGACATCGAAGTCGGCGAGCGTTGGCATGCGCAAGCTCGCCGAGGACGGCATTGTCACGCGTGCGCTCGACACCTTGAAAGGCCGCGCCCGTATCAAGCGCACCATGTGGAGCCGCCGCGCTCAGGAGTATGAGGCGAAGATCAATTCAGGTGATCTCGTCGCCATTGCTGAGGTCGTGCGGGATCTGTATCGGTCGGAGGCCCAGCCGGAGCAGTCGTATTCCGAACGTCAGCTCTATGAGGCCGCCTTGGATCGTATGGCGCGCGAGCTTGCAGCAGTCGAGCGTTCGGACGAGCGTGGCGCCATGCAGCGCATCACCGAGATCCTCTCGAAGAGTGCTCGTGGACGTCGCGCTGCCGCTGAGGCCGCCGATGCCGCCAGCGAGCAGGGGTCTGAAGAAGGCACAGTGAAGGCGGCCTGATCGCTGTCAGCGATCAGGCCGCCTTCACCGAAACAAAGCGGCAATAACACTGCAGACGCGCGCGATTGGCATGAATTGCCGGCCGCGCGCTTCGCGTCAGGCCGGCAGCTGCCCCGCGCCGCAATTTGCATCGCGCCGCCTGTATGCCGATTTGCAAGCGCAAAAGTGGCGCGCAAGACGATGCCACTTGGGCCGCAAGCCCAGTCAATCATCGATTGCGAGATCACCGGCCGCGATCAGCGTGATCTCCGGCCCTCGCCGCGCAGTGATCCATCCCCGAACAAGCACGGTCCGCCCGATGAGGTCCGTTGCACGCGGCAAGCCAGCGCGCCTTGCAAGCGTATGTGTCCAGACAATTCGAAACGCACCACGCAAGCGCCCGTCGTTGCCTGCAGGCCGGCCTTCGCTGCTGGCGAGATCGACAATCGTCAGCCGTCGTGACCTTCTCGCATGCGCTATTTGGCCTCGAACCAATTGGAACGTGTTGACGAACAGCGCCAGCTCTGTCGGTCGATCCGCTGGGCGGATCTGATACGCCGCATGGGCCCACAAGCCAGCGCCCGCTTTGCGTGCTGCAGCCTCGCGCGTCACCAATTCAGCAAGGCAGGAATCGCTGTCCGGCAGCGCGTAGGCCCGCGCGTGGCCGGTGTCGAGCATCCGCCCTTGAACCCACACCGTGTTGGTCCCTTCGCTCACGAACAGGTGTGCCAGCACCCTGTCGTAGCGATCGACCCGTCGGCCCGCGAAGGCAAGCGCAACACTTTGTCCACCGACCAGTTTCAGGAGGGCGGCACGTGCTGCAAGCGCTGGTGGCCAACTGCTGTAGGGCACATGGCCGGAAGTGTTGATACGTCCAACCGCGTCCCGCCCTCTGGGCGCCAGCGCTCCAACGAGGCGAATGACTTTACCGTCGTCGAGCCGCAATGTGTCGCCGTCGATCACTTCGCTGACCGCACGTCTCGGCCCAGGCTCAAGTCCACAATTGAGGTCAATTGCCGATTGGCTCGAGGCCGGCGAGCAGAAGGTCATGGCAGCCAGCACCAAGACCAATAACCCCTGACACCTTGCCCTGCGCATCTGCCTCATCACTCGCAACTCGCGTTCGTCGCGTCGCTCGCTGCGGCGCCATAGGCCTATTGGCCAGTCCGCAGCGAGCCAACCGTGCTAGATCCCCATCCGCACAGCACCACCATCAACCGGAATATGTGCGCCCGAGATGTAGCCGGCCAATGGAGAAGCCAGAAAGGCAACGAGCACGCCGAGTTCCGCAGGCTCGCCGAAGCGCCCAATGGGAATGTTGTCTTTGATATAGGCTTGCCGCGAAGCATCGCTCGGATGCAGCCGTTCCAGGATTTGCACTGAGTTGATGCGCCCCGGCGCCACGCAGTTGACCGTGATGCCTTTAGCGGCAACTTCGAATGCTAAAGCCCGCGACCAGGTCAACAAAGCCGCCTTGGCCGGTCCCGCAGCATTGATGGCCTTACCGTAGATGGCGCCCGTGATATTCACGACGCGACCGAACCCGTTGGCCTTCATGGGATCGATCAGTAAGCCCGTCATGCGCCGTGCTGATGTGAAGTTGAGCGCAAACGATTCCTCCCATGCCGCATCGGTATCCTGCCCCGGGCCCAGCGGCCGCGAGCCACCTGCATTGTTCACGAGAATATCGACGCGGCCGCCAAAAGCGTCGCGCGCTCCTTGCGCCACGCTCTCGCAGCCCTCAGTCGTAGAAATGTCGCCAGTCAGCACCACCACATCGCGCGCGCCGAGTTTCCGGGCGCGCTCAGCCATCTCTTCAAGGGCGCCAAGGTTGCGTCCGGCCAGCGCCAGGCGCGCGCCCTCTCGCGCCAGGCATTCGGCAATGCCTGTCCCAATGCCTGCGCTTGCCCCGGTGATAAGCGCCGCCAGACCGTCAAGCTTGAGATCCATTTTACAATCTCCCGTTCTCTGTCCATTTCCGCGTCGCGCGGAATGTGGGCCATGGCTTTGTTGCGCCCCCCCCAATTGGGCAATGCCGGATCAGTCGCAGCAAAGATGCTGAGCACGCAACACTTATTCGAGCCAAACGCCGGACACACCTTGAATTGGCGAATGCGTGGATTCCCGGCCTACCGCACGATCTTCAGGCCGGCGCAGAGTTGAGAGAAATCCAGGCCTGCAAGCCTGAAACCTCATCAGGTGGAGGTGCTGCAATCGGTGCCGAAAAGCCTTATCAAGGCAGGACGGGTTCTGCGATGCCGCCTGCTGGCACATAAGTCGCGGTGCATGATGAATGAATGCGTTCGAGGGAGACCACCAATGGCAAAGTCGTCGGCGTTTGCACAGCGGCTCGAAGCGGGGCTTGAAGCTGAAAAAGTTTGGAATCCCCATGTCAACGCCGTCATCACGTCGATGGCGTCATCGGCACGAGAGGCAGCGACCGCCGCGGATGTCGCAGCCAGCGAGGGGCGTTGGCTCGGTCTGCTCCACGGCATGACCATCGCCGTCAAGGACAACATCGATACGGCTGGCACCAAGACAACAATGGGCTCCCTGTTCTTCAAGGACAATGTGCCGAACCGCGACGCGCCGGTGATTTCCCGTTTGCGCCGGGCCGGTGCTGTGCTCACCCAGAAGGTGACGATGCACGAGTTCGCCTTTGGTGTCCGGTCCATGTCGTCGCTGATCGGACAATGTCGCAATCCCTGGGATCCAACGCGGATTCCGGGCGGTTCCAGTGGCGGTTCCGGCGTCGCCGTTGCAACCGGCATGGCCGATGCGGCGCTGGGAACCGACACAGGTGGCTCGGTTCGCATCCCCGCTGCCATCAACGGAGTCACGGGCTTGCGTCCGACGTCGGGACGCGTGCCAAACAGTGGCTGCTTTCCCGTGAGCGCCGCGCACGACACCATCGGCCCCATGGCGAGGAGTGCGCTCGACTGCGCGCGATTGTTCGCGGTGATGGCAGGCTACGACCCTGAGGACCCCACCAGCCGTGACCAACCTTTGGAGAACTTCTTGCCCTCCCTGGATCAAGGCATTCGCGGGGTACGCATCGGTGTCGTGCGCAACTACTACTTCGATGGCGTCCCCGCAGACCGTGGCGCTGCGCTGGAAGAGGCCATCCGAAAACTGGAATCGTTGGGCGCCGTCATCACCGACATCAACCTGCCCGATGCCGAACGCATCCAGGACGCCTGTGCGGTCATGATTTACTGCGATGCCTGTGACGTCCACCGCGAACGCCTGCAGAACCCACAGCAATGGTCCCCCCAGACTATTGAACGTTTGCGTCTCGGGCTCGACTGGTCCGGTGTCGACTATGCGGCCGCCGTACGGGCCAAGGAGGGCTGGATGCGCACGATGGCCAAGGCCTTCGATCAGGTCGACATCATTCTCACGCCGACCCTACCGATCGACCCGCCGCCACATGCTGAAGACCGCTCTTTATGGGCGGCGACCAAAGCCGTTGCACAGAATACTTACAACGGAGCGTTCGCCCATATCCCAGGCCTCGCCGTTCCCTGTGGCTTCTCGTCGGCCGGCTTCCCGGTCTCCATGCAACTCGAGGCAGCCTGGTGGAAAGAGCCTCTGCTGCTGCGAGCCGCGCATGCCTATCAGCAAGTCACCGATTGGCACTTGCGCAGGCCGCAGTTGCCAGCCGCATGAGTCATTCAGGCCGGCTGGCCGCAATGCCAATGCCGGCCCCCCGCGCCGTCGACTTTACGGGCGGCCGCTGCTCACGCCCGCGCCTTGGCCGCAATGCGCTCGGCAATCTCGATCACCCGCTGGGCTCGGAACACGATCGGATAATCAATGAATTTGCCCTCGAGCTGGATCGAGGCCGAACCCGATTTCTCGGCCTCGGCAAACGCCACGACGACCTTGCGCGACCATTCGAGCTCCGCCGCGCTTGGCGCAAGCAATTCGTTAACCACCGGCACCTGGTCGGGGTAGATGCACATCTTTCCTTGAAATCCCAGGCCCTTGATGGTCTCGACCGAGCCGCGGAACCCGTCCCCATCCTTGATGTCGACCCAAACCGTGTCGATGGGCGGCTCGATCCCGCCCGCGCGTGAGGCCAGGACGCACTCGTTTCTATACGGCAGCAGTTCCGCCTCGCTTCGCGACCACGACATGTTCATGTCGAGTGTGAAATCGCCAGCACCAAATGCGATGCGCTTCACCCGCGTCCCTGCCGAGGTGATCGCCCGGATATTGGCAAGCCCACGGGCGGTCTCGATGATCGGCATGATGTCGACGGCGCCAGGTTTCAGACCCCGTTCGCGCTCAAGATTGGCGACCACCCAATCCGCAGCTCGGATCTCGTCCACCGTCTCGAGTTTCGGCAATACGATTCCGTCGATGCCCTCCCGTACGACAGCGACGATGTCGCCATAGCCCCACTCCGTGGACATGGCATTCACCCTCACATAACCGAGACACCTCCGGGGGCGTTGATAGGCATCGACAACCACAGCCCGTGTCGCGACCTTCTCTTGGATCGGACAAGCGTCCTCGAGGTCCAAAATGGTGGCATCTGCACCAAGCGTCAGGGCTTTTTCAACCCGGCGCGGATGATTTCCGGGTGCGAACAGGAAGGAACGATAGACGGACATGGCTCGGGACCCGGCAAATTAGCGTTGGCGCGAGGTTTTGGACGCGTTGATCGTGCCAGTCAAAGGACGTCTGGCAATGACGCGCCCCACCACGGGGAATGGCGATGCTCTAGCCATAGTTCACGCCCTTTGCCCCGGCAAGGCCAAGAGGTCGGCAGCGCCCATAGGCCGGATTGAGGCAGCACAACATGGTCGCACCGTTTTTGGCCATGACGGAATACATTTTCGTCAATTGGGACGAATGCGGAATGCTGTTGTTAACCTCGACATGCGAAACAGGGGATTGGGTCAGCAGCACACGCGCTTGAGCCCATGTCCTAAAGTTTTCGGGTAACGGCGGATGACGGTAAAAGTCAGGAGGGAGCGGCCAGATCAACGGCGGCACCACCGCGTCAACGCCCCAATGTATGTGCAATTTGAGGGCCATCGCGTCAAAGCGGTCGATTGGAGCCTCGGTGGCCTTAAGGTCGAGCGCTTTCCAGGCACCCTGCCCGAACCCGGCAGCCAGATTGCGCTTCAGTTGACGCTGCCGTTTCAGGGTTTCGATGTCACGTTTGACGTCAAGGCCGCAGTCGTCCGCACCAGTCCTCAAACAGCCCTGTTCGTTGTTCGCTTCATCGATCTTGGTGATCGCGAGCGCGAACTCATGAGCCACTTCCTGGAAGAGCTGGTCCGCGGCACCATGGTCGATGCCGAAGACACCATCCAGCGCATCGACGTGCCCGTTACACCGGCTTCACTCGAGCCCGACAAGCCCCTCAGCCAACGCCACAATGTACCGGCGCGCCGCTGGCCGCTGAAGCTCATCGTGATGTCGTCGCTCTATGCCATCGTCGGCATGATGATCCTCGGCTACACGGCCTTCCTGCTCTACTCCAATTTCTATCGGCTCGAGGTGCGCACCGCCGTCATTTCCGCCCCTGTCGAGACCATCGTCGCAAGCACCGACGGGCGCCTCGATCTGGCAGCCGTCAAAGCCGGCGATCCCGTCCGGGCTGGCGACGTCGTCGTCCGCCTGGTCGACAGCCAATTGCAGCGCGAAATCGAGATGGCCGAAATCGCGGTTCGCGAGCGCCGCGCGCGGCTGAGCGCTCTGAAAGAGCGCCACATCGAGGAACTCGATCGCATACGCAACTATGCCACTGTCGAGATGAAGAACATCCGACAGACGAAGCTCGAGATCGAAGCGCTCAAAGAGCAGCTCGACCTGGCGGAGCGTCAGGAAAACCGGCTGATCAAGTTGAGAGGACTTGGCTACACCACGGCCGACAAGCTCGAAGACGCCTCGCGCCGGGTAATCGCACTGCGCAAGGACCTTGATGTACGCCGCGTCGAGCTCAATGCCCGCGTGGAGTTGTCTCGCCAAAACGTTGGCAAGCGCTTGTATTCGGGCAACGAAACGATCGGTCAAGGCGACATCATTGGAAAATCGGCCGAGGTCGAATCCGAGATCCGCATGGCCGAGCACGAGGTGCAGTTGGCCCAGCAGCGTCGTGTGGCGTGGCTCAAGCATCGCGATCGCTTGGCCATCAAGGCCCCGTTTGACGGTATCGTGCTGGATCTGCCGCGCCAGTCGAGTGCAAATATCAGGCGCGGCGATGTGCTGGCGGTGATCGAGCAACGCAAGTCGCGGCAAGTGACAGCGTATCTCAATCAGGACGAAGTCATGCGCGTTGGCCGCGGTGACGAGGCCACCATCTTCATTCCTGCTCTCGGCGAGACTCTGTCGGCACGTGTCCTCAGCATCGATCGCACCCGAGGCTTCGTCGATGAGCAGAACCGGGCAAGCAACCCGAGTTACCGTTGGCGCGGTCCCACGGATCGCACCGCCAAGGTGACTCTCGCATTCGCTGATCCCAAACGCGTCGCCGACGCCGAGCGCTATCGGTCCGGGCTGCCGGTCGTCGTCCTGTTCCAGCAGCGCGCCACCAACCCGCTGTTCGCCTCGCTCAGTTCAGACGCATCAGCGCGCTAGCGGGGAGAAGCAGCTATGCGGGGGCTTGAGTCTGCAGTAAGGGGCGTCGAAGAGCCCTCCCGCAAGCTGAGAGGTCTCGACAAGTGGTCGCCGGCAACGCAGCTGCGACTGCTCATGTTCACCGCGACTTGCTTCATTCTGCTTAACGTTTTGCCAAACAGCATTTGGGACCCCGAGGCGCGCGAGTTTGTTTACGTCATCGGCATTCTCGGCGTTTGGAGTTATGGTTGGTGGTTCAATCATTGGATGCGTGCGCTTGTTTACGAACGGATAACCTATCCACGCAAACGAGATCTGGCGGCGGAGCTCTGGAATTCGGGCTGGCGGCCACGCCACATCCATATCCAGATGACGACATTCCGCGAGCACCGCGAGATCAGTGAAGCCGTCATTCGTTCCATCTGTCGTGAAGTTCGCGAGGCCGGTGTCCCTGCAACCATCTGGTTAGGCTCGAGCGAACTTGCCGACGAAGAAAAGATCGCCCGTCACCTCAAGCTCGTCGGCGACGACCTGAACATCACGCTCCGCATCATCCGTCAGAATCAGCCGGGCAAACGCGTCGCCATTGCCCTGATCCTGCGCGCCATGTCGCGCGCCGGCTTGGACAAGAATGACCTCGTCATCTTCATGGACGGTGACTTCATTTTCCATCCCGGCCTCGTGCGCAAATGCACTCCGCTGTTCGCGCTCGATCCGCAATTGCATGCCATGACGACCGACGAATATGTGCTTGTGTGTGGGCCTGGCTGGATGCAGTCGTGGCTCGATATGCGGTTTTCCCAGCGTCGCCTCGCCATGTGCTCGCACGCCTTGTCCGACCGCGTGCTGACGTTAACGGGGCGTTGCTCGCTGTTTCGCGCCGAACACATCATGACCCATGAATTCATTCGGCTCCAGGAAGCGGACTATCTGGATCACTGGCTTTGGGGCAAGTTCCGTTTCCTTTCGGGCGACGACAAGAGTAGCTGGTACGCTCTGCTCCAGCGCAACGTTAAGATGACGTATGTCCCCGATGCGTCGGGAACGACGGTTGAAGTTGTCGACGGCTCTGGCGTCCAGCGTATGGTCGAGAACCTGCGCCGATGGTCCGGCAACATGCTGCGAAACGGCATGCGAGCCATCAAGCTCGGCCCGACCGCGATGCCGTTTTTCATATGGTGGTGCTGCGTCGATCAGCGCCTGGCCATGTGGACCATGCTCTTCAGCCCGCTATTGGCGATCGCAGGCGGCCTGAAACTGGGGCTCGGCTACATTCTATCCTACTTTGTATACATTGCGATCACGCGCATGCTGTTGTCGATCGTGCTCTTTAGTTACGCACCGCGCGTCGATCTCAATTACATTTGGTGCTTGTATACGAACCAAATCTTAAATGCGGCGGTCAAAATTTATATGATGTGGCGCTTGGCGCGCCAGAAATGGTCGAACCGCGGCAATCAGCGTCAGGGCTTCAGTGGAGACCAGGCAATAGAGACGTTCAGAGGCGTCATGGCCGTGTTCTTGACGACCCTTTCAGTCGTCGGCCTGCTTCTTGTTGTCATGCTGTATACGCAGATACTCAGAAGTCCTGGCCTGGATATCGTCGGCGCCCTGTTATTTTCCTGATTGAATAAATGCAATCTTAGAGTTTCAGCGAATCCCGACTATTCCCTGAGAAGATCACCTCCGGTCACCAAGACGTCCCACGGCTGCGAAAGCGGCGAGTGTCGTGGGCGTGCCGCGTCCCGGGTTCCAGTCGCTCCCGGCCGCGGAAGAACGATTTTAGCCGGAGAGTGCGGGGAAATGACGAGTTTGGGTGTGGTGCAGGATCCGTCGGACAACGTTCTGGACGGATTGATCGATGCTGAGGAGCGGCCCTCCATTAGTGTGATCGGCTTGGGGTATGTGGGCGCCGTCTCGATGGCGTGCCTGGCGCATCTGGGCTTTCGCATGGTCGGCGTCGACATCTCGCACGACCGCGTCCGCTCGATCAAGGAAGGCCGGGCGCCCATCGTCGAGGAGCGCTTGGGCGATCTTCTTGCGGAGGGCGTCGCTGAGGGGCGAATCGACGCCACGCAGAATCTGATCTCGGCCGTTCTGGCGACCGACGTCACGTTCATGTCGGTGGGAACGCCGACGGCAAAAGATGGCGGCTGCGACTTCAAATACGTTCGCGAGGCAAGTCGGGCTATCGGGCAGGCGCTGGCGATCAAGAGTAGCTGGCACGTCGTTGTTTTGCGCTGCTCCGTGCCACCCGGCACGACGCTTGACGTCGTTGTGCCCGAAATCGAGGCGGCATCAGGCAAGAAGCTCGGCATTGATTTCGGCGTCTGCTTCAATCCGGAGTTTCTCCGCGAAGGCGTGGCCGTGGCCGATTTCTTCGCGCCGCCGAAAACGGTCGTCGGAACTTCGGATCCGCGCGCATCGGAAACGGTTGCGCACATCTATGGCGCAGTCGACAAGAACGTCCTGTTCACCTCGATCGAAGCAGCTGAAATGGTGAAGTATGCCGACAACGTCTGGCACGCCACCAAGGTCGCCTTCGGCAATGAGATCGGCAGACTCTGCAAGTCCCTCGACATCGACAGTCACGATGTCATGAATATCTTCGTCAAGGATCTCAAGCTCAATCTGTCCCCCTACTACTTGCGTCCGGGCTTCGCATTTGGCGGCTCGTGTCTGCCCAAGGAAGTCCGCGCGGTCTCCCATGTTGCGCGTCAGTATGGCGTTAACCTGCCACTGGTCGATAGCCTCATGGCAACCAACGAAGCACACATCGAACAGGCAGTGCGGCTTCTCGAGCGGTTCGCCGGTAAACGCATCGGATTCCTCGGGCTAACCTTCAAGCCCAAAACCGATGATTTGCGCGAGAGCCCGACGCTCGCTCTGATGGCGCACTTGCACGAACGCGGCGAGAAGCTTTCGGCTTACGACCCCAATCTCGATTTTGGTCCACTCCTGCGTCACCAGATCAACTACGTTGCGAACGCCAATCCCAAACAAGCGGAGCTCATGAACCGTTTGGAAGGCATGTGCGTCGAAACAGCCGAGCAGCTAGTGGCTAATTCTGACGTGGTCGTCGTCAGCCATGCGATCGACGCCTTCCGAAATGCCGTGGCCGCGCGGCCAGCTGGAGTTCACGTCCTGGATTTGGCCCGCTTGCATGCTTCAGTACCCGATGATCCGACCTACGAAGGCATTGCGTGGTAAAAAAAAGATAGCCACGAAACCAAGGCTGAGTGAGCGCCAAATGCGGCGCTCATTTTTTTTGCCCGAACATATATAATTTGATTCAACGTTTAGAAAAAATCTCCCGCTATTCGGCACGATATCGCAGGAGATGATGCGTATAGGTGGTACCCAGCAAAAAAGTCCGCCAAGCCGTTTGGCTGAGTTGGACTGAGAATGTGATTCGAAGTTGTGGTGCGAATCGTCGGCGGGTTGAGAGTACGGAGTAGGGCAAGAGAATGGCCAAGACACTGGTGGGTAGCAGCGTCCAAGACATCCTGACTGGCGGTGGCCATGGGGATGTCATCAAGGGAGGCGACGGCGACGACGTACTTTTTGGCGGCGGCGGCAGCGACTCCCTGAATGGAGGAGCGGGCAACGATCTCATGTTCGGGGAATCTGGCAAAGGTGGCCAGGCCGACATGGGCAAATTGCGTGTTGCCGAAGACGTTACGGCAACTGTGACGTTTGATGGCGAAACTGCGGGCTACAAGAATGCCGTCGGCGTCTACAAGATCGCTCCGGACGGCACGATCTATGATGTCGAAATCATCTGGGCCAATGCGTCGCTCAAAGGTTCTGGCGGCGACCTGGTGGGCGGCAAGAGCTCGCAAAGCCTCGATCTCAGTGGTGGAGATCGCATTGGGTTCTTCGTCATCCCCAACGGTTTTGATCAGAAGGGCATGGCAGCCCTCCTGTCGGACAAGAAGGGCGACTGGAAGTTTGTCGATCCCAAGGGTAATCCGGGCAACGTCGATGGCGGTGCCGAGCTCAAGCTCGTGCACGTCGCAGGCAACGGAAAAGAAACCGACATCCATTCGCAATACGGGACATCGGTCTTCCACAGCGTCGACGATGGATCGAAAGGCCTGAATGGCGATGGCCTCAATCATGTTGTCGGCGAGATCGATACGCTCACCGGCGCGATTCATATCGGCTTTGAGGATCTCAAGGGCGGCGGCGACAAAGACTTCGATGACAGCCTCTTCACACTGAATGTCGGACTGGTGAATGCGGCATTGACGTCGAAGGTCGCAACAGGGGAGACGACCGAAGCCCGCGACGACACGATGGTCGGTGGTGTCGGCGACGACAAGATGTTCGGCATGTCCGGCAACGACTTGTTGAAGGGCGGCCAGGGCGACGATCAGCTCTGGGGTAACTCCGGAGATGACGACCTCCGCGGCGGCAAGGGCGACGATGCCCTGCACGGCGGGTCCGGAAACGATGCCATGCGCGGTGGTGCCGGCAACGATACCCTGGAAGGAAACTCGGGCAACGACACCATGCATGGTGGCGCTGGTAACGACGTCCTGCACGGTGACTCGGGCGATGACGTAATGGCTGGCGGCGCCGGCGATGACAGCCTCTATGGTGGCAGCGGCGACGATCTCTTCTTGGCCGGCGCCGGCAACGACTACTACGAAGGCAACTCCGGCTTCGATACGCTCGACTACACCGGCGTCAAAAACGGCATCGTCATGGACCTTTCCAAGCACACGGTAACGGGTGCCGGTACTGACGAAGTCTGGAGCATCGAGAGTGTCATCGGTTCCAGTCATGACGACATTATGAAGGGCGACAAGCGCGAAAACGTCATGAACGGCGGTGATGGCGACGACGTGCTGCGAAGCATGGGCGGCGCTGACACGCTGACGGGTGGAAAGGGAAATGATACCTTCCAGTGGCTGGCGAAGGATGTCGTCGACGCCAACGGCAATCATCTGGGCGTCGATGTGATCACCGACTTCGAGAAGGGCGACGTCTTGGACTTTGCCAAGCTGCTGCAAGGCCAGACCTGGTCCAACATCTCTGACGTTGTCAAGGTCAGCGACGACGGTCACGCCTCGCACGTTTATGCCTACGTCGGCGAGTCCTGGGTCGAAGTGGTTGCCCTTCAAGGCGTCACCGGCGTCACCGCAACCGACCTGTGGCACGACGGTATGATTTTGGCCTGATCGCGTTCGATTTATAGGGCCGCACGATCGAGCCCGGCGCATCCTTCAAGGGATGTGCCGGGCTTTTTTATTTGCCCACACAAAAAGTGGAGTCAACATGATTTATCTTCTCCTTATTTGCCAGAGAGAAATAGAAATCAATTTTCGAAGGATTGAACTGCGCAAGGGAACGTGTGTTTCACGCGATGTTGATAGGGTGATAAGAGAAGACGGAGAATACGGAAAAAACTAGATCGCAATTTCTGGAAATAAAAATCCGGATTTGGCGAGATGTGCGTCGCTCCGAGAGCTGCGACCATGAGCTGGGAAGGTGTTTTGCATGGCCACAATCAACGGTACTGATGCCGCCGACACGATCAACGGAACCATCGGAAACGATACCATTATGGGGCTTGGCGGGCAGGACAGCATTCTCGGCGGCGCAGGCGACGACCTGATCAAGGGTGGTTCGGAATACGATCGTTTGTTCGGGCAAGCGGGCAATGACACGATCATCGGCGGCTATGGCGATGACGCAATCGATGGCGGCGACGGCAACGATTTGCTCAGTGGCACGGCGGGCAAGGATTCCATCCGCGGTGGGCTAGGCGATGACACGATACACGGCGGTTCTGGCGGCGATAGCCTGTGGGGCGAAGGCGGCAAGGATCAGCTCTATGGCGGCAGCGGCAACGACACCCTGAACGGCTTTGGCGAAGACGACTATCTTTCCGGCGGCTCTGACAATGACGTCATCTTTGATGGCGCAGGAAACGATACCGTAGACGGCGGCAGTGGGGACGATCGCTTCTATGCCGGCGGCGGCAATGATTACTTCGATGGCGGCTCGGGCTTCGACTCGATCGACTTCTCATCGTTCAAGGTCGGCATCGAGGTGAATTTGTCGAAGCACACCGTCGTCGGTGACGGCCGAAGTGAGATTTGGAGCGTCGAGAAAGTGATCGGCACCGGTCACGACGACATCCTGCAGGGCGACAAGCGCGACAACGTTCTGGAGGGTGGTGCCGGTGACGATGTCCTCCGTGGGATGGGCGGCGCCGATACGCTGAAGGGTGGCGACGGCAGAGACACTTTCGTCTTTCTGAAAAAGGACGTGAGCGACGCACATGGCAACCACCTCGGCGTCGATGTTGTCACGGACTTTGCCTACGGCGACAAGGTCGACCTGAGCGATTTCCTGAAGGGCAATGCGGACGAGCTCGATACATCCTTGCGATTGGTCGACACGGACTCTGGAACGCTCGTATCAGCACTTGTCGACGGCACCTATGTCGATGTGGTCCTGCTGCAGGGCATGACATCAGGGATTGTCCAGGCATGGTTCAGTGACGGTTCGTTGATCGCCTGATGGACGCAAGGGCCGATGCCCCGTCGGCCCCTAGGCGTTCAATTGCAGGGCCCCGCCGACCGAATGGCGGGGCCCTGATCTTTTAACGATCCTTAAGCATCTTGTGAGACCGTTACCTGCTGAAGAACAAAGGGAACCGTTCCCGCTTGCCGCCTGCCTGGATCCGCTGCGCTCGCCTCGCAGCACCAGGATCGGAACAGACGGGACGAAATTCGCGCCTTGGCAGCAAATCTGTAGGTGAGAGCCTTTGGGAGGCTATCCGTGTCGATGAAAATGCCGAGTAGCAAGGCCATAGTTTTCAACGCGGCCGCGTTGCTTGTCGGCTTGAGTGCGGTGATTGTCGCCATTCGCTCGACCCTCTTTGAGCCGGATATACCGCCCTGCACCGAGCGCTTCTCCCATGGCGTCAGAATGCAGCTCGCCCACGATGACGGCACACCGTTGTCCGTCGAGGATTTGCAGGGACGCCTGAGCAATACCGATTGGGGATTGATGCAGAACGCCAGCGTCGTTGCGCTACGCACCGGCCCGGCAAAGCAAGCCCTGCAGATCAGATTCGCCAACCAGCCACCGCGAACGGACGAACGCAGCAGCAACGATCGTCCCGGTGTGGGCTTTCTATGGTCGCCTCATGACATGGGTCGTGCCAAGTCCGCTTGCCTGGCGTATTCGGTCTTCGTGCCAAAAGGGTTCGAGTTCGGCGTCGGGACCCGATTGCCGGGACTCATGGGGGCCGAATTCGATGACGCGGCCACCTCAGGACGCGACCGCCAGCCGACGTTCTCGACCCGCTACGCGTGGAGCGAGAACGGAAGCGGCGATATCTATGCCCACATGCCGGAATGGCAGACGGGACGGCCTCTCGGTGGCAAGGAGAACGGCTTCAATCTAACGCGTGGTCGTTGGGTCAGTCTTGAGCAAGAAGTTGTTCTCAACACCCCTGGAAAGCGCGATGGCGCTTTGCGCGTTTGGATCGATGGCAAGCTGCAGCTCCGCAAGGCGGACGTAGCCTTTCGGCAGAAGCCTACCACCGTGATCGCAGGGGTCATGGCCGAAGCTGTTCCCGGGCAAAACCGTGCGGCTGCAAAGGCGGGCGACGACCAGATCTGGATGACCCCCTTCGAGATCCGCTGGCAGTAACCGCGATCGCGTTGCTACTCGTTGGTGAGCTGGCGCGCCTGCTCCAGCATTGCCGCATCGACCTCGATGCCGGAGGCACGTGCTCGCTCGCGCAAAACCCATCGCCGACGTCCCGGAAGCCTTACGTCCGGCTCGCTTTCCATCATGCCAGCCAGTATTCCAATGCGCTCGAGCGCATGCCCATTCGGTTCTGTAGCCGACGGGTCGATGGCAATGAGCAATTGTCCAGTGGCCGGCGCAGGGCCTTGATCGTCCAGAAATGAGCTTGCCTCCGAGGCAAAGCGCCCGCCCGTCAGGCCAGCCGCAAGAAGCTCCACCATCAACGCCAGCGCCGCGCCCTTTGTACCCCCGAGTGGCAACAGCGTACCCTCGAGGGCGGCTTTGGCGTTCGTTGTCGGCAGCCCGCGTTTGTCGAGTGCCCATCCCACCGGTATGGGGTCACCCTTCTGAGCCGCTGCCATGATCTTGCCGCGCGCCACGACGGAGAGCGCCAAGTCGACAATGATCGGCTTGCCGCCAGCCCGCGGCGCCGCAAACGCGATTGGGTTTGTGCCGAGGTGCCCCTTGCTGCCACCCCAGGCAGCCATGGCCGAGGGCGTGTTGGCAAAGCAAAGAGCCACCAGGCCCTGCATCGACAATCGCTCGGCAACGAGGCCCAATGCTCCCGCGTGATGCGATCTGTAGATGGAGGCGACGGCAATGCCGTTCTGCTGTGCTGCCGGTGCGAGCGCGTCCAACGCGACATCGAAAGCCGGAAAGGCGAAACCGTTCGCTGCATCGATGATCAGCGTGCCGGGTCGAGACGTGCGGACGCGTGGCTCAGCCTTGCCGTCGATCTTGCCAGCCTGCACTTGCGCCACATAGCTCGCCAGCCGTGATAGGCCGTGCCCCTTCTGCCCGTCGACTTCCGCTGTTGTGAGCGCGCGAGCAACGCTAGCCGCATTGTGCGGATCCGTGCCTGCCGCAACCAGCGCTGCACAAATCAGAGCCTCCAGCGCGTCCGGCGTGATCCGCTCAGTGGCCGTCAAGATGAACTCGAAGCTTGTTTAGCCAGCTCCCTTTCCAGCAGCTCGAGCCGGTCCTGACCCCAGAAGAACTCGCCGCTCTCAAGGTAGTATGTCGGCGCGCCGAACACTCCGACCTCAAGTGCCTCCGCCGTGTAGGCATCGTGCAGTTTGTCGAGCTCTGCGTCTGGCGGTGCACCCTTCCGTATCGCATCGGCGTCGAGCCCGGCGCGGGCCGCGGCAGCGTCGAGCGTCGCCACGTCGGCAAGGTTCTCTTCCCGCTCCCAGAGCGCCCGACCAAGCTCTGTCGCCAATGTGTGAGCGTCAAGGCCCGCCAGCTTCGCGGCTATCACAAGCCGCGTGCCCGGCATCTCGTCAGACGGGAAATGCTTCGGTTGCAAGTTGATCGGCAGCCCGCGCACCTCCCGCCACCGCTTCAATTCTTGCAGCCGGTAGGCCTGCCTGGCGGGGGCGCGCTTCGGCAGTGGCAGCCCGCCAGTTTGTGGAAATACCACGCTGAACTTGGTCGGTTTGATGTCGACCCAATGCCCATATTTGCGAGCCAATTCGGCAAACCGCGCACTGCCGAGGTAGCTCCAAGGCGAGTTGAGCGTCATGTAGTAGTTGATCGTAGCCATGTCTGATCAGCCCTTCAGCGCACGCACAAAGTTTGCAACGCTGGAAAAGTCCTTGTCCGCCGAACCGTCGACCACGTTCATGTAGTGGCGAAGGATCGCATGCGCCTGCGCACCCATCGGCGTTGCAACGCCGGCGTCCTGCGACGACGATTGGGAAAGCGCCAGATCCTTGACCATCAACTTGGTCATGAAGCCCGGCGCATAATCACGGTTGGCGGGCGTCGTCGGCACCGGCCCGGGCACAGGGCAATATCCAGACAACGCAAAGCTGTTGCCCGTCGACGTCGAAACCACGTCGAACAGCGTCTGATGCGAAATGCCGAGCTTTTCAGCCAGCGCGAAGCCTTCGCACGCCCCCAGCATATTGATGGCCATCATCATGTTGTTGCAGATCTTGACGGCCTGCCCCGCGCCAGCCTCCCCGCAATGCACGACTTTGCGCCCCATGCCTTCCAGGATCGGGCGTGCCTTCTCGAAGGCCTCCTTGCTGCCACCGCACATGAAGGTCAATGTGGCGCCTTCGGCCCCGACGGTGCCGCCGGACACCGGTGCGTCCAGCGACAGCATACCGGCCGCCTTGGCAATCTCATGTGCTTGTCTGGCCTGGGCCACATCGATCGTCGAGGCATCGATGAACAGCGTGCCGGGTTTCGCAGTCTTGAACACGCCCGAACCTTCATAAACGGCGAGAGTTTCCTTCCCCGTTGGGACCATCGTGACGACGTGCTCGACGTCTTTGGCCGCATCGGCGGCGCTGGCAACCTTCTTGATGCCGGCCTGCGCGGCCTTCGCAAGATTGTCCTCCATGATGTCGAAGCCGACGACATCATGACCCTTCTTGACCAGGTTTCCCGCCATCGGCAGGCCCATGTTGCCCAACCCGATAAATCCGATCTTTGCCATGTCTGCCTCGTTCCGGTGAGTGGTGAAGGATTGGCGCTCGCGGATGGTCGTTCAACCGGAAGTCCCGCCAGCCAATGAAGAATTGAAGCGATGCTGGCTTGCACATTGGTTGTGCCAAGCGGGGCAAGTCAAGACGCTCTCCTGGGACTTGGTTTTCACACCCGCCGCGCTACGACGGCGGCCAGCAAGCCATGGATGTTCTGTGCCGTATCGAGATCCCACACGCTCCCAATGATGCGCTCGCTATCAAGTCCCGTGCCGGCATGGCGCACCAGATCCCGCACTTTGCTCTCGAGGTCGCCATCCGTCATCGGCTTCTCGACGCTTCCCCTCGCAGCCAGCACCGTGGTTTCGTGACTGGCGCCATCGCGCATCCGCACAACAACCCTCGCCCCGCCTCTGGTGATGGCGTCATCGCGCACGAAGGCCACCTTGGCACGCAAGGCCTTGGCCTCGTCCGACATGGCCTTCGGGTCGGAGAATTCTTCAATCCCGGCCTTGCCCCACAGGAACGGCGCCGCGGCGCTGTGGTGCACAGAAACGCGCGTGTCCCGCGCATTGCCGATCACCCGGTCCCCCCTCGCCTCCAGCAATCCGTCGCCGCTCACGGTGATGCTTTGGATGGCACCTGCATCGATGGCATGCCTGGCTTTGAGGTCGAGGCAGGCATCGATGATGGCATGCATGACGATGCCGGCGGGGTAGGGCTTGTAGGTGTTCGCAAGCAATTCCCACCGAGAGCCCAGATCGCCGATCAGTTCATCGAGCTTCGGCTCATCACCCGTGGCCCTGGCCCAGCCTTGCCGGCCTTCCAGAGACATCGGCGCCGCGTCGTAGCCTTCCTGGGCAAACAAGGCCGCCAGCAGTCCGCCACGCGCCGCATTGCCGACGCCGACGTTCTTGGCCTCCGTTGGGAGGTTCTCGGCAATCCCCGAAGACTGGCTGGCTGCTATGCCGATGGCATGAGCCGTCTTCGCAGCAGACAGCCCCATCATATGGCAGGACGCCACTGCAGACCCGAACACACCACAGGTGGCCGTGATGTGCCATCCACGCTGGTAGTGCCCGCCGGTGACCATGTTGCCGGCGCGGCATTCGATTTCGGCCCCAAGCGCGAACGCCGTCAACATCGCCATGCCCCCGAGTGTCTCGGTCTCCGCCAGCGCCAGGCAAGGCGGCGCCACCGGCGCCGTCGGGTGAATGACCGTCCGCAGATGTGTATCGTCGTAGTCGAGCAGATTGGCTGAAACCGCGTTGACGAAACAGGCAGACAGCGGATCCAGTCGCTCGTGCCGGCCGATGAGCGTGGTGTTCCGGTTGCCGGAATGTATCTCGTGCACGCGAACCGCGGTTTCCACGACTGGGTGATAAGCCACACTGATCGCACCGCCGACGAAGTTCAGCAGCGAGCGCTTGGCTTCGTGGACGATGTTGTCCGGCAGGTCGCCGGGTTTGACGTCGGAGACGAAGGCGGCAACTTGGGCGGCGGCTGACGATGGCGTGGATGCGGCCACGATGGCGAACTCCCTGTAGTGGGCAACGGCGACGAACCGATAGGCTCTTCAGCCCGGTTGAGCAACCAGTCCAGCTTGCCGCAGCAGTGGCATGACACGCTGGACAAAGAACGGCAGTTCCGCCTTGAAGTTGACGAAAGAGAGCGTGGTGCCGGCAAACCCTGCCTTATGGATCTCCATCAGTTGCTGCGCGATCCTTTCCGGCGTTCCAACCAGCTTGTAGCTCGAAAGGCCGGCAGCGCGGCGCACGCGGTCTTCCAGAACGAAAGCGTCCACCTGCCTGTTTGCCCGCGTCGTGCCGACATGGAAATCGACGGCCGCAGCATCCATGTTGGTGTCGGCATAGTGCGTGTAATAGGCCTCCGCTTCCGCATCGGTTTCCCGGCACACGACATGGCAAGCCGTACAAACCCCGATCGCCTCGTTTCGTCCCGCAGCCCGGCAGCTCTCCGCAATAGCCGCAAGTTTGGTCCGTCCGGTTTCGATGTCGCGAAAGGTATCGAACAGCATGTCGCTGGTCGCCATTGCAAAGGCGCGGCCCGCCGGCGACGAGGCGGCCGACATCGTGAAGGGGCGCGGCCGCTGTACCGGTGGCGGCTCGCCGGACACGCCCCTTAGATCATAGAACCGCCCATTGTAATCGAAGGGCCGCCCCTCTTCAGCGTAGATGCGCGTGAGGATCTCGTACCATTCCCGCCCCCGCTCGTAGCGATCGTCATGCCCGCCCTGGTCGAGCCCGAACATGTCGAACTCGCCCTGGTGCCAACCGCACACAATGTTGATGCCCGCGCGTCCGTGACTGACATGGTCGATGGTCGCAAGGGACTTGGCCGCAAATACGGGATGAACCACCGGAACATGCACCGTCGAGAAGATGAAGAGCCGCTGCGTCATGGCGGCGAGCGCCCCGCCGTATGTCAGCGTCTCGAACGAACTGTTGCGCACGTTGGTCTCGCCGCCATAGCCCTTCCAGCGCGCTATCGGCAGCAGGAAATCAAATCCGGAGGCGTCTGCGAGCCGAACGACCTCGGCAATGTCATCCCACCGCGCCCGCCAGCGCTCGGGCACCTTGGTGATGGCAATCCCGCCATCTGTATTGAGGCCGAACAAGCCGAGCTTGAATGCGTTGGCGCCCGGAAGTGTACGCCCAGCCATACCTGTGCTCCTTCGTCTGCCGCCGTGCCGTTCGCTGCGTGCTCACGCGAGTCCGAACATGGTTTTTCCTGCAACCGGCAGCTCCGCCGTCAAAATGGTTCCCGTCTCGCTTTCCGTCATGAAGAGTTGCCGGCCCTTGAAGGCAATGTTGGTCACGAATGGCGCCACGACCGGATCGATGAAGTGTGTCGGCCGGCCCATGCGGTCGAACCGCCAGACGCCCATCCCCGCATGCGCAACGACGAGCCCGCCTTCTTCGTCGAGTGCCAACCCGTCCGGCCCTGACAAGCCGCCCGAAAGCTGGATCGCCACGCCGACTTTCGACACCGCCCCATCCGGCATAATTGGCAACCGCCACACGGCATTCGCTCGGGTCACAGCAACGAACAACACGCGCTCGTGCAAATCGAGAACCAGGCCGTTCGGGCTCGGTATGGTGTTGACCAACGCCGTCAGCCGCCCGTCGCAGCTATAGCGATAGACGCGACCTGTCGGATCGTGCAGGCCGGTCTGCCCTTGGTCGGTGAAATACATGTCGCCGTTCATCGCGAAATGCAGGTCATTGACCCCTTTGAAGCTTTCCGACCTCACGGTCTCGATCAGCGGCACAATATTGCCGCTTGCGAGGTCAAGGACCATGATTCCGCGCTTGTAGTCGGTGATGAAGGCGCGCCCATCCTTGTGCAGCTTCAATCCGTTGGGCCAACCCGAATAGGCAGCAATTTGCGTCCACTGGCCCGCCGCAGAAATACGGAACACACGGCCGTGCGGGATATCGGTGACGATCAGGTTGCCATCCCGGTCGAAGCTCGGCCCTTCCAGAAAGCAGTCGACCACCTGACCCGCTTTGTTGAAGTCTGCCCAATCGGTGCGCTCCCTGCGGCGCAGGGCGTCGGGCATGCGTGTGAAGACCTGGGCCTTGATGATCGTTGGTGGCGGATAGAGGCTCATCGTCCCTCGTGGCAAAAGCAGCACATGATCTGCAGGCCGAAGACCTGCGCCGTGCGAGGGTCTTTCTGCTGGCCGGGCAAGTCAAGCCTCTGTCCAGCCTCACGCCGCTCGTGATGAACCGATTGTCCAGCCGGCAAGGGGGTCGACCGTCAAAGCGCCACTCCAAAGGCGTCCATCAGTTTGCGCCGCCCACCTGGTGTCAGCGAGATGGCACGAGATCCCTTGATCCGCCGCACCCAGTCTTTTTCGAGGGCCAGCGTGCACAAGGCCGCGCCCAGTCGACCAGCGATATGCGGCCTCCTCTCACTCCAGTCGAGGCACGGCCGGCACATCAATCGGCGGGCCTGATTGGCCGCTGGGGCTTTCAGCGCTGCCACGTCGACACCGGCCTTGCCGAGGGCCGCATATCCCGCATCGGTGACGATTCCACCGTCGCAGCCGAGCTCAACATATCCTTCACGCACCAAGGCATCGGCAATGGCGACACCGAGCTGCCCCGCCAAATGGTCGTAGCAGGTGCGCCCGGCGCGCAACGCTTGATCTTTCGGCCCGACGACGAAAGTCTTGGCGGGTACTTGCAGTCCAGCAGCGACCTGCATGATGGTCTCGAGCATCTGCGCCACCTCAGGTCCGGCAAGCCGATGGTATCTGTGGCGTCCCTGCCGTTCGACAATCAGCATGCCGGCCGCCAGCAAGCGACCGAGATGACCGCTCGCCGTCTGTGGTGCCACGCCTGCCACACGGGCCAGTTCTCCCGCCGTCAGCGCTCGGCCGTCCATGAGCGCGTTTAGCATGGCTGCTCTGGCTGGATCGCCCGCAAGCAGCGATATCTCGGCAAACTTGTTGAGTGTCGACATAGCCGCGTCTGCCTCGGTACGAAGAGCTTGCAATCGGCCGGAGTTTAGTCCAACGGCAGGCGCAAGTCCTTCGGTCGTGACCGTAACATCGCCAGGCGCGGTCTGACAGGTTACCGGCAATCCTGGCCACGCCACGCTGGCAAAGCCCAGGGCGCCAATCCGGCCAGCGAGGCACCGGCATGACTGTGACACAATCGACCACGCCGCGACCATTTTTCGGCTGGCGCGTCGTCGCAGCCGCGTTCCTGCTCGCTTTTTTCGGTTGGGGTTTCGGCTTCTACGGTCCCCCCGTCTTCCTGCATGCCGTGCGGGAGTCCCGTGGCTGGTCTGTCGCGCTGATCTCTGCGGCGATCACCACCCACTATCTTGTGGGGGCTCTCACGGTGGCGAATCTGCCCGCCATTTACGCCCGTTTTGGCCACGCCGCCGTCACGATGGCAGCGGCACTCTGCCTCGGCCTCGGATTCTGGGGATGGGCGGTCGCATTCGAGCCCTGGCAGCTGTTCGCCGCAACCATCCTCAGTGGCTCGGGCTGGGCCGCCACCAGTGCTGCCGGCGTCAACGCCATCATTTCCCCGTGGTTCGTGAGCCGGCGCGTAGCGGCCTTGGGGCTCGCCTACAATGGCGCCAGCATCGGCGGCTTGATCTTCTCTCCGCTGTGGGTGGCCCTCATTGGCGCACTGACGTTTCCGGTGGCCGTGGGGGCCGTGGGCGCGGTCATGATCGTTGTCGTGTGGCTGCTGGCGGCTTTGGTTTTCGCTCACACGCCCGAATCCTTGAGGCAAACGCCGGACGGCGCCGCTCCCGGCGAACCAGCCGCTACCGTCACCAAAGCATGGGTTCGGCCTCTTCCTGGGCGTGCTTTACGCAAAAACCGCCAGCTCCTGACGCTCGCCGCTGGCATGGCGCTCGGACTCTTTGCCCAGATTGGCCTGGTCTCGCATCTGTTTTCTCTTTTGGTTCCAGCGCTCGGTGCTCGCGATGCGGGAATTTTAATGGGCGTGGCCACCGGCCTTGCCATGGCCGGCCGGATGATCGTGCCCTGGCTGATGCCGGCCAATGCCGATCGCAGGGTGGCCGCCTCGATCAACTACGCCATTCAGATCCTGGGATCTCTGGCCCTGCTTGCAGCCGACGGCGACCACGTACCGCTCCTGTTGGTCGGAACGGTTCTCTTCGGCTTTGGCATTGGCAATGCAACTTCACTGCCGCCGCTGATCGCTCAAGTCGAATTCGTCAAAGAGGACGTTGGCCGCGCCGTTGCACTGATCGTTGCGACCTCGCAAGCCGTCTATGCTTTTTCGCCGGCTTTTCTTGGCCTTCTGCGGGATTATTCGTTCGCCGCCAACGCCCAACCCGGGGCCGCGCCACTCCTGTTTGCAGCAACGGCCTTGGTCCAGGCGCTCGCCATCGCCGCCATTTTGGCTGGCCGCCGCCGGGTCTGATGAGGTGTAAATGGGCGAAAGGGTCGCTTGCCCCAGTCCCCGCCTGCGACTGTTGAACGGGGCATCCGGTGCACGGAATGGGGAAAGATCATGCCAAACCCGATTGCCGCTCCGGTTGAGCCACGTTAAGAAGACGGGAGCAATCCCCAGATAGCCGGTGGAGAAACGATCTGATGGCTGGCGCCGAGACGCATGCCCCCGCGCGGAAAGAGCGACCGCTCTCCCCGCATCTGCAAGTTTATAAGCCCTTGATCAACATGGTGATGTCGATTGTTCATCGCATCACCGGAGTGGCCCTTTATGTCGGCACTCTGCTGCTAGCTTGGTGGCTCATTGCGGCAGCAGTTGGCCCGGGCTATTTCGAATTCGTCAACGGCATCTATGCCTCGCCCTTGGGCCTGGCGGTGCTGTTTGGCTACACCTGGGCCCTCATGCATCACATGTTCGGAGGTGTTCGCCACCTCATTTGGGACACCGGCCGCGGTTTCGATCTCGACACCGTTAATCGCATGTCCTGGGCAACGCTGGTCGCGTCGTTGCTGGCAACCGCCGGCATCTGGTTGTGCGTGCTGCGCGCGAAGGGAGTGATCTGAGCTCATGTCGACACCAACGCTTCGCCCCACGCCCTCCCCGACGGCCGCCCGCATTCGCACGCCGCTGGCACGCGCCCGCGGCCTCGGATCAGCCAAGTCCGGCACCGAGCACTTCTGGCTGATCCGCGTCACCGCGGTTGCCAACATCCTGCTGGTCGTCTGGTTGACCTGGCATCTGGTGCGCCTCGTGGGGACCGACTACGCAACGGTCAAAGCAGCGCTCAAGAGTCCGCTCTTGGCCCTGCCACTGCTGCTCTTCGTCCTTTCCGGTGTGATCCACATGCGCCTCGGCATGCAGACCATCATCGAGGACTACTTCCATTCGGAAGGATGCAAGGTCATCGCACTGATGTTGAACACGTTCTTCGTGATCTTCGTTGGTCTGGCGTGCGTATACGCTGTGCTGAAGCTCACATTCGGGGTATAAATCCATGAACGACAAATCCCCCAGATCCAACGGCGCAGCCTCGCCAGCCGTGAACGGAAAAGCCTATCCCTTCATCGATCATACCTACGATGTCGTGGTGGTAGGTGCGGGCGGTGCAGGCCTCCGCGCGACCCTCGGCTGCGCCGAGGCAGGCCTCAAGACGGCCTGCGTGACCAAGGTCTTTCCGACCCGTTCCCACACCGTCGCCGCCCAGGGGGGCGTCGCCGCGTCCCTCGGCAATATGGGCCCGGACGATTGGCGTTGGCACATGTTCGACACCGTCAAGGGCGCCGACTGGCTGGGCGATCAGGACGCCATCGAATATCTCTGCCGTAACGCGCCGCAGGCGGTGTACGAGCTTGAGCATTATGGCGTGCCCTTCT
Organism: Hyphomicrobiaceae bacterium; assembly: GCA_041397705.1. Lineage (GTDB taxonomy): Bacteria > Pseudomonadota > Alphaproteobacteria > Rhizobiales > Hyphomicrobiaceae. The sequence goes on from JAWKWC010000003.1 coordinate 269,535, forward strand.
CGCGCACGGAGGATGGACGCATCTATCAGCGCCCGTTCGGCGGCATGACCACGGAATTCGGCGAAGGCCCCCCGGCACAGCGCACCTGCGCCGCTGCCGACCGCACCGGCCACGCGATGCTGCACACGCTCTATGGGCAGTCGTTGCGCCACTCGGCTGAATTCTTCATCGAGTATTTTGCCATCGACCTGATCATGGATCAGGACGGTGCCTGCCGAGGGGTCGTGGCCCTCTGCCTCGAGGACGGCACGCTGCACCGCTTCCGGGCCAAAAAGACCATTCTGGCGACCGGCGGCTATGGACGAGCCTATTTCTCGTGTACGTCGGCCCACACCTGCACTGGCGATGGCAACGCCATGGTGCTGCGCGCGGGCTTGCCGCTTGAGGACATGGAGTTCGTCCAGTTCCACCCGACGGGCATCTACGGCGCTGGCGTCTTGATCACGGAAGGCAGCCGCGGTGAAGGCGGCTACCTTACCAATGCCAATGGCGAACGCTTCATGGAGCGCTACGCCCCGCACGTGAAGGATCTCGCCTCGCGTGACGTGGTCTCGCGCTCCATGACGATCGAGATCCGCGAAGGGCGCGGTGTTGGTCCCGACAAAGACCACATCTACCTGCATCTCGATCATCTCGATCCGAAGATCCTGGCCGAGCGTCTGCCGGGAATCACCGAGTCTGCGAAGATCTTCGCCGGTGTCGACCTGCGCCGCGAGCCGATCCCGGTGCTTCCGACCGTGCATTACAACATGGGCGGCATCCCCACCAACTTCCACGGCGAGGTCCTGACCAAGCTTGGCGGAGATCCCGATCACATCGTTCCGGGTCTCATGGCGATCGGCGAGGCAGCCTGCGTGTCGGTCCACGGTGCCAACCGCCTGGGTTCGAATTCGTTGATCGATCTGGTTGTGTTCGGTCGTGCAGCGGGCCTGCGGGCCGCCGAGACGACCGAGCAGGGCTCGTCGCACCAGGATCTGCCCAAAGACGCGGGCGAACTGGCTGTCTCGCGCCTCGACCATTTCCGCAATGCCAAGGGTGGTACGCCGACGTCGGCACTGCGTCTCAGAATGCAGCGCATCATGCAGTCGAACTGCGCCGTCTTCCGCGACGGCCCGGTCCTGAAGGAAGGCTGCGAGCAGATCACCGAAGTGTGGAAGGGGACCGACGATATCGCAGTCACCGACCGCTCGCTGATCTGGAACTCGGATCTGATCGAGACGCTGGAATACGACAATCTGATCTCGCAGGCGGCCGTCACCATGTACTCGGCCGAGAATCGCAAGGAAAGCCGCGGCGCCCACGCCCGCGAGGACTATGCCGACCGCGACGACAAGGAGTGGATGAAGCACACGTTGACGTGGGCCGACGATGCCAAGCGTCAGGTCATCATCGACTACCGACCCGTCCATACCTACACGATGACCAACGAGATGAAGTACATCGAGCCGAAGGCACGCGTGTATTGATCATCGAGCGGTGATCTCGAACGGTTGCAAATCAAAACGGCGCCAGACCATGGTCTGGCGCCGTTTTTCGTTTCGTTTGGGCAGCTCGATAGGGCCTTCATCGGAAGTCCCGCCGGTCGGCAACGAGACGACGCCCCGGATCGTGCGTCAGTGACGGCAGGGGCGCCCGGTGACCTCGCAAACCCACTTTCCATCACCGCCTTTGCAGCTGGTCTTCTTGGCCCAGGCCGCCGAGTAGTGGCCCCAGGCATCGCCGTACTCTTCGGCCGTGAAGGCTTCCCACTTGTTGATCGCGGTCCGGATCGCAACCGACTTCGTGCCCGATGGCAGGCTCTCGCCAGCGTGGGTATGGTCGGTCATGCAAAGTTTGCCGCCGACTTTTTTCAGGGCGTGCAGCTTGTGAAAGCCGGTGCTGTCGTTGGCAGCGTTGGCGCCAAGCGCGCCGAGTGTAAGGCTGAGGGCAACGGCGGCGGACGTGATGACAAGTCGCTTCATGCTGGCATGATCCCAAATTGAAACGCGCTCTCGGCGCTGAACATTCGCGGATCGACTGCCAGCAAGCCTCGTGCCACATGCTGATGCAAGTCAGGACTGCACTCTGCTTGCTCGCGCAACTCAACCCACGTACGACCCGCCGTTACAGTCGAGCACGGCGCCTGAAACGTATCCGGCGGCTGGTGTAAGAAGTGTTGCAATCAGCCAGCCAATTTCTTCAGGCCGCCCCTTGCGCCCCCTTGGCAGACCCGATGGATTGAGCGAGTTGGTGCTTGTCATCGGTGTGTCGATGGGCCCCGGCGCCACGCCATTGACCAGCACGTTGCGCCCGACCGCGTTGCGCGACAACCAGCGGATCACGACATGCACAGCCCCCTTGGAGGCGGCATAGTCGAGCGGTGTTGTGAGCGCCGTACCACCCGTGCGACCTGCAACCGAGCCGATCATCACGATCGCCCCGCCGCCGCGTACGGCCATATGCTCGATCATCGCCGAGCCCAAAATGATCGGCACCAGTACGTTCACATCCATCGTACGATGAAATCGCTCGCGCAGCGCTTGATCCTCGATCAGTGGTTTGCGCGACAGCACGCCGGCACAATGCGCCAGACCGTCGATAGGGCCCTTGGCAATCAACTTGTCTGCAAAGCCGTCTTCGACCAGATCGCCTTCGAGCGCCTGCACCTTGGCGCCTTTGGCCTCCAGCGCGGACACGACCTCGGCAAGCGGCGCACGGTCCGTAATCAGCAGTGACGCCGAGCTCCGCGACAGCGAGCGCTGTCGCACGGCCGATCCCGCTGGCAGCACCCGTGACGCAGACCGTCTTACCGACAAGACTTAAGGGCGGAAGGTAGCCAAGTGTGGCGGCTGCATTGGTCATTGACATCGCTCCTCAGGCAAACTTGAAAGCGATATTGTCGAGGGCTTTGCGAGCCATTTGTCAAATGCCACGCGTTTTCGTCACAGCGCGACAAGTCTGAAGGGGCACCAGCGCGGATGCTGGTGGGCATCCGAAGCGCCACGAAGAATGCGCGGATGCTGGTGGGCATCCGAAGCGTCAACTAAGTGCCTCGCCGCTTCAGAGCCCTGAGGTCGATCATCCCTTTGGCGTCGCGCGGATCGCTGTTGCCCGGGAATATCACGTGTTTTTGAATCTTCTGCGTGCCTGTTGTCGGCAGCTCCTCGGCAAACCAGATCCATCCCGGCGCCTTGAAGTAGGCGAGCCGCTCGTTGCAGTAAGAGAACAGGGCCTCGGCGGCGGCATTGTCGGCTCGCCCTGACCGCGTCACAACGCACGCCAGCACCTCCTCCTCGCGCACCTCGTCCTTGACCGCCATCACCGCTGCCTGCGCTACATCGGGATGCGTGAGCAGCAATGCCTCGATCTCCGCTGCCGCAATATTCTCGCCCGAACGGCGGATGATGTTCTTTTTGCGATCCACGAAATGCAGCATGCCGTAAGTGTCACGGCGCACGGTGTCGCCGGTATGGAACCAGCCGCCTCGCCACGCCTTCTCAGTTTCCTCTGCATTCTTGAGATAGCCGGAAAAGGCACCGCGCCGGGGTGTCTCGGCAGAGTGCCGCACCAGCATTTCGCCGGGGGTGCCGTCCTCAACGTCATTGTCCTGATCGTCAACCACTCGCACATCGACGCCAGGAACGGCTTTGCCGAATGCCCTGCTGCCGATTTGCCGGGGGTGATGGTTGTCGCCGAGCACGCGGCAGAATTCCGTCATGCCCCAGATCTCGATCAGCGGAAAACCGAAGCGTTCTTCGAATACACAATGCAACTCCGCCTCGATACCGCGCCGATCCCGGAACCGAACAACGTGGTCGCGGTCGATCTCGGACTGCTCCTGTTTCAGCAGCATCGGCGCAACGATACCAAGGTAGTGTACGATCGTGGCCCGGCTGGCCTTGACCTCCCGCCACCACCGCGCTGGCGCGAAGCGGTCCGTTTGCACCTGGCAGCAACCCGCAGAAATTGCCCCGAACAGCGAGACGACGCCGGAATTTAGATGGTAGAGCGGCAGGGGATTGTAGATTCGATCTTCACCCGGCTTGAGTGCCGCCATGCCGCCAAGCTTGGCGTACCAGTCACCGCACGCGATCTCGTAGCCGTGCGAGAGAATGCAGCCCTTTGGCCGCCCGGTCGTGCCCGAGGTGTACAAAATCTCCGCCTCGCTCGCTGGTGCGGGGGTAAACGACGTTGCGCAAACAGCCGCGCGCGGGGGCAATGCGCCGGTCTCAGGTAGCAGGATTGGCGGCCGGTGTGCGCTTTCCGCAAGTGCCGCCTCGATTTGTGCTACGCGCGTGCCGATCGTCAGGATCAGTGCGGGCTCGGAATGCTCCAGCAGGTAGGCGGTTTCAGCCGGTCGGTAATCGGGGTTGATTGGGACTATGCCTGCACCAATCGAATTCAGCGCCAGCCTGTGCAGCACATGCTCGGGCCGGTTCTCCATCAGCACCGCGATGCGATGGCCCATGCCATAGCCGGCAGCTTGGTAGGCTTCGGCCAAGTGCACAATCTCGCGGTCTGCCGCCGCGTAGGTGATTTCGTAGCCATCCGCCAGATAGGCGCGCTCGGGATTGGGCGGCACGCAAAGAAATGGTCGTTCGGGCCAGCGCTGCACCGCCTCGCCCCAAACCTGCGGGATTGTAACGTCGTCGCGCACCTCGCCCATCATTGGCTCCCGGTCGTGGTCATGCTGCCGGCGCGCCGAGGATCGTACACCGCCGCATCACCCGGCGCTCCCGTTCCGTATCGAACCCGGTCGCGCGATGCAGCAGGCTGCGATTGTCCCACACCATGCATTCGCCAGGCTTCCATTTGTGCGAATAGACCAGATGATCAGGCGTCGCCGCCCCATTGACCTCCTCGATCAGTGCCCGGCCCTCGTCGTAGGTCAGACCTTCAATGCTCTCGGCGTGGTCGCCGAGAAAAATGCCAATGCGCCCGGTTTCTGGGTGTGGCCGCAAAATGGGATGGGCAACCGGTGGCACCTTGGCCTTCTGTTCAGCCGTCATCGGCTCGTGACCGTGGCGGCGCGTGCGCGAGAAATCCAGATTGTGGATGGCACGCCGTCCCTCGATCCGCGCACGCAGCGCATCCGGCAGTGCATCTGCCGCCGCTTGCATGTCGGCGAACTCGGTTTCGCCTCCAACCGACGGCACGATCTCCGAATACATCATGGTCGCTTGCGCCGTGCGGTCGCGCCATGAGCCGTCCGTGTGCCAATAGAGCGTCCCCTTGTCCGGATGCTTGCCGTTCGGACGTCCCTCTGCGTCGAGATTGGATAAGTAGTAGATCTCGGGATGCCCATGGCCATGGTACTGGTTCATGACGTGGATCTGGACCTCGCCAAAGCGCCGCGCAAACGCGACTTGCGTCTCAGGCGGAAGATCGACGCCACGGAACAAGATGAGCTTGTAGTCGAGGAAGGCCTCGTAGACCTTTGCGAACATCGCTTCGCCCACGGCTTCTTCCAGCGTGATGCCAATGATTTCGCATCCAAACGTGGGATGCAGCGGTCGCACTTCGAACGGCCAGTCACGACGCAACGGGTGGGCGGCAACAGCGGTATTTGCCATCGGTTTGGTCCTCCAGGCTTGCTGGGTCGAGGCTAGGACAGCGATGGGGGGCGGCGCAATGCCTCGATGACGTCGCGTCGGCCCCTGCATCTGGTGCTGGCCCAGGATCGAGCGCCCGGCAATTGCAACGACAGACGAGGCAGCCTAGGCTTCCCGGAGCCATCAGGAGAGCGGTACCATGCAATCAAGTCTCGACGGCGTGCGCGTATTGGAACTGGCGCGTTACCAGGCCGGTCCGCGCGGCGGCATGATGATGTCGGACCTCGGCGCCGAGGTTATCAAGGTCGAGCGCATCGGTGGCGAGGAGACCCGCAAGAACCCGCCCCTGGTACGCGGCCAGAGCGTTTATTTTACCGTGTACAATCGTGGCAAGAAATCGATCTGCCTCGACACACGTAGTGAGGAGGGCAAGGAAATCCTCCGCGGTCTGGTCGCCAAGTCAGACATTGTTCTCGAGAATTTCCGCCCCGGCACGATGGACGCCATGGGTTTCGGATACGAGGCGCTGAAGGCCATCAAAAGGGACATCATCCTGGTCTCTGTCTCGGGCTTCGGCCAGTACGGGCCCTATCGCGACCGTCCTGCTTTCGATCCGCTGGGCCAAGCCATGAGCGGGCTGATGGCGCTGACGGGAAAGCCGGTCGGTGAGCCCGTCGGCACAGCGTTTTCCCTTGTCGACCGAACGACGGCTCTCCACGCCACCATTGGCGCACTTGCGGCCCTGCGCCATCGCGACCGGACAGGCGAAGGCCAGCTCGTCGACTGCTGCCTCATGGATTCAGCACTGACTATGGTCGAGATTCCCAGCATCAATTACATGGACACCGGTGAGGAAGGCGGCGAGGGCGGCCGGCCGCCGTATAAGGCACGCGATGGCCATGTCGTGATCTCGGCCAGCGGCCGCGAGATGGTCGGCCGGCTCATGCGGCTCGTAACCGGCGACGCCAATGTTGCGACTGGCCCAATGACGTCGGCGATGGGCAGCGGTGACCACCGGCGCAAAAGGCTCGAGGCCTGGTGTGCCGAGCGCAGTGTCGAGGAGATCACGAGCACGCTCGTAGAAGCCGGTATTCCCGTCGGCCCCGTCCGCTCAATCCCCGAAGTCACCCGTGACGCACACACCCGCGAGCGCGAAATGTTCGTCAAGCAGCCTGACGCCTTGGCAGGTGAGATGCATGTGCCGGGCGTCGCCGTAAAGATGTCCGCCACGCCCGGCAGAGTAGGGCCCGTGCCGACGCCCGGCCAACACACAGACGAAATTCTATCGAGCCTGCTTGGCTTGGATGCTGCGGCGCTTTCGGCCTTGCGCCAGGCCAAGGTCATCGCCTGAGCATCAATCCCAACGCGGGTGGCGCCAACACATGCTGCGTGGACCCCGTGCCCACTCGCCCTTCAATGGAGACCTCCGATGCTCATGAGCACAGATCGCATTCTGACGACCCACGTCGGCAGCCTGCCTCGCAACGAAGCCCTGGCGACCCTGCTGGTCCGTCAGGAGGCAGGCGAGAAGATCGATACCGCCCTTTTGGCCGCTGAAGTTGAAAAGGCCACGCGCCATGTCATCGCGTCCCAGGTCAAGGCGGGCGTCGATGTCGGCAACGATGGCGAGCAATCCCGCGTTGGTTTTCAAACCTACGTCCCGCGCTGCATGTGTGGCTTCGGCGGTGAATCGAAGCGCCCGCCCGCCCGCGACCAGATCGAATTCCCAGGCTATGTCCGCCAGATGGCGGAGCGGTTTCCGCACTCGGCAAAAGTCCAGAACGCGCCGGCAGCACTCTCGGAGATTCGCTACGTCGACGCCAAGCCGATACAGGCGGACGCAGCCCGGCTGAAACAGCTGGGTAGCGGCTTCGCCGAGACCTTCATGACGGCGCCGTCACCTGGGATCGTGGCAACGACCATGATCAATCAGCACTACGACAGCCACGAAGCCTATCTGATGGCTTTGGCCGAGGCGCTCGGCAACGAATACCGCGCTATTCATGAGGCCGGACATGTTCTGCAGATCGACAGTCCCGACCTCGCCATGGAGCGCCACAGGTTCTTCGGTGGGCTCGACGAGCCGGCCTTCTTGAAGCAACTCGAGCTGCACATCGCCGCGATCAACAAGGGTCTGGAAGGCATTCCACGTGATCGCGTGCGCCTGCACGTCTGCTGGGGCAACAACGATGGCCCCCACATCTACGACATCCCCATGGCAACCATACTGCCTGAGCTCTATCGCGCCAACGTCGGTGCGCTCTCGATCGAGTTCGCCAATCCGCGTCATCAGCACGAGTACGAAGCGCTGAAAGAGGTGCCCCTGCCGAGCCACATGCTGCTCGTTCCGGGCGTCCTCGATACTACCACGAACTTCGTCGAGCATCCGAAACTGGTGGCCCGGCGCTTGCGCGAGGCGGTCTCCGTTGTTGGCGATCGTGAGCGCGTCATCGCCGGCACCGACTGCGGCTTTGGCACGTTCGCCGGTCGCGAGTACGTGGCCGAGGAGGTCGTCTGGCTCAAGCTTGCAGCCGCAGCGGAAGGCGCACGCCTTGCTTCGGCTGATATGTGGGGCAAGGCGGCCTAGAGCCCCGATCGCAAAGTTCGCCTCGTCGAGAAGCAGGCGCTAAACGAACTTTGCGGTCGGGTCGAATCGAGCAAGCGCATTGGCCGAGTGTGGCATTAGGTTTGGCAGCGCGCTTGCAGGCACCGACGAACGAATGAAGCGGACTGCCAAACCGCCACACGCGCTCGCTTGCCCCAATCCGAGGGGCGCGCGGCCTGGATGTCAGAAGAGCCGGCTTAGCGCCGGCTCTTTTCGTTTGTGGGCAATTGCCAACATTTCTTGGCGACGCCGCGCTCGGTTGACTTTTCCGCGTCTCTGCTCAGGCTGCGAATGCCGGCACCAGTGCCTTGGTGATATCGGCGATGGCGTCATTGGCCTTGGGCATGATCTTGCCGTTCGACAAGAAGCCGTGCAGCTGGCCCGGGTAGCGGGTGATGGTGACGGGCACGCCGGCGGTCTTGAGCATTTCGGCGTATGCTTCGCCCTCGGCGCACAAGGGATCGTAGCCGGCGAGCACGACGAGTGCGGGTGCCAGATCCTTGTGGTTGGTGGCCAGCATTGGTGAAGCGCGCCAGTCCTTGCGCTGCTCGGCCTTGGGAATATAGAGATCGATGAACCAGCGCATGGTGTCGTCGGTGAGCAGCAGGTCCTTAGTGAAGCGGCCGTAGTAGTCGCCGCTCATGGACAGGTCCACGGCTGGATAGACAAGGATTTGCGCCTTGAGTTTCGGTGCCATGCCGTCGCGCGCGGCAATTGCCATGGCGGCGGCCAAGTTCTCGGCCAGGAACGCCTTCAGCGCTGTCTCTGTCATGTCGTCGTGGTCCTCGAACACTATGCAATCCGAGCACCGCGACCTGTTCGCGATTGAAGCGTTGCGCAAGTCGGGCAGCTTGAGGCAGCGCGTGCTGCAGGCAGGCGGGACACTTCATCTGAAAGACGCTGATGACGACAACCTTATCCTTCAGTGCATCCAGGCTGACTTGCCCATCGGCTTGTAGCCATTTGCTGACCGCCAGCTCCGGCGGGTTCTCGGGATCGAACATGCAGCCATCCTTGTCATGTCGCAATTGAGGCTTGTGGGCAAAGATCGAGAGTGTCGACGAGCGGTTTGATGCGCCTGCACTTCACCCATCTACGGTTTGGGCGCGGGCCGGTTGACCAGCCAAAGCCCGGCGACCACCAGGACGAGGCCGCCTAGCAGATTGGCGCTAAGCGCTTCCCCGAGAATGAGGTGCGCAGCAAAACGCCGAACACCGGAGTCATCATCAGGAAGGCCATGACCCGCGAGGCAGGGTAGCGCAGATAGAGCCAGTTCGTCGTCGTGAAAACGAAGATGCCAACGAAAAGGACGGTGAAACCGAAGGCAGCCCAATGCAGCGGCGTGGGATGCGACAGCCCAGGCTCGCCGACGAAAATAGAAAGGCCTGCGAGCATCGGCGCCGAATACAGCAGCTGCATGAAGGTGACCCGCTCCGGCGTAACGGTTTTCAACGCGCTAGCCCGGATCGTCAGCGTGAGACCGCCCATGCCAGAGCTGCGCCAAGGCACATCAGGTCCCCCACAAGTGTTGGTCCATTGAGGGCGGCACCGCTGCCCGGCGCTGGCGTGCGACCTAGAACGACGATCGCAACACCCGCGAAGGCCAGCATCATGCCGGCCACTTTTGCTCGGGTCAGCCGATCATTCGCAATTAGGAAATGCGCGCCAATCGCAACCACGAACGGCGACGTATACAGCAGGATCACACCATGAGCTGCCGTCGTGAGCTTGAGCCCGGGATAGAGCAGCGCGAATTCTACGCAAATAGGATGCTCGTCAGCAGGCCCGGCCAGAAGGTGCCGTCACGCGCGAACAGCTTGATGCCCCGAAATTCGGCGATGATGCCGAGCACTAGCGCCGCCGCAGCCGAACGCATGCCGGCCTGCAACAACGGCGAGATGCCGGCATTTGCAACCTTGATGGCCACCTGGCCGATGGCCAGACACAGGCACATCGTCAGCAGCAGGCCGATCGCAAACCCATCGAGCGCTGAATGGCGTTGCGGCGCTCCGCCATTTGCCGCTGGCGGCGCAGAGGCAAGTGGCGATTGGCCCCCTTGTGGCTTGTCTTGCAATGGCGTCGCCCGCTCTACGCCGGCCGCCGCGCAATGGCGATCAACTCGTCGAGCGTGAAGCCACGCTTGCCGTCGGCATTGGTGGGCTTGAGAAAGGCCTTGAGGGCCGGCTTGGCATCATCCAACATGGCCGCGAGGGTTGGAACGGTTTCGGCCGGAACATTCATGTTCTTCACCCACGCAGCAAAGTCCATCGCCTTGGGGGCATGCTCGTGGTGACTGAGTTTAAGGCCCGCCCGGTCCATCAGCGACAACCACTCGTCAGTCGCCAGGGCCCGGCCGTGACTCGGATCACGAAGTTTCTCGAAGGCATTGTAGGCCTTGCCGGCATCCACCAGCTCTTCGGCACTGAAGCCGGGTGTTGTTTCCGCGTCGGGTGACACATTGTCCACCAGGGCAAAGGTGCCGCCGGGCTTCAGAACGCGGTGAACTTCCGCCAGGAACTTCGCGATGTTCGGGAAATGGTGGGGTGCGATCCTGCACGTGACGAGATCGAAAGACTGGTCGTCAAACGGCAGGGCTTCCGCGTCCGCGATTGCCGTTTCCACGTTGGCGAGTTTTTTCTCGGCCGCAAGCTTCTTGACTTGCTCGAGCATCTCCGGTGTGAGGTCGCTGGCGACAGCTTTGGCCACATGCGGCGCGAACTGCGCGGCGGTGTGCCCAGCTCCCGTTGCCACATCGAGCGCAACCCAGTCCTTCTTGGGCCCCACCAGTTCCACCAGCCGGGCCAGACTTGCACCTTTGGCGTGCACCGTTGATGTCAGATAGGCGGCAGCGTTGGCACCGAACTGCTGCTGAACCAGCTCCTTGGACATTGGCCCTTCCTCTCTCGTTAACGGTTCCGCAACGCTACCGGCAGATTTCCCTGCACCGCGCGTTTGTCTTCGCAATTCCATAGCATGTCGATGCTAGTCTGCCAGCATGAGCAATATTTCTGCCCTGCCTCGGCATTTGCGCGAGGCCGTAACACGGGAGTTTAGAGGCGAAACCATACTTTGGGCCGGCCAGCCAAGCCCACGCCGCGTGCTCTTCGTTTCCTCACTCGTCTGGCTCTTCGCCATACCCTGGACTGCCTTCAGCCTTGCCTGGGAGGTCATGGCGCTCCAAGGGTGGTTCTCTGGTAAGACGCCTCCGTCTGGCATGCTCTTGCTCTTCGGGATTGTCTTTCCCCTGTTCGGGGTTCCGTTCGTGGCGATTGGCCTCGCCATGATGGGCACGCCACTTTGGGCATGGTGGTCCGCCCGCCACACAGCCCACGTCGTCGGCGAGAAGCGAATTGCGACTATCACCGTCGGCCGCGATCTCAAGGTGAAGACGTGGGCCACGTCTGCAATCCTGCGAACCGAAAGAGCGCAGCGACGCAACGGGAGCGGCACGCTCAAGATCATTCTGGGCCGCCGCAAGGATAGCGATGGCGATGTCGTTGAAGAGACCGAGACGCTCTACGGCATCGCAGACGTGGCGGAGGTCGAGCGTCGGGTTCAGGCTGCGCAAGGACACACACGCCAAGACGGTTGATCATTGTTACCCTTGGTCTGCGGGGGTTAGCCGGTGATCGTGCGCACGTGAGACATGAGCGCGTCGATCACCTCGTTGACAGGGCCGTCGTAGAGCAGGTAGCCGATCACGCCGATGGCAACTGCCGGAAACACGAAAATCTGCACGAATGATACCGATTTTCGCAATCGCGCGTGGCTGTGCACCCACCTCAGGTCTTTGAACACGGCGAGGCCGATCATCAGGCTCACCAGTGCGTAGGTGATCATGAAGATCTTGTCGGACAGCGTCGCCTGATCCGAGTCCACTTTCGGCAGCGCCAGATAGAGCGCGATTGCCGACAGCAGCGCTGTTACCTGGATCCCCATGAGCGATTCAAAACGTGTGTGACTGAGGAACACGGAAAAATAGGTCACCAGCAGGATGAAGCCGAGCGGCACAACCACCCTCAGGTAATAGTCGTTGGCGCTGCGCTTCACGACCCATGTGTAATTGAATTTGTAGAATGGCACGATCCGCCGCCCAGTGGCATCGCTGTCGATGGTCGGAATGATATCCTGATCCGAGCCAACGTAGGCTTCGCCGGGTTTCCACCCATCGCTGGCGAATTGCCCCGAATGTGACGCCCCGACCGGCGGTTGAATGAGGAACGGTCGTGCCGCGCTCGAAGGCTGAAACGAAATCGACAGCCGCTGTGTGTCGAACGGATAGCGCGCCAGCTCCGGCTCGAAGGTGAATTTGCCCGAAACGCGATAGACCTTCACATTCTTCGGAAAGCTCGTTTCTTCGCTGCCTGCGTGGATCAGGTGCGAACGCAGCAGCTTGTCTTTGCCGGTTTGCGCCCGGTAGGCGTTGGTGAACTCGATCGAGTTGATATCGATGTCGGGTGCCGCGCTCTTGAACGACAGATAGAACTCCGCATCGAAGCTCTTGTCGTTCGTATCGATCCGCGCCAGCGAGATGAGGTCCAAGCTGATGTAGACCACAGGACGTGGCTCCAGCTCGCCACCGACGCGCGCGAACTGCGTCGAGGCAAGAACCACAGGCGCATCGAGAGTTGGCTTTGTAATGATCAAGGTGTCGGCGGCAGAAGCCCTTGCCTTGGTGAAGGACCAGTCTTGCCACCACCCGCGCAGCACGCGGCGGCGCTGCGTATAGCTCGACACCTCGCGCACCAGATGCTGCTTGACAGCGCCAAGCGGAGCTCCTTTCGGTGCCGTCGCGCCTGCTTGTGCCAACAGCGCCAGCATGTCGCGATATTGCGCACCGCGACCGATGGCGCGCCGGTTCTTGTCAGCCAGCACAGTCAGATGCTGTGGCTCGCGGGTCCTGCAATTGCGAGCTTGATACTCCGCACTGGTAAGCTTCGCCGGCACGTCATCGAACACCCAATTGCGGTCACGCGCTTGCCAGATGCGTTGCCGCAATCGCTCGTTGTAGGCATTGGGCACGCCGTCCCAGCCGAGTTGATACATCGGCCGGCCGACGGCCAACGCTCCTGCCCGGCCAAGCAAGCGCGTGATCCGGCCGAGCACGATGAAAATCGGTGCTCTAGAGCCGGCCCGGTCCAATTCTTTGAGGAAGGTGGCACCAGCGCCACTGCCCAGACCGAGAAAGATGACATCGGGTTGCTTGGTGATGAGATCGGCAACGACGGGCGCTGCGACGCTTTCATCGAGTTTGTAGTTCACCACCTTGATGCGGTGATCGGCAACCAGCCCGCGCCCGGCCGCCAGCTCCTTGAGCCCGTCACCGATTGCGCCCGTGTAAAGGTCGCCCTCCAGACCGACGAAGGCCGGTCGGTCGAAATGGTTCGCCGCCAGGAACGCCTTGATGACTTCCAGCTCGTTATCGACCGCGCTGGCGAGTGTGAACACGTTGCTGTGCTGATAGAACATCCGGTTGAGCGAGATCTCGGTGATGAACGGTACGCCCGCTGCGTCGATCTCTTTGCCGAGGGCGTCGAACACGGCTTTGCCGCGTGTTGAGCTCGGCACGCCGATCATCGCCAGGAGCCCAGGTTCCGCCAAAGCCGTCTTGACGTTGGCGACGGTTTTTTCCGCCTTGTCCTCGTCGTCGAGAAAGATGAGGCTAATCGGCTGGCCGGCGATGCCACCGCGCGCGTTGATCTCCTCCGCCTCAGCCTCCGCAAACTGCCGGATGGCGCGAATGACGCCCGGCACATAGCAGCCGTCGAAGTCGGACGAGATCAGGTAGGCAATGGTGTAGCCGGTTTTACCAGCCGCAGCGGCAGGGAGCGAGGTCGCGAGACCCGCGAACACGAGGACACAGAGAGATAGGCAAAAACACACGCGCGAGAGAGCTGCCGACCATCGTTGCGTCTCGCCGGCAAACCGCCGAACCGACATTTGACCTCCCCGCGCCGACCACTGTGACCCATTGTCAAAACCAGAGTTTAGCAGTGTTGTTGAAGCGACCGAGCCATTTGCCGCGCGCGGGCCAAGCCCCGGGGAGATGTGATGCAACACGGCAACGCCTGGGCGCGCTGCCCTGCAAAGCGTATGACGATGAGGGAGACTGTCCTTGGCAGATGCCGCCGTTCACAATCATATCTTGCGTCGCCTCGACCAGACGGCAAGGGAAGAAGGCGTGCGCATTCTCTATGCAGCCGAATCCGGGAGCCGGGCCTGGGGCTTCGCATCTCCTGACAGCGACTATGATGTTCGCTTCATCTACGCTCACCCCGAAGACTGGTATCTGCGCCTCGTTCCGGGCCGTGATGTCATCGAGCGGCCGCTAGATCCCGAATTGGTCGATCTGGCGGGTTGGGATGTGCGTAAGACACTGCAACTGATGTTGAAATCAAATCCCGCTCTCTACGAGTGGCTGTGCTCGCCGATTGTCTATGTCGATGACGGCAAATTCCAGCCGGCACTCAAATCCTTGTACGAGCGCCACGCCAGCCCGCGAACGCTCGGGCTCCACTACGCCAGCATCGCGGGGGCGACCGCGGCCCGCCATCTCGATCGTCGCGACGAGGTCAATCTCAAGCGCTATTTCTATGTCCTGAGGCCCATCCTTTCGCTTCAGTGGATCGTGGAAAACGGCGGCACTCCACCGATGCACATGGACGCGCTCCTGGCCGGCTCGAATGTGCCGGCAAATGTGGCAGACGCCATCACACGCCTGATTGCGCTGAAGCAGGAGACCCCGGAACTGGGCAGTGGTCCACGTTTGCCCATCATCGATTCCTGGATCGAGGAGCGCCAAAAGACGCTTGCCGCCGCCGCCTCGAAGCTGTCCGTGAAGGACCAGTCGTCAACAGCCAGTGAGGCGGAGCGCTTGTTCCGAATGACGATCCGACGCGAGCTATGAAGAAAGTTCGCAAGCCATTGCGATGGCCAGCGGCACCAGTGGCGTTGGCATGGAGAACGCGCGACTGCCGGTCGGTGACGAAAACTGCCGTGCCAACCGTGTCGAGGGTTGCCTTTAGTGTCGTCAGCTGCGTTGTTGTCGTGGCCACCAGTTCGTTGATGGTAACGTCCTGCAAATATGCGGCAGCAGCAAAGCTGCCGTCTCGAGTTCGCGTCGGCTGATGTCGCGCTTGGACGCATCGCTTGCAATACATTTCATGGTCGATCGCCTAGCTCGACAAATGGGAGTAGAACGCACTGCAGGTCTGAAATCATTGATTGAAATGCGAGCGGAATTATTAGATGTCGCCCCTCTTTGGCCATCCCACGTGCGGGGGAGGACGGCGCAGGCTGAGTGAGTTGCCTGACGGGGGCGCCGAGGCTTTGCTTCACCGCCCCTGTCGTGCCATTCTCCGGCCAAATGCATTGAACGCCGAGGAGACCGCCCCATGCCCGATGCAGTTATCGTCTCGACCGCCCGCACGCCTATCGGCCGCGCCTTTCGTGGCGCATTCAACAAGACCCATGGCGCCACCCTTGGCGGCCATGTCGTCGCTGAAGCGGTGAAGCGCGCCAAGGTTGCACCTGAAGAGATCGACGACGTCATCATGGGCTGTGCCATGCCGGAAGGGGCGACCGGCGGCAACATTGGGCGTCAGATCGCGGTGCGTGCCGGCCTGCCGGTGTCAGTGCCCGGAGCGACGGTCAACCGCTTCTGCTCTTCGGGCCTGCAGACCATCGCCATGGCGGCGCAGCGCATTCGCTCGGATGATGCCGGCATCATCGTTGCAGGCGGCCTCGAGTCGATTTCCCTCGTCCAATCCAACCAGAACGTGCTTGGCGCCAAGGATGAATGGATCGCCGAGCATGTGCCGGCCATCTATTGGCCGATGATCCAGACGGCAGACAACGTCGCCAAACGCTATAACGTCAGCCGCGAAACCCAGGACGCCTACGCGCTGGAAAGTCAGCGGCGCACGGCAGCAGCGCAGCAGGCCCGCAAGTTCGACGACGAGATCGTGCCGCTGACAGCCGAAAAATACCTGTACGACAAGGAAGGCAAGGTCACAGGCACCGAAGTGTTCACCCTCACCAAGGACGAGGGCAATCGCCCCGAAACCAACGCTGAAGGCCTCGCCAAGTTGAAAGCCGTTGCAGGCGAGGGCAACTTCGTCACCGCCGGCAACGCCAGCCAGCTTTCCGACGGCTCATCCGCTTGCGTCCTCATGAGCGACAAGGAAGCTCAGAAGCGCGGCCTCACCCCGATGGGCATTTACCGTGGATTCGAGGTCGCAGGCTGCGAGCCGGACGAAATGGGCATCGGCCCCATCTACGCCGTTCCCAAGCTGCTGAAAAAGCATGGCCTCAAGGTCGAAGACATCGGCATCTGGGAATTGAACGAGGCCTTCGCGGTGCAGGTCGTCTACTGCATGGACAAGCTCGGCATTCCCCACGATCGCCTCAACGTCGACGGCGGCGCCATCTCTATCGGCCATCCCTACGGCATGAGTGGCTCGCGACTGACGGGCCACGCCCTGATCGAAGGCAAGCGCCGTGGCGTCAAGTACGCCGTTGTCACCATGTGCATCGGCGGCGGTCAAGGCGCCGCCGGGCTCTTCGAGATCGTGTGAGAGGCGAGCCATGTCGAGCCAATTGACGACGCCAGGCTACCTCCACAGGGGCCTGGACGATCTTTTTGTCATGGCGCGGGCAACCCCGCTCGCCCCCCAATGCGAAAGCTTCTATTTCATCCGGCACGGCGAGACCGACGGCAACGCCCAGAAGATCTTCCAGCGTGCCGATCAGCCTCTGAACGCGGCCGGCATCGCACAGGCCGAGGCGGCTTCCGCCGCCCTCGCCAACGCGGGCCTGCAGCGCGTCGTGGCAAGCACCATGGACCGCGCCTGGGTCACAGCCGAGCACATCGCCCGCCCGCACGGCCTGCAACCCATTCCCGAGGACGGCTTGCGCGAACGCTGGTTCGGCGATCTCGTCGGCACGCCGAGTCACGATCACGATTGGCGCGACGACCCACCCAACGGCGAAACACTGCTCCAGTTCGTGACCAGGACGCAGGCCGGCATCGCCCGTGGCCTTGTCGAGGCCCACGCAAGCAGGACGGCGCTCGTCGGCCATGGCGGCATCCTCTACGTGCTGGCGCCGAGCCTAGGTATCGAAATCACGACACCCATGCTGGCCAATGCCACGCCGCTCCTTTTCGCGCGCGACGCCGGCGGCTGGCGCGCAACCCGTGTCGCCGATGTGGGCGGGCGCTCCGACAACATCTCCTGAGCTGCGCCAAGTAAGGACGGACCCCATGGATATAACCGGCCAGTATCGCATTGAGGCCCCGCGCGACGTGGTCTGGGCCGCACTCAACGATCCCGAAGTGCTCAAGCGCTGCATCCCCGGTTGCCAATCGCTCGAGCAGAAATCTCCGACAGAGCTGGCGGCCAAGGTCGGCCTCAAGATCGGGCCGATTTCCGCAACCTTCACGGGCGAGGTGAGGCTGGAAAACCTAAATCCGCCGGCCGGCTATACCATTGTTGGCCAAGGCTCGGGCGGCGCCGCGGGCTTCGCCAAGGGTTCGGCCGATGTGGCGCTGGCCGAGGTCGAAGGCGGCGCCGAAACGGACCTCAGCTACACCGCCAAGGCCGACGTTGGCGGCAAGATCGCGGCGCTGGGCGGCAGGTTGATCCAGGCCACCTCCAAGAAGCTCGCCGACGAGTTCTTCTCGAAATTCGTAGCCGAGTTGAACGGCCCCGCCGATGAAGCCGGCGCCGAGTCTGAGAAGAAACAGAGCCGTTGGTCCAAGTGGCTCGGGCGCGGGTGAGGTCCCAAACCTCGCCGAGATCAGCAATCGGGTCCAGAGTTTCATTGCTGCCCCCTCACCAGCTGGCACGCCTCAGATTTTCTGCGTAGGATCGGGTCCAAACATCGATCCCGGAGGAAACCCCTATGAAACTCGGCCTGCACATCGGCTATTCCGGCGCGCACTACGAGGTCCCCGTCGAACTCGTGCAGAAGGCCGAGAAATTGGGCTATTCGTCGGTGTGGACGGCGGAGGCCTACGGCACTGACGCGATGACGCCGCTGGCCTTCCTGGCCGCCAAGACCGAACGCATCAAGCTCGGCACGGCCATCATCCAGTTGGCAGCCCGTACGCCTGCTAACGCAGCCATGCAGGCCGCCACCATCGACACCATGGCCGGCGGCGACCGCTTCATCACCGGCATTGGCGTCTCAGGCCCGCAGATCGTGGAAGGCTGGTACGGCCAACCGTGGGGCCGCCCCTACTACCGGATCAAGGATTACGTCGCCATTATGCGCAAGGTCTGGAAGCGCGAAGCGCCCGTCGAGCACCAAGGCGAGGAAATCAGCCTTCCCTTCACCGGAGAAGGCGCGCTGGGTGTTGGCAAGCCGCCAGTCATCCTGCATATGGGCCAATTTGCCGATCTACCTCGGCACCGGCAACGAGGCGACCGTCAAGCTCACGGCGAGATCGCCGACGGCGGCTGCCGCTGGGTTCGTGCCGGGCTCCCTGCACGAATACCTGCTGAGCTCGAGGAAGGCTTCCGTCGCGCCGGCAGCAGCAAGAGCCTCAAGAACTTCGAGATCAGGCTTCCGCCCATGTGGAGGTCAACGACAACGATCCAGGAAGCGCTCGACAAGCTGAAGCCGGGTCGCCCTCTACGTCGGCGGCATGGGCCACAAGGATAAGAACTACCACAAGGACATGATGATCCGCCGTGGCTTCGAGAACGCCGCCGAGCGCATCCAGGGCTGTACCTCGCCAAGCGCAAGGACGAGGCGACAGCGGCAGTGCCCGATGAGTGGGTCGACCAGAAATCGCTCGTGGGCCGCCGGCACACATCAAGCAGCGCTATCGGGCATGGGAAGATTCCGGCGCGACCGCGCTCACCGTGCGCTCCAAGCAGCCGATCGCCGTCGAGGTGATGGCCGAGGCAGCGCGGCTGAACCCACGCGGCTGAGGCGAAGGCGCGCGGCGGCGCGGGCCATGTGCTGGCGGTCGCCGCCCCCGCACCTGATGCAGCCAGCACCGCCCTTCGCGCCGCAGGTGCGTCCAGGACGAGCTTTCGTCGTGCCGCGCTACGGTTGGGACCGCGTTACTGAATGACCACTTCGACTTCCACCGGCTGACCGGGAACCACGGTGAATTGCCGCTGATACAGCCGACCATTGTGTCGCGCGCTGGCAATGTACTTGCCGGCCGCGAGGATGTGTGTCGGTAGCGCGCCCTGGCTTTCCCGCACCAGATCGCCCTGATCGGTGTGGACGGCCCAAACCGTGTCGGCCAGAGCTTCCCCGCCGGCCCGCGAAACGAGCTTCATCTTGACCCGCGCGGCAGCGTGGCTGAGGACGGCATCGGTCAGCTTGCCGGCCTCGACAGTCACGTCGGCGCTGACTTGCGCGTTGGCATCGCCGACCGAGCTGACGATGTGATAGAGGCCGGCATTGAGCCGAACGATGACCCCAGGCTTCAAGCCTGTAGCAACGCGCGCCCGGCCCGAAATCTGGTCGGCATCGCCATCGAAAATGCTGTAGCTGGCATTCGTGTCCGTAAGCTTCTCGCCGCCGAGCAGATGGCAGGTCACGCGCAAGCCGCCAGCATTGAGAATGAACCTCTCGGCCCGGGGTTGGCCGCCTGAAAATCGCAAAGCGGCGCGTCAGGTGGGCCCGGCCATAGGCGACATTGATCGCGTAATTGCCCGGCGCCAGCTGCACCGCAGGCAGCATCTTGCACCGTGTTGATGATCACGGGGCAATGGATTGGCCTGAAGCCGGCAACGCCGGTGGGATCGAAAACACGCGCCACACAAGGCCTTCGTTGATCCGCATTCGCCGTCCTGCAGTGAGATGGGCCGTCAGCGATATCCGGCACCTCTTGCCCGGGTCGCCAGAAGCTGCGCTCTTGGTGGGAACGGTCGACGTGCCCCAGCCCGCCGGATTGGTTTTCGGTGCCCTGTTGGTGCTTTCGCCAGGCGCAAGGTTGAGGCCGGGTTTCAACTGGATGCCGGGTTGGGGCGTCTGCGCCTGGCTCCCCGTCGCACAGGTCACCATCAGCGCGCAAACGAGCCCGCCCACGACGCCCATCAAACGCCCGCGGCGCAGTCGAAACTTAGTCAGCGAGGAAAGACCCGTGGTGATGCCTGCTACCACCACCTCAAGGCACCGGCCGCGAAAGGTCTCGAGGCATCCCTGAGTGGCATGGTTCCCCCAGCAGCGTTCAGCGAAGTGTGAGTTCATAGTTTTTTGCCTCGCCGGCTTTGACGTCGATAGAGCGCTCGGTCCGCCGTCCACGGGCTTCCACCTTGACCGCATAGCGACCTGCCAGCAGCAGCGCATCGGCATGCGTCCCCACGCCGACCCAGACATCTTTTCCCGTCTGATCGCGAATCTCCCAGCTGACGTCTGCGATGGCCCGGCCGCCGATGCGATCGACCACCTGCATGTTGACGGCGCCCGCTGGCTGCTCGATGACCACTTGCTCGACCTCGCCGGGTTTCAGCGTGATTTCCCGCGTCGACTTGACGTTGCCAAGGCCCACGCGCGAGTCGATCCGGTACCGCCCCGCCGTCGCATCGAGCAGCGCGGAAGCCCCACTGGCATGCAGCGCCTCTCCAGGCGCTCCACCAATCCGTTCCAACCGGTGCGCAATCGGCCCGCGTCCGGCAAGCAGACCGCCAGGGAGTGCGACAGAGAGCGCGATCTGACCGGCATCGAGCACCAGTTGGCGCTTTTCAGCCTCACCAGCCCGCACCGTGATGCGATCCCGCGTCTCGGCAGCCCCACGCCGTGCAATGACGAAATACGTGCCCGATGGCAGCTTGAAGCGAGGATTTGACCCAGCAGAGCGCGCAACTTCGCGCCGCCCTTGCGGCGCATCAGGATCGTCCTCGTAGATCGCATACACGACGGAATCGAGCGGCTTGCCGCCCTTTGCCGCCAGTGCCGACAAGGTCACCTCCCCAAGCGCCAGGGCGTTGGCGATCGAGATGCGCGACCCTGCCACGATGCCGATCGGACGCTCGATCCGAAGCGTTCCCGAAGTAACAGCCAGCAGATAGTTGCCCTGCGGCAGGACGATTTCAGAATCGGGATTGGGAACCAACTGAGGTGCAGCGACGCCGCTGCCCTCGATGCGCGAGAGCGAGAGGATCGTGTCGTCCAGCATGCGCTCGCCGGCCTTCGAGGTTGCCAGAACCAGCGTGCCGGCATTGAGAACGACGTCGAACGCCCGTGGTTTCCCTTGGACGGCCTCCGCTACGGCTGTCCGCGTGACCAGGCCGGCCGACGCCTGGACCGTATATCGCCCGGTCGGCAAGGCCAGCAGCGGGGCGGTTGCCCGTCCTTGCCAGAGCGGCGGCCCCTTTCCATCGCCCGCCCGAACGATCCAGTCGATCGCCAACCCCAGAGTGGGCCCGCCTTTGACGAGGCGCGAGGTCAGCTGCAATCCGGGCCTGCCGGCGGGAATGGCAACGCGTCGCTCCACGGGCGGCGCGACCGGCTGAGATCCAGCTGAAGCAGCCGCATTGGCAGGAGCGGCGCCCCGCCTTCCGACGCTGCGCATGACCTCTTGCAGGGCGCGCAGCGTTGCCTCGGCGTTGGCCGCAATGAAATGTTTGCCCCCGGTCTGCTGTGGCAGGCAGGCCATCTGTTTGGCCTCCTCCTCCGGCAGACCAAGCGACATGACGTGAACGCGCACACCCGGATGCGCAGTGCGCAACTCGCCGACCGTCGAGCAGGGGTCCTGTTGGCAATTGTCGAGACCGTCATGGATGACGAGTACGTCTGCCGGCGCAGATTGCGGACCGAGCTCGCCGACAACCTCCCGAAGCGCCCGGGTCACGGGTCCGCGCCCCTTTGGATTGAGTTTGTCGAGTGGCGCCATGAATCGGTCCACGTCGAGTTTTTCGGGCTTCAGCAGGACGCCCGCGTCTGAACAATCGCCGCTGCGCCGGTAGCCGAACGAGGCAAGTCCGATCCGTGTTTGCTGCGGCAGCAGCCCCAGGCTCTCCTTGAGGGCATCACGGGTCATCGCCAGTTTGCTTCGTCGATCCCCTTCGAGCGTGCCCCACATCGAGCCCGAACCGTCGAAGATCACCATCAGCGTTGGCGGCTCCGAAGCTTGAGCCACCCTTGTGCTCACGGCATACGAAAAGCAGCACCCTACGATGAGGAGGAGCATGCTGATATGGCGACAGACGTTTTCCATGCGCATATCATATACTGAATCAGCACACCGCGGCATAAGTGCGACTTTGTCGAACGCTGCCACACAACTGTGGAAACAGGCCATGACTGACATGCTCGAGACGTTGACGACCCGCCGCTCGGCAAAAATCGCCCTGCTCCGCGAGCCTGGCCCGTCCCCGGACGAATTGGCCCGCATTCTCAAGGTGGCAGCCCGCGTACCCGATCACAAACGCCTGGTCCCCTGGCGCTTCATTGTGTTCGAAGGTGACGCGCGGCGTCAGTTCGGTGACAGGCTGGCGGCCATCCTGCAGGCAGAAGATGCGGAAGCACCTTCCCCGGTCCGCTTGGAAACCGAGCGCCAGCGCTTCTTGCGTGCCCCCCTCGTGGTGGCCGTGGTCTCACGCATCGTCGACACCAAAGGCGCACCGGAATGGGAGCAGATTCTGTCCGCAGGGGCCGCAGCATTGAATTTGTGCCTGGCTGCCAATGCGTTGGGCTACGGCACCACCTGGGTCACCGAGTGGTACGCCTATAGCAAGGGCGCCGCAGCAGCCATGCATCTTCAACCCGGAGAACGCGTCGCCGGCTTCGTCTACATCGGCACGGAAAGTGAGCGCCAGCCCGATCGAGAGCGCCCGGAGATGGACACCATCGTGTCGCGCTGGCGAGGCTGACCGCCACCATTCCCGTTTCGCCAGCCGATCGATGCCGCGACGGGCTGAGGCCGTGTTGCGGGAAAGGTTAGCGCCTTGGCCGAGCAACACCACAAGGGACCGCTCGGCCAAGGAGAACAAGTTTTTACGCCACCACGCTGAAGCCGCCGTTGTTGCCGAGGAAGGTTCCCGCGGCGACCAAGCCGTTCTGCATGGTCCAATCGACCACCGAGGCGCCTGACACCAGCGCAATGTCAGCCGTGCCGTCACCGTTGTAGTCGCCAATTGCACCGACGTTCCAGGCATCGAGGCCTTGGCCAAGCAGATTGCCGGCGGTTGCGACGCCGTTCTGCACGATCCAATCGACGTAGACGCCGCCATTCTGGAGCAACACATCGGTTGTGCCGTCGCCGTTGAAGTCGCCGGTGCCGACCACATTCCAGCCGCCGTCCGCGGTGCCGAGCAATGTGCCGCTGGAAACGACCCCGTTGGCAAAACTCCAGGTCACGACGGTACCGCCCGATTGCAGCAGGATGTCGGAGGTCCCGTCACCATTGAAATCACCTGTACCGACCACGTCCCAGCCATCGACGCCCGAACCGACCAGGGTGCCGGCGACGGCAACGCCGTTCTGCATGGTCCAGGTGACGACATTGCCGCCGGACTTGAGAACGATGTCCGTGGTGCCGTCGAGATTGAAATCACCCGTGCCGACCACGTCCCAACCTGCGGCCGCGCCGACGGCGGACCCGGCTGTGACCACGCCATTTTGCACGGTCCATTGCACGATTGCGGCGCCGTTCTGCAGCAGCACATCATTGGTTCCGTCGCCGTTGAAGTCGCCTGTGCCGACCACATTCCAGCCCGCAACACCGTTTCCGATCAAGTTGCCAGCCGTCGCCACGCCATTCGTGACGATCCAGTCGACAACAGTGCCGCCCATTTGCAAAACCAGGTCCGAGCTGCCATTGCCGTTCAGGTCCGTCCGCGTCGTCTCGCGGATGGCAATGTCGCGGTCGGTGAAGCGAAGCACCTCGACATTTCTGTAATTGGTGCTGTTGGCGTTCCAAGAACCATCGATGTTCTTGGTGATCGTCTGGCCCGTCGAAGCCGTCGTGGCATAATAGCCAATGTCCCAGCCGCCGCCGCCATCGATGACGTCGGCCCCAAACCCGCCTTGCAGCGTATCGTTGCCAAGTCCGCCGAGCAGGGTGTCGGCACCGTCGTCGCCATAAAGAAAATTGTTGCCCGCGCTGCCGACCATATAGTCGGCGACCCCGGTGCCACTCGCCTTCTCTATGCTGTTGAGCGTGTCGATGTTACCGAAACCATCACGCGCCTGACCAGCTCCCACGGCGAACGTACCCGCCGCGATGGTGGCGTTTATGGCTGACGATGACAGGTTGACGATAACGCCGTTGCTGCCGCCGTAGATATCATCATGGCTGTAGCTGGCTTCGTCGAAGCCTGCTCCACCGTTCAACGTATCGGCGCCGCCAAGGCCTCGGAAGCTGTTGTTGCCGTCATTACCGTTGAAGGTATCGTTGAAATTCGTGCCGCGAATGCGCTCGATGCTGGTGAAGGTGTCCGTGCCGCCCAGGCCGTCGTTGATGGTCCCGTTCATGGCCGTCCCGGCCGAATACGTGGCCGTTATGGCTCCAGGGTCGAAGGGCGCGGTGCTGGTCGTGCCGACGGCCGTCCATTCATCGAAACCAGCCCCGCCGTTGACCGTATCGTTTCCACCGAAAGGCCGGAATTGATTGTTTCCGTCGTCACCAACGAACGTATCGGCGAGGTTCGTTCCCGACGCGGCCTCGATCGAGCCGATGAACGTGTCTGTAAATCCGAAGGCGTCTCGCGCGGTCTTGGCTTGCACGGTCTCCGCGCCGACCATTATGGCCGAACTCGAAAAGTTGACGATGACGTTCTGCGTGCCGCCGCCAGTTTGTTCACGTGAATAGGTAATGAAGTCGTAACCTCCCCCATCCTCGAAAGTGTCGTTGCCTTCAAAGCCCGTCATGGAGTTGCTGCCACCGGGTCCGCTAGGGGTCAGGCCGAGGTTGAAGTGGTCTGCGCCGGATGATCCCAATCCGTTGTCGCTCCCCGCCGTCACGTAGTCGAAACGCGCGCCGTTGCCCGAGGCGTTCCAGAAAGTCACAAAGGAGTTGTTCGACGAATCGAGCTGGTCGCCGATTTCATAGGTGACGGTTTGGGCGGCATTGGTGCGTAATGGACGTGATTGTTCCGCCGGTCGCAGCCCCGCCACTCAGCGTCAACCCGACCCCCGACGATGCTTATTTGATCGTGCCGTCGGAATTGTTGACATAGATGTCGGTTGCGGTTGGCGCCGGAAGGCCGGTTATGTCGGTCGTAAAGACCTCGAGGAAACTGGCCGAAACAGCATTCTGGATTCGATAGCGCGCCATGTGAAATACTCAACTAATAAGCGTCAATGTGAGCATTAACGGCCCGTTGCAAATCAGCTGTCAAGAAAAATTAGCGGAAAAAAAGAGAGCCTTGGCGATGACGCAACTCAAAGAGAGTTCGGTGCGAAAGTCTAACTGTTAAGCCGAATTGCGCGACGCGGTCTGGTCACGGAATATCCATTTTTGACTATTGACGTGCAAGCCGAAACGCCTTTTCTTTGCTGCCGGGCACTTTTTGCAGCCGAATTGGGGTGTCGCAGTATTCTGACATCGATGAACCGCCGGGCGCCGGCGCCAGGAGCGGGATTGCGACAGGCCTTTCGTTGCTGGCCATTCGATGTCATTCTTGTCTGGACATGTGACGGCCCCGCTGCGGTGCGATTGGGCGTGCCACTGCCGCAGCGCGGAGCAAAAGTCTCTGATTTGATGAGATAAGCCAAGGGAGGAGCGACATGAAGTTCGGCATTTTCTATGAGATGCAGATCCCGAGACCTTGGGAGGCCCATAGCGAGCACAAACTCCTGAATGACGCACTTGAGCAGGTCGAGCTGGCCGATCGCCTTGGCTACGACATGGCCTGGGAGGTCGAGCATCATTATCTCGAGGAATATTCCCATTCCTCCGCCCTGGGGTCTTCCTGAGGCGCCGCCAGTCAGCCGAACCAAGAACATCCGTCTCGCCCATGGCATCATGCAACTTACAACCAACCACCCGTCCAAGGTGGCGGCCCCCCACAGTCGCCACGCTCGACCTGCTGAGCCATGGCCGAGTGGAACTGGGATTGGGCGAAAGCGCCTCTGCGACCGAGCTCGACCCCTTCGGTGTCACCGTCGATAACAAGCGCGAGATCTGGGAGGACGCGGTCAAGTGCATGATCCCGATGTTCGGTGATGCGCCGACGGAATACGACGGCACGCATTGGAAATTCCCCTACCGCAATGTCGTACCGAAACCGCTCCAGAAGCCGCATCCGCCGCTGTGGGTCGCCTGTTCTCAGCTACCCACGATCGAATACGCGGGTCGCAAAGGCATGGGAGCATTGGGCTTTCAGTTCGTGTCAGCCGACGCCGCGCATGCCTGGGTGCACGCCTACTACAACGCCATCACCCGGCGACTGGACAAACTCGCCGACTACCCCATCAATCCCAACATCTCCCTCGTCTCCTATTTCATGTATTGCCAAGACGGATGAGGAAGCGCAAGAGGGCGGAAGGGCTCACCTTCTTCCAGTTTGCACTCAACTTCTATGGACGCAGCGCCAATCGTGAGCGCCCGCGTGCAGGCACCGTCAACGTCTGGGATGAGTTCCAGAAGTGGCAGAAGGCCAACCCGGAAGCGGTGCAGAAATCGGTGCGCAGCGGTCTCGTCGGCTCCCCCGATACGATCCGGGCGAAGTTGCGCAAGTTCCAGACATCCAACGTCGACCAGATCATCTTCCTCAACCAGGCCGGCAAGAACCCGCACGAGCACATTTGCGAAGGACTGGAATTGTTCGCCAAGGAGGTGATGCCTGAGTTCCACGCCGCCGAGCCGGCGCACCAGGAATGGAAGCGTCAGGTCCTGAGCCGCGAACTCGAACTCGAGGAAATCGACACGCAGCCGTTTCGCGATCGTTACGGCCATCTCAAGGAGGTCGCCCCCAAATCCGAGGCCGCAGAGTAGGCCCTCCGGCACTTTGAAGGCACAAACACAACGAGGCGGCTCATAGGAGCCGCCTCATTTTTGTTGGTCGAAGCCGCGCGATGGTGACGCCGCCGGATCCGTCCTCCCCCGCCTCAGAGCGAGGGCCGCGCCTCAGGGCAAGGGCAGAGTTTCGTGTTCCCTGAGCTTCTTGTTGCTGGAGCCATCCACTTCGACCAGACGCACCCGGTAGCCCCACAAGCGCGCCACGTGCATCAGCGTCCGGTCGGTTTCTTCCTTGTCGAGCAGAATGCCGTCGCGCGCAAAGTGCGTCAGCACCAGCCGGCGGCTGCCCGCAAGGTCAGCGTCTGTCACCTGGATATCGGGATCCTGGGTCGAAACATCATACTGGCGCGCCAGCATGCGGCGCACGTTGCGATAGCCCTGCTCGTCATGAATGGCTTCCACGCGCATGGCCGGATTGTCGGCATCGTTCTTCAAGTGGAACAGCCGGAAGTCTCGCATCACTTTGGGTGACAGGAACTGCAGGATGAAGCTTTCGTCGCGGTAGTCGGCCCATGCTTCGCGCAATGTGCCCATCGGATCGTTGTTGCCGGCGATGTCGGGAAACCATTGCCGGTCCTCGTCGGTCGGCTCCGTGCAGATCCGCTTGATGTCGCGCATCATGGCATAGCCGAGCGCATAGGGATTGAGGCCACTGTAGTGCTTGTCATTGAACGAGGGCTGCGACACGACAGCGGCATGCATGTGCGCGAATTCGAGCATCGACCCCTCGGTCACCAGCCCCTTCTCATACATGCGGTTCATGATCTCGTAGTGCACGAACGTGGCGCAGCCTTCGTTCATCACTTTCGTCTGTCGCTGCGGATAGAAATACTGCGCAAGCACACGCACGATCCGCAGCAGCTCGCGCTTCCATCCCGCAAGTTTTGGGGCATTCTTTTCGAGGAAGTACAGAATGTTTTCTTCCGGCAGCAGCAGCGCGCGCTGTTCGGCACGCGATTCTTCCGATCGCTCGTCGCCATCTTCCTGTTTGGTCTGGCCCGGCAGTGTCCGCCACAGCTCGTTGAATGTTTCCTGCTCATAGTCGCGTCGCGCCTGCTCGCGAACACGCTCCTTTTGCGGATTGAACCGCCGGCGCGCGCCAGCTGTGCGGCTGACACCCTGGTTCATCAGCGCATGCGCAGCATCGAGCACGGATTCGACTTGCGACAGCCCATACTTTTCCTCGCACTCCGAGACAAATTTCTTGGCGAAGGACAGGTACTCCAGGATCGCGTCGGCCTGGGTCCACTGCTTGAACAGGTAGTTGTTCTTGAAGAAATGATTGTGTCCCATGGCGGCATGCGCCATCACCAGGCACTGCATCGTCATGGAGTTTTCTTCCATGATGTAGTTGATGCACGGATCCGAGTTGATGACGATCTCGAACGCCAGCGAACGCGCGCCTTTGCGATACATGGTTTCGTCACGCGCAAAACGCTTCCCGAACGACCAATGGCGGTACATCAGCGGCATGCCGATCGAGGAATAGGCATCCAGCATCTGCTCGGCCGTGATCACCTCGATCTGGTTCTTGTAGATGTCGAGACCCATCTCGCCGACGCCGATTTCTTCGATCGCGTCGTAGGTCTTCCCGATCAGCTCGAAATTCCACTCAGGCCCGTCAAAGAGCGGCTTATTGGCGACCACCGTCATAGCCAGACAACTCCTTGCTCCATCGGTTCAGACGCAATCATGCGCCAGCCGAGCTCGAGAACAACTCATGAAATACGGGGAAGATCTCGCCGGGATTCGTCACTCTGCGCATGGCGAAATGTTTGTGTCGCGCGGCAAGCCCGTGTAGCTGTGCCAGACGATGGTCTCGCCGGGACCGGAATGCTCGGAGACTTCGATGTAGGCGAAATACTGGCTGGCCGGCAGCAGGTGATGCTCCACCAGCTCGAGGCAATTGCCCATGTCATCGGGAATGTTGTCGCCATCAGAGGCTTGTGCCGCATAGATGTTCCAGTCGTTGGGCGAATAGCGCTCCTTGACGATCCGGTCCATTTCTTCGAGGGCTGTCGAGATGACGGTGCCGCCGGTTTCCACGCCGCGAAAGAACGTCTCTTCGTCGACTTCACTCGCCGTTGACGTGTGGCGGATGAAGACGACATGCACTTCCTTGTAGTGACGCGACAGGAACAGGTGCAACAGCATGAAGAAGCGCTTGGCCAGATCCTTCAAATTTTCCGTCATCGATGCAGAGGCGTCCATCATGCAGAACATGACGGCTTGGTGCGACGGGCGTGGAACCTTGTCGAAGCGATTGTACTGCAGGTCGATCGGATCGACGTAGGCGATGGTGCGCCGCAGTCTCAAGGCATGCTCGAGCTTGGCTTTCAGTTCCGCGATCAACACGTCGTTGCGTGGCCTCTCGGCCTCGAGCCGCGCAATCTCTTCTTCGAGCAGACGAACGTCCTCGGTTTTCGGGCG
Organism: Hyphomicrobiaceae bacterium; assembly: GCA_041397705.1. Classification (GTDB taxonomy): domain Bacteria; phylum Pseudomonadota; class Alphaproteobacteria; order Rhizobiales; family Hyphomicrobiaceae. Next base: position 299,029 of record JAWKWC010000003.1, read on the forward strand.
CTTCAACGCGATGCGCCGAGCGAGACTGCGCCGGAGCGTGCGGATGCGTGCCAGTTTGGCGGGCGGACCGTCCGATGTGAAACCAGCACGTTGTGGCACCGGATTCTTGAGGTCCTTGATCCGCTGCTTGACGAGGTTCGGCAGTTTCAGGTCCTCGAAAAAGACATCGAGGAATTCATCCTTGGACAACGTGAAGACGAAATCGTCTTCGCCCGAGCCGTCTGCGCTAGCTTTGCGGCCTCGCCCGCCACCGCCGCCGCCCTGCGGTTTGGGAATGAGGTCTCCGGCCTTGTAGTCCTGATTGCCGGGCAGAACGTAATCGCGCACGCCACCCTCACGGCTGTGATTGAAGGAGGGCTCGCGCACACTTTTCGAGCGGATGGTGATCCGCTCCGAGCCTTCTACCTCCGCCACCTTCCGCTTCTTGATGGCGTCCTTGACGGCTTCCCGGATATCCGACTTCGCCCGCCGCACGAACCGTTGCCGGTTTCCGAGGCTCTTCGATTTCGGGTTGAGACGTCGATCGACGATGTTCATGGGTCCGCTCATCCGCGAAGTGTTGGTGGTCGCCGATCGCTAACAAGCGCCAGCGACGCGCGCACGCAGGTGCCAACCCGCAACGGCCGGCCAGCCGACCGGTTGTTGCAGCATGGCATCGTAGATACCGGCCCCGCCGATGCCAATGGCCGTTCGGGCAATGCCGGCAGAACTGACGTTGCGGGTCGCGATGACGGCGGTCATCAGTCCGCCCGCCATGCCGATCAGAGCGACGGGGTGGAAATTCCAGACTGGGCGCATCAGGGCCGCGCCCAGTCCGTGCGCCAGACCATCGGCACGAACGTGCAGCGCTGCTCCGAACAGCCTCAGCGCGCCCAATACCGATCCCAGCATCGAATGGATTGCCGCCATGAACACCAGCATGATGGCGCCAAGGCCAGTGAACACGTCGGCAATCGTCATCGCGGCTCCTTCTTGCGGCATCGACCGCTGGTCGTGATCAGCCGGCCTTTTTTACCCGCATGTACCATTCGACGAGACGCCGCACTTGGCGCTGCGTATAACCACGCGACACCATGCGCTCGACGAAATCGTGGTGCTTCTTCTCTGAGTCTGAATCGCGTTTGGCGCCGAACGAGATCACCGGCAGCAGGTCTTCAACCTGACTGAACATGCGCCGCTCGATGACGTCGCGGATCTTCTCGTAACTCGTCCAATCCGGATTCTTGCCACCATTGCGCGCCCGCGCCCGCAGCGAGAATTTCACCACCTCGTAGCGGAAGTCCTTCGGGTTCGCGATGCCCGCTGGCTTCTCGATCTTGGACAGTTCCTGATCGAGCAATTCGCGGCTCATCAGCTGGCCCGTGTCGGGATCCTTGAAATCGTGATCCTCAATCCAAGAATCGGCGTAGGCCACATACCGGTCGAACAGGTTCTGCCCGTAATCGTTGTAGCTTTCGAGATAGGCCTTTTGGATCTCGTTGCCGACAAACTCGGCATAACGCGGCGCCAGCTCCTCTTTGATGAATTCGATGTAACGCTGCTCGGTTTCATCCGGCATCTGCTCGCGCTTGATGGCCTGTTCCAGCACGAACATCAGATGCACGGGATCGGCGGCAATCTCGTGGCTGTCGAAGTTGAAGGTCTCCGAAAGGATCTTGTAGGCGAACCGGGTCGAGGCGCCGTCCATACCTTCCGTCACACCCGCGGCGTCCTTGTATTCCTGCATGGTGCGCGCTGCTGGGTCCGTGTCCTTGAGGCTCTCGCCATCGTAGACCCGCATCTTCGAGAACAGCTGCGAATTCTCGTGCTCCTTGAGGCGCGACAGCACCGAGAACTGCGCCAGCATGTCGAGCGTGCCCGGCGCACACGGCGCCTCCGAGAGCTCCGAAGCCTTCAGCAGCTTGTCGTAGATCTTCACTTCCTCGGTCACGCGCAGGCAATAGGGCACCTTGATCACGCAGATACGATCGAGGAACGCCTCGTTCGTGCGGTTGGCGCGGAAGGATTGCCACTCGCTCTCGTTGGAGTGCGCGACGATGATGCCCTGGTAGGGGATGGCGCCGACGTTTTCCGTGCCGACGTAGGTGCGATCCTGGGTCGCCGTCAGCAGCGGATGCAGCATCTTGAGCGGCGCCTTGAACATTTCGACGAATTCCAAAAGCCCCTGCGTCGTGCGGTTGAGGCCGCCCGAGTAGGAATAGGCATCGGCGTCGTTCTGTCCGTAATGCTCGAGTTTGCGGATATCCACCTTGCCGACCAGCGCGGAGATGTCCTGGTTGTTTTCATCACCTGGCTCGGTCTTGGCGATGCCGATCTGCCTGAGCTTCGAAGGATGCAGCTTGACGACCGAGAATTTCGAGATGTCCCCGCCGAATTCGTCGAGCCGTTTCACAGCCCAAGGTGAAATGAAGCCCATCAGCGCCCGCCGTGGAATCTTGTACTTATCCTCCAGCATCTGGCCCATGGTCTCAGGGTTGAAGAGGCCGAGCGGGCTCTCGAAAATCGGGCTGATTTCGTCTCCAGCCTTGAGCACGTAGATCGGACATTTCTCCATCAGGTCCTTGAGGCGCTCGGCAAGCGAGGACTTGCCGCCACCAACAGGGCCGAGCAGATAGAGGATTTGCTTGCGCTCTTCGAGACCCTGCGCGGCGTGCCGGAAGTAGCCGACGATCCGCTCGATTGTTTCTTCCAGACCATAAAAGTCGGCAAACGCGGGATAGACCTTGATCGTCCGGTTCATATAGATCCGGCCGAGGCGTTGGTCGTCCGCGGTGTTGACCACCTCCGGTTCGCCGATCGCCTTGAGCATGCGCTCCGGCGCGCTGGCGTAGAACGTGGGGTCTTTCGCGCACCCTTCCAGATAGTCCCTGATCGACATGACGACCTGCTTCTCGCGGTCGTATGCCTGCGTGAAAGCTTCAAAGATTTCGCTGCCCGTCGCCATGTCAATTGCCCTGCAGTGGTTGGTTCCTGATCGTGGTTCTCTCTGGTCCGCCTGTCGCTCCTGCGCGGTCTTTGCCGCCCCTCGTTAATTCGTTGACCTATACAATTTAGCCCAAGATAGAGACGTGGGTGTGGCCAATCCTCGTCCTGGGAAGAAGTTGATGATGTGCCAATTCGTCATAGCTTCGTCCCTGTGTTGAACGTTGCCGACGCTTGCGCGCAAATGTGTATGAGGCGCGCTGCTGCGCTGGCTCTCCTGGAGCCCGGACGCCAGATCCGCCGTCCACCGGAACGCCCAGATGGCTCGGCCTGGTCATGGCGCGACGTCAATTTACGCGCCTCCTGAAGACCGGGGACAACTTTCGCGCTACACGCCTGTGTCGCGCTCAGTTCCCTTGACTGCTATGCCTTCGCACTCATCGTTACCGATTCTTGCGACCGATGGTTGATAAATGTGCGCGAGCGGCCTGAATTGCAATTCCGTTGTAGGTAAACTGTCACAGTTCTTGATCAATTGATTTTTATATCAGCACCTTGCACTGGTTTGCAGCAAATCTTGATCACGAGTTGGTCATTTCGCGATCGCTTGCCTGCCCATGAATGCACCTGAGCGCTGGTTTTGCTGCAAGGCAGTAACGCCCACCGCCGCCGTTGCGGCAGTGGGCGCCGAGATCACATGATTTTGCTAAGCGTGCGTTGCACTTGGCAGCTTAGTTGCTTTCACCGATGCAGTCGGTCACATCTCGCGCGTGAGGCTCGTCCACAAGGAGCGGCCACCTTTTGCCGCCACCGCGCGCCCAATTTCGCCCTGCCAATAGACCTCTGAGCCGAACTCGTTTCGCCACGCCCACAGCCTGCGTGTCGTGTAGTGCAACGCATGCTCTCGCGTGAAGCCCATGGCGCCGAAAAGCGCATGAACGATGTTTGCTCCCTTGCCCGCAGCTTCGCCTGTCCGTGCCTTGGCAATCGCGATCGAGAGGCGGTCAGGCCCAGTCTGGCTCGCGGCGATGGCAAGATCGGCCGCCGCCCCTGCGGCCGCCATCTCTTCTGCAAGCTGCGCCATGAGATGCTGCACAGCCTGATGCTTGGCGATCGGGCGGCCGAATTGGATGCGGTCGTTGACCCAGATCAGAGCATGCTCCGTGGCCGCCCCCATGGCCCCAGCCAGCTGTGTGGCGCGCGCCAAGGCGCCTTCGGCTTCCAGCGCAGGAGCGGCGTGTTCAAGCGGGCAGTGGGCCACCACGCGAGCCTTGCCGAGATCGATCATATCCCGCGGCTCACCCGCCATATTCGTGCCCTGCATGCTCACCGCTGCAGAGATATCGAGCAGGTGCAAGCCGGTGTTGCTGGCAACGAGGCAGTGCGCGCTGGTCGAGGCATAGGGTACGGACTTTGCCGTCGCGCCCGCGGCAAAACCGTGACCTTGCGAAACAATTGGTTCACTCGCGCCAGGTGGTGCCAAAGTGATGGCGCCGTCGGGAGCTTCCATGCCCACGCGGGACAGCATCCGGCGCGCCATGATCGTCTCGGCCAGCGGCACCGGAAGGGCGTGATGGCCCGCCCGCCGAATGAGTTCCATGCAGTCCGAGAAAGCCACGTCATCGTCGCCGCCGGCACCAATGCCCGTGATGCCGGCCTCCTCGAGCGCGGCCCACAGCGGCGCCGTCGCCTCTGCCTGTGCTTGGCCGCCCGCGCTGAACGCGCCGCCACTACCAAGGCCGTCGGCCTTTTCGCGAACAGTCGTTACCACAGTATCCTCGACAATCCGGTCGAGGGTGCGCAGCATCTCGTCGCGCATATCACTCATTCGTTCTCTCCAGCAGTGGCCGCACCAATCGGGCTGGGCCGCAAGTTTTTAGCGCAAGCCCAGACCACGGGCGATCATGCCGCGCAGGATTTCGCGTGTTCCCCCACGGATCGAGTAGGAAACGCATTGCATTTGCGACAGCTGCTGAAGGTCAGCATAGCCATTGTTGCCAGACTGTCCCCGGGGCTCCACCGGCACGACTTTGCGCACGATTTCCGGGATTTCCTGTTCGAGGGTCGTTCCCAGATCCTTGACGAGCGCAGCCTCCGTCACCGGTGACTTGCCTTCGTTCAGCATGCCCGCGATGCACGAGGACATGTGCCGCAAGGTCGCCAGATGGGCGACCGCGCGCCCGATTTCGGCGGCCGCCAGCGGTTCAGGCGACGTGCCGAGTTCGTCGATGGCCTCGACCAGTAGCGGATAAGTCGACATGAACCGGTCCGGCCCCGAGCGCTCGAAGGCAAGCTCTGAGACGACCATGTCCCACCCGCGACCTTCGCCGCCAACGCTCATGTCGTCAGCCACGAAGACGTCATCGAACGTCACTTCGTTGAAATCATGCCCGCCATACAGATTATAGATCGGCCGGATCGAGACGCCGGGCGACTTCAGGTCGACGATGAACTGGGTCAGGCCGAAATGGCGCTGGTCGGAAGTCCCCGAAGTGCGCACCAGCGCGATCAGGTAGTGACAACGGTGCGCATAGCTGGTCCACACCTTGCGGCCGGTGATCTTCCACCCGCCATCGGCCTTCACCGCCCGTGTCTTGACGCTGGCGAGATCGGAACCCGTATCCGGTTCGCTCATGCCGATTGCGAAGTAGCACCGCCCGGCAGCGATCTCCGGCAGGATCATCTTCTTCGCCCGTTCGCTGCCGTGGCGCAGGATCTGCGGTCCCGATTGGCGTTCGGCAATCCAATGCGCCAGGCACGGCGCGCCAGCCGCCAACATTTCCTCAACCACCACGTAGCGCTCGAGCGACGAACGCTCGGAGCCGCCGAATTCCTTCGGCCACGTCATGCCGAGCCATCCGCGCGCGCCGATTTTCTCCGAAAACGACGGATCGGCCTCCACCATGGAGCCAACGGCCGGCGCGAAGCTGCCTTTGGCGCGCTCGTCCTCGAGGAAGGCACGGACCTCCGCCCGCAGCGTCTTGGCAGCGGGCGGCATCGTAACGGGTTCGAAATTGAACTGCGGCATGGCGGTCCTTCAGATTGACGGCTTTGCTTTGAGCACCAGTATGCCCCCGTTCCCCGGCGAAGAACAGTTCGCGCCTGGGCGCGGTGGCCGAACCCGGCTGGCGAGCCCGCACTGGTGCGAAATGCGGTGGAAGTTCCGGGCCGCCAGGGCGCAGAACGGGTTCAAGTGCTATGCGATCAAACGTAGGCGGTTGTCGCCAGCCGCGACAAGGGTCAAATTGTCCGGACTTTTGTCGGTTGCAGCGGGGCCGAGACGGGCTTCAAGGAGACGAGCACGATGATGCGGGCGGTCTGGTACGAGAAGACGGGACCGGCACGGGACGTTCTGGTTGTCGGCCGTCAGCCGCTGCCCGAGCCCGCGCCGGATCAGGTCCGCATTCGCCTTATGGCCTCAGGCGTCAATCCAGCCGACTGCAATCGCCGCGGCGGCATCGGCTATCATATGGAAGCACCGTTCGTCATCGCCCATAGCGATGGCGCCGGCGTCATCGACAAGCTCGGCGCCGGAGTCACGCGCTTTGTCGTCGGTGAGCGCGTGTGGCTCTACAACGGCCAGCGCAATGGCCGCTTCCAGGGCACCGGCGCGGAATACATCGCCCTCGATCAGGACTTGGTCACCTGCCTTCCCGAGAACGTCCCATTCGAGGCGGGCGCCTGCCTCGGTATTCCCTGCATGACGGCCCATCGCTGCGTTTTCGGCTCCGGCCCCATCGAAGGCCTGTGGGTCGTTGTCACCGGCGCAGGCGGCGCCGTTGGCAATTATGCCGTCCAGCTCGCCAAGTGGGGCGGCGCCCGCGTCATCGCCACCATCAGCCGCACCTGGCATCATGCCGACGCCGAGAAGGCCGGCGCCGACATCGTGCTCGACCGCAACGACGACGACCTGGCCGCGCGCATCCTTGCCGAGACCGAGGAAGAGGGCGCTCACCTCATCGTCGACGTTGATTTTGGCGGCAACCTGCCATGGACCAAGGATGCCGTGGCGCTGAATGGCACCATTGCGGCCTACGCCTCGCGCGGCAATCCCGCTCCCGAGGTGCCATTCTCCGCGCTCATGCGCAAAAACGTGACCATTCGTGGCGTCTTGTTGCCGAATTCCCCCCACCACGGCCGCCGCGAGGCGCAAGCCGACATCCTGCAATGGCTCGAGGAAGCCCCTCGCCTGCATCGCGTCGTAGGCCCGTTTCCCCTCGCCGAGACCGCAGCGGCCCACGAAGCGGTGGAAGCCGGCGGCAAGCGCGGCACGGTCGTCGTGGCGCCGAACCTGTGAGCCATGAAGCAATGCCGATCTTGACCGGAAGCCACAATGCAGCTTCATGCCAGCCGGCATGGCGCATCGCCAAAACACCACCCGAAAGCCAACACTGATAAGCCGATGCGCGGCAGCGCTCGTTGACCGCGTCCAAGATCCCAAGGAGAGATCATGACCACCCAATCATCCATGCCCGAGAACTGGGATGTTGAAGCTGACGTTGTCGTTGCTGGCTTCGGTGGCGCGGGCGTCGCCGCCGCCGTTACGGCCCACGATCTGGGCGCCAAGGTTGTCCTGCTCGAAAAGGCGCCCGAAGGCCAGCACGGTGGCAACACACGGGTCGCGGGCCAGGGCTACCTGAACACCTCGACGGCCGAGAAGGCCATCGCCTACCTCACCGCATTGTGCGGACCCTACAAGGTGCCCGAGACCATGATCGCGGTCTGGGCCGACGAGATGTGCCGCAACAACGACTGGCTGGCGAGCATCGGCGGCGATCCCCAGGAGCACCAACATCAGCCCGTCGGCATCGAGTTCCCCGATCTTCCCGGGTCCGATTGCGTGCACAAGTTTCACGATGGCCCGAAATACGGCTATTCGCTCACCTGGAAGCGCTTTGAGAGTTTCGTCCACGAGCGCCCCATCGACGTCATGTACGAGACGCCGGCCAAGGAGCTGATCCAGCACGATTCCACCAAGGAGATCCTGGGCGTTCGGGCCGTCCGCAACGGTAAGCCGCTGCATGTCAAGGCGCGGCGCGGCGTCATCCTCACCTGCGGCGGCTTCGAGAACAATCAGGAGATGATCCGCAACTATCTGCCGGGCGTGCCCTACTGCTACACCTCCGGCTCCCCCTATAACGAGGGCGATGGCGTCACCATGGGCCTCTCCGTCGGCGCCGACCTCTGGCATATGAACAACTACGCCGGCCCCTCAATGGCGCTGAAGGTGCCGGAAGTGCCGACCTCGTTCTCCATGCAGGCGTTCCACTACTCCAAGGAGCTACCGGGCGGTGCCATCGTCGTCGGACCCGATGCCCGCCGGTTTGCAGATGAAAAGTACAAGACCCGTCACGGCAAGGTGCCGAAGAATGGCGTCTGGCTGCCTCTGTCCACGCCCTGCCCGATGTACATGATCTGCGACCACGCGCATTTTTCGTCCGGCCCCCTCTACGATAAGACGCCGAGCCATGGCTGGACCCAGATCATCGAGAAGTACGAGTGGAGCGAGGACAATAGCGCCGAATTGGCCAAGGGCTGGATCAAGCAGGCCGATACCACCGCCGAACTCGCGAAAATCATTGGTCTCGATCCCGCAGCCTTGCAGGCCACCGTCGGTCGCTGGAATGCGGCCGCCGACGCCGGCCGCGATGACGAGTTCGGCCGCACGCTGATGCTGACGCCGCTGGCGCGCGGGCCTTTTTATGCCATCGAGATGTCGCCCTCCATGCTCAACACCCAGGGCGGTCCGCGCCGAAACGAGAAAGCCGAAATCGTTCGCCCCAACGGCACGCCGATCCCGCGCCTCTACAGTGCCGGCGAGTTGGGCTCCATCTACAGCTACCTCTACCAGGGCACCGGCAATATCGGCGAATGCCTGGGTTTTGGCCGCATTGCCGGTCGCAACGCTGCCGGCCTCAAACCCTGGTCGTAATGAACGACCGAGTGCGCTGATGGAGCGCGCCAACAAGTTGCCAGCCCTTAAGTTGCTTGCGTTGGCGCATTGTCACGGTTGAGGGCGCGATGCCGCTGAGAGATCTGTCGATGATCATCGCCACCTGGGTCGGCGTCATCGCCGCCATCGCGGGCGGCTACGCCACATATTTGCAGTACAGCAAGAGTGTCGAGCAGCAGGTCGACGAGCGATCGTTGGCCGCCATGCGCTTTGTCCGTGATTTCCAGGGCGAGGGCTTCTTCCCCATCCGCAACAAAATCTACAACTATATTCTCTGCAGCAACTGCGACTCCGCAAGCCCGTCAGAAAGCGAGATCTTCGCCTTCGTCGAGTTCTTTGACGTGGTCAAGTATTGCGCCGATCGGCAGCTGTGCGATGCGACCGTCGTGCGCGACGTATTCGGACCCTACGCCACCTGGCATTGGCCGTGCTTGAAGCGGACGATCGAATTGACCCGCAAGGGCGAGGAGAAGATGCAGGTTGCTCGCCCCTATGGGCATGGGCTGCAGACCCTCGTGCTGGCCGACGTCGGCGCTGCCCATTGCCGCAATCTCGCGCGGCGCTGAATAACGATTCATCGTCAGCATGCCGTCCCTCGCGGAAGGCGACGACCGCTGTGCGGCGATTTCAGCCGCCGCCGCCCACCGTCACGGCCTTCTTGTGCTTGTGCGGATTGCTCATGAATAGCAGCACCGGCACACAGGCCGCGATCACGATCGCCAACAGCTGGAAGTCGGCGATGTAGGCCAGCAGCTTGCCATGCCGCGAGACGAGGCGTTCCAGTGCCGCAAGGCCCTGGATCGTATCGATGCTCCAGGCCTGTGGCAGCGGAACGTGTCTGAGCGTTTCGTTGCCGTGGTGGAAGATCTCGGAAAGGTGCGCGTGGTTGGTCTGGCTCAGCACCGCGAAATAGGTGGAGAACAACGCCACGCCGAAACCCCGACCAATATTGTTCAGCAGCGCGTAGAACGACGTGCCCGCATCCCTGAGATCGGCTGACAGCGTCGTGAACGCCACCGAGTTGAGCGGCACCACGAAGGCACCGAATGCCAGTCCCTGTATGAAATTATTGATGGTGATGGTCGTGAGGTCGATGTCCTCGGTGAAGTTCGACAGTTGCCACATGGTGGCGGCGATCACCAGCATCGCAAAGGCGATGATTTTTCGCGGATCGATGTACTTGACGATGTAGCCGACACAGAACGACGCAATCATGGTGCCAGCGCCGCGCGGCGCCATGATCCACCCGGAGTCGAGCACCGAGTACCCGCCCATGTCCTGCACGAATGGCGGCATCAGCACGAGGCTGCCGAACAGCAGCACGCCAAACAAGGTGCGCAGCAGCGTTCCGCCAAGATAGTTTCGGTCGGCAAAGATCGCAGGATTGAAGAACGGCGTACTCGAGGTGAACGAGTTGACGAGGAACATCCAGAACGCAGCCAGTCCGACCAGCGTCAACGTCACGATCAGCGAGGATTCGAACCACATCAACCGCTCGCCGCGATCCAGGATGTACTGCAGTGAGGCAATGGAGATGCCGAGAGTGACGAACCCGAAATAGTTGAATTTCCGGGTCGATTTGTTGCCCGTGTTGGGCACCAGCAGGGCAACGCCCAGAATGGCGACCAGTCCGATCGGCACATTCAGGTAAAACGCCCAACGCCAATTATAGTATTCGACGACGTACCCGCCGATGGTTGGACCGAATACCGGTCCGAACATGACGCCGACGCCCCACCAGGCCATGGCGACGCCGAAGTCCTCGCGCGGATAGATCGTCAGCAACGTCGACATGGCGAGCGGCAGCAGGGCCGCCCCGAAAACGCCTTGTACGGCCCGGAAGATCAGGATCTCCTCGAGCGACGTCGAGCATCCCGACAGGAATGCGAAGGTCGTGAAGCCCGCCGTTGCCAGCAGCAGCAGCGGCTTGCGCCCGAAAACGCTGCCGATCGCGCCCCAAAGCGGCGTCATCACGGAAAGCGTGATGAGATACGAGGTGAGCACCCAGGCGATCTGGTCCTGCGTCGCCGAAAGCTCGCCCTGCATTTGCCTGAGCGCAATCGACACGATCGAGGTGTCGAACACCTGCACCAACGGCGAAAGAATCAGCGCGACCGTAACGATCTTGAGCTTCAGGCCGGTCAGCGGCACGTCGCCGGATGGAGGGGTGGCAACGGCTGCGCTTGTCACGGTTGTGCCTGGGCCATGCCGAACAGACGGGACATCCACTTCGGCAGCGAACGCTTATTTTTGGTGTCCACCTCGACGACGACGCTCATCCCGGCCCGCAAGGGCTTAGCGCCTTCGAGCGGATCGATTTTGAGCCGAACCGGCAGGCGCTGCACCACCTTGACCCAGTTGCCCGTGGCGTTCTGTGGCGGCAGGATCGCGAACTCCGCACCCGTTGCTGGGCTGATGCTGGTGACAGATCCGGTCCACGTCTTGTCGGGATAGCTGTCGACGTGGAACGTTGCCTTCTGTCCCGGCTGCATGTTCGTGAGGTCGGTTTCCTTGAAATTGGCCTGCACCCACAACTCATCGGTGCCGACCATGCTGAAAACCACATTTCCCAAGGTCACGTACTCGCCCGGCTGCAGATCGAAATTTGTGATGATACCGGTAGCCGGTGCGCGCACTTCTGTATGCTTGAGGTCCAGGGCAGCCTGATCGCGCAGCGCCTCGGCCTCGCGCACGGCCGGATGCTCCTTCGTCGCCCGCTTGGCATCGCCGCCAAGCTTGGCGCTGATCTCTGCCATCTCTTGCTGCAGCACGGCCATCTGGTCGCGGGCATTGCGCAGGCTCTTTTCCGCCGTATCCATGCCCGAGCGGGAGACGACACCCCGTTGTGTCAGCTCGTTCTGGCGTTCGTAGTTCTGCTCTTGGAACTTCAGATCGCCATCGGCAAGTTTCAGCCGCGCCACGCGCTGTTGGTAGATCGCACGCAAGCTGTCGACATCCTGGATGGCGGCGGCGAGTTTCGCCTCGGCCCTTTCGAGTGCGATGCGGAATGGCTGCTGGTCGATGCGAAACAGCAGATCGCCCCGTTTGACGTGCTGGTCGCTTTTGACCATCACGGCCTCGACGCGACCGGAAATGTCGGCACTGACCGCAATCTTGTCGGCTTTGATATAGGCGTTGTCCGTTTCGATGAAGCGGCCGCCAGCCATATAGATATATGTGCCGGCCGCCAGCGCCAGCAGCGGCCCAAGCAGCATCAAGGCGAGCATCACCACGAACCGCCGTTGCGGCATCCGCCACTTCGGCCGGGCTTGCGCCATCGCAGGCGCCGGCTTGGCTGAACCGATGGCTGGACCGTCAGGCTCGTCTACAGTCCGTTTTTGCATGATCGCGCTCCTCACGCGGTCTTTCGTTTTCCGCCCGTCGCGTCCGTCTCCGCGGCGTCGAGGGCCAACATGTTCCCTTTGATTTTTTGCAGCGTGTCGAGCAGCCGGTCGGCGTCCTTCTGCGAAATGCCGCCGAGCGCTTCGGCGCTGGTCTGGCGCGACATCTCCCGCATGCGGTCGAGAACCGGCTGCACCTCGGCCTTGAGAAACAGGTTCCAGGCGCGCCGGTCCGTGGGGTCGGCGCGTCGCTCCACCAGGCCCTTCTCGACCAGTTTGTCGATATGCCGGCCAAGGGTGATGGCCTCGATCTCCAGCAGGTCCGCAAGCGCAGTTTGGCGAATGCCTTCCTGCCGCCGAAGCTGCGAGAGCACGCGCCATTGCGCCCTTGTCAGGCCCAAGCCATTGGCTCTCTGGTCAAAACGCCGCCGCACCAGCCGCGAAACGTCGGCCAGCAGGAAACCCAGGGAGCGTGTCAGATAAGGATCGCCAGTCATGGCCGCCAAAATAGCTGCATAGCTTATTATATGCCAGCACTGCTTTATCGAAGGTATGCGTCTTCTTGTTGAGCGTTGTTAACAAATGTCCCCGCCTGGGGCATGTGGCCGGGCCGTGGGGCAGGTCGGAAAAGGCCCAAATCAGCGGCTCGCCAAGCCCGCTGGAACGCGCAATAGTTGGTCAACAGGACGATGTGGCTAACAGCGAATTGGAGATTTGGGATGGGTGCTCGGATTGCGATTATCGGCACAGGGGCGGTCGGCGGCTATGCCGGCGCCCACATGGCCCAGGCCGGCGAGGACGTGACATTCGTCGACTTCTGGCCCGAGAATGTGGAGGCCATGCGCTCCGCGGCCTCAAGATCACACACCTCAAGGACGTTCCCGAGTTCACGGTGCCCGTCAAGGCGATGCACATCACCGAACTGCAAGGCGTCACCAAGACCCAGCCCTTCGACATCGCCTTCGTATGCACCAAGTCCTACGACACCGAATGGGCGACCACCATGGTGCGCCAGTATCTCTCGCCCAATGGCTTCGTCGTCTCGCTGCAGAACTGCATGAACGAGGAAACGATTGCCAAGGTGGTCGGCTGGGGCCGCGTCTTGGGCTCCATCGCATCGTCCATTACCGTCGATCTGTGCGAGCCGGGCCACGTCCGCCGCGCCTCCGGCAAGAAGGCTCCGGATCACACCGTCTTCCGCGTCGGCGAGGTGCACGGCCGCATCACCGATCGCGCCAAAGAGGTCACGCGCCTGGTCGCCTATTCCGACGGTGCACTCACCACCGACAATCTGTGGGGCGAGCGCTGGTCAAGCTCGTCGCCAACGTCATGGGCAATGGTATGTCGGCGTGCACCGGCCTCGTCAGCCGCGACATGATCCTCGATGACGGCCTGCGCGCCTTCGGTGCCCGCCTAGGCTCCGAGGCCATCCGTGTCGGCCAGGCGCTGGGCTACGATCTCGAGGAGATCCATCACATGGATCCCGAAATCATCGCCAAGGCTGGCGAGGGCGACGCCAAGGCCCGCTCCGAGTACGACGAACACCGCATTGCCGAAGTCAAGAAGGCCGGCGGCGGCGAGCATCGCCCGTCCATGGGCCAGGACATGATGAAAGGCCGTCGCACCGAGATCGAGTTCCTGAACGGCTTCGTCTGCGATAAGGCCAAGGACATCGGCATCGATACACCGGCGAACGCTGCGCTGACCGACATCGTCAAGCGCGTCGAGAGAGGGGGAATTGCAGCCCGACAAGAAGCACATCCTGGACCTGCGCATGAACTGAGGTCTTTGGCGAATGGCAAAAAAAGGTCGCGGTGAGGTGAAGCTGCCGAACAGCCCACCCACCGCCGCCGGCGTTCGTTATCACGGGGTTTCCGGTCCCGCCCTGGCGCGCAGCGGTACGAGCCGCAGTTCAAGACCCAGCGTCGGTGCTGCCATGCGCACATTGTCGCCCGCGCTGTAGCCAGCGCGGACGACGGTTGTTGTCGTGGGGGTTTGGCGGTTGGGAGGCGCCGAGTTTCCCGGCCGACAACTGGCGGTCAACTCGGGTTGACCCGCAAGATCCTCAGCGATCCCTTGTCAAGTATGACGTCAACGTCTCGACCGGCAGGAGACTTGGCGTCGACGACGAAGCGGCGACCTACGACGTCGACATCCGTTATTGACCGGTATCCGAGGCCGCGCAATTTGGCGATGACGTGACGGCTCTCGGCGGCCGTAGCATCTCGCTCGTAGGCGACGGCGGTCGGCGCGACGAAAACCGATGCCGCAAGCAAAACAATCGCGTGAACTCCATTGAAGCGCGTAATTTTTGCTGTCATCGAGACACTCCATTTTTTGCTCCGACAAACTGGAGATGGAGGGACGCCTCATCATTCTCCAATTGGAACACGCAGGGCGGATGATCGGGAATGCCGATGGTAGCGCCCCTTTTGATAGGTTTCCCCGCGCCAAACGCAATCGACGGCTGATGGCGAACGACATTGAGCACTCGTCCCTCATCCGCATGATTGCGCCGCCGGTTTCCCCGATCTCAGCGGCTGATCTTGCGTGACTGCAACGGCCATACGGTCATAGACTTCATCTAGAGGTCCGGGCATTTGAGCGTCATCAGGCCCATGAGGCTCATGGGCACGGGGCAGCCCCCTCAATCGCGGGGGCAGGCGCCAGAGGCTACTGGCTTTGAACTGAACGCGCCAAGCAGCAGGGAGGCTCAACCATGTTCCGCACCCAAGCCACCACGTCAGGCGATGTCATCGGCCTCAAGGGGCTGACCACGCACGCCAACGTCCTCACGGGCACCCGCCATATGGTCTCGGCAGGCAACATGAATGCCGCCCACGCGGGCTTCCTGATCCTCGAAGCCGGCGGCAATGCCGTCGATGCCGGCGTCGCAACGGGCTTGGCGCTGGGCGTCACCTGTTGCGACCTGGTCAGCGTCGCAGGCGTCGCGCCGACCATGATCCGCATGGCTGCCACCGGCGAGGTCATCACCATCGATGGCCTTGGTGTCTGGCCGGCGAAGGCCTCGTCCGCCTACTTCCGAGACAAGCACGCTGGCGCCATTCCGGAGGGACTGATGCGTGCTGTCGTGCCGGCTGCGCCGTCATCCTGGATCACCGCGCTTGAGCGCTATGGCACCATGAGCTTCGGCGAGGTGGCTGCGGCCGCCATCCGCTTGGCCCGCGAAGGCTTTCCCGCTGATCCCCGCTTCTGCGACACAATCCACACCAATGAGGCCAAGTACCGCCGCTTCAAGGGCAACGCCGAAGTGTTCCTCCCCGGCGGTAAGCCGCCCGAACCCGGCCAGATCTTCCGCCAGACTGATCTTGCCCGCTCGCTACAGTTCATGGCCGACGAGGAAAAGGCCGCCGCCGCCAAGGGCGGACGCCTGGCTGGCCTGCAGGCCGCCCACGACGCCTTTTACGTCGGCGATCTCGCCAAGGCCGTCACGGACTATCACGCGGCCAACGGCGGCTGGATGACGCGCACCGACATGGGCGCGTTCCGCGCTCGCCTGGAGCCGCCCGTACGCACCAAGTGGCGGAACATGGAGGTCATCACCTGTGGTCCGTGGTGCCAGGGGCCGTTGCTCGGCATGCTGCTGCGCATGCTCAGATCGGACGATCTGAAAGCGCTGGGTCACAACTCACCCGCCTACGTTCACCTGCTGACCGAAGCTGTGAAGCTCGCCTGCGCCGACCGCGAGGCCTACTTCGGCGATCCTCGCTTTGTTGACGTGCCCGCTCGAGCGGCTCCTCGCCCTCGTATCAGGCCACGCGGCGCGCCCTGATCGACGCCGCACGCGCCAATCCACGTTGGTCGACGCCGGCAACATCCCAGGCTATCCGCGTCTCAAGCCCGACGTTCCGTTGGCCGACACCCCTTCTCTGTCGCCAGATACAACCTATTGCGCCGTGATCGACAAGGACGGCAACGTCTTCTCCGCCACCCCAAGCGACGCGTCCTACGACACCGAGCTGATCCCCGGCACTGGCCTGGTCGCATCGGGCCGTGGCAGCCAGTCCTGGACCAGCCAAGGCCACCCCTCCGAGCTCGCCCCCTTCAAACGCCCGCGCCTCACCCCCAATCCGGCCATCGCGATTCTGGAAGACGGCCGCGCCACCTGCCCTTCGGCACACCGGGCGGCGACGTGCAGACCCAGGCCATGCTGCAGGTGCTCCTGAACGTCACCGAGTTCGGCATGGACCTGCGCACCGCCATCGAGCCGCGGTTCGCGTCCTACGCCTTCCCCTCGAGTTTCGAGCCGCACGAGGAGCCTACCCCAACCGCCTCGCCATCGAAGGCCGCATGGACCCCAAGACGGTTTCCGGACTGGAAGCGCTGGGCCACGATGTTCTGGCTTGGCCCGACTGGACCCGCCTCGCCGGCACTGTCATGAGCGTCATTCACGACACCAAGGCCGGCGTCAAAGTGGCCGCCGCCGACCCCCGTCGTGCCAGCTGGGCGGCGGGCTGGTAAGCGGAGAGCAGACAGCCGCGCACGCAATGGCACTGATGTGGCCGGACTGGCGTCTCAAAAGCCGCCCGAAACCGCCGCCGATGCACGGCGGCGGCCGAGCGCCAAGCGTCGTCGGAGTCTTGCCGCCAGCCGATGCGCGGCTGAATCAAAGTTGCGATTGCCGGTGCAGAGCGCGGCGGGAGCACTCGCAGAACCGTATGTTTTAAATGAACAATATTCCATCAATGGCACTGCCTCTGCACCTCGAAAAAATTTGGCACTCCCCTCTTGAAAGTGCCAAACGGCAAACCAGATAGGCGCCGAGGACGGGTGCCCGAACGGGGCTCGTCGCTCGCAATGCACATCGTAGGTTAGGGCACGAAGAAGGAGGTCAAACCCATGAAGTTTCGCCCCCTGCATGACCGCGTCGTGGTGCGTCGGATAGACAATGAGACCAAGACGTCGGGTGGCATCATCATCCCCGATACAGCGCAGGAAAAACCGCAAGAAGGCGAAATCATCGCCGTCGGTCCCGGCACCCGAGACGATCAAGGCCGGATCGTCCCGTTGGACGTGAAGCCCGGCGACCGGGTGCTGTTCGGCAAGTGGTCCGGCACCGAGGTCAAGATCGATGGCCAAGAGCTGGTGATCATGAAAGAGAGCGACATCATGGGCGTTCTCGAGGTTCACGGGGCCATGAAGGCAGCCGCCTGAGCCTGTTTCAATCCGTCAGTCCAAAGCAATGCTGCTGAGTGCCATGGGCACCGTGCTGGTGCTCGCGCTGCTGGCTGTTGTCGCACGCGCAGCCTTCAGCGCCTGTTGCGCACGCTATGAGGAGACAATCGATCCATGACTGCGAAGGAAGTGAAGTTTGCTCATGACGCCCGCGAGAAGATGCTGCGCGGCGTCGACATCCTCGCTGATGCCGTAAAAGTGACGCTGGGTCCCAAGGGACGCAACGTTGTCATTGAAAAGTCGTTCGGCGCGCCCCGCACGACCAAGGATGGTGTCACAGTCGCCAAAGAAATCGAGCTGGCCGATAAGTTCGAAAATATGGGTGCCCAGATGCTGCGGGAGGTGGCCTCGAAAACGGCCGATCTCGCTGGCGACGGGACGACCACGGCAACCGTGCTAGCCCAGGCGATCGTACGGGAAGGCGCGCGTTCCGTTGCGGCCGGCTCCAATCCCATGGATTTGAAGCGCGGCATCGATATGGCCGTAACGGCCGTGGTGCAGAGTCTCAAGACCCATTCGCGTCCCGTTGCCAACAACGACGAAGTTGCCCAGGTCGGCACCATCTCGGCCAACGGCGACAATGAAATCGGCCGCATGATCGCCACCGCCATGGAGCGTGTCGGCAAGGAAGGCGTGATCACCGTCGAAGAGGCCAAGAGCCTGGAGACCGAACTCGATGTGGTCGAGGGCATGCAGTTCGATCGCGGCTACGTTTCACCCTACTTCGTCACCAACGCCGAGAAGATGACGGTGGAACTGGACGACCCCTATCTCTTGATCCACGAGAAGAAGCTGTCGAGCCTACAGCCCATTCTGCCCGTTCTCGAAGCCATCGTGCAGACTGGAAAGCCGCTCTTGATCATCGCTGAGGAAGTCGAGAACGAGGCGCTGGCAACGCTGGTCGTCAATAAGCTGCGCGGTGGCCTGAAGGTTGCAGCCGTCAAGGCCCCGGGCTTCGGCGATCGCCGCAAGGCCATGCTCGAGGACATCGCCACGTTGACCGGCGGCACGGTGATCTCGGAGGATCTCGGCATTAAGCTCGAAAACGTGAAGCTCGACATGCTCGGTCGCGCCGGCAAGGTGTCGATCGACAAGGACAACACCACGATCGTCCACGGCGCCGGCAAGAAGGCTGAGATCGACGCCCGCGTGGCGCAGATCAAGGTCCAGATCGAGGAGACCACCTCCGACTACGACCGGGAGAAGCTGCATGAGCGTCTGGCCAAGCTCGCCGGTGGCGTTGCGGTGATCAAGGTCGGCGGTGCCACCGAAATCGAAGTCAAGGAGCGCAAGGATCGCGTCGACGATGCCCTGCACGCCACACGCGCCGCGGTCGAGGAAGGCATCGTCCCTGGCGGCGGCGTGGCACTGCTGCGTGCATTGAAGGCCCTCGACGGTCTCAACACCGTCAACGAAGACCAAAAGGTCGGCATCAACATCGTCCGCCGCGCAATCCAGGCCCCCGCGCGCCAGATCGCACAGAACGCCGGTGCCGACGGCTCGGTGATCGTCGGCAAGGTTATGGAGAACCCGTCGTTCTCGTGGGGCTATGATGCGCAGTCCGGTGAGTACGGCGATATGTTTGCAAAAGGCATCATCGACCCGACCAAGGTGGTGCGCTGCGCATTGCAGGACGCGGCATCGGTGGCATCGCTGCTGATCACCACCGAGGCCATGATCGCCGAGAAGCCGAAGAAGGCCGCGCCCGCCCCGATGCCGGGAGCCGATATGGACTTCTGATTTTCGCAGCCGTCTTCATCCGCGAACTGGGGTCGCAGCCGGCGCTGCGGCCCCAGCCGACCGGGTGCCAGAAACGCGCGATGCGCAACGAAGCAGCCAAGTGATCGACCATGACCGAACGCGCCTATGTCGTCGTACCTTTCGAGCGAGCCGGCATCACAATTGGCCCGCGACAAGCCTACATGTTTCCAGCCGTCGCACAGGCAAAGCTCGCGGCCCAGCAGATCGCCGGGCGTGTGGCCGGTGTCGCGATCCTCGAGCGTGAGATTGATCCCGAGACAGGCGACAACACCGACACACTGATCGCGGGTTTTGGAGCTGTCCCGCCGGCGTTTCCACAAAGCGCGGATTGGACCCTGCGCCTCAACTAGGTCAGCCCCGAAAGTCGAGCACCCCAGCCGAGACAGCGACTTTCCTAAATCGAAGGGTTGCGCCAAGCCTGCCGCCGCCCATACTGGGCCATCTCCACGCACGGCAGGGCTGCATGCGCCAACGACTGAAAATGAGAAGAGATGGCGCGCGTGCTTGGCGTCTGGCTGACGCGAAGACCGGCGCCGACGTCGGCGGCATCGACTACGAGCATGCAGCCGACGGCAATCACTACCGCCCTTGGCGCCTGGTGAACGGCGCGCGTCAAAGCCTCGGCAAACCCTTGCCCCAACTCGCCATGGCAGCGCGTGCCGTTGAGGCGTCGAGGTCATAGAGCAGTTCTCGGGCGCCAACGTCGCAAGCGCAACCTGTGCCAAGGTGGCGGCGTTGCTTGCGCGCCATCTCCGCCCCGCGCACCATCTCCACCGGCCAATGCCGTTGCGAGCCGCCAATCTTGTGTCATCACGCCTGTCGACGCACGGCGCTGGCGCATGATCGCCGCGTTGCGCTTGGTCCAAGTCATTGTTCCCAAGCGCACCTTGTTCGAGCTGACCTGTCACGCGCCCGGATTCGCCGAGCCGGCTCAGCGATCAATCAGACGCGTGCCGATCAAGCCTTCTTCTTCTTGCGGGCCGCATAACGCGCATCGCGCGCGGCCTTCTGATCCGCCAGAAGCTGGACGATCTTGTCGGCTTCTTCACGCTTCTTGCGCTCGGCCTCTTCCTTGGCAGCGGCTTCAGCCGCGGCAAGCGCAGCCGCTTCGGCCTGGGCGGCGGCAAGCTTCTCGGCCCGGCGCCGCTCGCGCTCGGCCCTGTTTGCTGCAAGAAGAGCCGACTTGGCGGCGCGCTGCGCAGCGACTTCCGGATCATCCGGCTTGGGCGCTTGCCGCATCTTCTCGATCAGAGCCTGCTTTGCCTTGTTGGAGTTCTTCTGCCTGTCGGTCAGGCTCATACCTTTGAATTCGCGCATGCTGTCCTATCGCTTGGGGAGTGGGAACGCCACGCGCAAGCCGCGCTATTCGCGCCGTGCCTCGTTTCGCTCGGATATACGGGCCATATAGCAGGCTCCGGGCGAGGTGTCAGCACTCCCCCGTGCAGGACAGGTATGGCGAATGCGCCGCGCGCCCCCCAGCGACCCTGCCGTCCGGCGCCTTGGGGAGCCGGCGAAGGCCCCCACCGTCGGTCTCCCGCAAGGTTCTCGCCGGGCCGGCGCGCTCGTCGTTCGCAGAATGAAAAGAGAGCGTTCCGCCCCCTCCGCGGGGGGCGCTGATCCTCACGATGACAGACGAGATGGCGCTGTTGCCCGACGAAGCCACCGTCTATGCAAACGACCGACGGAATATGGCAAGAGTGGATTAATTGGAATGAGCACGATTTTCGAAATCGCCGAGAAAGCCGGCCTGCGCCGTGCAGGCCGCGCCGAAAAATTGAGCCACCTCATCAAGATCTGGCATTCGGGCCTAGCCCTTCCGACTTGGCCCACGAAGGTCGAGTCTCCGCCAGCCATCTACTCCGCGGCCTTCGCCGCATCCCGGGCGCGCCATCTGCTGGGCTGCCCCAGCGCGCCATCGCTTCAGCGTCCGTTTCGCGCGCATCGACCCACTGGCCCGATCCGTCAGCCAGCGTCTCCTTCTTCCAGAAAGGAGCCCGGCTCTTAAGATAGTCCATCAGGAAGGCGTTCGCCTCGTAGGCCGCGTGCCGGTGGCGTGAAGCCGTCACGACCAGAACGATGTTGTCGCCCGGTTTGAGCTCGCCGAAGCGGTGGATGATCACCGTCGCATCGAGTGGCCAGCGCGCGTGTGCCTCAGTCTCCACGCGCGCGAGTTCCGCTTCCGTCATGCCCGGATAGTGCTCGAGCGTCATCGAGCGGATTTTCCGGCCCTTTGCCTCGCCGCGCACCGTGCCCGTGAACGTCACGACAGCGCCAATGTCTTCGCGCCCGGCTGTCGCCTGCCGCACTTCCGAGCCGACGTCGAAATCTTCAGCCTGCACACGCACCGCCATTGGCCTCAGCCTCCCGTGACCGGGGGAAAGAATGCAATCTCGTGCGCGCCAGCAAGCGGCGTGTCAGGTTTCACATGCGCCTGATTGATAGCCGCGCGGACCACGTCTGGCCGTTCGAACGCTGCAGCATATTCGGGGCCGCGTGCCGCCAGCCAACGCGCCAGATCCGCCACCGTGCGCACCCCGTCGGGCACATCGATGCGCTCGCCGGCTTTGCCGATCCGTTCGCGCACCCAGGCGAAATACTTGAGCTCCACCGTCATCATTGCATCAGTCCAGTTGACCCGGGCGCCGAAGCGCCAGCAACCGCCAGCCCCGGCGCGCCGCTCACAGATCCAGCGCCGAGTTGATCGCGGCCTTGAAGTAGCCCGCACCCGTCCACAGCGTGAGTATTGCTGCGACCCACAGTAGCATGGTTCCCGTCACCATCACGCCCGGCACCACCTTGTTGCCGGCCGGCCCTGCGATCAGCACACCCAGCGCGATCATTTGCAGCGTCGTCTTCCATTTCGCCAGCCGCGTCACGTGCACCTTGACGTTGAGTTCCGCCAGGAATTCCCGCAACCCCGACACCAGGATTTCCCGGCACAGGATGATAATGGCGGCCCAAATATTGAAGTGGTCCAGGGTGTTATCGTGTACCAGCAGGATCAGAGCCGTACCCACCAGAAGCTTGTCGGCGATGGGGTCCAGCATCCGCCCGAGCGTCGATTGCTGATTCAGAGCGCGCGCCAGATATCCGTCGAGCCAATCGGTCAGGCACGCCGCCACGAAAATCATGAGCGCGATCCAACGCCGCTGATCTCCCTCCAGAAACAGATACACAGCCCCGAGCGCCGGCACAGCCAGGATCCGGCCGTACGTGAGCACGTTGGGCAGGCTGAGATGGTGGCCTCTCGAGGGGCCGCCGCTCACCGCTTTGGCTATGAAGTCTTGTGTTTCCATCACCTTCGCGCTGCTCAAACAGCTTTGGCTTTGACGAATCGGTTCTTCAGCACGCCGATGCCCGTGATCTCCACCTCGACCTCGTCACCCGACTTGAGATCCGGCGAGAACAGATCGGTGCCCATCCACAGCACGTCACCCGCGGCAAGTGTGCAGTAGCGGCTGATTGTGGAGATGTAGAGGGCGACCCCGTGGATCATATCGTTGGTCTTGAAGCGCGTCGTTTCCGTCCCGTTGACCCGCACGCGCGTTTCCAGGCTGTCGAGATCCACATCTGTCTCGATCCACGGCCCCATAGGCTTGAAGGTGTCCGAGTTCTTGGCCCGCCATAATGTCCGGTCGGCCTTCTGCCAGGTACGCTCGGAAACGTCGTTGCCGATCGTGTAGCCCAGCACATAGTCCAGCGCTTCGGCCTCGCTGACGTTGCGGCAGGCCTTGCCGATGATCGCCACCAGCTCGCCCTCGTATTGCACCTTCTCCGTCGCATCCGCGGGTATGATGACGTCGGCCCCATGCGGGATCAGCGCGTTGTTGGAACGGTAGCCGACATCGGGTCTCTCCGGCAGCTTGGCCTCGATGCCGAGCTTCTTGGCCGCCTGGATCACGTGCTCAGCATAATTGAGCCCGACGCAGAAGAAGTTCTGCGGCACCACCGGCAGCTCGATTTTGACGCTATCGAGCGCATGCGTCGGTCCCGCGCGCTCGTAGCCCGTGAAAGGATCGCCCTTGACCTCGGTGATCGTCCCGCCCTCAAGGATGCCGTAGCTGGTCCGCCCGGCGGCCGTGTACCTGATCCAACGCATTCCGAGCACTCCTTCTGCGGCCTGGTTCGTCCGATGTTACTGCGACCAGCCCTGGTGGGTCACCCGCCCCGGTCAATTTGTCAATGCTTGCAGCCCGCATCAGTGTCAGGTGGCGGGCCCGGCGCATCTCACGTCTCACGAGTTTCTCGGATTTCGTGTTGTTCGCGCAACTCTTTGCCATCCGCGCCGGCTTGCGACGCTTGAATATTCAGCGGCGGGATCACCGGCACGGACGTCACCGGCCCGGCAGCCACCATCGCCTGCACGATCGTGATTTTCTGCCAGATCTTCGCCGACAGGTTGGTTGTCAGCCGCTCGATGTCGTTAACGCCATCGATCACGGTGGCATCGGATGAGTTCTGCGCATAGAGCGCAGCCACCTTGGCCGTCAGCGACAACATTTCCGAGCAGTAGTCGAGGTAGCGGACCAACTCGGCCGGATTGAGACGGCGCGTTGGCGACGATGCCGTCGGCGGGGTGATGCTCGAATTCGTGCTGGGGTCCTTGGTGAGCTGATGCATGTCGATAACGTGCACGATGGACCTGAGCTCATGCAGGTCGTCGAGCGCCCGCCGGCGCTTCCAGCGGCCCTCGAGCGTCACCAGCGAGAACACTCCGGCACCCATGACGAGCAGCAGATTGACCGACGCCTCGATGCCCTGCAGGACGCCGAACAGATCCTCGGTGTTCGCCTTGAGCTTGATCAGGCTCGCGACATAGGCGAGTGCCGCCACACCCGCCAGGATCAGCGTGGCGCTCGCACTACGCAAGATCAGGTTTGGCCGGGCGTTCCGCTCCAGCCGCGACTTGTTTTCCCGGGCGATTTGCGCGAGTTCGCCGCACACCCGCGCCAGCCCGGCGCCTTCGAAGCGCTCTGAGATGCGCCTCTCGAGGGCCATGATGGTGTCGACGATCTTCTCGATGTCGAGTGTGCGGTACACGCAAGAGCCCCATGGCAGCCGGCCGTCGTCCCCAAGCCCACGGGCATCAAGACCGACAGCCGACGAGTGTCCGAACCGCATAGTTCGTTGAGATCTGTAGCAGGCTCGATACGAACGCAGCGATCAATTGAAGGCGACATCCAAGCCGCCACGCTAGTCCCTCAACAAGTCATTGATCGAGGTCTTGGCCCGCGTCTGCGCATCGACGGTCTTGACGATCACGGCACAGTAGAGACCCGGCCCCGTCATGCCATTGGGCAGCGGCATGCCCGGCAGCGAGCCCGGCACCACAACCGAGTAGGGCGGCACCTTGCCGATGTGGATCTGCCCCGTCGAACGGTCCACGATCTTGGTCGTCGCCGAGATGAACACGCCCATCGACAGCACCGAACCCTCGCCGACGATCACGCCCTCCACCACTTCCGAGCGCGCACCCACGAAGCAATTGTCCTCGATGATCACCGGATTGGCCTGCAGCGGCTCCAGCACGCCGCCGATGCCGACGCCGCCCGACAAATGGCAGTCCTTGCCGATCTGCGCGCAACTGCCGACAGTGGCCCAGGTGTCCACCATCGTCCGTTCGCCGACGTAGGCGCCGAGGTTCACGAACGAGGGCATCAGCACCACGTTCGGCGCGATGTAGGAGCCGCGGCGCACCACCGCACCGGGAACGGCGCGAAAGCCCGCCGCCTTGAAGTCCGCAGGCCCCATGCCCTCGAATTTCGACGGCACCTTGTCCCACCACGACGCACCACCCGGCGCGCCCGAGATCATGCCCATGTCGTTGAGGCGGAACGACAGCAGCACCGCCTTCTTGAGCCACTGGTTGACGACCCACTCTTCGCCCTGCTTTTCCGCCGTCCGCGCCTTGCCCTTGTCGAGCAGGTCGATTGCCGTCTCGACGGCCTCGCGAACTGCGCCTTTGGTTTGTGCGTTGACGCCGTCGCGCGCCTCCCAGGCAGCCTCGATGGTCTCTTTGAGTTGAGCGGTCGACATGGTGGTCCTTCCTTGGGCAGCCTGTCTGCAGCGTCCAGTCTGAATGAAAGAGGGTGGGCAGCACGCCCGGACCCACGACACATTGGGCCCGTGCCGCCGGGTTTTGGCGTGCCGGCCAAGGTGCTGTCAATCGCGTGTGTTGCTTGGCGGCGGCCACCCGGAACTGTGAACTCAGCACATTTCTTCTGCAATCAACAGATTTGTTGCTTTCAAACGATGGCTCCTGCAACCGAATCGGCGTTTGTCACATCCTGCGCGGTCATGCGCCGCAGCGACAAACGAGAGCAACAAAATGGCGATGAATAAAAGCGAAAGCACCGGTAGCAAGGCCGCCAAGGCTGCCGCCAAGGTCATGAAGGACCCGAAAGCCAGCAAGGACGCCAAGACTGCGGCCGCATCTGCGCTGACCCAGTCCAAGAGCAAGGAAGTCACCAGCAAGAAGGCTGCCAGCGCTGCCGCCCGCACGCTGAAGGATAAGGGCGCCAGCAAGGAAGCCAAGACGGCCGCCGCCTCAGCCCTCACCCAGCGTCCCGGCAAAGCCGCCGCAAAAGCCCCGGCCAAAAAGGTCGCCGCAAAAAAGAAGTAACTCGCCTAAGCGACATCGCGGGCCGGTCAAGGCCCCGAACGCCCATGCATATGGGATGGACATCGAGCGGCCTCCGCAAAACCGGATGCGGCTCAATGCTCCATCCCGTTGCCTTTCTAGCTCGCTGCCTTGCGAGTGCCTTTTGCGCACTTGCCGTGTCTCCCCTTCCGCGCGAGGATTGCCCACATCCCAACGCCACGGAGGGCTTCCCCATGCGCCTGCGCGAAGCAGCCCGCGTCATCCGCTCCAAGAATGCCGGTCCCACCCAGGTCACCATCGACCTGATGTTCGACGACAAGGCGCTCTACGAGCGCGCGCTCGCCGCCCCATCTCTGAAGGCGGCCGTCATCGCGCAGCGCTATGGCGTTGCCGAGGCCGAGGTCATTCCCTATCCCGCCGCAAGCGCCATCAAGATCGTGCTGCCCCGCCGCACCATCGCCGGCTCGCCCGGCGATACCGACGTCGACGGCGCCCAGCAGCACCGCCCCATGCTAGACGTGGAGATTTGAGTCATGACCACAGCCAAGCCCTACCAGTCGAGCTTTGCCCGCGTCATTACCAAGTGGAAGGCAGAGGGTGGTCCGCTGCGTATCATGTCGGCTTCCGGCCAGCTCGGCTACGGCGTCATCGAGAAGGCCTTCAACGCCGGCCTCGAACGCGACCTCCATCTCATCGGCGCCGACATGGGCTCGGTGGACCCAGGCCCCTATTACCTCGGCGCCGGCAAGCTCGCCACGGCGCGCCGCTCCACCAAGCGCGACCTGCGGATGCTGCTGATGGGCGCCGTACCCCGCAAGATCCCCGTCATCATCGGCACCGCCGGCACCGCGGGCGGCGACACCCACCTCGAGCAGACGCTTGATATCATTCGCGAGATCGCGCGCGAGGAAGGCTTGAAGTTCCGCCTGGCCACCATCCGCTCCGAGATGCCGCGCGATCTACTCAAGCGCCAGGCCAAGGCCGGCAAGATCGCATCCATCGGCCCCATGCCGGCGCTGACCGACGAGGAGATCGATTCTGCCTCGTGCATCGTCGGGCAGGCCGGCACCGAAGCTTTCGTCCGCGCCATCGACCTCGACCCCGACGTCATCGTCGCCGGCCGTGCCTGCGATACCGGCATCTACACCTGCCTGCCAGAAAAGCTGGGCTTCCCCATGGGCCCCGCCTTGCAGATGGCCAAGATCATCGAGTGCGCGTCGCTGGCATGCGAAGGCGGCGGCCGTGATGCCATGCTTGGCTCGCTCGAAGGCGAAAGCTTCATCCTCGAATCCATGAACCCCGCTCGGCGCGCCACGCCGATGTCGGTTGCAGCCCACGGCCTCTACGAGCAGGCCGACCCACTCTCCGTCGCGGAACCCGAAGGCGTCCTGTACCTCCACGACTCCAAGTTTGAGGCCCTCGACGAGCGCCGCTGTCGTGTCTCCGGCGGTCGCTGGGAGCCGACGAAGCAGTTCTCGGTCAAGATCGAGGGCGCCACCCGCGTCGGTTCGCGCGCCATCATGGTGGCCGGCTCCGCCGACCCGGTCTTCATCGAGAAAGCCGACGAGATTGCAGCCAGTGTCGAGGCCACCATACGCGAGTTGGTGCCACCCAAGCCCGAGAACCCCTACACGCTCTACTTCCGCTTCTATGGTCTGGGCGTTGTCGGTGGCCAGCCGGTGAGCCAGAAGCCGGAGGAAGTGGGCGTCATCGTCGAATGCATCGGCGAGGACGAGGAGGAGGCCCGCGCCGTTGCCGCAACCGCCAAGCAGTACCTACTGCACGCGCCGTTCCCCGGCCGCATCTCCACCGCCGGCAATCTGGGCTTTCCCTTCACGCCGCCAGAGCTGACGGCCGGCGACGCTTACCGCTTTTCCGTCTATCACATCATGCAGGTCGATGCGTTGGCGCCGCTGTTTCCGGTCGCCCTCGAAGAGATTGGCTAGAGCGGCGGCGAAGCCAGTGGCTCCCGGCGTCATCGCGGACAGGTAATCATCGCGACCGGCCTGCCGGGGCCAGCTCCGGCGACGGCGAACCCGCAGTGATGATGCGGCACGGCCGGTTCGTTCGAGTCCGGCTGCCTCACATGCGGCCCTTAGCGGCAGGAAAAGGCGCAGACATGACCTGGTCGATCATCGCCCGCGACGAGAAATCCGGCCGCCTCGGCATCGCCGTTGCGACCTGCGCATTCGCCGTTGGCGCCCGCGTGCCTCACATACGCTCCGGCATCAGCGCCATCGCAACCCAGGCCACCACCAACATCTACTATGGCCCCCGGGGCTTCGCCTTGCTGGCGGCCGGTGCCAATGCCGATCAATGCGTTCGCTTCTTGATCGAGGCCGACGACAGGCGCGACCATCGCCAGGTCCACGTCATGGACAAGGAGGGCAATATCGCCGCTCACACTGGCGCGTCTTGCGTGCCCTGGTGCGGCCACCTGATCGAAAATGGCTTCTCGGTCGCGGGCAACATGCTGGCCGGTCCCGAAGTCATCCACGAGACGGCCAAAGCCTATGCGGCCCATCTCGATATGCCCTTCGCCAGGCGCCTGCTGGCGGCGCTCAAGGCCGGCGAAGCGGCCGGCGGCGACAAGCGCGGCAAACAATCCGCAGCGCTCCTGATCCACGATGACCAGGATCACGCCGCTCTCGATATCCGCGTTGACGATCACGCAGATCCTCTGGCTGAACTCGCTCGCCTCGAAGAGGTCGCCCGGAAAAACTTCGTCCACTCACGCCGCTACGGTCCCAGCCGCGAACATCCCGCCGGCATCATCGATCCAGCAGAGCGCCAAGCCGCCATCGCCCGCTCCATCGCCGAGGGTTATGAGTAGCCATCAGTCACACCGCCCTGATCCATACGTGGTTGTCGTGGAATGCAGCCCCGCCGAACGGTGCAATCCGTTCCGCGCTGGTCAGCGTGTTGAGGCCTTCGCCGCCTGCAAACAAATCATTCGGCGGGATCGATTCTGCCACCACCACGCCGCGCTGCAGCCCTCGAACGCCTCCGCCTCGATGAGGATCTCGCCGCGCTCGTTGCCCATCCGCACGCTGTCGCCACTCTCCACGCCGAGGTCGGCCAGATCATCCGGATGCACTTTGACCCGCGGCACGCCTTCGCGCGCCCGGCTCGACGGCATCTCGTTGAACGACGAATTGAGGTAGCCGCGCGACGGGCTCGTCGCCAGCCGGAAGGGGTGGCGCGCATCGGCTTTTTCGTTGATGTCCCAGTGGTCCGGCAACGAAGGCACCGTATGCGCGATGCCCCAGTCCGGCCGCCGCCCCGCCGGCACCTTCGGCCAGTCCGGCTTGAAGCGGAACTTCTTGTCCGGATAGGCAAACCCCTTCGTGTAGTGCGCCGTCTCGAAATCAGGCTGCACGTCCATCCAGCGCTTCTCTTCGAGCTCGGCGAGCGTCCCCCAGCCCGAGTTCTGCAGCGTCCAATCGATGATCTCCCGCGCTGTCATATCGAAGCCGCGATGCTTGGCGCCGACGCGCTTGGCAAGCCCAACGTGCACGTCGTGGTTCGAGCGGCATTCCCCCGGCGGCTCGATCAGCTTCGGCCCGAACGAAATGTATTGGTGCCCGCCGCCCTGGTAGATGTCGTCGTGCTCCAGGAACATCGTCGCCGGCAGGACCACGTCGGCCATTTTGGCCGTAGCCGTCATGAACTGCTCGTGCACACAGGTGAACAGATCCTCGCGCCCAAAGCCCTGCTTCACGAGCCGCTGCTCGGGCGCCACTTGCACCGGATTCATGTTCTGAACCAGCATCGCCGTCACCGGCGGCCCGTCGCCAAGCTCGCTGCGTTCCCCCGTCAGCACCCGTCCGACCCGGCTCATGTCGAGCGTCCGCACGCGCGGATCGAGCACGTCGTTGCCTTCGATCAACTGCTTGTTCCATTTGTAGATGGCGCCGTTGTTGTGGAACGCGCCGCCGCCTTCGTGCGCCCACGCCCCCGTCACCGAGGCGATGCACGAAGCCGCATGCATGTTGTGGCAGCCGTTGCGCTGGCGCGAAAACCCGTAGCCTAGTCGGAAATAGGTGCGCGGCGTGGTACCGACCATTTTTGCAAACGTCTCGATCTCGTCCACGCTGAGGCCGGTGATCGCCGCTGCCCACTCCGGCGTCCTGCTCTTGAGATGGGCTTCCAGTTCTGCGGGGCAGTCGGTGAATTTCTCCATCCATTCGCGGTTGGCATACCCGTCGCGGAACAGCACGTGCATGACGCCACAAGCCAGCGCCCCGTCCGTCCCAGGCCTCAAGATCAGAGCCATGTCGGCTTGGTTGACGGTGCCGTTGCGGTAGATGTCGATGACCACGATCTTTGCGCCGCGCTCCTTTCGTGCGCGCACCGCATGCGTCATCACGTTGACCTGTGTATTGACGGGGTTCGTTCCCCAGATCACCAGCAGATCGGTTTTCGCCATTTCTCGCGGATCGGGGCCCGCCAGTTTCCCGGTTCCAGCAATGAAGCCGGTCCACGCTGACGTCGTGCAGATCGAGTTGAACATCTGCGAGTACTTCTTGGCGTGCCTGAGCCGGTTGATGCCGTCCCGCATCACGAGACCCATCGTGCCCGCGAAATAGTAGGGCCACACCGCCTCGGCCCCGTGCAAGCGCTCAGCTTCGAGAAACTTTTCTGCCGTCAGATCGAGGGCCTCGTCCCACGAAATCTGCGCAAATTGCCCCGAGCCTTTTGGCCCCGTCCGTTTCAGCGGATGCAGCAACCGGTCCGGGTGATGAATGCGCTCCGCATATCGGGCCACCTTCCCGCAGATCACGCCCGCCGTGTAGGTGTTGGCCTCCGCACCGCGCACCTTGCCAATCCGGTTCTCGCCGAGAAGCTCAACCTCGAGCGCACACGTCGACGGGCAGTCGTGCGGGCACACCGAATAACCGGTCCGCGCTGATGAACGTTGCTGCATTGCGAAGTTTCCCCGCGAAAAGGATCGATTGGCGTGAAGCTAGCGGATTAACCCCGTCACTTGAAGCAGCCGCCGCTCTGGCGCCAATCCCTCCCTCGTCCACACCACCGCAGCCGGCCGGCCCGGGCCATTTTCAACTCTGTTCAGCTTCGATCACGCACCCGTGAGCTCCTGTTGCCCGGGCGGCTTCGCTTTGGCATCAATTGATCAACGTTCAAACAAGCCAAGTGGAGACATCACAATGCGTACGTTCCTCGCCGTCATCGCCGCCGTCGGTAGCATAGCGTTTGCCTCGGCCAGTGCTCATGCCTGCAATGCCCGTGGCCAATACTGTGGCTATCCCGATTGGGCTTCGAACGCGTTCTCAGGCCCCTACGCCCAGACCCCCAAAGGCGCCATCAAGCTTGAGCACGAGCACTATCACGCCAAGCGCCATTACAAGCCGAAGGCCGTGTACGTGCCCAAGTACGTGGTCAAGAAGGTCTACGTGAAAAAGTACGTCTACGGCCACTAAGGCCGGCTCGGAAGGCGGGGTGCAAATCAGCTCCCCGTCTCCATCAACATCAGGTCCGTATCGTCGGGCTTGGCGCCGGCAGCCGTCAGCATGGCATGCACTTGGCCACGGTGATGGGTCTGGTGATTGAAGAAATGCGTCACCAGGAACCAGCGTGGCTTGCTCTGATCTGCCTTCAGAATGCCTGAGTACCACGTGAGATCGCCGTCGAGCCAGCCGGGCTCCATCGCGTCCGCCCAGTCGATGATCACCTGATCGAAGGCTACGCGCCGCGCTTTGAGATCGCTCCAGTCTGGATAGTTGCCACCGCCCGAGCGCACCAGCAACGGCGGCTTTTCCACGCGCTCTGGCGCAAACCGGCTCATCCATTGCTGGTCGCCCCACAAAATGTGCGACAACGTGCAGTGGATGCTTTCGAAAAATGCCGCCCGGTCTTTCAACCGCTCGGCATCGCTCAATCCGTCGGCCGCACCATACAGCGACTGGTTCTGCCACTGATTGTAGCGCGCCATCGTGCGCACATGCTCGACACTGATCATTGCCAGCCTCCCTGAACACTCGGGTCAAAACCCGTCCAGACGTTTCACCAGTTGAGGGCGCGGGCCATTGCAGCACCGCGCCGTAAAAATCAAAGCATCGAGAGATGCGATTTGCGCTTTGGTGGCGGGAACGCCTTGTCCAGCACCGACAGGTCGTCCGCATCGAGCTGCAGGCTCTCAGCAGCAAACGTATCGGCGACATGGCGCAGGTCCGCCGCCTTGGGGATCGAAACGACATGCGGATGGCGCATCGTCCAGGCAACCGCCACCGCTGCCGGAGTGAGGCCGTGCTTTTGGCCGACCTGGGCCAGCGCCGCGTTGCGCAGGATGGAGCCCTGCCCCAGCGGCGAATAGGCCATGATCATCTCGCCATGCGCTTTGGCGTCGTCGACGAGATCGTAATCGATGCCCCGGCTACCGAGATGATAGAGCACCTGGTTGGACACGCACGCCGCACCGCCTTTCACCGCCCGCAATTCCGCCATGTCGTCGACATCGAAGTTCGACACGCCCCAATGCCGGATCTTTCCCGCGCTCTTCAGTGCCTCGAAACCCGCCACCGTCTCTGCCAGCGGATGTGACCCACGCCAGTGCAGCAGGTAAAGGTCGATCACATCGATCTTCATGCGCTTGAGGCTGCGCTCGCAGGCAGTCTTGATGCCCTGTCGCGACGCGTTGTGCGGATAGACTTTGGACACGATGAAGAGCCCATCGCGCCGCCCGGCGATGGCTCCGGCAATCACCTCTTCCGCGCCCCCTTCGCCGTACATTTCCGCCGTGTCGATCAGTTTCACGCCCAGATCCAGCGCGGCCGTGATCGCCTTGGCTTCCGCAGCCTTGTCACCCCGCCGCTCGCCCATGTGCCAGGTGCCAAGGCCCAATTGCGGGATCGCCTCGCCGGTCTTCAACGTGACGGTACGCATCACCGAACCCCTTTTGCTGCAAGCCGGGTTGGCAGGCCACCCGGCGGGTTTGTCATCACGCGCAGGGCGTCTTTCAGAATGGTCTTGTGATCGAAGGCGAGTTTGGCGCGTCGCCAGTTCGAAATCCACTCGGCCGCTGCCGCATCGTCGCCCGCCACCGCCCGTGCCGAGCGCACCCGGGTCGCAAACGCTACCGAAACCGTGTGTCCTCTCGGATCGCGCCCGGGCGACGAATAAACACCGACCAGCCGCAGCCGGCCCGCCTTCACCCCGGTCTCCTCCAGTAGCTCACGCCGGCACGCGTCCTCGACAGATTCGCCCACGTCCACGAAACCTCCGGGCAGCGCATAATGTCCACGGTAGGGTGGCCGCGCGCGGCGGATCAGAAGAACGCGGTCCTTGGTGTCGAAGACGACGCAGTCGACGGTCAACAGCGGAGTGACGGGTTTGGCCATGCCCGTAGCATAAGCGTTGTCTTGGCCCACTTCAAAGTCGCCACGACACCAGGAGCTGTGCGCTAAGCCTCAGCCAAGCCCGCTGGCGGCCGTCAGTCCGCCGTCGACAAGGATCTCCGTCGCCGTGATGTAGCGCGCCTCGTCCGAAACCAGGAACAGCACCGCATGCGCGATGTCCCAGGCATCGCCCATCTTGCCGGTCGGGCACTGCGCATTGCGCCGGTCGATCAGGCCTTGCAGGTCGTTGGCGGCGATCGTCTTGGCAAGGCGGTGCTCCACCAGCGCCGTATGCATCAGGCCGGGGATCACCGTATTGCAGCGAATGCCCTTTTTCGCATACGAGATCGCCGTCGATTTGGAGAACGCCAGGATGCCGAGCTTGGTCGTCGAGTAGGCGACGTGCGCCCGGTCCGGCGTCATCCTTAAGCCCGCTACCGAGGCAAGGTTGACGATCGCGCCACTGCCTTGCTTCTCCATCACCGGGATCACATACTTGCACCCAAGAAACGCCGTCTTCAGGTTGTGCGCCACCTGCCGGTCCCAAACCTCTTCGTCCATCGACACGGCCGTCCCGGGCGCCGAGCCGCCCACATTGTTGACCAGGATGTCGATCCGCCCGAACTGCGTCACGCAATCGTCGACCGCGGCTGCGACCTCTTTCGCATTGGTCATGTCGACGGCGCGCGTCACGCACGTCCCGCCTTCCTTTTCGATGATCCCTTTGGTGACGTCGGCGGCTTCCTTGCGTAGGTCCACGCCATAGACCTTGGCTCCCTGCCGCGCCAGCAGCACGGCGGTGGCCTTGCCGTTGCCCCAAACCTTGGCGTCCGGATCGTCGCCGACCGAGCCGGCCCCCGACATGAATACGACCTTGTCTTTCAGGCTGAGCATCCTGGTTCCTCATCTCGATGATTGTGGCCCGAGCTAATCACGCCCAAGCCATCCCGCCAACGCACGAACGTCGAAGGGCCCTGGCAAGTCCCTTTTCCTCGCCCCCGAAACCTGCAACGCTTGCCCCACAACACTCCGGAGGAAACCTCATGGCCACTATGAAGGCAGGCGATGCGATCGCCCACATCCTGAAGCGCGAGGGCGTGGAATGGCTGATCGGCTACCCCGTCAATCACGTGCTCGAAACCGTTGCCAAGGTCGACGTGCGCCCGATCATCGTGCGCCAGGAGCGTATCGGGCTGCATATGGCCGATGCCATCAGCCGCGTCACCTCTGGCAAGAAGCTCGGCGTCTTCGCCATGCAGCACGGCCCCGGCACCGAGAATGCCTACGGCGGCGTCGCCCAGGCCTATTCGGAATCGATTCCAATTCTCGTCATGCCCATGGGCTATGCCCGCCGCATCGCCTGGGTCGAGCGCAACTACAATGCGTCGGTCTCAATGCGCTCCATCACCAAATCGGCCGAGCCGATCACGTCTGCAAAGGAAATTCCGAACATCATGCGCCGGGCCTTCCAGCAGTTGCGCTCTGGCCGCGGCGGTCCCGTGCTCGTCGAGATCCCGACCGACGTCTTCAACGAAGAGGTTGATCCCGACACCTACTTCTCGCCCTCGCCGATCCGCACCGGCACCGACATGGACGCCGTCCGTGAAGCGGCCAAACGCTTGGTCGCAGCCAAGCGCCCTGTCATCTACGCCGGCCAGGGCGTGCACTGGGCTGAAGCCTGGCCCGAGCTGAAGGAGCTGGCAGAGCTGCTGGCCATCCCCGTCACAACCAGCCTCGAGGGCAAGAGCGCCTTCCCCGAGACACACCCGCTTTCGCTCGGCTCCGGCGGCCTTGCCATTCCCCAGGCCGTGCGCACCTTCCTCGATAAGTCGGACTTTATCCTCGGCATTGGCTGCTCGTTCACCGAGACCAACTTCGGCGTAAAAATGCCCGCCGGCCATCAAGGCATCATCCAGGCGACGCTCGACCCCGCCGACATCAACAAGGACGTCGCGGTCTCCCTGGGGATCGTCGGTGACGCCGGCATCGTCCTCCGCGGCCTGCTCGACGAAGTCAAAAAACTCCACGGCAAATCGCCGAAGGACCCCAAGGCCGTCGCCGCCGAGATCAAGGCGACCAACGAGCCCTGGCTCGCCAAGTGGATGGCCAAACTCACGTCCAACGATGCGCCTCTCAATCCCTATCGTGTGCTCTGGGACTTGCAGCACACCGTCGACATCGACAACACCATCATTACCCACGATGCCGGTTCGCCGCGCGACCAGCTTTCCCCGTTCTGGAAGGCGACGACGCCGCTCTCCTACATCGGCTGGGGCAAGACCACCCAGCTCGGCGCCGGCCTGGGCTTCGCCATGGGCGCCAAGCTCGCCAAACCGGACAAGACCTGCATCAACGTCTGGGGCGACGCCGCGATCGGGTTCACAGGCATGGACTTCGAGACGGCCGTGCGCGAGCGCATCCCGATCCTGTCGATCCTCTTGAACAACTTCTCCATGGCCATCGAGCTCAAGGTGATGCCCGTCTCCACCGAGAAGTACCGCTCGACCGACATCTCCGGCGATTATGCGGCAATGGCCCGCGCTTTCGGCGGCTACGGCGAGCGCGTCGAGAAGCCGGCCGACATCGTGCCGGCGATCAAGCGTGGCATCGAGGCGACCAAGAAGGGCCAGCCCGCCCTCCTCGAGTTCATCACGTCCAAGGAGACGGAGGTCTCACGCATCGGCTAGGTCGAACACCGTCCAATGCGCGGCGGCCGGGTCAATCCGGTCGCCGCCGCAAGCGGCACACCGATATGCGGAAGACGGACGGGATTGCTCGGAAACCAAGTTAAATTAACAAGTTAAATCAAAATCGTAACCATCTGTTAATCATAGCATTGACGCTGCAAGTCGAAATCGGGACGTTGGGGCTGTTCTACTCTCACCCAACGGAGGTCTCGAAATGAGACTGGCAGGAAAATTGGCACTCATTGCCTCGATGATCCTTTGGTCGGTCCCCTCGGCCAGTGCCTTGATTTGGGACTGCGATGTTCCCGAGATTGATGGTCCAGCCGGCTTGTCCGCAATCGCCGTCGTCGTATCGCTCGGCATGATTGCCTACGATCGGCTGAAGGCCTGACACCCGCTGCAGTGGCCCGGTCCGCACTGACCCGATTGCCAGGGCGCGGGTGAGCGCGCGGACTTGGCCTCGGTTCGCCACGCGCCAAACGCGATGCTTCCCACGGTGAACATGCTGACCGCTCCGCACCGTGTCCGCCACGCCAACGCCTCGGGCGTTTTGCGCACCTTTGCTGGGCTCGCGCTGGCCGTGGCCGAAATGCTGGCGATCAGCTTGCTGTTCGACTTCAAGACGGACGTTGGCCGCTACCAAAATCCCGTCTTCTATGCTCTTGCCTCTGTCCGCTGGATTGCGGCGACATTGCCGATCCTGGGTATCCTGCTGTGGAAGGAGCGCCACGCAGTCTTCGAAGCCTGGCGCAACGCACGCGCCAGCCATGATGCGCTTCGTGCACTTGCTTTGAACGCCCTTCTTTTCCTGCCGCTTGCCGTCGCCACGCTTCTGCTCACCCGCAAGGCCGCTGCGGCCGCCGTGGCGCCATGGGCCCTATTGGTACCCTATGTCCTGATACTTGGCGCAACCGGGCTGTCGATCGCCCGCATCGACATCGGCTTGCGCTCGGCCATCGCGATTGCGGCGCGTTGGCGCCGTCCCCTTGCAATAGCCGCAAGTGTCGGCTTGGCGATGGTCGTACTGGCGGAGGTCACCGTCCTATTCTGGCCGTTGATGGCGCCGGCAACGCTCGAGCTCACGGCGGCAATACTTCGCCTTTTCGAGCCCAACGTCATTGTTGACGACGTTGCCCGCACGCTTCGGGTCGGCAATTTCAGGGTCACAATTCACGAGACCTGCTCAGGGTATGAGGGCCTGGCCCTGATCCTGGTCTTCGTCACCGTCTATCTCGCGGCATTTCGCCAAGTCCTGCGCTTCCCGGCAGCCTTCCTGCTCTATCCCCTTGGGCTGGCCGTCATTTGGTTGCTCAATTCGGTGCGCATCGCCGCTTTGGTGTCCTTCGGCGCTCACGTCTCTCCGTCGATCGCGGTCAAGGGCTTCCATTCTCAGGCCGGATGGATCGTCTTTCTCATTGTCGCGGCGGCCTTGATGGCGGTCTCCCGCGCTTCCCTGTTTGCCCGCGCACCCGCCCATCGTGCCAAACCTGCCGGCCATGCAATCGCCGCTGGCGGGTCATCCCCGTCGCGTGCGACCCCCGCGACGCCATTGCTGCTGCCGTTCATTGCCTTGATGCTCGGCTCCATCGCCATGGCAGCAGCAGCCCCCCGCCAAAACCCCGCCTACGTGCTCAAGGTCATCGCCGTCGCTGCAGCGCTTTTCCTGTGCCGCAAGAGCTACGCGCGCTGGAATGGCAAAGTCTCACTGATCGCTTTGGGGGCCGGTATCGCCGTCGGCGCCGTCTGGATCGCAACCGCACCGCGCACGCCCGCTGGCCACCATCTTGGCCTTTGGCTGGCGCACATCGGTCCCCTGTTCGCCGGCATCTGGCTCGTCATCCGTGGGGTAGCCACCATCGTCCTGGTGCCGATCGCCGAGGAGCTGGCGTTTCGCAGCTACGCCTACCGGCGCCTGATCTCGGCGCGCATCGAAACGGTTTCGCTCACACGCTGGTCGCCGCTCGCCTTGGCCGTCAGCTCGCTCGTCTTCGGCCTGCTTCACGACCGCTGGCTCGCAGCAGCCCTCTCAGGCGCCGTCTTTGCCCTCGTCATGCTGAGAAAAGGCCGCGTCGCGGACGCTATCGTCGCCCACGCCGCGGCCAATGCGGTGATCTTCCTGTGGGCCCTGGCAGTGGCCAATTGGTCGCTGCTCTGAGCCCGAAAAATCCGTCTACTTCAACGGCTCGTAGTGTGGCTCGCTGCGCCCGAGCTTGATGCTGACACCAAGCCGCGCCGTCCAGAACGTATCGTCCCAGCCGACATTCGCGCGGCACACCCCGCCGCCGCACCCGGTTGTTGACACCACGTACTCGTGGTTTTCCTGGCCAAGATCGACATGCAACACCTCGGCCCGGATGGTCCAGCGCTCGTCGCGCAGCAATTCGACGCCGCCGCCGATCACGAAACCATGCGCCGTGTCGCTGTCGGTCTGCTCGAACTGGCCACCCGGTGCGCCGGGATTGCTGAGCCAGTGCGAGCGGTCCGCCCAGGCGATGCCGGCGGTGCCGTAGATCATCATGTTGTGCGCGGCCATGACGCCCAGCCGGCCGCGAAGGGTGCCGTACCAGTCGACTTCGGAGCGGAAATAGGCGGGATTGGCCACGCCGGTCTGACTCGAGCGCGCCGACAAGCCCGCATAGTTGAGGTCGCCTTCGACGCCGAACACGATGCGACCGCATTGGAAATTGTATCCCACGTGCCCGCCCGCGCCGAACGAGTCGTCATCCCCGCTCACTTTGGCTTCGCCTGCAGGCGACTGCTCGGCATCAAGGCTGCTGTAGGAGGCGCTGGCACCGATATAGAGACCAGCGAACGGCCCACTTCCGCAGCTCTGCGAATTAGCTTGTGCGGAGCCGGTCCATATCATTCCGGCTGCCGCGAGCGCCAGGCGCCAGCGCGAATGCGCATCATCTCGTCTCCAAGGTCGACTGTGAATCCACAACGCACAGACGCAACGACGAGGATCGGGCAGAATCTGCAGCACACCCCGAATACTGTGATTTTTCATGAGCATAGTACCGTCGCAGCTTCGATTCGGGTAGAGTCAATGATGTCGGTCGCTCGCAACAGGCGATCGAGTGTTGCACTTCGGCCTTGACAACGAATTGATAAGTAGTCTGTTTACTTTTTCGCACCGCCAATTGATTCGGCTAATGTTTCCAGTGCCTTGAGAGCGAACGCGCGCATGTTTGCCACGCGGTCTCCGTGCCCGGTCTCCAAAGTCAGAACCTTTTTTTGCGGTCCGTCGACAGCAATACAAGTGTGGCCCGCCGCGTCTCCGTAGCGGTTGCCCGAGGGGCCTGCAGCGCCGGTTTCAGCCAAGCCCCAGGTGGCTCCGACCTTTGCCGCCACCGTTTCAGCCAGCAACGCCGCGTAGGGCTCGCTCGACGATCGAATGCCGCGCATCTGCGCATTTGTGATCCCCAGGATCCCGTTGCGGGCCTGCAGTGTGTAAACGACGGCGCCACCCAGAAAGTAGTTGGATGCCCCCGGCACGGCCAGCATGGCCGCAGACAACAGTCCCCCGGATGAAGACTCGCAAATGGCCAGTGTTTCGTTCCGCGCCTTGAGTTGGCGGGCGATGGAGTCGGCGAGCGGGAGCAGGTCTTGCATGGGGGCCTCGTGCTGTTTCTCGAGTGGTCGGCTGGCGAACGTGCGATCTTTCGAACTCTCATCCGACGTCGCCCGGCCGCAGGCGCATTTCGACCGTTGTGCTGATCGGATGCCATGTGCGGCACGTATTGGGTGCATCATAGACGTGGGCCACAAAACTCGCCCTTGGCCTTTGGCCACCGATGGCGAACTTTGCGGTCGATGCCGAGTTTTGCAGGAATGAAGCCCTTGAGAAAGGCCCTCGTGGCCTATCGCAGCGCATGCGCCGGCAAGAAAGCAGAAAACGGCGTGTAGCAAAGGACCGACGCAATGGCCGCTGTGCACGAAGATGGCGCCTTTGAAAGCTGGCTGCGGCCAGAAGCGGCTGGCCTTTATTGCGTTCCCGGTGACTTCTATATCGACCCCGCCCGCGCCGTCGATCGGGCCGTCATCACCCACGGCCATTCCGATCATGCACGCCCTGGCCACACCGCCGTTCTCGCAACCGCCGAAACGCACGCAGTCAACCGCCTGCGCCTGGGTGCAGCAGCCGGTCTGACCCAGCAGGTTTTGGCGCTTGGCGAGCCCCTCACCGTCGGCGATGTCAAGGTGAGCTTGCTTCCGGCCGGCCACATCCTCGGCAGCGCCCAGGTTTTGATGGAGTATCGAGGCCGCCGGGCGGTCGTAACCGGTGATTACAAGCGCACGCCTGATCCAACCTGCCAGCCGTTCGAGTTGGCCCGCTGCGACTTGCTGGTGACCGAAGCAACCTTTGGCCTGCCCGTTTTTCGCCACGAGCCCGCCCACCGCGAGGTCGGCCGCCTGCTGGCGTCGCTGAAGGCGTTTCCAGACCGCACTCATCAAGTCGGTGTCTACAGCCTCGGCAAGTGCCAGCGCATGATCATGCTGCTGCGCCAGGCAGGGCACGACGCGCCGATCTGGCTGCACGGCGCCCTTGAGGCCATGTGCGCGCTCTACCAGAACCTCGGAGTCGATCTGGGTCCCCTGCGTCTGGTCAAGGACGCTCAATCCACGCTCGCCGGCGAGATCGTGCTGTCGCCGCCGTCGGCATTGGGCGACCGCTGGTCACGCCGCCTTGCTGACCCCGTCACGGCCGTCGCCTCCGGTTGGATGCGTGTTCGCGGCCGTGCCCGCCAACGCGGCGTCGAATTGCCCCTCGTCATCTCCGACCATGTCGACTGGCCGGAAATCATGGCCACCATCGAGGAAACGGAAGCCGGCGAAATCTGGGTGACGCACGGCCGCGAAGAGGCCGTCGTCTATGCCGCCAGAAAAATGGGCCGCCGCGCGCGTGCCCTCGCCCTCGTCGGAAGAGAGGATGAGAGCGAATGAAGGCGTTTGCAGAGCTTCTCGACCGTCTCGTCTATACGCCGGGCCGCAACGACAAGCTGAAACTCTTGGCCGACTATTTTCGAGCCACCCCCGATCCCGATCGCGGCATCGCCCTCGCTGCCCTCACCGACGGCCTCACGACCCGCTTGCCGGTTCGCCGCACGATCCTTGAATTGATGGCAAGGCGCTGCGACCCCGAACTGTTTCGCATGTCGCGCGACTATGTAGGTGACACGGCAGAGACCGTCGCCTTGCTTTGGCCCGATCCAGCGGCGGAGCATGTCCAGGCTGCATCTGGCCCCCCTCTGCGCCTGTCCGAGATCGCAGAAGAGATCCGCCGTATCGACCGCCAGCAGCTACCCGATCGCCTGGAGAGCTGGCTCGACCGCCTCGATCCCACAGGCCGCTGGGCACTTCTCAAATTGCTGACCGGCGCCCTTCGCGTCGGTGTTTCAGCGCGCCTCGCGCGCACGGCGCTTGCCGATCTGGGCGCGCCCACCGTTGCCGACATTGAGGAGGTCTGGCACGGGCTCCATATGCCCTATCTCGAGCTGTTCGCCTGGATCGAGGGGCGCGGTGCCAGGCCCGACGGCAACGGAATGCCTCTCTTTCGCCCGCCGATGCTGGCCCATCCCCTCGAGGACGGCGAGCTGGAAACCCTGGACCTGGCCGATCTCATGGTCGAATGGAAGTGGGACGGCATTCGCGTGCAGTTGGCCGGCGGCAATGGCCAAATCCGCCTCTATTCGCGCACCGGAGACGACATCTCCCCGGCCTTTCCCGATGTCCTCGCCGACGCCGGCTTCGAAGGCGTCCTCGACGGTGAGCTGCTCATCGTGCGCGAGGGTCAGGTCGCCCCGTTCAACGATCTGCAGCAACGCCTGAACCGGCGCCAGGTCTCGCGTCGTCAGCTGGCCAACTTCCCGGCCCACATCCGCCTCTACGACGCCCTGATCCTCGAGGGCGACGATCTCAGGGAACTGCCGCTGGCCGAGCGGCGCCAACGACTTGAGGCATGGCACAGCCAGCGCCCGCTGCCCCGCACCGATCTTTCGCAGATCCTCCAAGTCACCAGCCAGAACGCGCTACACGATCTTTGGGCGTCGGCCCGCGATGCGGCCATCGAAGGGCTGATGCTGAAGCGCCGGTCGAGCCCATATTTGCCTGGGCGGCCGAGGGGACACTGGTTCAAGTGGAAGCGCGCACCGTTGTCCGTCGACTGTGTCCTCATGTACGCCCAACGCGGCTCCGGCAAGCGATCGTCCCTGTATTCGGATTACACATTCGGCCTTTGGTCGAGCGACGTCGAAGGCAATCGCGTGCTGCTTCCGGTCGGCAAGGCCTACTCCGGCTATTCTGATGCCGAACTGCTGCGCCTTGACCGCTGGATCCGCGAGCATACGACCGAGCGCTTCGGTCCGGTGCGCGCCGTCGCCCCAGGGCTGGTGTTCGAGGTGTTGTTCGATGCCGTTCACGCGTCCACGCGGCACAAGTCCGGTTTGGCCATGCGCTTCCCGCGCATTTCGCGCATCAGGTGGGACAAACCTGCCGAGGAAGCGGACCAATTGATGATCCTCGAGCGATTTATTCAGTGACGCAAATAGCCATCTGATTTTTATTGTGCAATTGCTCACTGAGATATGTCGAAAATTGAACTTTGATACATATCATTTCGCATAATCAAGCGCTTGGTGGTAGAGTGCAACCGCAGCATGGCGACGCCCCATTAATCGGAAGGAGCCAAGGCCGGCTGCACCGTCGATGCGGGAATTGCGACGGCAAAGTCACGTGTATTTCGGAGGTTTCCCAATGTTCGAGTCGCAGAATACATCGGCAAATTCGGGTCTGCCCATGTTCAATTTCGCGGAGTTCTGGACTGGATTTGGCCAGCTCTCACGCAACGTCGAGCCGGTGACCCGAAGCGCCACC
This sequence comes from Hyphomicrobiaceae bacterium, assembly GCA_041397705.1. Lineage (GTDB taxonomy): Bacteria > Pseudomonadota > Alphaproteobacteria > Rhizobiales > Hyphomicrobiaceae. Next base: position 341,718 of record JAWKWC010000003.1, read on the forward strand.
CGCGCCGCATTCGAGATGCAGAGCTTGGTTGGCCAGCGTGCCACGGCTTATCTCGAGATCCCCCAGACGATCGCCAATTGCCGCACGCCGGTCGATCTCATGACCGCGCAGGTCGCATTCTGGCAGCGCGCCGGCATGCAATACCAAGACGCCGCCAAGCGCATGATCGATATCTGGACCTCGGCCGCGCGCCAGACGGCGAACCAGGCTGGCGAGAGGGTCACACCACGCGACTACATCACCTTCCCGGAACCGAAGGTGGACCAGCCCGCCAGCGCCCGCCGCGCCGCGTAGGCAAGCCAGCCGTTCGGTGGCCGCCTCGAGCTGTCCACCGAACGTTGCCATGTGATTGTGCAGGCCTCATCGATCACAGGGCGGTCGCCGCTTTATGGCCAGCACGCTATGCCAGCCATGAGCGCGGGGCGCCCGTGAACCGACGCCCCCAACACGCCACGCCAATGGGCCAATTGACGGCACCCAATACCACGTGTTCGCCTATCTCGGTGCCATCCGCCCGCGGCGAAATGCGAACCTTGGCGGCTCCAAGATCTCGATCGAAGGGTGTTCGTCCGGCGGCGTAACCTGAGGGCGCGCGAGGCGTTGCCAGGGCCGCTGGCGAGGGTCCGCAGTCCGTGCCGTGGCCTCTGACGCTGGTCGTGCCACCGGTGCCGGCCTACCGGCGTCCATTGCCATGTCATCCAACAGCCAGCGCTCCGCCCGCCGTTGTGGTCCAGCCTCAGTCGTTCGACTGGATGGCCGGCCACGCCGGGAGTCTCGCCCCAGAACCCGGGACAGCACATGCGGCGGCAAACCTGCCATCTCCGCAGCGTCGACATAGGGCCGCCAGAACCTACGGAACGCTTCACGCGTCGCCTGTGCGGACGTCGGGCTCGTGTCCACGGCACGAGCAGGCTGCGCCGCTAGCCAGGCATTCACCGCTTGCCAAATGGCAGGTGGCGCGCGCCGGTTGCGTGGTCCACGGATCTGCGCAAGGCAGGGCGTTTTGGCGTCATCGGGTTTGATGGTCACTTCCACGTCGGCAATCGACCGGCCATTCTTGCGCACCGAGAAGATCCGCACCCGCCCGTACGCCAGGTGAGCAGCGTACTGGTCGAGACAGTTTTCCATCGCAGCACTTTCCGCGATGTAGTCGTTGACGCTGTTCAGGCCGACAATGTCGTAGCCCATGATTGATGCATTCTCGAACCACGGGTCGCGCGGCCCCAATGCCAGCGCCCCCACCAGGTCGATGCGTTTGCGCCAGATGGCCACTTCATCACGCGCCCGCTTCCAGCCGATGCTACCGTTCCAGCTTCCGCGCAGCATCCCATGCCCCACGAAAGTCGGCATTTCGCTGGCCCAGGCCCAAGCCAGCATCCACTGCAGATCTTCATCCGATGTATGCGGTGGCATCAGGCGCGGCTCGCGCGCCACCCATAGCGCAAAATCCCGCCCCACCAGCCTATAGGCCACGATCACACGCTCGAACCACACGGCCGCCTCGCGTGGGTCGTCGGGCACCCGGCTCAGCAGGCACGTGGCGAAATCGCTATCTTCTGGGAGTTCAGGCAGAGGCTGCGTCATGGCCTGGGCCGGAATCCGCCGGAGCCAGATCGGCAGACCGAGCAGTCGTGCTGCCTCGCGCAGGGGTTGTCCGCTCGAAACCGCCTCATAGGCCGCCTGCCGTCGCCGCACGCTGGCGTAGCCGGTCGACATCGCAAACAGCAGCGCCGGAAAGCTGTCGGATAAATCCTCCAGCGCCGGCGTGCATGAGGTCAGCCCGGCGATGTACTTCCGGAACGGTTGGGGAAACGCATTCAGGCGACGCAGGCGGCGCTCCGCCACGGTTTCGCTCGCAGCCTCTCTCGGACGTGGCGATACAGGACCCATTCTGTACTCCCGACGCGTGTCGCTTAAATCAGCCTCGCGTCAGCTAACGCCACAACATGGCAAAACGGCGAGCAACCGCAAGCCGCGATGTGGCAACCCCTCGCGCGATGAACGCACCCGGCACGCAAATTCGTGCCGTTGCGGCCTGTCTCACAGCACGGGGTCCGGGAGCAGCGCGGCGTCTTGTCGCCGTGGGTGTCAGCCCACATGCCGCAGCAGTGAAGCTTATTTGAGCTTGGCCAGCGCCTCGGCAAAGCCGTTCAGCGAAATTGGAATGCCAATACCCGCCTCTTCCGTTTGGAAAATAATGAACACGGCTGTTTTGCCGGTCTTCAATTGAGCAACGAGTTTGTCTTCGGCCACCACCTGCGCATAGCAAGCAAAGTTTTGGCAGCGCAGGAACGGGGCGTTGCCAACATCCTTGTTGTCGATTTTCAGGCCCAGGCCCGGCGGCAACAGCACCCCCAGTGGCGCAAAAACCCGCAGCACCCGCGTGCCGTTCGAAAAGGTCTGGAAATAGACGGTGAGGCCCACGTTGTTGCGGTCCTCGGCGGTCACGCTCTGCACAAGGGCGCACACCTCGTTCTTGGCCCCAGGCGGTGGCGGCTTGCATACAACCTGCCAGTCCCCGTATTGCGACTTTACATTGCCCGATTGGGCTAACGCACCGCCAATGCTCAGCATCGCCCCGATCAGCAGAACTGTGCCGGCAATACCTGTGCGGCGCCAAGCTGAACGCCATCCAGCCGCACTCATCCAGTCTCCGGCTTTAGCCACTGCCGTTCGCCAATCCACGTTTCGCCCCCGCCCTCGCATGTGCGCCGAGCATTCTGCAACGATTGGGGCCAAATTGGGACTTGGGCGGGCCGGATGCGTTACCGCGCCGCATTGCCGCCAAAACGAGCAATATGCCGCAGCGCACTGCACTTGAGTCCTGTTCGTGCATCGTGCTCATTTGCTGCAATCGGCAGGATCGTTTGCCCGGCCCCTCGAAAAGCAGCGCAGCAGGTGCCTCGCGTCCCCAATGCAGGCTCTTTTGAGGCCTTGAGCGAACGATAGCTTGGCTGACGCGGCAACTGCGGGCAAGGAACTGGACGACCAAGCAGCTGGGCATCGAATCATGCCATCTGCAGTTCAGGGCAACCTTCGCGGGTGCTTCTAAGGTATTCGTACCTCGCTTAAGGTGGTCATCGGCCCATCTCGGGTTTAGATGGTGGCGCCGGGTACGGCGGGTCAAGACGGGCGGTCAAAACTTTTCCTGCGCAGCACGCAGGTCGGAGAGTCGAGGACGGGCGCAATGATGAAATGGCTTCGGGATGCGGGTGCCAGTGTGGGCGTTGGTGCGGCGATGATGGTCGCCCTGGGGCTCGGGCCGGCATTTGCAGGCGCCGGTCAACCTTCACCCAAGCAATTGGGCATGCAGGATGCGGTGACGGAAATCGCCGAGAAGATCCATGCCTTCCACGACGGCGTGAACATGGTCATCATCGCGATCGCTGTGTTCGTGTTGATCCTCTTGGCCTTGGTTGTCTTCAAATTCAATGAGACCGCCAATCCGACGCCCTCCAAGACCACCCATAACACGGGTCTCGAGGTCGCTTGGACCATCATTCCGGTCTTCATTCTGGTGGGCATCGCCGTTCCATCCTTTAAACTGCTCTACGCCCAATATACCTACCCCAATCCCGACGTGACGTTGAAGGCGACGGGCAACCAGTGGAACTGGACGTACCAGTACCCCGATTTCGGTGGCTTCTCATTTACGTCCATCATGCTCAACAACGACGAGCGTGACGCCCGGATCAAGAAGGGCATCCCCGCTCCCAGGTTGCTTGCGGTCGACAATGAAGTCGTCGTGCCCGTTGGCAAAGTGGTCCATGTTCTGGTCACGGCCAGCGATGTCATTCACAACTGGACCGTGCCGTCCTTCGGCTCCAAGACCGACGCCGTGCCGGGCCGTACAACCGCCACGTGGTTCAAGGCCAAGCGCGAAGGCATTTTCTACGGTCAATGCTCAGAGCTGTGCGGCAAAGATCACGCGTTCATGCCGATCGCTGTTCGGGTCGTGAAGCCAGAAGTCTTCGCCCAATGGGCCGACGCTATGAAAAACCGCAAGCGCAAGCAGGCCCGCGAGATTATCGAAAAGGCCGCGCTTGAGCAGGCCGGCGCAAAACTGGCAGCCGAGCCGGCAGCAACCCGTGTAACATCTGCAGCAGTGAAGTAACGCCGGCTCACATGGGCTGGCCCGAAAGCGGATCGGATGCAAACTGACCCGCACCAGTTGGAGCCCCTGGCGCAACGCAAGAACATGAGGCCTGGCAGCGGTCTCACGTGTTTGGAACTTTAAGATCGAGGCAATCCGAGATGGCTGGCACCGCGCACGCACACGACGATCACGAGCACACACCTTACGGCCCGGGTCGGTGGTTGTTGTCGACCAACCACAAAGACATCGGCACCATGTACCTCATCTTCGCGATGGTGGCGGGGTGCATTGGTGGTTTCTTGTCGGTCATGATGCGCCTCGAGTTGGCCGAGCCTGGCATGCAGTATTTTTCCAGCTCGCACCTCTTCAACGTCTTCGTCACGGGGCACGGCTTGATCATGGTGTTCTTCATGGTCATGCCGGCCATGATCGGCGGGTTCGGCAATTGGTTCGTCCCGCTGATGATCGGCGCGCCGGACATGGCTTTCCCGCGCATGAACAACATCTCCTTTTGGCTGCTGCCGGCCTCGTTGACGCTGCTGATCTTGTCGATGTTCGTTGAAGGGTCCGGCACCTGCCAGATCGGCGTCAACATCTCAGGTTGCGGCGCAGGCACGGGTTGGACGGTCTACGCACCGTTGTCCACCACGGGCCACCCGGGGCCCGCCGTCGATTTCGCGATCCTTTCGCTGCACATCGCGGGCGCCTCGTCGATCTTGGGCGCCATCAACTTCATCACCACCATCTTCAACATGCGCACGCCCGGCATGACGCTGCACAAGATGCCGCTGTTCGTGTGGTCGGTGCTGGTCACAGCCTTCCTGCTGCTGCTGTCGCTGCCCGTTCTGGCCGGCGCCATCACCATGCTGCTGACGGACCGCAACTTCGGCACCACCTTCTTCACGGCGGCCGGCGGCGGCGATCCGCTCCTCTACCAGCACTTGTTCTGGTTCTTCGGTCACCCCGAGGTCTACATCCTCATCCTGCCGGGCTTCGGCATGATCAGCCACATCGTGTCGACGTTCTCGCGCAAGCCGATCTTCGGCTACCTGGGCATGGCCTATGCCATGGTCGCCATCGGCCTGGTCGGCTTCATCGTGTGGGCGCACCACATGTACACGTCCGGCATGAGCGTCAACACGCAGGCCTACTTCGTGTTCGCAACCATGGTCATCGCCGTGCCAACGGGCGTGAAGATCTTCTCCTGGATCGCCACCATGTGGGGCGGCTCCATCCGCTTCACCGTGCCAATGATCTGGGCGCTGGGCTTCATCTTCCTGTTCACGGTGGGTGGGGTCACCGGCGTGATGCTGGCAAACGCTGGCATCGACCGTGCTGTGCATGACACCTACTACGTCGTCGCCCACTTCCACTACGTGCTGTCACTGGGCGCCGTGTTCGCCATCTTCGCCGGCTGGTACTACTGGTTCCCGAAAATGTTCGGCTACATGTACAACGAGACCATCGCCAAGCTGCACTTCTGGATGACCTTCGTCGGCGCCAACATCCTGTTCTTCCCACAGCACTTCCTGGGCCTCGCAGGCATGCCGCGTCGTTACGTCGACTATCCCGACGCGTTCGCCTTCTGGAACCACATATCGTCCTGGGGCTCGTACATCACGGCCACCGCCACGCTCGTGTTCTTCATCGGCGTCTTCATGGCGTTCGCGAAAAAGGTGAAGGCGCCAGCCAATCCCTGGGGCGAAAGCGCCGATACGCTGGAGTGGACGCTGCCGTCGCCGCCCGCATTCCACTCGTTCGAGACCTTGCCGAAAATCAAGGTCACTGAGCACCATTGATCGAGTTTGAGAGGCCCGGTGTTGCCGTTTTTGGGGTGAGGGCAAGTTTAGGCCCTCACCATGCAGCACCGGTACGAGGTTGAACAGAATGGCAGACGTGAGCTACTCGTCCGACACAGTTCACGCCCCCGCACTGGGCGGCGGCGTCTCGGACTATGTCGAACTTCTGAAGCCGCGCGTCATGTCACTTGTCGTGTTCACGGCTCTGACGGGCATGGTGGCTGCTCCCGGTGGCCTCCATCCTGTTTTGGCAGTAATCGGTTTGCTGGCCATAGCTGTCGGCGCCGGCGCGTCCGGTGCTCTCAACATGTGGTGGGATCGCGACATCGACGCGATCATGCAGCGAACCCGCCGGAGGCCGATCCCCGATGGTCGCATTGCCGCTGACGAAGCGCTGACCTTCGGCTTGTTCCTCTCGGGCCTGTCGGTGATGACGCTGGGTCTGATCGTCAACTGGGTCGCCGGCGGCTTGCTGGCGCTGACCATCGCATTCTACGTCGTCGTCTACTCCATGTGGCTCAAGCGCTCGACCCCGCAGAACATTGTCATCGGCGGCGCCGCAGGCGCGTTCCCTCCAATGATCGGCTGGGCTGCCGTCACCGGCGGCGTAAGCCTGGACAGCGTGATCCTCTTCCTCATCATCTTCATGTGGACGCCACCTCACTTCTGGGCGCTCGCCCTGTACAAGTCGAGCGACTACGAGGCAGCCGGCGTGCCCATGCTCCCCGTGGTCGCTGGAGAGCGCGAAACGCGCCGCCAGATCCTGATCTACAGCTTCATCCTTGTTCCACTGGCATTCACCCCCGTGCTGACCGGCCTTGGCGGCATGGCGTACGCCATTGTGTCCAGCGCCCTCGGTGTGGCTTTCATAACCTTGGCCGTTCAGGTCTGGCGCGCGCCGTCAGGTTCGCTCGGTGATCGCGCAGCCAAGCGCTTGTTCCTGTTCTCCATCCTCTACCTCTTCGGGTTGTTCGGGGCCCTGCTCGCTGAGCACACCGTGCGGCACGTGATCGGATGACAAAAGGCATGGCCCAGCACGAGACAACGCCTGACATGACGGAGCGGCTGCGGCGCCAGAAGGCCCGGTCGATCGCCATCGGCCTTGGCCTTGGCCTGCTGGTCATCCTGTTCTACGCAGCAACCATCGTCCGCCTCGGTCCCAATGCCTTGAACAAGGGCTCCACCCGGACCGTTTCACCCGCCGCAAGCGCCGTCATCGGTGATCCCGCGGCATGTAAGAAAGCAGGCACATGCCCCTAGATCGCAACACGCGCGTCGCCGGCATCTGTGCGGGCGTCGCCTTTGCCATGGTTTGCATGGCCTACGCAGCCGTGCCGCTCTACCGCATGTTCTGCCAGGTCACCGGCTACGCTGGCACCACACAGCGTGTGATCGCCAAATCCCAGACCGTAATCGACAAGTCCGTAACGGTGCGGTTCGATGCCAACGTCGCCCCGGGCCTCGATTGGGACTTCAAGCCACTCGTCAACACCTTGAAGCTGAAGATTGGCGAGAACGCATTGGTCGTCTTCCGCTACCAACCGCTCGAACAAGCCATCCGTCGGCACGGCAACCTTCAACGTCACGCCGGATCAGGCGGGCGCCTTCTTCAACAAGGTGGCCTGTTTCTGCTTCAACGAACAGCGTGTGGAGCCCGGCGAAACCGTTGAGATGCCCGTGAGCTTCTTCGTCGATCCGGCAATCGTAAAGGATACCGACGGCGCACACATCAGCCTGATCACACTGTCCTATACGTTCCATCCGGTGAAGGTGCCGAAGTCGGCAGGTTCGACGCAGCGCACCAATCCCAAGCCGGCTTCGGAAGGCGGCGCAGCAGCGCCGCCAACGGGTATCCAGCCGGCGCCGCACGGGTAGCAAAGTTGAGACAGCGGTGGCGGCAACGCGCGCCCGCTGGAGTGAAGACCAATTGACGGCAGTAGCCCTGAGAGCTGTCTGCCTGCAACGAGGGGATGAGGAGAATCGGGATGGCCGACAGCCACGCCAAGCACCATGACTACCATCTCGTGAACCCGAGCCCTTGGCCGGCCGTGGGCTCACTGTGTGCCTTCTTGATGGCCGTTGGTGCCATCGTCTGGATGAAGACGCACGCCAGCCCGACAGCCACCGTTCTGGGCATGCGCGGCTCTTGGCTGTTCGCCATCGGCATGCTGGGCGTGCTTGCCACCATGTTTGGCTGGTGGCGCGATGTCATCAATGAGGCCCACCACGGCGATCACACGCCGGTCGTTCGCCTCCACCTTCGCTACGGCATGATCATGTTCATCGCCTCCGAGGTGATGTTCTTCGTGGCATGGTTCTGGGCCTACTTCGATGCCTCCCTGTTCCCCGCTGGCGTCAGCCCGCTGCCGATCACCGGTGCCGACGGATCGATCACGGAAAGCAAGGAGATCATCGGCATGGTCGCGCGCGACGCGCTGACCGGAGGTCATTGGCCGCCGAAGCCGAGCGCCAATTTCCAGTCGACGTTCCATGCTTGGGGCCTCCCGCTGGTCAACACCCTGATCCTGCTGCTCTCGGGCACCACGGTGACATGGGCTCACCACGCGCTTCTGAACGACGACCGCAAGGGCCTTGTCTGGGGCCTCTTCATCACGGTCGTGCTCGGCCTGTTGTTCACGGCCTGCCAAGCCTATGAGTACATGCACGCCGCCTTCAATTTCTCAGGCCACATCTACGGCGCCACGTTCTTCATGGCGACCGGCTTCCACGGCGCTCATGTCATCATCGGCACCATCTTCCTGGCCGTCTGTCTGATCCGCGCGATGAAAGGCCATTTCACGCCCAAACAGCACTTCGGCTTCGAAGCCGCCGCTTGGTACTGGCACTTCGTCGACGTTGTGTGGCTGTTTCTCTTCATCTGCATCTACGTCATCGGTGGCGGCAGCGGCGGCGGACACTGATCTCTCGGGCGACCGAGCCGCAATGAAGCGCGGCTCGGACCACATGGGCGGTCTGACAACACCTGAATTGTCCTGAGACATCACGATTTTTATTTGAACACGACCGCGAAGCAGATCAGTTTCGCGGTCGTGCTGTTTCCAGCGCACGGCGACTGAGGGGGATCAGTCAATGCAAATGCTGGCGCGATTGCGGTCGCTCACCAGGCTCATGGCAGCCGTCTCGGTTGGCGTGGCTCTGGCCGGCCCCGTGCGCGCGGACGGTCTGATCTCCGAGCTCAAGATCGGCGGCCTCTATCACGACGTCCCGAACCTGTGGAGCGGTTTCCAACTTGAAGCGCGGTCGCTCGACATCAACTTGGAGGCGCTGTTCGGCCCGCACATCGATCTCCTCTGGGGCAGCTCAGGCCTGCTTTCGGCGCCACCATCAACACCTCAGGCGCCACCTCCAAGATCTACCTCGACGCCCGCTGGGAGGTCGGAAGCCCCCTCGGGCATCTTCTTGGCCCTTGGCATCGGCGCAGCCGTTCACGACGGCAACATCGGCCCGACCGCCAGCGACCGTAAAGCCTCTCGGCAGCCGCCTTCTGTTCCACTTCCCCGCCGAGTTGGGTTGGCGTTGGGACGGCCACAACAGCCTTTCCATTTATTTCGAGCACATTTCCAACGGCTACACGCAGGATTACAACGAAGGCCTCGATGCCATCGGTGTCCGCTACGGCTATCGCTTCTGACGCTCGGAGGCGATCATGGCTGACGGACTTGGCATCGCCCGCCTCTGCCGCTAACTGTGGGCGAGCCATTGAACCCTCGCCCGGACGCCCAAACACATGACCACGCCCAAGCCATCCGCTGAAAGCGAAGTGCTCCTTCGCGTCGAAGGCCGCGCTGGCCGCATCACCCTCAATCGTCCAAAGGCGCTCAACGCGCTGACATTGGACATGACGCGCCAGATCTGGACGTCCCTTCTGGCGTGGCGCGAAGATCCCGCCGTCCAGCTCGTCATCCTTGACGGTGCCGGCGACCGTGCCCTTTTGCGCCGGCGGTGACGTGCTGTCCTTGTACGAAAGCCGACAGCAGGGCTCCGGACTGGCCCGCACCTTCTGGCGCGAGGAGTACCGCCTCAACGCCCTCATTCACCGCTATCCCAAGCCCTTCGTCGCCATCATGGATGGCATCGTCATGGGCGGCGGCATCGGCCTGTCGGCACATGTCCAGGGCGGTGGTCGCATTGTCACCGAGCGTTCCATGCTGGCAATGCCCGAAACCGGTATCGGTCTCATCCCGATGTTGGCGGACGTGGCTGCTGGCCAACGCCGCTGGCGAGTCGGCACATATCTGGCCCTCAGCGGCGCTGCATGAGCGGCTCTGACGCAATTCAAACGGGTTTCGCCGACATTTTTCTCCCGGCAAGCCGCATCCCCGGCCTCACCGCCGAGCTGGTCGATGCCAACGGCGAACTTGTCGCCGATATTCTCGACACGGCTCGCGACGCCGAGCCTGTTCCCGCGTCCATGCTGATGGATCGTAAACCCGAAATTGACCGGTACTTTGGCAAGCCAACGATCGAAGCCATCTTGGCCGAACTGCAGACCACAACCGACGAATGGGCCATGAAGACCCGCGCCGAGCTCCTGCAGAAATCACCGCTCGCCCTGAAAGCCACCCTGGCCGCCTTGCAGCAGGTGAAGTCGCATCGCATTGCCTCTCTCGAAGCGGCGTTGACGACCGAGTTCCGCCTCTGCACCCACTTGTTCGAACATGGCGAATTCCCGGAGGGCGTGCGCGCCTTGCTGGTCGACAAGGACAAGCAGCCCCGCTGGAACCCCGCGACGCTCGCAGACGTGACGCCGGCCATGGTCGAGGCAATGTTTGCCCCCGTGACGCCGGCCAGCGACGAGCCCGGGCTCATCTGATAACTGCGCCTTTGACGCCCTGGTCCAATCCCTGGTCTTATGATGCCATCGGCCGTTGACGGCATCGGGTCTGAATGCCATGCGCTGCTCGTCGACGCCGCACAGGCTTTGCCAGCACCCCTGCACGGCCTGCCCTCATCCAGACGCGGCAATGGCAAGGCAGGCTATTGCCCGCCCGCCGCCGCCGCCGGAATTGTACGTATCCGTGTTGGGTCGAGACCTATGACCGCTTGCGCTCGCCCTCGACGATGCGTCGGCCGAGTGCATGACGGTGCACTTCGCTGGGCCCGTCGTAGATCCGAAAAGCGCGCACATCCCGGAATATGCGCTCGACCATCGTATCGTCGGTGACACCCGTACCGCCGAGGATCTGCATCGATCGGTCGACGACACGGAAAATGGCTTCCGAGCAGATGACCTTCGCCATCGAGCTTTCTCGTGACGCGCGCTGCCCCTGATCCAAAAGCCACGCGCACTGCCAGATCGACAGACGCGAGACGTGGATGTCGAGGGCGTTGTCGGCCAGCATGAAAGACACGCCCTGATGGTCACCCAGCCGTTTGCCGAAGGATTGGCGATGGCGCGCATACTCCGTCGCAATATCGTGCGCACGATTGGCCGATCCCAGCCAGCGCATGCAGTGAGTCAGTCGCGCCGGCGCAAGCCGCACTTGCGCATACTGGAACCCCTTGCCGATCTCGCCCAGGATGTCGTCGCCGGAGACACGCAGGTTCTCGATATCGATCACCGCATGCCCGCCCATAAAGCTCGAGTCCATCGTCCCGAGGACCCTGTGGATCTTGAAAGCCGGGTTGGGGAGTTCTGTGAGAAACATCGTGCAATCCGTCGGTCCGTCACCGGTGCGGGCCATGATGATTGCAAAGGCCGCCCCTTCCGCGCCCGTGATCAGCGTCTTGCGACCGTTGATGACGAAGCCGTTGCCGTCGGGCTCGGCCCGCGTCTTCAGCAGCAGCGGATCAGCCCCTGCACCGCCGTCAGGCTCCGTCATGGCAAAGCAAGACCGCACCTCGCCCGTCGCCAGCTTGGCCAGATATTTCTGCTTCTGCGCCGGCGACCCAACCTTGTGCATCAGGTGGATGTTGCCCTCGTCAGGCGCATGGAAATGCAGCGCGATCGGCCCCAGGATCGAGTAGCCGGCGGCTTCGAAGATCACCGCTTGCTCGAAATGAGAAAACCCCTGTCCCCCGAACTCCTTCGGACTGTTGATCCCGAGCAAGCCAGCTTCCTTCGCCGCCATGTTGAGATCGCGGCGCATGTCCTCGGGAATGCCATGGTCCGACCAGCGCGGATCCTTCTCGAAAGGAATTATTTTCTCGCGCACAAACGCTGCGACCTTGTCACGTAGGTCGGCAAGTGGCTTGTCGATCGTAAAATCCATGGCGTTCTGGCTCCTCGTCGGGGCGTTTGGGCTGGCCGGTTGCACGATCCTTTTGGCATTGTTTGCCCATCATCGTGCAGGCCCGGCCAAGCGCCGTTCGCAGCGTTCCTTGTCCTGTAACAGAAGCCTAGACTTTGCTGCGTTCGGTTGGAAGGCACAGCGGCATCGTGCGCGCATGTGACCTCCCCGGCATTGCCAGCCGGCCGATAACCGTTGCCTCGGCTCTCCTCCCGACGCGGCAAAGAGCGCGCTCCGAGTGGAAAGCCGGCCCTAATCGTGGCGGGCCCGTGCCAGCGACACCAGCGAGGCAATCGAAACAGCCAGAATCGAGATGGCCAAAGCCGCAAAGACCCGGTTGGCTGCCCAGTCGGCCCGCACGGAAGCGAGCTTTCCTGAAAGCGCCAAAGCCCCTAGGCCGCCAGCCGATATCGCCGCTTGCGCGATCGAAAGCGGGCGCGCCAGCAGGGCGTGCCACTGCCCATCGCCAGCCCGCCGCCCCCATCCCGGTAGCGGTAGCGTTCGAATGAAGGCGAAGCACAAGCCGGCCAACAGCGCCATGGCCGATCCATACTGCCAGCCATGCTGCCATTTGAGGCCCGTCAGCGGCGTGAGATAAAGCCCCAGCATGGCCGCCGCCCCCCAACCGTAGGCGATAGCGGCGAGAGCCGTGTTGGTGCGCATAGCCACGAAGGATCTCACCGCATAGCCCCGTGGCGTCGCAATCGACGGCAACCGCCAAGTCTCGAAGTTTGAGAGTACAGCAACCACTGAAACGGCAAATGCGAACGCGGCGGCGCCAGCCGTGACGATGAGCTCGCGGTCGCCGCGAGCGGCCAGAATCATTGTGGCGGCGCTCAAACATGCGATCACGACCAGCGCTCGTCGGAAGAGACGTGTGTTCAAAGTGCGCCGTTCGCTCAACGCCCCCTCCCGGACCGGGTCTGATGTTCCAAAGTTCGAGATGAAAGCGTTATAGCGTTTCTATGCCGGATATGAGACGGGCCCAAGCCTGTAGCTCCACGGCGCAATCACCGAGGCCTCGCCGAGAAGCGAGGTCTGAGTGCACCGTTAGCAGGAAACGACACCGCTTAGCCATACGAAATCCCGGACGGCGTGGAGCCAGCCACGGTCGCAACACAGCACGGCCGATGGGCAAAAACCATAACGCCCGCGATTGAAGCCAGGCTCCGATCGCGGGCGCAGGAACGTGTTCGAAGTAAAGTTCAGGCCGTATGCTCACTGGGGCGCCGCCAGCCGATCAGCGTCAGCGTGTTCCAGCTGATCGCTGCCAATGCCATGGCGCCGAAGAAGAAGATGTGATTGGCAGCCCAATCCTGCGATCCGCGACGCAATCCGGCGACAGTCGTGAACCGCCACATTTTACCGTCGACCAGCAGTCCCACCATGGTGATGACCATAGCGAACAGCAGGAACAGGGCAAACCCGCGCGCCACGTTGAACATGGCCGGGTCGCCTTGGCCTTGGTCAGCGATCCTTCTGCAGCGTTGCAGCGAGGAATAGAGAGAAGCCGGCAGCCAAGAACAGGCCGATGAAGAAGTGCCACCACTCACGCCCTGACAGGATGTCGAACTCGTAGGTCACCAGCATGGCAAGCGCCCCCCACGTGAAGACCAGCCCCATATGCCGCAGGCTTGTGCTGGCGGCCGAAGCCCTCGCAAGATCCCCGTCAGCAGTCTTGCGTGTCTCGGCGAACGAAGCCAGCGCCACCAGTACACTGATCAGGGCTGCGACCGCCATGTGCAGGTAGTACTGCTTCAGCGCTGCCGTCATGACCAGCGACGCGACGCTGACACCAATTCCCAAAACCCAGATGATCATTGAGGACATTTGCTTCACCCTCCTAAACTCAGCCCATGCCAGTGGCCAAATTGAAGCACTCCTATTGATAGCTCATTAAGCAGCTGCAATCGATCTGGTCAGGGTATTGTTAAGGTGAAAAAGCGGTTGAGAATGGGCCATTTCGGACCATCTATGGGCCTGAAGCCACACTGCCGGTGGCAGCGAGATGCCGTGAATGCGCCTCATGCGGCGGCCTTGTCACCACTGGGTGCTTCGCCGCGGTACGCCAATGCCTCCGCGACATGGCGCCGGTTGACGTGATCCTCGCCATCCAGGTCCGCAATTGTGCGCGCGACTTTCAGCGTCCTATGAAAACCGCGGGCGGATAGCCCGAGCTGATCGCCGGCCCGCCGCATCAGCTGCAGACCGTCTTGATCAGGCATCGCACAGGCCTCCAGCACGCGCCCGGACATGTCCGCATTCGTTCTGAGTTTGCCCGCCGCCGCACCCATACCAGCGAGACGCGCGCGCTGGCGCTCCCGCGCGGCGATCACCCTGGTGCGAACCTCGCGGCTGCCCTCGGATGGTGGTGGCAACAGCAAGTCGGCAGCCGTGATTTGCGGCACTTCGATCCGCATGTCCAACCGATCGAGGAAGGGGCCAGACAAACGCGCCTGATAATCCGACGCACAACGCGGCCCCCGCCGGCAGGATGTGCCCACCTCTCCGCCACCGCATTTGCATGGGTTCATGGCGGCGACCAACTGGAAGCGCGCCGGGTAGGCGATGCGGTGGTTGGCCCGCGCAATCACAACTTCGCCTGCTTCGAGTGGTTGGCGAAGGGCATCAAGTACGTTTGGATTGAACTCCGGTATTATGGATCAGACTCACCAAATTTGATGTTGTAAATAACCTTAAATGGTGTTATTAAGTTGGGCATGACAGACTATGAACGCCCAAACACCGTTGCCGGCTTGATTGCGAAGCACAAAGAGCTTCGCGACCTGCGAGAACGCTATCAGAATGAGATCAAGAAGCTGACGGTGGACATAGACCACCTTGACGCCTGCATCCGGCTGTTCGATCCGGAGGCGGAAACATCAGCGATAAAGCAGTATGTGACCAAGCACCGTGCCCAGAAGGGCAGCGTGAAGCGGTCCGGCAGGATCGTCGCCAACCGTTGCGCCAGCATGGATTTTCCCGAGCCCGGCGGCCCAACCATGAGAAGATTGTGGCCCCCTGCCGCAGCGATTTCCAGCGCCCGCTTGGCGCGCTTTCCTGCCCCTTGACGTCGCTCAGATCGATGCCCCAGTCGGCCTCGCTCGCCAGATCTGGAGTTGGGGGCGTCAGCATCAGCACGCCTTTGAAGTGGTTGACCAGCGAGAGCAGATGCGGCGCAGCCAGCACCGTCATGTCTTCAGCAGCCCAGGCCGCTTCTTCCCGACCCGCCGCGTTTTCCGCAGATCAAACCCTGCCCATTGCGTTCGCACCGATCGACGCCGGAAGCGCGCCCGGGACCGGTCGGATCGCACCATCCAGCGCCAGTTCGCCGATGGCCAAACCCTCGATGGCATCCGGTGCAATTGCGCCCATGGCAGACATCAGCGCAAGTGCAATTGGCAGGTCGAAATGACTGCCTTCCTTGGGAAGATCTGCGGGCGCGAGGTTGACGGTGACATGGCGAAACGGAAACCCCAGCCCGACCGCATGCAGGGCGTTGCGAACGCGCTCGCGGCTCTCAGCCACGGCCTTGTCCGGTAGCCCCACGATCGAGAACTGTGGCCGACCGGACGTGATGCGCACTTCAACCGACACGGGTCGCGCATCGATCCCTTCAAAGGCGCACAGTCGAAATTTGACCGTACATGATGACCCCCGCCGAGATGTGCCCGCGACCCCTGCTCGCGCTTTCCCCCGGGGAGCCTGTCGACATGAGATGCCCGACTTTGCCCCGGCCACGTGCTCTAGAGGAAGCAGAATAGCAAGCACAAAGAACGTGTCAAGAACTTATAGAGAACTTTTGCTGTGAGAACGGCGGTCGCCGCAGCCCTGCGGCAGCCCTGCGCTGGGCTCATTCGATCGGGCTCGGAGCGAAGCCGAGCGCATATCCCTATCCGGTCAACTGCACTGCGCGCGGCCGGCGTCACAGGCCCGACCCGTCGCGCTCAACCCAGCCCTAATGGGGCGACTGCCGCGCGCCGGCAATCATGGGACGTCGGACGATCAGGTTTCACTGGATTGCGCCGCTCCGGCGGCCACGCATGAGCGATTGCGCACGGCCGGCCACACCCCGCGGCGGTGCGACGGCTCACATGCCGTCGAGATCCAGTCAATCGGCAGGTTTGCGGGCTTCACGACGATGCCCTCTGTCACGCCGGTAGCGCCAAAGCGCACCCTGGCAATCATCCGGCCACGTTGACACCCATCATCGAAATGGCAGCGTTGGCAGGCTTCTGCGGTGTCGAACCGTCGGCGACGAAAGTAATGCTAAAGGGCCGAATATGACCTTTAACGCCTGCGGGACGGTGGGCGTCGACCGCCAGCAAATCCGCCGGCTCCGGGAGGCGGAGCGCCGCGCGTATCCTTGTGTCGAAAATTAATGCGGCCCTTGCTCAGGTCATAAGGCGTCATCTCGACCGTAACTTTGTCGCCGGCCAAAATGCGGATGCGGTTTTTCTTCATGCGCCCGGATGTGTACGCGACGACTTCGTGCCCGTTCTCTAGCGTGACGCGGCAACGCGCGTCCGGCAGAACCTCCGCCACCACGCCTTCGAACTCGAGCATTTCTTCCTTGGCCATGCAATCTCCTGGTTCAGTCCGTTCCTGGCCGAACGCCGCCGTAACGCCCTGAACCGATGTGGTCGCTCGCTAGCACCCCATCGGTTCAGTCAGCGTTGCGCCTGGCTGTCCTGCTTACCGGTCTCGGTAGAACGGGCCGCAAAGCGCCCCGTCAATTCATCAAGTCAATCGGCAGTTTGCCGGCAGTTGACGCGATGAACATTGACCTCGTCCGGCCACAAGCAACGTCCCCGGACCTCGAAATTTGGAACCGCGAGTGGCTCCTCGAAATGCCCGGGCTTGGCCAGTTTAGGTTTTGAGATCGACCGCGGCGCTCTTGCCGTTGCGGCCTTTCTCGATTTCATACGTGATGCGCTGCCCCTCGCGCAGACCGGTCAGGCCGGCGCGCTCCACGGCCGAGATGTGAACGAATACGTCGTTCCCACCCTCGTCCGGCTGGATAAAGCCGTAACCTTTTTGCGCGTTGAACCACTTCACGATGCCGGTGGCCATTCAGGACCTCCAATGGTAGAGCAGGCCGCCGGCACCATCGCCAGCAGCCATCAAATCACGCATTGGAGTGAGAACAGAGTCAGCCAAGCGAGCTGTCGTGTAGTGCGCACCAAAGCGAGTTCGACGGCGCGGAATATGGGCCTCTTTGCCGCAGAACGCAAGATGGATCGCAGGCCGTGTTGACGATACAGGCGTTGAATTCTGCGCGATCGGTTGCGGGTCCGCGTGAGCACAACCGTCCAACCATCTTGAAGAACATCACTTTCAATTAACCGACTCGCCATTGCGGACCAGCGCCGCCCTTAAATCCTGCGGCGCTGGGCTGCGCGCTCCCACCCCAATGAAGGGGCCCTCGGACCGCGCAATCTATCAGAACGGCTGGTCGCCACAGATCGTGATCCGGTGCATCCGCCGCCGCTTGCCCGGATAGTCGTTCAGTGCCCGGTGCATGGTGCAGCGATTGTCCCAGATTGCCATCGACCCGACCTCCCAGCGGAAGCGGCAG